>NZ_CP084758.1:337500-1537500 GCF_020535565.1 Shinella sp. XGS7 | reverse complement strand
AGGGTAACCAGAGCCTGTCCGAGCGCACCGAGGAAACCGCCAGCAATCTGCAGGAAACCGCCTCCACCATGGAGCAGCTCACCGCCACGGTGCGCAACTCCTCGGATGCCGCCGCCACGGCCAACCAGCTGGCGCTCAGCGCGGCCGAGGTGGCCCAGAGCGGCGGCCAGGTCGTGGGCCAGGTGGTGGACAGCATGGGGCGCATCCACCAGAGCTCGGGCCGCATTTCCAACATCATCGGCGTGATCGACGACATCGCCTTCCAGACCAATCTTCTGGCGCTCAATGCCGGCGTGGAAGCCGCGCGTGCGGGTGAAGCCGGCAAGGGCTTTGCGGTCGTGGCGCAGGAAGTGCGCGAACTCGCCCAGCGCTCGGCCAAGGCGGCGCAGGAGATCAAGACGCTGATCGGCAGCAGCGTGGGCGAGGTGGACACGGGCTCCAGCCTGGTGGGCCGCGCCGGCAGCACCATGGAGGAGGTGGTGGCCAGCGTGCGCCGCGTGACCGATGTGCTGGGCGAGGTCAGCACCTCCTCGCGCGAGCAGAGCCAGAGCATTGCCCAGGTCCATGTGGCCGTGAGCCAGCTCGACGCCATGACCCAGCAGAACTCCGCCCTGGTGGAGGAAAGCGCTGCGGCCGCGGCCAGCCTGCAGGAGCAGGCCCAGCGCCTGGCGGCCATGGTGGAGACCTTCCGCCTGGAGCGGGAGCCGGCCTGAGCCTCACGCCAGCGTCACCGGCGCTGACCGAGAATGCGGCCACCATGTCGCATGCCACCCTGCCCTCCCCCACGCTGAGCGAGCTGGACCAGACCCTCGCCCGCGCCACCGCGCCGCGCGAGCAGGCCGCCGCCGCCCTGGCCCTGGCACGGGCTCTGCGCAACCAGGACCCGGCCCGCGGTGCCGCCCTGGCCGCACAGGCCGCGGAGCAGGCGCTGGCCTTGGGCGAGGCCGGCCTGCAGGCCCAGGCGCTTGCGGCCCAGGGCCAGTGCCTGCGCAATGCCGGCGAGCTGGCGGCTGCCGCCCGGGCGGGACGCCGGGCCCAGGAGCTGTTTGCCCAGCTGCCACCCGAGAGCGGCCTGCAGGCCCAGCAGTCCCAGGCCCTGAGTCATCTGGGCATCAGCCTGTGCCTGCTGGGCCAGCATGAGGCGGCGCTGGCCGAGTTCGAGGCGGCACGCCGCCTGAGCCGCGAAATCGGCGACCGCACGGGCGAGGCCGACGCGATGATGAATATCGCCATCGTGGCCAACCAGCTGGGCGATGACGAACGCGCCATCGCCCTGGGCGAGCAGGTGCTGCCGCTCTACGAGGCCCTGGGCGACACGTATCACATGGCCTCGGTGCTGAACAACCGCGCCTATGCCCATGTCTGCCTGGCGCGGCGCCTGGGTGAAGCCGGCCGCGCCGCGGAAAGCGCCCTGCACGGCCGCAGCGCCATCGCCCTGCTGGAGCGCGCCCTGCCCCTGGCCGAGCGCGAGGCCGATCCGGCCTTCGCCGTGATCTGCATGGACACGCTCAGCGCCGCCCTGCGCGGCCTGGGCGAGTGGGCGCGCGCCCGCGATCATCTGCAGGAGCAGCTGCGCCTGGCCCGCCGGCTGCCGGGGCGCCGCCTGGAGGCCGTGACCCTGGGCACCCTGGGCGAGGTGCTGCGCCGCCAGGGCGCGCTGGAGGAGGCGCGCCAGACCCTGGAAGCGGCCGATCGCCTGTGCGCCGAGCTGCAGCTGGCCGAGACCCATGCCCAGATCCTGGAGCAGCTCAGTGCCACGCTGGAAGACCTCGGCCGGCCCGTCGAGGCCCTGGCCCTGCACAAGCGCTTTCATGCCCTGGCCCTGGAACACCGCAGCCAGGCCGCGGCCTCGCAGCTGCAGCTGCTGGAATCACGGCTGCAGCTGGAGCGCAGCGAGGCCGAGCTGGCTTCGGCACGCGAGCGCGAGCAGACCCTGGCCGCGCTGAATGCCCGCCTGGTGGCGGCCGACGAGCAGCGCGGCGCCCTGCTGGCCGAGCTGGAGCGCCAGAGCCTGGAGGACGGTCTCACCGAGATCGCCAACCGCCGCGCCTTCGACCAGCGCCTGCATCTGGAGGTGGAACGCGCGCTGCGCCACGGTGGCCCGCTGGCCCTGGCCCTCATCGATGTGGACCACTTCAAGCAGATCAATGATGGCCACTCCCACGGTGTGGGCGACACCGTGCTGCGCCGCGTGGCCCAGGCCCTGCGCCAGGCCCTGCGCGCCACCGATCTGCCGGCCCGCTTCGGTGGTGATGAGTTCGCCCTGCTGCTACCCGACACCGACCCCGCGCAAGCCCTGACCCTGGCCGACAAGCTCTGCCAGCAGGTGGCGGCGCAGGACTGGGCGGCACTGGCGCCGGCGCTGCGGGTGAGCCTGAGCATCGGCGTGGCGGTGCTCACGCGCGAGGCGGCCAGCCCCGGCCCTCATGCCGCCGTGGCCACCACGCTGCTGCGCCGGGCCGATGCGGCGCTCTACGGCGCCAAGGCGGCCGGGCGCAACCGCGCCCGGCTGGCCGAGGACGCCTGAACCCTCAACGCCCGTACAGCAGCTGCGGCAGCCACAGGCCGATGCCCGGCCAGAGGTAGAGCAACACGATGGCGATGACCTGGATGCCCATGAAGGGCAGCATGCCGGCAAAGATCTGGTTCAGCGTCACATGGGGCGGGCTCACGCCCTTGAGGTAGAAGGCCGCCATGGCCACCGGCGGGCTCAGGAAGGCGGTCTGCAGGTTCAGGGCCACCAGCAGGCCGAAGAACAGGGGATCGATGCCGAAGTTGTCCAGCAGCGGGATGAAGATGGGCATGAAGATCACGATGATCTCGGTCCACTCCAGCGGCCAGCCCAGGATGAAGATGATGAACTGCGAGAGGATCAGGAACTCGGTCTTGCTCAGGTTCATGGACATGACCCAGCGCTCCACCAGCTCCTGCCCGCCCAGCAGGGCAAAGGCCGCCGAGAAGATGGCCGAGCCCACAAAGAGCCAGCAGACCATGGCACTGGTCTTGGCCGTCAGGAAGACCGACTCCTTCACCACCGTGAAGTTCAGCTGCTTATAGGCCGCCGCCAGCAGCAGGCCGCCGCTGGCGCCCACGGCCGCGGCCTCGGTGGGCGTGGCCAGGCCGAAGACGATGGAGCCCAGCACCGCCAGGATCAGCACCACCAGCGGGAAGAAGGAGGCCAGCAGCATCTTGAAGATCTCGAGCCGCTCGAAGCTCAGCAGGGCATAGAAGGCCAGCAGGGCCAGAGCCCCGGCGCCCAGGCCGATCCAGAAGGCCCGCGGCGCCTCGCGTGGGCCGGCGCTCTCGGCCGCTTCGCGGGCTCCGGGCGGCTCGGCCACGGCAGCAGCCTCGGCGGGGGCGCTGGCGGCCTCCTCCTCGGCCCCGGGTGGCAGGCTCAGGCCCGACGTCCCCGCGGGCGCCTCCTCGGCCCCCGGGGGCTCGGCCAGGCCGCTGCCACCGCTGGCTTGCGACTGCTCCTGCTGCGGCACAAAGGCGGCCTCGGCCACCACCGGCGCGGTGAGGCTGCGGTGGCTCCACAGCGCCACCAGCACAAAGAGCAGCAGGGGCAGCAGGGTCACGCCCAGCTGGCGCAGGAGATGGCCCAGCGGCACCTGCTCGTTGCGCCGGCCCTTGAGCGCGCTCAGCAGGGCCGGCAGCGCCCGCACGGACCGGTTCTGGGCCAGCGGCTGAGTGGCGGCGGGCAGCTCAACGTGCCGCTGCTCCAGGGGCAGGGGCGGCATCAGATGCGGCTTGAGCTTGGCCAGCACGATCACGTAGACGATGTAGAGGCCCGCCAGCATCAGGCCGGGGAAGAAGGCCCCGGCATAGAGCTGCACCACCGAGACGCCGGCCGTGGCGCCGTAGACGATGAGCATGACCGACGGCGGTATCAGGATGCCCAGGCAGCCGCCCGCGGTGATGGCGCCGGCAGAGATGCGCACGTCGTAGCCGGCCTTGAGCATCTGCGGCAGGGCCAGCAGGCCCATCAGCGTGACCACGGCCCCCACGATGCCGGTGGCCGTGGCGAACACGGCGCAGGTGAAGAGCGTGGCCACCGCCAGCGAGCCCGGCACCCGGGCCATGGCCAGGTGCAGGGAGCGGAAGAGCTTCTCGATCAGATTGGCCCGCTCCACCAGATAGCCCATGAAGACGAACAGGGGGATGGAGATCAGCACATCGTTGCCCATGACCTTGAAGGCCGACTGCACCATCAGGGTCAGGGTCTTGCCGGTGTCGCGGTCGTAGGCCAGCCAGGTGAAGATCATGCCCATGCCCATCAGCGTGAAGGCCGTGGGAAAGCCCAGCATGATGGCCACCACCACCAGGGAGAGCATCAGCAGGCCCAGATGGCCGCGCGTGACCTGCTCGGCACTGAGCAGCAGCACGGCCGCGCCGGCCAGGATCAGGGCCATCAGGGCAAAGCCGAACCATAGTTCCTTGCGGATCTTGATGTTCATCGCGCGTCCTCCGCCGGGCTGGGGCTGGCGTGGACCATGGCCTTGAGCTTGTCCACATCCACCTCCTCCACGTCCTGCACGCGCGAGGGCCACGCGCCATCGCGGATGCAGATCAGGCAGCGCACGATCTCCACCAGGCCCTGCAGCAGCAGCATGGCGCCAGCCACCGGGATCACGAACTTGAAGGGATACAGGGGCAGGGGCTCGGCCGAGAAGGTCTGCTCACGGATGGCCAGGGACTCCTGGGCAAAGCCCCAGCCCGACCAGGTGAGCGCCACGATGCCGGGCAGGAAGAAGGCCAGGTAGAGCAGCAGGTCCACCCAGGCCTGGGTGCGCGGCTGGAAGAAGCCGTAGAGCACATCACCACGCACATGGTTGTTCTTGGCCAGGGTGTAGGCCCCGGCCATCATGAAGAGCGTGCCGTAGAGCATGATCTGGGCGTCCAGCACCCAGGCATGCGGCTTGTTGAGCACATAGCGGGAGAAGACCTCCCAGCTGATCAGTCCGGTCAGAAGCACGATGGCCCAGGCAAAGAGCTGACCCAGCCAGGTCGACAGCCTGTCCACCGCAAGCAGCAGAGCTTGCATCACGACGTCCTTGTTCTTGGCAACAGCACCCGGGGCCGCGCAGCGGCGCGGCCCCGGCCTCGGTCAGGCACCGGCGGGGCTCAGCCCTTCTTGCCGAAGTAGTGGTTCCAGGCCATCTTGAAGTCGACCATATAGTCGTTCTGCCACTGGCCGGCGCGCTGGGCGAAGGCGCGCTGCGAGTCCAGCACCTTCTTGAACAGCGGGTTCTCGCCGGCCTTCTTGTTGATCACCTTGTCCCAGGCGGCGAGCTGGGCGCGCAGGATGGCGTCGGGCGTCTTGTAGAAATTGA
Source organism: Shinella sp. XGS7 (assembly GCF_020535565.1). NCBI lineage: Bacteria > Pseudomonadati > Pseudomonadota > Alphaproteobacteria > Hyphomicrobiales > Rhizobiaceae > Shinella > Shinella sp. XGS7. The sequence goes on along the minus strand of NZ_CP084758.1, from coordinate 1,532,167 downwards.
CCTTGTCCTTGGTCTTGAGCTCGATGTAGTCCTGCGAGTTGCGCTGGATGGCCTTCCAGCTCATGTCGGCGCTGGCGGCCTGCACCGCGTAGTCGATGATGGCCTTGAGCTCGGCGGGCAGGGCCTCGTACTTGCCTTTGTTGAACAGGATCTCGAACTGCTCGCCGCTTTGGTGGAAGCTCTGCAGCATGCAGTTCTTGGTCACGTCCGGGAAGCCCAGCACGCGGTCGCTGGAGGCGTTGTTGAACTCGGCCGCGTCGATCAGGCCGCGGTCCAGGGCCGGCACGATCTCGCCGCCGGGCAGGGGATTCACGGCCGCCCCCATCTCGGTGAACACGTCCACGGCCAGACCCACGGTGCGGTACTTCAGGCCGTTCAGATCCGCGGCCTTGGCAATGGGTTTCTTGAACCAGCCCAGGGGCTGGGTGGGCATGGGGCCGTAGAGGTAGGAGAGCACGTCCATATTGATGGACTTGTAGATCTCCTCCAGCAGGGCCTTGCCGCCGCCGTAGTAGTGCCAGGCCAGCACCATGTTCGGGTCCATGCCGAAGGCCGGACCCGAGCCCCACAGGGCCAGGGCGGAGTTCTTGCCGTAGTGGTAGGCCACCACGCCATGGCCGCCGTCCAGCGTGCCTTTGTTCACTGCATCCAGCAGCTGAAAGGCGGGCACCACCGAGCCCGCCGGCAGGACCTCGATCCTCAGCCGTCCGCTGGCCATATCGTTCACCTTCTTGGCGAAGTCATTGGCGTACTCGTGGAAGATGTCCTTGGCGGGCCAGGTGGACTGGAAGCGCAGGCTCACGGTCTGGGCCGTGGCAATCATGGGGGCGGCCAGGGCGCCGGCCGCGGCCGTGCCGCTGGCGGCCTTCTTCAGAAAGCGCCGACGGGCGGCGGGAGTCTGCTGCTCGGGGGAATCGCTCATCTCGGTCTCCTAGATAGGGAAGAGGGGGAGTCTTCGCGCCGGATTCGGATGGGCCTGGGCCACTGACAACAAGAACGCCCTCGGGGCCGTCTCTCTGGACTTGTCCGCCTGCGCCGGTTCGAATATCGAAGCGACGTTCGCACCGAGCAACTGGGTCAAACCCGCGCCGCCCCCGATTCACAGGACTGCGGGCACGGGCCGAGGATTCAGGGCCGCTGGCGCGGCGTGACCCGCGTCTCCAGCGGGGCCGGCTGGTAGTCGGGCCGGAAGTTGCAGCTGGAGGGAAAGCGCGCCTGCGCCGCCAGGCAGCCCGCGGCCACCTCGGCCGGCGTGGGCTTGTGCCCTTCGCGCAGCCAGCGCTTGAGCGCCTCCAGCAGGGCCACATAGCTGGCGTCGCTGAGGTAGCTGTGCTCGCGGTCCTGGCTGTAGGTCTGCACCAGGCTGGCGGCGCTGCCGCCGCGCGCCATGGTCTGGGCAAAGCGGTGCTGCATTTCCACAAAGGCGGTGGCGTCCTCGATGCCATGCACGGTGAGCACGGGCACGGCGATGCGCCCCTGCGGGTCGGCATCGGCCGCGAAACGCGCCACGGCGGCCGGGTCGGCGGCGTAGCGCAGCACGCCCGCGTTCAGCGCCGCATCATCATCCGAGCCGCGGTACTGCGCGCCGCGGTTGCCGAAGACATTGGCCCCGCCCATGCGCTGCCAGGCGATGTCCTGGAAATGGAAGGTGGCCCAGCTCAGATGGCCCAGCACGCTGCGCTCGGGGATGCGCAGCACCTCGACCAGGGTGTGCAGCTTGCGCGCCTGCTCGGGCGTGCGCTGGGCCGCGGGCCGGTCCAGGCCCAGGCAGTCATTGGCGCGCCGGGCCAGCTCGGACTGCTTCAGGGTGGCACCCTGGGGCAGGCCCTGCCAGAGCGGGTAGGCCGGCTCATCGGGCCGGGGATGGTTCTGGCACAGGTACTGGTAGATCACCCGCAGATCGAGGCGGAAGTCGTAGGCCTGCGTACCGCCGGCCAGCACGCCACTGGTCAGCAGCACGCCGTCATAGGCCTGGGGGTACATCTCAGCGCCCAGGGCCGCCACGCTGGCGCCCCAGGACTGGCCGTGCAACAGGGTCAGCCGCGGGCGCGCCACATGCTGCACAAAGAGCCGGCGCAGGCGCTCGCTGTCCTCGGCCGCCGCGCGCACCGCCACCCCGCCCTGGCGGAAGCTGGAGCCGGCCCAGGCATAGCCGGCGCGCGGCATGATGGACCAGCGCTGCAGGTCTTCCTCCACCCGCTTCATCGTGGGCTCCCCCAGGAAGGGGCCGCCATGGCTGTGCAGCACCAACTCGCCCTGCCAGTCCGGCGGGATGGCGATCAGGTAGAAGGCCCCGGCGCTGTCACGCCCGCCCAGGCAGCGGGTCTGCGCCGGCAGGCCCTCGGGGCAGGCGCGCGCCTGGGGCGCGGCCTCGGTGGACGGAGTCTCCACCGGGCGCGCCGTCTGCGCGCAGCCGGCCAGGGCCAGCAGGCCGGCCAGAACCATGCATCGACTCATCGCGGCATCATCCTCTTGCGCTTCAGAAAGGCCAGCAGGCCCAGGCCCGCCAGCATCAGGGCATAGGTCTCGGGCTCGGGCACGGCCGGCGCAAAGCCCAGCTGATCGCTGGCCACGCGCTGCAGGGCCAGAGCCTGGGCGGGGCTGATGCCCAGATCGCGCGCCGCGATCTCGGCCGCGCCCAGCGAGGCCGGGTCCAGGCCCGTCAGGGTACCGAAAAGGGTCAGGGCGCTGAGGTAGGAGCCGTACTTGCTGGCGTGGGTGCCGTCGTCGAACCAGAGGTCGATCAGGCCGTCGCTGCCGGCATTGGCAGCGTACCGGTCCGGTGTGGCCACGCCGGCCGCGATGGCGCGCATGAAGCTCTCGCCCACCGGCGCGATGGCCTTGAAGCCTCCGCTGCCATCGGCCGCCGCCTGCTGGGCCGCCGCGGCGTAGGCGGCCCGCAGATCCTCGCTCATGGCCTGCAGCGAGGGGTAGAAGGACGGGGCCGGCGTGCTGGTGAAGCTCACGGCCCCGGTGAGCGGGTCCGTCACCGTGGTGAAGGGCGCATTGACCAGATTGGGCCGGGCCCAGGTCTGGTAGAGGTACATCTCGGTGGCGGCGCTGGCGTTCGTGTTGGCCGCGATGCTGCGCAAGGTGCCGCAGGTGGTGGTGCTGGCACCGGTGAGCGCGGCGCAGGCGGCATTGCTGCCGCCGATCAGGTCGCGCTCGCGGTAGCTCAGGGCCTGGCCCTGGTGCACATAGTCCTCGATCAGGTCGGCGTAGGTGCTGAAGTAGGCGGGGTTGGAGGCCAGACCGGCCTGCTTGGGCAGGGGCTCGTCGCTCTGCTCCTGCAGCACCACCTTGCCCCAGGTCTGGGAGGCGATATTGCCGCGCAGGTCCCAGCCGGCCGCATTGGTGTTGAGGAAATGCCCGCGCAGCGAAGCCGCATTGCGGGTGGACAGGGCCACCTGGTAGTCCAGGCCCGCCTGCACCGTGAACTGCTTGAAGATGCCCGCCACCCCGCCCCAGGGATGGGGTTCGAAGGCATTGCTGCCGCTGGGGTTGGCCTGCCACATGGCCGCGGTGAGATCGCTGACCTGGGCGGCGTTGTAGCTCATCACCGGTTCCACCCGGCCGAAGGTGTAGCTATTGCCCACAAAGAGCACGCTCACCGGCTCGGCGCGCGCGCCCAGGCTGCAGGCGGCCAGGCCCAGCAGGAGGAGGGCCGTTCGGATCTTCATGTGCTGTCTCCTGAGTTCTTGTGGGGCCACACCTTAGAGACGGGACCTCATAGCGTCAAATACACTGAACCACCAATCTGCATACCTTTTGCATATGGACTTACGCCAGCTGCGCTACTTCGTGGCGGTGGCCGAGGCCGGGCACATGACCCGGGCGGCCACCCAGCTGGGCATGCAGCAGCCGCCGCTCAGCCAGCAGATCAAGGCCCTGGAAACCCAGCTGGGCATGAGCCTGCTGCAGCGCCACCCCAAGGGCGTGAGCCTGACCGAGGCGGGCCAGCTCTTCCTCGTGGAGGCGCGGCGCCTGCTGCAGGACTTTGGTGAGATGCGCGAGCGCATGGCCCGCCTGGCCAGCGGCCAGCAAGGCCTGCTCTCGGTGGGTTTCACCAGCTCGGCCGCCGCCCATGGCTACACGCCCGAGGTGCTGCGCGCCTGCCGCAGCAAGCATCCCGGCATCGCCCTCACGCTCAGCGAGGACAGCGCCGCCGCCCTGATCGAGGCCGTGGCCAAGGCGCGCCTGCACTGCGCGTTTCTGCGCGTGCCGGTGGCGCGGCCCGAGGGCCTGATCTTCGAGACCCTGCTCAGCGAGCCCGCCCTGCTGGCCCTGCCCCTGGACCATCGCCTGGCCCGCGTGCCGCGCGCCCGCAGCACGCCCATCGCCTGGCACGATCTGGCGGGCGAGGCCCTGATCCTGGTGCGCCGCCCCGGCGCGCCGGGCCTCTACGCCAATCTGCTGGCCCTGTGCGAGCGCGAGGGCGTGCAGCCCCGCATCGCCGCCGAGGTGGAGCGCATGATGACGAATCTGAACCTGGTGGCGGCCGGCGCCGGCCTCTCCATCGTGCCGGCCTCCATGCGCGGCGTGCACGCGCATTCGGTGCTCTACCGTCCCCTGCCCCGGGACGCCCTGCTGGAAGCGCCGCTGAGCCTGTGCTACCGCGGCGCCGACCAGGCCGGCCCCATGCAGACCTTTCTGAGCCTGGCCCGCGAGATCGCGGCCCGCCATGGTCAGCCGGCGTGAGTCGCTCCAGCGCCTGACGGCCGGCGGCGCGGCGCTGCTGCTGCCCGGTCTGGCCCGCGCCTGGCCCGAGCGGCCGCTGCGCCTGATCGTGGCCTACCCGCCCGGCGGCGTGAGTGACGAGACCGCCCGCCTGCTGGCCCAGGGCCTCACGGCCCGGCTCCAGGTGCCGGTGCTGGTGGAGCACCGCGCCGGGGCCGGCGGCGTGGCCGCCATGGAGGCGCTGGCCCGCGCCGCGCCCGATGGCCACACCCTGTGCTTCAGCGCCATCAGTCCCCTGGTGCTGGCGCCCCTGCTGATGAAGCCGGCTTATGACGCGGCGCGCGACTTCCAGCCCGTGATGGCGGTGATGCACACCCCCGTGCTCCTGCTGGCCGGCCCCGCCAGCCCGGAGCTGCCCGAGCTGCTGGCCCGCGCGCGCAGCACGCCGGGCAGCCTGCGCTGGGCCAGCTCGGGCCAGGCTACCGTGGGCCACCGCGTGCTGGAGGAGGTGGCGCGTGCCGCCGGCGTGCAGATCACCCATGTGCCCTACAAGGGCGGTGGCCAGCAGCTCAATGACGCGCTGGGCGGGCAGTTCGAGGTGCTGAGCTCCAATGTGGCGCCCCAGACCCTGCAGTACCTGCGTCAGGGCCGGCTGCGCGCCCTGGCCGTGGGGGCGCCGCAGCGCCTGGCCGCCCTGCCCGAGGTGCCCACGCTGGCCGAGCTGGGCTTTGCCAGCGCCAATCTGCATTCCACCTTTGGCCTCTTCGCGCCGCGCGGCCTGCCCGCGCCGCGCCTGCAGCGGCTCAACACCCTGCTCAACGCGCTGCTGCGCGAGCCCGCCCTGGCCGAGCGTCTGGCGGCCAGCAGCAATCTGCCCGGTGGCGGCAGCGCGGAGGACTTTGCACGCCTCATCGCGCAGGAGCGCGAGCGTCTGCAGACCCTAGCGCCGCACCAGCGGCAGGCCCCGTAGGCGCTGGGCCAGCTCGGCAGCCTGCCAGAGGGTCAGACCTTGCGCCTGGGCAAAAGGCAAGGCCTGCTCGCTGAGCGGCGCCAAGCCAATGTAGATTGCCGCCTCGGCGCCCCGCGCCTCGCGCGCGGCCTGCAGCGCGCGCAGCACCTCCAGCCCGGTGCGGGCCGACTTCCAGCGCCGCGCGCTGACCAGGGTGCGACGGCCACCGCGCTCCAGCTCGAAGTCGAAGGCGCCCTCCTGCGGGTCGCGCGGACTGCGGGGCAGCAGGATGTAGCCCTCGCGCCGGAACACCTGCTCCAGCAGGGATGCAAAGGCCGGCCAGGGCAGCGTGCTCAGGGCCGCCTCGGTCTGCGCGATGCGGGCCGCGCTGGGCCGGCCCCACTGGCGCCGCAGTGCCAGCACGCTGATCACCAGAAAGGGAAAGCCCGACAGCGCGCCCACCAGCTTCAGGCGCTCGGGCAGCAGGGCAAAGCTCAGCAAGGCCAGCACGGCGGCCACGAGCAGGCTCATCCACCAGGACGAACGCAGGAGGATGGCAAACAGCGAGTTCTTCGCCATGGTCAGCTTCAAGGGCGGGCTCCACAAGGGAATGGGGGAAGGAAACGCGGCGCCGGAACGCGCGGCACCGCATGATCGCACCGTGCAGGCCTACACCCGGCGCAGGCGGCGCGCTTGCTGCTACGCTGCGCATCGCGCACCCCTGCACAGGAGCAAGAACGCCATGCACATGATGATGAGGATCCGCCGCCTCACCCTGACCCTCGGCGCCGGCCTGCTGGCCGCCACGACCGCCAGCGCCCAGGCGCCCCTGAAAGCCCTGACACCCGTCGCCAGCGTTGAAGGCATCACCGAGTACCGCCTGCCCAACGGCCTGCAAGTGCTGCTGGCGCCGGACAGCTCCAAGCCCAGCACCACGGTCAATGTGACCTACCGGGTCGGCTCGCGCCATGAGAACTATGGCGAGACCGGCATGGCCCATCTGCTGGAGCATCTGATCTTCAAGGGCACGCCCACGCACAAGAACGTCTGGGCCGAGTTCGAGAAGCGCGGCCTGCAGGCCAATGGCAGCACCTGGCTGGACCGCACCAACTACTTCGCCAGCTTCGCCGCCAATGACGCGAACCTGCAGTGGTATCTGGGCTGGCAGGCCGATGCCATGGTCAACAGCTATATCGCCCGCAAGGACCTCGACTCCGAGATGACCGTGGTGCGCAACGAGATGGAGATGGGGGAGAACAACCCCGGCAACATCGTCTTCGAGCGCCTGCTGGCCACCATGTACCAGTGGCACAACTACGGCAAGAGCACCATCGGCGCGCGCGCCGATGTGGAGAACGTTGACATCCCGCGCCTGCAGGGCTTCTATCGCCAGTACTACCAGCCGGACAACGCCACCCTCATCGTCTCGGGCAAGTTCGACAGCGCCAAGGTGCTGGCCTGGGTGCAGCAGAGCTTCGGCAAGCTCAAGAAGCCCACGCGCAAGCTGCCCACGCTCTACACCATCGACCCGGTGCAGGATGGCGAGCGCTTTGTCGCCGTGCGCCGCAGCGGCGGCGTGGCCAGCGCCACCCTGGCCTACCATGTGCCGCCCGGCCCGCACCCGGACTACGCGGCCGTGGAGCTGCTGGGCCTCATCCTCACCGAGCCGCCGGCCGGCCGCCTGCACAAGGCCCTGGTCGAGCAGGCCAAGACAGCCGCCTCGGTCAGCGCCTTCTCGGCGCCCCTGCACGACCCCGGCTTCGCCATGATCAGCGCCGACCTCGCGCCGGGCGCCGATCTGGAGGCCATGAACCGCCAGCTGCTGCAGGTGGTGGAGCAAGGCCTGACGGCCCAGCCCATCACGGCCGAGGAACTCAAGCGCGCCCAGACCCGCTGGCTCAACCGCTGGGAACAGCAGTTTGCCGATCCGCAACAGGTGGGCACCGCCCTGTCCGAGACCGTGAGCCAGGGCGACTGGCGCCTGTTCTTCCTGCTGCGCGACCGCATCCGCGACGCCAAGCTGGACGATGTGCAGCGCGTGGCCCGCGAGCGCCTGCTGCCCAGCAACCGCACCCTGGCCCACTACATCCCCACCGACAAGCCGCTGCGCGCCCCGGCGCCGGCCATGGTGGATGTGGTGGCCGAGATGAAGCAGTTCGTGCCCGCCACGGCCGTGGCCCAGGTCGCGGCCTTCGATGCCAGCCCCGCCAACATCGACCGCCAGACCCAGCGCGCCACCCTGGCCAATGGCATGCAGCTGGCCCTGCTGTCCAAGCCCACCCGCGGCAATGCGGTGCAGGGCATGCTCAGCCTGCGCTGGGGCGACGCCGCCGCCCTGCAGGGCCTGCGCGCCGTGGGTGATGCCACGGCCGCCCTGCTGGACAAGGGCACCCAGCGCCTGGACCGCCAGCAGCTGCGCGACCGCCTGGACGCGCTCAAGGTGGAGCTGCAGGTGATGCCGGGCAGCGAGGGCGTGAGCGTGGCCTGGACCACGCGCCGCGAGCATGCGGCCGAGGCCCTGGCCCTGATCGGCGAGATGCTGCGCCAGCCACGCCTGGCCCCCGAAGGCCTGGACGAGGTGCGCGCCCAGACCCTGGCCGCCCTGCAGGCCCAGCGCCACGAGCCCCAGGCCGTGGCCGCCAACGCCATCGCCCTGGCCTTCAACGGCCCCTACACCCGCGGCGATGTGCGCCATGCCCGAACCTTTGACGAGATCGCGGCCGACACCCAGGCCGTCAGCATCGAGCAGATCCGCGCCTTCCACGCCCGCTTCTACGGCGCGGCCCAGGCTCAGCTGGGCCTGGTGGGCGACTTCGAGGCCGGCGCGCTCAAGCAGGCGGCCGAGGCCGCCTTCGGCGACTGGCGCGCGCCGGCCGCCTATGCCCGCGTGCCCCGCCCCAGCCTGGCCGTGCCCGGCCGGCTGCAGCTGATCACCACGCCCGACAAGCAGAACGCCGTGCTGGCTGCTCGCATGCCCATGGCCCTGAGCGATGAGCATGCCGACTACCCCGCCCTGCTGATGGCCAACTACCTGCTGGGCGACGGCGGCGACTCGCGCCTGTGGAAGCGCATCCGCGAGAAGGAAGGCCTGTCCTACGGCGTCTGGTCCTTTGTGCAATGGAGCACCCTGGACGAGAACTCGCCCTGGAACCTGGGCGCCATCTTCGCGCCGAGCAACCGCGCCAAGGTGGAGACGGCCCTGCGCGAGGAAGTGGCCCGCGCCCTCAAGGACGGCTTCAGCGCCGAGGAGGTGGCCGCCGGCAAGCAGGCCCTGCTGAGCAGCCGCGCCCTGCAGCGCGCGCAAGACCCGGCCCTGGCCCAGACCCTGGCGGCCAATCTCTTCCTCAAGCGCACCCTGGCGCGCAGCCAGCAGGTGGATGAGGCGCTGAGCCGGCTCACGCCCGAGCAGGTCAATGCCGCGCTGCGCAAGTACCTGAAGCTGGAGGACTTCCAGCTCATCTTCGCGGGCGACTTCAAGCAGCCCTGAAACGGCGCACACCGCCCCTCCAGCAACACGGCCCGCGGGCCGTGTTGTGCTTTGTGGACTGCCCACGGCCTGCGCGCCACTATCATCGACACACCCCAGGCAGCGCGGCTCGCAGCGCCACCCCTGCGGGCATTGACGAAGATCAAGTTGGCCCTGCCGCAGGCGCAGCGGTCCCATGGGAGTGAGCACGGATGGCCCCAGGCAGGCAGACACAGAGCGAGGCACAGGCGCTGCAACTGGCGCAGCTGGCCGCTTTGGACCAGGTGATGGCCATGGCCGAGTTCGGGCCCGACGGCGTGCTGCGCCAGGCCAACGCGCGCTACCTGGCCCTGCTGGGCTACAGCCGCGAGGAAGCACTGGGCCGCCTGCACAGCGACTTCTGCCCGCCCGGCCGCGCCGAATCGCCCGACTACCGGGCCTTCTGGCGCGGGCTCAGCGAAGGCGGCACGCACAGCGGCCTGGAGGAGCGCGTGCGCCGCGACGGCAGTCGCTGCTGGCTGGAGGCCAGCTACACACCCGTGCGCGACGCGCAGGGCCGCGTGATCCAGGTGCTCAAGGTGGCCAGCGATGTGAGCGAGCGCCTGCAGCATGAGCGCGCCCAGCAGGAGCATCTGCAGCGCCTGTCCCTGGTGGCCGATGCCAGCGACAGCGCCGTCCTGATCAGCGACGCCGAGTCGTGCATCGTCTATGTCAACGCCGGCTTCAGCCGCATGTTCGGCTGGACGCCCGAGCAGGCCATCGGCCAGGCGCCGATCGCCCTGCTGGCGCCCCAGCTCTCCCAGCAGTTCGTGGACGAGTACCGCGCGGCGCTGCGCGCCGGCTGCGCCGTGGGCCGCGAGGAGATCGTCAGCGGCCAGCAGGGCCAGCGCTACTGGGCCAAGGTCATCAGCAATCCGGTGATGGGGCCGGACGGCCAGTGGCGCTACACCGTCACCATCCTCACCGACATCACCCGCGCCAAGATGCACGAGGCCCTGCAGCATCAGGTGCTGGAGGCCATGGCCCGCGAGCGCCCCCTGGCCGAGGTGCTGGACATGGTCTGCCGCGAGGTGGAACGCATCGCCCCCGATGTGCAGGCCTCCATCCTGGAGGTGGATGAGCAGGGCCTGCTTCACCCCTTGGCCGGCCCCAGCCTGCCGCCCGAGTACTCGGCGCAGCTGGACGGCCTGCCCATAGGCCCCAGCGTGGGCTCCTGCGGCACGGCCGCCTGGCGCCGCGCGCCGGTGCAGGTGGACGATATCGCCAGCGATCCGCTGTGGGCCGATTACCGCGCGCTGGCCCTGCCCCTGGGCCTGCGGGCCTGCTGGTCCACCCCCTTCTGCAACAGCGAAGGCCGCGTCATCGGCACCTTCGCCTTCTACTACCGCTCACGCGTTCAGGACAGCGAGGCCCAGCGCTTCCACCAGCAGCTGGTGGAAGCCTGCACGCATCTGTGCACCCTGGCCCTGGAGCGCGAGCATGCGCGCCAGCGCATCCGCAAGCTGGCCTTTTATGACGGGCTCACCGGCCTGCCCAACCGCAGCCTGCTGCAGGCGCGGGCCGATCAGGCCATCGCCTCGGCCACGCGCAATGCGGAGCCGCTGGCCGTGCTCTTCCTGGACCTCGACCGCTTCAAGCAGATCAACGACACGCTCGGCCACGCGGCCGGCGATGCGCTGCTGCGCCAGGTGGCCAGCCGCCTGCAGCGCGAGCTGCGCAGCTCCGACATCGCCGGCCGGCTCTCGGGCGACGAGTTCGTGGTGGTGCTGCCCCAGTGCGATGCCGACCAGGCGGCCGACACCGTGGAGCGCCTGCAGGCCCTGCTGGCCCAGCCCATGGAGATTGCCGACACCCGGCTCGCCATCTCGGCCAGCGTGGGCATCGCCATGTTCCCGGCCGACGGCCGCGAGATGGAGACCCTGCTGCACCGCGCGGACATGGCCATGTACCAGGCCAAGAGCGGCGCGCGCGGCAGCTTCCGCTTCTTCAGCGCCGAGATGAACCGCCTGGCCCAGGAGCGCCTGGCCCTGGAGACCGCGCTGCGCGAGGCCCTGCGCCAGGGCCAGCTGCAGCTGCACTACCAGCCGCAGATCGAGCTGGCCAGCGGCCGGCTGCACGGCGTGGAGGCCCTGGCGCGCTGGACCCATCCGGAACTCGGCCCCATCTCGCCGGCCCGCTTCATCCCCCTGGCCGAGGAATGCGGCCTGATCGCCGAGCTGGGCCGCTGGGCCCTGCGCGAGGCCTGCCGCCAGCTGGCCGAGTGGCGCGCCCAGGGTCTGGCGGTGCCGGCCATCGCCGTGAACCTCTCGCCCACCAGCTTCCACAATCTGGAGCTGCCCAGCCTGATCGCCGATGCGCTGGAGCGCCACGCCCTCAAGCCGCAGGACCTGACCCTGGAGATCACCGAGAGCGTGCTGGTGGACACCAATCCGAGCACGCTCAAGACCCTGGCCGAGGTGCATGCGCAGGGCGTGCGCCTGTCCATGGACGACTTCGGCACCGGCTACTCCAGCCTCAGCTATCTGCGCCGTCTGCCGGTCAGCGAGCTCAAGCTGGACCGCAGCTTCGTGGCCGATCTGGAGCAGGATGAGGCCGCCCGCGCGCTCAGCCGCGCCATCCTGGGCATAGGCCAGAGCCTGCAGCTCACCGTGGTGGCCGAGGGTGTGGAAAGCGAACAGCAGAACCAGCTGCTGCGTGAGCAGGGCTACCCGGTGGCCCAGGGCTATCTCTTCGCCCGCCCGCTGCCGCCGCAGGAGATGGCGCGCTGGCTGGCCTCCGCCGCCCCGGCCGCCTGAAAGACGCCATGCCCATCGACTACCGCGACGAGCCGCCCTCAGCCGCCGAGTTCAAGCACCTGTACGACAGCACCGGCTGGGGTCAGCGCCCGCTGCAGGACTTCGAGCGTGCCCTGGCGGGCAGCTGGGCCTTGTGCACGGCCTGGGAGGGTGAGCGCCTGCTGGGCATGGCACGCATCATCTCGGACGGCTGCCTGCACGCCTATATCAACGAAATGATCGTGCTGCCGGAGGCCCAGGGCCGGGGCATAGGCCGCGGCCTGCTGCAGCGCCTGCTGGCTCGCTGCCGGGCGGCGGGCCTGAGCGATATCCAGCTCTTTGCCGCCGCGGGCAAGAGCGGCTTCTACCGCGGCCTGGGCTTTGTGCCACGCCCGGACGGCGCGCCGGGCATGCAGTACCGCGGGTCGCTCGCCAACGCCGATCAGGCCCGGTCCCAGTAGGGCAGCTCGGGGTCGAAGCGCTCGGCCAGGAAATCCACGAAGCGGCGCAGCAGCAGGGGCTGGTGGCGCCGGCTGGTGTAGACGGCGTGGATGCCCAGCTCCTCGGGCTCCCAGCCCGGCAGCAGGCGCTGCAGCTGACCCGCGGCCAGCGCCGGCCCGGCCAGATAGGTGGGCAGCAGGGCAATGCCGGCGCCGGCCAGCGCGCCCTGCAGCAGCACCGTGGCCTCGTTGGAACGCAGGCGCGGCGGCCCGGCCAGGGGCACGCGCTGCTCCTGGCCCGCGCGGCGCAGCCGCCACTCATCGCTGCCGAAGCGGGCATGGCCCAGGCAGACATGCTCGGCCAGCTGCTCGGGCCGCTCGGGCGCGGGCCGGCCGGCCAGATAGGCCGGGGCGGCGCACAGTGCCGAGCGGCACACGCTCAGGCGGCGCGCGATCAGGGCCGGGTCCAGCTCATTGCTGATGCGCAGGGCCAGGTCGATGCGGTCCTCCACCAGATTGACCGGATGCTCCGAGGCCAGCAGCTCGATCTGGGTCTGGGGGTGGGTCGTCAGGAAATCAGCCGCCGCCGTGGCCAGATGCTGCTGGGCAAACGACATGGAGGCGCTGATGCGCAGCCGCCCGCGCACCTGCTGCTGGCGCGCGCCAGCCGCCTGGCGGGCGTCCTCGGCCAGCTCCACCAGCTGGCGGCAGCGCGGCAGGGCTTCCAGGCCGGCATCGGTCAGGCTCAGGCGCCGGGTGCTGCGCTGCAGCAGCCGCGTGCCCAGCCAGCGCTCCAGGCCCTCCAGCTGGCGGGTGGCCATGGCGCGCGAGATGTCCAGGCTGGCGGCCGCGGCGCTGAGGCTGCCGCGCTCCACCACCTCCACAAAGACGCGCATGGCTTGCAAGGTGTCCATATGCTCAGATCATGCAACAAACATGCGCTCTCTACGCTGTTTATCTGCTCAATCCGAGCAAATAAAGTTCAGTCCATCGCAACACCCCAACGCCAAGGACCTCGTGTGAACCACAGCAACACCCTCTCCCGCCTGATGCGCCGCCTGGGCCTCGTGTCCGCCCTGGGCCTGGGCCTGATCGGCGCCGGCCAGGCCCAGACCGCCGCCGCCCCGGCCGCCGCGGCCAGCGCCCCGCTGGAGCTCAAGGTCATCAACCACGGCCCGGCCAGCTTCCATGTGAACTCGGTGCTGGTCATGGGCAGCAAGGAAGCCCTGCTGCTGGACGCCGGCTTCACCCGCGCCGACGCCCTGCGCATCGCCGCCGCCGTGCTGGACAGCGGCAAGACCCTGTCCACCATCTATGTCTCGGCCGCCGATCCCGACTACTACTTCGGCCTGGAAGTGCTGAAGCAGGAGTTCCCGGCCGCCCGCATCGTCACCGCCGCGCCCACCTTCAAGAAGATCGAAGCCTCCCTGCCCACCAAGCTCAAGGTCTGGGGCCCGCGTCTGGGCGCCAATGCGCCGCGCCAGCCCCTGCTGCCCCAGGTGCTGGAAGGCAACACCCTGACGCTGGAAGGCCAGACCCTGGAGATCCGCGGCCTGAATGACAGCCTGGCCCACCGCAGCTATGTCTGGATTCCGTCGATCAAGGCCGTGGTCGGCGGCGTGAACAGCTTCGGCGGCCTGCACGCCTGGACCGCAGACACCCAGACCGTGGCCGAGCGCGCCGCCTGGGTGGCCAAGATCGACGAGCAGCTGGCCCTCCAGCCCGCCGTGGTCGTGCCCGGTCATATGCTGCCCGGCACGGTGCAGGACGCCTCGGTGCTGCGCTACACCCGCGACTATCTGCAGCGCTTCGAGACCGAGCTGCCCCGCGCCGCCAATGCCGCCGCCCTGATCGAGACCATGAAGGCCGCCTACCCGCAAGCCGGCCTGGGCATCGCCCTGGACATCGGTGCCAAGGTCAACAAGGGTGAGATGAAGTGGTAAGCACGAGCGCCCCCGAGACGAGCCGCGTGCCCGTCCTGCACTATGTCTTCGATCCGCTGTGCGGCTGGTGCTGGGGCGCGGCCCCGCTGCTGCAGGCCACGGCGGCCCAGCTGCCGGGGCTGAGCCTGGTGCTGCACGGCGGTGGCCTCTTCGCCGGCGCCGCCCGCCGGCCCATCACGCCCGAGCTGCGGGCCTATGTGCAGCCGCATGACCGCCGCATCCAGGCCCTGAGCGGCCAGCCCTTCGGCAGCGGCTACACCGACGGCCTGCTGCGCGAACCCGATGCGGTGCTCGACTCCGAGCCCCCCATCACCGCGGTGCTGGCGGCCAAGGAACTGGGCGGCGCCCACGCCGGCCTGGCCCTATTGGAACGAGTGCAGCGCGCCCATTACGTGGAAGGCCAGCGCATCGCCGAGCCGGCCGTGCTGCTGGGCCTGGCCCGCGAGCAGGGGCTGGACGGCGCGGCCTTCGAAGCCGCCTACGAGCGCCTGAGCGGCGCGGCCACCCAGGCCCATCTGCGCGAGAGCCGCGCCCTGATGCAGGCAGGCGGTGTGCAGGGGTTTCCCAGCCTGCTGCTGCAAGCGCCCGACGGCCACCTGCTGCGCCTGGACCACTCCCGCTACTACGGCGATCCGCAGGCCTGGGTGCAGGCGCTGCGGCAGACGCTGGGCTGAGCCCGGCAAACCCCGCAAGCGCGGCTCAGCGCCCGCCGCCGGCCACCACCTTGGCGAAGAAGTCGTAGATGGCCTGATCGCCCATATGGCGGGCATCGGCCAGCTCGCCGGCGCGGGTCACATAGACCGGCTGGCCCTGGGGCGAGAGCACGGCCACGGCGGGAATGCCCTTCTTGAGGTTCACGCCGTACTGCTCGGCCAGGTCCAGGTGCTTGGTGAAGCGGCCCACATCCACCTTGAGCACGCGGAACTCCTTGGCGATCAGGGGCGCGGCCGCGCCCTGCTTGAAAGCCATGTCCAGCACCTTGCAGTCGCCGCACCAGTTGGCGCCGAAGACCAGCAGCAGGGGCCGCGCATCCTGGCGCTGGGCCAGGGCGACCTGCAGCTCGGCGCGGGCATCGGCCGCCTCCTCATAGGGACCGGGCGCGGCATGGGCCAGCCAGGGTGCGCAGGCCAGAAGGGCGGCGGCCAGCAGCGAGCGACGGCGCGGGATCAGGGTCGACATGGTGGGTTCCTCCTCGGGATGATGGTCAGGGACTGGCCTGCGGCTGCAGATGCTCGGCCAGAAAGCTGCCCACCCGCTGCTCGTAGGCGGCGGGGCTGTGGGCATGCAGATCCACATGGGCGGCATCGGCCAGCACCCACAGGGATTTGCCAGGTCCCGGCGCCGCGGCAAACAGCTGCGCGGTCTCGGGCAAGGTGGTGTGGCGGTCGCGTCCGCCCGCGGCCAGCAGCAGGGGCGTGCGCCACTGCGGCAGGGACTGGATGGGCTGCAGCTGCGCGGCACTGAGGCCCAGCTGCCAGGGCAGCTGCCACAGCAGCAGGGGTGCCAGGGGCGGGGCCCAGTCGCCCAGATGCAGGCGCAGGCGGTTCTCCAGCGCGTCTTCGATGCCGGGATACATCGATTCCAGCACCACCGCGGCCGGCGCCGGCTCGGGCCGAGCCAGCACCAGGGCCGCAGCGCCCAGGGACACGCCGATCACACCCACGCGCTCCTGCGGCAGGCGCTGATGCAGATAGGCCAGGGCCGCGCGCACCGCGCCGGCCTCGCCCGCGCCAAAGCGCACCCGGTCGGCCGGGCTCTCACCATGACCGGGCAGATCGATCAGCAGCAGGGCATGGCCGCGCCGCTGCAAAAAGGCCGCGCGGCCCAGCATCTGGCGCCGGTCGCCATGCAGGCCGTGCAAGAGCAGCACCGCGCCCGCCCCCGGCCGGCCGGGCACGAACCAGGCCGCCACCGGCCGATCGGACGGGGCGCCAGGCAGGCTCAGGCTCTCGGCCCCCAGGCCGGCGGGCGGTGGCCCCACGCGGGCCGGCATGGGCCGGCTCAGGCGCTCGCCCAGCCAGGCCGTGCCGGCCAGCACGGCCAGCAGGCCCAGACCCAGCAGGGCCAGGATGATCAGGAGGGCGCGGCGGCGGCGGCGCGGGGCCATGGCGGCTCAGCCCTGCCCGCCGCCAAGCGGGAACTCGCCATCGGGCGCCGGCCACTGCGCCTCGTCAGCACTGGCCAGGGCCTGGTGCAGCGCTCGCCCGGCGCGGTCGAACCACAGGCGCAGGCGTGTGCCGGCCGGGTCCAGGCTCAGATGGGCAAAGCCGTCGCCCGGCGCGTCATGCCAAGCGCTCACGGTGCAGCGCAAGACCTGGCCCCCGGGCGCCTGGAACTCGAAGCACTCGGGCGCCGCAAAGTCCTCGGCGCGGGTCACGGCAAAAGGCCAGGGTGCGTACAGGGCCGAGCTGTGGATGCTGACGAGCCGCACCGCGGGCCCGCTGCCATCCACCGGCGCGATCTCGGCGCGCACATAGCCAGAGCGGTGCTCGTCACCGGACAGCAGCACCACATCCTGGGCCCGCTGCGTCCACAGCGTTCCCAGCAGCCAGTGCAGGCTGGCGGGATAGCCGTCCCAGGCATCGGAGCGCAGGGCGCTGGCGGCATGGGCCCGGGTGGCGCGGCGCCGCGGCAGCGGCAGGGAGCCGCTGAGCACAAAGCGGGGCCGGCCGGCGCGGGCCTGCAGCCAGGCCTCGAAGGCCTGGCGTTGGCGGGCGGACAGCATCTGGGCCTGGTCCAGGCGCGCCACATGGCGCGGCTCGCGCTCCGTGCGGGCATCGGCCACGAAGAAGGCCGCGCCGCGCCAGTCAAAGCGGTGCCAGAAATGCTCCAGCACGCCCTCGCGCTCGCCCGCCTCCCAGCGCGCCGCCCAGGCCGCGGCCAGGGCCGCATCGGCCAGGGGGCCGCGGCGCTGCCCGCCGGGCGCGCCCGGGTCGGCCACCGGCTCCCAGTTGTCCACGATCTCGTGGTCGTCCGGCGCGTGCACGATGCGCGCCAGGCTGGGCGGTAGATGGCGCGGCAGGCCGGCCTTGAACTGCTGGTAGGGCCGCGCATAGCGGTCCACGCTGTTGCTGCCATCGGCCAGGCCGCCGGTGGCATCGGCATAGATCTGGTCGCCGGCCAGCAGCAGCAAGGAGGCCTGGCGACCCGCCGCGCTGGCGCGGGTGAAGGCCAGCAGGCGCGCCAGCGCGGCCTGGCCCGGGCCGGCGCGCGCGGGGTCACGCTCGGCGCCGGGGCTCACGTCCAGCATCTGGGGCGGGTACTGGCAGGCGGCCAGCACAAAACCCAGGCCCTCGCCGGGGCGGGCCGCGGTCTCGTCCTCGGGCGGCAGGGGCGTGAAGGCATGGCGCAGCTGCACGGGGTCCTGGGCCAGGACGATGGCCAGGGCGGCGTCCAGCGTGGTCTCGCCGGCCTGGCCCTCGCGCTGCTGCTGGGCCAGATCGGCGTAAACAAACAGGCAGAGCAGGCCGCAGGCCTGGCCGCTGACCGGCTCCTGCGGCGGCGGGAACCAGGCCGCCGGCAGGGCGCCGCGCAGCGCATCGCCGGGCAGGCGGCTCACATCGGCATGCTCGAAGGGCTGCAGATGGAGCTGCTGGCTCAGGGGCAGATCGGTGCGCAGCGGGGTGATGGCACCGCCCTGCGCGTCCTCGGCCATGCGCACCGGCAGCCAGGCCCAGTGGCGCGGCCAGCCGCGCTCGGGGCGCAGGGCGGTGAGCACACGCACCTCGTCCACGCCCTCGTCTGACATGACGCGCGCACGCTCCACCCGGTGCAGGGGCGGGAAGACGCTGCAGAGCTCGGCCAGCAGGCGCTTCATGGCTGTTCCTCCAGCAGGAAGGCGATCACGTCCTTGAACACCACGTCCTGGATGTCGTGGCCGATCAGGCAGTCCTGGTGGCCATGGCCGTGCACGATCTTGTGGCGGTAGCGCCCCGGGGCCACGCGCTCATAGAGGTCGCGCGTGAGCTCCCCGCTCTCGGACTGGCACAGGCCGTTGTCCTGCCCGTGCACCGAGAGCACCGGGAAGGCCTGCAGCTGGGCCAGGCTCTTGGCCATATCGTCCAGATAGAGGCTGGCGCCGCGCCAGTCGCTGATCTCGTGCTGGCGCGCGAAGTGGATGGCCTGGGCCACGGTGTCCATATTGAGCGGCCCGAAATGGTCGTCGATGAAATCGAACACCGGCGGGGACACGTTCTTGATCGCGAAGTCGCGGCCATAGAGCAGGTCCATGCGGTGGCGCGTGGCGGTCCAGGGCGTCTTGCGGATGCTGGGAAAGGGCGGGTTCTCGATGTCGAACTCCTCGTCCGGATAGGGCAGGCTGGCCAGCAGGCGGTCGATCAGCTGGTCCAGCAGGCCCAGGGGCTCACTCTGCGCGCCGCCGGGGCGGAAGCTGTAGTCCTCCAGCGGCAGATAGGGCCGCAGCCACTGCATCAGATAGGCCCGCAAGGTGTTGGTGGGCGAGTAGATCATCAACGGCGTGACCTGGGAGATCACCAGGCGCCGGATGCGCCGCTGCTTCATCAACTGCTCACGCAGCGGGAAGAAATGCTCGCAGCGCTGGGCCTGGGGCTGGAGCAGGGCCATGTGCAGCATCGCCGAGCCCATGCAGTGGGCCAGCACATCCAGATTCGCGCGGCCGGTGGCGCGCAGCACCTGGTCCACGGCCACCGGGATGTCGTTGAGCGCGCATTCCTCGAAGGTCCAGGGCAGGCGCGCGGTGGGCAGGCCGGCGCTGGTGCGCATGTCCAGCACCCAGATGTCGAAGCCGGCGTCCCAGAGCAGCTTGGCCGGGCCGGGCTGCACCGAGTGATGGGCAAAGGTGGTGCCGCTGGCGCTGTAGCCATGGATCATCAGCAGGGGCTGGCCATGGGCGCCCGCGCGGGCGCGGTAGCGCGTGAGGCGGATCATCACCGGCCTGTCGTCGTCCTCGCGCGGCTGGCGGTCCACGGGCTCGCGCGAGGCGCCGGCCTCGCCCCAGCGGCCGGTGGCGATCTCGCTGATCTCGGGCTCGGGCAGGCCGGGCACGGCCTCGGGCAGGCGCTTGATCTCGCGCGGCGGCGCGGCATCGGGCTTGCGGAAGGTCCAGACATGGACCTGGATCATCAGGCGCAGCAGATAGGCCAGCAGGGAGCCGATATCGCGGATGGCGCTGGGCAGGTCCTGGGCCTGGGTGATGCGCAGCAGGGGCTGGCGCTGGCGCTCCAGATCGAAGAGATCCAGTTCCAGCTCGGGACCCTCGCCCCCCTTCACACCTTCCAGCGGCTCGAAGGGCCCCTCCTCCAGGCGGATGCGGCTGAGCTGCTTCCAGGGATTGCCGCGCCGCGTGTAGCTGATGCGCTTGAAGCCCTTGAGCTGCAGGCCATCCAGCTGCGCGCCGCAGGCGCCCGGGCCCTGGCCCGCGCCCACGCTCATGTCGTATTCCATCAGCCGGATCTGGCCGCCATGGCTGGCCAGGGCCAGGGCATTGCGGGCGCGCGAGAGCACGGTCTGCCAGGCCGAGGGCGCGCCGGGCTTGGGCGCCTCGCTGCCATGCAGATGGGCGATGGCGGCCTGCCAGCTGTCGCGCCAGCCGCGGTTGCGGAACCAGGCCCAGAGCGCGCGGCGCTTTCGCTGGCCATGGCTGCTAGGCGCGCGGTGGAAGACGGCCAGCCGCGCCTGGCTCAGCGGCGCCACCCAGAGCGCATCGGCGTCGGCGCGCTCGGCATGCATCCAGAGCTTGCCCTGGCCGCGCGCGCTGCCGGCCTTGACCACCATCCAGCGGCCGGCGGCGTCGGGATCGGGCTGGGCCTCGAAGAGGCGCAGCCGGCACTCGGGCCCGCCCAGCAGATGGCGCTGCGGCCCGGCCACCAGCAGCTCGCGCAGGGGCTTGGGCTGGTAGACAAAGCTCAGCTCCAGATAGCGCGGCACGCCGTCCAGGCGCACAAAGCCGCCCAGGCGCTCGCGAATTTCCACCACGGTGGGCTGCTGCGGCTCCACGCGCTGCGGGTCCACGCTGCGGTAGACCGGGCGCGGGCCCGGCGCGGGCAGGGTCGCGTCCGGCGCGTCGCGCAGGCCCCAGTGGCGCTGCAGGCCGTCCAGGGCACGCAGAGCCAGGGCCGTGATGGTGAGCGCCGGGTTGATGCCCAGGGCCGTAGGCAGGATGGCGCCGTCCAGCACCGCCAGGCCGGGGTGGACCTGATCGCCCGCACGACCGCTGAAGACCTGACCCCATTCATTGACCACGCCGCGCGCCGCATCGTCGGCCATGGCGCAGCCGCCCAGGGGATGGACGGTGATCATGGGGCCGCGCTGGTCGCCCAGCAGGAACTCCATCTCGGCCGGCAGCAGGCGCCACAGGGGATTGACCAGCAGGCGCGCGCCCTGCCCCTGCAGGCGCTGGGCCAGCCAGTCATGGCGGCGCTGCACCTCGGGGTCCTGGCGGGCGGCGGGCCAGTCCACGGCCAGGCAGCCGGGCTCCTGCGCGTCGGCCTCGTCCTCATCGTCCAGCGCCGGCATCAAGAGGCGGCCCTGGGCCGCGTCGCGGCCCATGATGGCCACCGGCAGCAGATGGGCGCCGCGCGCGGGGCGCACGCTCAGCGGGTCCTCGAAGTCCTCGCCGCCCAGATGTTCGCTGCGATCCGGCCGGGCCAGGGCATCCAGGGACTCGGCCAGGGCAAAGCTCTCCTCCAGGCTCCAGCGCAGGCCCGCTGGAATGCCCAGGTCCTGCACCACAAAGCCGCCGGCCTCCCGCGCATCCAGCATGGCGGTGATGGTGGGGCCCACCTGGCGGGCCGCCGGGGCCAGGGCCTCGTCGGCCAGGGCGTTCAGGGCCTGGGGCGCGTCCAGGCCCAGGGCGATCACATCACCATTGCCGCTGAACTGATGACCCAGGCGGTCGGACAGGGGCAGGCCGCCCGCGCGCGAACGCAGCAGGATCTCGGTGCTGCCCAGGCTGCCGGCGGCCAGCACCACCTGGCGGGCGCGCAGGCGCAGGGGCTTGTGGGGCTCGCGCTCGTGCAGCAGCTCGTCGGTGTAGCGCAGCAGCAGGTCCCAGCCCTCGCCCTCGCCGGCACGCTGCTCCAGGCGCAGGGCCGTGGCGCCCGTCACCAGGCGCACGCCGCGCTGGTGGGCCTGCAGCAGCAGATTGGTGTCCAGCGACTGCTTGGCCCCATGGTTGCAACCGGTGGCGCAGTCGCCGCAGGCGATGCAGCGCGAGAGATCCAGGCCCGCCGGGCTGCGCGGCTGCGCGTCCAGGGCCACGGTGATGGGCACGCTGCGCGCGCGCTGCGGGTCCAGCTCGCGCAGGAAGCGGGCACGGCGCGGCGTGTAAGTGTCCAGGCGCTCGATGGTGTTGGGCGCGCCGCTGGCATCCAGGCTGCCCAGGGCCCGGCCGGCGCGCTCGTACCAGGCGGCCATCTGGCCAGGGTCGCGGCGCAGGCCCTCGGGCCAGGCGCCGCCGGCAAAGACCTCGGGCCGGGCCGGCTCCATCACGCCGGCATTGATCAGGGAGCCACCGCCCAGGCCGCTGGCCAGGGCCACGCACATGTCCGGGCCCACGCGGAAGTCGAACAGCGACTCGCGGTAGCCGCTCACGCTGTCGCTGCCCGCCGCGGCAAAGCGCACATGGCCGGGCAGATCGGCCATGCGCTCGGGGAAAGCGCCGGGCAGGTATTCGCGGCCGCGCTCCAGCACCGCAATGCGCAAGACCTGGCCCTCGGGGCCACGGCAGCGCGAGAAATGCTCCGCCGCGGCGGCACCGCCGTAGCCGCTGCCCACGATCAGGATGTCGAACTCGGTATCGCCCGCGGCCAGCAAGGCCTCGAGGGGTTCAGACAGCCAGCGCAGGGCCAGTTCCGGTGCTGCCGATGAGGCTTGTTCAGCCGATGGCGCCGGCTTCTCCCCGAATGACATGTTTGACGCTCCCTCTTTCGGCGATGGCGGCCTGCATGGCCGCCACCAGTTGTTCTGCCGAGACCGGCTTGTGCAGCAGGGTCAGGCCGGCCTCATGGGCCTCGCGCAGGCGCTCGGGCGCCGTGTCGCCACTGATCAGCACCGCGGGCAGCTTGGGGTGGGCGGAGCGCAGCGAGCGCACCGCGGCCAGGCCGTCGTCCGCGCCGCGCAGACGCAGATCGCAGAGCACGATGTCCGGCACCCGGGTCAGGCCCTTGACCATGGCCTCGCGGGTGCTGCCGGCCAGTTCCACCTCGCAGCCATAGGCGCCCAGCAGGGTCTGCATGGCACTGCGCACCTGGTCCTCGTCGTCGATCACCAGCACGCGCAGCGTGCTCAGCAGCTGCGCGCCCTCCTCGCTGCCCAGGGCCTGCACGGGCTGGCGCGACTCGGCCGCCGTGATGCTCAGGCTGAAGCAGGAGCCCACACCGAACTCGGACTCCATCTCCAGATGCAGGTCCAGCAGGTCGACCAGGCGGCTGACGATGGACAGGCCCAGGCCCAGGCCCTTGGCGCGGTCGCGCTCGGGGTTGCCGATCTGGTAGAACTCCTCGAAGACGCGGGCCTTCTCGTCCTCGGCGATGCCGATGCCGGTGTCGCGCACCTGCACCCGCCAGAGCTCGCCCTGGCGCTGGGCGTTGATGTAGATGGCGCCCTGCTGGGTGTACTTGATCGCGTTGTCGATCAGATTGCGCACCACGCGCTCCAGCAGCACCGGGTCGCTTTCCACCCAGGCCTGGGGCGGGCAGTCCAGATAGATGGTCAGGCCCTTGCCCTGGGCGGCGGGCAGGAACTCCTGCTGCAGGCGCGAGAGCCAGCTGGCCAGGGAGAAGGTCTCGTTGCTGACCTGCACCACCTGGGCGTCGAGCTTGGAGATATCCAGCAGTGCATCCATCTGCGAGGCCAGGGAGCGCAGCGCCATATTCATATTGCGCGCGATATCGGCGCTGGCCGCGTCCAGCGGCCGCATATTCAGCGCCGCCCCCAGCAGGGACAGGGTGTGCATGGGCTGGCGCAGATCGTGGCTGGCCGAGGCAAAGAAGCGGGTCTTGGCGCGGATGGCCGACTCGGCCTGGTTCAGGGCCAGGCGCAGCTGCTGATTGCTCTTGAGCTGCTGGGCGCGGATGTTCACCGACTCCACGAACACCCGCCAGGTGTCGCGTGCCAGGCTGGACAGGATCCAGGCAAAGCCCATGATCAGCAGGCCCAGCACCCACTCGATCCAGGTCACCGTGCGCCCGCCGCTGCCGCTGACCCAGGCCAGACCGTTGGCCAGGGAGACCGGGATCAGGAAGGCCAGGAAGACCGGCGCATTGCCCGCCGTGGTGGCCACCGCGCCGGCCGCCAGACCCAGCAGCAGAATGGTCTGCACCATGCGCTGGTACTCGGTCAGATAGGGCGCAAAGAAGAGCGACAGGCTGAAGACCACGCCGTTGATGGCGCTCAGGGCCACGGCCCAGTGCAGACGCCGGCGCAGGGGCAGGGCTTCCATGCGCGGCAGCCGCCCCAGCATCCACCAGCGCAGGGCCAGCACCGCAAAGACCAGGGCCACCCAGCCGCCGCTGATCCAGGGCGAGACCCGGTCGCCGGCCATCAGGGCGATGACCACGGCCGTCAGGCCCACCGGATAGGGCACGCGCCGGCCCTGCTTGGCCAGCAGCTGGAGCAGGGCGGTGTCGACCTCGTTCTGCTCGGGGCGGCGTTCCGGCGCGCTCATGCGCGCGCCCGCCCCGTGGCGGATGCACCCAGCCCCATGCCCATGATCCCTTGCGCGCTCATGCCCTGAACCCCATGATCGAACCCGGTCGACGCTTTTCTGTTTGTAAAGCGCGCAACCATAACATTCCGCGCCCTCCGCGGCGTTGAAAAACGGCTCAGTGCCGCCCGTCCGGCAGCAGGCCCTCCAGGGCGGTTGCGCTGAGCGCCGCATGGAAGAGCCAGCCCTGGGCATCACGCGCGCCCAGATCCAGCAGGATGCGGCGCTGGGCCTCGGTCTCCACCCCCTCGGCCGTCACGGCCAGGCCCAGGCTCTGGGCCAGGGTGACGATGGTCTGGGCAATGGCCTGGCCACCGCCCCCAGCTTCCAGATCGGCCACGAAGCTGCGGTCGATCTTGAGCCGGTCGATATGCAAGCTGACGAGATAGGCGAGGGAGGAGTGGCCCATGCCGAAATCGTCCACGGCGAGGCGCACCCCCAGGGCACGCAGCTCCTCCAGCATGGAGCGCAGGGCCACGGCCTGGCCGAACAGGCTCTCGGTCACCTCGACCTCCAGACAGCCGGGTGGCAGGCCATGGCGGGCCAGGGCGGTGCGCACCCGCCCCGGCACATCGTCCTGCTCGAACTGTCGCACCGAGACGTTCACCGCCACCCGGAAGTCCGGCAGTCGCCGAGCCCACTGCGCCGCCTGGGCGCAGGCCTGGTCCAGCACCCAGGCGCCCATGGGCACGATGAGCCCCAGAGCCTCGGCCACCGGGATGAAGCGGGCCGGCGACACCGCGCCCAGCTGCGGATGCTGCCAGCGCAGCAAGGCCTCGGCGCCGCGCAGGGCGCCGGTCTCCAGGTCCACCACGGGTTGCCAGGCCAGGCTCAGCTGCTTGCGGCGCAGGGCCTGGCGCAGGGCCTGCTCGATGCGCAGCTGCTCGCTGGCGGCCTCGGCCAGCACCGGGGCGTAGACCGCCCAGCGATTGCGCCCGCGCGCCTTGGCCACATACATGGCCGCATCGGCCGCCTTGAGCAGCAGCTCGGGCTCGGCCACCTGCTCGGGGTAGAGGGCCAGGCCGAGGCTGGCCGTCACCATCACCTGCTGGCCGGCCAGCTGCACCGGTGCAGCCAGGGCGGCGAGCAGCTTGTCGGCCACGCGCTGGGCGTCCTCCACCCGACCGGGCTCGCGCAGCAGCACCACGAACTCGTCCCCGCCCAGGCGCACCGCCAGATCCTCGCCGCGCAGCTGGGTGCGCAGGCGCCGCGCCAGCACCTTGAGCAGTTCGTCGCCGCGGTCATGGCCCAGGGTGTCGTTGATGGTCTTGAAGCCGTCCAGGTCGATGAACATCAGGCCCAGACGCTCGGCGCGCGCGCAGGCGTGCAGGGTCTCCTGCAGGCACAGGCGGTTGCCCAGGCCGGTGAGCACATCGTGCAGGGCCAGGTGCTGGAGCTTGTGCTGCACATCGCGAATGGCGCTGATGTCCGAGAAGCTCAGCACATGGTGGCTGATGCGCCCCTGGGCATCGGGAACGGCGCACAGATGCTCCAGGGCCGGGAAGGTGCTGCCGTCGCGGCGGCGGCAGGTCACCTCGTCCTGGCGCCGGCCGTCCTGCAGGGGGCGTTCCTGGCGGTCGGCCTGACGCCGGGCATAGAGAAAGCTCTGCGGACGCCGGCCGCAGACCTCGCCCTCGGCCCAGCCCGTCATCTGGGTGAAGGCGGGGTTGGCACTGAGCACCCGCTGTTCGGCATCGAGAAAGAGGATGGCCTCGTCGGTGGCATCGAAGACCACCAGGGCCTGGCGCAGGCGGGCCTCGCTCTCGATGCGCTCGGTCACATCGCGCACCATGCCCATCACCAGGCCCTCGCGCTCGAAGCGGCGGGCGTGAATCTCCAGCCAGCGCGGCGCACCGCCCAGGCCCTGCCAGCGGCAGGTGAGGTCCAGCGGCCGGCCCAGATCGATCAGGGCGCCCAGGGCATGGGCGGCCTCGGGCTCCAGATGGCGGCCCAGATCCTCCAGACTCAGGGCATCGGCCAGCGTGGACAGCTCGCTGCCCATGCCATGGCCGCTCCAGCGCAGGCCGCCGCCCTGGCCATCCATCTCCAGCACCGCCAGGCGGGCCGCCTCCAGGGCCAGACGCAGGCGGCGCTCGGCGCTTTCGGTGCGCAGCTCCTCCTGACGCCGCGCCATGGCCATGCGCACCGTGGCATTGAGCTCGCGCAGCTCGAAGGGCTTGAGCAGATAGCCATAGGGCGCCACCTCGGCAGCCCGGCGCAGCACCTCGGGTTCGCCATAGGCGGTCAGGAAGATCACCGGCACCGCCAGGCGCTCGCGGATCAGGCGGGCGGCACTGATGCCGTCGCTACCGGCGTCCAGATGGATGTCCATCAGCACCAGATCGGGCGCGGCGTTCTCGGCCAGCCGCAGCGCGTCGGGCTCATTGGCCGCGATGCCCACGACCTGGAAGCCCAGCTGCTCCAGGCCGCTGCGCAGGTCCAGGGCCACGATGCGTTCGTCCTCGACGATCTGCACGCGCAGCGGGCGTTCGTCGGACAGGTCAAGCATGGGCCAGGTCCTCCAGGTGCAGCAGCATGCGGGTGCCGCCCGCCGCGCCGCGCAGCAGCTCCAGGCGGCCGCGGCACTGGTCGGCCAGCAGGGGCAGGAGCTGCAGGCCCAGGCCGCGCCCCTCGCCCAGCTTGAGCTCGGGCGGCAGGCCCACGCCATCGTCCGCCACCTCCACCACGGCGCGCTCGGGCCACAGGCGGATCAGGATCTGCCCGGCCCGCCCGCCCGGGAAGGCATGCTTGATGGCATTGGTCACCAGCTCCGTCACCAGCAGGCCGCAGGGCACGGCACGCTGCAGGTCCAGGCTGCAGCCGGTCTCGGGCGCCTCCACATGCAGCTCGGTGCTGCAGCCCGCGCCGGTGCCCAGATAGGTGTCGCGCAGCAGGGAACCCAGGCGATGCAGGAAGGGCCCCAGTTCCAGGGCGCTGAAGTCGCTGCGCTCGAACAGCAGCTGGTGCATCAGGGCCATGGAGCGCACCCGGCTCTGGCTGTCGCGCAGCGCCAGCTGCACCTCGGGGGCGGCGCTGCGCGACTGCAGATTCAGCAGGCTGGAGATGACCTGCAGATTGTTCTTGACGCGGTGGTGCACCTCGTTGAGCAGCACGGTCTTCTCGGCCAGGGCGCGCTCGATCTGGGCCTGGGCGGCGCGGCGCTCGCTCACATCGCTGATGGTGGCCAGCACCTGGCCGCCGCTGCCGCCCAGGGGGTTGAGCCCGATCTCCACCGCGAACTCGCTGCCGTCACGGCGCAGCGCAAACAGCTCCTGCCGCTTGGCCATGTAACGCAGGGCCGGCTCGCGCATGAAGTGCTGCACATGGGCATGGTGGCCCTCGCGCTGGCGCTGCGGCACCAGCTCGTGCACCGGCAATCCGGCCAGGGCCATGCGGGTGTAGCCGAACATCTGGGCCATGCTTTCATTGGCCAGCAGGATGCGGCCCTGGGCATCGACCAGGCCCATGCCCACGGTGGCACCCTCGAAGACCCGCCTGAAGCGCTCCTCGCTGGCCTGCAGGGCCTGCTCGCTGGCGCGGCGTGCGCTGATGTCCATGCCCGAGGCGATCAGATGGCTGATGCGCCCCTGCTCGTCGCGCAGCGGCGCCATCATGAAGTCCACCTCCATGCGGCTGTCGCCCTGCATGCGGGCCACGACATCACGGCGCACCGTTTCGCCACACGCCACGCGCTGCACCGCCTCGCGCAGCCAGAAGCGCTCCTCGGCGTCGTGGCTCCACCAGTAGGTGTCCCAGAAGGGCTGGCCGCGCACCTCGTCCAGGCTCAGGCCGCCCGCCTCCAGCGGCGCGCGATTGGCCTCCAGCAGCACGCCCTCGGGGCTGAGCACGCCCACGAAGACGAAGAGCCCGTCCAGCACCCGGCGCAGCTGCTGCTCGCCGCGCTGCTGCAGATGCTGGACATGGCGCTCCAGTGAGCGGTTCAGGGCCTGCACCAGCACGCCCATCACCGGCGCCTCGGGCTCGGGGCCGGCCTTGATGGGCAGATAGCTGGCCTCCCATTCCGAGCGCTCGCCGGGCAGGCTGGGCACCTCGGCCTCGATGCGGAAATTGCGGCGCGGCCGCCCGGTCTCCAGCACCTCGCGCAGCAGAGGCATGAGGGTGGCGGCGGCAGCGGGCAGCACCTCGTCCACCCGGCGCCCCAGATGGGCCGCCTCGCTCAGGCCATTGGCGCGCGCCAGGGCCTGGTTGATGTGGCGGTAGCGCAGATCGGCATCCAGCACTGCCAGCCCCAGGGGCAGCTCGCTGTTCAGCAGAACCTGCAGCGCGGCAGCGTCCAGCGCGGCCCCTGTCTGCAACATGGCGCCTCCCTAGGCAAAGACGACCCGGCATGGCGGCCGTCTTGTGACCGGTTTGTTGCAGGCTTTATATCAAGGGGGCGCAGCGATTGCACGCTCAGTTGTGTGGCGCACAAAAAACTATGCCGGCAGGCAAACCCTTGCGGGTTTGCCATGCCGGCATAGCACTCCTCCCCTCGACCGCCACGCTGAGGTCCAGGCAGCGCAACGGTCGAAAAGCAGTATCCGAGTCCCCTCCCCCTGCCGCTATCCCCCTCAAGTGGGAGATCATGAAGATCGGCTTAAGCCTCGGGGCGGGTCACCTCAGGCGATGGCCACCCGACGCGGGCGGCGCACGCGGGCCAGCTCGTCCTCCAGCAGGGCCAGGTAATAGTCCAGCGGCGGCGTGCGCTTGCCCGGCACCTTGGCCAGATCGTCCCAACGGCGCAGCTGCAGGGCGGCGCTGGCGTGGGGGTGGGCCATGAAGACCAGCTGCTCCTCGGGCTTCATGCGCCCGCCCTGCAGGGCCAGGCTGTGACGCGAGGCGCTGGACAGCCCCTCCTCATAGCGCGCATCGGTGCTCACCAGGTAGCGCTTGGCCTGCACATGCAGGCGGATGGGCTCCAGCACGTCCGGGCCGAAGCCGGTGGCCAGCAGGGGCAGGGCGCGCTGTTCATGGCGGTCATCCTGCAGCAGGTCCTCGGGGCCGCCATCCATGAGCTGGCCCAGGTCGTGCAGCAGGGCGGCGGCCACCAGGCTGTTGTCCGCATGGGCCCACTCGGCCAGTTGGGCGCATTGCAGGGCATGGGCCAGGGCGCTGACGCCTTCGCGGCGCTCGCCCTCGTAGCGGCAGGCCCCGCGGCGGGCGAAGAGGGCGTCGATCTTGGCGATGAGGTCCATGCGGCAATCCTCCTGGGCTGATGAACGAACCATCTTGGGTGGGGGCCATGACCGGGCCGTGACGCCCTTGGCGCCCGGTGGGCCATTCAAATTCTGTGAACCATGGGCTCAAGCCCCCTGAACCGCTGGCCGGACGGGGGCATGCACACTGCCCTCCCATGACGCCCAGCCCCCGCCACCGCTATGACCTGCTCAGCATCGCCCTGCACTGGCTGATGGCCCTGGCCATCATCGGCCTGCTGGGTGTGGGCCTCTACATGGTCAGCCTGCCCTTCTCCCTGAGCCGGCTCAAGCTCTACAACTGGCACAAATGGGCCGGCATGACGGTGCTGGCCCTGGCCGCCCTGCGCCTGCTCTGGCGCCTGCTGCGTCCCGCGCCGCCCGCCGCGCCGGGGCCGCGCTGGCAGCAGCTGAGCGCGCACGCCGTGCATGGCCTGCTCTACCTGCTCTTCTTCGCCCTGCCCCTGGCGGGCTGGACCTACAGCTCGGCCGCGGGCTTCCCCATCGTGTGGTTCGGCCTGCTGCCCCTGCCGGACCTGGTTTCGCCCGACCCGGCCCTGGCCGAGACGCTCAAGGCCACGCACCGCTGGCTGGCCTATGGCCTGGCCGCCGTGGTGGTCGCCCATATCGCCGCCGCGCTCAAGCATCAATTCATTGACGGCGACCGCCTGCTGGCCCGCATGTGGCCGGGCCGCGGCGCCTGAACCCCGCCCCTCTTCGACACAAGGACCGTTTTCCATGCGCCGTCTTGCCCTCACCGCCACCCTGCTGTTTGCCGCCCTGGGCGCCCAGGCTCAGGCCCAGTTCCAGCCGGCCCAGAGCGAGCTGAGCTTCACCAGCCGCCAGATGGGCGTGCCGGTGGACGGCCGCTTCAAGCGCTTCGACGCCCAGCTGAATCTGGACCCCAAGAAACCCGAGACCGGCAAGGTGGCCTTCAGCATCGACCTGGCCAGCGTCAGCCTGCCCGCCCCCGAGCTGGACGCCGAGCTGGCCAAGCCCAGCTGGTTCGACAGCAAGAAGCTGCCCCAGGCCCAGTTCCAGAGCACGGCCATCAAGGCCACCGGCCCGGGCAAGTTCGAGGTGAGCGGCAAGCTCAGCATCAAGGGTCAGACCCGCGACATCAGCGTGCCCGTGGCCCTGAGCCAGGCGGGCGGCCTGTCCACCGCCACCGGCGGCTTCGTGCTCAAGCGCCTGGAGTTCAAGATCGGCGACGGCGAATGGGCCGACACCTCCATGGTGGCCAACGATGTGCAGGTCAAGTTCAAGCTGGTCTTCAAGGGCCTGGCCGCGCTCTGAGCCCCGCGCTGACCCAGCCTCTCCGCGCCTCCCCAACCCGCTTTCCAACCACCCTCTCGCAGACAGGAACCACCGATGAAGAAGACCCTGATCGCCGCCCTGGCCCTGGCCGCCGCTTCCTTCGCACAGGCGCAATCCGCCAGCTATGTGATCGACCCCACCCACACCTTCGTGACCTACGAGATCGCCCACTTCGGCACCTCGACCAACCGCGGCCGCTTCGACAAGAAGGAGGGCACGGTGACCCTGGACAAGGCCGCCAAGACCGGCAAGGTGGAGATCACCTTCGACATCGCCTCGGTCAACACCGGCGTGGGCCCCATGGACGCCCACCTGAAGGGCGATGACTTCTTCTCCGCCGCCAAGTTCCCCACCGCCAAGTTCGTGGGCGACAAGTTCGTCTTCAACGGCGACAAGGTCAGCGAAGTCAGCGGCCAGCTGACCCTGAAGGACAAGACCCAGCCCGTGACCCTGAAGGCCAGCCAGTTCAACTGCTACCAGAACCCCATGCTCAAGCGCGAAGTCTGTGGCGGCGACTTCGAAGCCACCATCGACCGCACCCAGTGGGGCATCGACTACGGCCTGGCCTGGGGTTTCCCCAAGAACGTCAAGCTGGTGATTCAAGTCGAAGCCGTGCGGCAATAAGCCCGCCAAAGGTAGCGACTACTTACAAAATAGGTGCCAATCCTACAGATTGGGGAGGGAAGGCGGACCGGCTCTGGTCCTATGATGCGCTGCAACATAGGGAGAGAAGTCGTGTTCCAACAACGCAGCGTGCAACTCGCAATGGCCTTGCTGCTCTTGCTGATCCTGTTGCTCCAGTCCTTCGGCTGAGCCGCCTTTTCACCACGCCTCCAAGCCCCGCCACGCGGGGCTTTTTTCATGGCTTTTTTGAAGGCGGTTCCCGACCAGATCGGCGCGCCACGGCGTCCCGGCTGTCGCGGGGCGGCGCAGCTGGGCGCCTCCTCGCTGCAGTGTGTCGCGCGGCCCTGGGGCGGAGCTGCCGGCTTGCGTACAGTGCGCAGCATCCAAGAGGTCCAGCCCGATGAGCCCCACCGCCCCCCAAACCCCGACCCTCTACGCCCGCTGGCAGGTCTTCAGCGCCGAGGCCATGCGCCTGTTCCGGCTGTATGCGAACTGGCTGGTCAGCATCAGCTGGCGGCGTTTCATCGTGCTGTCCCTGCTGCTGCTGATCGGCACCAACATCGTCCAGAAGCTGCCCCCCTTCACCTGGCGGGTGACCGAGCAGGTGGATATTCTGGACAGCAAGCCGCCCAAGCCCCGCCCGGCCAAGCCGCCGGTGGCCCCCGCCGAGCCCGTGGCGCCCACGCCGCCGCCCACGCCCAAGCCCTCACCGGAAGGGGTGCGCTACGAGGTGACCATCGACGAGCGCGGCATCCGCGTGCTGCCGCGTGACAAGGCCGGCGCCAGCAGTGCGCCTGCCAGCACGGCCGCCAGCGCCGCCTCGGCCGCCGCTGCCGATACCGCACAAGCGGAGGCCGAGGCGGAGCGCTCGCTCGCCGCCACCGAACGGCTGGAGCAGGCCGCCGACGCGGCCTCGGCCGCCCAGGCCCGCCTGCGCCAGCTGCCCAGCCTCGACATCCGCTTTCCCGAGGGCAAGGACCCCGCCCAGGTGCGCGAGGCCATTGCCGAGGCCAAGCGCGCCCTGGAAGAGGCCGCTCGCGATGCCGCCCAGGCCGTGCGCGACGCCGAGCAGGCCAGGCGCGATGCCGAGGCGGCCCTGCGGGACGCCGAGCAGGAGCCCCGGGTGCGGGTGCGGGTGGTGCAGCTGGGCGACTTCCTGATGGACCTGGCCGTCTTCCTGATCGTGGCCTCGGCCATCATCAAGATCAGCTACAAGGGCCGCATCCAGGCCGAGGTCAAGGCCGCCCAGGCCACCGAGACCGCCGAGGCCGAGTCGCTCAAGCGTCAGGTGGTGGAGGCCCGCATGGCCGCCATGCAGGCCCAGGTGGAGCCGCACTTCCTCTTCAACACCCTGGCTTCCATCGACCACCTGATCGAGGTGGACCCGCCGCGCGCCTCGCAGATGCAGAAGAACCTGATCGCCCTGCTGCGCGCCTCCATGCCCACCATGCGCGAGGCCAATGCCAGCGGCGGGCGTGATCTGGGCCGCGAACTGGCCGTGATCCGCCCCTATCTGGAAATCCTCAAGGTGCGCATGGAGGAGCGGCTGCAGACCGAGATCGATGTGCCCGAGGGCCTGCTCTCGGCCGAGTTCCCCCAGATGATGATCCAGAGCCTGGTGGAAAACGCCATCAAGCATGGCCTGGAGCCCAAGGCCGAGGGCGGCAGCCTCAAGGTCAAGGCCGAGATCGTGCACGGCAAGCTGGCCGTGACCGTGGCCGACACCGGCCTGGGCTTTGGACGCGCCGCCACCTCCGGCACCGGCGTGGGCCTGGCCAATATCCGCGAGCGCCTGGGCCTGCTCTATGGCAGCAAGGCCGCGCTGACGGTGCGCGAGAACCAGCCCAGCGGCACCGTGATCACCATCACCGTGCCCTACCGCAGCCGCGAAGACCATGAGCCCCCCGCCGCCAGCGCGGCCTGATGCCACCACGACCGCCCTTTCCCGAAGTCCCCCAGGAGTCCCCCATGAGCATCCTGATCAAGCGCTTTGCCCAATGGATCCTGCTGCCCGGCCTGCTGCTGGGCGCCCTGGCCCTGTGGGGCGGCTATGCCATCTGGCAGGAGGTGCTGGCCCATCCCGGCTTCGAGATCGTGATCAACGGCACCGAGCTGGGCGTGCAGGAGCTCAGCGGTCTGCACTGGGCCAGCCTGCTGCTGGCCGGCGGCCTGGCGCTGCTGATCCTGCTGCTGGTCCTGCCCCTGACCCTGATGCTGGGCCTGAGCCTGCCCCTGCTGCTGGCAGCCGGCGCCCTGGGCCTGGGCCTGCTGCTCCTGGTCAGCGTGGGCGGCCTGCTGTGCTCGCCCCTGCTGCTGCTGGGCCTGCTGCTGTGGCTGGCGCTGCGCCGCCGTGCCGGGCGCGCACAGCCCCCGGAAAAACCCCAGGTCGCCCCGGCCGCCCGGCCCTGAGCCGGCCGCTAGCATTGCGCCCATGAACGAGACCCCCCACGACTCTTCCGCCACCATCCGCGCCGTGCTGGCCGATGACGAACGCCTGATGCGCGAGCAGCTGCGCAGCCGCCTCACCGAGGTCTGGCCCGAGCTGCAGATCGTGGCCGAGGCCAAGAACGGCCTGGAAGCCGTGGACCTGGTGCGCGAGCACAAGCCCGATCTGGTCTTTCTGGACATCCGCATGCCCGGCCTCACCGGCGTGGACGCGGCGCGCCAGATCGCCCAGCTGCCCGGCGAGGGCGATGACGATGAATGGCTGGTGCCCGAGATCGTCTTCATCACCGCCTATGACCAGTACGCGGTGGAAGCCTTCGAGCAGGGTGTGGCCGACTATGTGCTCAAGCCCGCCGAGCGGGAGCGCCTGCAGGTCACGGTGCAGCGCATCAAGAAGCGCCTGGCCCAGCGCCAGGACGCCGAGGCCGGCCCAGAGGCGGCGGCCACGGCCGCTGCGCCCCTGCAGCAACTGCTGCACAAGCTCTCGGCCCAGCTCAACCCCGGCGGCAAGCCGGCCTATCTGCAATGGATACAGGCCACGGTGGGCCAGGCCATCCAGATGATCCCGGTGGAGGAGGTGCTCTTCTTCATCAGCGACGAGAAGTACACCCGGGTGCAGACCGCCACTCTGGAAGCCCTGATCCGCAAGCCCATCAAGGAGCTGGTGGACGAGCTGGACCCCCAGCTCTTCTGGCAGATCCACCGCTCCACCCTGGTCAATGTCAAGGCCATCGCCGGCGTGACGCGTGACTTCCGCGGCCGCCAGCTGGTGGGGGTGAAAGGCCACAACGAGAAGCTGGAAGTCAGCCGCAGCTACACGCACCTGTTCAAGGGCATGTGAGCCCGGGCGCGGTGTCGCAGCATGGCTCCTCGCCCATGGTCCGCACCCTTGCACCGCCTGGCCGCCCTGCTGGCGGTCCTGCTCTGCGCCCCCGGCGCGCTGGCCCAGGCGCCCGGGCCGGCACCGCCCCTGCAAGTGGCCCTGCCCCTGATACGCCCCCACAGCTATCTGGACGAGCAGGGCCGGCCCGAAGGGCTTTACGTCGCCGTCTTCCGTGAACTGGCCCGGCGCAGCGGCCTGGGACTGGAATACAGCGTCCAGCCCTTCGCCCGCACCACCCATCTGCTCAACCTGGAACGCACCGACCTGACCGTGGGGCTGCAGACCGCCCAGGACGGCCTGCCGCCCCAGGCCCAGATCGTGGGCACCCTGGGCCATCTGGAGCTGGTGGTCTGGCCCCTGGGCGGCATGGCGCCGCGCAGTCAGGCCGCTCACTGGCGCGGCCTCAAGGTGGGCCGGCTGCGCGGCGGCTGCCAGGCCTTGCAGGCGGTGCAGCCCGACTTTGTGGAGCTGGCCAGCCTGGAGCAGGGTCTGCGCATGGGCGAGGCCGGGCGCCTGCAAGGCCTGTGCGCCGCGCGCGACGCCATCCAGCACGCCCTGCAGCGCGAGCCGGGCGTGCCACCATGGCTGCGCGATCAGACCCCAACTCTGCTGGAGCGGGCCCCCATCCAGGTGCTGGCACGGGCGCAACTCGACCCGGCCGTGCTGCGCCGCCTCCAGCGAGCCCTGGAGCAGCTGCGCGAGGAGGGGCGGCTGCAGGCGCTGAGGAAGCAGTGGGGACTGGGGGCTGAGACCCCCTGACTATTTACGCGCCGAAGAATCCGTCGGAGCATTACCTGGCAGGGTATCTTGCAAGTCCTTGGCGGCCTGGCGGGCGGCATCGCGCTGATCCGCCGTGAAGCACCGCTTGCTGGGAATGGTGGTGCCGGTCCTCGCCGTGTACTCGCAGACCAGCTCACCCGTCCCGGCGGACGCACTTGCCACGCGCGAGGCTCCTGCCTCCGGTTCCGGAGTCGAGGCACAAGCGCCAAGCAGCAAGGCCGCCAGCGGCACGATCAGAGTCTTCATGTTTTTCCTCCCTGGATACAGTGCTTCTGAAGCACTTGATATAGCTCGTGAGTACCAGGGGCGACGCTAGCAGGATTCGCCGCCGGCGGAATCGGGGCTGATCCCGACTCAGCCGGCGCCAGGCAGGACCGCTCAGAAGAAGCCGAGCGCCTTGGGAGAGTAGCTGACCAGCATGTTCTTGGTCTGCTGGTAGTGGTCGAGCATCATCTTGTGCGTTTCGCGACCGATGCCGGACTGCTTGTAGCCGCCGAAGGCGGCATGCGCCGGATAGGCATGGTAGCAGTTGGTCCAGACGCGGCCGGCCTGGATGTCGCGGCCGAAATGGTAGCAGCGGTTGGCATCGCGGCTCCACACGCCGGCGCCGAGACCGTAGAGCGTGTCGTTGGCGATGGCGAGCGCCTCCGCATCGTCCTTGAAGGTCGTGACCGAGACGACCGGCCCGAAGATCTCTTCCTGGAAGATGCGCATCTTGTTATGACCGCGGAAGACCGTCGGCTTGACGTAATAGCCGCCCGCAAGATCGCCGCCGAGATCGTTGCGGCCGCCGCCCGTCAGCACTTCCGCGCCCTCCTGCCGGCCGATGTCGATATAGGAGAGGATCTTCTCGAGCTGCTCGGAAGAGGCCTGCGCGCCGATCATGGTGGCGGTGTCGAGCGGGTTGCCCTGCACGATCTTCTCGACGCGCCGGACGGCCTTTTCCATGAAGCGGTCGTAGATCTTCTCATGCACCAGCGCGCGGCTCGGGCAGGTGCAGACCTCCCCCTGGTTCAGCGCGAACATCGCAAACCCCTCGAGCGCCTTGTCGAGATAGTCGTCGTCCTCGTTCATGACGTCGGCGAAGAAGATGTTCGGCGACTTGCCGCCGAGTTCCAGCGTGACCGGAATGAGGTTCTGGCTGGCATATTGCATGATCAGCCGGCCGGTCGTCGTCTCGCCGGTAAAGGCGATCTTGGCGATGCGCGGATTGGAAGCCAGCGGCTTTCCGGCCTCGAGGCCGAAACCGTTGACGATGTTGAGCACGCCCGGCGGCAGCAGGTCGCCGATGAGCTCGGCCCAGACGAGGATCGACGACGGCGTCTGCTCGGCCGGCTTCAGCACCACGCAATTGCCGGCGGCGAGCGCCGGAGCGAGTTTCCAGGCGGCCATCAGGATCGGGAAGTTCCAGGGGATGATCTGGCCGACGACACCGAGCGGCTCGTGGAAATGATAGGCGATCGTGTTGTGATCCACCTCGCCGATCGTGCCTTCCTGGGCGCGAACGCAGGCGGCGAAATAGCGGAAATGGTCGATGGCGAGCGGAATGTCGGCGGCGAGCGTCTCGCGCAGCGGCTTGCCGTTGTCCCAGGTCTCGGCCCGTGCCAGGAGGTCGAGATTGTCCTCCATTCGCTGGGCGATCTTCATGAGGATGTTGGAGCGCTCGGTCGTCGAGGCGCGGCCCCACTTGTCCTTTGCGGCGTGAGCGGCATCCAGCGCAAGCTCGATGTCGGCGGCGTCGGAGCGAGCGACCTGGGTGTAGACCCGGCCGTTGATGGGCGAGATCACGTCGAAATACTGGCCCTTGAGCGGCGCCACAAAGCGCCCGTTGATGAAGTTGTCGTAGCGCGGCTTGTAGGCGATGCGGGCCTCGGGGCTGTGCGGGGCGGCGTAGATCATGGGGGCTTGTCTCCGTGGATGTCTTGGCTTGGGGATGCGAGCGCGCCAGGGCGCTCTGCTGCCCGACTTTGCGAAGACCGTGCCAGGGCCGGATTCAGCGCCCAGGGCCTGGAAAGCCGCAAGAAAACCGTCAGCGCAGCGGCCCACACTGCGCCAGGGCCGGGCCGGCGTGATGTCACTGTCACGAAATGGCGCAGCCGGGGTGGCAAATCCTGCTCAAACGCTTGGCAGGGCCCGCCCGGCTGCTAACTTGGCCCGCCACACCCCACGAGGCCGCGCCATGACGCAGCCCAGCCGGAGACAGATCCATGAGCGCCAGCCGCCACAGCAGCCCTCTTCCCGCGAGCCCGCGGCCCACCATGCCCCAGCTGCGCGAGGCGCGGCGCCAGTGGCTGGCCCAGGGCGAGCTGCCCAGCGGCCTGGCGCTGGATGCGCGCCTGCAGGCCAGCTGGCGGCGCAGCCTGGACTTCGGCCTGCGCCCCGATGTGCGCACCCCCGGCGCCCCGCATGCCTCGGCCCAGCAGCTGGCGCGCGCGCTGGAGCACCGCCGCGCCCTGGTGGCCCAGGCCCGGCCGGTGATGGAGTTCCTGTTCGAGCAGATCCGCGATAGCGAGAACCTGGTGCTGCTGGCCGATGCCCAGGGCATGCTGCTGCACGCCCTGGGCGACGGCGGCTTTGCCGACAAGGCCGCCCGCGTGGCCCTGCGCCCCGGCGCCATCTGGCATGAGCAGTGGCGCGGCACCAATGCCATCGGCACCGCCCTGGCGGACGGCCAGGCCGTGGTGGTGCACGGGGCCGAGCACTATCTGGAGCGCAATGCCTTTCTGACCTGCGCAGCCGCCCCCATCGCCGACCCCAGCGGGCGCCTGCTGGGCGTGCTGGACATCTCGGGCGAGCAGCGCGGCTACCACCGCCACACCCTGGGCCTGGTGCGTTCGGCCACGCGCATGATCGAGCACCAGCTCTTCGAAGCCCGCCACGGCAGCGAGCTGCGCCTGCGCCTGCACGCCCATGCCGAGGGCCTGGGCACGGTGGCCGAGGGCCTGCTGGCGCTCTCGGAAGACGGCTGGATCATCGGCGCCAACACGGCCGCCCTGGAGCTGCTGGGCCTGCCGCGCAGCGCCATCGGCGCCCTGCCCCTGGCCCAGGCCCTGGGCTGCGAGCTGCGCGAACTGCTGGCGGCGGGCCGCGCGCCGCAGCGCCGGCCCCTGACCGAGGGCCGCAGCCTCTGGCTGCGCCTGGAGCCCGGGCGCAGCGCCCTGACCCTGGCTGCGGCAGCCCCTGCGGCCGCGCCGCGCGATGCCCTGGCAGGGCTGGACCGTGGCGACGCCGCACTGCAGGCCCAGATCGAGCGCGCCCGCCGCGTGCTGGACAAGCCGATTGCCCTGCTGCTGCAGGGCGAGTCCGGCGTGGGCAAGGAGCTCTTCGCCCGCGCCTGCCACGAGAGCGGGCCGCGCCGCGGCAAGCCCTTTGTGGCGCTCAACTGCGCCGCCCTGCCCGAGGGCCTGATCGAGGCCGAGCTCTTCGGCTACCGCGGCGGCGCCTTCACCGGGGCGGCGCGCGAGGGCGCGCCCGGCCGCCTGCGCGAGGCCCAGGGCGGCACGCTGTTTCTGGACGAGATCGGCGACATGCCCCTGGCCCTGCAGGCGCGGTTGCTGCGCGTGCTGCAGGAGCGCCAGGTCCAGCCCCTGGGCGGCGGCGCACCGGTGGACCTGGACTTCGCCCTGGTCTGCGCCACCCACCGCAAGCTGCGCGAGGAGGTGGCCGCGGGCCGCTTCCGCGAAGATCTGTACTACCGCCTCAACGGCCTGGCCCTGCGCCTGCCACCGCTGCGCGAGCGCCAGGACCTGCCGGCCCTGGTGCAGGGCCTGCTGCAAGACCTGGCTCCCGAGCGCCCGGGCCTGCACCTGAGCCCCGCCCTGCTGGCGGATTTCGCGCGCTACCGCTGGCCGGGCAATCTGCGCCAGCTGGCCAATGCCCTGCGCACCGCCTGCGCCCTGCTGGGCGAGGCCGAGGGCGAATGCCTCACGCACGCCCATCTGCCCGACGATCTGCAGGAGGAGCTGCAGGCCCTGGCGTCTTCAGCGCCCCAGGTTTCTGCCCCCCTGGAGGACGGCCTGCGCGCCCAGGCCCGGCGCCAGATCGAGCAGGTGCTGAGCGACTGCAAGGGGAATATGTCCGAGGCGGCGCGCCGCCTGGGCATCAGCCGCAACACGCTCTACCGCAAGCTGCGCGAAAGCGCGGGCGACGCCGGCTGATCTTCGGCGGGCACATCGGCCGGCAGCAACCAGCCGGCAATGCACCACTGCGCCGCCCAGTAGCTGGACAGCACCCAGAGCGCGGCTGCGGATAAGGGGCCGGCGAACTTGTTGGTGGCCAGCAGCGCGTCCGAGAGCACGAAGAGCAGACCGCCCAGGGCCAGGCGGCGGCCATGCGCCGCGCCGCCGTGCCACAGCACGGCCGCCTGCGCGCCCATGGCGGCCAGGCACAGCACATAGGCGATCACCGGCAGGCGCAGATCGGCCGGCACACCGGGCCAGAGCTGGCTCAGCACGGCGCCGGCCAGCAGGGCGTAGACCACAAAGGCCGGCGGCCAGGCCGCCAGACGGCGCACGCGGGTGAAGGCGCGCAGATAGGCCAAATGCGCCAGCAGAAAGCTCAGCAGGCCGGCGATGAAGAAGCCCTCGCCCGGCCACATCAGGGCCACATCCCCGGCCAGCGAGGCCAGCAGGCCGCCCAGCACCCAGGGCCGGGCGCGGGCCTGCTGCGCCTCACCGCGACCGCGCGGCCAGGCATAGGCCAGGATCAGCACCGTGGTCAGCGGCTTGCTGATCCACAGCAGCCAGGCCTGGTCCGTGAGGCTGGCAAAAATGGCAAAGGCCGCGCTGCAGAAGGTCAGCGCGGCCAGCAGGACCGTGGAGGGAGCAAAAGCCATGGCGGCGCATCTTGGCAGAAGCGGGGCCGCACTCCCCTCATGGTTCGCCCGAAGAAGCCTCGTCAGGCTGTTAACTCAGCGAGCTCAGCCGATCCGGCTCTGCCGGGCGGTCGGAGCTGCCCCCTTGAGGGGGGCGGCGAAGCCGGTAGGGGGTGGGTCAATCAATGCGGATCCAGCGCACATCGATGTGGTTGTTGGCGCGGTGCACCACCTGCACATTGCTGCGCGCGGCCCAGGGGATGACCTGATGGTGCAGCGGGATCACGGCCACATCGTCCTGCACGATCTTCAGCGCCTCGCGCAGCTGGCCGCGGCGCTTGGCCACATCGCCTTCCACCTTGGAGGCGTCGATCAGGGCGTCCAGCTTGGGGTTGGCGTAGCGGCCGTAGTTCCAGCTGCCATCGGCGCCCACGGGGCTGTGCACCAGGGCTTGCAGGGAATAGAGCGCGTCAAAAGTAGCCACGCCCCAGCCCAGCAGATGCAGATTGCTTTCCTTGCGCTGCAGCTTGGGGAAGTAGACGCTGGAGCCCTGGCTCACCAGCTTGGCCTGCACGCCCAGCTTGGCCCACATGGCGGTCAGGGCCTTGCAGATTTCCTCGTCATTGACGTAGCGGTCATTCGGGCAGTCCAGCTGCACGGAGAAGCCCTCGGGGTAGCCGGCTTCGGTGAGCAAGGCCTTGGCGCGGGCCAGGTCGAAGGGCAGGCGGCGGTCGCCCTCGGCCGTCCAGCCATCGGCCTGGGGCGCGACCAGAGAGCCGGCCGGCTGGGCGAGGCCGCGCATGGTCACGCGCTTGAGCGTCTCGATGTCGATGGCCTGGTACAGGGCCTGGCGCACGCGCAGGTCCTTGAAGGGATTGCGGCCCTTGATATTGCTGCTGGAGAGTTCCTCGCTGGCCTGGTCCAGGCCCAGGAAGATGGTGCGGAACTCCGCGCCCTCGATGATCTTCACGCCCGGGGTGTTGCGCAGCTTGGGCACGTCCTGCGGCGCGGGGTCGAGCACGAAGTCCAGCTCGCCCGAGAGCAGGGCCGCCAGGCGGGTGGCGTCGGAGCCGATGGGCGTGTAGACGATCTGGCTCACATTGCCCTGCAGCTTGCCCCACCAGTTCGGATTGGCCACCAGCTCGGTCTTGACGCCGGGCTGGCTGCTCTTGAGCACAAAGGGGCCGGTGCCATTGGCATTGCGCACCGCATAGGTCTCTTCCTTCTGCGCGAAGTTCTGCGGCTGCTCGATCTTGTGCTTGCTCGCCCAGGCCTTGGACATGATGCGCACGCCGGTGATCTGGCGCAGCAGCACCGGATTGGGCGCCGAGAGCTGGATCTCCACGCTGGAGGGCGAGAGCTTCTTCACGCCCGTCACACCCTGCAGCAGCACCTTGAAGTTGGAGCTGGGCGCCAGGGCGCGCTCGAAGGAGAAGACCACATCATCGGCCGTCAGCGGCGTGCCGTCGTGGAACTTCACATTGGGCCGCAGCTCGAAGCGCCAGCGCGTGGGCTCCACCTGGGTCCATTTGGAGGCCAGGGCCG
Source organism: Shinella sp. XGS7 (assembly GCF_020535565.1). Taxonomy (NCBI): domain Bacteria; kingdom Pseudomonadati; phylum Pseudomonadota; class Alphaproteobacteria; order Hyphomicrobiales; family Rhizobiaceae; genus Shinella; species Shinella sp. XGS7. Next base: position 1,490,631 of record NZ_CP084758.1, on the reverse strand, counting down.
GTTCGATGGTGAAGGCCTGGTCATAGGCCACCAGGCCCTCGTAGACAAAGGCGTTAAACTGGTTGTTCAGCGCGCTGTTGTAGGCATGGGGGTCGAAGCTCTGCACATCGCCCTGGCTGGACCAGCGCAGGGGCTTGGCCTGCACGACGGCGGCCGTGCCCGACATGGCCAGCAGGGCGGCGATGGCAAAGGTACGCAAGGGGCGTGGCATGGCGGTTTCCGGGGTAGGTCTCGTGGAAAACCCTGAATACTGCCCGCTAACGGGGAGACGGGCAAATACCCAATCCCCATAAGCTTCTGCCGGGCCGGGTCACCCCCGACCCGCTGACCCTGCGGGGGTCAGGCCTTGATCAGCCCGTCCGCCTTGAACATGGCCTTGATGCCGCGCACCGCCTGGCGGATGCGCGACTCGTTCTCGATCAGGGCGAAGCGCACATGACCGTCGCCATGGTCGCCGAAGCCGATGCCCGGCGAGACGCAGACCTTGGCCTTTTCCAGCAGCTGGCGCGCGAACTCCAGCGAGCCCAGGGCGCGGTAGGGCTCGGGAATGGGCGCCCAGATGTACATGCTGGCCTTGGGCAGGTCCACGGCCCAGCCCGCCTCGTTGAGACCCTTGTGCAGCACATCGCGGCGGCGCTGGTAGCTGGCGGCGATCTCGCTCACGCAGTGTTGATCGCCCTCCAGCGCGGCGATGGCCGCCACCTGCAGGGGCGTGAAGGTGCCGTAGTCGTGATAGCTCTTGATGCGGGCCAGCGCGGCCACCAGATCGGCATTGCCCACCATGAAGCCCACACGCCAGCCGGCCATGTTGTAGCTCTTGCTCAGGGTGAAGAACTCCACCGCCACGTCCTTGGCGCCGGGCACCTGCATGATGGACGGGGCCTGGTAGCCGTCGAACACGATGTCGGCATAGGCCAGGTCGTGCACCACCAGGATGTCGTGCTTCTTGGCCAGCGCAACCACGCGCTCGAAGAAGGCGAGGTCCACGCATTGCGCGGTCGGGTTCGAGGGGAAGCCGAAGACCATCATCTTGGGCTTGGGATAGCTGCCGCGTATGGTCTTCTCCAGCTCGGTGAAGAAGTCCACCTCGCTGCTCACCGGGATGGCGCGGATATCGGCGCCGGCGATCACCGCGCCGTAGATGTGGATGGGGTAGCTGGGGTCGGGCACCAGCACCGTGTCGCCGCGGTCCAGGGTGGCCAGCATCAGGTGGGCCAGGCCCTCCTTGGAGCCGATGGTGACGATGGCCTCGCTGTCCGGATCGATGGTCACGCCGTAGCGGCGCTCGTACCAGTGCGAGATGGCGCGGCGCAGGCGCGGGATGCCCTTGCTGGCCGAGTAGCCGTGGGTATCGGGCCGCTGCGCGACCTCGTTGAGCTTGGCGACGATGTGCGGCGGCGTGGCCCCGTCGGGGTTGCCCATGCTCATGTCGATGATGTCCTCGCCGCGTCGCCGCGCCGCCAGCTTGAGCTCGGCGGTGATGTTGAAGACGTAGGGAGGCAGGCGATCGATGCGCGCGAAGCGGCGCTTGCTGCCGGAGGCAGAAGTCATGGTGGTGTGTCTCACGTAAGCGCCCGGAACCGTCCGAGCGACGTGGCCGGCAATGGCGCCGGACCGGGGTTCATGCTAAGCGAGTTCACCCACCCAATCGACGGGTTTTACACAAAAGCGCTGTCAAAAAAATCAATTCCGTAATACATTTATTTCCATAGAAATGGCGAAGGCATAGCACCATCGCCGAACACTGCCGGAGGTGCCTGAAATGCAAGCCAACGCCGTTCCTAAGCTCGATCGCTCCATGGTCCTTGGAAAGGCTGTTCAGCGCGCCGCGGATGTGCTGGGGCTGTCCGGCAAGGCACTGTCCCAAGTCGTAGGTCTGAGCGAGCCCACGATCTCGCGCATCAACCGCGGCGAGCGGGGCATTGATCCGCAGAGCAAAGAGGGTGAACTCGCGCTGCTGCTGGTGCGTGTTTTTCGCTCGCTGAGCGCCCTTGTCGGCTCTGACGATCGCAAATACAGGCTTTGGATGAGCTCGCACAACAAGGCGCTCAACGGTGTCCCTGCGGAGCTGATCAAAAAGCCCGACGGGCTGGTCCGTACGCTTTCCTACCTGGACGGGATGAGGGCCCCGCTCTAACGCACAATCCCCCCCGAAAAGGAGGGCCGACGTGCAGGCAGAGTCAGCAGAGAACAACACTTGGCAGTCAGCATGGTTTGACTCGGTCCGGAGCATCGCCGAACCGATGTGGCGAGGGGTCGAAGAGAAGTACACGGTCGAGAAGGTGCGCCTGACCGATACCGCCGAAGAGTGCGCAGCTCTCGAAGCGATGCTGGAAGAGTCCAAGCCCCCACTGCCCGCAGGAACAGACGGCCTGCATTACCTGCTCAGCACGCCGTTTAGGTATTTTTCTCCTACACCGACGCGTTTTCGCTCGTCAGGCGAGAAGGGCATCTGGTATGGAGCCTCCAGCCTGAGGACCGCATGCGCGGAGCTGGCGTACTGGCGCATGCGTTTCGTCAAAGACTCGGCAGGCCTGGCCAAGGACAAGGATGGGCTCAGAACCACGCATGTCTTCTACGAGGCCATGGTCTCCGGCCGAGCCGTCGACCTCATGTCTGCCCCCTGGATCACCCAGCGCGAGGTCTGGGTCCATCCGTCGGACTACACGGGCACTCAGGCACTCGCGGCGGCCGCCAGGCAGCATGACTGCGAATGGATTCGCTACGAATCGGTGCGGGACCCGGGATCACATTGCGCAGCAGTGCTTGAGCCAGCCGTCTTCACGGGCGTGCAGCCATTGCAGTCGGTGAACTGCGTCTGCAAAGCAAGCCGCGACCGCGTGCTGTTCTTTCCGGCCGGCGGCGATCCCATGAGCTGGGACTACTGACGGGACCGCCCGCCCCAGCACGGAGCGGCTCACTCCCCTTGCTTCTGCGCCGCCGCGCTCGCCGCCGCCTTGGCAGCCAGCTGCTCGCGCATGCGTTTGAGCTTCTCGCGCGGGTCTTCCTTGGGGCCGCCGCCCTCGTTCAGCTTCATCTCGTTGATGAAGCGGCTGGGTACGCCCATCACGGTCTCGCGGCCCTTCTTGCGGCGGCGCAAGGTGGACACGGCCAGGGTCTTGCGCGCGCGGGTGATGCCCACATACATCAGGCGGCGCTCTTCCTCCAGGCGCTGGGGCGTCATGTCCTCGTCATCGGTCTTGAAGGGCAGCAGGCCCTCGTTGACGCCGGCCAGGAAGACATGGGGCCATTCCAGGCCCTTGCTGGCGTGCAGGGTGGTAAGCACCACCTGGTCCTGCTCGTCGCCGCGCTCGGCCAGGGAGAGGATGACGCTGATGGTCTGAGCCACTTCCAGCACCGATTTCTTGGGTTCCTCGAAGGTGGCGCCGCCGTCCTGCGTGATCTCGCCACCGCAGCGCTTGGCCACCCAGTCGATGAAGTCCAGCACATTGCCCCAGCGGGCCGTGGCCACCTTCTCGTTCTCCTCGCTGTCCAGCAGGTGCTGCTCGTAGCCGATGTCCGAGAGCCACTCCATCAGCAGCACCTTGGCCTCCTCGGCACCCACGGTGTGGCGGGCGCGGTACTCCAGGTCGTTGAGGTAGCGGCCGAACTCGTGCAGGGAGCCTATGGCCTTGGCCGAGAGCGCGGTGCCCAGGCTCTCGGCGAACAGGGCCTCGAACATGCTGCACTTCCAGCGCCCCGAGAACTGGCTCAGCGCTGCCAGGGTCTGGTGGCCGATGCCGCGCTTGGGCGTGGTGACGGCGCGCAGGAAGGCGGGGTCGTCGTCCTGGTTCACCAGCAGGCGCAGCCAGGCGCACAGGTCCTTGATCTCGGCGCGGTCGAAGAAGCTCTGGCCGCCCGAGACCTTGTAGGGGATCTGGGCGCGGCGCAGGGCCTGCTCGAACATGCGGGCCTGGTGGTTGGCGCGGTAGAGGATGGCGAAGTCGCTGAAGTTCACTGCCGCCACGCCCTCGCCGCCACCGCTGACGGTGCCGCCGTTGGCGCGTATGGCCTGGATGCGGGCCACGGCGCGCTCGGCCTCGTGCTCCTCGCCGTCGCTCTCGATCAGGCTGACGGGTTCGCCCTCGCCGAACTCGCTCCACAAGGTCTTGGGAAAGAGCTTGGGGTTGGAGCCGATCACATTGTTGGCCGCGCGCAGGATGGCGCCGGTGGAGCGGTAGTTCTGCTCCAACGGAATCACCTTGAGATTGGGGTAGTCCACCGGCAGGCGCTTGAGGTTCTCGATGGTGGCGCCGCGCCAGCCGTAGATGCTCTGGTCGTCGTCCCCCACGGCGGTGAACATGCCGCGGTCCCCCACCAGTTGCTTGAGCAACTCGTACTGCACGGAGTTGGTGTCCTGGTACTCGTCCACCAGCACATAGCGCAGCAGATCCTGCCACTTGCCGCGCGCCTCGGCATCGTCCTGAAAAAGGCGCAGCGGCAGGGAGATCAGGTCGTCAAAGTCCACCGCCTGGTAGGCGGCCAGGCGCTCCTGGTAGCGCTCCATCACGATGGCGGCGGCGCGCTCGTCATCGTCCTTGGCAATGGCCAGGGCCTGGCGGGCGTTCAGGTTCTGGTTCTTCCACAGCGAGATGGTCCATTGCCAGCGCTGGGCCTGCTTGGCATCCACCGTGCCGCCGGCGTCGCGCAGCACGCCCAGCACATCGTCGCTGTCCAGGATGGAGAACTGCTCCTTCAGCCCCACGCGCGTGCCCTCGCTGCGCAGGATGCGCACGCCCAGGCTGTGGAAGGTGGCGATCACCAGGTCCTTGGCGGCACGCGGCCCGATCAGGCCCTTGGCGCGTTCGCGCATTTCCTGGGCCGCCTTGTTGGTGAAGGTGATGGCCGCGATGTTCTTGGCCTGGTAGCCGGCCTGCAGCAGACGCGCCAGCTTCTGCGTGATCACGCTGGTCTTGCCCGAGCCGGCTCCCGCGATCACCAGGCAGGGACCGTGCAGATGGTGGACCGCCTCGGACTGGGCGGGGTTCAGGGAGTGGGAGGCTTTGGCCATGGCAAATCAGGGGGCAGGGGCGCGCATGATAGCGAGCCGCCGTCGGCCAGGATGTGCTAGGACTTTCGCGCCGGCTGCGGCGGCGTGGCCGGGCTGCGCAGGCCCAGGCCCAGCACCACCACGGCGTAGAAGAGGAAGGCCAGGCGCGGCGCGTCGATCAGGCTGTCGAACAGGCCCACCACCACAAAGCCCAGCAGGCCGCCGGCCACCGCCGGCGCGAGCTCATGCCCCCGGCCCCGGCCGACGCTGCAGCGCCACAGCGCGGCCAGCACCATGCCCGAGCACAGCAGCAGGCCCAGCAGGCCCTGCTCGAACAGCACATGCAGGGGCAGGCTCTTCATATGCCAGGGCATGTGGTGGTGGTCGCTGGAGCTGAACCAGTGGGCCAGGCCGCGCGAGAAATCCCCGTTGGCCAGCAGCTCGGGGCCAGCGGCCGCGCGCAGCGAGAGCTGGCCCAGGTCCAGGCGCGCGCCCGGGCTGTCCAGGGCCACCGAGAACACCACGGGCCGCAGGCCCTGGCCCAGAGCGGGAGCCTTGCCCAGATCCACGCCCAGGCTCTGCCACTGGCCGGGCTGGGCCCGCAGCGCCACGCTGCGCACCACGCAGTCGCCGTTGTAGAGCAGGTGCTTGTCGCAGACCTCCAGATGCAGCTGCGCGTCCTGCTCGGCGCGCAGGCGCAGATCCATATGCAGGGGCGTTCCGGCTGCCGGCGCCTCGATACGCTGGCTGATGCGGAACAGCTCGCCCCAGCCCAGCACATGCTTGCCCCCGCTCAGGCGCAGAAAGGCGGGCTCGCCGCCCTCGGCCTCGTGCAGGCGGTAGTCCCCCACCTGAGCCTTGGGCGGAGCGGCGTAGAAATAGCTCGCGGCAAAGCGGCCCGCGCCGCGGCCCAGCAGCCAGTCCCCCGGCGTCTCCAGCAGGGACAGACCCAGGCGCCAGTGCGCCAGACGCGCCTGCAGATCGCGCTGGCTGGTGGCGGCGCGCTCGCCGGCATAGGCCCCGCCCAGGGCCAGGCCCACGGTGGCAGCGGCCAGCAGGCACAGGGTCCACATCAGACCCTTGCTGCGCCAGGACAGGGCGGGCAGCCAGTCCGCCGTCTCGCCGGGCGTGAGCTGCAGCACCAGCCAGGCCAGCGCCAGGGCCAGCACCGGCAGCAGGGCCTCGCTCAGCACCTCGGGGCCGCTCCACTGCCCGGCCACCAGCACCACGCAGGCCAGGCTCATGAACAGCGCGGCCGCCAGCAGGCAGGCCTGGGTGTTGCGCTGCGCGCCACGGCGCCAGCGCAGGGCCAGGGCCGCGCCGCCCAGCACCACCAGGGCGTCCACCGCGTAGGCCAGCTTGGGCACATGCTGGACCAGGGCCCAGCCCAGGGCCCCGAGCAGGGCCGCCGCCATCAGGGCCAGCAGCAGGGCGATCAGGCGCTGGGCGCGGGTCTGGCGCTGCCACAGCCGCGGCATCTGCAGCAGCAACAGGGCACTGCCCGCCAGGGCCAGCAGGCAGCGGTAGCCCCCGGCCTGGAACAGCGGCAGGGCGGCCAGGCCGAAGCCGGCCAGCACCGCCAGCAGCAGGCCGCGCTGCGACCAGCGGGTGGCGGCGGTCTGCCCGGCGCGGGGCGGCAGCGGATGCTGGCGCGACTGCAGCCACCAGCACAGGCCCAGGCCCAGAGGTGCCGCCAGATAGAGCCCGCGCGAGAAGCTGCTGAGCACCGTGTAGGCCCCCAGCAGCAGCAGGCCCAGCAGGGCGATGAAGCGCCAGGGCTGGCGCTCGCGCAGCAGCCACACCAGCACGAAGGGCAGGCACAGGGCCACGCTGCCGTCCAGCGGCGCACCGCCCACATGGGCTTCCCAGAACAGGGCCACGGTGCGGTAGTCGGTGCTGAAGTTCAGCAGGCCCGTGAAGGCGTAGCGCTCCCACAGCGCCGCCAGACCCACGCCGGCCAGAGCCAGGGCCAGGGCCAGGCCCAGCAGGCGCAGGCGGCGCGGCCGCCCGTCAGCCGCGGCCCGCCACAGCGGCAGCATCAGCAGCAGCAGGGCAAAGCTCTTGAGGCCGCGCAGGCTGTTCATGGGCTCCTGGTAGCCCTGCCACCAGCCCCAGCGCCAGCCGCCGGCATCCAGCACGCCGCGCAGGGCCGCCACGCCCAGCGAGAGCGTGAACAAGGCCAGCAGCAGCCGGGCCCAGCCGCGCCAGGCCAGGGTGCGCTGCCAGGCCGGCACCCGCGCCAGCGGTCCACCCAGGGCCAGGGCACCGTAGGCCCCGGCGGCCAGGGCCAGCATCAGCAGATCGCCTTCCTCAAACGTGATCCAGCCGCTCCAGGGGGCCAGGCCGATCAGGGGCAGCAGGGCCGGTGCCAGCAGGGGCAGGCTCTGCCAGGCCGCGAAACCCAGGCCCGCCAGGCCCAGGTACAGCGCCGCGCTCAGGCCGGGCATCAGCGGATAGTGCAGGGCCAGACCCAGGCCGGCCAGGAGGCAGATCAAGGCCAGCACCAGGGCCAGCCACTGCTTGGGAACTTGGGGGCGCAGAAGGGTCATGCGGCAGCAGGAAGACGCGGCGGCATCAGCGCCGCGCGGGTCGACGCATGATAGCCAAGCAAGTCGCATCCAAGCCGCTACAGTGCCGGTTCCGCCACAGCCCGTTCGGCCCATGCTGAGACGTGTCCGCAGCCTGCGGCTGCTACCGCTGTTGTTCCCGCTGATCTTGCTGACCGGCCTGCCCCCGGCCGGGGCCACCGGCCCGCGCGAGCTGCTGGTGGTGGGCACGGTCTTCCCGCGCATCTACGAGCAGGACGAGAGCGGCCCCGCCGGCCTGGGGGTGGACCTGCTGCGCCGCGCCTTCGCCCGCCAGGGCCTGCGCTTCGAGTTCTACCCCTGGCTGCGCGCGCAGGCCATGGTGGAGTCGGGTCAGGCCGACATCCTGATGGGACCCTACCGCACGCCCGAGCGCGAGCAGCGCTTCCTGTTTTCGCCCCAGGCCTTCTACGAGGACGCGCTGGTCTTCTACGCCCGCCGCGAGCGCGAGCTCCCCTGGCGCGGCGAGCTGGCCGAGCTGGCCGGCCTGCGCATCGGCCTGGTGCAGGGCTGGGCCTATGGCGAGGGCGTGGAGCGGGAGCGCCCCCGCCTGAGGCCGGGCACGGTGCGCGATGTGGCCACGGGCCTGCAGATGCTGCGCCTGGACCGGCTGGACCTGCTGGCCAGCAATGAGCGCAACACCGAGCCCGTGCTGCGCCAGCTGGGCCTGGCCGGCGAGCTGCGCGTGCTCGGCCCGCCCCTGGGCCAGCTGCGCGGGCATTTCGCCTTCACGCGCAATGCCCAGGGTCAGGCCTTGCGCGAGGCCCTGGACCAGGCCATGAGCGAGATGCGCACCCGCGGCGAGCTGCGCGAGCTGGCGCGCCGCTGGAACGTCAGGATTCCCGACTAAGCTGGCGCGATGGATCGCTTCTCCCACCCCACCCGTCGCCGCCTGCTGCAGGCGGCCCTGGCCGCCGGTGCCGCGCCGGCCCTGTTGCTGCGCCATGCCGATGCCGCAGCCGAAGCCCTCTTCCCCCTGGGCGTGGCCTCGGGCTGCCCCACGCCGGGCGGCCTGGTGCTGTGGACCCGGCTGATGGCCGAGCAGCTGCCCGCCGAGGTCACGGTGCACTGGGAGCTGGCCGAGGACGAGCAGTTCCGCCGCATCGTGGCGCGCGGCAGCGAGCGCGCCAGCGCCGCCGAGGCGCACAGCGTGCACGCCGAACCCGCGGGCCTGCGCCCGGGGCGCTGGTACTGGTACCGTTTTGCCGCCCTGGGCCAGCGCAGCCCCGTGGGTCGCACCCGCACCGCCCCGGCGCCCGAGGCCGCCGGCGAGAGCCTGCGCTTCGTCATCGCCTCCTGCCAGCGCTGGGACCATGGCGAATACGCCGCCTGGCGCGAGGTGGCCGAGCAGGAGCTGGACCTGGTGCTCTTCCTGGGCGACTACATCTACGAGACCGCCACCCCGGCCGACAGCCGCGCGCGCCGCCGCCACATGGGAGGGCCCTGCCGCAGCCTGGAGGACTACCGCCAGCGCTATGCCCAGTACAAACGCGACCCGCAGCTGCAGGCCGCCCATGCCGCCGCGCCCTGGATCCTGACCTGGGACGACCACGAGGTGGAGAACGACTGGGCCGGCGCCCAGTCCCAGACCCTGGAGCCCGAGGCCGCCTTTCTGCGTCGCCGCGCCGCCGCGGCCCAGGCCTACTGGGAGCACCAGCCCTTTCCCAGGTCGGCCCGGCCGCAGGGGCCGGACATGCGCATCCACGCCAGCTACGACTGGGGCGGCCTGGCCCGCATCATCACCCTGGACGACCGCCAGTGGCGCGATCCCCAGGCCTGCCCCAAGCCGGGCCGCGGCGGCTCCAACACCGTGGACCTCAAGGACTGCGAGGCCTTGCTGGACCCGCGCCGCAGCCTGCTGGGTGCAGCCCAGGAAGACTGGCTGCGCCAGCGCTGGGATGCCCAGCGCCCCTGGAATCTGCTGGCCCAGCAGACCCTGATGGCACGCATGAACTGGCAGGACCCGGCCGAAGGCCCGGGCCGGCACTGGACCGATGGCTGGGACGGCTATCCCGCGGCGCGCAGCCGCCTGCTGGCGGGCATGCAGGCAGCCGGTGCGCGCAATCCGGTGGTGCTCAGCGGTGATGTGCACGCCAACTACGTGGCCGACATCAAGGCCGACTATCTGGATCCCAAGGCCGCCATCATCGCCAGCGAGTTCTGCGGCACCTCGATCAGCAGCCATGGCCTGGCCCAGGAGCGCCTGGACAAGGTGCTGCCCTGGAACCCGCAGATCCGCCTGGGCCGCAGCGACCTGCGCGGCTACACCCGTTTCAAGCTCAGCGCCACGCGGCTGGAGGCGGAACTGCGCACGGTGGACGATCCTTGGTCGGCGAGCAGCCCGCTCAGCAGCCTGGCGCGCTATGGGGTGGAAGCGGGGCGGCCCGGCGCGCAGCCGGCCTGAGACCTGAGTCTCAGCTCAGAACAGGGGCGGCCAGCCGCCCTGGTGGGCCGCGGCCCAGGCGCCCACGGTGAGCAGCACCAGGCCGCCCATCAGCACCAGGCCGCGCCAGCCGCGGCGGGCCGGCTTGACGGCCGGCGCCGGGGCGGCGCTGGGCAGCGGCGGCGGGGCCGGCTCGGGCATGGGCATCAGGCTCAGGGCCGAATGATTCTGGCCAGCCAGCCAGGCGCGCAGATCCTCGCCCAGCTCGCGGGCCGAGGGGTGGCGCTGCTGGGGCGAATCGGCCATGGCCTTGAGCAGCAGGGCTTCCAGGCTGAAGCGTTCGGCCGTGCCCAGGCTGCTCAGGGCGCTGGCGGCGGGCCGCACCACGCCATTGGCATCGGGTCGCGGCTGGCGGCCGTTGATCAGCCAGCAGGCCAGCAGGCCCAGGGCCCAGGCTTCGCTGGAGAGGGTGGGCTGGGCGCCGTCGCGCAGCTCGGGCGCCACAAAAGGCAGGGCCGCCGGCGCGTAGCGCGGGGCCGGAGCGTCGGGCGACTCGCCCAGCTCGGCCAGGCCCAGGCTCAGCAGGCGCAGCTGGTCGCCATCCACCCGCCACAGCAGGCCAGGGTCCAGCTCGCGCAGCAGCAGGCCCTGCTCATGGGCGGACTTGAGCGCCTCGCACAGAGGCAGCAGCAGGGCCAGGCGCTGGCGCAGCGGCAGGGCATAGGTGGACGGACCCAGCAGGGGCTGGCCCAGCTGGGGCCAGGCCATCACCAGATAGGGCAGGTCGCCGGCGGTGAGGCCGCTGTCCAGCGGGGTGGCGATGGCGGGGTGGCGCAGCTCGGCCGTGGGGCCCACCTGCTCGGCCAGGCGCAGCAGCATGGCCTGGCCATCCTCGCCGCGGTGGTAGACCAGCAGGGCCGCCTCTTCGGTCTCGGCCAGCTGGTGCACCACCTTGTACCAGCGGCCGGTGTCGCAGCTGTGCAGGGGCTGGACGATGCGCCAGACACCCAGGCGATCACCCGCCACCAGCTGGCCAGCGGGCGTGGCTTCGGCCTGCGCGGGGGCCGGGAAGGAGGCGGAGAAACGGGCGGCGGGCATCGCGGGCATCAGTGAATCCGGGCAATGCTAGGGGTTCCCCGCGCCGGCGTCGCGGCCGGACACCCCCTTAAAACAGGGTGGCACGCGCAATCGCTCACGTTCACCGCCAACTTGTGCACAGGCCCATGTCAGGTCCGGGCGGGGTGGCTGTTGCGATACTGCGCCCCCATGCAAGCGATCCTGGCCGTCACCCTGCCCTTCTTCGCCCTGGTGCTGTGCGGCTATCTGGCGGCCCGGCAGGGCGTGCTGGCGGAGAGCGCCATTCCGGGGCTCAACGGCTTTGTGCTCTTCTTCGCCCTGCCCTGCATGCTGTTCCGCTTTGGCATGAACACCCGGGTGGCGGAGCTGCTGGACCCGCGCGTGCTGGGCCTCTACGGCCTGTGTGCCCTGCTGATGGTGGGCCTGACCCTGCGCCTGACGCTCTCGGCCCGGGTGGGGCTCAAGGACGCTGCCTTCGGCGCCCTGGTGGCCGCCTTCCCCAATACCGGCTTCATGGGCGTGCCCCTGCTGGTGGCCCTGCTGGGGCCGGCGGCCGCGGGGCCGGTGATCTGCACCGTGCTGACCGATCTCTTTCTGACCAGCTCCCTGTGCATCGCCCTGGCACGCGCCCATGATGCCGGCGCCGGCAATGCCCGGGCCGCCGCCTGGCAGGCCCTGCGCGGTGCGCTCTCCAACCCCCTGCCCTGGGCCATTGCCCTGGGGGCCCTGGCCTCCATCACCGGCCTGCGCCCGCCCGGCCCGGTGGACGCGGTGATCCGCATGCTGGCCGACGCCGCCACGCCCGTGGCCCTGTTCACCATCGGCGCCGTGCTCTGGCGCGCCGGCCGGCATGCCCACAGCCGCACGCCGCCGGCGCTCTACCTGCCGGTGGCCGCCCTCAAGCTGGGCCTGCACCCGGCCCTGGTCTTCGGCCTGGGCTGGGGCCTGCAGCGCGCGGGCCTGGGCCCCAGCGACTTCCAGCTGATGGTGCTGACCCTGGCGGCCGCCCTGCCCAGCGCCAGCAATGTGTCCCTGCTGGCCGAGCGCTATGGTGCCGACAACGGCCGGGTGGCCCGCATCATCATGGCCAGCACGGCCTTGGCCTTTCTGAGCTTCAGCGCCCTGGCCTGGTGCTTCGGCATCGGCGCGGGAGCCTGATATGGTTGCGCCTCGCGCCCGTTATTTGCCGCGTCCCGCCCTGCCCGCCTGATGCTTTTGCCGCTTCGCCACGCCCTGTCCGCCCTGCTGCTGACCCTGCCCCTGCTGGCGGGCCCGGCCGTCGCCGCCACCCCGGGCTACCAGCAGCCGGCCGCCGCGGTGCGCGAAGCCCTGGACGCACCGGCCCTGCCGCGCCTGCTGGTGGCGCCCGACCGCCAGACTCTGGCCCTGCTGGAGCTGCGCCGCTTCAACAGCCTGGACGAGCTGGCCCGCCCCACGCTGCGCCTGGCCGGCCTGCGTTTCGACGCCGTGGCCACCACGCCCCAGCCCCTGGCCACGGTGCAGCGCCTGCGCCTGCGCAGCCTGCTGCAGCCCGAGGCGCCGGAGCGCGTGGTGGAGCTGCCCGGCGGCGGCTTCCACAGCTTCAACTGGGCGCCGGACGGCCAGCGCTTCGTGCTGGAGCGCCGCGGCCCGGCCAGCAACGAGCTCTGGGTGGGCGATACCGCCAGCGGCCAGATCCGCCAGATCCCTTTTCTGCGCCTGAACAATGCCCTGGGCCAGGGCGAGCAGGCCTGGCTCAATCCGCGCGAGCTGGTGGTGCTGGCCATCCCCAAGCGCCGCGGCGCGCCGCCGCGCCCGCTGAGCAGCCCGGCGGTGCAGGAAAGCAGCGGCCGGCCCTCGCCCGAGCGCACCTACCCGGACCTGCTCAAGTCGCCCTATGACGAGGCCTTGTTCGACTACCACGCCCGCGCCCAGCTGACCCTGGTGGACCTGGCCAGCGGCCAGACCCGCGACCTGGGCGAGCCGGGCCTGTTCTCGGCCGTCAGCAGCGTGGGCGATCAGGGTCAGGCCTTGCTCACCGAGCGCGTGGTGCGGCCCTTCAGCTACCACCTGACCTGGGACGACTTTCCCCTGGTGGTGGAAATCCGGCAGCGCGACGGCCGGGTGCTGCGCGAGCTGGCCAAGGTGCCCATGAAGAGCGGTGTGGCCATCGACGGTGCGCTGCCGGGGCCGCGCATCTTCTATGCCTCCCCCACCAAGGACGCAGCCGTCTACTGGGTGGAGGCCCTGGACGGTGGCAACCCGAATGCACGCGTGGCCTTTCGCGACCGGGTGATGCGCCTGGACCCGCCCTACAGCGGCGAAGCCCTGGAGGTGCAGCGCATGCCGCACCGCTTCACGCGCCTGCGCTTCCTGGACGACGGCCAGCACGCCCTGCTCACCGAGACCGACCGCAACCGCGCCTGGACACGCAGCTATCTGCTGCCCCTGCGCGGCAGCCAGAGCAAGCCCCTGTTCGAGCACTCGGTGCGCGAGCGCTACCGCCATCCGGGTGCGCCCCTGCTGCGCACCCTGCCCAATGGCCACCAGGTGGTGCAGACCACGGCCCAGGGCGAGATCTTCATGATCGGTGCCGGCGCCGGCCCGCGCGGCGAGCGGCCCTTTGTGGACCGACTCTCGATCCGAGACCTCAGCGTGCAGCGTCTCTTCCAGTCGGGCGAGCAGGCTTATGAGCTGCCCCTGCTGCCGCTGGATGAGCGCCGCTGGCTGCTGCAGCGCGAAAGCCCGGTGGAGCCCCCCAATCTCTATCTGCGCGAGCTCGGTACGGGCGGCAATGGCGCGGCCGCCCCCCAGGCCCTGACCCGCATCAAGGACCCCAGCCCGCAGCTGCGACGCATCAAGCGCGAGCTGGTCAGCTTCAAGCGGGCCGACGGGGTGGAGCTCTCCTTCTGGCTCTATCTGCCGCCGGACTACAAGGAGGGCGAGCGCCGCCCGGCCCTGGTCTGGGCCTATCCCCTGGAGTTCAATGACGCCACCGTGGCCGGCCAGCTCAGCGGCGCACCCAGCCGCTTCGCCAGCTTCCCCGGCATCAGCCCGCAGCTGCTGGCCCTGGAGGGCTTCGTGGTGCTCAACGAGGCCACCATGCCCGTGGTGGGCGAGCAGCGCAGCATGAACGACGGCTTCATCGAGCAGATCACGATGAATGCCCGCGCCATCATCGACAAGGCCGAGGAGCTGGGCGTGGTGGACCCCAAGCGCCTGGCCATCGGCGGGCACAGCTACGGCGCCTTCATGGCCGCCAATCTGCTGGCCCATACCAAGCTCTTCAAGGTGGGCATCGCGCGCAGCGGGGCCTACAACCGCACGCTCACGCCCTTCGGCTTCCAGAGCGAGCGCCGCTCGCTGTGGGACGCGCGCGAGACCTATCTCAAGCTCTCACCCTTCCTGTACGCCGAGCGCATCAAGGAACCCCTGCTGCTGATCCATGGCGAGGCCGATGCCAACTCCGGCACCTACCCCATGCAGAGCGAGCGCCTCTACCAGGCCCTGTCCGGTCTGGGCGGCACGGTACGCTATGTGAGCCTGCCTTACGAAGGCCATGGCTACACGGCCCGCGAGTCGGTGGGCCATGTGCAGTGGGAGATGGCGCAGTGGCTGCGCAGCCATCTGGGCGATCCGCGCGGGGCCGACCCGCGACCCTGATCGCCCGGGGCTCAGGGGCCTCGCCCTTCAGAGCACGGTGCTGATCTGCGTGTCTCCGGCGCCGGGGCGCAGGGGCAGCACGATGTGGAAGCAGGCGCCGCCGCCCTCGCGGTTCTCGGCGTGGATATGACCGCCATGGATCTCGACGATCTTGCGGCAGATGGCCAGGCCCAGGCCGGTGCCGCCCGAGCCGTCCTTGGTGTTGCTGCTCTGGATGAAGGCCTCGAAGATCTGGTCCAGCTCCTCGGGCGGAATGCCGGGGCCGCGGTCGGCCACGCTGATGTGCACCTCATGCTCGGGCGTGAGCCGGGCTTCCAGCTCGATGGTGCCGCGCTCGGGTGAGAACTTGATGGCATTGGCCAGCACATTGCGGATCACCTGCTGGAAGCGCAGCGGGTCGGCCTTGGCCATCAGGGGGCGATCGCCCAGGCGGCTTTCCAGGCGCAGATGGCGCCGCGCCAGCAGGGGCTCCAGCTCATGCGCCACCGACTCCATCAGCTGGCGCAGCTCGCAGCGCTCGAGATCGAAGGTGCCCACCGCGCTCTCGATCTTGGAGACGTCCAGCAGATCATTCACCAGGGCCAGCATGCGCTGACCCGAGGCATGGATATCGCTGAACATGGCGGCCAGCTTGGGCGTGTCGCGCCCCCGCATCTGGCCCAGCTCCGAGAAGCCCAGGATGGACTGCAGGGGCGTGCGCAGCTCGTGGCTGATATTGGCGATGAACTCGGACTTGGCACGCGAGGCCTCCTCGGCCGCGTCACGCGCCTCGCGGGTGGCACGCTCGGCGGCGCGGAACTCGCTCACATCGGTGAGCGTGGCCAGGATGCCCAGGCCGCCGTCGCGCGGGTCGGGCACGGCCACCTTGGTCACCAGCATGTCGTGGGTGCGGCCATCGCGGTGCAGCAGGCGGGTCTCGTAGCTCAGGCGCCCGCCCTGCTCGCGCAGCTGGCGATCCTGGGCCTCATGCAGCGCGCGCTCATGCGGCGGCATGAAGAAGCCCACCGCCTTGCCGATCACATCGGCGCGGCGGCGTCCGGTGAACTCCTCCCAGGCCTGGTTGACGGTGACGTAGCGCCCCTGGGCATCGAACATGGACACGGGCTGCGGGCTCAGCTCCAGCAGCTGCTCGCTGAACTGCAGCTGCAGCTGTACCCGCTCCTCCGCCTGGCGCCGTTCGGTCACGTCCACCGCGCTGCCGGCAAAGCCCAGCAACTGACCCTGGCCCTGCAGCGGCACCACGGCCACCTGGAAGTGGCGCAGCACGCCGTCGCCGGTGCGCAGCGCCACCTCCGCGCTGCGCACCCCGGCACGGTCGCTGGCGCTGAACAGGGCCTGCATGCGCTCGCGGTCCTGGGGCTCCACCAGATCGGCCAGGCTCTGCCCCAGGGCGTTCTCGGCGCGCTCGCGGTTGAGCATGCCCCAGCGCGCATTGATGAAGCTCAGCCGGCCCTGGGCATCGGTGCGGAAGATCAGCTCCTGCACGCTCTTGAGCAGCACGCTGAGCTCGCGCTCGCGCAGCGCCACCTGCTCGTGGGCCTTGTCCAGGGCGCGGCGCGCGGCCTCGCGCACCCGCAGGCTGCGCAGCAGCACCTGGGCGCCCGCGCCGATCAGGATCAGGAAGACGGCGCCCGCGGCGCCCAGCAGCCAGAGGCTCTCACGCCAGCCCTCCAGGGCCGCGTGCTCGTCCTGCTCGACCAGCACCACCAGGGGCCGCCCGCGCGCCACCCGATAGGCCACCAGCTGCGTGCCCGGCTGCAGGCCGGCCCCGCCATAGCTGCCGTGCTCCTGTTGCTGGAGCAGGCCCTTGAAGACCGGGTGCTCGGACAGGCTGCTGCCCAGGGCCTGGGGCACGCCCGCGGTCGCCGCCAGCAGCTGGCCACCATAGGAGGCCAGGGCCGCACGCTCTGCCACATCACTGCCCAGCACCGACTGCTGGTAGTTGGCCAGGGTGTCCGGATTGATCAGGGCCAGCAGCAATAGCTCCTGGCCGGCCGGGCCCAGCACCCGCCGCGCCAGGGGCAGCATGCTCACGGCGGACCCCAGGTCCGCGCGGCCCAGGCTGCTCAGGCCGCGCCCCGGCCGCAGCGGCATCAGCAGCTCGCGCCCGGGCGAGGGCAAGGCGCCCAGCTGGGACAGGGTCACCCGCAGCCCCTGGTCGCGCGGATCGGTGCTGACCAGCACCTGGCCCTGCAGGTCCAGCACCGCCAGGCCGCGCAGCACGGGCTGGGCCAGCAAGGCCTGGCTCAGCAGGGGCTGCAGGGTGGCGGGATCCAGCCGGGGCTGCAGGCGCAGCCCGTCGGCCACGGTGCGCAGCACCAGGGCGGCAGATTCCACGCTGCGCGTGGCATGGTCTTCCAGCACCCGGGCCATCAGCGCCAGGCGCTCGTTCTCGTTCTCCAGCGCCTCGCGCCGCTCATAAGCGCCCAGCAGCAGCAGCGAGACGACGCAGGCCAGGGCCAGCAGGCTGGCCGCCCAGCGGACGGCACGCCCGAGTCGGACGCTTTGAGGCGCGGTCAGGGGCATGCGACGGGGCCGGGTCTCACTGGTTCACCACGATCTCGCTCAGACCGTAGCGGGCGGCGGCGGCCTTGAGGCGGCCGTCGCGCTTGATGGCGGCCACAAATTCGTCCAGCCGCGCCAGCCAGGCCGCGTCGTTCTGCCGCGTGGCGTAGGCATAGGGCAGCACATGGAAGGGCTGGGGCGGCGGCACGAGGCGGGCCCAGTCGGCGTTGTCCAGCAGGCGGCGGCTGTAGGGATAGTCGGTCATGAAGACATCGATGCGGCCGGCCTCCAGCTCGCGCTCGCGCGTGGCCGGCGGGCGCACCACCACCACCTGAGCTTTCTTCAGGGCCGCGCTCATCACCGGCTCCATGAAAGTGCCCGCCTGCACGCCCACCAGCACGCCGGGGCGGTCGATATCGGCCCAGTCGCGCACGGCGCGGTTGGAGCGGGTGGTCACGCCATAGATATCGCTCTGAAGGTAGGGCTTGGTGAAGGCCATGCGGGCCTGGCGCTGGGGCAGCACGCCCACGGCAAACATGGCCACATCGCAGCGGCTGCTGCTCACATCCTCGATCAGCTGGGTGAAGGAGGACTCCACGTATGTGAGCTTGAGTTTGAGATCCTTGGCCAGCTCGGCGGAGAGCTCGATGTCGATGCCGCCCAGCTGCTGGGTGTTGGGGTTGCGATAGGTGATGCCGTAATAGTCCGGCCAGATGCAGACCTTGAGCTCACCGCTGGTGCGCAGGCGCTGCAGGGTGGGAACATCGGCCGCGGCGGCCGGGCGAGCCGCCAGCAAGGCCTGGGCGCCCAGCAGCAGCCCCAGGGCCAGCAGGCGCCAGGTCTTGCCAGGAGCCGCCAGGCGGCTGGAACAAACACTGTTCATGATCTGCATCCTCGGGCTTTCATTCGTTTTCGACCAGGGTCTCGAAGTTGGGCGGCTGGCGATTGATGCGATCTCGCAACTCCAGCAGCGCGGCGGCATTGCGCAAAAAGGCATCGACGATGCGCGGATCGAAGGCGCTGCCGCGCTGCTCGGCCAGCATGCGCAGGGCCACCTCGTCCGGAAATGCCTTGCGGTAGCAGCGGTCCATGGTCAGGGCGTCGAAATAGTCCACCACGGCCACGATGCGCGCGGACAGGGGAATGGCCGGGCCCACCAGGCCGCCGGGGTAGCCGCTGCCGTCCCAGCGCTCGTGGTGCCCCAGGGCCACCTCGGCCGCCAGCTGAAACAGCGGAATGCGCGAACGGCCCAGGATCTTGGCCCCCATGCGCGGGTGCTCGTTCATGACGGCCCGCTCCTCGGCGGTGTAGGCGCCGGGCTTCTTGAGCACGGCGTCGGGAATGCCGATCTTGCCGATGTCGTGCATGGGCGCGGCCCGGCTGAGCTGGTGCGCAAAGGCGGCGGACTCGCCCATGAACAGGGCCAGGGCCTCGGCCAGATAACCGATACGCAGGATGTGGACGCCGGTGTCGTCGTCCTTGAAGTCGGCCGCCAGGGACAGGCGCAGCAGGGCCTCGTGGTGGGCACGCGAGACCTCGCGCAGGGCCTCATTGCGCTCGTGGTACATGCGCCCCAGATCCATCACGATGCGTTCCATCTGGGCCGCGGCCGCGGCATCGAAGACGCGGTCGCTGCTGCGCGGCGGCGGCGGGGGCGGCGGCATGAAGGCGCCGGGCGAGGTGGGCTGCAGCATGGGCCGGACCTCCTCAGGCCGAGAGCGGCAGGCTGGCCAGATGGTCGATCAGCTGCAGGGGGCTGAAGGGCTTGACCATATAGGCGTCGGCCCCGGCGCGCAGGCCGGCCTCGCGGTCGCGGGCCTGGCCACGGGCGCTCAGCAGGATGACCTGCATGCCGGCGAAGCGCGTGTCGGCCTTGAGCCGGGCGCAGACCTCCAGCCCGTCCAGGGCACCGGGCATCATCACGTCCAGCAGCACCACATCGGGCCGCAGGGCCGCGGCCAGCTGCAGGGCGCTTTCGCCATCGGCAGCCTCATGGATCTGGTAGTCCTCGAACTCCAGGGTCATGCGGATCAGCCGGCGGATATCGGCGTGGTCGTCAACGATCAGAACGGTCTTGCTCATGGCGCACTCCTGCGGCTCTTGGCTTGGCTCTATTATTGTTTGTATCACTTTTATCAATCAAGTCCTGTTTGACCAGAGTGACCCAAAAATCGGCAAAATTGCGCAATGCCCAAGCCCAGTCCCGCATTGACCGCCCCCCTGCCCGAATCCCAGGCCGACTACAGCACCCTGGAGGTGGCGCGCCTGCTGGGCATGGCCGTGCGCTCGGTGCAGCTGATGGTGGACCGCGGCGAGCTGGAGGCCTGGAAAACGCCGGGCGGCCACCGCCGCATTGCCCGTGCCTCGGTGGAAGCCTGGCTGGCGCGGCGTGGTGGCGGTGCCGCGGCAACGGCTGCTGCCGGAGCCGCCATCGCCGCCCCGGCCCCCGCCAGCCAGCCGGCGGACGGCGCCCAGCGCCCGCGCCTGCTGCTGATCGAGGACTCTGTGCACTACCAGACCCTGATCTCCATGCTGCTGGCCCAGCAGTTCCCCGAGCTGGAGCTGCATATGGCCTCGGACGGGATCGCGGGTCTGGCCATGTATGGCCAGCTCCAGCCCGAGCTGCTGCTGGTGGACATCCTGCTGCCGGGCATAGACGGCGCCACCCTGATCACCAGCCTGCGCTCCCAGCCCCAGTTCGCCGGCAGCCGTCTGATCGTGGTGACCTCGCTGGACGAGGGTCAGCGCCAGCCCTATGAGTTCGCCCTGCAGGGCCTGCCCGTGGTGCACAAGCCCCGTCTGGTGACCGAGCTGCCCGCTCTGCTACGCCAGCAGCTGGAGAGCCGCCGGGAGAGCGCGCTCTCATGAGCAGCGCGGGCCGCCCCCGGGTGCTGCTGGTCGAGGATGACCTGTCCCTGCAGCGCTTTGTGCAGCTGGCCCTGGAAGACTTCGAGATTGAGCTGCTGACCGTCGGCTCCGTGGATGCGGGCCTGGCCGAGCTGGCTCGGGCCCCGGCCGCCCTGGTGCTAACCGATCTGATGCTGCCCGACCGCTCCGGTTTCGAGCTGATCGAGGCCCTGGCCGCCCAGCCCGCCCTGCGTGCCGGCGCCCGGCTGGCCGTGTTCAGCGCCGGGCTGACCCCCAGCACCCGGGAGCGCCTGGAGCGCCCCGAGGTCTGGCGCCTGCTGTCCAAACCCTGCGGCCTGGCCGAGCTGGAAGCCTGTGTGCGCGATGCCCTGGCTGAAGGAGCGACCGTGCCTGCCACGCACTTCGCACTCGAGCTCACACCCGAGTCCAGGCCCGAGGCGGACGATGCCGGCCCACCCCAAGCCCGCCAGGCCGCGGCCATTGCCGAGCATTTCGGCGGCAATGCCCCGCTCTATCACGCCTTCCGCGCCAGCTGCCTGCAACAGTTCCGGGCCGATATGGCTGAAGGCGATCAGGCCCTGGCGGGCGGCGATGCGCCGGCCCTGCGCCGCCTGGCTCACAGCCTCAAGTCGGTGCTGCTGAGCCTGGGCCACGACCAGGCGGCAGACCTGGCCAAGGCCCTGGAGCAGGCCGGCGAGCAGGCCGACACGGCGGCGATGCGCGCGCTCTGGCCCCGGCTGCGCACCGCCCTGGGCGCGCTGCGTTAGCCCCCAAACCCGCGGCGGCGCCGGTTTGACCGGCAAATGTGATAGGTTTCACGCATAAAATTGATGCACCTATCACTTGTATCAATTAGCATTTGGACATCACGATCCAACACCCGGCTGCCCCCGGGTCTCACGCGATGTCCACCGTCACCCTCCCCCTCGTCGAAGCCCGCCCCAGCGCGGCGGCCGCCATGCCCCTGGCCCTGGCCGGATCTGTTCTGCCCGACGCGCAAGGAGGTGCGGATGAGGCGGCCGGGGCCCTGGAACTGCTGTGCTTCCGGGCCGGCGGTCAGGAATACGGCCTGCCCCTGCGCAGCATCCAGGAGATTCGCAGCCACCAGAGCGCCCTGCCCATCCCGGGCCAGGACAGCGCGGTGCTGGGCGTGCTGGACCTGCGCGGCCAGGTGATCGCCCTGCTGGACCTGCGCCGTCTGCTGGGCCTGCCCCCTGCACCGGCCGAAGACGCGGCCCTGCGCGCCGTGATCGTGCTGGTGCACGAGGAGCGCCGCCTGGGCCTGGTGGTGGACGAGGTGCTGGATGTGCTGCCCGTGCCGCCCCAGCGCCTGCGCCTGCTGCCCCAGCTGCCGGGCGACTTCGCCCACCGCCATCTGCGCGCCCTGGTCAGCACCGAGACCCAGCGCCATGTGCTGCTGCTCGATCCCAGCCCCTGGATCGATCTCCACAACGCCCGCAAGCACTGTGCCGCGGACGAGTCCTGAACGGACGCCCCCAAGAGGCTGATAGCCCTCATCCATCTTTGCCACCCTCAAGGAGAACGACATGTCACTGCTGACTCGATTGAGCTTCGCTCAACGCTTCTATCTCGTGAACGGCCTGGTCAGCGCGAGCCTGGTCGCAGTCGCGATCTTCGCCTGGGTGCAACTGAGCCAGATCAGTGCGACGGCGCAGCGGGTCGGGGCCGTGGATGTCGCCCAGCTCTCCCAGATTTCAGCCCTGGAGCTGGCCGTCACCCGCAGCTCGCTGCAGCTACGACACGCCATGCTCTCGCGCAACAAGGACGAGCGGGATCAGGCCCTGGGCCAGATCGCCCTGCATCGCCAGCAGATCGACGAACTGGTCAAGGCCTATCGGGTCAACCCCGCCAGTCGCGCCGAGGCTGATTTCATCAGCGCTGCGCTGGTCCAGTTCTGGCACATCGCCGAATCCAACGTCGGACTGGTCCAGTCGGGAGACAAGGAGGCGGCCTTCGCATTCCTCGTGGACAAGACGATCCCGGCACGCAACGTTGTGCTGGAGAAGCTCGCCCTGGGCGTTGAGGCTCACAAGAAAGCTCTGACGGGAGCCATCAAGCTCGGCGTGGAACAGCGCTCCGATCAACTGGTGCTGACGCTCAAGATCATGGTTGCTGCGGTGATAGCGCTCCTGGTGGCCTCCGTCTGGCTGCTGGCCCGGAATCTGCGCCAGCGCATCGATAGCGCGAGCCAGATCGCGCAGCGCGTCCGCGATGGTGACCTGGCCTTCGAGGTCGTTGACCGCGGGCGTGACGAGTTCAATCCGCTGCTGTCAGCGCTGACCGAAATGCGCAACAACCTGGCCGAGCTGGTGACCTCCATCCGCCAGAACGCTGAGAGCGTTGCCACCGCCAGCGCCCAGATCAGCCAGGGCAATACCGATCTGAGCGTGCGCACCGAAAAGCAGGCCTCGGCCCTGCAGCAGACCGCCGCCTCGATGGAAGAAATCAACGGCACAGCCCAGAACAATGCCGACAACGCTGCCCAGGCCAGCCAGCTGGCCAACCAGGCCTCGGGCGTGGCCGACCAGGGCAGCCAGGTCGTCGGCGAGGTGGTGAACACCATGGGCCGCATCGAGCAGTCCTCGCAGAAGATCAGCCAGATCATCTCCGTGATCGACGAGATCGCCTTCCAGACGAACCTGCTGGCCCTGAATGCTGGTGTCGAAGCCGCCCGGGCGGGCGAGGCCGGCCGCGGCTTCGCCGTCGTTGCTCAGGAAGTGCGCGAACTCGCCCAGCGCTGCGCCGAAGCGGCTCGCCAGGTCAAGACCCTGATCAACAAGAGCGTGGAGCGGGTCAACGCCGGCTCCAGCCTCGTGGACAAGGCCGGCAGCACCATGCTGGAGGTCAAGGCCTCGGTGCAGCGCGTGAGCGACATCGTGGGCGAGATCGCCGCGGGCAGCCGCGAGCAGATGAGCGGCGTCTCCCAGGTGAGCGAGGCCGTGACCCATATGGACCAGGCCACCCAGCAGAACGCCGCCCTGGTGGAGGAAAGCGCCGCCGCGGCCGAAAGCCTGCGCCAGCAGGCCGACACCCTGGTGCAGGCCGTGGCCCTGTTCCGCACCAGCGAGAGCGCCGCCGCCCCCGGCATGCCGCGCGCCACCCCCGCCGCCCCGGCCACCGGTGCCACCTTTGTGGAGCGCCGCGGCCCGCAGCGCGCAACCAATGTGAGCCGCCCCGACTTCGGCCGCAAGCCCGCTGCCGCCACACCGCGCCCCGCGCCGGCCGCGACCGGTACCGATGGGGAATGGGCCAGCTTCTGAGCCTAGAGCGCCAGCCGCAGGGAGTTGCTTGATGCACGCCTCACACCTCATGCCGAGCCCCGTCCACCCCGGCCGGATCTGGGAAGCGGTACAGGCCGAATACCTGGGCCTGAGCCTGGACGGTCACGACTACGCCGTCGAGCTGAGTCTGGTGCAGGCGCTGCGCCCTCAGCAAGGGGCCGGCCCCGGCATGGGCCTGCTCGACGAACACCCGACACCCTACCTGCCGGTGGTGGATCTGCACGGCCTGGACGGTGAGCCCGGCCTGCGCGCAGCCGGCGGTGTGCTGGTGATTCTGGAAACCGGCCGCGGCCGCCTGGCCTTGCTGGTGGACCGCGTGGGCGAGGTGCTCAGCCCCGAGCCTGAGATCTGTCCGCCCGAGGCGGCCCAGCGTGCCCGCGGCCGCCTAATGCGCGGCCCGCGCGGTCTGCGCCGCGTGCGCCTGATCGATGCCGAGGCGCTGCAGGATCATCTGGGGCAGCATGCCGCCTCGCCCCGGCGGGGCTGAGGCCCCGGTTCAGATCGCCAGCGGATCTACATCCACCGCCCAGCGCTGCAGGCCGCGTTGCTCGCGCTTGAGGGCGTGCAGCTCGGGCATCCACAGCCAGAGCAGGCGCTGCAGGGCGCCGCGCGTGGGCGACTCCACCAGCATCTGCAGGCGCTCCATATTGGCCACGCGCGCCACGCTCATGGGCACGGGCGGATAGATCATCAGCTCGCGGGCCTCGGGCAGGGCCTGGGCCCAGCGCGCCGCCGCAGCGAGAAAGCCCTGAGCCGCCTCGGCCGTGCGGGCCTCGGCGCGCAAGAGGGCCAGGTGTGAATAGGGCGGCAGGCCAGCACTCTCGCGCTCGGCCAGCTGGCTGCAGGCAAAAGCCTCGAAGTCGTGCTGCAGCAGGGCGCGGTAGAGCGCATGCTCGGGGTGCCAGGTCTGCACCCACATCTCGCTGCGCGCGGCCTGTTCAGCGTCGCGGCCGGCGCGGCCCGCCGCCTGCATCAGCAGGGCGAAGAGGCGCTCAGGCGCGCGGAAGTCGCTGCTGAAGAGCGCGCTATCGGGATTGATGGCGGCCACCAGGGTGATGCGGCGGAAGTCATGGCCCTTGGTCACCATCTGGGTGCCCACCAGGATGTCCACCTCGCCCTCGTGCACCGCCTGCAGCTGGCTCTCCAGCGTGCCCTTGAGGCGGGTGGTGTCGGCATCGATGCGAGCCACGCGCGCACCGGGCAGGGCCGCGGCCAGCTGCTCCTCCAGCTGCTCGGTGCCGCGGCCCAGGGGCGCGATGTCCTGGTTGCCGCAGTCGGGGCACTCGGCCGGCACGCGCTGGCTGAAGCCGCAGTGGTGGCAGCGCAGGGTGCGGTCGTTCTTGTGGAAGACGCGGTAGGCGCTGCAGTGCGGGCATTCGCTCTTCCAGCCGCATTCGGCGCAGTGCAGCACCGGCGCATAGCCGCGCCGGTTCAGGAACACCAGGCTCTGCTCGCCCGCCTCCAGGCGCTGGCGCAGCGCGGCCAGCAGCTGAGGCGACAGCGCCGTGGTCACGCCCTTGCGGCGTGGCAGGCTGTTCATGTCGAAGAGCCGCACCCGCGGCAGGGCACCGCCGCCGATGCGCTGTGGCAGGGCCAGGCGCAGATAGCGGCCGGTATTGGCATGCTGCCAGCTCTCCAGCGAGGGCGTGGCCGAACCCAGGATCACCGGCACCTTCTCGAGGCGGGCGCGGTAGACGGCCAGGTCGCGGGCGGAGTAGCGTGCGCCGTCCTGCTGCTTGTAGGAGGGGTCGTGCTCCTCGTCCACCGCGATCAGGCCCAGCTCGGGCAGGGAGGCGAAGACCGCCAGCCGCGTGCCCAGCACCAGGCGGGCACGGCCCAGATGAGCCTCCAGCCAGTTGCCCAGGCGCTGGGCCGGGGTGAGCGCGCTGTGCAGGGACACCATGGGCGTGCCGGCAAAGCGCTCGGCAAAGCGCGCCTCCAGCTGTGGTGTGAGATTGATCTCGGGCACCAGGACCAGCACCTGGCGGCCCTGGCTCAGCGCATGCTCGGCGGCGCGCAGATAGACCTCGGTCTTGCCGCTGCCGGTGACGCCATAGAGCAGCACCGGCGGCGGTGCGGCATCGCCGGGTGCCTGCAGCAGTTCGTCCAGTCGCGCCAGCGCCTGGGCCTGGTCGGGGCTCAGCAGGGGCGGGGTGCCAGGCCCCACGGCGGCGGGGTCAGGGCTTGCCCGGGCCGCCGCAGCCTTCTCCTGCTTCTTGTCCAGCTTCTTGAGCCGCGCCTGGAGCTGCTCGGGCGTGAGCTCGCGCAGCTGGGGCGGCAGCAGCGAGAGCGCCACCTCGCCGATGCTGCGCTGGTAGTAGCTGGCGGCAAATTCCACCAGCTCGCACCAGCGCGGCGAGAGCGGGGGCAGCGCGTCCAGCACCGCCAGCACCGGGCGCAGCTGGGCCTCGTCCAGCGCGGCGGCGTCGGCCTCGCCCGGGCCCGGCCAGACGATACCGGCCAGCTCGCGCCGGCCCAGGGGCACGCGCACCAGGCTGCCAGGCGCGATGGGGCCCTCGCTCAGATAGTCCAGCGGCGCGTTCAGGCCGCTGTGCTGCGGGGCCTCGACCGCGACGCGCAGACGCTGGCTCACTGAGACCTCCGCTCAAGCGCCGTCTGAGCTTTGGAGCCCAAGTAGCTGATCCACAAGACTTTTCCCACAAGGGGCAATTTCTGTGGATAACTTTGTGGGTGACTTGCTAACAGTCGCGCCATCCGGCGGGCCCGGCGCGGCCGGGCTTTGCAAAAGCCATTCCCCCCCAAATCGGTGCAATCCTTATGAATCAAGCACTTAGCCGTCCATCGGGGAAACACTGAGAGCCGGACGGACTTTGTCCACGGCCCCGCCTCGCTGGCTACAAACTGGGGATAAGTCAAGGCCTGAGTGCTTACTTACCGGGCCGGGGCCGCCGTTGAATGCACGCCTGAGCCCCGCCTCAGGCGGCGCTGCGCAGCTGACGCGAGTAGCGGTGCACCTCGTCCACCAGCTCGGCCACGCTCTCGGGCGGCGTGTGCTGGCTGATGCCATGGCCCAGATTGAAGATATGGCCATCCCAGCCCCCATCGGCGCGCTGCGGGCGGCCAAAGCTGTCCAGCACCGCGCGGGCCTGCTCGCGCACCGCGGCGGGCGGGGCGAAGAGCACATTGGGATCCAGATTGCCCTGCAGGGCCACCTTGTCGCCCACGCGGGCGCGGGCCTGGCCCAGGTTGGCGGTCCAGTCCAGCCCCACCACATCGGCGCCGGCGTTGGCGATCTCGTCCAGCCACAGGGCGCCGCCCTTGGTGAAGAGGATGGCCGGGATGCGCTGGCCCTCATGCTCGCGCTTGAGCTGGGCCAGCACGCGCCGCGAGTAGTCCAGGCTGAAGCGCTGGAACATGCCGTCGGCCAGCACGCCGCCCCAGCTGTCGAAGATCATCACCGCCTGGGCACCGGCCTCGATCTGGGCGTTGAGGTAGGCGGCCACGGCATCGGCATTGATCTGCAGGATGCGGTGCATCAGGTCCGGGCGCGCGTACATCAGGCTCTTGACCTGGCGGTAGTCGTCGGAGCCGCCGCCTTCCACCATATAGCAGGCCAGGGTCCAGGGGCTGCCGGAGAAGCCGATCAGGGGCACGCGGCCGTTGAGGGCGCGGCGGATGGAGGTGACGGCGTCGAACACATAGCGCAGCTTGTCCAGGTCCGGCACGGCCAGCGCAGCCACGGCGGCCTCGTCGCGCACGACCTTGGCGAACTTGGGGCCCTCGCCCAGGGCAAAGGACAGGCCCAGGCCCATGGCGTCAGGCACGGTGAGGATGTCGCTGAACAGGATGGCGGCATCCAGCGGGTAGCGCTCCAGCGGCTGCAGCGTGACCTCGGTGGCGTAGTCCACATTCGTGGCCAGGCCCATGAAGCTGCCCGCCTTGGCCCGCGTCTCGCGGTACTCGGGCAGATAGCGACCGGCCTGGCGCATCAGCCAGAGCGGCGTGTGGTCCGTGGGCTGGCGCAGGCAGGCGCGCAGGAAATTGTCGTTTTGCAGCTGGGGAAAAGCGCTCATGGTCTGGCATTATCCGCTGCGTGATCAGCCCCAGTCCGCTCGCCACGAAGCTGGACAGGCCCTGGCTCATTGAGATACATCAAGGAGGAATCGCAATGCCCATCCCGACCCTGCGCCGCGGCGCCCTGGCCGCCCTCGTGATCAGCAGCATCATGCTGTCGGGCTGCGGCTACAACGAGTTCCAGCGCCTGGACGAGCAGGTCAAGGCCAGCTGGGCCGAGGTGCTGAGCCAGTACCAGCGCCGCGCCGACCTGATTCCCAATATCGTCAACACCGTCAAGGGCGAGGCCAATTTCGAGCAGGAAACGCTCACCAAGGTGGTGGAGGCCCGCGCCAAGGCCACCGGCATCCAGGTCACGCCCGAGCTGGCCAATGACCCGGCGGCGCTCAAGCGCTTCCAGGCCGCCCAAGGCGAGCTCTCGGGTGCCCTGAGCCGCCTGTTGATGGTCACGGAGAACTATCCCAACCTCAAGGCCAACCAGGGCTTCCAGGACCTGCGCGTGCAGCTGGAGGGCACGGAGAACCGCATCACCGTGGCCCGCAACCGCTACATCAAGTCGGTGACCGACTACAACGTGCTGGCGCGCAGCTTCCCGAGCAACCTCACCGCCATGGTCTTCAGCTATCAGGTCAAGCCCAGCTTCGAGGTCGAGAACGAGGCCGCGATCAAGACCGCGCCCACGGTGAGCTTCGACAAGCCGGCCTCCAAGTAAGCCCGCCATGCGGCGGCTGCTGGCCCTTCTTCTGCTGGCCCTGTGCGTCTGGCCCCTGATGGGCCGGGCCCAGGCCGAGCTGCGCCCCCTGCCCGTGCTGACGGCGCGGGTGATGGACAGCACCGGCACCCTCACGCCCGCCCAGCGCCAGGCCCTGGAGAACAAGCTGGAGACCTTCGAGCGCGAGGCCGGGCCGCAGATCGTGATCCTGATGCTGGCCGGCACCGCGCCGGAAGACATCACCGACTACAGCCAGCGTCTGGGCGATGCCTGGAAGCTGGGCCGGCGCGAGGTGGGCGACGGCCTGCTGATCGTGGTGGCCAAGGATGAGCGCAAGGTGCGCATCGCCGTGGCCAAGGCCCTGGAGGGCGCGGTGCCCGATCTGGCGGCGCGCCAGATCATCCAGAGCGCCATCGCGCCCGCCTTCAAGAAGGGTGACTATGCCGGTGGTCTGAACCTGGCCGTGGACCAGCTGCAGGCGCGTATACGCGGCGAGCATCTGCCCGCCCCCGAGCCGCGCGCGGCCGGGCGTGGCGCCGCGCCCGACGCCGGCCTGCAGCTGGAAGAGCTGAGCGCTCTCTTCTTCATTGCCGTGCCGGTGCTGGGCGCCCTGCTCACCGCCCTGCTGGGCCGCAAGCTGGGCAGTCTGGCCACCGGCGGCGCGGCCGGGGCGGCGGGCTGGATCTTCAGCAGCAGTGTGCTGATCGCCCTGGGCGCCGGCCTGGGCGCCCTGCTGCTGGTGGGCGTGCTGGGCATTGGCGCGAGCCGGCGACGCGCGCTGGGTGGCGGCTCGGGCGGCCATGGCAGCGGCGGCCCGGTGATCTGGGGCGGCGGCGGTGGCTGGAGCAGCGGTGGAGGCGGCGGCAGCAGCGACAGCGGCGGCTTCTCCTCCGGCGGCGGTGGCGATTTCGGCGGCGGCGGCGCCTCGGGGGATTGGTGATGCAGCACAAGAGCTTCTGGCGGCGCTTCATCGCCCACCGGCTCTGGGACGAGACCGATGCACGGCGCGTGCTGCCGGCTGCCGCGCTGGAGCGCCTGCGCCAGCGGGTGGTGGCGAGCGAGGCCGCGCACAGCGGCGAGATCCGCCTGTGCGTGGAGGCCAGCCTGCCCCTGTCCTATCTCTGGCGCCGTGCGCCGGCCCGCGAACGCGCCATCGCCCTGTTCGGCAAGCTGCGGGTCTGGGACACCGAGCACAACAACGGCGTGCTGATCTATCTGCTGCTGGCCGAGCAGCGCATCGAGATCGTGGCCGACCGCGGGCTCACGCGCCGCGTCGAGCCCGGGAGCTGGGAGCAGATGCTGGACCAGATGCGGGCGGCTTTTCGCCGCGGCGAGTTCGAGGCCGGCCTGGCCGACGCGGTGGACCGCATCGGCGCCCTGCTGCTGCAGCACTACCCGCTGGCGCCGGGCGAGGCCAATCTCAACGAGCTGCCGGACCGGCCTACGCTGCTGTAGGCGCCGACTCCGGGCCCAGCAGGCTCAGGCTCTGCAGGCCCACCCAGCTCTCGCCCGGCGCCAGGCGCACCGGGTGCTCGATGGCCGCGGCTTCCACGCAGAGCATGTGCTCATAGCCTTGCGGCGGCATATCGGCCAGCTCGGCGCACTTGGCCGCGCCGGGGTTCCAGACCACGGCATCGGCAAAGCCCTGCTGGCGGATCTCCAGGCGCCGCACCGGCCCCTCGCCCTGCTCGGTGAGCAGCAGGGGCTGGCCCACCTGGTAGTAGATGCGGTCCAGGTCCTGCAGGCCCGGGCTGCCGGGCAGAAGCAGATCACTGCGCTGGCGCTGGGTCTGGCCGGTCACGGCGTCCAGATAATGCAGGCCGGCCAGGCCCGAGAGGCTGGCGTCGCCCAGGGCGCCCAGGCGCAGATAGCTGTGCAGGGCGGTGGTGAATTCGAACTCGCTCTCGCCCGTGTTCTCGCAGGCCAGTTCCAGCTCCAGGGTCAGGCCGGCCACGCGCACGCTCAGCTCGGCCTCGAAGCCATGGGGCCAGACCATGCGGCTGGCGGCATCGTCCGTCAAGCGCAGCACGGCCAGGGCGTCGTCATCGCCCACTTCGGCCGAGACGAGCTGCCAGGGCTTGGTGCGCGCAAAGCCGTGTTTCTTGAGCGGGCCACGGCCCGCGAACTGCGGGAAGCACACAGGCACGCCGCCACGGATGGCCTGCCCGGTGGCGAAGGCACTCTTGGGCGAAAGATAGAGCTGCTCGGCGCCGCCGGCCGGCACCCAGGACACCAGATGGGCACCATGCAGCAGCAAGGTGGCACGGGCGCCGTCCGGCGCGAGAAGTTCCAGGGCCTCGAGGCCTTGGTAGCGGGTCAGAGCGATGGGAGTGGCCATGGCGTGAGAGCGAGAGAGGCGGCTTCAAAAGACAAGGCCCGCCGGACTTGCGTCGGCGGGCCTCTGGAATCATACGGCGGCGCACGCGCCACCGGAATTCATCGCGATTACTTCTTGCGGAACTTGCGCAGGGCAGCGATCTGGGCGGCCATGGCAGCGAACTCGCTCTGCGCGGCGGCAAAGTCGATATCGCTCTTGGCGTTCTTCATCGCTTCCTCGGCCAGCTTCTTGGCCTCGGTCGCCTTGGCTTCGTCCAGGTCCTTGCCGCGGATCGCGGTGTCGGCCAGCACGGTCACCGTGCCGGGTTGCACCTCGAGAATGCCGCCGGCCACGAAGACGAACTCCTCGCCGCCTTGAGCCATCTCGATGCGCACGGCACCCGGCTTGATGCGGGTGATCAGCGGCGTGTGCTGGGGCAGGATGCCCAGCTCGCCGTTCTCGCCCGGCAAGGCGACGAACTTGGCTTCGCCGGAGAAGATCTGCTCCTCGGCGGACACCACGTCAACATGAATGGTTGCCATGTTCAATCTTCCTCAGGGTTAGAGACTCAGTGGGACAGAGCTGGGAGCGGCGCACGCGGCGCGCTCCCGGCGCCATGTCTTACTGAATCTTCTTGGCCTTCTCGATGGCTTCTTCCATGGAGCCGACCATGTAGAAGGCCGCTTCCGGAAGATGGTCGTACTCGCCGTTGACGAGGCCCTTGAAGCCCTTGATCGTGTCTTCGAGAGCGACGAGCTTGCCCGGCGAACCGGTGAAGACTTCGGCCACGAAGAACGGCTGGGACAGGAAGCGCTCGATCTTGCGGGCGCGGGCAACGGCCAGCTTGTCGTCTTCCGACAGTTCGTCCATGCCCAGGATGGCGATGATGTCCTGCAGGGACTTGTAGCGCTGCAGCGTACCCTGGACCTTACGGGCGACTTCGTAGTGCTCTTCGCCGACAATCATCGGGTCGAGCATGCGCGAGGTCGAGTCGAGCGGGTCAACGGCCGGGTAGATGCCCTTTTCGGCGATCGAACGCGACAGAACGGTCGTGGCGTCGAGGTGGGCGAACGAGGTTGCCGGCGCGGGGTCGGTCAAGTCGTCGGCGGGAACGTAGATGGCCTGAACCGAGGTGATCGAACCCTTGGTCGTCGTCGTGATGCGTTCCTGCATCGCGCCCATGTCCGTGGCCAGCGTCGGCTGATAGCCCACGGCCGACGGGATACGGCCGAGCAGAGCCGACACTTCGGAACCAGCCTGCGTGAAGCGGAAGATGTTGTCGACGAAGAACAGAACGTCCTGGCCCTTGTCGCGGAAGTCTTCAGCGATCGTCAGACCCGTCAGGGCGACGCGAGCGCGGGCGCCCGGCGGTTCGTTCATCTGACCGTAAACGAGAGCAGCCTTGGAGCCTTCGCCGCCGCCGTGCTTGTTCACGCCCGATTCGATCATTTCGTGGTAAAGGTCGTTGCCTTCGCGGGTACGCTCACCCACGCCGGCGAACACCGAATAACCACCGTGCGCCTTGGCGACGTTGTTGATCAGTTCCATGATGAGAACGGTCTTGCCGACGCCTGCACCGCCGAAGAGGCCGATCTTGCCGCCCTTTGCGTAAGGCGCGAGAAGGTCGACGACCTTGATGCCGGTGACGAGCAGTTCCTGCGAGGGGCTCAGCTCGTCATAGGCCGGAGCGGCGCGGTGGATGGAAGCGGTCAGGTCCTGAGCCACTTCGCCACGCTCGTCGATCGGGTTGCCCAGCACGTCCATGATGCGGCCGAGCGTTGCCTTGCCCACGGGCACCTGGATGGTGGTGCCGGTGTTGTAGACCTGGGTGCCGCGGCGCAGGCCGTCGGAAGAACCCAGAGCAATGGTGCGCACCACGCCGTCGCCCAGCTGCTGCTGGACTTCCAGCGTCAGCGCCGAGCCTTCCATCTTCAGAGCGTCGTACACCTTGGGCATCTGGTCACGCGGGAACTCCACGTCCACCACGGCGCCGATGCACTGAACGATCTTGCCCACCGATTGAGTGTTAGCCATTTTTTCGTTCCTTCAATTCCAAAACTATGCTGCTGCTTCGCGCGTTCAGCCGATAGCGGCGGCGCCACTGACGATTTCGCTCAGCTCCTTGGTGATCGCGGCCTGGCGGGTCTTGTTGTAGACCAGCTTCAGCTCACCGATCAGGGTGCCTGCGTTGTCGGTTGCGGCCTTCATCGCCACCATACGGGCCGATTGCTCGGACGCCATGTTTTCCGCGACGGCCTGGTAGACCAGGGCCTCGGTGTAGCGCACCAGCAGCTCGTCGATCACGGTCGCGGCATCGGGCTCGTAGAGGTAGTCCCACGAGTGCTTGCCGGCGCCTTCGGTCTTCATGCCTTCGGTCGACAGGGGCAGCAGCTGCTGCACCACCGGCTCCTGCTTCATCGTGTTGATGAAGCGCGTGTAGCACAGGTAGACCGCCGACAGCTCGCCCGCGACGTACTTGTCCAGCAGCACCTTGACCGGGCCGATCAGCTTCTCGATATGCGGTTGGTCACCCAGCTGGATGGCCTGAGCCACCACCTTGGCGCCAATCCGGTTCATGAAGCCCAGACCCTTGTTGCCGATCGCCACCACCTCGGCGCTCTGACCCGCGGCTTCCAGCTCCTTGAGCTTGCCGGTGACAGCGCGCAGCACATTGGTGTTGAGGCCACCGCACAGACCCTTGTCCGTGGTCACGACCACGAAGCCCGCCGCCTTGGCGCCATCGTTCTGGACCAGGAATGGGTGCTTGTACTCGGGGTTGGCTGCAGCGAGATTGGCGGCGATATTGCCGATCTTCTCGCTGTAGGGACGAGCCGCACGCATCCGGTCCTGCGCCTTGCGCATCTTGGACGCCGCGACCATTTCCATGGCCTTGGTGATCTTCTTGGTGTTCTCGACCGACTTGATCTTGCCGCGTATTTCCTTGCCTGCTGCCATGATTTCTCCTGTTAGGGCCGGGTGCTCACTTGCGCTTGCACCCGGTCATGGTTGCTTAGGCGAAGGACTTCTTGAACGCGGTGATCGCAGCGTTCAGCTCGGCTTCGGCATCCTTGTCCATGGCCTTGTCGGCTTCCAGCTTGGCCAGCAGAGCGGCGTGGCTGGTCTTCAGGAACTGATGCAGACCGTGCTCGAAGGCCAGGACCTTCTTCACTTCGATGTCGTCCAGGAAGCCCTTGTTGGCGGCGTACAGCGTCGCGCCCATCAGGCTGATCGGCAGCGGCGAGAACTGCGGCTGCTTCAGGAGTTCGGTCAGGCGTGCACCGCGGTTCAGCAGGCGCTGGGTTGCGGCGTCGAGGTCCGAGCCGAACTGGGCGAAGGCTGCCATTTCGCGATACTGGGCGAGTTCGCCCTTGATCGAGCCGGCGACCTGCTTCATCGCCTTGATCTGAGCGGAAGAGCCCACGCGGGAAACCGACAGACCGACGTTAACGGCCGGACGGATACCCTGGTAGAACAGGTCCGTTTCAAGGAAGATCTGGCCGTCGGTGATCGAGATCACGTTGGTCGGGATGAACGCCGAAACGTCGTTACCCTGGGTTTCGATGACCGGCAGAGCCGTCAGCGAGCCAGCGCCCATGTCGTCGTTCAGCTTTGCAGCGCGCTCGAGGAGACGCGAATGCAGGTAGAAAACGTCGCCCGGGTAAGCTTCGCGGCCCGGCGGGCGGCGCAGCAACAGCGACATCTGGCGGTAGGAAACGGCCTGCTTGGAAAGGTCGTCGTAGCCGATGAGGGCGTGCTTGCCGTTGTCACGGAAGTATTCGCCCATCGTGCAACCGGAGTAGGCCGACACGTACTGCATGGCAGCGGACTCAGAGGCGCTGGCGGCCACGACGATGGTGTACTCCATCGCGCCGGCGGCTTCCAGGGCGCGCACCACGTTCTTGATCGACGAAGCCTTCTGGCCGATCGCGACGTAGATGCAGGTCATGTTCTGACCCTTCTGGCTGATGATCGCGTCGATCGCCACGGCGGTCTTGCCGGTCTGGCGGTCGCCGATGACGAGCTCGCGCTGGCCGCGGCCAACCGGGATGAGGGCGTCGATGGCCTTGAGGCCGGTCGACATCGGCTCATGAACCGACTTGCGCGGAATGATGCCCGGAGCCTTGACGTCAACGCGGGCGCGCTGCTTGGCATTGATCGGGCCCTTGCCGTCGATCGGGTTGCCGAGCGCGTCGACGACGCGGCCGAGCAGTTCCGGACCGACCGGAACGTCAACGATGGCGCCCGTACGCTTGACGGTGTCGCCTTCCTTGATGTGCTCGTAGGCACCCAGAATCACGGCGCCGACGGAGTCGCGCTCGAGGTTCAGGGCCAGGCCGAAGGAGGGCTGACCATCGGCGCCAGCCGGAAACTCCAGCATTTCGCCTTGCATCACTTCGGACAGGCCGTGCACGCGCACGATGCCGTCGGACACGGACACCACGGTGCCCTGGTTACGGACGTCCGTCGATGCGCCGAGCCCTTCGATGCGGCTCTTGATCAGTTCGGAAATTTCAGCAGGATTCAATTGCATTGCTTGCTCCCATCTGGTCTAGCGTCTGTTACCAGAGCGCGGGTGACACAGGGGTGATACGTTTCAGTGTCGTCGCGCTTGATGTCAAGCGGTGAGCGCCACCTTCATGCGATCCAGGCGGGCCTTGACCGAGGTGTCCAGCACCTCGTCGCCGACCACCACGCGGATACCGCCGATCAGTGAGGGCTCCAGCTGAACCTGGGCTTCGAGCTTGCGGCCGAAGCGCTTCTCCAGCGTGGCCACCACCTCGGCCAGCTGAGCCGGCTCGATGGGGTAGGCGCTGAAGATCTGCGCATCGGCCACGCCGGCCGCAGCATTGGCCAGGGCATGGAATTGCCCGACCACCGCCGGCAGCGCTGCCAGACGCCCGTTCTCGATCACCGCACGCAGAAAGTTCTGCACCCCGTCCGCCAGCGGCAGCTTGGCCGCGGAGGCGATCACATCGAAGACCTGCTTCGGAGTGATCTTGGGGTTGTCGGCGAAGGAGCGCAGCTCAGCATCCTGGGCCACCAGGGCCAGCGCATCGAGCTGCTGACCCCAGGCCTTCGCGTCATGCTTGGCCGCGACCTGATAGAGCGCTTCGGCGTAAGGCCGGGCAATGGTTGCGAGCTCAGCCATGATTACAGCTCCGTCTTCAGACGGCCCAGCAGCTCTGCATGAACGGAGGCGTTGACCTCCTTTTGCAGGATCTGCTCGGCGCCCTTGACGGCCAGCGAGGCAACCTGCTCGCGCAGGGCTTCACGGGCGCGCACGGACTGCTGCTCGGCCTCGGCCTTGGCAGCGGCGATGATCTTCGCGGCTTCGTCATTGGCCTTGCCACGTGCTTCGTCCACGATGGCAGCGGCACGCTTCTCCGCGTCGGACAGCAGCTTGGCGGTCTCGTTGCGGGTGGCGGCCAGTTGCTCGTCGACGCGCTTGTTGGCAGAAGCCAGCTCGGTCTTGGCCTTGTCAGCCGCGGCCAGGCCGTCAGCGATCTTCTGGGCACGCTCGTCCAGCGCCTTGGTGATGGGGGGCCACACGAAGCGCATGGTGAACCACACCAGGATCGCGAAGACGATCGCCTGGATGAACAGTGTTGCGTTGATATTCACGGCACGATCCTTTCAGTCGTGAAAGGTCCGGCGGAAATTAGCGCAGAACGAAGGGATTGGCGAAGGCGAACAGCAGAGCGATAGCCACACCGATCAGGAAGGCAGCGTCGATCAGACCGGCCAGAATGAACATCTTGGTTTGCAGTTCGTTCATCAGCTCGGGCTGACGAGCCGAGGACTCCAGGAACTTGCCGCCCATCAGCGCGATGCCGATGGAAGCGCCGATGGCGCCCAGACCAACGATGATGCCGCAAGCCAGTGCCACGAGGCCGAGGATGTTTTCCATTGTTTGCTCCTAGAGGAAAAAGAGAGAAAGGAAAGAAAAGGAAGAACTACTAACTCGCCGGATCAGTGCGCGTCGTGCGCCTGCCCGATATAGATCAGCGTCAGCATCATGAAGATGAAGGCCTGCAGCGTGATCACAAGAATGTGGAACAGCGTCCACACCGTACCGGCAACGATGTGGCCGATGGCCAGACCGATGCCCGTAGCCGTCATCGCGAACGCGCCACCCATCAGCGCGATCAGCATGAACACCAGCTCGCCGGCAAACATATTGCCGAACAGTCGCATGCCGTGAGAGACCGTCTTGGCAACGAACTCGATCACCTGCATCAGGAAGTTGAAGGGCCACAGGGCCGGATGGGCGCCAAACGGTGCCGAGATCAGCTCATGGCCCCAGCCACCCAGACCCTTGATCTTGATGTTGTAGAAGAAGCACATGACCAGCACGCTGAACGACAGGCCCAGGGTGGTGGACAGGTCGGCGGTGGGCACGACGCGCATATAAGCGTGGTGCGGGTCGTGGCCGGTGGCGGCGTAGTAGTCGCCCCAGAGCTTGGGCAGCAGGTCGACCGGCAGCATGTCCATGGCGTTCATCAGGAAGATCCAGACGAACACGGTCAGGGCCAGGGGCGAAACCAGCTTGCGGCTGGTGGCGTTGTGGATCACGCCCTTGGCCTGGTTCTCGACCATCTCGGACAGGATTTCCACGGCGGCCTGGAAGCGGCCCGGCACACCCGAGGTGGCCTTGCGGGCGGCGCGCCACAGCAGGAAGCAGCCGAACACGCCCAGGATCACCGAGTAGATGACCGAATCCAGGTTGAACAGGCTGAAGTCAACGATGCTCGTCTGCTTGACGCTCTCGAACGAGAAGTTCTTCTGGAAGTGCTGCAGGTGGTGAGTGATGTACTCACCAGCGCTGGGCGCGTGACCGTCGGCTGCCATGTTCAGTTTCCGTCGCTAATTTTCTTGAATCGGCCCCGCGTGAGCAGGACCAGCCAATTAACCTTCAGGCTCACGATCATGGTCAGCAGCAGGGCTGGCCAACTCAGATCGCTCGCAGTCTTGGCCACCGCCACCAGGATGGCAATGACCAGCAATATCTTGATCAGCTCCCAGAACATCATGGAGAGCAAGGCTGCTCCCGCATGACCCACCGGTCGCCGGGTCGTGCCCCAGGCCATCAAGGCATTGGGCACCACCACCGCGATCGCGCCATACAGCGCCGACCACGCTTTGCCGCCCTCCTGCGTGAACAACCACCAGAGCGCGGTGCAGAACACCCCCGCGGCGGCCTGGGCCGCCACCACCCGCCAGGGCGAGAGGGGAGGATTCTTGGCTCGCAGGGCCTGGGCTTCTTCTCGCGTCAGGGCCTTG
Organism: Shinella sp. XGS7; assembly: GCF_020535565.1. Taxonomy (NCBI): domain Bacteria; kingdom Pseudomonadati; phylum Pseudomonadota; class Alphaproteobacteria; order Hyphomicrobiales; family Rhizobiaceae; genus Shinella; species Shinella sp. XGS7. Next base: position 1,452,934 of record NZ_CP084758.1, on the reverse strand, counting down.
AAAGCCGCTTCGTCGGCCGCATCTCCCTGGCTGTCGTCATCCCAGCCGGGTTGCGCGTCCAGTCGTCCTGAGCGCATCTCGTTTGGGTCCACGTCTGCTTGGGGGCGGTCGGCAAAACCCAAAGATTATATGTGGAAACCCGCAGTTCCCTGACAAGCCCTGTCTCGGGACCTGCCCGGGGGTGATCCCGACCTGGGCGCGGCAAGCGCCGCAACGGGCACCAGGCCCGGCTCAGAGCCGCACGCGCGCTGCCGGCAGACCCGGCACCTCCACCCTGACTTTCAGCACCCCACCCGCCCAGGGCTGGGCCGCCAGCTCCTCGGCCGGGCGCTTTTCGCGCGCGGTGGTGATGTAGAGCGTGCGCAGATCGGCATCACCGAAGGTGGGCATGGTGGGGCAGCGCACCGGCAGCCTCAGGGTCTGCAGCAGCTCGCCCCGGGGCGAGAAACGCAGCAGGCGCTGGCCCTCGAACATGGCCACCCAGTAGCAGCCCTGAGCATCCACCGCCGCACCATCCGGCCGGCCGGCATAATCGTCCAGGGACTGCTCGGCGCGGCGCGGCTCGAAGCGCGCGAAGACCTCACGCTCACCCAGCTCACCCGTGGCCGGATCGAAGGGCAGGCGGTAGATTTCATGCGCCTTGGTGTCGCTCCAGAACAACTGCCCCTGGTCCGGGCTCCAGGCCAGGCCGTTGGACGTCACGATGCCCTGCCCCATGGCGCGGAACTCGCCGCCGCTGTAGCGGTAGAGCGCGGCTTCGGGCAGGCGGGCGTCATCGATGGTGCCCACCCAGAAGCGGCCCTGGGCATCGGGCTTGCCGTCATTGAAGCGCTGGCGCGCCGGGTCATAGGGCGGCGCGGCCAGGCGCTCATGGGCGCCGCTCGCGGGGTCCAAGCGCCACAGGCCGTTGCGCTGGGCCACCAAGAGGCCGCCCCCTTCGATCAGGGCAATGCAGCCCGGTTGGCTGTCCAGCTGCCAGTGCCGGCTGGCGCCGCTGGCCGGATCCAGGCGCCAGACCTGCTGCTCGGCAATGTCCACGTAGTAGAGGCACTGCTCCTGCTCGTGCCACAGGGGCGACTCACCCAGGGTGGCGCGGTGCGGACCGGCGCATTCGACAAGGGGCGAGGCGGATGAAGAAGAAGTGGGAGCGCTCATGCGCGCATGCTAAGCCTGGAACCGGGCGTAACCGCCCGCGGCCGCGTCCGATCAGCCCAGCTCGGCCTTCAGATAGTGCGCACCGGGCACCGGATTGAAATAGAACGGCGGCACCTCCGCGAAGCCCAGGCTCTCGTAGAGTCCGCGCGCCGCCTCCATATCGTCCAGGGTGTCCAGCAGCATGGCCGAGTAGCCGGCCTCGGTGGCGCGGTCCATCAGGGCCTGGGCCAGGGTGCGTCCCAGGCCGAAGCGGCGGAAAGCCGGCCGCACATAGAGCCGCTTCATCTCGCAGGCATTGGCGTAATCGGCGTCGGGCAGGGGCCGGAAGGCGCCGCAACCGGCCACGGCGCCATCCACCAGGGCCAGCAGCATCAAGCCGCCCGGCGCCTGATAGTCGCCAGGCAGGCCCTGCAGTTCGGCCTCGAAGCCCTGGAAGCTCAGGTCCACCGCCAGGCTCTGGCTGTACTCCTGCAGGATGGCCCGCGTGGCGGCCCAGCCCTCGGCGTCGGTCGGGCTGATCAGATCGATGCGGGGCGTGGGAGCTTGACTGCTGGACATCGCGGGCCAGTGTAGCGGGCGGGTCTCGGTAGGCGCTCAGGCCGCGCCCAGCCCCACCAGCCAGGCCACGCCCGCGGCGCAGGCCAGCAGCAGGGCCAGGGCCAGCAGGCGGGTGCCCAGGGTGTCGCGCGAGGCCGGCACGCTGGCGGGCAGCTGCTTGTCGCCACCCAGCATGGGCTTGAGCAGATTGCGCCGCTTCACCAGGCCGTAGAACAGAAGCGCCGCCAGATGCAGGCCCACCAGCAGGTAGATGCCCCACTGGCCCCAGCTCTTGTGGTGCGAGGTCCAGGCCAGGCTGGTCTCGCTGCTCACAAAGCGCGCCAGGGGACCGGTGATCGCGATCTCGTCATCGGCAATCAGGCCCGAGCCCACCTGCAGCAAGAGCCAGGCGAGCATGGCCAGCACCGAGAAGGCCCCCAGCGGGTTGTGCCCCACCTCATCCTCCGGCCGCGCCCGCCCGCTCAGATAGCGCAGCAGCCGCCCCGGCCCCGGCACAAAGCTCGCGAAGCGCGACCAGCGCCCGCCCACCAGGCCCCAGAGCAGTCGAAACGCCAGCAGGGCCAGCACCGCATAGCCCAGCCGCATATGCCAGACCATGGCATTGCCGCCGATCTTGGCGCTGAGCACCGCCCCCAGCACGCACAGCACCAGGGCCCAGTGGAAGAGCCGGGTGGGCAGATCCCAGACGCGCACCGCACGCAAGTCCGCTTGATTCATCCGCAACAACTCCCGGGGCCCAACGCCCCGCGCAGGGGCAACCATAGCCGATGTGCGCTCGCCCGCCCAGCCTCGCACATACAGCGCTGCAGGACCGGCCGGGACTCCGTACACTGCAGCGGCGCCAGGTTCCCGGCGATTGCCCTTCCCATCCACACGAGGACCCCAGCATGAACATGAAGCAAGCCCTGCTCGCCCTGACGGCCACGGCCGGTCTGTGTGCCGCCCTGCCCGCGGCCGCCCAGTTCCAAAAGCCCGAGGACGCGGTCAAGTACCGCAAGTCCTCCTTCACCGTCATGGCCACCCACTTCGGTCGTCTCGGCGCCATGGCCCAGGGCCGCGTGCCCTTCGACGGTGCCGCCGCCGCGGCCAATGCCGATGTCGTGGCCTATGTGTCCAAGCTGCCCTTCGCCGGCTTCGTGGAAGGCACCTCGGGCACCGAGAAGGGCTCGCCCAAGGCCAATGTCTGGACCGAGCGCGCCAAGTTCGACGCCGCCGCCAAGAAGATGCAGGACGAGGTGGCCAAGCTGGCCGTAGCCGCCAAGGCCAACAACCTCGACCAGCTCAAGACCGCCTTCGGTGCCGCCGCACAGACCTGCAAGGCCTGCCACGACGACTTCCGCAATCCTTGAGCGGGCATCGCCCACCCCCTACGCGCTTCGCGCGCCCCCTCAAGGGGGCACACCCGTAGGACCGGCAAAGCCGGATCCTCGGGCGTCGTGCGAGGGGCGCGCCGGCCTCAGGGGCCGGCGTCGCGGCCGTGAGCGATGAAGCCCGGCCGCTCGCACAGGCGCTGGTAGTAGGCCTCGACGGCCGGCAGAGCAGGTCGCTCGATGGGCGCCGCGCGCCAGCGATGCGTCGAGAGGCCGATCACCACATCGGCCAGCGTGAAGCGCGGGCCGGCCACAAAGCCGCCTGTGGCTTGCAGCTGCGACTCCAGCATGGCCATATGCCGGTTCCAGCCCTCGACGCCGGCGCGCTGCAGCGCCGCATCCTGATGGGCCGGGCTCTGGCGCACCAGGCCCATGAAGGCGTAGCGCCAGCTGTTGTTCAGCTCGGTGGCCTGCCAGTCCATCCAGCGCTCCACCAGCGCGCGTTCGCGCGGTGCGGCCGGCAGCAAGTCCGCACGCCCCTCGCGCCCGGCCAGATAGCGGCAGATGGTGTTGCTCTCCCAGAGCACGAAGTCCGGTCCGTCCAGCAGCACCGGCATCATGCCGTTGGGGTTCAGCGCCAGAAACTCGGGCGAGCGCCAGTCGCGCTCCTCGCGCTCGAACGCCAGCCCCAGCTCGACACAGGTCCACAGCACCTTGCGCACATTGATGGAGCCGGCCCGGCCCAGAACTTTCAGCGCGCTCATGGGGCGAAGCCCAGCACGACCCTGCGGGTCTTGGTGCAGCTCTTTTGGTGACCGCTCACATCGGCGGCGCCGATATGAGCGTTCCCCAAAGAAATCGGCCTCATGCTTCGCTGGGCTGGGCAAAGCCCAGCACGACCCTGCGGGTCTTGGCCGATTTCTTTTCAATCTTGGTGACGACCACGGGGCCGATCTCGGCCGTGTTCGCCACATGGGTGCCGCCGCAGGGCTGCAGGTCCACGCCCTCGATCTTGAGCACCCGCACCCGGCCCGTGCCGCGCGGGGGCTGCACGCTCATGCTGCGCACCAGGCCGGGGTTGGCGTCCAGCTCCTCGTCGGAGATCCAGCTGTGGCTCACCGCATGGGCACCGGCCACCAGGCGGGCCAGGCCCGCCGTCAGAGCCTCCTTGTCCAGGGGCTCGGCGGTATGGAAGTCCAGGCGGGCATAGCCGGCCGTGATGGAGCAGCCGTCCACCGGGTGCGGCACCAGGGCGCAGAGCAGGTGGGTGGCGGTGTGAAAGCGCATATGCGCATGGCGGCGCGCCCAGTCGATGCGGGCGGTCAGGGCAAGACCCGGCACCAGCCCGTCCAGCACGGCGTCCGGCGCCGGGATATGCAGGATCTCGCCGCCCTCGCCCTTGCGGGTGTCGGCGATGGCAATCTCGCGGCCATCAGCCAGATGCAGCCAGCCGGCGTCCCCGGCCTGGCCGCCGCCCAGGGGATAGAAGACGGTGCGGTCCAGCAGCAGGCCGCGCTCATCCGCGCGCAGCAGGGCCGCGCTGCATTCACGCAGCTGGGCGTCCTCGCGAAACAGGTCCTGGGTGGGCTGGTTCAAACTCATCTCCTCAAGCCATTCAAGCCAGCAGGCTCAGCTGCACCTCGCCGCGCGGCGTGTCCAGCCAGGCGTTCAGCCCGTCGCGCGCCTCGAAGCGCAGCAGGCTCACGCCGCTGGCGGGCAGGCGATCGGCCGGATGCGGGCCGCCCGCGGCCCATTCGATCAGGGTGGGCAGGCCTTCGCGGCGCAGGCGCCGGCCGTCCTGGCGCAGCGCGATGCGCCAGCGCAGATCGCCGCGCTCGGCCGCCACCGGCTCGCCGGCATCGATGCCCTCGCTGTGCATCTGGGCCAGGGTGGCGTCCATCTGGGCCACGCGCGCCACCCAATGGATCAGGCCCGGCCCCTGCTCGCGCAAGGCCTGCTGCAGGGCGGGCTGGTCCAGATCGAACCAGCGGGCGCGCCCCACCGGCCCCGGCGCTGCCGGGTCGATGGCGATGATCTCCAGATAGCAGCGCGGGTAGACCGCCGAGCTGATATTGAGCAGGCGGTTGTGCGTGCCCATCAGGGCATGGCTGCCGCCCGGGGCCGGGCTCACGCCCAGCACGCGCTCGCACCAGGCCACACCGGCGGCCAGATCGGGCGCCGCCACCACCAGATGATCGATATCCAAACCCGTCTCCCCCTGAGGCGCCCGACCTGCGGGCGCATGTGATTCAGAGCCGCACCTGACCGTGGATCAGGGGCTGCACCTCGCCGCCGATCCAGGTCTGATCCCCCTCGCGCAGCACATGGATGCGGCCGGCGCGTCCCAGGGCCGCGCCCTGGGCGGCCGTGTAGCGATCCGGCGCCAGGCCGGCGCCCTGCAGCCACAGGGCCAGGCCGGCATTCAGGCTGCCGGTGACCGGGTCCTCGGGCACGCCCAGGTCCGGCACAAAGGCGCGCACCTCGAACTGCTCGGGTGCGCCCTCCGGATAGGCGCCCACCACGCCCAGCTTGAGGCCCTGCATGGCCACATAGTCGGGCGCCAGGGCCAGCACGCGGGCGGCATCGGCCAGGCGGGCGGCCATCCAGCCCGGGCCGTTGTCCACCCAGACCAGGTCCAGCAGCTCGGCCTCACTCAGGCGCAGCGAGCGCAGCACCTGCTCGCGCAGCGCGGCCCCCTGCACCGGACCGGAGCGGCGCAGCGGCGGCGCGGCAAAGGCCAGACGCGAGCCCTCGCGCCGCAGCTTCACCAGGCCGATGCCGCATTCCTGCAACAGCTGGCCCGGCTTCTTGGGATCGCCACCGCTGGACAACCAGGCATAGGCCGAGCCCAGGGTGGGATGGCCCGCGAAGGGCAGCTCGCCGCCGGGCGTGAAGATGCGCACACGGTAGTCCGCCGCCGGGTCCGTGGGCGGCAGCAAAAAAGTGGTCTCGGAGAGATTGGTCCAGCGCGCAAAGGCCGCCATCGCCTCCTCGCTGAGCCCCGCCCCATCCACCACCACGGCCAGGGCATTGCCCTTGAGCGGCTCGGCTGTGAAGACATCGACTTGCAGAAAGCGGCGCAGCAGGCTCATGGCAGGGGTGTCAGGTCGGAAGAGAAAGGGGAGCGATCAGGCGCCCGGGCGCAGATACAGGCCCGGCCGCACGATCTCCATGCCGCGGTCGGGCGCGGCCAGGGGCGTGAAGCCGTGGCGGGCATAGAGGGCATGGGCATCGCGCGTGAAGAGCGAGAAGCGGCGCAGCCCTTGCAGCTCGGGATGGGCCAGCACCTGGGCGATCAGCCAGTCACCCAGGCCGCGGCCCCGGCAGGCCTCCAGCACGAAGACATCGCAGAGGTAGGCGAAGGTGGCGCGATCACTGATCACGCGGGCATAGCCCACCAGGGCGCCGTCCTCGCGCAGCAGGAAGTTGAGCGAGCCACGCATGGCCCGCTCCACCGTGGCGCGCGGGATGCCCTCGCACCAGTAGCAGCGCGCGAGCTCGGCGTGGATCAGGTCCAGGTCGGCCTGGTCCCAGTCCGAGGCGACCGTGCGCTGCGCGGCCATCAGGGCGTGGGCTCGACGGCGGCCTCGGCCAGGGCCTCGTGCAGCACCCGGCCCAGGATGGCCACGCCCTCGGCGATCAGGCCCGGGGTCAGGGTCACGAAGGACAGGCGCAGGGCGCGCGGATCGGGCTGCTGGGCGTAGAAGGCGGCGCCGGGCACATAGGCCACGCCGGCCTCCACCGCGCGCTCCAGCAGGGCCATGGCGTCCAGGCCCTCGGGCAGGCGGATCCAGAAGAACATGCCGCCGGCCGGGCTTTCCCATTCGCAACCGGCGGGCAGGTGCTGGCGCAGGGCCTCGGCCATGGCATCGCGGTTGGCCTTGTACAAGGCACGGATGCTGGGCACATGCTGGTCCAGGAAGCCGTTCTTGATGACCTCGTGCACCACACGCTGGTTGAAGCCCGGGGTGTGTAGATCGGCCGCCTGCTTGGCCTGCAGCAGCTTGGGGTAGAGCTCGCGCGGCGCCACGATATAGCCCAGGCGGAAGCCCGGGGTCAGCACCTTGGAAAAGGAGCCCAGATAGACCGAGCCCTCGGGCCACAGCGAAGAGAGCGAGGCCGGCGGCGGCTGGTCGAACCACAGATCGCCATAGGGGTTGTCCTCGACGATGGGCACGCCGGCGCGGCGGGCCGATTCCACCACGGCCTCGCGGCGCGCCTGGCCCATCACGCGGCCGGTGGGGTTCTGGTAGTTGGGCAGCAGATAGGCGAAGCGGGTGCCGGGCGCGTCATGGCCCAGGCGATCGAAGGCCTCGGGGCGCACGCCCTCGCCATCGCTGGCCAGGCTGGTGAACAGGGGCTCGAAGGGCGTGAAGGCCTGCAGCGCGCCCAGATAGGTGGGCGTTTCCACCGCCACCGGGGCGCCGGCATCGCAGAGGATCTTGCCCACCAGGTCCAGGCCCTGCTGGGAACCGCTGGTGATCAGCACCTGGTCGGGCGCGGCCTTCAGGCCCAGGCTGGCCACCTTGTCGGCCACCCATTCGCGCAGCGGCGCGAAGCCCTCGCTGGAAGCGTACTGCAGGGCCTGCTCGGCGTTCTGGCTCAGCACGCGGTCGCAGGCGGCGCGGATGGCCTCGACCGGGAAGGTGTCCGCCGAGGGCAGGCCGCCGGCCATGGACAGCACGCCCGGCTTTTCGGTGACCTTGAGGATCTCGCGGATGATGGAAGGGTTCATGCGCGCGGCGCGGCGCGCCTGCTGCCAGACGGTAGTCATGATGGGGAAATGTCTCCTGTGGATGCGGTCGATTGTGGCGCAGCCGGGCCCAGCATCCAGTCCAGGGCGGCCTCGGCCTGCAGGCGGGTGCTGTCGAAGAGCGGCACAGGGCCGGCCTGATCCGGGTCCAGCAGCAGGCCCACCTCGGTGCAGCCCAGGATCACGGCCTGGGCGCCGGCCTCGGCCAGGGCGAGGACCTGCTCGCTGTAGAACTCGCGCGAGGCGGCCAGGATGCGGCCGCGGCACAGCTCTTCGAAGATGATGCGGTGCACCTCGTCGCGGGCGGCGGGGCCGGGCACGATGAGCTCGATGCCCTGGCGCGCCATGCGCTCGCGGTAGAAGTCCTGCTCCATGGTGTAGCGGGTGGCCAGCAGGCCGGCGCGGCTCAGGCCCGCGCTGCGCAGGGCGGCGGCCGTGGCGTCCACGATATGGATCAGGGGCAGGCCGCCCAGGGCTTGCACCGGGTCGGCCACCTTGTGCATGGTGTTGGTGGCGATCAGCAGGGCCTCGGCCCCCGCCGCCTTGAGCCCAGCGGCGGCGCGGCCCAGCAGGGCGGCCGCGCCGGCCCAGTCGCCCGCGCGCTGCAGGCGCTCGATCTCGGCGAAGTCCACGCTGTGCAGCAGCAGGCGGGCGCTGTGCAGGCCGCCCAGGCGCGCGGCCACGCCGCGGTTGAGCAGCTGGTAGAGGTAGGCGCTGGATTCCCAGCTCATGCCGCCCAGGATGCCCAGCAAGCGCATGGCAGGCCCCGCCGTCTCAGCGGCGGGGGCGCGGGCTGGGGCAACAACAGCGGCAGGGGCGGGGTGGGCAGTCACGGGTCCAGTCTAGGACAGCCACCAGTACAGAACCGATACAGTCGGAGCGACAGCCCTCTCAACTGTATTGCCTGCCCGACCAGCACAGCCGGTCGGCCGCCCCGGTGCTCTCAGCCGGGCTTGGCCACAAAGTCCACCGGCTGGGCGCTGCGCGGCAGGCGCAGCATCAGGGCCGGGCTGCCCTGGGCCGTGGGGCAGGGCTGGCCGGCGGCCGGCTGGGTCTCGCGATAGACCGCCTGCCAGCGCCCGGCCTGCTCGCGCAGCTCCAGCATCTGCAGGCCGTAGCAGGCATGGCTCTTGGGCCCGGCGAACAGGGCCAGCACCATCTCCTTGCTGAAATCCAGGGCCGGCAAGGCCGGCGCCGGGTTCTGGCCGGCCACATGGCGGCCCCAGAGCTCGGCCCAGGCCGAGGCGTCACGGATCACCAGGTTCTGCGCCACACGGATGCCGGAATGGGCGCTCTGCTCCAGGGTGCGAAAAGGCAGGACGGTGATGCGCAGCTCGGCGCCCACCTGGGGATGGTCCTCGCGGGTGGCACGCACACGGTAGCTGCCCGGCTTGTCGGGCGCCTGGTAGAGGCCGGTGACCGCATCCACCTTGCCGCCGTTGGCGTCCAGCAGTTTCCAGCTGACGGGGCGGCGCAGCGGCACCTGGCCCTTGGGGTAGTTGAGCTCGGCCATCAGCAGGCGGCTGGCGCCGGGCTCCAGCTGCAGCTCGCGCGGCTCCAGGCTGAGCGTGGGCGTGAAGCTGCCGTTGCCGGGGTCGGCAGGCTGGCTGCCGCTGGCCAGGGCGGCACGCAGCTGGCCGCGATGCTCGGCCCCCACGCGCTTCTTGATCTCGTCCAGCATGCGGTCCTGGGCATCGCCCGCGGCCGGCTGGGCCGGGGTGGCGGCGCGCAGCGGGGTGGACACCAGATCGGCCACCCCGCGCAGATCGGCCACGCCCGCCAGCAGGCTGCGCACATCGGCCTGGGCCGCGCCCACCCGGTCGCGGTTCAGGCGTGCCGCGGCCGTGGCATCGAAGCGATCGAAGAGGCCGCTGGCCTCGCCGCGCGCCACCCGCACCGTGACCCAATCGCTCAGCGGCGTCAGGTTCGCCACCGCCTGGCCGCCCTCGCCCACGGCCAGCGAATACAGGGCCGCGCTGCCATCGGCCGGCTGGGCCTGCAGCACGCAGGGCAGGCCGCCCTCCGGGATCTGCAGGCTGTAGCTGCCGTCGGCCAGGCTGGTGGCGCTGCCCTGGCCGCGCTGGCATTTGGCCGTGATCTGGGCCTGCGCCAGGGCCAGGCCCGTGGCGGCGGTGCCGCTGAGCCGCAGCCGGGCTGCCTCCTCAGGCTCCCCGCCCCCGCCGCAGCCCAGCAGCACCATGCCCAGGGCCCAGGCCGTGGCCCGCCCTCTTCTCTGGATGACTCCCATCGCAATCCCCTCCGCGGCCCTCGTGCCGCATGACTCGGTTGAAGTTTGTTCGAACAATGTGGGAAAATATCCCACAACTTCCGAGCCACGGTCAAGCACCCGGCTGCGGGATCCGTCCCGCCCGATACAGTCCGCGCCATGAATTCCTCCACCGCCACTCTCGTGCTCACCAGCGTGCTGCGCGTCATGCGGCCGCTGGCGCGCCTGCTGATACGCCATGGCGTGGCCTATCCGGCCTTTGCCCAGGCGCTCAAGAGCGAGTTCCTGGCCGCGGCCCAGCAGGAGCTGCGCGAGCGCGGCATGGCCCAGACCGACAGCGCCCTGAGCCTGCTCTCGGGCGTGCACCGCCGCGATGTGCGCAGCCTCACCCGGGGCGCGGCCAGCGAGCCGGCCGTGGAACCCCAGCAGCCCCTGGGCCTGGCCGCCCAGGTGGCGGCGCGCTGGATGCACGAGGCCGAATACCTGGACGCCGAAGGCCGTCCGCGCGTGCTGCCGCGCAGCAGCCCCGGTTTCGACAAGCTGGTGGCCGAGGTCAGCCAGGACGTGCGCCCCCGCGCCGTGCTGGACGAGATGCTGCGCCTGGGCGTGGTGAGCCTGGACCCCAACGAGGGCCTGGTCTCGCTCAAGGCCGAAGGCTTTGCGCCCCGCCACGGCCTGACCGAGATGAGCTGGGTCTATGCCGACAATCTGCACGACCACGCCGCCGCCGCCGGCCTGAACCTGATGGGCGAGCGCAACTTTCTGGAGCAGTCCATCTTCGTGGACGAGATCACGCCCCACTCCGTGGAGCAGCTGCATATCGCGGCCAAGCAGGCCTGGCTCAAGGCCTTCAAGTCGGTGATGCAGGAAGCCCAGACCCGATTCGACACCGATGCCCGCGAGGCGCCGGTGGAGCAACGCAACCAGCGCGCCCGCTTCGGCGTGTACTTCTATTCGCAAGACCAGGAACCCCGATCATGAGCCCCCGTTTCCCCTGGCTGGCCGGCGCCGTGCTGGCCGCCCTGCTCTCCCTGGCCGCCTGCGGCCCCGGCACCGTCGGCACCGGCACCGGCCCGGACAACACCGACTATCTGGCCCTGGCCGGCGCCACGCCGGCGCCGGTCTGCAACACCCCCTGGGCCGAACGCCTGGCCTGCAACGGCAACCCGCCCATGGGGGGCAACAACCAGAACCGCGGCGGCACCCAGCCGGTCTGGTTCGCCAGCGTGGGCAGCGTGGCCGCGGCCGACTTCGTGGCCCGCTTTGAGGGCGACGCCGTGGTGCTGGAAGGCGGCTGCCCGCGCCAGCGCTTCGAGGGTGACTGGGGCCTGGACGCCCAGGGCCAGGGCGCCTTCTTCGGCAGCCTGCAGAACGGCCGGCCCAGCCCCACGCCCGAGATCCACCGCCTGCAGGTGCGCGAGGCGCCCGAGCCCAGCGCCCTGCTGCTGGAGCTGCAGGCGCCCGACGGCCGCCGCCTGCTGGGCCCGCTGCTGATGCAGCGCCAGCCCGCCAGCACCCAGCCCCTGCCCAAGCCCTGCTGAGGCCCACCAGCACAGCACCGATACACTGGGCCGCATGAGCATGACGGCCCCCGCCCTCTCGCGCGGCTCCAGCACCCCGCTGGCCCAGCAGCTGGCCCAGCGCTTTGCCGACCGCATCCAGCAGCGCCTGCTGCTGCCCGGCGCCCGCCTGCCCTCGGTGCGGGAATGCGCGCGCCACCATGGCGTCAGCCCCTACACCGTGGTGGCGGCCTATGACCAGTTGCTGGCCGCCGGCCTGCTGGAGGCGCGCAAGCAGCGCGGCTTCTTCGTGCGCGAGAGCCGCGGCAGCAGCGCGGCGCAGCGCCCGGCCCCCAGCATCACCCCGTCCGCCCGCCCGGCCCCGTTGGACGCCTCCAGCCTGATCCGCAATATGTTCCAGGCCGACCACCGCATGGCCCCGGGCCTGGGCACCCTGCCGGCCGACTGGCTGGACCTGGGCGTGCTGCAGAGCGCCATGCGCAAGGCCCTGGGCCAGTCCGAGGGCGGGGCCGAGCTGGCCCTGCAGTACGGCGAGCCCGGCGGCGACCCGCGCCTGCGCGCCGCCCTGGCCCAGCGCCTGGCCGATCTGGGCATAGCCGCCACGCCCGGCCAGATCCTCAGCACCGTGGGCGCCACCCATGGCCTGGACCTGATCACCCGCTGCCTGCTCAACCCCGGCGACACGGTGCTGGTGGACGATCCCGGCTGGGCCGTGGAGTACGCGCGCCTGACCCAGGCCGGCATGCGCCTGCTGCCCGTGCCGCGCGGTCCCGAGGGGCCCGACCTGACCGTGATGCGCCAGCTGGTGGCCCAGCACCGGCCGCGCATGTATGTGACGGTCTCGGTGCTGCACAACCCCACCGGCCACAGCCTGGGCCTGGCCCAGGCGCACGAGATCCTCAAGCTGGCCGAGCAGGGCGACTTCCTGATCGTGGAAGACGACACCTACGCCTGCTTCGCGCCCAACCATGCGCCGCGGCTCTCGGCCCTGGACGGGCTGCGCCGCACGCTCTATGTCTCGGGCTTCTCCAAGATCCTCACGCCGGCCTGGCGGGTGGGCTTTCTGGCGGCCAGCCCGGAGCGCATCGACAAGCTCACCGAGCTCAAGCTGGTCTCCACCCTGACCACCAGCCCCCTGCTGGACCGGGCCGTGGCCCTGTGCCTGGAGCAGGGCCTGCTGCGCCGCCATGCGGAGCGGGTCAATGTGCGGCTGGACGCGGCGCGCAACCGCGTGGTGCGCCTGGCCGAGGAGGCCGGCTGCCCCTTTCTGAGCCCGCCCCAGGGCCTGTTCGGCTGGGTGGACACCGGCATGGACACCGAGCGCCTGGCCCAACGCCTGCTGGACGAGGGCTGGCTGATCGCGCCGGGCCTACTCTTCTCGGCCACGCGCCAGGCCGGCAGCCGCATGCGCATCAACTTCGCCACCGCCCAGGACGCCCGCTTCTGGCAGCGCCTCAAGGCCCTGCGCGAGGCGCCCTGAATCGGCACAATGAGGCGACCATGCCGCAAGCCCCGCCCCGCTGCAATTCCTGGTGGTGGACGCCCTGGAGGGCGTGCGCAAGTTCGCCCGCCAGCTGATCGAGGCCTATGGCTTCGCGCCGGCCCAGGTGCATGACAGCGCCAGCCCCGAAGCCGCGCTGGAGCGCCTGCAGGCCGGCCTGCGGCCCGACTTCCTGATCAGCGACTGGTTTGCCAAGGGCCCGATGAGCGGCATCACCCTGCACCGCGAGATCTGCCGCCAGCAGCCCGGCTGCCGCCTGGCCCTGCTGAGCTTTGACACCGGCCCGGAGCGCCAGGCCGAGGCGCAAGCCGCCGGCGCGCGCTTTCTGCTGCACAAACCCTTCACGCCCGAGCAGCTCAAGCAGACCCTGCGCCAGAGCCTGCAGGCCCTGGCCCAGGAACGGCCCGATCTGGCGCGGCGCCTGAACGCGGTGATGGCCGCGCCGCGGGCGCCGGGGCGGCCGGCCGAGCAACGCATTGCCCTGCCCGCGCTACCGGCCGTGCCGCCGCTGCGCCCGGGCGACCGGGTCGAGTACGGCGGCCGCTCCGAGACCGTGCAGCATGTGGTGATCCGCCACGGCGAGCTGGTGGTGCAGCTGCAGAACAAGAACGGCCTGATTCCGGCCGAGCAGCTGCGGCGCAAGCCGGCTTAGCACCGGCCGCCCGCCCGCTGCCGCGCGGGATCAGCGCGACTCCAGCAGCTCCCAGCGCTCCAGCAGCTCCAGCAGCTCGGCCTCGATCTCGCCGGCACGCTCGGTCACCTCGGCAATGCGGGCCGCGCCCTGGGCATAGAGCTCGGTGCCGTTGAGCAGGGCATTGAGCTGGATCTGCTCGGCCTCGAGCGCGGCCATCTTGCCGGGCAGCTCGTCCAGCTCGCGCTGCTCCTTGTAGCTGAGCTTCTTCTTGCTGGCCACCACGGGGGCCGGCGCCGGGGCGGGAGCCGGCGTCGGGGCGGGAGCCGGCGTCGGGGCCGGCGCGGCCTGACGCGCCTTCTCCTGAATCGCGGCCGCCCGCTTGGACTGGATCAGCCAGTCCTCGATGCCGCCCTCGTACTCGCGCCAGCGGCCCTCGCCCTCGTTGACGATGGTGCTGGTGACCACGTTGTCCAGGAAGCGCCGGTCGTGGCTGACCAGGAAGACCGTGCCGTCGTACTCGGCCAGCAGCTCTTCCAGCAGCTCCAGGGTCTCGATGTCCAGGTCATTGGTGGGCTCGTCCAGCACCAGCACATTGGCCGGGCGGGCGAAGAGCCGCGCCAGCAGCAGGCGGTTGCGCTCGCCGCCGGAGAGGCTGGAGACCGGCGAGTTGGCGCGGGCCGGCGAGAACAGGAAGTCGCCCAGATAGCTCTTGACGTGCTTCTTCTGCGTGCCGATCTCGATCCACTCGCTGCCCGGGCTGATGGTGTCGGCCAGGGTGGCGTCCAGATTGAGCGTGTCGCGCATCTGGTCAAAGTAGGCCACGGTCATCTTGCTGCCCTGGCGCACCTCGCCGCTGTCAGGCGCCAGCTCGCCCAGGATCATCTTCAGCAAGGTGGTCTTGCCGGCGCCGTTGGAGCCGACCAGGCCCACCTTGTCGCCCCGCAGGATGGTGGCGGTGAAGTCATTGACGATGGTGCGATCGCCGTAGCGCTTGGAGACGTTCTCCAGCTCGGCCACGATCTTGCCGCTGGCGCCGCCGGTGTCGATGTCCAGCTTGACCTTGCCCTGCACATCGCGCCGCGCCGCGTGGGCCGCACGCATCTCGTGCAGGCGCTGCACGCGCGCCACCGAACGGGTGCGGCGCGCCTCCACGCCCTTGCGGATCCAGACCTCTTCCTGGGCCAGCAGCTTGTCGAAGCGGGCATTGGCCAGGGCCTCGTTCTCCAGCTCATAGGCCTTGGCGGCCTGAAAGGCGGCGAAGTTGCCCGGGTAGCCGCGCAGCTGGCCGCGGTCCAGCTCGACGATGCGGTTGGCCACGTTGTCCAGGAAGGCGCGGTCGTGGGTGATCAGCAGCAGGGAGCCCCTGAAGCTGTTCAGCAGCTCTTCCAGCCAGCGGATCGCGTCCAGGTCCAGGTGGTTGGTGGGCTCGTCCAGCAGCAGCACGTCCGGCTGGGCCACCAGGGCGCGGGCCAGGGCCACGCGCTTCTTGAGACCGCCCGACAGGGCGCCCACCACGCGCGCGCCGTCCAGGCCCAGGCGGTGCAGGGTTTCCTCCACGCGCTGTTCCCAGTTCCAGGCGCCGATCTGCTCGATGCGCTCCTGCACCCAGGCCAGGTCGTCGTTCTCGTCGTGCCGCTCGTAGCGCTCGCGCAGGCTCTTGGCCTCGGCCACGCCCTCGCTCACCACCTCGAAGATGGTGGCCTCGGGCCGCAGCGCCGGTTCCTGGGGCACGTAGACCGTGGTCAGGCCCTGCTGCAGCTGCAGCAGACCGTCGTCCAGCTTCTCGAGGCCGGCCAGGATCTTCAGCAAGGAAGACTTGCCGGTGCCGTTGCGGCCGATCAGGCCCACGCGTTCGCCGGTTTCCAGCGCGAAATTGGCCCCGTCCAGCAGCGGCACGTGGCCGAAAGCGAGATGGGCGTTGGTAAGGGAAAGCACTGCCATGGCCCCGATTGTCTCCGAGCTCGACCCCCCCTCATTCCCGGGGCCACCACCAAGGCGTGATTGACAAGACCCGGCCCCCATCGAGATGCTTGCTGCAAAGCAATAACACCCGCAGCTCGTGCCGGCGCCCGCCGGCTTTCCTTCATCCAGGGAGTTCATCACCGTGAACGCAAGTTTCTTCTCCGCTCGCCGCTGGGCGGGTCTCATCGGCGGTGCGCTGCTGGCCGCTGCGGCCCTGCAGGTGCAGGCCTATTCCAATCTGGTGGTCTTTGGCGACAGCCTCTCGGACAGCGGCAACAACGCCCTGCTGCTGCCACCCGACCCGAGCTACGTGCTCAAGGACAACAGCGTCTTCTCCGAGCATCCCTACTTCGGCAGCAACACCTACAGCAACGGCCAGGTCTGGACGCAATACCTGGCCCCGCGCCTGGGCCTGAGCGCCACGCCCTCCCTGCTGGGTGGCAGCAACTACGCCTTCGGCGGCGCCCAGACCGGGCAGGACGGCCCCGGCCCCGACGGCTTTCCCTTCAGCCTGAACACCCAGCTGGGCATGTATCTGCGCGCCAGCCACAACGCGGCCGATCCCAACGCCCTCTATGTGGTGGCGGGCGGCGGCAACAATGTGCGCGCTTCGCTGAGCGCGGTGCTCAGCGGCAGCGTGGACCCGGCGGTTGAGGCCGCCCGCCTGGCCAAGAGCTTCGCCAGCGATGTGGGCCAGATCGTGGACAGCCTGCAGGCCAGGGGCGCACGCCACATCCTGGTCTGGAACACGCCCAATTTCGGCCTCACGCCCCAGGCGCGCAGCTACGGCCCCCTGGGCATGAACGTGGCCACCAGCTTCTCCCAGGCCATGAACGGGGCCCTGGCCCAGCGCCTGGCCGGCGAGCAGGGGGTGATGAGCTTCGATGTCTACGGCCTGCTGACCGGCATCGTGGCCCAGGGCACGGCCTCGGGCTTCAGCGATGTGATCAATGCCTGCGGCGCCCCCAGCCTGGGCTGCGACCCGAGCACCTCGCTCTACTACGACGGCATCCACCCCACCACGGCGGCACACAAGATGCTGGCCGACGCGGTCTACGCCCAGGCCGTGCCCGAGCCCGCCAGCGTGGCCCTGTGGCTGCTGGGCCTGGGCGGCCTGGTGCTGGTGCTGCGTCGCCGCCAGGCCGCCTCCGCCTGAGGCCTCAGCCGCCCTCGGGGGGCGGCAGGCCGCGGGCCAGGGCCTCGTAGAAGGCGCTCACCCGCGGTCGCGCCTGGACCTGCAGGGCCTGGGGCAGCCAGGCCAGCATGGCCGAGCGCAGCGCCGGCCCACGGGCCGCCTCGGCCACGGCCCGGCCTATGGCCTGGGCCGCAGCCCGACCGCCCGGGCTGCGCGGGCAGGCGATGTGCACCACCGGCCACTCCTGCGCTTCGACCAGCGAGCGCACCCGCAGCTCCCCACCCAGCTGGCCGCTGCGCCGCAGATGCTCCAGGGTGAGCGGGTACTCCAGGGTGTAGTCATAGCGCCCGCGCGCCACCAGGCGGCAGAGCTGGCCGGGCTGGCTCACCGATTCGCGCGGCAGCGGCCGCAGACCGGCCAGGGCGCGATCAAGCTGGCCGCCATAGCTGCGATTGGCCTCCAGCGCGCCGCGCCATTCCGTCTGGGCCTGCAGCTCGGCCAGGCTGGCCGGCCGCTCCGGCGGGCCCGGCAGCTCCAGGCCGGCGCGCAGGGCCAGCACGGGCGGGGGCAGCAGGGCCCAGGGCAGCAGCACATAGCGCTGCTCGCGCTCCGGCGTGCGCAGAAGCGCCGGGTAGCACAGGCCCTCGGCGGCGTCCTGGTCGGCCAGGGCGCGCTGCAGCCGCACCCGGCTCATCAGCTCGAAGCGGTGCAGAAAACCCGGCAGGCGGGCGATCAGCTCCGCCATGGCCCGATCCACCACCCCGTCGCCCAGCTCGGCCGGCCCGCGTGGCGGCCGCGCCGGATCGATCAGGAACAGGGGCGGCCAGTCCACCAGCACCCAGGTCAGCACCGGGGCCGGCTGAGCCGACAGGATGGAGACGAAGCCGCCCAGACTGCTGCCACCCAGCAAGCTGAGCAGGCGCCGTCGCGCCCGCGCACCGGGCCCGGACGGGCCGTCTCGCTGCCTGCTTGCCACCATGACGCGGACCTCGCTTCCTGACCCCGTCGGCGCGGGGCTCGGATGCACAGCATAGCGCTCAGGCGGCAGGCGGGGGCGCGTCTTCCAGGGCCTCGTGATGGCCGCTGGCGCCGCGCTTCCAGTAGGCGGCGGCGCGCAGGGCCTGGCGGTCATGGCCTTTTTCCTCCACCAGCACGCGGCGCAGGGCGGCCATGCAGCCCGCCTCGCCGGCGCACCAGGCATAGCCCTCGCCCACGGGCAGCTCCAGCGCGCGCAGGGCGGCCAGCAGCGCGGCCTCGCTGTCCAGCCACTGCAGCTGCAGATCGGCGCTCGTCTGCAGCGGACGGCGGTCGGCCGCATCGGGCATCAGCAGCAGGGCGATCACGCGGGTGCCGGCAGGCAGTTCCTCCAGGCGGCGGGCGATGGCGGGCAGGGCCGTCTCGTCGCCGATCAGCAGATGCCAGTCGTAGTCGCTGGGGATGATGAAGGAGCCGCGCGGCCCGGCCACGGTCAGCGCCTGGCCGACTTCAGCCTGGGCGGCCCAGGCGGCGGCGGGGCCGTCGCCATGCAGGGCGAACTCCAGGGTCAGCTCCTGGGCCACCGGGTCGTAGCGGCGCGGCGTGTAGTCGCGGCGCGCGCCCTCCTCGCCCGGCTGAACGGGCGCGAAGAAGAGCTTCACATGGTCATCGAAGGACAGGCTGGTGAAGCCCGCCAGGGCGGCACCGCCCAGGGTGATGGCCCGCACATGGGGGCTCAGGGCCTCGACGCGGCACACCGCCAGCTCGCGCCGGACGATGTCGTGGCGCACACGCTGCACGCGGCGGCCGCTGGAGACGGGAGAATCGACGGTGTCATTCATGAGGGTCAGCAGATAGTTGACAATATCACCCATCGTGCGCAAATCATTGGACAAAGTCAACCAATCCAGCCATACCCCTGCCGGCAGGGAGGATGATGTGCTGGAGCAGATGCACCAGCTCATGCACCGCTACCGCGCCCGCCAGTACCAGGTGCTGCGCGACGGGCCGCACGACATCACCCATATGGAAAGCAAGGTGCTGGGCTTTTTCGGCCGCCATCCCGGCGGCACGCAGAGCGAGCTGGCCGCCCACTCCGGGCGCGACAAGGCCCAGTTGGCGCGCCTGATCAAGGGCCTGCGCGAGCGCGGCCTGCTGGAGGGGCAGGAAGACGCCCAGGACCGGCGCCAGGTGCGCCTGCGCCCGAGTCCTGCAGGCGCCAAGGTGCTGGGGCTGCTCCAGCAGCAGGCGCGGCACCTGGGGCAGCGCGCCCTGGCCGGGCTGGACGCCAGCGAGCAGGCCCAGCTCAGCGCGCTGTTGCGGCGCGTCCACGCCAATCTCGATCCCGAGGACTGAAGCGCACGGGCCGCGGCTATCCTGCCCGCACCATGCCGCTGTTCGCCCTGATTGCCCTTCTCGTGCTGCTCGCCCTGCTGGCGGGCTTTGTGCTGCTGCGCCGCCGCCCGCCGGCCCGGCCGCCGGTGAGCCCGCAGCCCCGCCTGCGCAGCGCCGAGACGGCGCCCGCCAGCGCTGCCGCGCCGCCCTCCGTCGAACTGCCCCCCGAGCTGCTGGCCCTGCGCCAGGGCTTCCAGCTCACACCCGCCGCCCAGCTGGACGAGCGCCGCCGCCGCACCCTGATGGAGGCCCTGCAACGCCTGCCGCGCCCGCCGCGCGCCCTGCAGGAGTTGGTCTCGCCGGACTTCATCCAGCGCGCCTCCTCGGCCCAGCTCAGCGATGTGGTGATGGGCGAGCCCGCCATCGCCGCGCGGGTGATGGCGGCCGTCAACTCCCCGCTCTACGGCCTGCAGCAGCCGGTCACCAGCATCGGCCAGGCCATCACTTTTCTGGGCCTGGCCAGCGTGCGCGCCCAGTGTCTGCAGCATCTGCTGGACGACTCCTTCAAGATCAGCGGCAACCCGGCGCTGCAGCGCGAGTTCGCGGTGCTGTGGCGGGCCAGCGCGGCCGGGGCCGAGCTCTGCCAGCTGCTGGCCACCCGGCTGCGCCTGGGCGACCCCGGCGCCCTGGTGACCCTGGTGGTGCTGTCCTTTCTGGGCCGCTTCGCCGCCACCACCCTGATGCAGCGCGTGGAGCCCGTGGCCGCGCCGGCCGGCCTGCTGGGCCAGTATCGCCAGCAGCAGGACACCCTGGGCCTGGCCGCACCCGAGCTCGGCGTGATGCTGATGCAGGAATGGGATCTGCCCGCCCACCTGGCCGAAGATGTGGCCCGCCTGGGCCGCCTGCCCCTGACCCCCGCCACCGCGCTGCCGGCCGAGCTGGGCGCCCGCCTGGCCCTGTGCGCCTTCAGCGCCCGCCTGGGCGAACGCATCGCGCGTGGCGAGCTGCGCGAGCTGAACGGCTTCGATCCCCTCAGCGACGCCGCTCCCGACTTCCAGGCCCTGCGCGACCATCTGGCGCGTCCGGCCCTGGCCGGCCTGGGCGAGCTGCTGCGCAGCCCCGAGGGCCTGCGCCTGCTGGGCCGGCTCAGCCACTGAGCTGCCGGGCCCGTCCGGGGGCCCAGAGCGCCGCCGTCTACACATAGCTTTACAAAGCGCCGGCGGCCTACCTAGAATACGGAATCATTCGCATTTGCAATCAGGCCGTCACCGGGAGTGCGCGGTTCAGGCGCACCCGACGGCACCGCCTTTTTGCAAGCCCTGCCGCCCCGCCTCGAGGGGGCCGGGGGCTGCGCTGCGCGCTCCCAGAACGCGCCTGAGGTTGATGCCCACAACAACACACCTCAGGAGTGAACCCCATGCGCCTCACACAAGGCCGCCTCACCACGACCGACTTCGCCCAGACCGGCGGACTGCGCCCCATCGCCGCTGCCACCCGCCTGCTCTGCGGCGCCCTGCTGCTGTGCGCCGCCGGCGTCCAGGCCCAGACGGGCAGCGATGCGCGTGAGAACGCCGAGGCCGTGCTGCCCACCGTCAAGGTCAAGGCCAGCCGCGCCGGTGTCGACGATCTGCCCGCCGCCGCCCCCGGCGGTCAGGTGGCGCGCGGCGCCCGCCTGGGCCTGCTGGGCAATGTGGATGTGATGGACACACCCTTCAATGTGAGCAGCTACACGGCCGAGCTGATCCAGGACAAGCAGGCACGCAGCCTGGCCGATGTGCTGGGCGCCGACCCCTCGGTGCGCTTCACCACCTCCAGCGGCCATCCCAACGAGAACTTCCGCATCCGCGGCTTCGACGTCAACCAGAACGATGTGGCCTTCAACGGCATGTTCGGCGTGCTGCCCCTGGGCCATGTGCCGCTGGAGTTCGTCGAGCGCGTGGAAGTGCTCAAGGGCCCCAACGCCCTGTTCAGCGGCATGGCGCCCAGCGGCGCCGTGGGCGGCGTGATCAATCTGGTGCCCAAGCGCGCCGGCGACGAGCCGCTGACCCGCGCCAGCTTCAGCCTGCTGGACTCCGGCCAGGCCGGCCTGGCCCTGGACCTGGGCCGGCGCTTCGGCGAACGCGGCCAGTGGGGCCTGCGCAGCAATGCCGCCTACAGCGATGGCGAAGGCCTGATCGAGGGCCGCAAGAACAAGCGCGAGCTGCTGAGCCTGGCCCTGGATCTGCGCGAGGGCGCGCTGCGCGCCACGGCCGACCTCTACAGCGTGAGCGAATCCTTCCGTGGCGGCATGCCGGCCATGTACTGGTTCAGCGGCGCCATTCCCGCGGCCCCCAAGGGCAGCGCCAACCAGTTTCCTGCGGCCCAGGGCCGCCAGAAGAGCCAGGGTCTGGTGCTGCGCGCGGAGTACCAGTTCACGCCGCGCCTGGCCGGCTTTGCCTCGGCCGGCCTGATGCAGCACGACTACAGCGGCTTCATCAGCGGCTCCCATGTGCGCAATCTCAGCCCCGAGGGCCTGAGCCGCACGAGCGCCACCTATGCCCAGCTGGGCCATGCCGACAACCGCGCGCTCGAAGCCGGCCTGCGCCTGAACCTCGAGACCGGCGCCGTGGTGCACGAGCTGGTGCTGCAGGCCTCGCAGCTGAACCAGGAGGCCGGCGCGGCCAGCCGCGGCTCCAGCCCTTTCAGCACCAGCATCTACCAGCCCACCTACACCCCCATGCCCGCCGGCCCGGACAGCGCGCCCAAGACCAGCGAGAACCGCCTCAGCAGCCTGGCCCTGGTGGACAGCCTCTCGATGTGGGGCGACAGCCTGCGCCTGACCCTGGGCCTGCGCCACCAGCGCGTCAAGACCAGCAACTTCGTCGCGGCCACCGGCGCCCTCAGCGGCACGCCCTATGACAAGAGCGCCACCACGCCCGCCCTGGGCCTGGTGTTCAAGCCCTGGGGCCCCGACCTGGCCTTCTATGCCAACTATGTGGAAGGCCTGAGCAAGGGCGACTCGGTGAGCAAGCCCACCTATGCCATCGACCACACCTTCGCGCCCTACAAGACACGCCAGCGCGAGGCCGGCATCAAGTGGCAGCGCGGCGGCTGGACCAATACCGCCGCCCTGTTCCAGATCGACAAGCCCATGCTCATCACCCTGGCCGACAAGACGCCCTCGGACGGCGGCGAGAAGCGCGTGCGCGGCCTGGAGTGGAACACCTCGGGCGCCCTGAGCCCGCAGCTGCGCCTGCTGGGCGGCGCGGTCTATACCCGCGGCACCCAGACCGAGACTGGCAACCCGGCCCTGAACGGCCTGCGCGCCGTGGGTGCGCCCACGCTGCAGGCCAATCTGGGCCTGGACTGGGACACGCCCTTCGCGCCGGGCCTGAGCCTGAGCGCCCACACCACGGCCAGCAGCGGCCAGTTCGTCGATGCGGCCAACACCCAGCGCATCCCCGGCTGGGGCGTGCTGGAGCTGGGCGCGCGCTACCGCACCCGGCTGGACGGTCGCGCCCTGGTGCTGCGCCTGAGCGCCAGCAATGTGAGCAACAAGGCCTACTACAACGGCTCCTTCAGCGACACCACGCCCATCGCCACCCTGGGCGCGCCGCGCAGCGTCTCGGCCTCGGCCACGCTGGACTTCTGAGCCCGCCCGAGATCAAGCCATGAAGCTCACCCTGCTGCTGGGCCTGCTCGGGGCCTTGCTGGGCAGTCTCAGCGTCTACCTGGCCTCGCCCCACCAACGCCTGCTGGCGCGGGCCTGGCCGGCGCGGCCGGCGCGCATCGCCGGCCTGCTGCTGGTGATGGCGGGCGCCGCCGCCCTCTTGCGCGCGATGCAGACCCTGCCCGCCCTCTTCACCCTCATCACCCTGCTGATGCTGGCCTTCGCGGCCTGGCCCTATCTGGGCGCCCTGCGCCAGCTCTACGGGAGGGCGGCATGAGCGCGGCCGACAGTCCGCCGAAGAAGCCGCCCATCCGCAGCGACTGGCTCAGCAAGACCCTCGCCGGCCAGCTGCTGGGCCTGGCCCTGGCCCTGCTGGCCAGTGCCCTGTTCTCGGACCTCACCCGGGCCAGCCTGGCCCTCTCGCCACGCGGCCAGCTGGCCATGTGGATGGTGGCCCCGCTCTGGCTGGGCATTGCCGGCGGGGTCTATTTCTTTCGCAGCGGCCTGCAGGCCTGGCTCGGGCTGGGCGGGGCCACCCTGCTGAGCGCAGCCGCCCTGCTGGCCCTGCGCGCCTGAAGACGGAAGGACGCCGAGATGAGATCCGACTACATCCGCCTCTACAAATCCGTCCACACCTGGACCGGCATCCTCAGCGGCATGGCCCTGTTCATCGCCTTTTATGCCGGGGCGCTGACGGTGTTCAAGGAGCCGCTGGCGCGCTGGTCCGCGCCGCCCCGCCTGCAGGCCCTGACGCCGCTGGACCAGGCCAACAGCCTGATCACCCAGGCCCTGGCCCGCGAGCCTGAGCTGGCCCAGCGCTTTGTGCTGCGCCTGCACGAGGGCCCCGAGGTGGCGGCCCGCCTGCTCTGGGAGCGCCGTGACGAGGCGGCCGACGACCACGACGACTCCGGCCTGCGCCGCTTCGGCGCCGATCTGGATGCCGGCGGCGCGCTGCGGGTGCAGGAGCTGCAGCCCTCGCCCCTGGCGGGCTTCATCGACGTGCTGCACCGCGTGGTGGGTCTGCCCCTGGACAGCGACCCCAACCGCTGGTTCATGGGCCTGGTCTCGGCCCTCTACGCCCTGGCCCTCATCTCGGGCGTGGTGGTGCTGCTGCCCTCCCTGGTGAAGGACTTCTTCGCCCTGCGCCTGGGCAAGAAGAACCTCAAGCGCATGTGGCTGGACGCCCACAATGTGGTGGGCATCGTCAGCCTGCCCTTCCATCTGGTGATGGCGCTCACGGCCGTGGTCTTCGCCTTCCACGACCAGATCTACTGGGTGCAGGACAAGCTCGTGCACCAGGGCCAGTGGAGCAGCACCATGCAGCGCGGCGGTGGCGGCCCGCCCAAGGCCCAGGCCCCGCGCGACCCGGCGCAGCTGCTGGCGCCGGCGGCGCTGCTGGAGCGGGCCCGCGCCGAGGCGCCGGGCTTCGAACCCGACTATCTGCAGTACCAGCAGGTGCTGGGCCCGCGCGCCATGGTACGGGTCTGGGGCAAGCACCCCGAGGCCCTGGCGCCGCGCGCCCAGGGCGGCTTCGTGGCCCTGGACCCCTATAGCGGCAAGCTCCTCAGCCGCGACTACCTGCCCGGCGGCCAGGACACGCCCAACACCTGGATCAGCAGCTTCTTCGCCCTGCATATGGCGGCCTTCGGCGGCAGCACGGTGCAGTGGCTGTACTTTCTGCTGGGCCTGGCCGGCGCCTGGCTCTTCTACAGCGGCAATCTGCTCTGGGTGGAGACGCGGCGGCGCCGCGCCGCCAAGGATGGCACGCCGCCCGCGCAGCGCCGCGACACCCGCCTGATGGCCGCCGCCACCGTGGGCGTGTGCCTGGGCAGCGTCTGCGGGCTCTCGCTGATGCTGGCGGCCACGCGCTGGCTCAACGGGCTCACACCCGCCCTGCTGGCCTGGCACCAGGCCCTGTACTACGGCGCCTTCTTCGCCGCCCTGGCCTGGGCGGCATGGCGTGGCGCGGCCCGGGCCGCCGTGCATCTGCTGTGGGCCGCAGCCGGCCTGACGGCCGCCATCCCGGCGGGCAGCCTGCTGGCCTGGGGCCTGGGCCGGCCCTGGGCTCAGAACCCGGTGCTGGACCTGACGGCCTTGGCGGGCGCCCTGGCCCTGGTCTGGATGGCGTGCGCCACGGCGCGGCGCGTGCAGCAGGGGGCGGCGGACAGCGTCTGGGCCGCCCAGGCCCCGAGCGCCGCCGCCACACCCGCCTAGACCCAGATGCGATAGGCCCAGAAGGCCTCTTCCCCCAGGATGCGCCGGCGCAGCTCCTCGGGGCTGAAGCCGGTGACGCGCTTGACCTCGCGGCACAGATGGGCCTGGTCGGCATAGCCGGCATCCAGGGCCAGCTCGCTCCAGACCAGCTGGCCCTGCTCCACCGCCTGGCGCATCTTCTGGAAGGCCGCCTCGCTGCGCTGCATCTGACGCAGCTCACGCTGGCTGCGCCCGGTCCAGCGCTTGAAGCGGCGCTCCATCTGGCGCAGGCTGCGCCCGCCCTCGCTGGCCGCCACGCGCAGGGCGATGTTCTGGGCCCAGTCGCGGTAGGGAAAGCTCAGGCCCTGGGCCGCGCAGTGCGCGCGCCAGCGCGGGCGCAGGAAGTCCTCCAACACCTGCTGGCACTGCGCCGCCTCGCGGCAGGCCAGCATGCGCTGGTTCAGGGCCTGCCAGTCGGGCCCCAGCAGGGCGTCCATGTCCAGGCAGCGGTCCAGCAGGGGCGCGATGTCCAGGCCGGTCAGGGCCAGCAGGGCATCGCTGTTGAGGGCCACAAAAAAGGCCTGGCCGCCCTCGGGCCCCGAGCGGTAGAGCACGGGCCGGCTGCGCGGCCCCACCAGCAGGCTGCGCCCGGCCAGGGGCTGGAGCTCGCCGCGCTCGTCCACCTCCCAGCCCTCGCCCTGCAGCGACCAGCTCATGCCGCAGAAGGTGGTGGCCGGGAACCAGCTGCCGCGCTGGGCCGGGCTGAGCCGGCGCGCCCGCGTGGTGTCGCGCCACAGATAGGCCTGCACACAGCCGGCCAGGGCCAGACCCGGGGCCAGCAGGCGGGCCTGGGCCTCGGTGTCGGGCAGCAGCCCCGCGTCCTGGTTTTCGTCCGACATGATGGCCGCCAGTCTAGGGCCGCTCGGGAGCCCCGGCGCGCATGTCGAATCCGTTCAATACCGCCCGGCCCGCGGCGCCGCACAGTGGCGGCCATGCAAACCCAGGCCAAACCCCACACCACGGCGGCCCGTGCCGCCCTGCCTCCCGGCCCCGCCCCGCGCTGGGCCGGCCTGCCCCTGATGCGCGCCATGCGCGAGGACTATCTGGGCCATATGAGCCGCCTGCAGCAGCGCTGGGGCGATGTGGTCTACCAGCGCCTGCTGCATCTGCACGACTACAGCTTCTTTCACCCCGAGCAGGTGCGCGAGCTGCTGGTGGCCGGCCACGAGCGCCTGATCCGCTGGGAGCGCGGCACCGAGGTCTTTGCCTCGGCCCATGGCCAGAGCGTGCTGGTGGCCGAGGGCGCGCCCTGGAAGCGCCAGCGCCAGATGCTGCAGCCCGGCTTTTCGCCCAAGCGGGTGGAGGGCTTCGCGCCGCTGATGGTGCAGGCCGCGCAGAGCGCGCTGCGCCACTGGGAGGCGCAGGCGGGCCAGGCGGCCTTTCCCTTCGAGGCCGCCATGACCCAGCTCACCATGGACGTGATCCTGCGCAGCCTGTTCTCGCGCGCCGATGTGGGCGCGAGCACGGTCTCGGCCCAGGCCGCCGAGGCCGTGCATGTGCTCGGCGTGGAGGCCATGGCCGAGATGTACTGGCCCGCCAACGCCCCGCTCTGGGCACCCTGGAAAGGGGCCAAGCGCCGCGCCCTGCGCACCCTGGAGCAGCTGGTGCGCGGCGAGCTGGCGCGACGCCGGGCCCTGCCGGAGGGGGCCGTCCCGCCCGAGGATCTGCTGCAGATGCTGCTGGGCCTGCGCGACGAGCAGGGTCAGGCCCTGGACGAGCAGGCCTTGCGCGACGAGTGCATGACCATCTTCCTGGCCGGCCACGAGACCAGCGCCAGCGCCCTGAGCTGGTGGGGCTGGTGCATGGCCGCGCACCCGCAAGCCCAGGCCCGGGCGGCGGCCGAGGTGCAGGCCCTGCTGGGCGAGGGCCCACGTGCGCGCGCGCCCCATGTGGCCGACCTGGCCCAGCTGCCCTGGCTGCAGGCCAGCCTGAAGGAGGCGCTGCGCCTGTACCCGCCCGGCGCCGCCCTCTTCACCCGGCGCCTCACGCAGCCGCTCAGCGTGGCCGGCTATGAGCTGCCGCCCGGCGCCCTGCTGCGGCTCACGCCCTGGGTGATGCAGCGCGACCCGCGCTGGTTCCAGGAACCGGCGGCCTTCCGGCCCGAACGCTTCGATCCGGCCTGCGGCCACCCGGAGATTCCGCGCGGCGCCTGGATGCCCTTCGGCGTGGGCCCGCGGGTTTGCCTGGGCAGCCACTTCGCGCTCACCGAGATGGGCCTGATCGCGGCCCTGATCCTGCAGCGCTACGAGCTGCAGCCCCTGCCCGGCGCTCCCGCGCCGCGCCCGGTGCTGAACATCACGCTGCGGCCGGCGCAGCCGCTGCAGCTGGTGATCAAGCCGCGCTGGCGCGCTCCAGCGCGTCAATGAAGAGCTTGGGCACATCGATGCCGCTCTGGCGGCTGATCTCCTGGAAACCCGTGGGGCTGGTGACATTGATCTCGGTGAGGCAATCACCGATCACGTCCAGGCCCATCAGCAGCAGGCCGCGGGCGCTGAGCTTGGCGGCCACGCCCTCGGCGATCTCGCGGTCGCGCGTGCTGATGGGCTGGGCCACGCCCTTGCCACCCGCCGCCAGATTGCCGCGGATCTCGCTGCCCTGCGGGATGCGCGCCAGGCACCAGGGCACGACCTCGCCGCCGATCACCAGCACGCGCTTGTCGCCCTTGACGATCTCGGGCACGTAGCGCTGCACCATCACGGTTTCGGCGCCGCCCTTGTTGAGCGTCTCGATGATGGAGCCCAGGTTCAGCGCATCGGGGCCCACGCGGAAGATGCCCATGCCCCCCATGCCGTCCAGGGGCTTGAGGATGATGTCGCGGTGCTCGGCGTGGAAGGCCTTGATGGCCTCGGCGCTGCGCGTCACCAGGGTGGGCGAGATGTACTCGGGAAACTCCAGGATGGCCAGCTTCTCGGGGTGGTCGCGCAGGGCCGCGGGCTTGTTGAAGACGCGGGCGCCCTCGCGCTCGGCCTGGGAGAGCAGGTGGGTGGCGTAAAAGAACTCGCTGTCAAAAGGCGGGTCCTTGCGCATGATGATGGCGTCGGTGCCGGCAGCCAGGCCCAGATCGGCCGTCTCCTCGGTGCGGAACCAGTCGTGTTCATCGCCGGTGAGCGCGATGCGCCGCGCGCCGCGCGCCGTGACCTGACCGCCGCTGACCCACACCAGATCGGCGGGATGGCAGGCCCACAGCACATGGCCGCGGCCGGCGGCTTCGCGCATCATCGAGAACGTCGTGTCCTTGTAGGTCTTGAACGTTTCCAGCGGGTCGGCGACGAAGAGCAGGATCATGGGCGTGGCGCTTTCTTCCAGGATGACGGGCCGCAGTGTGGCACGGCAAACGCCGCGCTGCCGGGCTCAGGTTTCTTCGGAGTCCGGCTCGTCTGCTGCTGCTGCGGCTGCCGGGCGGGGCACGAAGCGGCGCTGGGCCGGCTTGGCCAGCAGCTCCAGGTAGAAGGCCGGCGCGCCGGCAGCGGCGGCTTCGTTGATGCGGTCCATGAAGGCGCCCACATGGCAGACCTCGGCGCTGTCCTCAGTCAGGCCGAAGCGGCAGTCGAAGTCCCAGAAGTCCATCTGCGAGGGCAGGGTCTTGCGACGCTCGCGCTTCATGTACTGGCGGATCTCGTGCTTGATGGCCTCCAGCAGGCGCTCGGGATGCTTGCCTTCGATCTGGAGTTGGAACGTCTTCTTCATGGCAAGCCTCTTTATCGGTGGGGGCGGGATTATCGGCCAGGCGGCTCAGCGGGCGCGAAAGCGGGCCACCAGCAGGGCCACGCTGCCGGCCACCACGCCCCAGAAGGCCGAGCCTATGCCCAGCAGGTTCAGGCCGGAGAGCGTGACCAGAAAGGTGAGGATGGCGGCGTCGCGGTGCTGCTCGTCCTTGAGCGCGGTGCTCAGGCCGCCGGCAATCGTGCCCAGCAGGGCCAGGCCCGCCACGGCCGCCACCAGCTCGCGCGGAAAGGCGGCCAGCAGGCCCACCACGGCCCCGCCGGCCAGGCCCACGGCGATGTAGAACACGCCGGCCATGGCGGCGGCGGTGTAGCGCTTGGCCGGGTCTTCATGCGCCTCGCGGCCCATGCAGATGGCCGCGGTGATGGCGGCCAGATTGAAGGCATAGCCGCCAAACGGCGCCAGCACAAAGCTGGCAAGACCCGTCACCGTGATCGAAGCCGAGACCGGGGTCTGGTAGCCCGAGGCGCGCTGCGCCGCCACGCCGGGCAGGTTCTGCGAGGCCATGGTCACCAGGAACAGCGGCAGGGCCACGCCCACCAGGGCCGCCAGGCTGAAGCTGGGCGTGGTCCAGACCGGCTGGGCCCAGGCCCAGTGCACCTCGGCCAGGTGGATGCGGCCCTGCAGCGCGGCCACGACGATGCCCGTC
The DNA here is from genome assembly GCF_020535565.1 of Shinella sp. XGS7. Lineage (NCBI taxonomy): Bacteria > Pseudomonadati > Pseudomonadota > Alphaproteobacteria > Hyphomicrobiales > Rhizobiaceae > Shinella > Shinella sp. XGS7. The sequence goes on along the minus strand of NZ_CP084758.1, from coordinate 1,423,595 downwards.
AGCAGCACGCAGGGCACGGCGTAGCGGGGCAGCAGCCGCTTGGCCAGCAGATAGGCGCCGGCCATCATCAGCACCATCAGGGGCGCGCTCTTGACGGTGAGCACGGCATCCAGACCGAAGCGCGCCAGCACCCCGGCCAGCAGGGCCGCGGCCACGGCCAGGGGGATGCGGTCCATCAATTTCTCGAACCAGCGCGTGACGCCGAAGAGCATGATCAGCGCGCCGCAGACCAGGAAGGCCCCGATGGCCTCGGGCATGGAGATCCCCGCCGTGCCGGCCAGCAGGGCTGCGCCAGGCGTAGACCAGGCGGTGAGCACGGGCTGGCGGGTCCACAGGGCCAGACCCAGGCTGGTGATGCCCATGCCCAGGCCCAGGGCCCACATCCAGGAGCTGGTCTGGGCCGCTGTGGCCCCCAGGGCCTGGGCGGCCTGGAATACGATGGCCACCGAACTGGTGAAGCCCACCAGCACCGCCACAAAGCCGGCCACCACGGCCGGGGCGGAAAGGTCCTGGAGCAGCTGGCGTGATCGGGCTTGGGGTTCTGGCGTCATGGCGGTACAGCATAGCCGGGCGGCGCCGCCGCGAAAGGAGCTGGGGCGATGTGCAGATTTCTGGCCTATCTGGGCGAGCCCATCTATCTGGAGGACCTGGTCTGCAAGCCCAGGCACTCGCTGCTGCGCCAGTCGCTGCGTGCGCTGGAGGCGCAGTGCGCGACCCAGGGCGACGGCTTCGGCCTGGGCTGGTACGGCGAGCGCGAGACGCCGGGTGTCTATCACGAGGTGATGCCGGCCTGGTCGGACGAGAACCTGCTCTCGCTGTGCGCCCAGGTGCGCTCGGGCCTGTTCTTCGCCCATGTGCGGGCGGCCACCGGCGGCGGCATCGCGCGCCAGAACTGCCACCCCTTCCGCCAAGGCCCCTGGCTGTTCATCCACAACGGCCAGATCGGCGGCTATGCCCGGCTGCGCCGCGTGCTGGAGGCGCAGCTGCCGGACGCGCTCTATGAACAGCGCCGCGGCGCCACCGATTCGGAGCTGCTCTTCCTGCTGATCGTGGCGCGGCTGCAGGCCGGCGCGAACGCCGAGGAAGCCGTTCGCGCCGTGCTGGCCGAGACCCTGGCCGCGATGCGCGAGCGCGGCATCGAGGAGCCGCTGCGCTTTGCCGCGGCCCTGGCCGACGGGCAGCAGGTCTGGGCTTTTCGCTGGGCCAGCGACGCGGGTGCGCCCTCGCTCTATCTCAAGCCGCAGCGCGGCGGCTGGGCGGTGGCCTCGGAGCCCCTGGGCGACGACGCCGAGGCCTGGGTGGCCATCCCGCAGGGCCAGCTGGTGCATCTGCGGGAGGGCTTGCAGCACAGCCGGCCGCTGAGCCTGGCACCGGGCTAGGGCCGGGGCGTCGGCGTCGGTACCATCGGCAGCGGCATGCCCGCGCAAGGATCGCCGCGGCCGCTGGGCGCCGCCGTGATCCAGACATAGTCGTAGGGCGCGCCCTGCAGCGGGCTCGCGCTCTCGACAAAGCCCAGGCTCAGCAGCCGGGCGGCGGGCTGGTCCTGGCGGGCCAGCTGGGGCACGCCGTAGTCCAGGCGCACATGACCATTGCCGGCCAGCAGCACGGCGGGACGGCCCAGCGCCGCCGCCTCCTTCAGGCTCAGCCACATGGCGGCGTCGCGCGCGCGCTGGGCCCAGCGCATGCCGGCCAGACGCTCGCCGCCCAGCATGCCGCAGTGGCCCTGCACCAGATCGGCATCCAGGGCCTGGGCAGCCGCGGCGTCCAGCGGCGCGGAGGTGGTCACGGCCTTCAGCTCGGGCGGCAGCGCGGCGTCGCCCTGACGGGCCACCTGGCGCGCCAGCTCGCGCGGCACATTGCCGCCCAGCAGGCTATGGCCGGGTGCGGCCGCGGGCGCGAACAGCGGCTCGTGCAGGGGCCAGGCCCAGGCCTTGGCCTCGAAGCCGGCGGCCTCCAGGCGCGGCAGCAGTTCGCCCTGCGCGGGCACGCGCTGACCGCGTGTCAGATGCTCGGCCACCACGGGGGCGCCAGCGCCCAGCGCCTGCAGCAGCTCACCACGACGCTGGTGGTGGACGGCGTTGTCGTGCCGCTCGCCGAGCAGCACATAGTCGCTGCTGCGCAGCTTCGCCAGCAGCTCGGCGCGGCTCAGCTCGCGACCGCTGGCCACCTCGATGATGCGCTCCCCCGGCGCCTGGGGCAGCTGGGCACAGCCGGCCAGGAACAGGCCAACCGCCGCCAGCAGGATGCATGCCTTCATCGTGCGCCCTCCGGGACATAGACGATGGAACCATCCTTCATCTTGTAGGCCACACCGGCCTTCTCGCCATCGCCGCTGCCCACGGCGCCGCTGGACTTGTAGCGCTCGATCTTCTCGCCCTTCTTCACCGTGATCTCCATGCTGGGCTTGCCGGGATCGGTGATCACGGTCACGTCCTGCTTGTTGAAGGGGTTGATCATGGGGTTCTGGGCCACCGTGATCAACAGGGCGGCGATCACGACCAGGAAGATGTCGATCAGGTTGACCACGGACAGGATCGGATCGTCGGTCTCGGCCTCGTGCAGCAACTTGATTGCCATGGCTCAGCGCTCCACGGCCGCGGCGCCGCGCAGCTTGCCAATCTGCAACATCTCCTCGGCCAGCCAGCGCCGGCGCACGTTCACGACCCAGAAGGTGATGGACGCGGCGATCAGGGCCAGGATCACGGCCGAGAAGGCCACGGTGAGGTTCTGCGAGACGGCGGCCAGATTGCCGTCGGACAGGGAGCGCAGGGCCGGGCCCATGGGGATCATGGTGGCCACCAGGCCCAGCATGGGCGTGACGCGGCTGGCGATGCGTTCGCCCTCCATCAGCTTGTGGGCCTTGAGGTCCAGCTCGTCCTCGCTCAAGCCCTGCGGGCCGGCGGCGCGGTGCGCGGCCAGCAGGGGGCGGCCGCTTTGGCCGTCGCGCCGGCGCAGGGCCTGCACCGCAAAGGCGCCCAGCACCCAGAAAGCGTAGAGAAAGAGCAGGCCGATCAGGGCCAGGGTGGGCAGCAGAAAGAGCTGGGCCACCAGGTACATGCTGTGTTCAAGAAAGGCGGACATGGCGTTCGGGCTGTGTTGAGGATCAAAGAGAAGGAAGGGGCCGCGCGTCGCGGCGCCAGGCGCGCCAGCCGCCGCCCAGCATGGCCAGCAGCAGCACGGCCAGAGACGCCAGGGTGCTGCCCAGGGCCAGGCTGGGCAGGGCCTGCTGCACCACCTTTTCCAGCTTCATGCCCTGGATGGGCGGCGGAGGCGGCGGAGGCGGCGGTGGGGCCGTGGGGGTCGGCTGTTGCGCCGCGGCCGGTGCGGCGGCGCTGTTCGTCTGCGGCGGCGCGACCTTGAGGCCGTAGCCCGCGTCGACGAACTTGTTGAAGGCCTGGTTCTCGGTCTTCACGTCGTAGCGGCGGGCCAGCTCGCGCCAGCGCTGTTTCAGCTCGGCCACGCTCCGCGCATCGGCCTTCCACTGGCCCTGGCGCGCGGCTTCCAGCATGCGCTCGATGCTCTGCGCCAGCGCATGCGGGTTGTGACCTTCGAACCAGCGCTTGAGGCCGAGGTTGTGCTTGTCGCGCACATAGACGTCCATGAATTCCTGCCACTGGTCGTCGCGCACGATCTCGCGCGCCACCGACTGCCAGCCCGCGAAGTTGTTGACGCCGTCCAGCACCTGCAGGGTGCCGGCATAGCCCTCCTTCATCAGGCCCCTGATATAGCCGGGGTGGAAGTTGCGCGTGGCCAGCTCCTTGGCCAGGAACTGGGCCGCACCTTCGACCTTGCCGCCACCCGGTCCGCGCAGATTGGAGATGTAGAGCTCGGGCGCCTTGCCGTCCAGCCGGCGCACCGCCAGCGCGATGCCGCCCAGGTACTGGAAGGGGTCGTCGGTGGTCAGCATGCCGTAGAGGTTGGAGCTGCGCGCCAGCACCGCGCCCTCGGTGCCGCGCAGGTGCTCGGCATAGAGGTTCAGCCGCCCGGCCTTGCCGCCCTGCCCCGCCACGCCCTGGCTGCCCCACTCGACCTCGTCCGGCCCGTAGGCGAACTGCATGCGCGAGAGATACAGCTCGGCCAGCTTGCGGTCGCCCTCGGCCTGGGTCTTCCAGGTATCAGTAGCCAGGGCCGCATCGTCCAGGCCGGTGCCGTAGCGGCCGGTCTCGGAGGAGAAGATGCGCGTCTGGCCGGCGCGCTCGGCTGCCGCGGCCTCGACGCCGCGCGCGACCAGCTGCCGCGCGATGCGCTGGGCATTGGCGGCGACCGGGTTGTCGGCCTCGCCCCGGCCTTCAGCGGCCAGCTTGGCGGCCTTGGCCAGCTGGCGCATCACATTGGGGAAATGGTCGCGGTACAGGCCCGTGGCCGAGAGCACGATGTCCACCCGCGGCCGGCCCAGCTGTTCGCGCGGGATCAGCTTCACATCGCTGACGCGGCCGCCCGCATCCCAGACCGGCTCCACGCCCAGGGCCCACAGGGCCTGCGCTTCCAGCAGGCCGAAATGACGCATGGTCTCGACCGACCAGAGGGTGAGGGTCAGCTTCTTGGGCGGCTGGCCGCCATGCTTGGCCCGGTGCGCGGCGATCAGCTGGTCCATCGCCTCCTTGCCGGCTTCCCAGGCGGCCCGGGTCGGCACGCGCGAGGGGTCGAAACCGTAGAGATTGCGGCCGGTGGGCAGGGTGTCGGGATTCTTGATCGGGTCGCCGCCGTAGCTGGTCGGGATGTAGCGGCCGGCCAGCGCGTCGAGCAGGCCCTGCATCTCGCTGGCGCCGCTCAGGGCATCAAACCACTCGCGCGCCTTCGCGACCTTGGCGCGGGTGGCCTCGGGCATCTGGGCCACGGCGGCATCCTGGCTCTTGTCACCCTGCAGGATCGCCTGCAGCTTGCGAAAGGGCGAGGAGGCGGCCAGCTTCTGCCAGTCGCCGACCAGCATCTCGTCGGCCTCCTCGTCCGGGCCGGCCATGCCTTCCCAGAAGTCCTTGCCCAGCATCATCAGCACGGTGGCCACGCGCAGGGGCTCGTCCGGCCCCTGGCCGAAGGTGTGCAGACCCAGCGGCTGGGCCGTGCGCGCCAGCTCGTGCAGATGGTCGTGCACCTCGCTGACGAAGGCCGGGAACTCGGCGGCGATGCGCGCCTCGCTCCAACCCAGGTCGGCCGGAATGCGCTCCTGCTTCACCTGGGCCAGGAACTGGGCGCGCAGCTTGTCCTTCACGCCGCCCTCCTCCTGTGCCAGCCACTGGTGCAAGAGGTCGTGGATCTCGGTGAGCGCGGCATGCAGACCGGCGGGTGCGAACGGGGGGGTCTGGTGGCTGATGATGGTGGCGCGGCCGCGGCGGCGCGCCTGCGTGGCCTCGCCGACGTTGTCGACGATGTACGGGTACACCACCGGCACATCGCCCACCGCCAGCATCGGGTAGTCATGGCTGGCCGAGAGCCCGCGCTCCTTGCCCGGCAGCCATTCCTGGCTGCCATGGGTGCCGTAGTGCACCAGGGCATCGGCGCCGAAGGCCTGGCGCGCCCACAGATAGGTGGCCATGTAGTAGTGCGAAGGCGCAGCGCTGCTCGAGTGGTACAGCGACTTCTCCTTGTCACCGCCGCGCTCGCCGCGGCCGGGCTGCGGCAGCAGGGTGATATTGCCCAGCTGCAGGCGCGGGATCACGAAGAAGCGCTCGCCGCCCTGGTTGAGCAGCATCGAGGACTTCTCCGGCTCGCCCCAGGATTCGCGCAGCTGCGCCTGCACGCTGCTGGGCAGCGCGGCCAGCCAGCGCTTGTAGTCGGCCAGCGGCAATCGGCCGGCCAGGCCGTCTCGCAGCAGGTCGCGCAGCACGGCCTGGTTCTCCGGCGGCTCGTAGGCGGGCTTGAGCAGGCGCTGCAGCAGAAGCGTCAGCGGCTTCTCGTCCTGCGTTTCCGTGCGGTAGCCGGCGGCCTGCAGCGCGGCGAGCGTCGCGACAAAGCTCCTGGGCAGATTCATGAAGGAGGCGCTGAGGTTCTTCTCGCCCGAGGGGTAGTTCCAGAAGAACACGGCCACCTTGCGCTCCGCTGCGGCCTTGCGCTGCAGCCGGGCCAGATTCAGGGCCTTGCCCGCCACCGCGGCGCTCTGCGCGGCGATGGGCTCCACCTGATCGTCGCCCTTGCGGGTGGCGGCGGCGATCTGGATGTCGGTGATGCCGGCGTACTCGGCCTGGGCCAGGTAGAAGGGCACGTCCATCAGCTGCACGCCCTGGGGGTCGGCGGCCCAGTCGGCGGCGTCGCCGCGGCGGTAGGCCATGGCCTGGATCACCGGGATGCCCAGGGCCTCGAACTCCTGGCGGCGCGCCTCGGGGCTCAGGGTGATCTGGGTGTTGATCAGCACATCCACCATGGGCTTGCCGTCCAGCAGCGCCATGCGGCGGATCGAGTCGGCGTCCAGCACCGGGCTGTAGAAGGGCCAGGCCACCGCACCGCCGGCCTCGATGCGCGCGATCAGGTCGTCGATGAAGGCGGTCTGCTCGGCCGAGATGCTTTGCTGGTGGAAGGCGATGCCGATGATGGGCGGACGCCTGGCCGGATCGGCCTCCAGCCCGCGCCACTTCAGAAAGGCCGCGGGCGTGGGTAGCACGATGGACGGCAGCCGCGGGTGGTAGAGCGCCGCGGGCGGGAAGACGATGGGCTCGGGCAGCCGCGTCCAGTCCTGATTGCCCGCCAGATGGCTTTTGAGCGCGCGCAGAAAGGCGTCCATATTGGCGCGCCCGCCGTTCACGTAGTAGGCATGCAGACGCTTGGCAAAAGCCTCAGGCACATGGGCGCTCCTGGGCGCCGCGGTCGGCAGCCAGATCTGGGGCTTGCCCGCCAGCGCCGGCAGGGCGGCACCCAGGCGGCGGCGCACATCCTCCTCGATGTGCTGGCGCGGCGCGTCGATCAGCACCAGATCGGCGCCCTCCCAGAGCCTGGCATCCACATCGGGACCCAGCTTCTCGGCAAAGCGCGCCTCGATGCGCAAGCCCAGCGGCTCGGCCGCCTTGGCCAGGGTGACGAACTTGCCGGGCGCCACCGGGCTGGCGGCGATGAAGCGCACGGTAGGCGGTTGGGGCGGCTGGGCCGCCAGGGCGGCGCCGCTGCCGAGCAGCAGGGCCAGGCCGGCGAGCAGAAGGGAGAACAGGGATCGCATGGGTGCTGGCACCGTGGGCTGGCGGAAGTGGGCGGCGAGACGCGCGGGCCGAGGCAAGACCTGGCCCGCGCGCGAGTCCGCGGTCAGAACTGGTACCGCACGCTGGCGCTGAAGTTGCGCCCGGGCTGGGTGAAGGCGTCGAGCGCCACATTTGTGGGCGCGATGCCGCGCACATCGGACCAGTGCCAGTACTTCACATCGCCGAGGTTGTTGATCGCGGCGTTCAGGCTCCAGCGCTTGTCGATGTCCCACCAGGCATTGAGATCGCCGACCAGGAAACCCTTGGGCGTGTAGTTGCCGGCCGGGTCGGGGTTGCGGCGCTGGCTCTTCACGCCGGTGAGCTTGAACTCGGCGCCCCAGACGCCCGCGTTCTCGTAGCGCAGGCCCAGCACGCCCTTGTCGGGGTCGATGGTGTCCATCGGGGTGCGCAGGCCGCTGGGGGCCTCGCTATCGCCCTTGGTGTGGGCGTAGCTGGCGCTCAGGCGCCAGTTGGGCAGGAACTGCCACTCGCCGCTCAGCTCGATGCCGCTGATGCGGGCATTGTTCAGGTTGATGGACTTGAAGATCAGGGGATCGGCCACGGTGCCGCGGCCGCCCACGGTCTGGTTGGCGGCAATGAAGTCCTTGTAGCGCGACTTGAAGAGCGCTAGCTGGTAGCGCAGCGTGTCGCTGCGGCCGCGCAGGCCCAGCTCGAAGGAATCGCTGGTCTCGGGCTTGAGGTCGGGGTTGCCCACCGAGGTGTAGGCCGGGTTGGAGTTCAGATTGGTCACGCCACCATTGACCTGGCTGGGCGTGGGCGCGCGGAAGCCGTGGGTGTACTGGCCATAGACGCGCAGCATGGGCGTGTAGGTCCACACCACACCGAGCTTGGGCGAGAGCTCCTGGTCGCTGAGCTTGCTCGGGGCGGCGCTGTTGTTGATGCTGTAGAGCGGGTCGTTCTGGCGCGGATCCAGCTGGAAGCGGTCCAGGCGCAGACCCGGGGTCACGGTGAAGCTGCCCAGGGTGATCTCGTCCTGGACGAAGGCGCCGATCAGGCGGTAGTCGGTGTCCGGGAAGCTCTTGTTCACGGCGAAGGCATTGCTGCCCGTGGTGATCAGCGCGCCGTTGAGATAGTTGGCGCCATCCTTGAGCGAATGCACCAGGGAGGTGGAAGCATCCAGGCCGTAGACCAGGCGCTGGTTCTCCAGATAAGTTTCCAGCTGCAGGGACCCGCCCACCATGCGTTCTCCATAGAGCGCATCGCGCGAGCGGCTGTTCCAGGCGCTGGTGTTGCTGCGCTCCTCGTAGCCGAGCTGGCGGTTCCTGGCCTCTTGCCAGTAGAGGCTGGCCTGGGCGCGCTGGAACAGCGGGTTGCTGCTGTCCACGAACTCGTAGTCCAGCTTGGCCAGGCTGCGGCGTATGCGCTCGGCCGAGTCCACGCGGGTGTGGGTGGGGTAGGAGGGTTCGCCGAACAGGGTGTAGATCTTGGTGTCCACATCCCGGTCCAGATGCTCCAGCGAGAACGTGAAGCGCTGGCGTGCATCGAGCTTGTAGACCAGCTTGCCCAGCAGGTAGTGGGACGCGATGTCCTGCGGATTGCCCAGGGTGCGGCTGCGATTGAGCGACTCGTTGCTGCCGCGGGTGTCGGTCTCGTGACCGCGGCGCAGGCTGGCCAGCACCAGGCCCTCGAACTGCTCGCCCAGGAAGGCATAGCTGGGCACCAGCACGCTGGAGCTGTCGGCCGAGGCGTAGCCCAGCTTCAGGGCGGCCTGGGAGCGCTGGCCCTTGGGCACCAGATCGGCCGGGTCCTTGGTGACGAAGCTCACCGCGCCGGCCAGGCCGTCGCTGCCATAGGAGCTGGAGGAGGAGCCGCGCAGGATCTCCACCTGCTTGAAGGCCTCCACATCGATGTAGTCGCCGCGGCCGGCAAAGACCGGGCCGCTGGCATAGACCATGGGCAGGCGCACGCCATCGCTCTGCAGCAGCACCTGGTTGCCTTCCAGGCCGCGGATATTGATGCCCTCGTTGCCGCCCCGGCCGGTGGCGGAGAAGGCGGCCGAGCTGCGGTTGGGCTGGGCGCGCACCGAGACGGCGGCCTCGTTGCGCAGCAGGTCCTTGATATCGGTGGCGAGCTGGCGCTCCACGTCCTTGGCCGTCAGCGTGGTGACGCTGGCCGCCACCTCGTCCTCGGGCGTGGCCAGGCGCGAGGCCGAGACCACCATCTTGGGCAGGGCCTTGTCATCACCCCGGGGTTTGGCCGTCTCGGCGGCCGGGCTCTGGGCCTGGGCGCCAGCGCTCAGCAGCAGGGCGGCCAGGGCCAGGGGATGGAGGACGAGCGACGCAACGCCTTGCGGGCGGGCGCGGCGGGCGGCATGAGAGCGGGACGAGGGGCTGCGGGCCATGGGCACTCCGTGGAGATCCCCCAGGCCCTGGCGGCCAGCGGTGCGGGTCGGCCCTCGTCGCGACAGCGCACGGCCCGCAGGGCACGGCCGCACCCCGCCGCTCACCCCTGGTGACACGGCCCGGCACAGGCACTCCCCCAACGATCCGCACGCACGACGAAGCCGTCACACCGGTGGCAGGCGGAACCTGCGGCGGATCTGGGCTACGTTTTCTAGGTGTCGAGCAGCGGGCGAAGCGGGCTGGCGGGCTCTGGCGTCGGCGCCAGCACCGTCAAACAGGCGCTGGCATGGCCTGCATTCTATATAGGAATAATTCTCATTAGCGTCGCAAAAGCGCGACAGCCCGCGGGGAGCGGGCTGGCGTGTGCGGCTGATGAGTGGCCGGGGTCGCGCTGCGCACGCGCCCCGGCGGGCGGGCTCAGATCTCGACCTTGGCGCCCAGCTCCACGATGCGGTTGGTGGGCAGGTGCAGAAAGTCGGCCGCGGCGGCGGCATTGCGGTGCATGCTGGCGAAGAGCTTTTCGCGCCAGGGCGCCATGCCCGAGCCTATGGTCGGGATCACGATGTCGCGCGAGAGGAAGTAGCTGGTCTCCATCTCGTCCAGATGCACGCCGCGCTGCTCCAGCAGCTTGAGCGCCTCGGGCACATCGGGCTCGTTCTTGAAGCCGAAGTTGATGCTGATCTGCCAGCAGTCATTGCCCAGGCTTTCCACCTGCACCCGCTTGTCGAAACCGATCCAGGGCACCTCGTGGTGCTTGACCGAGACAAAGAGGTTCTGCTCGTGCAGCACCTTGTTGTGCTTGAGGTTGTGCAGCAGGGCATTGGGCGTGACGCCCTGCTCGGCCGAGAGGAAGACGGCCGTGCCCGGCACGCGCGTGGGCGGGCTGACGAAGACGGCTTCCAGGAAGCTCTTGAGGTCGATGGCGTCCTCGCGCAGCTTCTGGCTCAGCAGGCGGCGGCCCTGCTTCCAGGTCAGCATCAGGGTGAACATGCCAATGCCGATCAGCAGGGGGAACCAGCCCCCATGCAGCAGCTTGAGCAGGTTGGAGGCCAGGAAGGTGATGTCGATGATGAAGAACACACCGGTGGCCACCACGCACAGCGGCAGGGGATAGCGCCAGCCGTAGCGGATCACGAAGAAGGTCATGACCGTGGTGATGGTCATATCGATGGTCACCGCCACGCCATAGGCCCCGGCCAGCTTGCTGGAAGAGCCGAAGAAGACCACGGCCAGCAGCACGAAGACGAAGAGGCCCCAGTTAACGAAGGGCACATAGATCTGGCCCGTGTCACGCACCGAGGTGTGCAGGATGCGCATGCGCGGCAGGATGCCCAGCTGTATGGCCTGCTTGGTGACCGAGAAGGCCGCCGTGATCAGGGCCTGGGACGCCACAATGGCGGCCAGGGTGGCCAGCACGAAGAGCGGGATCTCGGCCCAGCCGGGCGCGATCAGGTAGAAGGGGTTCTTGATGGCGGCCGGCTCATTCAGCAGCAGGGCGCCCTGACCGAAGTAGTTGACCACCAGGGCCGGCATCACGATACCGTACCAGGCGATGCGGATGGGCTTCTTGCCGAAGTGGCCCAGGTCGGCATACAGGGCCTCGCCGCCCGTCACCACCAGCACCACCGCGCCCAAGGCCACAAAGGCAATCCAGCGGTACTCCAGGCAGAACTGCAGGGCATAGACCGGATTCATCGCCGCCAGCACATGGGGGTTGTTCATGATCTGGGGCAGGCCCAGCAGGGTCAGGCTGCCGAACCAGACCAGCATCACCGGGCCGAAGGCCTTGCCCACGCCGCCCGTGCCCAGGCGCTGCACCGCGAACAGACCCGCCAGCACCAGCACCGTGACCGGCACGATGGCCTCGTGGTACTGCGGCGCATAGACGTCGATGCCCTCCACCGCGCCCAGCACCGTCATGGCCGGGGTGATGACCGCGTCGCCGAAGAAGATGGCCGTGCCGAACAAGCCCACCAGCATCAGGCCGCGGCGCAGCTGGGGCTTGTCCTTCACCGCCGTGGTGGCCAGGGCCAGCATGGCGATCAGGCCGCCCTCGCCGTTGTTGTCCGCGCGCAGGATCAGCAGCACGTACTTGAGCGAGACCACGATGGTCATGGTCCAGAACAGCAGGGAGAGCACGCCCAGGATGTTGTCGTGCGTCAGCGGCACATGACCGCCGTGGAAGACCTCCTTGAGCGCATAGAGCGGGCTGGTGCCAATGTCGCCATAGACCACACCCAGCGCGCCAAGGGTCAGGCCCGCCAGTGCCGAGGGGGAGCGGGCCGCAGTAGAAGAACTCACGGAAAACGCGGCAGCCTGGTGGGCTGCGGGTTGTCGAAAGGCGCTTATTGTGCGCCTGCCGTTGTGCAGTGCGTCAAGCCGCCCGGCAGCGCCGCGTTGCTTCCGCGCATGCGCCCCCCGAAGCCGGGGCCTCAGGCTTGCGCGAATGCCGCCCGGGCGCTAGGACCGGGCGGCTGCGGAGCTCAGGCGTAAACCTCGGCCTGCGGGTCGGTGACCTCCAGCTCGTAGCTGGCGGCCAGCATGGCCAGGCGGGCGATCACGCCGTACATATAGAAGCGGTTGGGCGCGCTGGCACCTGGCTTGACGCCCGGGCGCGGCAGCTGGGAGGACTCGGCAAAGGCCAGGGGCACGTAGCTGGAGCCGGGGGCGTTGAGGTTCTCGTCCACGCCGCGCTCGGCATGCACGCGGTAGAAGCCGCCCACCACATAGCGGTCCATCATGTAGACCACGGGCTCGGCCACTGCCTCGTTCACGCGCTCGAAGGTGGCCACGCCCTCCTGGATCAGCACCTCCCGGATGGGCTCGCCGCTCTGGCCCAGGCAGGCCTTGTCGGCGCGCTTGCGACCCAGGGCCTCCAGATCCTTGGCGTCGCGCACGGTCATGATGCCCAGGCCCTGGGTCCCGGCATCGGCCTTGACGATCACGAAGGGCTTCTCGTTGATGCCGTATTCCTTGTACTTGCGGCGCACCTTGGCCAGCAGGGCATCGGTCTGGGCCTGCAGCACGTCCAGGCCCTGGCCGCCGGCAAAGTCCAGATCGCCCACATGGCTGAACATGGGGTTGATCAGCCAGGGGTCCATGCCCATCAGCTTGGCAAACTTCTTGGCCACTTCTTCATAGGCGCGGAAATGGTTGTGCTTGCGGCGCAGGGCCCAGCCAGCATGCAGGGGCGGCAGCAGGTACTGCTCGTGCAGGTTCTCCAGCACACCGGGGACGCCGGCCGAGAGGTCGTTGTTCAGCAGGATGGTGCAGGGGTCGAAGTCCTTGAGCCCCAGGCGGCCGCGGGTGCGCAGCAGGGGCTCCAGGGTCAGGCTGCCGCCATCGGCCAGGGCCAGCTGGGTGGGCGCGGTGATGCCGGGGTCCAGGCTGCCCAGGCGCACGTTCAGACCGGCCTGGGTGAAGATGCGCACCAGGGTGGCGATATTGGCCAGGTAGAAGGTGTTGCGGGTATGGGCCTCGGGCACCAGCAGCAGGTTCTTGGCCTCGGGGCAGATCTTCTCGATGGCCGCCATGGCCGCCTGCACCGCCAGGGGCAGCATCTCGGGGTTCAGGTTGTTGAAGCCGCCAGGAAACAGATTCGTGTCCACCGGTGCCAGCTTGAAACCGGCGTTGCGGATGTCCACCGAGCTGTAGAAGGGCGGGGTGTGCTCCATCCACTCCAGGCGGAACCAGCGCTCGATGGCCGGCATGGATTCGAGGATGCGCTGCTCCAGCTCGTTGATGGGGCCGTTGAGCGCGGTAATCAGGTGGGGGACCATGGCGGGGGCCCGCGAGGGGCGGTGGCGGAAGCAAGTGGAAACGATTCTAGGAGCAAGCTGGGGGCGCTTCTTGACTTCTCAAGCCCCGCCGCGCCCCGGCGAGGGCTTAGAGTCCGGGCATGCCCAGCCGCTACTCAACGCAAGCCCCCGCCACCCGCGCCTCCGCCCGCCCCCTGACCCTGAGCCTGCTGCTGTGCGGCGCCCTGCTGCTGGCCGGCGCCAGCGAGGCCGCGCCCAAGCGCGAGGCCAAGAAGAAGGCCGCCAAGGCGGCCCGGCCGGCGGCCTCCCAGGTCCAGACCCAGGCCCAGCGCGACCCGGAACCGACGCCCCCGGCCCAATGCCCGCCCAGTGCCCAGGCGCCGAGTGCCGAGGCCCTGCAGGCCGCCCAGGAGCGCGCCGCCGACCGCGGCCTGCTCTGGCGCGTCAGCAAGGACGGGCGCCACGCCTATCTCTTCGGCAGCATCCATATCGGCAAGCTGGACTGGGCCATCCCCGGCCCCAAGATGGCCGCGGCCCTGCAGGACAGCGATATGCTGGCCCTGGAGCTGGACCCGGGCGACCCCATGGTGCAGCAGCAGATGACGGCCGGCCTGGCCCGGCGCCGCCTCGCGCCCGACGCGCCCCTGCGCCAGCGCCTGGCCCAGCATGAGGCCGAGGCCTGTCTGCCCAAGGGCACCCTGGCCGCCATTCCGCATCCGCTGATGCAGGCCTTCACCCTGACCCTGCTGGCCGCGCGCTGGGAGGGGCTGGACCCGGCCTACGCCCAGGAGCAGGTGCTCAGCGGCATGGCGCGCAGCGTGCAGCGCACGGTGGTGTCGCTGGAATCGGTGGAGCTGCAGCTCAATGCCCTGCTGCCCAAGGACAAGCGCGAGGCTCAGCAGGCCACGGCCGAGTTGCTGGACCTGCTGGAGCGCGGCCAGGCCCGCCCTGTGCTGCGCCGCCTGGCCGAGGCCTGGGAGCGCAGCGATCTGGACACCCTGGAGCGCTATCAGGACTGGTGCGAATGCGCGCGCAACGCCGCCGAGCGGGCCCAGCTGCAGCGCCTCAACGACGGCCGCAACCCGATGCTGGCCGAGCGCATCGACGCCCTGATCGAAGCCGGCCACCAGCCCTTCGCCGCCGTGGGCGCCCTGCACATGACCGGCGCCCAGGCCCTGCCCCGCCTGCTGGAAAAACGCGGCTATCAGGTGGAACGCCTGCAGTAAGGCCGCGATAGAAGTGCCGTCGCCGATGTGCGAGGGACAGCTCGAAGATCAGGCCGCCAGCGGGCCTCCCTCCGCTCATGTCCCCCGTCGCCGGCCTGCGGCCGGCGCCTCCTCCTTGACTTCGCTGCGAGATGCCCACTGCCGTCCTGATCCGCAAGGCCGCGGCCCGCGCCTGGTGGCAGGCCACGGTTCGGCCGAGGGCAGGGGTGGGTGCTGAAGCGAAGTCAAGGAGGAGCCCTTGGCGGCGCCAAGGGCGGGGGACATGAGCGGAAGCATCCACCCCTGGCCTCGGCAGCGCAAACCACAAGGCCACGAAAACCTGCGCCAGCTCGCAGTCGATGACCGTTGCCCCCAGCGCTGATCAATGAAAAAAGCCGCTCCAAGGAGCGGCTTGTGTGAGCCAGCCAGCCCGCAAGCGCGGGCCTGGCCGGGTAATCACTTGTGGTACGCGGTCTCGCCGTGCGAGGTGATGTCCAGGCCCTCGCGCTCGGCTTCTTCCGAGACGCGCAGACCGATCACCAGGTCGACGATCTTGTAGGCGATCAGGGACACGACACCAGACCAGACGATGGTCAGCAGCACGCCCTTGGCCTGGGTCCAGACCTGGCCGGCGATGGAGTAGGCGTCCGGGGCGATCATGCCCACCGTCACCCAGTCGGCCACGGCGCTGGGGCCGCCCAGATTGGGCGAGTTGAACACGCCGGTCAGCAGGGCGCCGACGATGCCGCCCACGCCGTGCACGCCGAACACATCCAGCGAGTCGTCCGCACCCAGCAGCTTCTTCAGGCCGGTCACGCCCCAGAGGCAGGCGAAGCCGGCGATGAAGCCGATGATCAGCGCACCGCCAATGCCCACATTGCCGGCGGCCGGGGTGATGGCCACCAGGCCAGCCACGGCACCCGAGGCGGCACCCAGCATCGAGGCCTTGCCCTTGTGCAGGGCCTCACCGATGCACCAGGCCAGCACGGCGGCGGCGGTGGCGAACAGGGTGTTGGCGAAGGCCAGGGCGGCGAAGCCATTGGCCTCCAGGGCGGAGCCGGCGTTGAAGCCGAACCAGCCCACCCACAGCAGGGAGGCGCCGACCATGGTCAGGGTCAGGCTGTGCGGGGTGAAGGCTTCCTTGCCGTAGCCGATGCGCTTGCCCACCATATAGGCGCCCACCAGACCGGCGACGGCGGCATTGATGTGCACCACGGTGCCGCCGGCGAAGTCCAGCGCGCCCCACTGCCAGATCAGGCCGGCCTTGCTGTTCATCTCGTCCACCACATTGGCGGCGCTGTAGGCATCCGGGCCCATCCAGAACCAGACCATATGGGCCATGGGGATGTAGCTGAAGGTGAACCAGATGGCCAGGAAGAGCAGCACGGCGCCGAACTTGATGCGCTCGGCGAAGGCACCCACGATCAGGCAGGCGGTGATGCCGGCGAAAGTGGCCTGGAAGGCGGCGAACACGATCTCGGGGATGTAGACGCCCTTGCTGAAGGTGGCGGCATTCGCAAAGGTGCCGGCAGCGTTGTCCCAGATGCCCTTCATGAAGAGGCGGTCAAGACCGCCCACAAAGGCATTGCCCTCGGTGAAGGCCAGGCTGTAGCCGTAGATCACCCACAGCACGACGATCAGCGAGAAGGCCACCATGACCTGCATGAGGACCGACAGCATGTTCTTGGTGCGCACCAGGCCGCCGTAGAAGAGGGCAAGACCCGGCACCGTCATCAGGATCACCAGCAGGGTGGAGACCAGCATCCAGGCCGTGTCGCCCTTGTTGGGCACGGGCGCCGGGGCGGCGGCCTCCGAGGCGGCGGCCGCCGCGGGTGCGGCCACGGCTGCCACGGCATCAGAGGCGGCGGCCACCACGGCCGAGGCGGCTTCGGCGGCGGCGGGCGCCGAGGCGGCGTCTTGAGCCCAGACCGGCGCGCATACCGCCGCTGCCAGGGCCAGGCAGGCAAATAGTTTCTTCAACATGAAGGCTTCTCCGGGGGAATGGGGGGCGTCTGCGCTCAGAGGGCGTCCTGGCCGGTCTCGCCGGTGCGGATGCGGATCACCTGGTCCAGGGGCGAGACGAAGATCTTGCCGTCGCCGATCTTGCCGGTGCGGGCCGAGTTCTCGATGGCCTCGATGACCTGCTCG
Source organism: Shinella sp. XGS7 (assembly GCF_020535565.1). Lineage (NCBI taxonomy): Bacteria > Pseudomonadati > Pseudomonadota > Alphaproteobacteria > Hyphomicrobiales > Rhizobiaceae > Shinella > Shinella sp. XGS7. The sequence goes on along the minus strand of NZ_CP084758.1, from coordinate 1,406,958 downwards.
ACCACATCGTCGGCCACGGCGGCCTCGATCTTGACCTTGGGCAGGAAGTCCACCACGTACTCGGCGCCACGGTACAGCTCGGTGTGGCCCTTCTGGCGGCCGAAGCCCTTGACCTCGGTGACGGTGAGGCCCTGCACGCCGATGGCGCTGAGGGCTTCGCGCACCTCGTCAAGCTTGAAGGGCTTGATGACGGCGGTGATCAGTTTCATGACTCTCTCCTCGCAGGGGCTCAGAAGTTGTACTTGAGCGCGACGACCACCGCGCTCTTGCCCAGGAACTTGTTGCTGTTGGCATTGGCGCCGGGCACGTAGAAGTTCTTGTCGGCATTGGTACCGACCAGGGTGAGGCTGGGCACCAGACCGTTGAAGTCCTTGGACAGGGCCAGGGAGTAGTCGGTGTAGGAGGCTGCGCTGCCCGCCGGGCCCTTGATCTTCTGGTGGCCCACATGCGGGGCCAGCATCCAGCCGTCGCTCAGCTCGAAGCTGGCGCTCAGGTCCAGATAGCCGCTGTTCTTGCTGTCGGGGTTGCCGAAGGTGTCGGTCACCGCATGCGAGTACTTGACGGTGAAGGGGCCGTAGCTCAGCACGCCGTAGAGCTCGGTGGTGTTGGCGCTGGGGTTGAGCTTGTTGCTGGGGTAGACATAGCTCAAGAGGCCCACATCCAGGGTCAGGCCTTTGGAGATCTCGGTCTTGTAGCCGCCGTAGAGGTCGATCTCCACGCCGGCATCGCCGCCGGGAATGTCCTTGATCCACTTGATGGTGGAACCCCAGGCGCCCAGATAGAAGCCGCTGGCGTGGGCATAGTCCAGGCCGCCTTGCAGGGCGGGCTTGAGGCGCGACTGCGAGATGCCGCGGTAGCGGTAGTCCGAGGTCAGGCTGGCGTTGAAGGTCAGGGGGCTGGCCTCCTGGGCCTGGGCGGGCAGCGCGGCAGCCAGTGCGAGGGTGCTGCAGACAAGCGCGGCGGTCATCGACTTCATCACGGGACTCCTGGTGGTTTTTGGGGAGGATGGGACGAGTTCCCCCGTCTCTTCGCAGCTTCCGTGCCAACCTTGCAGACCCAGACATCTGTCCCGGGATGGGCGGCCGGACCCCAGGCAAATACCGGAGGGCGAGACGCGCACGCACCAGTTTGGATCAGAACCGGCGCGGCATCAGCTTGGTGCATGCCCCGATTCCGTGCACCCGACCAGCCCCAGGCGCTGCACAATCGGCCGGGGGAGGTGGCAAGCGATGTCCCTGGCCGTGATCCACAGCCGGGCCCTGGACGGGCTCAGCGCCGCGCCGGTGAGCGTGGAGGTGCACCTGGCCAATGGCCTGCCCAGCTTCACCCTGGTGGGCCTGGCCGAGACCGAGGTCAAGGAAGCCCGCGAGCGCGTGCGCGCCGCGCTGCAGAACAGCGGCCTTGAATTTCCCCACAACAAGCGCATCACCATCAGCCTGGCCCCGGCCGATCTGCCCAAGGAGGGCGGGCGCTTCGACCTGCCCATCGCCCTGGGCCTGCTGGCCGCCAGCGGCCAGATCGAGGCCAGCCGGCTGGAGGGCCTGGAATGCGCGGGCGAGCTCTCCCTGGCCGGCGAGCTGCGCCCGGTGCGCGGCGCCCTGGCCATGGGCCTGGCCCTCAAGCGCGCCGGCCTGGCCCGCCGCCTGCTGCTGCCGCCGGCCAGCGCGGCCGAGGCCGCCCTGGTGCGCGACCTGCCGGTCTATAGCGCCCCGCATCTGCTGGACATCGTGGCGGCGCTGGTGCCCGGCAGTGAGCAGGCGCTCACCATCACCCGCGCCGCAAGCAGCGCTCCGCCCGCCATGGACGGCCCGGACCTGCGCGAAATCCGCGGCCAGGCCGGCCCCAAGCGGGCCCTGGAGATTGCCGCGGCCGGTGGCCTGAGCCTGCTGCTCAGCGGTCCGCCGGGCACGGGCAAGTCCATGCTGGCCCAGCGCCTGCCGGGTCTGCTGCCGCCGCTGAGTGAGGACGAGGCCCTGGAATCCGCCGCCGTGCTCAGCCTGGCCGGCGAGTTCAGCCCCGCCGCCTGGGGTCGGCGGCCTTTCCGCGCCCCGCACCACAGCGCCTCCAGCGTGGCCCTGGTGGGCGGGGGCTCGCCACCGCGGCCCGGCGAGATCTCCCTGGCCCAGCATGGGGTGCTTTTTCTGGACGAAATTCCCGAGTACCCCCGCAGCGCCCTGGAGGCCTTGCGCGAACCCATGGAGAACGGCCGCATCCTGATCGCCCGGGCGGCGCGCCGGGTGGAGTTCCCGGCGCGCTTCCAGCTGGTGGCGGCCATGAACCCCTGCCCTTGCGGCTACCAGGGCCACCCCAGCCGGGAGTGCCGCTGCACGCCCGACCAGGTGGCGCGCTACCAGGGCCGGCTCAGCGGCCCCTTTCTGGACCGCCTGGATCTGCTGGTGGAAGTGCCGGCCCTGCCGCCCCAGGTGCTGGCCGCGGCGCCGGACGGCGAGCCCAGCGCCGTGGTCGCGGCGCGCGTGGCGCGGGCCCGCGAGCTGGCCCTGGCCCGCCAGGGCTGCTGCAACGCCAGGCTGGAAGGCGCAGCCCTGGACCAGCAGGCCCGGCCCGAGCCCGCCGCCCTGGCCCTGCTGCAGCGCTCGGCCGAGCATCTGGCGTGGTCCGCCCGGGCCTACCACCGGGTGCTGCGGGTGGCGCGCAGCGTGGCCGACCTGGCCGGCAGCCCCGGCATCGAGCTCGCGGCCATGGCCGAAGCGGTGCAGCTGCGCCGCGGCCTGCGCCCCTGAACGGGGCATGGCCGGGAGCGATCAGCAAAAGCGTTCGCAGACCATAAGAATTTATCGCTGGCCGGTCGCCACGCTTTGCGGGACAGTCGGTCCACCCCTTTTTCTCCACCCCCTGCCCGAGGACACCCCGATGAAGAAGCTGATCGCCACCGCGCTCGTCGCCGCCCTGAGTGTCGCCACCGCCCAGGCCGCCACCACCTGGAATATGTCGGCCGAGCAACCGGACGCCAACTACCTGACCCAGAACGTGCGCCAGTTCGCCGAGGACGTGAAGGCGGCCACCGCGGGCCAGCTCGAGTTCAAGGTGACCAGCAACAGCGTGCTGCTCAAGCGGCCCGAGGTGAAGCGCGGCGTGCAGCAGGGCATCGTGCCCATCGGCGAGGTGCTGATGTCGGCCCTGGGCAATGAGGACGCGATGTTCGAGATCGACAGCGTGCCCTTCCTGGCCAGCTCCTTCGACGCCTCCGAGCGCCTGTGGAAGGCCGCGCGCGAGCAGATCGCCGCGCGCCTGGACAAGCAGGGCCTGGTCCTGGTCTACGGCTCGCCCTGGCCGCCGCAAGGCATCTTCACCAAGACCCCGGTGGCCAGCATCGGCGACTTCAAGAGCGTGCGCTTCCGCGCCTACAGCGCCTCCACCAGCCGCATGGTCACGCTGATGGGCGCCGTGCCCACCACCATCCAGGCCGCCGAAGTGCCGCAGGCCTTCTCCACCGGCGTGGTCGACATGATGATCACCTCGCCCGCCACCGGCGTGGACACCCAGGCCTGGGACTATGTGAAGCACTACTACGACGCCCAGGCCTTCATCCCCCAGGCCATCGTCATCGCCAACAAGCGCTCGCTGATGGCCCTGCCCGCGCCGCAGCGCCAGGCCGTGCTGGACGCCGGCAAGAAGGCCGAGGCTCGCGGCTGGGCCCAGGCCCGCGAGATGACCGCCAAGCTGACTCAGACCCTGGCCAGCAAGGGCATCAATGTGCAGCCGGTGCCGCCGGCCATCGCGGCCGAGCTCGGCAAGATCGGCGCCGCCATGGCTGCCGAGTGGAGCCAGAAGGCCGGCGCCGACGGTGCCAAGGTGCTGGAAGCCTACGGCAAGAAGTAAGCCTCCATCCCGAGCCAGAGAAGAAGGAAGCAGCGCCATGGCCGTCCTCGACCGTCTTGCCCGCCTCTCGGGCGCCGCCTCGGCGCTGGCCCTGGCCGCCATCGGCCTGGTCATCGCCGCGCAGATCGTGGCCCGCCTGGCGGGCCACCAGATCCCCGCCGCCAATGATTTCGCCGCCTGGGCCATGGCCGCCTCGGCCTTTCTGGCCCTGCCCTATGCCATGCGCCACGGCGACCACATCCGCGTGACCCTGGTGCTGCAATTCCTGCCCAAGCACTGGGAGCGCGGCTACGAGCTGCTGGCTTCGGCCATAGGCACGGCGCTGGCGGGCTGGGCGGCCTGGCACACCCTGCAGTTCGTCTACGACTCCTGGCAGTACGAGGAGGTGGCCCAGGGCCTGCTGCGCGTGCCGCTGTGGATTCCCCAGCTCTCCATGGCCCTCGGGCTGCTGCTGCTGGCCCTGATGCTGGCCGAGCGCCTGTGGCGCGGCCTGCGCGGCCAGCCCCTGTCGGACGCCGGCGTGGAAACCGCCCGCACCGAGTAAGACACGCCCACCCTCGCACACCACACAAGAAGTCCAAGGAGGCCGCCATGAGCGACCTGATGCAAGCCGGCGTCCTGATGGCGCTGCTCTTTCTGCTGCTGGGCCTGGGGGTCTGGGTGGCGCTGGCCCTGCTGGGCTGCGGCCTGATCGGCCTGATGCTCTTCACCAGCGCCCCGCCCGGCGTGCTCTTCGCCACCACGGCTTGGAGCTCCACCGCCAGCTGGGCCCTGACCGCCCTACCCCTGTTCATCTGGATGGGCGAGATCCTCTACCGCACCCGCCTGGCCGAGGACATGTTCTCGGGCCTGGGCCCCTGGGTGAGCCGCCTGCCGGGCCGTCTGGTGCATGTGAACGTGCTGGGCTGCGGCATCTTTGCCGCGGTCAGCGGCAGCTCGGCCGCCACCGCCGCCACCATCGGCAAGATCTCCCTGCCCGAGCTCAAGGCGCGCGGCTATGACGAGAGCATCAGCATCGGCTCCCTGGCCGGTGCCGGCACCCTGGGCCTGCTGATTCCGCCCTCCATCGTGATGATCGTCTATGGCGTGGCGGCCCAGGTCTCCATCGTCAAGCTGTTCACCGCCGGCATCCTGCCGGGCATCATGATGATGGTGCTGTTCTCGGGCTATATCGCCCTGTGGTCCCTGCGCCACCCCGAACGCGTGCCGCGCGAGACCGAGCAGATCGGCTGGGGCGAGCGCTTCAAGCGCCTGCGCCTGCTGGCCCCCGTGGTGGCGCTGATCGTGGGCGTGATCGGCTCCATCTACGCCGGCATCGCCACCGCCACCGAGGCCGCCACCATCGGCGTGATCGGCGCCCTCTTGATCGCCGGCCTGGGCGGATCGCTGGACCGCAAGTCCTTTGTTGCCAGCCTGATGGGTGCGGCCCGCACCTCCTGCATGATCACCTTCATCCTGATGGGGGCGGCCTACCTCACCAGCGCCATGAGCTTCACCGGCCTGCCGGCCAATGTGGCGCAGTGGATCAGCTCCCTGCAGCTGCCCGCCTGGGGCCTGCTCACGGTGCTGACCCTGTTCTTCATCGTGCTGGGCTGCTTTCTGGACGGCATCTCCATCGTGGTGCTGACCACGGCCGTGCTGCTGCCCGCGGTGCAGGCGGCCGGCATCGACCCGCTGTGGTTCGGCATCTACCTGATCCTGGTGGTGGAGATGGCGCAGATCACCCCGCCGGTGGGCTTCAACCTCTTCGTGATCCAGGGCATCACCGGCAAGGGCCTGTTCACCCTGGCGCGCATGGCCCTGCCCTTCTTCCTGCTGCTGGTGCTGGCCACGGCCCTGATCACGATCTTCCCGGACATCGTGATGGTGCTGCCTCGAGCCATGAACTGAAACGGTGATGAGCAGCAACTGGCGCATTGAGGCGGTGGGCGACCGCTGCCTGCTGGTCGGCCTGGGCACCGAGGTGGACCCGGCCACCAGCGCGCGCGTGCATGCCCTGGTGCGGCGTCTGCACGAGCAGCCCATCGCGGGCGTGCGCGATGTGGTGCCGGCCTTCACCACCGTGGCCCTGCACTACCGGCCGGAGTGCTTTGGCCCCTCCCCTTTTGCCAGCCTGCGCGAGCAGCTGCTGGAACGCCTGAGCACGCCGCTGGAGGCCGAGGCCGACAGCGGCCGCGTGGTCGAGGTGCCGGTCTGCTATGGCGCGGCCGACAATGACTACGGCCCCGACCTGGCCGAGGTGGCCCAGCGCTGCGGTCTGGCGCCCGAGGCCGTGGTGGCGCGCCACCTGGCCTCAGCCCATCGTGTCCATATGCTGGGCTTCGCGCCCGGCTTTCCCTTCATCGGCGGCCTGGACCCGGCGCTCTCCATGCCGCGCCGCGCCCAGCCGCGCACCCGCATCCCACCCGGCTCGGTGGCCATCGCCCGCGAGCAGACCTGCATCTATCCGCTGGAGACGCCAGGCGGCTGGAACCTGATCGGCCGCACGCCCTTGCGCCTCTTCGACCCCGCGGCCGAGCCGCCCTGCCGCCTGGCGCCGGGCGATGCGATCCGCTTCGTGTCCATCAGCCAGGCCGACTATCTGGCCCTGCTGGCCGAACAAGATGCCGGGAAGGCCGCGGCATGAAGATCGAAGTGCTCAAGCCCGGCGCCCAGACCCAGGCCCAGGACCTGGGCCGCTACGGCCATCAAGGCCTGGGCGTGCCCGTGAGCGGGGTGATGGACGAGTGGTCGCACCGCATGGCCAATCTGCTGGCCGGCAACAGCGGGGACGAGGCCACGCTGGAGATCGTGCTCACCGGCCCCAGCCTGCGCTTCGAGGCCGCCACCCGCATCGCGATCTGCGGCGCCGATCTCTCGGCCCGCCTGGACGGCCGGCGCCTGCGGCCCGACCGCGCCGTGGACGTGCCGGCCGGTGGCGTGCTGGAGTTTGGCGCCTGCGAGGCCGGGCTGCGCGCCTATCTGGCCGTGCGTGGCGGTTTTGCCATCACGCCCCTGATGGGCAGCCGCAGCACCTATGTGCGCGGCGGCTTCGGCGGCTTTGCGGGCCGCGCCCTGCGCAAGGGCGATGTGCTGCTGGCGTCGGATGCCAGCGGCCGCCCCGCGGCGCTCGGCCCCGGGGTACGCCCCATCCTGCCCAGCAGCGTGCCCCGCGAGCCGCGGGGCCAGGCCGTGCCCCTGCGGGTGATGCCGGGCGAGCATTGGGCGCTGTTCACGCCGGCCGCGCGCGATTTCCTGCTGCAGGCCGAGTTCCGCATCGCCGCGCAGTCCGACCGCATGGGCTACCGCCTGGAAGGCCCGGCCCTGGAACGCAGCGCGCCGGGCGAGCTGGTGTCGGAGGCCATGAGCTTCGGCACCATCCAGGTGCCCAACGATGGCCAGCCCATAGTGCTGATGGCCGAACGCCACGGCACCGGCGGCTATCCCAAGATCGCCCATGTCATCAGCGTGGACCTGCCGCGCCTGGCCCAGCTGGGCCCGCAGCAGACGCTACGCTTCGAGGCCGTGACGCTGGAAACAGCGCAGGCGCTTTATCTGCAGCGCGAGCAGCTGCTCGCCACCCTGAGGGATGCCCTGCTATGAGCAGCACATTGGATCGGAACTGCCTGGATTTGAATTGCGATATGGGCGAAGGCTTCGGCGCCTACGCCATGGGCAATGACATCGCCATCCTGGACCACGTGAGCTCCGCCAATATCGCCTGCGGCTTCCATGCCGGCGACCCGCCCACCATGCGCCGCATCGTGGGTGCGGCCCTGAGCAAGGGCGTGGCCGTGGGCGCGCACCCCGGCCTGCCGGACCTGCAGGGCTTTGGCCGGCGCGAGATGAAGATCACACCCGCCGAGGCCTATGCCATGGTGGTCTACCAGGTGGGCGCCCTGGCCGGCTTTGTGCAGGCCGCGGGCGGCCGGCTCAACCATGTGAAGCCGCATGGCGCGCTCTACAACATGGCGGTCAAGGACCGCGCGCTCTCCGAGGCCATTGCCCAGGCGGTGCGCGACTTCGACCCCGGCCTGGTCTATTTCGGCCTGGCCGGCAGCGTGATGGTCGAGACCGCCCAGGCCCTGGGCCTGCGCACGGCCGGCGAGGTCTTTGCCGACCGCAGCTACCAGGACGATGGCAGCCTCACCCCGCGCAACCAGGCCGGCGCCATGATCGAAGACGAGGAGCAGTCCCTGGCCCAGGTGCGCCAGATGCTGGGCGGCAGCGTCACCGCCCAGAGCGGCAAGACCGTGGCGCTCAAGGCCGACACCCTGTGCCTGCATGGCGACCAGGCCGGGGCTCTGGACTTCGCGCGCCGCATCCGTGCCGAGCTCAGCGCCGATGGCGTGCAGCTGCGCGCGCCGCAGCGCGGCTAGACCTGTTCGGTTTCGAGCGGCCGCACCCAGTCCGGGCCGGCCTGCTCGCAGAACTCACTCACCACCTCGCGCACCACGCCCAGGGTCTCGCGCACGGCCACGCTCATGCGGCTCTCGGCCATGGCCGTGATCAGCATGGCGGGCAGGGCCGGGCCCTCGCACTGCCAGAGCTCGCCGCGCGCCATCTGCTCACGCACAAAAACCGGCGGGATGGCGGCAATGCCGTAGCCCGTGCTGGCCAGCTGAATGATGGACTGCACCGAGGGGAAGCTGCAGATGCGCACCGGCGAGCCCTCGTGCTCGGCAAACAGGGCCCGCACATGGGCCTGTGGGCTGGAGGTCTTGGAGAAGGTGAGCAAGGGCACCCGCTCCAGGTCCTGCAGGCACAGGCGGCCGCTGGCGGGCAGCAACTCGGGACGCGCCACCCAGCGCAGCGGGAACTCGCACAGGGGTGTGACCCGGTAGTCCAGCGTACCGATGGCCTCGGGAAAAGGGTCGTTCTGGATCATCAGATCCAGCTTGCGTTGGCGGAACTGCTCCTGCAGATGCCGGGCCGTGTCCACACTCAGATCGGGCTCCACCTGGGGGCAGCGCTCGGCCAGGCGGCGTATCAGGGGCGAGAGCCAGGTGTGGACCACGGTCTCGATGGCGCCGATGCGCACGCGGCCGGCGGCCGGGGCATCAGGGCGGGTGCTTTCGCGCAGTTCGCGCTCCAGGGCCAGCATGCGCTCGGCCTGGCGCACCACCAGCTCGCCGCGCGGAGTGAGCTGCAGGCGGCGCGCGCTGCGGTCCACCAGATCGCAGCCCAGCTCCTCCTCCAGCGCGGCAATGCGCTGGGAGATGGCGGCCTGGGTGGTGATCATCACCTGGGCTGTCTCGCGGAAGCTGCCCACCCGCGACAGCACCACCAGGGTTTCGAGAAATTTGGTGTTCACCCCGCGAGTGTAGGCAGGCTGCGCAGGGCGAACGGCCGCCGCAGCGGCCGGGGGACTCAGTGGCGGCGCAGCTCGCCGTCGCGCAGCACGGCCACATCGCCGACGGTCAGGCCGGGATCGCTGGCCTGCTCATGGCTGAGGGTGCGGCCGTCCTCGCGCTCCAGCTTGACGATCCAGACGCGCTGGGTCTTGTGGCGCTTCTCCAGCTCGTTGCCGGCAAAGCCGCCGGCCACGGCGCCACCCAGGGTGGCCAGCTTCTTGCCGCTGCCGCCGCCCACCTGGTTGCCCAGCAAGCCGCCGACCACGGCGCCGCCAATGGCACCCAGACCCGAGCCTTCGCCCTTGCGTTCCTCGCTGCGCACGGCCAGCACGCGCAGGCAGTCGGCACACAGGGCAGGCTTGGCAGGCACGGGCTTGCTCTGCACCTCCGCCACCGGCGCGGCGGGCTTGGCTTCGGCCACGGCCTCGGTCGCTTCATGCGCGGCCGGCTTGGCCGCGGGCTTGGCCGCCGGGGTCGCCGGCTTGGCGGCGGGCTTGGGCGTGGCAGGCGCCTCGGCCGGCAGCTCGGTCTTCTGCGCGGGGGCGGGTTCGCTCACCGGCTCGGGCTTGGCGGCCTCGGGCGCGGTGGCCACCACGGGGGCTGCGGGAGCCTCGCCACCGTTGGAGCGGCCCACGGCATAGGCCCCGGCCAGCAGGGCGCCGGCAATGGCCACGGCCGCAATGGTCTGGCTGGAGTTGAGGGACAGGTTCATCGCGATCCTCCTTGTTGTTCATGCATGCCCTGTGCCGGAGCACCGGGCCTCAGAACTTAACGCCTGAACAGGCGCCGCGCCGACCTGTCTTTGTAAGCGCTTGTGCCCGGCCTGTCCATCGGCGGCCGGGCCAGCGGCTCAACCCAGCAGGGGCGCGAGCGCGCGCTGGGCCTCGCGCTCGTCCAGGGCCATGCGGGCCGCCCAGTCCTGCAGCTGGTCCTCGCCGATACGGCCCACATTGAAATAGCTGGCCTCGGGGTGCGAGAAGTAGAAGCCGCTGACGCTGGCCGCCGGGGTCATGGCCATGGCCTCGGTCAGGCCCATGCCGATCTCGGCCGGGTTCAGCGCCTGGAAGAGATCGCGCTTGACCAGATGGTCCGGGCAGGCCGGGTAGCCGGGTGCGGGACGGATGCCACGGTAGGCTTCGGCGATCAGGGCCTCGTTGTCCAGGCCCTCATCCGGCGCATAGGCCCAGAACTCCTGGCGCACGCGCTGGTGCAGGCGCTCGGCAAAGGCCTCGGCCAGACGGTCGGCCAGGGCCTTGAGCATGATGGCGGAGTAGTCGTCGTGCTCGGCCTCGAACTGGGCTTCCTTCTTGTCCACGCCGATGCCGGCGGTGACGGCGAAGAGGCCGATGTAGTCCGGCACCGATCCCTTGGGGGCGATGTAGTCGGCCAGGGCGCGGTTGGGGCGCTTCAACCCGTCCACCACCGGGCGCTCCGACTGCATGCGCAGGCCGCGCCAGCTCATCAGCACCTCGCTGCGCGACTCGTCGGTGTAGATCTCGATATCGTCGTCATTGACCTGGGCGGCCGGGTAGAGGCCGAACACGCCATTGGCCTGCAGCCAGCGGCCTTCGATCAGGCGCTGCAGCATGCGCTTGCCGTCGCTGAACACGCGCTGGGCCTCGGTGCCCACGATCTCGTCCTTGAGGATGGCCGGGAAGGGGCCGGCCAGGTCCCAGGTCTGGAAGAAGGGGCCCCAGTCGATGGCCTGGGCCAGATCGGCCAGGTCGTAGTTGCGGAAGACGCGGCGGCCGATGAATTTGGGCACTGGCGGCCGGTAGCCGGCCCAGTCCAGCTGCAGCTTGTTGGCGCGGGCCTGGGCCAGGCTGACCAAGGGTGTCTGCTTCTTGCTGGCGTGCAGCTCGCGCACCTTCTCGTAGTCGGCCTTGAGTTCGTCAATGAAACGGGTGGCGCGCTCGTCCGAGAGCAGCTCGGTGCACACGCCCACCGAGCGTGAGGCATCGGGCACATAGACCACCGGCCCCTCGTAATGGGGGCTGATCTTGACGGCCGTGTGCACCCGGCTGGTGGTGGCGCCGCCGATGAGCAGGGGGATCTTCTTCATGCGGAAGTAGTCGTCGCGCTCCATTTCCGACGCGACATGCACCATCTCGTCGAGCGAGGGGGTGATGAGGCCGGAAAGGCCGATGATGTCGACCTTCTCGGCTTTCGCCGTTTCGAGGATTTTCGTCGCCGGCACCATGACGCCGAGGTCGATGATCTCGTAATTGTTGCAGGCGAGCACGACGCCGACGATGTTCTTGCCGATATCGTGTACGTCGCCCTTGACGGTCGCCATCAGGATCTTGCCGGCGCTCTGTCGCTCGCTGCCGCCGCCATTGGCGCGCTTCTCGGCCTCCATGTAGGGCAGCAGCACGGCAACGGCCTGCTTCATCACCCGGGCGGATTTCACCACCTGCGGCAGGAACATCTTGCCCGCCCCGAAGAGATCGCCGACCACATTCATGCCGGCCATCAATGGCCCCTCGATGACATGCAGGGGCCGGCCGCCGCCGGCACGGATGGCCTGCCAGGCTTCCTCGGTGTCGGCCACGATGAAGTCGGTGATGCCATGCACCAGGGCGTGACTCAGACGCGCGTTCACATCGCCGGCACGCCAGGCCAGGCGGGCCGACTCGTCCTTGCCGGCGCTCTTGGCGCGGTCGGCAATCTCGATCAGGCGCTCGCCGGCGTCGGGGCGGCGGTTCAGCACCACGTCCTCGCAGGCCTCGCGCAACTCCGGCTCGATCGTATCGTAGACGGCGAGCTGGCCGGCATTGACGATGCCCATGTCCATGCCAGCCTGGATGGCGTGATAGAGGAAGACCGCGTGCATCGCCTCGCGCACGGGTTCGTTGCCGCGGAAGGAGAAGGAAAGGTTGGAAACGCCGCCGGAAATATGAGCATGCGGCAGGGTCGCTGTGATCTCGGCCGTCGCCTCGATGAAGTCGACGCCGTAGTTGTCGTGCTCCTCGATGCCCGTGGCGACGGCGAAGATGTTCGGGTCGAAGACGATGTCCTCAGGCGCAAGGCCGGCGACCTCGGTGAGCAGCCTGTAGGCGCGGGTGCAGATCTCCACCTTGCGCGCCCTGGTATCGGCCTGCCCCGTCTCGTCGAAGGCCATGACGACGACGGCCGCGCCATAGGCGCGCACGAGCTTCGCGTGATGAAGGAAGGCTTCCTCGCCTTCCTTCAGCGAGATCGAGTTGACGAGCGGCTTGCCCTGCACACACTTCAGGCCGGCCTCGATCACCTCCCACTTGGACGAGTCGATCATGACGGGAACGCGGGCGATGTCGGGCTCGGCGGCGATGAGGTTGAGATACTCCACCATCGCCTTGCCGGAATCGATGAGGCCCTCGTCCATGTTGATGTCGATGACCTGCGCGCCGTTCGCCACCTGGTCGCGCGCGACGGCCAGGGCCTCCTCGAACTGACCCGCCAGGATCATGCGGGCAAAGGCCTTGGAGCCGGTCACATTGGTGCGCTCGCCGATGTTGACGAAGAGCGAGCCGGCGCCGATGAGCACCGGTTCCAGCCCGGAAAGCTTCATCGGGGGCGGGGTCTGGGCGGTGGTGCTGGCGGTCATGGCGGCCTCGGTATCACGAAGGAGAGGGGGCCGCGAACTCACCGCGGCCACGGACGGTGCGTGGAACGGTGAGCGTCGTTGCGGGAACCGGCCCCGGGCCGGTCCTGTTCCGAGCCTGGCGGTTCAACCGTCGCAACGCTCCTCGGACCGCGTGCGATTTTACGCTCAAGCCCGGGTGGCGCGCTCAAGCCCGGCCCCCGCGGGACGACAATCCGTGAAGAACGAAAGCAAGACATCTTGGACCTGATCCCCCTGCCACCCAACAGCCTGCGCCTCGGCCAGGTGCTGGACTTCTCCATCCGCGACGCCAGCGGCAAGCTGCTCATTGCCCGCGGCCAGCCCCTGCATGACAGCCCCCTGGTGCAGGCCGTGATCGAGCGCGGCGCCTATGTACTGGCCGACGAGACGCGTGCCTACCAGCGCGCCGCCGCCCACAAGATGGACACCCTGATGCTGCAGGGCGCCACCCTGGGCGAGATCTCGCGGGTGCGCAGCGACTACAGCGGCCGCCCCGAGCGGGCCGCGGCCCTGGCCCCGCCCAATGACCAGGCGGCCTGGGCCGATCTGCTGCTGCGCAGCCACAGCCTGCTGCGCGAGCCGCGCGCCGCCGGCGCCGACTTCCTGCCCCGCTTCGAGGCCCTGCTGCAGGAAATGCTGGCCCGGGTGCGCCAGCAGACCGACGCCGCCCTGATGCTGCTGATCCTGGAAAGCAGCCAGGAGCACCAGCATTACAGCGCCCGCCACGGCCTGCTGAGCCTGGCCCTGGGCGAGCTCTGCGCCCGCCAGCTGGGCTGGGCCGAGGATGTGCGCGAGGTGCTGGCCCGCGCCGCCCTGAGCATGAACATCGCCATCAGCGCCCTGCAAGACCGCCTGGCCGTGCAGCTGGAACGCCCCGACGAGACCCAGCGCCAGGCCCTGGACGGCCATGGCGACTCCAGCGCCGAGCTGCTGCGCGAGCTGGGCGTGCAGGACTCGCTCTGGCTGCAGGTGGTGCGTCTGCATCACGAGGCCGGCCCCGGCTCGCTGGAGGGCCGCAGCCTGCCCGAGCAGATGGCGCGGGTGCTGCGCCGGGTGGACATCTACGGCGCCCGCCTGGCGCCGCGGCGCAACCGCCGCGCCCTCTCCGGCGCCCAGGCCGCGCGCGCCGCCTATCTGGACGAACTGCAGCAGCCCGACCCCACCGGCGCCATGCTGATCAAGGCCGTGGGCCTGTACCCGCCCGGCAGCCTGGTGCGTCTGGCCAGCGGCGAGCTGGGCGTGGTCGCGCGCCGCGGCCACAGCGCCAACGAGCCCCTGGTGGCCGCCCTGATGGGGCGCAGCGGCAATCCCCTGAGCGAGCCGGTGCCGCGCGACACCCGCCTGGCCAGCCAGGCCATCGTGGCCAGCCTGGCCCCGCACGAGCTCAAGCTGCGGCTCAACACCGAGAAGCTGCTCAAGCTCTACTAAGCCCGCGCGCATTTCATCAAGTCTTCAGCGGCCGGGCCTAGGCTGCGCTGCATCGCCTGCCACGCCCGAATGCCCGCCATGCTGTCTCTTGCCCCGCTGCGGCTGACCGCGCTCGCCCTGACAGTCGCCTTGGCGGCCTGCGCCGCCGGCCCCGAGGAGGCGGCCGGCCCCCAGCTGCTGGTGCAAGGCCGCGGCGGCCCGGTGCTGGTGCTCGAAGCCGGCGCGGGCGATGGGCCCGAGGCCTGGACCCGTCTGGCCGAGGAGCTGTCGGCCCACACCACCGTGGTGCGCTACCAGCGCAACCGCCGGCTGGCGCCCCAGCAGGACAGCCGCAGCGGCGCCGAGCTGGCCGCCCAGCTGCATCAGGCCCTGCAGGACCGAGGCCTGCCGCCGCCCTATGTGCTGGCCGGGCATTCGCTCGGCGGCCCCTTTGTGCTGAGTTTTGCGCGCCGCTATCCGCAGGATGTGGCCGGCCTGGTGCTGGTGGATGCCCGCCCGCCAGGCTTCACCGCGGCCTGCACGGCCGCGGGTTCACGACTCTGTGATGTGCCCGGCTGGGCGCTGGCCCTGAGCGAGCCCTGGGTGCGCGCCGAGATGCGCGGCCTGCCCGCCACCTATGCCCAGATCGGCGATCTGGCCAGCCTGCCCGCGGTGCCCGCCGTGGTGATCGCGGCCACCACGGCCCCGCCGCTGGCGGACGCCAGCTTCCAGCGCGTCTGGCTGGAACAGCAGCGCCTGATGGCACAAGAGCTGCCGCGTGCGCGCCTGGTGCTGGCCGAGGGCAGCGGCCACTATGTGCAGAAGGAGCAGCCCGCCCTGGTACGGCGCGAGACCCTGGCCGTGCTGGCCGCCGCGCGGGCGGCCTCGGCCCCTGAACTCAGCCCTCGACTCAGCCCTCGACCAGGGCGCTGAAGAAACGCTGGCCGCAGCTGCGCGGCTTGTAGGCCGAGACGCTCTGGGCGATGGCGGCGATATGTGCCGGCGTGGTGCCGCAGCAGCCGCCCGCGATGTTCAGGAAGCCGGCGGCGGCAAACTCGCCCACCAGACGGCCGGTCACATCCGGCGTCTCGTCGAAGCCGGTATCGCTCATGGGATTGGGCAGGCCGGCATTCGGGTAGCAGCTCACGGCCACCTCGCCCGCTGCCTTGGCCAGCTCCTCGATATAGGGCCGCATCAGGGTGGCGCCCAGGGCACAGTTCAGACCGATGGCCAGGGGCTTGGCATGGCGCACCGAGTGCCAGAAGGCCGTCACGGTCTGGCCCGAGAGGATGCGACCCGAGGCATCGGTCACGGTGCCGGAGATGATCACCGGCAGGCGCTCGCCGGTGTCGTCCATCAGCTCGTCCAGGGCGAAGATCGCGGCCTTGGCATTGAGCGTGTCGAAGATGGTCTCGACCAGGAACAGGTCCACCCCGCCCTCCAGCAGGCCCTTGGCCTGCTCGTAGTAGGCGGCGCGCAGGGTGTCGAAATCGATATTGCGGGCGCCCGGGTCGTTCACATCGGGGCTGATGCTGGCGGTGCGGGGCGTGGGGCCCAGGGCACCGGCGGCAAAGCGCGGCTTGTCGGGCGTGCTGTACTTGTCGCAGGCGGCGCGGGCCAGACGGGCGGCGGCCACATTCATCTCGTAGGCGAACTCGCCCAGCTCATAGTCCTCCTGCGCCACCGAGGTGGTGCCGAAGGTATTGGTCTCGATGATGTCGGCCCCGGCGGCCAGGTATTGCTCATGGATCTCGGTGATGACCTCGGGACGGGTCAGCACCAGCAGATCGTTATTGCCCTTGAGGTCCTTGTGGTGCGCGGCGAAGCGCTCGCTGCGGTAGTCGGCCTCACCCAGCTTGTAGCGCTGGATCATGGTGCCCATGGCGCCGTCGAGGATGGCGATGCGTTGTTGCAGAATGGCGGGCAACTGGGCGCCGCGCGTGTAGGCGGCCGGGGTGGAGGCAGAACTCATGCCGCCATTCTAGGCAAGGCGTCAATACCCCCTTCCATGAAGCACCTGCTCCCCAAAGAGGCCCACGCCTATCTGCAAGCCCGTCCCGAGGCCCTGCTCATCGACATCCGCATGGAGCTGGAATACCTCTATGTGGGCCACCCGCCCGGCGCCATCCACGTGGCCTGGTACGAGTATCCCGAGATGCACCCCGACCCCGAGCGCTTCGTCAGCCAGGTGCGGCGCGAGGTGGGCGGGGCCCTGGACCGCCCCCTGCTGCTGCTGTGCCGCTCCGGCACCCGCACCCTGCCCGCCGGCCAGGCCCTGGAGGCCGCCGGCTTCAGCGAGGTGATCAATATCGTGCACGGCTTCGAGGGCGACCCCGACGAGCACTTCCATCGCAACACCCGCAATGGCTGGCGTTTCGATGGGCTGCCGTGGGAGCAGATGTAGGGTAAGCGCCTCTCAGCCTTGGCTTCGATGTCTTTCCGCCAAAAAATGCCCGAGTACATCCAAGGCCACGCCTTGACGGCTATGTATCGTCGCCTACCCGCAGCAGTGCTCGCGCTGGCTATCGGTCAAGCTTGCATGGCGCAAGTTCTCGAGAAGGCTTACATCCTCGCTGAGCCGCTTCAGTACACACAGCAGGGGCAGTTCAGAGGCTGCGGCCTGAACTTGAAGCTGCTCCAAGAAACAACGGGCAGCACAAGAGACTACGCGACAGTCTCAATCAATTTCTGGCTGGACAGCCCGGGAGTAGCCTTGGTCAAAACGACTTTGAACAAGGCCACACCAGGCGGCTCGACGCCCCTCAAGCCCGTTCCCATCGAGACAAGCTGGGTTCGCCTCCAGGGCGAAGACCCGTTGCCGCCCAAGCAGCTGATGCGTGGAGACAAGCTGTCGCTGCTTGCCGTGGTCGAGCTTGGGCCTGCGCTTGAATTCGTCACCACCACAATCCAAGACCCGAAGGAGATGCAGCTCGGTTTCAAGCAACCGGGAGCCCAGCATGAGCGCACATTCCATGGCCGCCCAACTCTGACGCCAGAAACCAGGGATCAGGTCACGACCTGCTTCGACGAGTACATCAATCGCTTGGGAAAGGCCAGTAGGCCGTAGGCAGCGTACTCCAGGTGGCCTATCACCCCTCCAGCCGCAGCAGCCCCTCATCCCGCCAGTAGCCCATCTCCGCGTAAAAGGTCTCCCACACGCAGGCCGCCTCGCAGCCGCTGTCGCAGCAGTTGTCGGGCTCCTCGGGTGGCTCGCTGAGCGCCACGCCGCGCTGGGCGGCCAGGGCCTGCAGCTCGCGGCGCAGGCGCAGGGCGCCGGCGCGGTCGGTGATGGGGGTGCTGAACAGCGGGGGCAGGCTCATGGTGGCCCGTATTGGAGCAGAGACACCCCGGCCGCGCAGCGCACTCAGAGCGGCGCAGCGTCCAGCGCCCGGCAGGCCCCCAGCAGCGCGGCCTGGTCGCTGCCATTCACCACGAAGGCCGGGATGGCCGCCAGGTAGTCGCGGAAACGCCCCTTGGCCTCGAAGCGTTCGCGAAATCGGGAGCCGTCGAAGCGCTCCCCCAGCCGCGGCGCGATGCCGCCACCGATATAGAGCCCGCCGCGCGCGCCCAGGGTCAGGACCAGGTTGCCGGCCACGCTGCCCAGCAGGGCGCAGAACAGCTGCACCGTGTCGCGTGCCAGCGCATCCTCGCCCGCGGTGATCTCGGCAGCCTCCCGGCCATCGGGGCTCAGGCCACGCACCTCGGCCAGGGCCTGATGCAGGTTCTGCAGGCCCGGGCCGGAGAGCGCCCGCTCGGCCGAAACATGGCCGAAGCGCCGCCGCAAACAGCCAAGGACCGCGTCCTCCTCCGGCTCGGACCCGGCCAGCGTCACGTGCCCGCCCTCTCCGGCCAGAGGCACCGGAGCGCCCCCGCCGATGCCAGGCAGCAGGCCCGAGACGCCCAGGCCCGTGCCCGGCCCCAGCAGGCCCATCGGAGCCCCCGCCACCGCCGGGCCGCCACCAACCTGGCGCCGGTCCTGCGGTGCCAGGACCGGCAAGGCCAAGGCCAGCGCGGTGAAGTCATTGATGAGCAGCAGGCGCTCGACCCCCAGGCTGCGCTGCAGGGCGGCGATGGAGAAGGCCCAGTGGTGATTGGTCATCTGCACCCGGTCGCCGGTGATGGCCGTGGCGATGCCGACAGCGCAGGCCCGTGGTCGCTCAAGCCCCTGGGCCTGGAGATGATGCTGCATGGCCTCCCAGAGGCCGGGAAAGTCGGCGCTGGGATAGGAGGCGCGCGCCTGCAGCGGCCCGTCGGCGAACAGCTGGCTGGCAAAGCGCACATGGGTGCCGCCGACATCGGCCACCAGGCGGGGAAACTCGGCGCTCATCGTCGGTCGCACTCCTTGTGCAAAAGAGTTCAGAGACGACGCCCCAGGCCATCAAAGGCAAGCAGGCGCTGCGGATCCCAGCCCAGGCCCGCGCGTTGATGGCGCTGCCAGGGCGCGCCTGCCTCCAGCTTGACCGCCAGGGGCTGGGCCACATCGGCGATCTTGATATGGGCAATGCAGGCATCGCCAAGATACTCGATCAGCACGATCTCGCCCTGCGGACGCCCCGCCTCGGGAGGCAGCAGCCGCAGATGCTCGGGCCGCAGCCCCAGGGTTTCGGCGCCGGCGGGCACCTGGGCGCCCGGCAGGGCCTGGGGCGGCAGCATATTGATGCGGGGCGAGCCCAGGAAGCCGGCCACGAAACGGTTGATGGGCCTTTCATAGACCTCCAGCGGCGCACCCACCTGCTCAATGCGACCCTCGTTGAAGACGGCGATGCGGTCGGCCATGGTCATGGCCTCCACCTGGTCGTGCGTGACGTAGATCATCGTCGTCTTGAGCTGATGATGCAGTTCGCTGATCTCCAGCCGCATCGTGCCGCGCAGCGCCGCGTCGAGGTTCGACAGCGGTTCGTCGAATAAAAAGGCCGACGGTTCGCGCACGATCGCCCGGCCGATGGCCACGCGCTGGCGCTGACCGCCGGAGAGTTCATGCGCCTTGCGCGTCAGCAGGCTCTCCAGCTGCAGGCTGCGCGCGGCCTTGTGCACCGCGGCCTCGACCTCGGCGCGCGGCCGGCCGGCCATGCGCAGCGCAAAACCCATGTTCTTGGCGACGCTCATATGCGGATAGAGCGCATAGGACTGGAACACCATGGCAAGGCCGCGCTCGGCCGGCGGCAGCGTGGTGACCTCGCGGCCACCGATGAAGATCTGGCCCGCGCTCACCGGCTCCAGGCCGGCCAGCATGCGCAGCGAGGTGCTCTTGCCACAGCCCGAGGGCCCCACCAGCACCATGAACTCGCCGTCGCGCACCTCCAGATCCAGGGCTCGCACCACCGGCGCGCGCCCCTCGCCATAGGACTTGGCCACGCCGCGAAACAGCAGGCCGGCCATCTCAGCGCCCGCCCCGGCCAGTGTCGAAGGCGGCGATGAAATCGCGATACCAGTGGGCGCTGTCCTTGGCCAGGCGCTGCTGGCTGGCGTAGTCCACATGGAAGAGACCGAAGCGCTTGGTGTAGCCCGAGTTCCACTCGAAGTTGTCCAGCAGGCTCCAGTAGAAATAGCCGCGCACATCCACGCCCAGCTCCACCGCGCGGGCCAGGGCCTGCAGATGGTCGCGCAGATAGGCGATGCGTTCGATGTCATGCACCTGACCGTCCACCACCTGGTCGGCATTGGCCATGCCGTTCTCGGTGATGAAGATGGGCGGCGGCGCGTACTCGCGGGTGATGCGCACCAGATGCTGGGTCAGGGCCTTGGGGTAGATCTCCCAGCCCATGTCGGTGAAGCCCTGCTGGCCCGGCGCGGGCAGGGCCGGGTCTTGGGTGGAGATGAAGCTGCGGGTGTAGAAGTTCACGCCCAGGAAGTCCAGCGGCTGCTGGATGCGGGCCAGATCGCCCTCCTCCACGCGCGGCGCATCGGCGCCCAGGTGCTCGACGATGTCGGCCGGGTACTGGCCGCGGAACACCGGGTCCATGTACCAGCGCACATTGAGCCCGTCGTCGATGCGGGCGGCGCGGCGGTCTTGCTCGCGCAGATTGTCGGCCGGGAAGGCCGGCGTGTGGTTGAGCACGATGCCCAGCTTGCAGGGCGTGATCGCCCGCATGGCCTGGATGGCCGCGCCATGCGCCAGCAGCAGGTGATGCGAGACCTGGGCCGCGGTGGCCCGGCTGGTCTGGCCGGGCGCGAACTGGGCCGTCTCGTAGCCCAGGGTGGCCACGCACCAGGGTTCGTTGAGCGTGGCGATGCTTTCCAGCCTATCGCCAAAGCGCCGCGCCACCTCGGCCGCATAGTCGGCAAACAGCGGCACGATGCGGCGCGAGGTCCAGCCGCCGATCGAGTCGTGCAGGGCGGCCGGCAGGTCCCAGTGGTAGAGCGTGGCATGGGGCTTGATGCCGGCGGCCAGCAGCTCGTCGATCAGGCGGTCGTAGAAATCAAAGCCGGCCTCGTTCCAGGCGCCCTGCCCCAGGGGCTGCACCCGCGGCCAGGCGATGGAGAAGCGGTAGGCCTTGAGCCCCAGCCATTTCATCAGGGCCACGTCCTCGCGGTAGCGGTGGTAGTGGTCGCAGGCCGTGTCGATGTGGGAGCCGTCATTGATGCGGCCGGGCTCGGCGCAGAAGCGGTCCCAGATCGAAGGCCCCTTGCCGCCGTCCAACGCCGCTCCCTCGATCTGGGCGGCGCTGGTGGCCGATCCCCACTGGAAGTCGGCACGGAAGGCGCGGCCCAGCTCGGTGAGGGCGGCGGGTTTGGAGTCGATGGCGTTCATGGTGACAGCAGGACGTGGGAGAAAAGGGGATGAGCGCTCAGCCGCGCACGGCGCCCGAGGTCAACCCGGCCACCAGGCGCCGGGCGCTGAAGAAATAGACGATCAAGAGGGGCAGCATGGCGATGGCACTGCCCATCATCAGAGCGCCCCATTCGGTGTTGTTGGGGGCCTGCATGGAGCGCAGGGCCAGCGGCAGGGTGTAGTTCTCCACCGAGCGCATCACCACCAGGGGCGCGACGAAGTTGTTCCAGGAAGCGATGAAGGTGATCAGGCCCAGGGTGCCCAGCGCCGGTTTGAGCAGGGGCAGGACCACGCTCCAGAAGATGCGGAACTCGCCGCAGCCGTCCATGCGTGCGGCATCCAGCAGATCGCGCGGGATGGCCGAGCCGATGTACTGGCGCATCATGAATATGCCCAGGGCGCTGGCCGCCGCCGGCACATAGAGGGCGCGCGGCTCGTCGATCCAGCCCAGGGCGTCCATCACCATGAAGCTGGGAATCATGTTGAGGAAGCTGGGCAGCATCATGGACCCCAGCACGATGGCGAACAGGGTGCGCTTGCCGCGGAACTCGTAGACCGCAAAGCCGTAGCCCGCCATGGCGCAGAGCATCAGGTTCAGGGCCGTGCTCATGCCGGCCACATAAAGACTCATGCCCAGATTGCGCCAGAAGGGCAGGCGCTCCTGCAGCAGGGCCAGGTTTTGCCAGGCGTTCAGGCCGAACCACAGCGGCGGCGGCGAGTTGAAGATCTCGCTGCGAGCATGGCTGGCGAAGACGAAGGTGAAGTACAGCGGCGCCACCAGCAGCAGGGCACCCAGGCTCACCAGCCCCCAGGCCAGCCAGGGCCGGCCCTGGAACAGGCCGGGCTTGAGCCGGGCGCGGCGCAGGGCGGGCACTTTCTCAGCGCGCAGCATGCTGTTCCCCCCGAGCCTCGCGGCCGAACAGCCGGGCATTCAGCCAAGTCAGGGCCGCGATGATGAAGAACAGGATCCAGGACAGGGCCGAGGCGGTGCCGAAGTCGCCGTCCGAGAAGGCCAGGCGGTACATGAAGATGGCGCTGGTCATGACCGACTGGCTCACACCCTTTTCCATGTCCACCAGAATGAAGGGCTCCTCGAAGAGCTGCAGGCTGCCGATGATGGTGAGCGTCACCGCGAAGAACATCATGGGCTTGAGCAGGGGCAGGGTGATGTGGCGGAACTGCTGCCAGGATCCGGCGCCATCCAGAGCGGCTGCCTCGTAGAGATCTTTGTCGATCACCTGCAGGGCCGAGAGATAGAGCACCAGATTCCAGCCCAGGAAGCGCCAGAAGATCACGAAGGCCACGGCGGGCTTGGTGAACTCGGCGTCCCCCAGCCAGTCGGGCAAGCCGGTGGCCTGCAGCGCCGCCAACGGACTGCCCAGGAAGGGGATGCGCGTGGCCTCGGCCAGGGCGGCGTTGACGAGGCCGTAGTCGCGCGAGTACAGGGTGCTGAAGATCAGGGCGATGGCCACGCTGGAGGTGATGTAAGGCACGAAATAGGCCCCCACCAGCAGATTGCGCCCGCGCCGCACGCGCTGATGGATGAAGAAGGCCAGCGGCAAGGCCACCAGGTGCTGGGGCACGCCGGCCACCAGGGCGAACCACAGGGTGTTGTAAAGCGAGTCATGGAACCAGGGGTCGCTCAGCGCAAAGAGGTAGTTCTCCACGCCCACCCACTGCATGGTGTGCAGGCCCTCGGCCGGGTTCCACTGGTGCAGCGATAGGTAGATGGAGAACAACAGCGGGAACAGGCCGAACACCGCGAACAGCAGAAAGAAGGGCGCGATGAAGAGATAGGGCGCCAGCGCGCGCCGGTCCGGGCGGCGGGGCTTCATGCCGGGCTCCCAGGGCGGCGGCGCGCACGGCGCTCGATCAGGCTGCGCGCATCACGCAGGGCGTGGGGAATGGGCTTGGCCCGGGTGAGCACCTTCTCGAACTCGTCTCGCACGATGTCGGTAGCCAGGGCGTCGAAGCGGCTCACCGGAATGGCGGGCACGCGCGCCGCAGTCTCGCGCCACATCAGGCGGGCACGCTGCCCGCCCAGAAAGGCCAGCGGTTCCTCCATCAGCGCGTCCTGCTGCGCGGACAGCAGGGCCGGAAAGCTGTCCAGCACGCGCAGGGAGTCGAGCTGCACCTCGCGGTCGGCGCTCATCAGGCGGATGAAATCCCAGGCCGCGGCCTTGTGCTGGGCCTTCTTGGGGATGGCGTAGAAGGAGCCCCCATAGGCCGCCTGCACCCCACCGGGCAGGGGCGCGCTGCGCCACAAGCCGGCAGTGTCGGGCGCCAGCCAGTTCTTCAGATGGCCCACCAGCCAGGCACCCATCATCTGGGTGGCGATGCGCCCCTGCTTGAAGCCGGCCGCCCAGTCATTGCTCCAGGCCACGGCGCGCGCGTCCAGGCCGGCCTGGCGAGCGCTGCGGCCCAGCTCGAAGGCGCGGGAAAAGCGCTCGCTCTCCACCAGCACACGGCCGGCGGCGTCGAAATAGAGGCCCTCCCCGTCCTGCAGACCCTGGCGCAGGGCGATGTCGCGCAGATCGGCGGCATCGGCCATCAAATAGGCACCGGTGGCGGCCTTGAGCCGGCGACCGGCCTCCAGATAGGCCGTCCAGTCGCGCGTCAGGTCTGCCTCCACCAGGCCGGCGCGGGCCAGCAGGTCCTGGCGATACAGCAGGGTGCCGGGACCAATGTCGGCCGGCAGGGCCAGCTGGGCGCCGCGCGGGCCCTCGCCCTGGCGCATGGCGTAGCGCACGAACTGGTCACGCAGGCGGCCGGCCTCATAAGGTGCCTCGTTAAGATCCACGAAGCCGCCCGAAGCCACGAACTTGCCGACAAAGCGCAGATCGATAGCCATCACATCGGGCAGGCCGGACCCGGTGGCCAGGGCGGTGGTCATGGCGAGGTGGTGGTCGGCGTACTGGCGCGAGACGATCTTGAGCTCGATCTGCGGATGGCGCTCGCGCCAGCGCGCGGCGGCGGCGCGCGCGGCCCGGTCCAGATCGGGAAAGCTGGCCACCTGCAGGGTGGCGTTGCCCGTGCCGGCGCGGGCCGGGCCGGACCGCGAGAGGCCGGCCCCCAGCCCGGCGCCGAGCAGCGGGGTCAGGACCAGGGCTCGCCTGAGCTTGCGATGAGGGTTCATGGTCTGGCTTGTCTCCGTGAGGCTTGTTTTTGTGGGCTCAGCCTAAGGGCTGCTCCGCCTCCGGGCTATCCAGATTGACCGCCATCGCCGAGTCCTCGTCCTGTCCCGTCTGCCCGGCCCGCTCAGAAGCGGTAGGCCGCCTTGACGCCGAAGGTGCGCGGCGGGTTGTAGAAGCTCACCCAGGTGCTGGTGTCGCCGATCCAGGAGGCATCGGTCTTGACCATCTTGTCGGTGGCGTTGTTGACGAAGGCCTCCACCTCCCAGCGGCCCTTGGGCTCCTCATAGCGCAGGCCCAGGTCCAGCTTGCTGTAGGCGCCCTGGGTGCGGGCCTCGGCGAAGGAGCCGGGCTTGACCGCGGCCGTGGGCGCGCTGTTGAAATTGCTCAGATAGCTCTTGGCCTGGTAATGCAGGCCGATGCGCGGCGTCAGCCGGCCGCCGCTGCCCAGCACGAAGTCGTGCTCATAGGCCAGGGTGGTGCTGAAGCGCGGCGCGTGCGGCAGCTTGGAACCCTTGATGTTCACGATATTGGCCGTGTTGTTGCAGTCCAGCAGGGCCGAGTCGCAGGTGAGGAAGTCGTCGTACTGCGCGTCCAGGATGGAGGCGTTGCCGCTGAGCCGGTCGTGCCGGGTGATGCGCCAGCTCAACTCGGCCTCCAGGCCCTTGATGGTGGCGCGCGCCGCATTGCTGGTCACCAGCTGCTGCTGCCCGTTGGGCTGGTACTCGATGGCCGAGACCTGCATGTCCTTGTACTTCATCAGGAAGGCCGCCAGGTTCAGGGCCAGGGTGCGCTGGAAGAACTCGGCCTTGGCACCCAGCTCGTAGTTGCTGAGCTTCTCGGGCAGGTGGCGGCGGCCACCGTCGGAGAGTCCGCCGGACTTGAAGCCGGTGGACACCGTGGCATAGGTCAGCAGATCGGGATGGGGCTTGTATTCCAGACGCAGCAGGTAGGTAGAAGCATCGTCCTTGATCTTGCCGTCATTGGCGCCGCCGCCGGACCAGGTGCCGGGGGCATAGACGCTGCCACAGCTGGCGGCATCCACCGGGCCGCCGGGGCCGATCAAGTGGCCGCCGGTGCCAATGGTGGCGCCGAAGTCGGGACAGACCCAGTTGCGACCGCCGATATCCTGTTTCTTGTCCTCGGTGTAGCGGGCGCCGGCCGTGAACTTGAAGTCCTTGCTGAAGGCATAGCTGCCCTGACCGAAGACGGCCTTGGAGTCCAGGGTCCGATTGGGTTGGATGAAGGACATGGCCCAGGCCGTGTCGCTGGGCAGCACCGGGTGGATGACGATGGGTCCGTTGCCCGCCGGCACGGCAGTCTTTGAGATGTCGATGTCAAAGCGGATCTTGTTGTCCTCCTTGATCATGAATGCGCCGGCGATCCACTGGAAGGGCCCGGTATCCGTGCTCTTCACATTCAGCTCGTGTGTGTAGTTCACGAAGCGCGACCACTCGGTGCGGTGCTCCTGCTTGAAGCCCGGGCCTGTGCCGGCATCGTTGTCGCTCGCGTTCTGACGTTCCAGCCGACTCCAGCTGCCGATATAGCTCACCTCGATGGCATCGCTGGGCCGCCAGTCCACGCGGCCGCGGTAGCTGATGATGTCCTGGTCCAGATGACCCGGGGTGTCGATCAGCGCCGAGCGCAGCTTCTGGCCGGCGCGCGGCTGCTGCATCAGGGAGACCTGGCCCGTGCCCTGGTCGCGGTAGTACTCGGTGGCCAGGGTGGCGCTGAGGCTGCTGCTGGGCTCCCACAGCAGGGTCGCCCGCACGCCCGCCTGGTCGCTGGCGCCGTACTTGCGCGCGCCCGGCTGCACATTGGAGCGGGGCTGGAAGTCCACCCAGCCATCCTGGCGCTCCTGGATGGCGGCCACGCGCAGAGCCAGGGTATCGCCCAGCGGCAGATTGAGTGCGCCCTGCATCTGGCTGCGGTTGCGGTCACCCAGCAGCAGGCTGCCGCTACCGCTGAACTGACCCAGCTTGGGTTTGGCGGTATTCAGATTGACCGAGCCGGCTGTGGCATTGCGGCCGAACAGGGTGCCTTGCGGGCCGCGCGCTACTTCCACCGACTCCAGGTCGTACATCAGCACCGTAGCACCCTGGGGTCGCGGCGAGTAGACCCCGTCCACATGGAAGGCCACGGCCGGATCGCCCAGCTCGGTGTGGTTGGTGGAGCCGACGCCGCGCAGGAAAACATGAACGCCGCCGGAATCACCATGCTGCTCGATGCTCAGATTGGGCACCAGGGCCTGCATGGTGGAAAGGTCCTTGGCGCCGGCGCGCTCCAGGTCTTTCTGCGTGAAGGCACTCACCGCCAGCGGCGTGTCCTGCACAAAGGTCTGGCGCTTGGTCGCGGTCACCGACACGCGTTCCAGCGCCGTAGGGGCGGCATCGCCGCCGGTCTGGGCCAGCACGCCGGCCCCCGAGAGCACCGCCACGGGCACCAGGCCCAGGCGCAAGCTCGCCACTGCAGTCTTGCTCAGCATCATCCTTGTCTCCGTCCGGTTTGTGATCTCGCTTCGGCGCCTGACGCCGTCCCGCCCTCGCGGTATCCGGTGCCCGGTAGCCTCGCACGACGGCCCGCTGTCTGAGCGCGGGCTTCTGCTGATTCGTCGCTGGACTACACCAGAAATGACAACGTTGTCTTTCTGGTTGAATGGATTCTGACAACGCTGTCATTTCAGGTCAACAAAGGGTCTTCCCGTAGCGGCCCGTCGAAAGAGGTGGGCTGCACCGCCCTGGGGGCTCAGCCCTTGGGTGAGCGCCGCCGCGAGGGCGGCGTGGGCAGGGCGCTGGTGGAGTCGCGCACCAGCAGCTCATGCGCCAGCACGCGCCGCGGCGGCCCTTGGCCCTCTGACTCCGGCGGTGCGATCAGCAGCTCCACCGCGCTGCGCGCCATCGCGGCCACGGGCTGACGCACCGTAGTCAGGGCCGGCCAGACCAGGCCGGCCGCCGGTGAATCGTCGAAGCCCGCGATGGACAGATCGCCCGGCACGGCCAGGCCCAGGCGTTGGGCCGCGGCCAGCACGCCCAGGGCCATATCGTCATTGCCAGCGAACACCGCGCTGGGCCGCTGGCGGCGCGAGAGCAGGCGGTGTGCCGCCTCCACGCCCGAGCGGAAGGTGAAGTCGCCCGGCTGCAGCAGCTCGGGCTCCAGGGCCAGGCCATGCGCGGCCATGGCGCGCTCGAAGCCCTGGCGGCGCAGGCCCGAGGCGGCCTGGTCGGCCGGCCCGCCGATGAAGCCGATATGGCGATGCCCCAGCGAGATCAGCAGGTGCGTGACCTCCTCGGCCGCCTGCACCTCGTCCATGCAGACCACGCCGGCATCGGCAGCAGGCTGGCCGGGCGACATCTGCACGAAAGGCGTACCCGCGGCCCGTAGAGCCTGGATCACCTTGGGGTTGTCGCAGATGGGCGGAGTCAGGATCATGCCGTCGGGCCGCAGGGCCGCCAGCATGCGCTCCACCTGGGTCTCGATGTCGGGCGCGTCGTTATCCAACGACTCCACCACCAGGTGGTAGCCCGCCTCGCGGCAGCGCAGCGTGGCCCCCTGCTGCACCCAGGCCACGAAAGCGGCGCTGGGGTCGTAGTACAGCAGGCCGATCAGGTAGGAGCGCGCCCCGGCCAGCGCGCGGGCCGAGAGCTTGGGCCGGTAGTTCAGCTCGGCCACCACCTTGAGCACCTGCTCGCGCGTCTCGCTGTGCACCCCGGGCTCCTGATTCAGCACCCGGGAGACGGTCTTGATCGACACGCCCGCCTCGCGGGCAACGTCGATGATGGTGGGCGCACGCTTGCTGCTCATGGGGGCGCACTGTGCCACAGCGCGCGCCGAGCTTCAGGCCCGATGCCGGTTGGCCAGCAGCGCCGCTTCCACGCGGCTGCGCACCTGCAGCTTCTGCAGGATATTGGTCACGTAGTGCTTGATGGTCTTTTCGGACAGGCACAGGCGCTCGCCGATCTCGCGGTTGGTCTGGCCGGTGCCGATCAGGGCCAGGATCTGGCGCTCGCGCTCGGTCAGCTCCTGCAGCGGATCGGGCGCCGGGCCATGGGTCAGGGACACTAGCATTTCGGCCGCCAGCGAGGGCGAGACATAGACCTCACCCGCCACCGCGGCGCGCACCACATCGGCCAGCTCGCATGCCGACACCCCCTTGAGCACATAGCCCCGGGCCCCGGCCTTGAAGGCGGCCAGCAGCTTGTCCTTGTCGTCAGAGCCGGTGAGCATCACGATGGCCGTGGCCGGGCAGGCCATGGCGATCTTCTCGGCCGTGATGATGCCGTTCCAGCCCGGCATGCTCACATCCAGCAGCACCACCTCGGGCAGGAGGCTGCGCGCCAGGGCCAGCGCTTCCTCGCCCGAGGCCGTCTCGCCCACCACGCGGAAGCTGGGCTCCATCTGCAGGGAATGCACCACGCCCTGGCGGAAGAGCGGGTGGTCATCCACTACCAGGATGTCGATCATGTCATTCATCATCCGCGCCCACGGGGCGCAGCGGCAGGGTCACGCGCACCGTGGTGCCCTGGCCTGCCACGCTGTCGAGTTCAAAGCGCCCGCCCAGCACCTCGGCCCGCTGGCGCATGTCGTGCAAGCCCAGGTGCCCGCCGCGGGCCGCCTGCTGCGGGTCGAAGCCGGGCCCGCGGTCGCGCACCTGCATCTGCAGCCATTCGCCCTCGCTGCGCAGGTGCACGCTGCAGGCCTGGCCCTGGGCATGGCGATGGGCATTGGCCAGTGACTCATGCAGCAGGCGGTACAGCGCCACCTTGACGCGAAACGGCGCGTCCAGGCCTTCGGGCAGGGGCGCATCCAGCGAGACTGCCGCGCCGGTCTTGGCCGCGAAGTCGCGCAGCACGCGCGCCGCCAGCTCGGCCAGGCCCAGCGGCCCCAGCTCGGGCAGTTCCAGATCGGCCGAGATGGCGCGCAGATCACCCAGGGCCGACTGCACGGCCAGGCGAGCGGGCTCCAGGCTCGCGCTCCAGGCCGGCGCGCTGCCCTGGGTCTGCAAGGCGTCACCCATGTTCTTGAGTTGCATCAGGGCGAATCCCAGATCCTGGCCCGGCCCGTCGTGCAGATCGGCCGAGATGCGCTGCAGCAGCTGCTCGTTAAGCGTGGCGGCGCGCTGCGCGGCCCGGCTCACGCGCTGCTGCAGGGCCTCGTTCTGCTGGTTGAGCCCGCGCAGCTCGCCCAGCTGCATGGCCAGGGCCTGCTGCTGGCTGGTGATGAGGCGGCTGCCGCGCAGCACCACCAGAAAGAGCAGGCCGTACATGCCCAGCATGGTGGCCGCCACCAGCAGCCAGCTGTGGCGCTGGGCGCGCGCCACGGCACGGTCCACCTCGTCGGGCCGCTCATAGAACTCGGCGGCAGCGATCACGGCGCCGCTGCGGTCCGCATGGATGGGGGTGTAGGTTTCGATCAGGCGCGGCAGGGGCTGGCCATGGCGTGCCCGCTCGGCATCGCTGCGCTCGCTGATCTCGGCCGAGATGGCGCCGGCCAGGGCCGCGGCCAAGCCCTCGCCCACCGGGAAGCGGCGGCCCATGCTGGCGGCATCGGTGCTGAACAGCACCAGACCGTCCGGCCCCCAGATGCGCAGATCCACGATGCGCTGACCCAGCGGGGTGTCGCGCAGGTCCGAGCGCAGCGCAGCCAGGTCCTGGGGGCTGAGCTCGGGCTGGCGCAGCAGGGTCTGCACATGCGGCGCCACAAAGCTGTCCACATAGAGCGCGGTCACGCTGCCGATGCGCTGCACCACGCTGTCCTGCACCTGGCGCCCCACCCACCAGCCCGCCAGGCCGGTGCCGGTCAGCAGGATGGGCAGGCTCAGCAGCAGGAACTGCTGGGCGAGCGAGAGTCGCTGGAAGGCCGGGCTCATAAGGGAAGGATGGGTTGCGGTCACTGTAGCGCCGGGCGCCGTGCCGCGCCATGGACCAAGGTCTGATGAAAAACGCGACCAAGGCCGGGCCTTTTGCGCGCCCTGCGCCCATGGGCGGTCGGGTGGGGCCTGCCTAGCATCCCTTCACCCTCTCACCTCTCCCGGAGCGTCCACCATGTCCCGTTCGCAGCGTCCGACTTCCCTGCCCCGCCTGGCCACGGCCCTGGCCGCCACGCTGGCCCTGAGCAGCCCGGCGGTCCAGGCCCAGGTCTTCGGCAGCCTGGCCAATTTCGATGCCGTCAATGACACGGGCTACACGGCCCATGGCTTCGAGATCGAAATCGAAGACCCGAGCTACGACCGCAGCAAGATCTACAGCGTCTTCGGCCTGGACCGCAATTTCGGCATCCCGCCCACCTCGGTGGAGCGCTACGGCGCGCCCACCATCACCGAGCTGCCGGGCTTCGGCCTGCGCGTCCGCTATGCGGCCAACTTCGCCGATGGCGCCTGGAGCGTGGGCACGCCCACCGGGCCTTACCCCTTTGCCGGCGACAGCTGCTGGCCCCTGGGCAATCTGCAGTACGCCTCCGGCACCCTGAGCTGCGACCACTTCGGCGTGGCCACCTATGGCACCCCCGCCAAGACCAGCTACAGCTGGCTGATCGACCCGGGCAACACCGGCGTGCTCACGCGCCAGCAGGCTGCCATCCCCGTGGTGCAGTTCGCCTACCAGCCGCCGCCGGCGGGTGAGCCCCTGCCCGCGGCCCGCCCCGTGGTGGCCGAGATCGAGGCGCACAAGGCCGAGAACGAGGTCTTCGGCACGGCCTACTGGGTCAAGGTCTACGCCAAGCATGTGGACCACAATGTGCGCGTCGAGGACCTGTTGCACGGCCACGCCGACGTGCCCGGCGATGCCGAGACCGAGGTGGAGTGGGAGATCTTCCAGGCCGGCGAGGCCAACGGCAACAAGCGGCTCAACCAGGCCCTGGGCGCCAATGACGCGGCCCTGGTGCTGCGCTACGAGTTCTATCGCTATCTGGGCGAGGTGGGCGCCGACGGCGAGGCCTTGTGCGGCCGCCGGGGGCGCGGTCGCGGCAATGGCGGCGGCGGTGCCTTGCCGGCCGATTGCGGCGGCCTGGGCGACTATGTGGGCGCGCAGATGGCCGCCCTCAACGCGGTGCAGCCGCCGCAGATCGCCGCCGTGCCCGAGCCCGGCAGCTATGCCCTGCTGCTGGCCGGCCTGGCCCTGATCGGCCTGCGCCTGCGCCAGACCCGCGACCGGGCCCGCGCCTGATCAGTACATCGTGCGGGCTTGCCGCGCCTCCAGCTCGGCGTCATAGGCCGCGCCGTCCACACGCGGGCTCAGGGCCTGCAGGATGGCGCCGGTGGACGGCAGGCTGGCGCGCTCGATGCGGCTGGCCGGGTCCCACAGGCCCGAGCGCTTGATGGCGCGGGCGCACTGGAAGAAGACCCGCTTCACCTCGATCACCAGCACCGAGCGCGGCAGCTTGCCCTCGAACTCGAAGCGGGCCAGCAGATCCGGTGCCGTGCTGATGCGGCCCAGGCCCTGCACCCGCAGGGCCTCGCCGATGCCGGGAATCAGGAAGAGCAGGGCCAGCTCGGGATCGTGCAGCACATTGCGCAGGCTGTCGATGCGGTTGTTGCCTCGGCGATCGGGCAGCAGCAGGGTATGAGCATCGGCCACCTCCACCAGACGGCCGGCCGGGTCGCCGCGCGGCGAGCTGTCCAGGCCGCGCGGGCTGCGCGTGGCCAGCACGCAGAAGGGTGCGGCCTCGATGAAAGGGCGGTACAGGGGGTGCACATGGTCGCACTCCTTGTCCAGCGTGGCCGGGGCCTCGGGCGCCGGGTAGACGGCGCGCAGCTTCTCGAGGCTGTCCAGGTCGTGGCGGCGGTCCAGCCAGGGGGCGGCGTCGCGCATCAGAGGGCTCCGAAGACCTTCTTGAGGATGGCGCTGCCGGTGCCCACCGGGTCCTGGCGGATCTTCTTCTCTTCCTCGCCGATCATCAGGTAGAGCCCGTCCAGGGCCTTGCCGGTGACGTACTGCTGGATGTTCGCGTCCTCGCCGCGCACCAGGCCCAGGCCGGCGGCCTTGCCGGCCACGGCGTTGTACTTGTCGGCCAGGGCCACGCGCTCGGTGGCGCGGGTCACGATGGGCAGGAACTTGCCCGAGAGCGGCGTGCGGGTCTTGGTCTCGAAGAAGCGGGTGGCGGCATCGTCGCCGCCGCGCAGGATCTGCACGCCGTCTTCCACGCTCATGTTCTTGACCGCGGCCACCAGCAGGCTCTTGGCCTCGGGCACGGCGGCCTCGGCCGCGCGGTTCATGGCGGTGAGCAGCTCGTCCACGCGCTTGCCCTGGCCCGTGGCCTTGAGCAGGCGGGCGCCGTCCTTCAGATAGCCGGGCAGCTCGATGCGCACCAGGGGGTTGCCCAGAAAACCATCGGGCCGGCCCAGCAGGCTCACGGCCGCCACCGCGCCGCGCTCCAGCGCCGTGCGAATGCCGCTGGCCGCGTCGCCCTCGCTCAGGGCCCAGGCGGGGCGGGCGGCCAGCAGGGGCAGCAGGCCCAGGGCGGCGGCCCGGGCCATCAGTTCGCGTCGTATCGTGTCCATCGGGAGTTCCTTTGCAAAGGGCGTGTCAGATCACGCGCCGTCCGGCGCGCCAGGTCTCGCGAACCAGCATCAGGCCATCCTCCAGCTCGCTCACGCGCAGCAGGTCGGCGCGCAGGCCCGGCGCCAGCTGGCCGCGATCGTCCAGGCCCACGGCGCGGGCCGGGTTCAGGCTCACCAGGGCCAGGGCCTGGCTGGGGCTGTAGTCCAGCTCGCGGCGCAGGCGCCAGGCGGCCTGCAGCAGGCTGGCGGGCAGGTAGTCGGAGGACAGCAGGCTCAGCACGCCCGCGCGCGCCAGCTCCAGCGCCGCCACATTGCCCGCATGCGAGCCGCCGCGCAGCAGATTGGGCGCACCCGCCACCGTGGCCAGACCCAGGGCGCGGGCGTGGCGGGCCGCGGCCAGAGTGGTGGGGAATTCGCACAGGCGCACGCCCAGGGCCTGCGCCTCGTCCACATGGGCGGCGCAGGCATCGTCATGGCTGGCCAGGGGCAGGCCATGCTCGCGCGCCCAGGCCGCAAACCAGGCGCGGTGCGGCTGGGCGTGGCGGGCCTGGCGCTCGGGCACCTGCGCCACCTCGGCCTCGAACTGGGCCGGGCTCCAGCCCTTCTTGCCGGTGAAGTAAATGCGGGCCTGGTCCAGATCGGCCCATTGGCGCTGGCCCGGCGTGTGGTCCATCAGGGAGATCAGACCCAGGCGCGGGCTGCGCGCAAAGGGCTGGAAGAGCTCGCGCAGCTCGGGCGCCGGTAGCTCGCAGCGCAGATGCAGGCGGTGCTCGGCACGCAGCGCGCCCGCGGCCTCCAAGCGGTCCAGGGCGGGCAGCAGGGCGGCCTGATTGGCGGCGCGAAAGCCCTGGCCATAGGGATCGCCCAGACCGATGGCGTCGAACACCGTGGTGATGCCGGCCGCGGCGATCTCGGCGTCATGCGCCAGCAGGGCCGGCAGCAAGGGAAACAGTACCTGGGGCCGCGGCATGGCATGGCGCTCCAGATTGTCGGTGTGCAGTTCCACCAGGCCGGGCAGGGCCCAGTCGCCGCCCCAGTCCTCGGCCGCCAGCGCGGCGGGCGCGGGGCCGCGCCCCAGGTCCGCGATGCGCCCCTCGCGCAGCCTCAGGTGGCCCAGGAAGCTTTCCCCGGCCAGCACCAGGCGCGCATTGCTGATCAATCGCTCCATCGCCGCACGATAACCGATGGATCTGAAGCCCGGCTCAAGCGCGCCGGACACAAGGCATCAGGGCGTCGCCTCGGCGTCGTCCAGCGGCGGCGATTGCGGCGAAAGCTCCGGCAGGGGCTCGTGCAGCGAGACCACATCCTGGTCGATGGCGCCGAACAGGCTCTGCCCGTCCAGGCCCTTGATCTCCAGGCGCAGGCTGTCGCCAAACTTCATGTACTCGGTGCGCGGCTCGCCCTGTTCCAGGGTCTCCAGCGCGCGTTTCTCGGCGATGCTGGCATAGCCGCGGCTGCCCTCCGGGCTGCTCACCGCGCCCGAACCCACGATGGCGCCCGCGCGCAGCGCACGGGTCTTGGCGATGTGGGCGATCAGCTCGCCGAAATGGAAATGCATCTCCGGCCCGGTCTCGCACTGGCCCACCTTGCGACCATTCCACTGCGCTTGCAGGCTCAGGTGCACCCGCCCGCCCTTCCAGGCCTCGCCCAGCTCGTCGGGCGTCACCGCCACCGGCGCGAAAGCCGCGCCGGGCTTGCTCTGCAGCAGGCCCAGGCCCCGTACCAGCTCGGCCGGCTCCAGGCTGCGCAGCGTCCAATCATTCAGCAGGGTCAGCAGGCGCACACCCTCCAAGGCCTGGGCCGGCGAGGCGCCCAGGGCCACATCGCCGGTGATAACGGCGATCTCGGCCTCGAAATCGATGCCCATGGCTTCGGACGCAAAGCGCGCCGGCTCGCAGGGGCCCAGAAAGCCGTCGCTGCTGCCCTGGCGGATCAGCGGCTCGCGCCGCAGGCTCTCGGGCAGCTCGGCACCCCGGGCCTGGTGCAGCAAGGCCTCATGCTTGAGGTAGGCCGCGCCGTCCAGCCACTGGTAGGCCCGCGGCAGGGGCGCCATGCACAGCCGGGGGTCGAAGGTGAAGGCGTGACGCGCCTTGCCATGGTTGAGCGTGGTGTAGAGCTCCTCCAGCTGGGGCGAGAGGAAGTTCCAGTCGTCCAGCACCTGCTGCAGGCGCGTGGCGATGCCGTTGGCGTAATGGGCCTGGCTGAGGTCGCGCGAGACCACGACCAGCTGGCCGTCGCGCGAACCGTCCTTGTAGGTGGCGAGCTTCATCGGGCGATGGGAGTGCGCATGCGAGGGAACATGGCAGCATTGTCCAATGAGTCTTCCCCTTGCCGGTGCGCGCGGTCCCCGACACCGCGGCCGCCGCCTGTTCCTGATGAGCCTGCTGGCCGCCCTGGGC
The DNA here is from genome assembly GCF_020535565.1 of Shinella sp. XGS7. Classification (NCBI taxonomy): domain Bacteria; kingdom Pseudomonadati; phylum Pseudomonadota; class Alphaproteobacteria; order Hyphomicrobiales; family Rhizobiaceae; genus Shinella; species Shinella sp. XGS7. Next base: position 1,371,978 of record NZ_CP084758.1, on the reverse strand, counting down.
CTGCACGCCCTGCTGCTGGCCGCCTGGCTGCCGGCGCGCGATCCCGCGCCCAGCCCGCAGAGCGCGCCCCTGCCGGCACAGCGGGTGACGCTGGCCCCCGTGATGCCGCGTCCGGTACCAGAAGCCACAGCACCCGCGCCCCGCCCCCCGGTCCAGCCGCGTGCCGCCGCCGCGGCTCCACGCCCCCAGGCAGCTGCCGTCCAAAGCTCCGCGGCCGCGCCCCCCGAGCCGGCCCCGCGCTATCTGGCCCCGCCCGCCCTGCACTGGCAGTACCGTCTGCGTCAGGGCGATGAGGCCGGTGCGGCCCAGCTGCAGTGGCAGGGCGACGAGACCACCGGCGGCCGCTACCAGGCAAGACTGGCGCGCGAGCTGGGCGGGCGCGAGCTGCCGGCCTGGCGCAGCGAGGGCGGCTTCGACGCCCTGGGCCTGGCGCCGGGCCGCTTTGCCGAGGAGCAGCGCGGCCGCGAACGGCGCGCCACCAATTTCCGGCGCGAGCAGGGCCTGATCAGCTTCTCGGCCAGCCGCGAACAGCAGCCTCTGCCGCCCGGTGCGCAGGACCGCCTGAGCTGGATGCTGCAGCTGGCCGCCCTGCTGCAGGCCGAGCCCGCGCTGCGCCGCGAGGGCGCGCAGATCCTGCTGCCGGTGGCCGGTCTGCGCGGTGAGCTGGGCGATTGGCGTTTCGAGGTGCTGGGCCGCGAGGACCTGCTGCTGCCCGTGGGTCCGGTGCCGGGCGCCCTGCGCCTGCGGCGCGAGGCCACGGCGGACTACGAGCCCCGCATCGAGGTCTGGCTGGACCCGGCGCGCCACCATCTGCCGGTGCGCCTGCGCCAGAGCCAGGGGCCGCTGGCGGGCGAGCAGCGCAGCTGGGAACTCGAGCTGCAAAGCGAGATCTTGCAGCCCTGATGATGACAGCGGCATCACAGCGTGAAGTACTGACGTTCCTACACCACATGCGCGCTGGGGTATCCCCCGAATCACGGGTGCTTCTGCCAGTATTTCTCCAAGGCCGGTCTTGAAAGGACTTAGGCTGACCACAGCTACCGGGCAACGAGGAGTCATCATGCACATGCTTTACAACTCCCCCAGCTTCATCGTGGTGCAGTTCGAAGTGCCCGTGGAAGGCCTGCTGCAGCACGATGCCAGCCAGCCCGAGCTGCAGCTCAGCCGCGGCGGCTTCGAGATCGTGGACAAGTACGCCCGCCGCGAGATCTTCATCGAAGGCGCTCTGGCCGAGCAGTTCCAGCAAGGCGTGGAATCGCTGATGGAACAGGACCCCAGCGAGGAAGACATCGACGACTTCATCGAGCAATACGCCAATATGGGCCAGCAGCCCGTGGTGATGCACTGAAGCTCCAGGCGCCGCGCGCCTCCGCCGCGGCGCGCCTTGGTCCCATCCCCTTTTCTGCCCCCTCTCCCTCGGTCGAATCCCAAAAAGTCCTCAGCCGCGCCGGCTCTTCGCCCCGCGGGCCTTGACAGCACGGCGCGCTGCGCCAAGATGGGGCCGAACCCGGTGCCCTGACGGCACCGGCTCGTCGAGCAGAGGAGTGGTCCATGGTCAAGCGCATGGCGGACGCACGCGTGCTGGCATCACCGGGTCTGGCCCGGGCGCCGGTGCTGGACCGCATGTGCTCGCACTTCGTGCTCACGCTCACGGTCAAGCACGCGGCCCGTTTCAATCTGCGCCGCGATTTCAACGGCCTGCTCTCCTTCACCGGCCGCCATCTGGTCTGGCCACTGCGCGTGCTGGCGCGGCTGCGCGCCTATCTGGCCCAGCGCTGCCAGGCCAATGAGCTCTGGGCCGGCCACACCGCGCTGAGCGACGAGGAGTTCCTGGAACGTTACGGCGTCTGGCACGGCCCCTTTGCCGAGGCCACGCTTTTCTTCTACCTGGACGAGTACATCAAGGACGCGCCCAAGGACATGATGGCCCTGCTGGCCACCACCTGCGAGTGGCTGGACCGCCAGCTCAAGAAGGAATCGACCCTGGTCGAGAAGAACATCGCCGCCCTGGGCCAGCTGCTGCAGCTCAACCCGGCGGAGCGCGCCATCCTGCTCTACGGCACCCTGGCCCGCTACCAGCGCGAGCTGCGCGGCGCCCTGGTGGAGTTCAAGGTCAACACCGCCCAGGAGGCCTTTGCCGCCATCGCCGCGGTGGCCGACGTCAATGCCCAGGAGGTGGCCGAGGCCCTGCGCGCGGGCTCGCGCCTGGAGCGCATCGGCATGGTGGAGAACCTGATCTCCGAGCACAACATCACCGACCTGGCCGACCTGATGAAGGTCAGCGATCAACTGCCGCCGGTGCTGATGCGCGAGTATCCCGCGCCCGGCGATCTGATGGCCGTGTTCACCCGCCCGGCCGCCAAGAGCGAGCTGCGACCGCAGGACTTCGAGTTCGTCGCGCAAGACCTGGCCCTGCTGGGCGGCCTGCTGCGCGAGGCCGTGGCGCGCCGCCAGCCGGGCGTGAACGTGCTGCTCTACGGCCCGCCCGGCACCGGCAAGACCGAGCTGGCCAAGGTGGCGGCCGAGGCCGCCGGCCTGCAGCTCTACGAGGTGGAATACGCCGACCGCGATGGCAACTCCCTCTCGGGCCGCGACCGCTACCGCAGCCTGCAAATCAGCCAGCAGTTCCTCAAGGCCAGCCCCGAGGTGGCCCTGCTCTTCGACGAGGTGGAGGACGTGTTCCCGCCCCTGTCCACCGACACCGTGCAGCTGATGGCGCGGCTCGATGCCGCGCTGGACGCGCCGGCCTCGGGCTCGGTCTCGGGCAAGGCCTGGGTCAACCAGATCCTGGAAACCAACCCCGTGCCGGTGATCTGGGTCACCAACCGCATCGAGCAGATCGACCCCGCCTTCCGTCGCCGCTTCCAGTACCACCTGGAGCTCAAGTCGCCGCCACCGGGTGCGCGGGCCGCCCTGGTGCAGCGTGCCCTGGGCGGGGTGCAGGTGAGCGCCGAGTTTGCCGCCCGCCTGGCCGAGCGCCGCGGCCTCACGCCCGCCCAGATCCGCACCGCGGTGCGCTTTGCCGAGCTGGCCGCGCCCTGCAGCGTGGAATCAGGCCTGGAGGCCGAGGCCTTGATCGAGCGCCAGCTCGCCAATGCCGACCGCGCCCTGGGCCAGCAGGGCCACGAGCATGCGCGCCGCCCCGTGGTCACGCGCTATGCGCTGGAGCTGCTGAATGTGGAATCACGCTTCGAGCTGCCTCGCATCGTGGAGGCGCTGCGCCGGCGCGGCAGCGGCAATCTGTGCTTCTACGGCCCGCCCGGCAGCGGCAAGACCGCCCTGGCCGAGCACATCGCCCAGGAGCTGGGCCGCCCGCTGATGATCAAGCTGGCCAGCGATCTGGCCAGCAAGTTCGTGGGCGAGACCGAGCAGAACATGGCCCGCATGTTCGAAAGCGCCCAGACCGAGGGCGCCGTGCTGCTGCTGGACGAGGCCGACAGCTTTCTGCGCAGCCGCCGCATGGCCGAGCGCCACTACGAGCTCAGCGAGGTCAACGAGATGCTGGCCGGCATGGAGCGTTTTGCCGGCGTCTTCATCTGCACCACCAATCTCTTCGAGGAACTGGACGAGGCCGCGCTGCGACGCTTCGCCTTCAAGATCCGCTTCAAGGCCCTGCGACCCGGGCAGCGCGAGCTGATGTTCGAGCGCGAGTCCGGCACCCCGCCCGATGCCGATCAGCGCCAGCGCCTGGCCGCCCTGGACCAGCTCACCCCCGGCGACTTTGCCGCCGTGCGCCAACAGGTCGAGATCCTGGGCGAGGCCTTCACCCCCGACGAATTCCTCAGCCAGCTGGAGGCCGAGCACCGGGTGAAGCCGGAGGTGCGGCAGCGCCGGGCGATGGGGTTCCGCTGAGGCTACGCCATCCGCCGGCGATACGCGCGGCGGATCGCGGCCCCTCAGTGCGCGTAGATCCCCTCCTCCGAGGCAAAGCCCTTGACCTCGATCGGGTTGCCGAAGGGGTCCTCGAAGAACATGGTCCATTGCTCGCCCGGCTCGCCGGGGAAGCGCACCTGGGGCTTGAGCACGAACTCCTGGCCGGCGGCCGTGAGGCGCTGGGCCAGGGCCTGCCAGTCGGGCAGCAGCAGCACCAGGCCGAAGTGGGGCATGGGCACCAGATGCTCGCCCACCCGGCCGGTGCGGGTGGTGGCAAAGGGCTCGCCCAGATGCAGGGAGAGCTGGTGGCCGAAGAAGTCGAAGTCCACCCAGGTGGCGGTGCTGCGCCCCTCCTGGCAGCCCAGCCGGCCGCCGTAGAAGGCGCGGGCCTGGTCCAGGTCACGCACATGGATGGCGAGGTGAAAGACGCTGCGGATTCCTGGGGCTTGCGGCATGGGGCTGGGTCCTGGGGTCATGGATTCCGTGGCATGGTAGCGGCATGACGCAAAAGGAATTGCCGCACAGCCTGAAGATCGCCACCGTCTGGCTGGGCGTGACCCTGCTGGTGTTTCTGGGCTTCAAGGGCTGGGAGCATCAGCAGCAGCAGGCGCGCATCGAGCTGCAGGCCGGGCGCATCGTGCTGCTGCGCGCACCGGATGGCCACTTCCACTGGCGCGGCCGCATCAATGGCGTGGAGGCCGACTTCCTGGTGGACACCGGCGCCAGCGGCACGGCCCTGCCCGAGGCCCTGGCCCGCCAGGCCGGCCTGCAGCCAGAGGGCGAGGTGCGCTCGCACACCGCCGGCGGCGTGGTGCAGGGCTGGCGCAGCCGTGCCGACATCACGCTGGAAGGCGGCGTGCGCGCCGAGCGACTGCCGGTGACCGTGCTGCCCGAGCTGCGCTCGCCCCTGCTGGGCATGGACCTGCTGGGGCGCATGCAGTTCAGCCAGGGCAAGGGCCGACTCACATTTGAAGCGCCCTAGGCTTACCATCGAGCCGGCACCTTCCCGCCCGCCCCGACAAGACCCAGGAGACCCCATGGCCGACAGCAGCAACAGCTTCACCAAATTCGTCCCCGGCTTCGACTTTCTGCAAGGCCTGGTGAAGAACGCCGGCGCAGCTCTGCCGGGCATCGGCCAGTGGGTGGCACCCACGCTCAACCCCGAGGAGCTGGAGAAGCGCATCGAGGAACTGCGCACCGTGCAGTTCTGGCTGGAGCAGAACGCCCGCATGCTGGGCGCCACCATCCAGGCCCTGGAGGTGCAGCGCATGACCCTGTCCACGCTCAAATCCATGAACGTGCCCCTGGGCGATCTGAGCCAGGCCCTCAAGGTGCCGCCCATGCCCATGGGCCTGCCCGCCATGCCCGAGATGCCGGCCATGGCGGCGGCCACCAAGCCCGCCCCCAAGGCCGGCAGCAGCAAGCCCAAGAAGGAAGCCGAGCCCGCGGCCGCCCTGCCCACGGTGGACCCCATGCAGTGGTGGTCCTCCCTGAGCCAGCAGTTCACCCAGCTGGCCGCCAATGCCATGAAGGACACGGCCACCGACGCGGCCAAGAACCTGGCCGGTGCCATCGTCAAGCAAAGCTTCGACGCCGCGGGCGAGACGCTCAAGAAGGCGGCCGCCATGCCCGGCGCCATGGTCAAGAAGGCCACCGCCACGCCCCGCAGCCATGCCGGCGGCAGCAGCGGCAGCAGCAGCAGCAGTAGCAGCAAGAGCCCGGACGCGCGCAAGAGCCCGCGGACGCGGCGCTCCTCCGCCCCATGATCAAGCCCTTCATCCACGCCCACGCCACCCATCCCGACCCGCACATGGCCCTGGCGCTGGCGGCGGCCCAGATCGAGGCCCAGCGCCAGAGCCTGGCCCTGCAGCCCAGCTTGGGCTGGCTCTACCTGACCGAGGCCTACACGCCCCAGGCCCAGGCCCTGCTGGCCGAGCTGACCCAGCGCTGGCCCGGCGTGGCCTGGGTGGGCGCCAGCGCGCCCGGCATCTGCGCCAGCGGCGTGGAGTACTTCGAGCACAGCGAGCCCGCCCTGGCCCTGATGCTGGCCGAGCTGCCGCCCGAGCAGTTCCGCGTCTTCTCCGGCCGCCAGCCCCTGAGCGGCTGGCAGCCCGAGCAGGCCCTGGTGCATGCGGATGGCGCCACGCCCGAGCTGCAGGAACTGCTGCAGGAACTGGCCGCCCAGACACGCCAGGGCTTTGTGTTCGGCGGCCTGGCCATGGGCCGGGACGATGCGCTGCAGATTGCCGACGGCATCTGGCGCGGCGGTCTCTCCGGCGTGGGCTTCGGCTCAGGGCTGGACCTGCGCACCCGCATCAGCCAGGGCTGCCAGGCCCTGGGGCCGGAGCGCCGCATCACCGCCAGCGAGGGTCAGTTGGTGCTGGAGTTGGACGGCCGGCCGGCACTGGACTGCCTGCTGCAAGACCTGGCCCTGCCGGTGGCCGCCGTGGGCGACGGCGCGGCCCTGCGCGAGGCCCTGCCGCGCCTGCGCCGCACCCTGGTGGGCCTGTCCGAGCCCGGCAGCCGCGGCCGGCGCGAATACGGCCCCGAGGTGCTGGTGCGCCACCTGATCGGCCTGGACCCCGCGCGTCGCGGCGTGGGCGTGGCCGAGCGCGTGAGCCCGGGCCAGAGCCTGAGCTTCTGCGAGCGCCAGCCCGAGGCGGCCCGCCGCGATCTGATGCGCATCTGCACCGAGCTGCGCGCCGAGCTGGAAGAGGAAGGCCGGCAGGCCCTGGGCGCGCTCTACATCAGCTGCGCCGGTCGCGGCGGCCCGCATTTCGGCGCGCCCTCGGCCGAGCTGCAGTGGCTGCGCCACGGCCTGGGCGAGCTGCCCCTGGTGGGCTTCTTCGCCGGCGGCGAGATCGCGCAGCAGGGCCGTCTCTACGGCTACACCGGCGTGCTCAGCGTCTTCGTGGGCGAGGGTGGCACGTGACACCGGCCGCCATGGCGCGGCGCCGGCTGCTGCTGGCGGCCGCGGTCAGCAGCACGGTACCGGCCCGGGCGGCCGAGCCCGAACGGGTGGGCTACCCGCGCCACCTGCCCCAGCAGGACCGGCAGGTGAACTACTTTGTGGAGCTGATGCGCCTGGCCCTGGCCCGCGCCAGCCGGCCCTATCGCCTGGAGCCCACGCCCTCGTCCATGGTGCAGAGCCGGGCCCTGATCGAGCTGGCCAAGCCCGAGTCCAGCATCGATGTGTTCTGGACCATGAACCACCTCGAGCGCGAGCAGCGCCTGCTGCCGGTCCGCGTGCCCCTGGAGCGCGGCCTGATCGGCTGGCGCCTGGCCCTGGTGCGTCGCGCCGAACGCGAGCGTTTTGCCGGCCTGCGCGATCTGGCCGGGCTGGCGCGCTTCCAGGCCGGCCAGATGCCGGACTGGCCCGACACCGAGATCCTGCGCAGCAACGGACTGCAGGTGCTGACCAGCACCCACTACGAGGGCCTGTTCCAGATGCTCTCGGTGGGCCGCTTCGACTACTTTCCGCGCTCCATCATGGAGATCGATGCCGAGCTGGCCGCCTACCCGCAGCTGGACCTGGCCATCGAGCCGCATCTGCTGCTGCACTATCCGGCCGCGCTCTATCTGTTCGTGAACCCCTGGCGCCCGCGCCTGGCCGAGGACCTGCGCCGCGGCATGGAGCTTCTGGTGCGCGACGGCAGCTTCGAGCGCCTGAGCCAGCAGCAGTTCGGCGCCCTGCTGAGCCGCCATCAGGTGAGCACGCGCCGCGTGCTGCACCTGCGCAGCCCTCATCTCTCGCCCGAGACCCCGCTGGCGCGCAAGGCCCTGTGGTTCCCGCTGCCCGGCTGAGGCCCGCCAGCCACGGCCGGGGGTGATGATTCCCCGCCCAAAAGTCATGACTGCCGCCGCCGCCGGTGTCAGCGTGGCGCAGGGGGCTCAGGCTACATTAGCGGCCCAGGAGAGCCGCCGTGAACACCGCTGCCGTCGCCATCCCTTCCGCGCCCCCGGCCTCGAGCCGGACCGAACGCCAGCAGGCCGTCGTCGCCGCGCTGGCGCGGGTGCTGCCTCCCCATGCCCTGCTCTGGACCGCCGAGGACACCACACCCTACGAGTGCGACGGGCTCTCGGCCTACCGCGAGCGCCCCCTGGCCGTGGCCCTGCCCGAGACCGAGGCTCAGGTGGCCGCGGTGCTGCAGGCCTGCCATGCCCTGCAGGTGCCGGTGGTGGCGCGCGGCGCGGGCACCGGCCTCTCGGGCGGCGCCCTGCCCCATGCCCAGGGCGTGACCCTGGCCCTGGCCAAGTTCAATCGCATCCTGGAGCTCAATCCCCTGGCCCGCACGGCCCGGGTGCAGTGCGGGGTGCGCAACCTCGCCATCTCCGAGGCGGCGGCGCCGCACGGCCTCTATTACGCGCCCGACCCCAGCAGCCAGATCGCCTGCACCATTGGTGGCAATGTGGCCGAGAACTCGGGCGGCGTGCACTGCCTGAAGTACGGCCTGACCCTGCACAACGTCTTGCGCGTCAAGGGCTTCACGGCCCAGGGCGAGCCGGTGGAGTTCGGCTCCGAGGCCCTGGACGCCGCCGGCCTGGACCTGCTGAGCGTGATCGTGGGCAGCGAAGGCATGCTGGCCGTGATCACCGAGGTCACGGTCAAGCTGGTGCCCAAGCCGCGCCTGGCGCGCTGCATCATGGCCAGCTTCGATGACATGCGAAAGGCCGGCGACGCCGTGGCCGCCATCATCGCCGCGGGCATCATCCCGGCCGGCCTGGAGATGATGGACAAGCCCATGACCGCCGCCGTGGAAGACTTTGTGCACGCCGGCTACGACCTCACGGCCGAGGCCATCCTGCTGTGCGAGAGCGACGGCACGCCCGAGGAGGTGGCCGAGGAGATCGAGCGCATGAGCGCGGTGCTGCGCGAGAGCGGCGCCACCCAGATCGCGGTGAGCGAGGACGAGGCCCAGCGCCTGCGCTTCTGGAGCGGGCGCAAGAACGCCTTCCCCGCCTCGGGCCGCATCAGCCCCGACTACATGTGCATGGACTCCACCATCCCGCGCAAGCGCCTGGCCGACATCCTGCTGGCCATCCAGCAGATGGAGCAGAAGTACGGCCTGCGCTGCGCCAATGTCTTCCATGCGGGCGACGGCAATCTGCACCCCCTGATCCTCTTCGATGCCAATGACCCGGACCAGCTGCATCGCTGCGAGCAGTTCGGCGCCGAGATCCTGGAGACCAGCGTGGCCCTGGGCGGCACCGTGACCGGCGAGCATGGCGTGGGCATCGAGAAGCTCAACAGCATGTGCGTGCAGTTCTCCGCCGAGGAGCGCGCGCAGATGCTGGCGCTCAAAAGCGCCTTCGATCCCGCCGGCCTGCTCAACCCCGGCAAGGTGATTCCCACGCTGAACCGCTGCGCCGAGTACGGCCGCATGCATGTGCGCAAGGGCCTGCTGGCCTTCCCCGAGCTGGAGCGCTTCTGATGTCGCAGATCCAGGCCCTGCAAGAACGCATCCGCGAGGCCGCCGCCCGCGGCACACCGCTGGAGATCCGCGGCCAGGGCAGCAAGGCCTTCTACGGCAACACGCCCCCGGCGGCGTCGCGCGGCGAGCCGCTGGACCTCAGCGGCTTCACCGGCCTCAGCAGCTACGAGCCCAGCGAGCTGGTGGTCACGGTCAAGGCCGGCACCCCCATCAGCGAGCTCGAAGCCGTGCTGGCCGCCGAGGGTCAGCACCTGGCCTTCGAGCCGCCACGCTTCGGCGCCGGCAGCGGCACGGTGGGCGGCATGGTGGCGGCCGGGCTCTCCGGGCCGGCGCGCGCCACGGCCGGCGCGGTGCGCGACCATGTGCTGGGCCTGACCATGCTCAACGGCCGCGGCGAGGCCCTGAGCTTCGGCGGCACCGTGATGAAGAACGTGGCCGGCTACGACGTCTCGCGCCTGATGGCCGGCGCCCTGGGCGTGCTGGGGCCCATCCTGGAGGTCTCGCTCAAGGTGCTGCCGCGCCCGGTGGCCGAGGCCACGCTGCGCTTCGAGATGGCGCAGGGCCAGGCCCTGCAGGCCCTCAACCGCTGGGGCGGCCAGCCCCTGCCCCTGAGCGCCAGCGCCTGCTGGGAGGGCGCCCTGCTGCTGCGCCTGGCCGGGGCCGAGGCCGCGGTGGCCGCAGCCCGCCAGAGCCTGGGCGGCGAGCTGATCCCGCAAGACCTGGCCCTCCCCTTCTGGGACGGCCTGCGCGACCAGCGCGACGAGTTCTTCCTGGGCGCCGAGCGCGCGGTGCAGGGCGGTGCGCGCCTGTGGCGGCTCTCGGTGCCGCAGACCGCGCCGGTGCTCAATCTGGCGGGTGAGCAGCTCGTGGAGTGGGGCGGCGGCCAGCGCTGGCTCACCAGCGCCCTGCCTGCGACCCAGGTGCGCGAGGCCGCGGCGTCCGTGGGCGGCCACGCCACGCTCTACCGCGCGCAGGACAAGTCGGCCGGCTGCTTTGCGCCGCTGCCCGCGCCGCTGATGCGCATCCACCGCGAACTCAAGAAGGCCTTCGACCCGCAAGGCCTCTTCAATCCCGGACGGCTCTATGACGATCTCTGACCCCAGTGCCCTGCGCTCCCAGACCGAGCTGATGCCGCGCTACTACGCGCAGCGCGCCCAGGAGTACGAGCGCGTCTTCGACCGGCCGCATCGCCAGCCCGATATCGCCACGCTCAAGCGCTGGCTGCGCCAGCAGTTCGCCGGCCGCAGCGTGCTGGAGGTGGCCAGCGGCACCGGTTTCTGGCTGCCCGAGGCCACGGCCGAGGCCCGCGCCTGGCAGGGCAGCGACCTCAACGAGGAGGTGCTGGCCCTGGCGCGCAGCAAGCCCCTGGACTTTGCCAAGGTGCAGTTCCGCACGGCCGATGCCTATGCCCTGGACTTCGTGGCGCCCGGCGCCGCCTCGCCCTATGACGCGGGCTTTGCCGGCCTGTGGTTCTCGCATGTGCCGCGCTCGCGCCAGGCGGACTGGCTGGCCCAGTTCCACGCCCAGCTGCAGCCCGGCGCGCGCGTGGTGTTGATCGACAACGCCTATGTGGAGGGCGACAGCACACCCATCGCCCGCGTGGATGCCGAGGGCAATGGCTACCAGCTGCGCCAGCTCAGCGATGGCAGCCAGCACGAGGTGATGAAGAACTTCCCCGATGAGGCCCAGCTGCGCGCCCTGCTGGGCCCCCGGGTGCGCGACTGGCAGTGGCTGCCCCTGCGCTACTTCTGGGCCCTGAGCTACACCCTGGCCCCCTGATCCACCCGCCCTCGCCCCACCGCCGCCGCCATGCAGACCCAGCTCGCCCCGCCCTACCAAGGCACGCCCGAAGGCCGCCAGGCCGAGGAGATCCTGCGCCGCTGCGTGCACTGCGGCTTCTGCACCGCCACCTGCCCCACCTATCAGCTGCTGGGCGATGAGCTGGACGGCCCGCGCGGCCGCATCTACCTGATCAAGCAGGTGCTGGAAGGCGCCACACCCACGGCCGCCACCCAGCAGCACCTGGACCGCTGCCTGGCCTGCCGCAACTGCGAGAGCACCTGTCCCTCGGGCGTGCAGTACGGGCAGCTGGTGGAGATCGGCCGCCAGCTGGTGGAAGCCCAGGTGGAGCGCCCGCGCACCGAGCGTGCCAAGCGCTGGCTGCTCAAGGAGGGGCTGACCTCGCCCCTCTTCGCCCCGGCCATGAAGCTGGGCCAGGCCCTGCGCCCCCTGGTGCCGGCGGCCCTGCGCGACAAGGTGCCGGCCAAGGCCCCGCCCCAGGCCCACCGCTGGCCCACGCGGGCCCATGCGCGCAAGGTGCTGATGCTGATGGGCTGCGTGCAGCCGGCCATGATGCCCAATATCAACTCGGCCACCGCCCGGGTGCTGGACGCCGCCGGCATCCAGACCCTGGTGGCCGATGGCGCGGGCTGCTGCGGCGCCATCCGCAGCCATCTGAACGACCACGAGGGCGGCCTGGCCGATATGCGCCGCAATATCGACGCCTGGTGGCCCCTGGTGGAGGGCCTGACCGAGGCCGGCCAGGTGGAGGCCATCGTGATGAACGCCTCGGGCTGCGGGCTCACGGTCAAGGAATATGGCCAGGCCCTGGCCCACGACCCGGCCTACCGCGACAAGGCCGCGCGCATCAGCGCCCTGACCCGCGACCTCAGCGAGCTGCTGCCCGATCTGCTGCCGGCGCTCAAGTCGCGCCTGGGCAGCCGCCGGCCGGATCAGCGCCTGGCCTACCACCCGCCCTGCACCCTGCAGCATGGCCAGCGCCTGCGCGGCGGGGTGGAGGGCGCGCTGCGCGAGCTGGGTTTCTCGGTGGAGCTGGCGCCCTGCGACAGCCATCTGTGCTGCGGCTCGGCCGGCACCTATTCGGTCTTGCAGCCCGAGCTCTCCAAGCAGCTGCGTGACCGCAAGCTGGCCGCCCTGGCGCCGCTGCAGGCCCAGACCATCGTCTCCGCCAATATCGGCTGCATCCAGCAGCTGCAGTCTGGCAGCGCCCTGCCGGTGCGCCACTGGGTGGAGCTGCTGGACGAAGCCCTGGCCTGAAGCGGCAGGGCTGCGGCCACACCAAAACCAGCCCACTCGTGCGCAAAGCGCCCAAGCAAGGGCAAACGAGCACAGCGCCTGCAAGGTTTTTTCACAGAATGGCGCGGCACTGACACCCGAGGAGGGGAAGGGCATGGCGGCCCGGTCTGCCCACAGCCAGCCTGAAGCCAGCCGGTTCAGCGGCGCCGCATACAGCAAGAGAGCCGGACTGCACCTGGTGTGCGGTCCGGCTCATTATTTTTGGGCCTGCGCCCCCGCGCCGCGCCGGGCGGCCCGCCGCGCGCCAGCCGCCCGTGCCCAGGGCCACAAGGGCTAAGCTCCACCCCGCCTCACAACAAGACACAAAAGGTTGATGCCATGAACGCTCATCCCTCGCGTCGGCGCTGGCTGCTGAGCAGCCTGGCCGCTGCCGCCGCCCTGCTGGCCGGCTGCGCCGGCACGCCCAGCCAGCCCGGCCAGGCCGCCGCCCCCCAGGCGGGCCCCAAGCTCATCGTCTTCCTGGTGGTGGACGGCCTGCCCATGCGCCAGGTGCTGGGCTACCGCGACCAGCTGGCCCCTGACGGCTTCAACCGCTTTCTGCAGCGCGGCGCCTGGTTCTCGGACGCGCACTACGCCCATGGCCACACGGTGACGGCCGCCGGCCACGCGGTGATGCTCTCGGGCGCCTACCCCCAGCGCAGCGGCATCATCAGCAATGAGTGGCGCGACCGCGAGACCTTCGAGACGGTCTACAACACCCAGGACCCGGCCCACCAGTACATCGGCAACAAGACCGCGCCGCTCTCGGGCACCAGCCCCAAGAACTACCGGGTGGAGACCGTGGGCGATGTGCTGCGCGGCGTGCAACCCGAGTCCAAGGTGATCGGCATCTCGGGCAAGGACCGCGGCGCCATCCTGCCGGCCGGCCACAAAGGCACGGCCTATATGTATATGGGCGAGAGCGGCCAGTTCGCCTCCAGCACCTATTACATGAAGCAGCACCCGGCCTGGGTGAATGCCTTCAACGCCGCCAAGCCGGCCGATGCCTTCTTCAAGAAGAGCTGGACGCCCCTGCTGCCCGAGGCGGCTTATGCCCGTTCGGTGCCGGACGGCCAGCCCTGGCAGTCCACCGGCGGCAACGGCAACCAGCTGCCCGCCATCGTCGGCGACAAGATGGAGAAGCCGGGCCCGCTGTTCTACGGCAATCTGCTGCCCTCGCCCTTTGGTGACGAGCTGACCCTGGCCTTTGCCCGCGCCGCCATCGAGGGCGAGCAGCTGGGCGCGGACGACAAGACCGACATCCTCTCGGTCAGCCTCTCCAGCCACGACTATGTGAACCACGCCTTCGGCCCCGAGTCGCGGCTCTCGCACGACCATTTCCTGCATCTGGACCGCTATCTGCAGGGCTTCTTCCAGTACCTGGACGCCAAAATCGGCCCCGGCAACTACGTGGCCCTGCTGACCGCCGACCACGGCTTTGCCGACACGCCCGAATACGCCGCCAGCCGCGGCCTGGACGCCGACCGCATCAACCCCAGCCTGACCCTGGCCTGGCTCAACACCGAGCTGGGCAAGCGCTTTGGCGAGGGCCGCTGGGCGCGTGGCTACTCCGGCGCCGGCATCCTCTTCGACGAGAAGCTGATCCAGTCCAAGGGCCTGAAGTCCGCCGAGGTCTATGCCGCCGCCAAGCAGCTGCTGCTGACCGTGGACGGCATCGCCGATGTCTTCACCCTGGAGCAGCTGCAGGGCAGCGACACCAAGACCCCGTATCTGGAGGCCATGCGCAAGTCCTGGCACCCCGAGGTGGCGGCACCGCTGCAGGTGGTGGTCAAGGCCAACTGGCTCTATAGCTCGCGCGGCGGCGGCAGCTCGCACGGCACGCCCTACCGCTACGACACCCATGTGCCCATCCTGGCCTGGGGTCCGGCCTGGGTGGGCCAGGGCGAGGTGAAGCAGACGGTGGAGGTGGCCGACATCGCCCCCACCCTGGCGCGCCTGCTGCAAGTGCGCGCTCCGGAGCAGGCCCAGGGCAAGCCCCTGCCCCTGCCGGTCTCGCGCTGAGCCCAGAAGCGGCAGCTCGGACAGCCCCCCCGGAAGCGGGGCTTGTCCGCGCCGGCCGGGCCACGCAGGATCGTGTCCTCTGAGTTGAGGATGCTTGCATGAAGAACATGATGCTGGCGGTCGGCCTCTTGGCCGCTACCGCCTCTGCCCAGGCCCACATCCTGGATTTCGGCAACGGCCCCACGGCTGCGGGCTTCTGCTCGGGCAATAGCGCCGGCACCGGTGCCCTGCAGACCTGCGGCAACAGCGGCTGGATCAACCAGAGCTACGGCGATGTGGCCGGTCTGGTGGACGTGGTCTACAGCCAGCCCCTGCAGTCCGGCAACCCGAGCCTGAAGTGGTGGGACACCGGCTACAACAATCTCTACGGCGTGCTCTGGGCCGACGGCGGCGACAACCCCAGTTCCTACGCCCGCATCGACCTGGTGGCGCAGAACGCGACCGGCCTGCTGCTCAAGGGCTTCGACCTGGGCGCCTACCCCAACAACAGCCGCGCCACCGATCTCAAGGTCTTCGACCTGGGCAGCAGCCAGCTGCTCTACGAGTACAAGGGCAGTGTGGGCGGCCTGGCCGGCAACACGCCCAGCCATTTCGAGCTGAACCTGAGCTCGGCCTCCGGCCTGCGCATCGAGTGGCGCAACACGGCCTACAACGTGGGCATCGACAATATCGAGATCCTCTCGGCCGTGCCCGAGCCCGGCAGCTATGCGCTGATGCTGGGCGGCCTGGGCTTGCTGGGCGGCGTGGCGCGTCGGCGCCAGCGCCGGGCCTGAGCGCGGCCGCGGGCGACTGACGCCCGCCATCGGCCAGTGAAAAGGGGCTGCTGATGCGGCCCCTTCTGCCATTCGCCGCCTGCTGTCAGACGCTGGCAGCGCCTCTGCGCTAGCCTTGCCGGTTGAACGCTTACCGAGGTGTCTCTTGTTCAGCTGGTTTGAAAAACGCGTCGATCCCTACCCGGACACGCCACCCCCGCAGCCCCCGCAGGGCTTCTTCGCCTTCGTCTGGTCGGCCACCGCCGGCATGCGGCCCCTGATCCTGGGCATGACCCTGCTCACGGCCCTGTTCGGCGCCTTCGAAGCCCTGCTCTTCGCCATGCTGGGCTCGGTGGTGGACTGGCTGTCCCAGACCGCCCCGGCCGAACTCTGGGCCAAGGAAAAAGGCAATCTGCTGCTGCTGGGCCTGATCCTGGTGGGCAGCATCGCCCTGATCGGCCTGCAGGCCATCAGCAAGTACCAGGGCCTGTCCAGCAACTTCCCGATGCGGCTGCGCTGGAACTTCCACCGCCATCTGCTGGGCCAGAGCATGACCTTCTTCTCCAACGAGTTCGCCGGCCGCGTCTCGACGAAGGTGATGCAGACGGCGCTTGCGGTGCGCGACTGCTGGCTGATCGTGACCGACATCCTGGTCTTCATCACCATCTACTTCGTCACCATGCTGGGCGTGGTGGGCAGCTTCGACCTCAGCCTGCTCCTGCCCTTCGGCCTGTGGCTGCTGTGCTATCTGGCCGCCCTGCGCTACTACGTGCCGCGCCTGGGCAAGGCCGCCAGCCAGCAGGCCGATGCGCGCAGCCTGATGACCGGCCGCATCACCGACGCCTACACCAATATCAGCACGGTCAAGCTCTTCTCCCACAGCAACCGCGAGGCCCAGTTCGCCCGCGGCGCCATGCAGGAGTTCCTGGGCACGGCCTACCGCCAGATGCGCCTGATCAGCGGCTTCGAGATCGTCAACCACGCGCTGAGCATGCTGCTGGTGGCCAGCACCGCGGGCCTGACCCTGTGGCTGTGGGCGCGCGGCGAGGTGGGCGTGGGCGCAGTGGCCGCGGCCACGGCCATGGCCCTGCGCCTGAACGGCATCTCGCACTGGATCATGTGGGAGATGGCCGAGCTCTTCGAGAACATCGGCACCGTGCAGGACGGCATCACCACGCTCTCGCGCCCGGTGGCGGTGCTGGACGCGGCCGATGCCAAGCCGCTGGAAGTCACGCGGGGCGAGCTGCGCTTCGAGAACGTGAGCTTTGCCTACGGCGGCAAGAAGCCCGTGCTCAAGAATCTGAACCTGACGATTCACCCCGGCGAGAAGGTCGGCATCGTGGGGCGCTCGGGCGCGGGCAAGTCGACGCTCGTCAACCTCTTGTTGCGCTTCTACGATCTGGAAGGCGGGCGCATTCTCGTCGGGGGCGAGGATATCGCGGCCGTGACGCAGGAGAGCCTGCGCGCCAATATCGGCATGGTCAGCCAGGATACAGCGCTGCTGCATCGATCGATCCGCGACAACATCCTTTTCGGCAATCCCGATGCCAGCGAGGTGGAGATGATCGAGGCGGCCAGGAAGGCCGAGGCGCATGATTTCATCCTTCAACTGGAAGACCAGCGCGGCCGCAAGGGCTACGACGCCCATGTCGGCGAGCGCGGCGTCAAGCTCTCCGGCGGTCAGCGCCAGCGCATCGCCATTGCGCGGGTCATGCTGAAGGACGCACCGATCCTCGTTCTCGACGAGGCGACGTCGGCGCTCGATTCCGAAGTCGAGGCGGCGATCCAGTCGAACCTCGAGCGTCTGATGCGCGGCAAGACCGTGCTCGCCATCGCCCATCGCCTCTCCACCATCGCGGCGCTCGACCGGCTGATCGTCATGGATCGCGGCCGTATCGTGGAGGAGGGGACCCATGCGGAACTCGTTGCGCGGGGCGGGCTCTATGCCGATCTCTGGTCCCGTCAGTCGGGCGGCTTCCTCGGCGAGAACGACTAGGGCCGGCTCACACTACGGCAGCAGCATGCCGTGCCGCGCCGAGATGGCGGCCGCGCTGCCGTCCCGGCGCATGCTCTCCCAGGCCTGGCGCAGAGCCCGCACCAGGCGTTCATCGCTGCCCAGGCTCAGGGCGATGGAGGGGCGCGAGCTGGAAAAGCGCAGCACCGGCTCCAGGTCCTCGGCCTGGTAGCCGTGACGCTGCAGGGTGGCGGCCATCAGCAGGCTGTTGAGCGCCACCAGCTGCACCCGCCCGGCGAAGAACTTGCGCAGCAGCACGGTGTAGTCGGCGCTGGCATCCAGGTGCTCGCCCGGCTGCAGGCCCAGGGCCACCAGCTCGCGCTCGGACACATCGCCCTTGATCACGCCGGTGAGATAGCGCCGGGCATCGGCCAGCTCGCGCACCTGCACATCCGGGCGGCTGCGCAGACGGTAGAGCGTGCCGCGGCGCAGGCTGATCTGGGCCACCCAGAGGAACTGCGTCTCGCGCTCGGGCAGGCGCACGATGGCGGGAATCAGCACCTGGGGCTGCTCGCGCGCACGCTGCAGCACGCGCGGCCAGGAGTTGAACTCGAACACCGCCTCCACCCGCGCCCGCGCCAGCAGCTCGCGCGTCAGGTCCACGGCAAAGCCTTCGGGGCCACCATCGGCCCCGCGCAGCGCATAGGGCGGAAACTCCTCCAGCAACACCGTCACCCGCGGCAAGGCCTGGGCGCGCGCCCGCAGGCCCAGGCCGCTCAGCGACAAGCCCAGGGGCAAGTGCCGCAGCAGCCAGCGGCGGCGGCCAGACAGCGGCTCATCAGCGCTCACGTCATCTGCTCCCGGGGCACCGGCCCGCCTTGTCCATTCTGCCCATCCGGGCGGCCGCCACAAGCCCAGACGCGCCGGACTCAGCCCGCGCGCTCGCCATCGACCACCAGGCGATCACGCCCTGTCGCCTTGGCACGGTACAGGGCGGCATCGGCCCGGGCCAGCAGGCTTTCCACCGTCTCGCCCCAGCGCGCCTCGGCCAGGCCGGCCGAGCAGCTATAGCCCCGCGCCGGCTGCTCCGCCAGGGGCCGGGCCAGACGGACCCGCTGCAGCAGGCGTTCGGCGATGGAGGCGGCCTGGCCCTGGCCGGCCGTGGGCAAGATCAGCAGGAATTCCTCGCCGCCCAGGCGGCCGCAGCCATCCTCGCGGCGGATGCTGGCCTGCAGCTGGCGGGCAAAGTCGCGCAGCACCTCGTCGCCCGCCGCATGGCCCAGCTCGTCGTTGATGCGCTTGAAATCGTCCAGGTCCAGGGCCACCACGCACAGCGGCCAGGCGTCTTCGCGTGGCAGGGTCTGCTGCAGCTGTTGCAGCACATGGCGGCGGTTGCCCAAGCCGGTGAGCACATCGGTCTCGGCCGCGCGCAAGGCCTTCACATGAGCCTGGCGCAGGGCCCGGCTGTCCTGGCGCAGGGCCGTGATCTCGCTGCCCTGCAGCAGCAGCCAGCCGTCGGCGGAGAGCGTCTCCTGGATCCAGAACCAGCGCCCGTCCCAGAAGTCCACCTCGAAGGCCCGGTGGGCCTGTTTGCCCCGGCGCGTCATCACGGCGGCGAGCCAGGCCTCGATATCGTCGGCCTCGATCACCGCGCCATGACCGTGGCGGTGGTTGTCGCGCATGATGTCGGCCCAGCAGGGTTCGGCACCGGTGTCCAGGCAGTAGGCCTGGCGGAAGGCGGCATTGGCATGGCGCAGCCGGTCCTGCGGGTCGAACAGGGCCAGCAAAGGATGGCCCTGCTCCAGCAGGCGGCACAAGAGCTCCTGCAATTCCGGCTGCGGCAAGCTGGCCCCGCTCATCCCACTCCTCAGATCGTCGATCATCCAGCCCACACCGTAACATCGCACACGGGTGAGTCAACCCGAGGAGCCGGCGATGAAGTGGGAAGGTCAGCGCGAAAGCGACAATGTCGAGGACCTGCGCGATGCCGGCCCGCGCCGCGGCGCGGGTCTGGGCGGCGGGCGGGGCGTGGGCCTGGGCGGCCTGGTGGTGGCCCTGCTGGCGGCCTGGGCCTTCGGCATCAACCCCATGACGGTGCTGGGCCTGCTGGACGGCGGCGGCCTGCCCGGCCCCGCGCCGGCCGAAGCGCCGGCCGAGCCCGCCGCCAAACCCCAGGATCCGGCAGGGCGCTTTGTCTCCATCGTGCTGGCCGATACCGAGGACGTGTGGGGCGCCTACTTCAGCCAGCGCCAGCAGCGCTACGAGGCGCCGCGCCTGGTGCTGTTCCGCGACGGCACGCCCACGGCCTGCGGCCAGGGCCAGGCGGCCATGGGGCCCTTCTACTGCCCGGGCGACCGCAAGGTCTATATCGATCTGGGCTTCTACGACACCTTGCGCGAGCGCCTGGGCGCACCGGGCGACTTTGCCCAGGCCTATGTGATCGCCCACGAGGTGGGCCACCATCTGCAGAACCTGATGGGCATCAGCGAGAAGCTGGACCAGGCGCGCGGCCGGGTCTCGCAGCGCGAGTACAACGCCCTGAGCGTGCGCCTGGAGCTGCAGGCCGACTGCTTCTCGGGCGTCTGGGCCCACCACTCCCAGCGCAGCAAGGCCTGGCTGGAGGCCGGCGACATCGAGGAGGCCCTGAACGCCGCCTCGCGCATCGGCGACGACACCCTGCAGCGCCAGAGCCAGGGCCGGGTGGTGCCGGAGAGCTTCACCCACGGCAGCAGCGCCCAGCGGGTGCGCTGGTTCCAGCGCGGGCTGGAGCAGGGCGACATCGCGGCCTGCGACACCTTCAAGGCGCGCCAGCTCTGAACCCGCGCGGCCCAGGCGCAAAAAAGCACCGGGAACCCGGGCTAATCCCCGAGCCGGGCCTGCGAAAGCTGCCCGGATAATCGCGCAGCCGGACCTCCCACCCGGAACCGATCCAGCCAAGGAGCATTGTTTGTGGGTCGCGCCCTGAGACCTTCCCTGCGCACCGCCATTGCGGTGCCCTTTGTGCTCCTGTTCATCGCCACCGTCCTGCTGCAGGCCCTGACGCAGCAGCGCCATCTCGACCAGCTGATCCAGCAGGAGAGCGCGCGCCAGCTCGATTCGCTGGCCGCCAACACCCGCAACCGCCTGGCCCTGTTCCTGGACGAGCCCTTTCGCATCCAGCTCTCTCTGGCCGATGCGATTGCCCGCCACGATCTCTACCGCCCCGGCGATATGGGCCCGATCTGGCGCTATCTGCGCGGCGTCTATGGCGATCTGTACCGAGACGAGCGCCAGATCAGCGTGCTGAGCTTCGGCGGCCGCCAGGGCGACTACGCCGGCCTGCGCCGCGAATCCGGCGGCTTCACCCTGATGCTCAAGGACGCCGACACCGGCGGCGCCCTGCGCATCTACGACCGCGACACCCCCGGCGCCGTCACCGCCGAGTTCCCGGGCTACGACCCCCGGGTGCGCCCCTGGTACGCTCCGGCGGCGCAGAGCGGCAAACCCTCCTGGTCGTCCATCTATGTGAACCGGGACGAGCGCGCCGAGGTGGCCATCTCGGCCATCGCCCCGGTGCGCCGCAACGGGGACTTGCTGGGCGTCATGGCCGCCGACGTCAAGCTCGACGGCCTGAACCGCTTCCTGCGCGACGAGCCCCTGCGCGGGCGCGGCATGATCTTCATCACCGAGCTGGATGGCCGCCTGGTGGCCCACTCCGAGCCCGGCGGCGTGACCGGCGAGGGCGGGCGCGGCGACCGCCCGCTGCTGCGTGACAGCGCCATCTCCCTGATGCGCTCGGCCGCACCACTGGTGGACGCGGCCCCCACCGAAAGCGGCAGCGGCTTCACGCTGCGGCACGAAGGCGAGCTCTATTTCGGCCGGGTCAGCCCCTATTCCGACACCCGCGGCCTGGACTGGCGCATCGTGGTCCTGGTGCCCGAGACCGAGCTGCTGGGCGAGATCCGCAGCGCCCAGGGCCGCAGCATGCTGCTGGTCAGCGGCATTGCCCTGCTGGCCATCGCCCTGGGCCTGTGGGGCATAGGCCGCATCACCCGCCCCATCCTGGACACTGCCGCTGCCGCCAACCGCCTGGCCCGCGGCCGCTGGCAGGACAGCCCGCCGGGCAATATCGCCGAAGCCGCCACCCTGCGTGAAACCGCCCTGCTGGTGCGCGCCTTCAACGAGATGGCCGAGCGCCTGCAGCAGTCCTTCGGCCGCATGCGCGAGCAGCTGATCTACGACGACCTGACCCGCGCCCTCACCCGCCGCGGCCTGCTGGAACAGACCGACTGGGCCCTGCCCCGCCCCGCCGCCCTGGTGCTGGTGGGCCTGGACGGCTTCAGGGCCATCAACAACAGCCTGGGTCATGGCACCGGCGACCAGCTGCTGCAAGGCATTGCCGAGCGCCTGCGCGAGCGCCTGCCGGGTCTGCGCCTGGCCCGCCTGGGCGGGGACGAGTTCGCCCTGCTGCACATGGGCCTGGTCGCCCCCCTGGATCCTGCCGGCCTAGGTGTGAAGCGTCAAGACGTTGTTTCTTGAGGCACTTAGTCTGCAGATAGGCGGGACGCCGCCGATGCCGCTGTGCGGTCGGTGGCAGTTGTAGTGATGCTGCCAATGGGCCAGGGCCGCCGTGCGTTGAGCCGAGCTCTGGTACGTCCAGCCGTAGGCCCATTCACGGAGCGCGGTCTGGATGAAGCGCTCGGCCTTGCCGTTGGTTTTGGGCGTGTAGGGCTTCGTGAAGCTGTGCTTGATGCCGAGTTCGACGCAGGCCTGGCGGAACTCTCGCGAGCGGAATGCCGCGCCGTTGTCGGTGAGCAGCCGCTGGACCGTGACGCCCATCCTGGCGTAGTACGCCACGGCATTCTTCAAGAACTGCACCGCCTGGGCTTTCTTCTCGTCCGGATGCATGGCCGTGAAGGCCAGTCGTGCGTGATCGTCAATGGCCACGAACAGCGTCTCCCAGCCCGCACCGTCCACCGAGTCGCGTCGATTACCTGTGACGCGATGGCTCGGGCGCACGATGCGCCCGAGCTTCTTGGTGTCGATGTGCAGCAGCTCGCCCGGCGCCTCGCGCTCGTAGCGCACCACGGGCTCAGTCGGCTCCAGGTCGCTGAGCTTGGACAGTCCAGCACGAGCCAGCACACGGCTGACAGTGGCGGCCGAGACGCCCACGCTGCGGGCGATGCTGGACTGCAGCATTCGGCGGCGGCGCAACTCGACGATGAGCAACGCCTTGGCTGGAGCGATGGCTCTGGGTGAGTGCGTGGGACGCGAAGAGGCATCAGCCAAGGCGGCTTCACCGCCGGCCAAATAGCGGCCGAGCCACTTCCTGGCCGTCGGGGCCGTCACGCCTTGCGCTGCAGCCGCTGCTGGGGCGCTGAGACCTTCCGCGGTCATCTGCCTGACCATCTCGACTCGGCGGGCGTAGGTAAGTCGGGCATGCTTATGGCTGTTCATCCGGTTGGTGCTCCTGGGACGATTGGGTGTTTGGCGACTTCCAGTCTCTCAAACCCAATCCGGATGAACACCGGATACAACCTATTGAAGCATCACACCTAGGCCGTCTGGGCCGCGACGTGATGGCCCTGTTCGAGCACCCCTTCTGTTCGGGCGAGGATGAAATCCTGGTCAGCGCCAGCGCCGGCGTGGTGGGGGGCCTGCTGCCCGCCGCCAGCCTGGGCGACTGGCTGCGCCACGGCAGCGTGGCCCTGAGCGAGGCCAAGCGCCTGGGCCGGGGCCAGGTGGTGGTGTTCGAGCCGGCCATGATGGAGCGCTCGACCCAGCGCGCCCGCCTGGCCATGGAGCTGCGCCAGGCCCTGGAGCGCGAGGAGCTGCGGGTGCACTACCAGCCGGTCGTGACCCTGGCCGAGGGCCGCATGACGGGCATGGAGGCCCTGCTGCGCTGGAAGCATCCCGAGCGCGGCTGGATCTCGCCGGGCGTCTTCATTCCCGTGGCCGAGGAATCGGACCTGATCCTGGCCCTGGGCGACTGGGTGCTGCGCCGCGCCACCCGCGATGTGGCCGAGCGCCTGGCCGCCCTGCCCGAAGACTTCGAGCTGCATGTCAATGTCTCGGTACGCCAGCTCATCCAGTCGGACTTCGCCCATACCCTGCAGGGCATCCTGCGCGAAACCGGCCTGCCGGCCTCGCGCCTGACCCTGGAGATCACCGAATCCCTGCTCCTGGTGCAGGACGTGGCCACCGAGGAGCATCTGCGCCAGCTGCGCAGCCTGGGTGTGAAGATCGCCATCGACGATTTCGGCACGGGCTATTCCTCGCTGGCCTATCTGCAACGCCTGCCCTTCGACTGCCTCAAGGTGGACCAGAGCTTTGTGCGCAATCTCTCCAAGTCGGAGCAGGATGCCGCCATCGTCACCGCCGTGCTGCGCATGGCCGAGGGCCTGGGCGTCAGCGCCGTGGCGGAAGGGGTGGAAACCGAGGCCGAGGCCCAGCGCCTGCGCGAGCTGGGCTGCCTGCGCGCCCAGGGCTATCACTATGGAAAACCCCAGGAAATTGACGCCTGGCTGCCGCCCGGCATGGCCTGAACGGCGGCCACCCGTTCTGGGGGGGGACGCTTTCCCTGGCCGGGGATGTATGAAACACTGGACTTCTACTGGGTGTAAAAGGCCAGGAAAGCCCCTTTGGGGACTTGTTTGCGCGGGAATCTGCCATGGATAAGAACCAGTTCGACCAAGCCACCCCTGATGGGGACCACGCCACGCAAGGCGCCGCCCTGCGCGATCAGGACCGCCTGAACGCGCGCCGCCGCCTGCTCAAGGGCGGTCTGGGTCTGGCGCCGGTCGCCATGACCATGGCCAGCCGCCCCGTGCTGGCCGGCACCGAGACCTGCCACGGCCCCACCGGCTTCCAGTCGGCCCCGCCCAGCCGCATCGGCAAGACCCCATCCTGCAGCCTGAGCAAGGGCAGCGGCCCCACGGCCTGGTCCGGCGTCGCGTCCAGCGCCTACCCCGACGGCTGCTCCGGCCGCCTGTTCAGCGTGGCCTTCAATGACAGCGGTCTGTTCGCCAACCTGACCCTGTACAAGGCCATACGCAACGACTTCTCGGCCTACCCCACCGCCGGGGCGACCGACAAGGACATGGCCCGCAAGGCCGCAGCCGCCTACCTGAACTCCATCAGCGGCAAGACCTTCCCCATGAGCACCCTGCAGGTGCAGCAGCTCTGGCAAGGCTATGTGCGCAAGAGCTACCAGCCCGGCGGCACCGGCGTGAAGTGGACCACGGCCACCCAGTTCCAGAGCTATCTCAACTACGTCATGACGGCGTGAGCGGCGCGGCGCGCTGGTCCTGCCTGCTGGCCGAAAACTCGCCGATCCGGCACTGGGACGGCGAGTTTTTGGTTTTCAACCCCGCCAACGCCAGCACGCACCTGATCGGCGCTCCCGCCTTCGAGGTGCTGCAAACCCTGCGCCAGACCCCGGCGCCGCTGAGCCTGGCCGAGCTGGCCGAGCGCCTGCTGGGTGCCGAGGCGGTGGAAGACGAGGCCTTTCTGGCCGAGCTGGGCGCCTGCCTGCAGCAGTTCGAGGCCCTCGGTCTGGCCGAGACCCTGAGCGCCTGAGTGAGTGAGTGCGTGAGACTGGGAGCCTTGCCACCGCAGGAGTTGCAGGCCCGCCTGGCCGCCGGGCGCCTGTGCCTGCGCACCGGCCCCTTCAGCCTGCGCCTGCAGTCCCGCCTGGCCCATGTGGCCGAGGCCGTGGGCCTGCTCTACGCCGAGCACCCCCTGCTGCCCGAGGAGGGCACGTTCTTCGACTTCCACCCCCGCGTGGACGCCCAGCCCGGCCTGCGCCGCTGGCTGCGCCCCCAGGCCCAGTTCGAGCTGGACGGCCACCGCCCCTTCAGCCCCATGGCCCTGGCCCAGGCTGCGCCGATGATGGAATGGGGGCTGAACTGGTGCGTCACCGAGCATGCCCACCAGTACATCGTGGTCCATGCCGCCGCCCTCGAGCGCGGCGGCCGGGTGGCGGTGCTGCCGGCCCCGCCGGGCTCGGGCAAGAGCACCCTGTGCGCCGCCCTGGTCAACCGCGGCTGGCGCCTGCTCTCGGACGAGCTGGCCCTGATTGATCCCGCGCGCGGCCTGCTCCTGCCCCTGGCCCGGCCGGTGAGCCTGAAGAACCGCTCCATCGAGGTGATTCGCAGCTTCGCGCCCGAGGCCCGCTTCAGTGCCGTGGTGCACGACACCCTCAAGGGCAGTGTGGCCCATATGAAGCCGCCGGCCGAGAGCGTGCGGCGCGACCAGGAGCCTGCCCGCCTGGGCTGGATCGTGTTCCCGCGCTACCAGGCCGGCGCCCCGCTGCGGGCCCAGGCCCTGTCGCGCGCCCGCGGCTTCATGCAGCTGCTGGACCATGCCTTCAACTACCACCTGCACGGCAGCCGCGGCTTCGAATGCCTGGCCGATATGGTGGCCCCGGCCCAGTCCCTGGACTTCAGCTACAGCCAGCTGGACGAGGCCACCCGCTTCTTCGAGCGACTGGCCGCGGACGAAGCCCCGCTGGAGCGTGCGGCATGAGTTGGCCAGACGCCCTGCTGATCCAGGTCTTGCGCGACCCCGCCCGTCTGGGCGGCCTGGGCCTGCCCGACTGGGACCTTCTGATCCGCCAGGCGCGCCGCAGCCGCCTGCTGGCCCACCTGGCCCTGCGGGTCCAGGCCCTGGGCCTGACCCCGCCCGAGCCCGCCGCGGCTCATCTGCGCGCCGCGCTGAACGTGGCCGAGAGCCAGCACCGCGCCGTGCTCTGGGAAAACCGCTTCATCGCCCAGGCCCTGGCCGGGCTGCAGATCCCGGTGCTGCTGCTCAAGGGCGGGGCCTATGCCCAGGCCGGCCTGCGCGCGGGCCAGGGCCGCCTGCTCACCGACATCGACATCCTGGTGCCCCTGGCACGCATCGAGGACGTGGAGTCCGAGCTCATCATCCACGGCTGGGAAGGCAGCGAAGAGCTCACAGCCCACGACCAGCGCTACTACCGCGAGTGGATGCACGAGATCCCGCCCATGCGCCATATGCGGCGCAGCAGCGTGATCGATGTGCACCACAACATCCTGCCGCGCACCGCCCGCGTCACCGTGGACGCCCAGCGCCTCATCGAGGCCGCCGTGCCCCTGCCCGGTGCCGCCGGCCTGCTGCGCCTGGGCGACGCCGATCTGCTGCTGCACAGCGCCTGCCATCTCTTCATGGACGGCGAGTTCGACAAGGGCCTGCGCGATCTGGTGGACATCGACGCCCTGCTGCGCGAGTTCAGCGCGGCCGATGCGGGCTTCTGGGACACGCTGGAGCACCGCGCCCATGCGCTGGGTCTGGCACGCGTGCTCTTCTATGCCCTGCGCCATGCCGAGCGCCTGCTGGCCAGCCCCGTGCCGGCCGCGCTGCCGGCGCGCCTGCAGGCCAGCGCCGCGCCGCCGGCCTGGCAGCTGCGCCTGATGGACGCGGTGTTCCGCCGCGCCCTGCAGCCCGACCACGCCAGCTGCGAACACCGCGGCAGCACCGCGGCGCGCCGCCTGCTCTATCTGCGCGGCCACTGGCTGCGCATGCCCCTGCCCCTGCTGGTGCGGCATCTGAGCATCAAGGCCCTGGCCCGGCCGCCGGCTCCCAAGCCTGCCCGGCAGGCCTGAGCCTCAGCTCCGCTTCAGCCGGGTCGGGCGCCGGTGGCTTATGCTGGCGGGCATGAATCGCCCCAAGCCTTTCTCGATGATCCGCGAGTTCCATCTCGCCGACTGGTTCACCCTGGGCAATGCCTTCTGCGGCATGGGCGCCCTGTTCTCGGTGATGACCTATCTGCAGACCCGCGAGGTCATGCACCTCTTCTACGCCTGCGCCCTGATCCCGGCGGCCCTGGTCTTCGATGTGCTGGACGGCCGCATCGCCCGCTGGCGCCAGCAGAGCTCGGCCATGGGCCGCGAGCTGGACTCCCTGGCCGACGTGATCTCCTTCGGCGTGGCCCCTGCCGCCATCGCCTACGGCTGTGGCATGCAGGGCCTGTACGACCGCGTCATCCTGGTCTTCTTCGTGGCCTGCGGCGTCTCGCGCCTGGCCCGCTTCAACATCACGGCCGAGAAGCTCAGCGAGGGCGGGGACAAGGTCAAGTACTTCGAGGGCACGCCCATCCCCACCTCCCTGGCCCTTGTGCTCGTGCTGTGGGTGGCGGCCGCCCAGGGCGCCCTGGGCGAGCAGCTCTGGTTCGGCGCGCTCAAGATCGCGGGCTTCACCCTGCACCCCCTGGTGCTGATGTTCGCGCTCTCCGGCTCGCTGATGGTCAGCCGCATCCGAATCCCCAAGCTCTGAGCTGCGCACCCGGCACGTGCCGGTGCGATTGAGCGCCTGTATCGGCCGTCCCGGCCCGCCTCTGTACTGGCCGCGCGCAGGCCGGCCAGCACAGAATGGACGGACCATGGACGATCCGCTCTATCTGCAAATTGCCGAGCGCCTGGCGCGCTCGATACGGGCCGGCACCCTGCAGCGCGGTGAGCGCATGCCCTCGGTGCGGGTGCTGGCCGGCCGCGAAGGGGTGTCGCAGAGCACCGCGGTCCAGGCCCTGCGCTGGCTGGAGGATGCCCGCCTGATCGAGGCCCGGCCCCGCTCCGGCTACTTCGTCGCCGCGCGCCCGCCGCGCCTGCCCGAGCCCGATACCTCGCGCCCCGAGACGGCTTCGCGCCGCGTGGCGCTGGACCAGCTGGGCCAGCAGGTGCTGCGCCTGTCCACCACGCCGGGCATCATCTCCTTCGGCGCCGCCTGCCCCGGCCCCGAGCTCTTCGACCAGGACCGCGTGCGCCGCGCCCTGGGCCGCGCCGTGCAGCGCCATGCCGAGCTGCTGTGCACCTACCCCGCCGGCCCCGGCATGGAGGAGGCGCGCCGCGCCATCGCCCGCCACGCCCTGGGTCTGGGCTGCACCCTGCATGCCGACCAGGTGCTGATCACCAACAGCTGCATGGAATCCATCAGCCTGTGCCTCAAGAGCGTGACCCGGCCCGGCGATGTGGTGGCGCTGGAGTCACCCACCTACTACGGCTTTCTGGAAATCCTGCAGAGCCTGCATCTGCGCGCGCTGGAGATCCCCACCCACCCGCGCCACGGCCTGTCCATCGACGCCCTGCAGCTGGCCCTGCAGACCCAGCCCGGCATCAAGGCCGTGCTGGCCGTGCCCACGCTCTCCAACCCCCTGGGCGCCTGCATGCCGCCGGCCGAACGCCGCCGCCTGGCCCGCCTGGTGGCCGAGCATGATGTGGCCCTGATCGAGGACGTGCTCTACAACGACCTGGCCGAGCAGGAGGACCGGCGCCGCGCCGTCAAGTCGCATGACGAGACCGGCCATGTGATGCTCTGCGGCTCCTTCTCCAAGACCCTGGCCCCGGGCCTGCGCCTGGGCTGGGTGGAGGGCGGGCGCTGGGGCCTGGCGCTGCGCCAGACCAAGGCCGTGCAGTCGGGCGCCCAGACCAGCGTGCTGGAGCTGGCCCTGGCCGATCTGCTCAACCACACCGGTGCGGGCGTGGCCCTGCGCCAGATGCGCGCCACCATCGCGGCGCGGGTGGACGAGGCGCGGGGCCTGATCGCCGCCAGCTTCCCCCGCGGCACCAAGGTGACCGATCCGGCCGGCGGCTACATCCTCTGGGTGGAGCTGCCCCCGCCGCTGGACTCGGTGGCCCTGTTCGAGGCCTGCCTGGCCGAGAACATCTGCATCGCCCCGGGCCTGATGTTCAGTGCCAGCCCGCGCTTTCGCCACTGCATACGCCTGGGCGTGGGCGGGCGCTGGAGCGCAGAGCACCCGCGCGCCCTGCGCCGCATCGGCGAGCTGGCCGACCAGCTGCTCAGCCGGACTCCACTGGCGGCCTGAAACGCCTGGCCCGGCTCAGGGCCGGCCCAGCAGCCGGTTCTCGCGGGGCCAGGGCTTGCGCAGGCCGGCCGCCAGGGCGGCGGCCTCGGCGCCGGGCGCGGCCGCCAGGGCCTTGGCGCTGCGCGCCGCCGGGCACTGGCCGCTCTGGCGGTGCGCCAGGGCCGCGGCCAGCAGACCTTCCTGCGGGTCGCCCAGATCGCGGCTCAGGTCATCGGGCTGCTCGCAGCTGGGGGCGAAGCCGTCGGCATAGTCGCCAAAGCCCTTGGCATTGACGCCCTCGAACTCGATGGCCAGGTAGCGGTTGCCGCAGTTCTCGCGCCCGCTGAAGCCATAGGGCTTGCCGCAGGTGCGGCCGCCCACCAGCACCACCTCCACATCCACGCCGCGCAGGCCGTTGATCAGGGACTCGCTGGCCGAGCAGGTGCCCGGCTGTGTGAGCACATAGAGCCGGCGCAGGTTCAGCGCCGGCAGGGTCTGCTGCTGGGTGCAGCGGAAGCTGGCATCGGGCTGGCAGCTCTGGTTGCGGAAGGGGCTGTCCTCGTTCTCGGACTGGCGCCGGCTGTTGTGGCGCAGGCTCTCGAAGACCCGGCCCGCCGTGGGCCCGGGGCCGGCCACCATATAGGCCAGCTGGGCGGCGATGAAGAGATAGCCGCCGCCGTTGTAGCGCATGTCCAGCACCAGGTCCGACACGCCCTGGGCGGCGAAGTCGCGCAGGGCCGCGGCCAGCTGGGTCTCGGCCGGCAGATTGTGGTCGTGGAAGACCAGATAGCCCACGCGCGCGCCGTCGGCGGCGCTCAGCACCTTGGCCTGGGGCACGGGCGTGAGACGCTGGGGGGCCGCGCTCAGGCGCAGGGTCTGCTCGGCCCCGCCCTCGCGCGGCTGGATGCGGAACTCGGGCGCGGTGCCGGCCGCCTCCGGATACAGCGCCGCCTGCACCTGGCGCCACTGGGCCTCGTCATTGGTGTCGGTGGAGATGCCGTTCACGGCCAGCACGCGGTCGCCGCGCTTCAGGCCCGCCTGGGCCGCGGCGCCGCCCGCCTCCACATAGGCCACGCGCAGGCCGCGCGGTGCGGTGCGCGAGGCCTGGGTCCATTCCAGGCCATAGCCCAGACTCACCCCGCCCTGCATCAGCTGGGTCCACTCGGTCTCGGGGATCATGAAGCTGAAGCGGTCGCGCGCCGCGCCGCTGGCGGTGCGCTCGGGCGTGCGCAGATCGTAGAAGTAGTTGGCCAGGGCCTGCTGGGCCGGGCCGTTGTAGGCCAGCAGACGCGGGTCGCGGGCCGGCACCTGCTCGCGCCAGAGATAGTCCTCGTCGTAGTAGGCGCGTATCCAGCGCTTCTCGCTCTCCAGGGTGCCGGTGCGGCGGCTGGCCGGGGCCAGCTCATTGCCGGGCGCGCATTGCTGGGCCACGCTGGCGCTGGGCACCGGGCTTTCCAGCCCGCCCGCCGTGCCGCCGCTGCTGCCGCCCCCGCTGCTGCTGCTGCCACCACTGCCCAGCACCGGCGTGCCGGGCGAGCCGCCGCCGCCGCCGCAGCCCTGCAGGGCCAGAACCAGCATTGCGGTGGCCAGCAGGCCCAGGCGGGGCGCGGCGCGCCCCGAAAGCTTTGTGCGTGCGTGCATGCGCGCGCCCTCCCTCATCTCGTCGCCGATCATTGTTCTTGCGGCGAGATTGTGACGCGGCCCGGCGCCCCCGCTGTGGCGCCTCTGCCGCACCCCACCAGAGGGGGGAGGCGCGGCGGCTCAGGCCTTTTTTGTGACGGGCTTCACGCGCAGCGCCCACACCACCCCACCCACCAGCAGGGCGATGCCCAGCAGGGTCAGGGGCGCCGGGGCCCGGCCGCGCAGCACAAAGGCATAGGCCAGGGCCGAGAGGGTCTCGAACACGATCAGCTGGCCCACCAGGCTGGTGGGCAGGCGCTGGCTGGCCTCGTTCCAGCACAGGGTGCCCAGCCAGGAGGCGCACAGGCCCACGGCCAGCATCAGGCCCATATAAGCCCAGGGCCGCGGCCCCAGCGGCAGGTCCAGGCCCGCATCCAGCAGGCCCAGGGCCTGCAGCGCCGGCAGGGCGGCCAGGCCCAGCAGGGCCAGGGGCAGGGTCATCAGGCCTTGGGCGGTGGCCCAGGCCCGCGGGCTGCGGTCGCCGTGGGCGCGCAGCCAGTCGGCATTGCGGATGGGATACCAGGTCCAGCAGGCCACGGCCGCCACGGCCAGCAGGGCGCCCTCGGCATAGCGGCGCAGCTCGCCCGGCCCGGCCTCGCGGGCCAGGGCCGCCAGCTCAACCTGGTTGACGCAGGCAATGCCGCTGGCGATCAGCGCCAGCGAGGGCGCCAGGCGCAGCCAGGGCAGGTGGCCGTCGCGCTCATGGTCACGCAGATTCGAGCAGATGGCGATCACCACCGGCAGGGTGCCGATGATGACCGTAGGCAGGGGGCCGCCCGCGCGCTGGATGGCGGCGGAGAGGCAGAGGTAGTAGAGAAAGTTGCCGATGGCGCTGAGCTTGAGCGCCTCGCGCCAGTCGCCGGGTGCCAGCTCGCGCAGCGCGCGACGGTCCACCAGGGCCAGGGGCAGGGCAATCAGGCCAAAGGCCAGATAGCGCCCCACGGTGAGCAGGGCCGCCGGATAGTCCGGCAGCATCAGGGGCGCGACAAAGACCAGGCCCCACATCAGGCCGGCCGCGAGGGCAAACAGGGTTCCAGCAAACATCGGGGCCATCATGCCCCGGCGCCGGCGCGGGCGTCTTGTACCGGATTGCGGTCCGGCTCAGCCCCGCACCAGGCTCAGCTGGGGCGCCGCACCCGCCGGCAGCGGGGGGTGGGGATGCGCCTGGGGGGCCGTGCTGGCGCCATGCAGGGTGGCCTCGGCCGCCTGCACCAGCTCGCGCCCGCTCATGCCCGACTCGCGGTAGACCGCCGTGCCCATGCGCAGCACGGCGTAGAGGCGCTGGGTCTCCACGCCATAGGGGCCGCACAAGGCCTTGTGCAGGCGCGCACGCACCACCTCGGCCTCGGGCCGGCCGGCGCTCATCAGCACCAGGCCGAAGCATTGCTCGCCGATGCGGCTGACCACATCCGTGCCGCGCACCCGGGCCTGCAGGCGGGCGCCCAGGGCCTGCAGCAGGGCCTCCCGGGCCTCGCCGGCCAGCGCGGGCTGGGCGCCGTCGCCCTGGGGCTCCACCTCGAGCAGCAGCACGGCGGCACGGGCGCCGTAGCGGCGGCACTCGCCCAGCTGGCGGTCCAGCAGGGCGGCGAACTGGCCCGCATCCGCCAGGCGCGGCACATCGGGGCGGCGCGGCGTGCGCACGGTAAGCTCGGGGGTGGAGCCGGCATCGGCGAGAGCGGCCTCGGTCGCTCCGTGCGGCGGGCGCGGCAGGGAGCAGGGGGGCAGGCGCGTGTCCATGAGGGGGTCCTCCAAGGGTCTTTGTGTTCTGGCAACCCCGGGGCCGGCCTGGCCGCTGGCACCGGAGGAGGGCATGAAGGTCCCGGCCACTGCCTCCCTGACCGCGGCCGGAACCTTTTTCATGCCCTCAGTCCTTAAAACGCAAAGCCGCGCGCCAACCCGACATGCGCGACGCAGTTTTTTCGCCATGGCGCTGCTAGAGTGCCGCCACCATGAGCGAGGTCGCGCCCCCCATCACCCTGCTGCTGAAGGCCGCCAGCCAGGGCGATGCCCAGGCCGGCGAGCGGGTGCTGGAGCGGCTGTATGCCGAGCTGCGCCGCCTGGCCCGCCAGCGCCTGCACCAGGCGGGCGAGCCCACGGCGCTGAATCCCACGGCCCTGGTGCACGAGTCCTGGCTGCGCCTGCACCAGGCCGGCGAGCTGGACTTTGCCGACCGCGGCCGCTTTCTGGCCTATGCGGCCAAGGTGATGCACAGCATCGTGATCGACCAGATCCGTGCCCGCCAGGCCCAGCGCCGCGGCGGCGACTACCAGCAGGTGACGCTCAGCACCGCCGTGGCCGATCTGCCCGCCCAGGGCGAGGACCAGGTCTTGCGCGTGCATGAAGCCCTGGAGGAGCTGGCCGCCCTGGACGAGCGCCTGGCCCGCGTGGTGGAGATGCGCTACTTCGGCGGCCTGCTGGAGGCCGAGATCGCCCAGGCCCTGGGCGTGACCGAGCGCACCGTGCAGCGCGACTGGCAGAAGGCCCGGCTCTTCCTGGCCACAGCCCTGCGCGGCTGAGCCGACCCGACACGCGCCCATGCAAGCCATCGATCCCCTCAGCAGCGGTCCCCACGGCAGCAGCGGCCTGCCCACCGACCCCAAGGCGCGCTGGCAGCGCCTGAGCCCCCTGCTGGACGAGCTGCTGGACATGGAGGCCACGGCCCGCGCCGCGCGCCTGGCCGCCCTGCGCGATCTGGAACCCGAGCTGGCTGCCGAGCTGGAGCGCCTGCTGGCCCAGGACGCCGAGCTGGAAGCCCAGGGTTTTCTGGCCCAGCCCGCCCTGCCCCCCACGCTCAGCGCCGTGGTGGCCCTGCCCGGCCAGACCGTGGGCGCCTACCGCCTGGAGCGCGAGATCGGCCACGGCGGCATGGGCTCGGTCTGGCTGGCCCGGCGCACCGACGGCCGCTTCGAGGGCCAGGTGGCCATCAAGTTCCTCACCACCGGCCTGCTGGGCCAGGGTGACGCTGCCCGCTTCGCCCGCGAGGGCCAGATCCTGGCCCGCCTCACCCACCCGCATATCGCGCGCCTGATCGATGCCGGCGTGGCCCAGGACGGGCTGCAGCCCTATCTGGTGCTGGAGTATGTGGAAGACGGCCTGCCCATCGACCGCTTCTGCGAGAGCCGGCAGCTGGACACCGCGCAGCGCATCACCCTCTTCCTGGATGTGCTGGCCGCCGTGGCCCATGCGCACAACCGCCTGATCCTGCACCGCGACCTCAAGCCCGGCAACATCCTGGTGGACCGCCAGGGCCAGGTGAAGCTGCTGGACTTCGGCATTGCCAAGCTGCTGGGCGACAGCACCCAGCCGGCCGAGGCCACCGAACTCACCCGCCAGGCCGGCCGTGCCTTCACGCCTCAGTTCGCCGCGCCCGAGCAGGTGCAGGGCGGCGAGGTGAGCACCGCCACCGATGTCTACGCCCTGGGCGTGCTGCTCTACCTGCTGCTCAGCGGCGGCAAGCACCCCACGGCCGGCGCCACCCGCGTGGAGGCCCAGGCCCTGGACCGCCTGCGCGCCGTGGTGGAGGAAGAGCCCAAGCGCCTGTCCGATCAGCTGCGCATCCAGGGCGACGCCCGCCGCGCCCGCGAGCTGCGCGGCGACCTGGACACCATCTGCGCCAAGGCCCTGAAGAAGCGCCCCAGCGAGCGCTATGAGAACGCCGCCGCCCTGGCCGAAGACCTGCGCCGCTGGCTGCAGCACGAGCCCATCGCGGCGCGGCCGGACAGCCGCAGCTACCGCCTGGCCAAGTTCCTGCGCCGCCACTACCTGGGCGTGGCCGCCGGCAGCGTGGCCGTCCTGGGCCTGTCCACCGGCATCGGCCTGGCCCTGTGGAAAGCCCACGAAGCCCAGACCCAGCGCACCCAGGCAGAGGGCCTGATCGAGTTCATGCTGGGCGATCTGCGCAAGAAGCTGGAGCCGGTGGGGCGGCTCGATGTGCTGGATGCCGTGGGCGACAAGGCTCTGGGCTATTACAACGCGCAAGACCTGGCACGCAGCGACGCCGACTCTCTGGGGCGGCGGGCAAGAGCCCTGCATCTGATGGGCGAGATCGCCGAGAAGCGCGGCCGTCTCGACGAGGCGTATCGCATGTTCCGCGAAGCCACGGCCAGCACCGGCGAGCTCATGGCGCGCGCACCAGGTGACGGGCAGCGCCTGTTCGACCATGCCCAAAGCACCTACTGGGTGGGCTTCGTGGCCTGGCGCCGAGGTCAGCAGCAGGAAGCCCTGACCCAGTTTCAGCGCTACCTCGCGCTGGCCAACGAGTTGGGCAAGGTCCAGCCTCAGCGCCACGAATGGCGCAGCGAACGAGCCTACGCCCTCAACAATCTCGGCGTGCTCAAACTGGAGATGGGGCAAGCCGACGCAGCCTTGTCCGATCTGGCGCAGTCCCGCGAACGCTGGCTGGAACTGGTGGCCCAGGACCCCGACCTGAACCTGGACCTGGCCAGCACCCTGGGTTGGATGGCCAGGGCCAGTCTGGACAGGGCCGACTACGCAAGCGCACTGGGCCTGGAGCGGGAGCGCATGGCGGTCATCGCCGCCATGCCCGCATCGGGTGACAGCCGCGATCTGCAAGGTCAGGCTGCAACCAGCCAGCACCAGATCAGCCAGATACAGCTCTACCTCGGACGCCCTCTCGAGGCGCTGGAAAGCGCAAAGGCGGCGGCGGCAGCCTTGGAGCCGCTGGTGGCCCAGGACCCCGACAACCTCGACGGGCTTCATCAGCTCAGTGCGGTTCGACTCGGCATGGGCGAAATCCTGGCGCACCTGGGCCGGCCGGCCGAGCTGGGAACCCTGATGCAAGGCCTGCGCCGCGACGTCGACCTGCTCCGCCAAGCTGACGCCAGCAAGCTGGACTGGCAATGCGGACTGGCCGGACGAGTTCTTCTGCTTCAGGCCCAGACGGGCCGACTTGATATCGAGGCCGCCCGCCGGCATCTGCGTCAGATGCAAGACCTGGCACAGGGCGGGGCCGTGTTCAGCCATGAGCATCAGCGAATCAATGCTGCGCTTGAAATACAGCTCGGACGCCAACTGTCAGCTCAGGCACCTGAGCAGGCCCGTCAGTACTGGATCACGGCCGCCGAGCGCCTGCGCCCCGCAGGGAACGATCCGCGTGCGCTTGCATTGCTCGGTCAAGCGCAATTCCTGCTAGGTGATACTGAAGAAGCCCGGCGTGCAGCCGAAAAGCTGGGGGCAAGCGCCTACCTCCATCCAGATCGGCAGGTGCTGCAGCGCCTGCTTGGCGCTCCCGAGAAACCGGCGACGCCACAAAAGGCCAGCCACATCATGAGTAGCAAGACATGACCCCCACCGACAAGCCCGTGTTTTCGTTCTCTGTCACCGCCAGCGACGTCACCGATCCGCCGACGGCCACCTGCACGCCCGAGTCCGTCACGGTGGACACCAGCAACGCACTGATCGACTTCCAGCTCCAGACGCCCGGCTATGTCTTCGATCCGGAGGGGCCGATCACCTTCAACGAGGCCACGACCGACTTCCCGGACCTGTGGTTCATCAGCCCGACCCAGGTCACCCTGCGCGATCGCTGCACCACGGCCGGCGACTTCGCCTTCACCGTCCACGTGATCGAGAGCAGCAGCGGCCGCCGCATCAAGGTCGACCCCGGCATCCGCAACACCCCGCGCTGAAACGCAGCCCCGGGTCCGACCTCCCTCGCTCCGGGGGAGGTGCCCCCACGGCACTGCGGCGATACTCCCGCCCCATCAAGAGCCAAGAATATGGGACACGCGAGGAGTACATCGCCCATGAAGACACTGATTACATCCGTCCTCGGTGCGGCAATCGCCGGACTGACACAGGCTGCCGTCCTGCATGACAACGGCGCCGCGGTGGGCAGCAACGGACTGTCCGTCGGCACACGCAATACGCCGAACACCTTCTACGGCTTCGGCATCCAGGATCGCGCGACCTCGCCCAACGCGGTGGCGGACGACTTTGCCGTCACGGCTGCGAGTGGATGGACGCTCCAGAGCATCGACTTCTTTGCGATCCAGAACAATGCCACGGCCTTCACCCTCCAGACCGTGTCCTGGAGCATCATGGCCGGCGACGTGAACAACGGCACCCTGGTGGCCCAGGGCAAGACCAAACTCGGCAGCGGTGACCTGATCGGCTACCGCGTGGCGCCCAACGCGCTCACGAGCGTGCAGCGCCCCATCTACCGCGCCAGTGCCGACATCCCCGATCTGCAACTGGCACAGGGCCAGTACTGGCTGCGCTGGTCCATGAGCGGTTCGCTGAGCTCCGGTCCGTGGCAGCCTCCGGTGGCAGACGCCAGTGTGCGCGGCAATGCCATGCAGTCCGTGAACGCCGGCTCCTTCTCGGCGGCACTGCTGCCGGACGGAACGCCCGCGGCGATGGAGCTCCCCTTTGTGCTCCAAGGCGCCGTCAACGCCGTTCCGGAACCCGCCAGCGCAGCCTTGCTGCTGGCCGGTCTGGGCCTGCTGGCGGCCCGCGCCCGCCGCCGAGCCTGAGGGCTTCGCCGCGAGGGCCGCACGCCTTACACACAAGGGCGGTTCCCGAACACCAGGTCCCCCGCCCCTCCGCCCTCCCCGCTAAGCTGGACGCTCCGAGACCCAAGAACAACGCGCTCCGCGCGTGAGGAGACCCGTCCATGCCTCAGCACCTGTGCAGCAGCGGCAAGCTGCCCCATCCGGCTGTCACACAACACACACGCCGCCGCCTGAGCGGCGCAGCGCTGGCGCTCGCCGGCCTGGGCCTGCTGGGCCTGCTGGGCCTGCTGGGCCTTGGTGGCCCGGCCCATGCGGCCGATTTCCCGAGCAAGCCCATCCGCTTTGTCGTGCCCTATGCGGCCGGCGGCACCACCGATCTGGTGGCGCGCACCGTAGGCCAGAAGGTGGCCGAGAAGCTGGGCCAGCCGGTGCTGGTGGACAACAAGCCCGGCGCCGGTGGCAATCTGGGCATGGACGCGGTAGCCAAGGCCGCGCCCGACGGCCACACCATAGGCTTCGGCGCCATCTCCACCAATGCGCTGAACCCGCACATCTACAAGAGCGTGCCCTTTGATCCGCGCAAGGACTTCAGCGCCATCAGCATGCTGGGCTACTCCACCATCGTGGTGGAGGTGAACGCCAGCTCGCCCATCCGCAGCGTGGCCGATCTGATCGAGGCGGCGCGCAAGAACAAGGGCATGAACTACGCCACCGCGGGCGCGGGCACCTCCATGCATCTGGCGGCCGTGCTCTTCGAGCAGATGAGCGGCACCGATCTGAGCCATGTGCCCTACCGCGGCAGCTCGCCCGCCATCACCGATCTGCTGGCCGGCCATATCGGCCTGATGTTCGACAACCTGCCCGCCTCCCTGCCCCATATCCAGTCGGGCAAGCTGCGCGCTCTGGCGGTGGCGGGCAAGAGCCGCTCGCCGGCCCTGCCCCAGGTGCCCACCATGGCCGAGGCCGGCCTAGCCGGCTACGCGGTGGAGCCCTGGTTCGGCGTTTACGGCCCGGCCCATCTGCCCGCGCCGGTGCTCAAGGCCCTGAACCAGGCCTTTGTCGAGGCCCTGGCCCTGCCCGAGGTGAAGGACAAGCTGCTGCAGGCCGGCTTCACGCCCCGCAGCTCCAGCCCGCAGGAGCTGCAGAACCTGGGCCTGGCCGAGTACGAGCGTCTGGGCGCCGTGGCGCGCAAGGCGAATATGGGGCTGGACTGAGCTCGTCCGGCACGCGCAGGCGGGCGCGCGTTCAGCGCCCGCGCGCGCAGCGCGCCCCCGCCACGCCCAGCTGCTGCTGGTAACGCCCCGGCGTGAGCCCGTAGCGCCCGGCAAAGGCGCGGGTGAGATGGGCCTGGTCTGCCAGGCCCACGGCCGCGGCCACCGCGGCCGGCGCCTCGCCCGCGGCCAGGCGGCGCTTGGCCTCGAAGAGGCGCAGGGCCATCAGCTGCTGCTGGGGCGTGGCGCCGGTCTGGGCCTGGAAGCTGCGCAGGAAGTGAAAGGGGCTGAGCCCCGCCACCGCGGCCAGCTGCGCCAGCTCGATTTTTTCGCCCAGATGGGCGCGCATGAAGTCCAGCACCGGCGTGAAGCGCACGGCGGCCTCGGCGCGGCGCGGGCTGCCCACCCTGACGTGCGGACGCAGGGCCTGCACCAGCCGGGCCAGGCCGCTGTCAAAGGCCAGATCGTCCTCGGGGCTGCAGCGCCAGAGCGCGGCGATCAGGCCGGCCACCGTGGCGGCGCTGCGCGCGTCATGCGCCACCGCGGCGTCGAACCACCAGTCGGGTTCGCCGCTGAGTTCGGCCAGCAGGCTGCGGTCCAGATAGACCATGCGGTAGCCCCAGGCCTGATCGTCCAGCTCGGCCTGGCCGGTGTGCACGTCCTCGGGGTTCATCAGCATCAGGGTGGCGCGCGGCGCCAGATGCTCGGCCCCGCGCCAGCGAAAGCGCCCCACCCCGGCCGTGATGGCGCCCAGGCCATAGGCCTCGTGCGTGTGCGGCGCGAAGCGGTGATGCAGCACCGAGGCGTGATACAGCTCCACCCCGGCGCGGTGCACGGGGCGGCGGTACTGGGCCTGGTCGCGGGCATGCTCGAAGCGCGGCGGCATGGGCGCGATCATGACATGGCGGCTCGTCACGCTTCTGTCATGTGCAGCCGCAATCCTTGCAGGCTTTGTCGGCAGCCCCTGGAGTGAGCCACCATGGCCAAGGATTTCGAGCAGATGGAAGACAGCAACCGCTCCGCCAATGCGAGCATCCACGAGGTCTCGGACCCGGCGCGGCGGCGCCTGCTGGGCGGCGGCCTGGGCCTGGGGGTGAGCCTGGGCCTGGGCGGCCTGCTGGCCCCGCTGGCGGGTTGCGCCACCGGCGGCAGCGGCCAGGGCGGCCCGCTCTTCAGCTTCAAGAGCGTGCCCGTGTCCACCGCCGACCGCGTGCTCGTGCCCGAGGGCTACACCGTGCAGGTGATCGCGCCCTGGGGCGACCCGGTGGGCCTGTCGGGTGAGAGCCCGGCCT
This sequence comes from Shinella sp. XGS7, assembly GCF_020535565.1. Classification (NCBI taxonomy): domain Bacteria; kingdom Pseudomonadati; phylum Pseudomonadota; class Alphaproteobacteria; order Hyphomicrobiales; family Rhizobiaceae; genus Shinella; species Shinella sp. XGS7. The sequence continues at coordinate 1,332,417 of NZ_CP084758.1, read as the reverse complement.
TCAAGTTCGATGGCAGCAACAGCGCTGCCGAGCAGGAGGCCCAGCTGGGCATGCACCATGACGGCATCCACTTCTTCAGCCAGGACGGCTCCAGGAGCGGCCTGCTGGTGATGAACCACGAGTACACCGACGACGGCCTGCTGCACCCCGACGGCATGAAGACCTGGAACGCCGCCAAGGTGAAGAAGGCCCAGGCCGCGCACGGCGTCTCAGTGATCGAGGTGGCGCAGCAGGCCGATGGCCGCTGGGCCCTGGTGCGCCCCTCGCCCTGGGCGCGCCGCATCACGGCCAACACGCCCATGCAGCTCAGCGGCCCGGCCGCCGGCCATGCGCTGATGAAGACCGCCGCCGACGCCAGCGGTCGCCGCGTGCTGGGCACCTTCAACAACTGCGCCAGCGGCATCACGCCCTGGGGCACCTACCTGACCTGCGAAGAGAACTTCATCAACTACTTCAAGGGCCCGGATCAGCCCGACGCCCACCAGACCCGCTGGGGCCTGAAGAAGGGCGAGACCGGCGGCTACCGCTGGGCCGAGTTCGACGAGCGCTTCGACGCCGCCAAGCACCCCAACGAGGCCAACCGCCACGGCTGGGTGGTGGAGATCGACCCCCACGACTTCAGTTCCACCCCCATCAAGCGCACCGCCCTGGGCCGCGCCGCGCACGAAGGCGCCACCGTGGCCCAGACCCGCGAGGGCCGCGCCGTGGTCTATATGGGCGAGGACGCGCGCTTCGAGTACATCTACAAATTCGTCAGCCGCGACAAGATCCGCCCCGGCGGCGCCAAGGCCAATGCCGAGCTGCTGGACCACGGCACGCTCTATGTGGCCCGCTTCGAGGCCGATGGCCGCGGCCGCTGGCTGCCGCTGCGCCATGGCGAGGGCCCGCTCACCGCGGCCCAGGGCTTTGCTGACCAGGGCGAGGTGCTGATCAAGAGCCGCCAGGCCAGCGACGCGCTGGGCGCCACCAAGATGGACCGCCCCGAGTGGATCGCCGTGGACCCGCAGGGCTTTGTCTACTGCACCCTGACCAATAACAGCAACCGCGGCGGCGCCAATCAGCCCGGTGTGGACGCGGCCAACCCGCGCGCCAACAACAGCATGGGCCACATCATCCGCTGGAAGGAAGACGGCGACTTCGACGGCGAGCGCTTCGCCTGGAACCACTTCCTGCTGGCCGGCGACCCGAGCAACGAGCGCGCCGAGGCCAAGGGCAATGTGCAGGGCGACGCCCTGGGCTGCCCCGATGGCCTGTGGGTGGACGGCCGCGGCATCCTGTGGATCCAGACCGATATGAGCACCTCGGCCATGGGCAAGGGCGATCTGAAGAACCTGGGCAACAACGCCATGCTGGCTGCCGATCCGCGCACGGGCGAGGTGCGCCGCTTCCTGGTGGGTCCGGCCGGCTGCGAGATCACCGGCGCCACCGGCACGCCGGACGGCCGCACCATGTTCATCAACATCCAGCACCCGGGCGAAAGCCCCAGCGAGCGCAGCGACCCCGCCGAGCCGCGCAAGATCTCCAACTGGCCGGACTTCCGCGCCGACGGCCGGCCGCGCTCGGCCACCCTGGTGATCCGCAAGGCCGATGGCGGCGTGATCGGCAGCTGAACCCCGCTGCCCTGGCGCTGGGCGCTCAGCCCAGCAGCCAGCCGCTGATGCGGTAGGTCAGGAAGGCGGCCGCGTAGGCCAGGGCGAAGAGGTAGACCAGCATCACGGCCGGAATCCTGTAGCCCCCGGTCTCGCGCCGCACCGCCGCCAGGGTGGACAGGCATTGCGGCGCGAACACGAACCAGGCCAGCAGGGAGAAGGCCGTGGGCAGGCCCCATTGCGCCGCGATCAGCGGGCTCAGCGCCTGGGCGGCCTCCTCGCCGGCGGCCGAGAGCGCGTAGACCGTGCCCAGGGCGCTGATCACGATCTCCCGCGCCGCCATGCCGGGCACCAGGGCCAGGCTGATCTGCCAGTTGAAGCCGATGGGCTCGAAGAGCACGGCCAGGCCGCGGCCGATCCAGCCGGCCACGCTGTAGTAGATGGGCGGCTGGGTGGCCCCGGCCGGCGCGCCCGGAAAACTGGAGAGCAGCCACAGCAGCAGGGTCAGGGTCAGGATCACGCCGCCCACGCGGCGCAGAAAGATCTGGGTGCGCTGCCACAGGCCCAGGGCCACGGCGCGCACGCTGGGCCAGTGGTAGGCAGGCAGCTCCATCATCAGGGGCCGCACCTGGCGCCCGCTGTGCGTGAAGCGCTTGAGCAGCCAGGCCACGGCCATGGCGCCCAGGATGCCGGCGCCGTACAGCACGAAGAGCACCAGGCCCTGCAGTTCCACCCAGCCGCCCAGCAGCTCGCGCTGGGGCACGAAGGCGCCGATCAGCAGCGCATAGACCGGCAGCCGGGCCGAGCAGGTCATCAGGGGCGAGATCAGGATGGTGACCAGGCGGTCGCGCGGGTTGGCGATGGAGCGCGTGGCCATGATGCCGGGAATGGCGCAGGCAAAGCTGGACAGCAGGGGAATGAAGCTGCGCCCCGACAGGCCCACGCCGCCCATCAGCCGGTCCAGCAGAAAGGCCGCGCGCGGCAGATAGCCCGACTCCTCCAGCACCAGGATGAAGAAGAACAGGATCAGGATCTGGGGCAGGAAGACCAGCACCCCGCCCACGCCGGCAATCAGCCCGTCCACCAGCAGGCTGCGCGGCCAGCCGTCCAGGGCCGTGCCCTGCAGGGCGCCGCCCGCCAGCTCGCCCAGCCCCGCCGCCGCGGCCTCGATCCAGCCCTTGGGCGCCTCGGCCCAGCTGTAGACGGCCTGGAACAGGCCGAAGAGCAGCAGGGCCAGCAGCAGCGGGCCCAGCAGGGGGTGGAGCAGCACGCGGTCCAGCCGGTCGCTGGGCAGCTCGGGCGTGTCGCGGTCCAGGCCCAGCTGCTGCAGGATGGCACTCACCCGCGCCTGGTCCTGGGCGCCGTCGGCCGACAGCTCGGCCGGGGCCGGCGTGTCCCAGAGCTCGGCGCGGTCCAGCAGGGCGCGCAGCGCGTCCAGGCCCTCGCCCTGGGTGGCCACGGTGCGCACCACCGGCACGCCCAGGGCGCGGCCCAGGGCCTCGGTATCGATCTGCAGGCCGCGGCGCGCCGCCAGATCGGCCATGTTCAGCGCCACCACCATGGGCAGGCCCAGGCGCTGCACCGCCAGCACCAGGCGCAGATTGCGGCGCAGATTGGTGGCGTCCAGCACGCAGACCACCAGGTCCGGCCGCTTCTCGCCGCGGGCGCGGCCGGCCAGCACATCGCAGGTCACGCGCTCATCGGGTGAGCGGGGGTAGAGGCTGTAGGTGCCGGGCAGGTCCAGCAGGCGCAGGACCTTGCCCGCGGCCGTCTTGAGCCGGCCCTCCTTGCGCTCCACCGTGACCCCGGCGTAATTGGCCACCTTCTGGCGGCTGCCGGTCAGGCGGTTGAAGAGCGCGGTCTTGCCGCAGTTCGGATTGCCCACCAGGGCCAGCAGGGGGCCGGCCGGGTGCACATGGATCACGGCCTCGCCGCGCGCGCTCATGCCGGGCTCCGCAGCGCGATGCAGGCGGCCTCGGCCCGGCGCAGCGCAAAGGTGGACTGGCCGATGCGCACCACCAGGGGATCGCCCCCCGGCAGGGCGCGGCTGAGCACGCTCACATGCTCGCCCGCCACAAAGCCGATCTGCTCCAGCCAGGGCCCCCACTCGGGCGCATGCGAGGGCGGGACCAGGGCGGCAACCCGGTGCGCCGCGCCGATCTCGGCGTGGGCAAGGGTCAGGGGCGGAACTGCGGACATGATGGGCTTGCGCGCCGCACCGCAAGGCCGGAGCGCCAGGAATTGGACCTGCCCTATTCTAGATGCGAGTAAATCGCATTCATGATGATGGGTGCGGCGGGCGGTACGTACCGCAATTCCGGGGCGACCCCCATGCCCTCCCGGCCCGGGCCACGCATACTGGGACCAGACCTGGAGCCGCCCATGCGCGGGGCTCCGGGCACAAGCGGGCCCCGAGCCCGTCAAGGGAGTGAGATGAGGACGGATGCACCGACGCCAGACCCGGCCCCCCGGGCCCAGCCGCCAAGACGCCGCCTGCCCTATGCCCTGGTGCTGAGCCCCCTGCTGGTGGGCAATGTGCTGATGCTGGCGCTGTGCCTGCTGGGTTTTCACATGCTCTCCGCCTCGCGCGCCTATGTGGGCGGGCAGAGCCTGTGGTCTCAGGCGCGGGCCCAGGCCTTCAAGCACCTGCGCAGCTACGCGCTCAATGGCTCGCCCCAGCAGCTGGCGCAGTTCCACGCCGCGCTGACCGTGCCCCTGGGCGATCGCGAGGCGCGCCTGGCCCTGGATCGCGAGCCCCTGGACCGCGACTATGTGAGCGCCGCCCTGCGCCGCGGCGGCAATGCGGCCGAGGACATTCCCGGCATGATCCGCCTGTACCGCTGGTTCGGCCGCAGCGAGCTGATGCAGGCCTCGGTGGAGGCCTGGCGGCGTGCCGACCAGCACATCCTGGAGCTGCTGGCTGCGGCGGCCCAGCTGCAGCAGCGCATCGAGAGCGCCGGCGTCGCGGCCGACCCGCGGCCCGAGCTCACCCTGGCCGCGCTGGACGCGCTGGAAACCGAGCTGCAGACCCTGGAGCAGCAGTTCAGCCAGGCCCTGGGCGAGGCCTCGCGCGCCACCTACCAGCGCCTGGCCGGCCTGCTGGTGCTGACCGCCCTGCTGCTCACCCTGACCGCGGCCCTGATGCTGCGCGCCGGCCTGCGCCGCCAGATGCGGGCCGAGGCCGCGCTGGAGGACGCCCACCGGCGCTGGACCCTGGCCGCCGCCAGCGCTGGCCTGGGCATCTTCGAATGGACCCTGGACGATGACCGCGTGCTGCTGGACGCCCGCGCCTGCGCCATCTACGGCGTGCGCCCCGATGCCGAGGGCCTGTGCGAGCTGCCGCGTGCGCGCCTGCGCGCCCTGGTGCCCCAGGAGGACGTGCCCGTGCTGCAGCTCAGCCTGGACGACGCCGTGCAGGCCGGCCCCACCCCGGCGGCGGCCGAGCCGCGCCTGTTTCGCCAGCGCTTTCGCATCCGGCCCGAGCATGGCGAGGTGGCTCTGCGCCATCTGGAGGTCACGGGCCAGGTGCACGGCCGCCCCGAGGCTGGCGAGCGCCGCAAGATGGTGGGCGTGATCCGCGACATCAGCCTGCAGCTGCAGCAGGAGCAGCTGGCCCTGGACAAGGTGGCGGCCGAGCGCAGCGCCGCGGCGCGCATGGAATTCCTCTCGCGCCTGAGCCATGAGCTGCGCACGCCGCTGAACGCGGTGCTGGGTTTTTCGGACCTGCTGCTGCTGGGCGGCCCCGAGGCCCTGGGGCCACGGCCGCGGCGCCATGTGGAGATGATCCAGGCCGCCGGCAAGCATCTGCTGCGCCTGGTGGACGATGTGCTGGACATCAGCCATATCGACGCCGGGCACTACCAGGTGGCGCGCACACCGGTGCCCATGGCCCCGGTGCTTGCCGAGGCGGCCGCCCTGGTCTCCAGCGAGCTGCGCGAGCACGCCATCGCGCTGGAGCTGCCGCCCCTGCCCGACCCGGCCCTGGCCGAGCTGCAGGTGCTGGGCGACGCGCAGCGCCTGAGCCAGGCCCTGGCCAATCTGCTGAGCAATGCCTGCAAGTACAACCGCCCGGCCGGCCGGGTGCGGGTGACGGTGCAGGGTGACGCGCAGTGGGTGCGGGTGGCGGTGGAGGATCAGGGGCCGGGCCTGAGCGAGCAGGACCAGGCCCTGCTCTTCCAGCCCTTCAAGCGCCTGCCGGGCACCGCCCACCTGCCCGGCAGCGGCCTGGGGCTCACCATCGTCAAGCTGCTGGTGGAGCAGATGGGCGGCCGGGTGCAGGTGAGCAGCCACCTGGGCGAGGGCAGCTGTTTCACCCTGGAGCTGCCGCGTGCGCCCTCGCCCGCTCCGGCGCCGGAGCGCGCGGTCTAGGGCCTGTTAACACTAGGGCAGTAGGCCGCGAAGGCCCACCCCAAGGGGCCAATCTAGGCGCAGCGCGCCGCCCGCACTCGTGTGCGGGCTAGCGGTGCAACGACGAGTGGCTTCTTGGGGCGGGCCTTCCCGCAGGGTTGTGGTCAGAAAGGCCGCATGCGGCGTTGCAAATCCTCGCCGGGTGTCCAACCCGGCTGCGGTTTGCGCCTTGCCTGCGGCCTTTCTGGCCACAACGCGACCTGCTGCCCTAGTGTTAACAGGCCCTAGCCCTTCTAGGGGGCCAGGTCTTGCAGGGCCTGAGCCGCCAGCTCGGCGCCCAGGGCTTCGGGCCGCAGGCGCTCCAGACTGCGCGGCGTGAGCTCGAACTCGCGCTGCTGGGTCAGCAGAGGCGCGCCCACGCTGAGCCGCCCGGGCGCCGCCAGCGGCCCCAGGCTGCCGTGCAGGGGATACAGGCGCAGGCGCGCCACCAGGCTGCCGCTCTCGTAGTCGGCAAAGAGGGCGGTCTCCAGCACGCGGGAGCAGCCCCGCTCGCTCGCCAGGGCCATCAGCTGGGCCAGATTGCGGCCCAGGTCGGTGGCGGCCACCGGCAGCAGCAAGGGTCGAACCGGACGTTCAGGCGCCTGCCAGGCGCGCAGGACCGCGGCATGGAACTCGGCGTTGAGCCCGTCCCAGAAACGGTTCTGCTGGGGCTGGCTCGCGTCGTGGTTGCGGCCATGGCCATAGACCACGGTGCAGGGGGCTGCGCCCTGGGCCCGGGCAGCGCCGGCGAGCAGCAGCAGCAGTAGCAGCAACAACAGGCCCGCCAGGGCCACCGCCTTCGCGCCGCCAATCCGCATCGCTCCCCCATCCACCCCGCCCGAGATGGGGACGATTGTCACAGCAGCTGCAGGGCGCGCGCCGCCTCGCGCAGCTCGGCACGGAAGTCCGGGTGGGCGATGGCAATCATCTCCTGCGCCCGCTGCTTGGCGCTCTTGCCGCGCAGCTGGGCCACGCCGTACTCGCTGACCACGTAGTTGATATCGTTCTTGCCCGTGGTCACATGGGTGCCGGGCGAGAGCGTGGGCACGATGCGCGAGATGCTGTCGTCCTTGGCCGTGGAGGGCAGCACGATGAAGGCCTTGCCGCCCTGCGAGCGGTTGGCGGCGCGCACAAAGTCCACCTGGCCGCCGGTGCCCGAGTAGGGCTTGTGGGCCAGGCTTTCCGAGCCGCACTGGCCCAGCAGATCGATCTGCAGGGTGGCGTTGATGGCCACCAGCTTGTCGTTCTGGCCGGCCAGATAGGGATCGTTGGTGAAGTCCACCGGATGCATCTCCAGGCCCGGGTTGCGGTGCATGAAGTCGTAGAGCTTGCGCGAGCCCAGGGCAAAGGTGGCCACCATCTTGCCGGGCAGGTAGTTCTTGCGCCGGTTGGTCACGGCGCCACACTCGACCAGGCTGAGGATGCCGTCGCCAATCATCTCGGTGTGCACGCCCAGATCGCGCTTGGCGCTGAGCTGCATCACCACCGCGTCCGGAATGCCGCCGTAGCCGATCTGCAGGGTGGAGCCGTCCTCGATCATCTCGGCCACATACTTGCCGATGGCCTCCTGCACCGGGCCGATGCTGGGCAGGCCCACCTCCAGCACCGGGGTCTCGTCCTCCACCAGGGCGCTGATCTGGGACACATGCACCTGGCAGGCGCCATAGGCATAGGGCACGTTCGGGTTCACCTCGAGCACGATGGCGCGCGCCTTGGCCAGGGCCGCCATGGTGTAGTCCGCGCCCAGGCTCAGGGAGAAATAGCCGTGCGCATCCATGGGCGAGGCCAGGGCGAAGACCACATCGGCCGGGATCTGGCCGCGCGCGATCAGCTGGGGCATCTCCGAGAAATAGCTGGGGATGAAGTCGATCCAGCCCGCCTGGCCACCGGGGCGGGAGGCCGCGCCGAAGAAAAAGGCCATATGCCGCACATGGGCCGAGGTCTCGGGATCGAAGTAGCCGAATTTGCGGATCGGCAGGATCTGGGCCACCTTCACATCGTGGAAGCGCCGCCGCTGCTCCGAGAGCGCCGTCAGCAGGGCCGGCGGCTCGGCCACGCCGGTGGGCACGATGATGAAATCCCCATCGCGCAGCAGGTCCAGGGCCTCGGCCGGGCTGCGGCGCTTGTGGCGGTACAGGTCTTGGGCATCCGTCTTCATCGTCATGGGCGCTTTCGGCAAAGAACTGCGATGCCCCACTGTGCGACGCCCAGCTGACCCGAGCTTGACCGCGCCGGCCACGCCGGGCGAGCTGCGGAATAATCGAGGCGACCCGCCCTCACCCCCGCTGACCGCGATGCGCCTGCTCCGCCCCCTGCTCGGCCTGCTGCCCGCCCTGATGCTGCTGGCGGGCTGCGCCACGCTGGACCATGACCCGGCCCTGCAGATCGGGCTCAGCAGCGCCCAGGATGTGCAGGCCCGCTATGGCGCGCCGGTGCGCCGCTGGGCCAACGAGGACGGCGGCGAGACCCTGGAGTATTCGTCCCAGCCCTTCGGCCGCACCTGCTATCTGGTGCGCCTGGACCGCAGCGGCCGCCTGCTGGGCGTGGAGGAAACGCTCAACGAGGCCAGCCGCTTCAGCACCATACGGCCCGGCATGAGCCCCGAGCAGGTGAGCCGCCGCCTGGGCCGCGAGCGCAGCCGCGTCTTCTTTGCCAACAGCGGCGAGGAGGTCTGGGACTGGAACGTGACGCCCGACCAGGGCGGCTACCTGCTGCGCTTCAATGTGCATTTCAAGGCGGGCCAGGTGCTGCGCACCAGCCAGAGCCTGGTGGACCCCGAGCGCTTTCCCCTGCTGGACCGCTGAGCGGCGCGCCGAGCCCCCTCCCCCGCCAGCGCGGCGACTCGCGTGACAAATCTGCCGTTTCTCGGGCGCTGAGCGCCCCGCCGCCCGGCTAGAGTGCCGGCAGAAGAAGCCATCACGCGCAGGGAGCGCCCCATCATGCAAGAGCCCCCCAAGCCGGACGAGATCATCGTGCTGGGCCTGGAACCCGACCGCCTGCCCACCGCCGAGCCCCTGCCCGCCCCCGCCGGGCCGGACCTGCGCCCGCCGCCCCGGCGCGCGCCGCGCCGCCTGCCCCCGCCGGCCGGCTTTGGCGCGCGGGCCTGGGCCCTGCTGCTGGATGCGCTGCTGATGCTGGCCCTGAGCATGCCCCTGATGTGGCTGGCCTATGGCGAGCCCATCGCGCGCCTGGACGACCGCCGGCCCCTGAGCCTGCTCATCAACTGGCTGCTGCCGGGCCTGCTGGCCGTGGCCCTGTGGGCCTGGCAGGGCGCCACGCCGGGCAAGCTCTTCCTGGGCGTGCGGGTGGTGGACGCGCAGACCGGTCAGCGGCCCAGCCTGGTGCAGGCCCTGCTGCGCTGGCTGGGCTACGGGCTCTCGGCCCTGCCCCTGGGCCTGGGCTTTCTGTGGGTGCTGTGGGACCCCGAACGGCGCGCCTGGCACGACCGCCTGGCCGGCACCCGGGTGCTCAAGCGCCAGCGCCGCGACGGCAGCACCGCCCGCGACGAAGACGGCTACCTGATCCGCCACTGGCGCGGCCAGCTCAGCCTGGTCCAGGCCTTCTGGATCAACAACATCCTGCTCTCCCTGCCCCTGGGCGCCGCGCTCACCGCGCTGATGACCTGGATCAGCCTCAAGGGCGAGGCCCTGCAGGCGGGCAGCATCGCGGTGCTGCTGGCCTGGCCCCTGCTGATCGTGATCGATGTCTGGTGCATCGTGGGCGCCTGGCGCGCCGCCAGCCGCTATCTGCGCGAGGGCGGCCGGGCCCTGTGGACCTGGCTCACCCGCCTGCTGCTGCTGGGCTCCACCGTGCAGCTGCTGGCCTCGGCCCTGGTGGGCTTCGGCCCGCAGATGGACGAGTACTGGCAGCTGGCCCGCGGCCGCGACCCCATCGGTCAGGCCGAGCTCACGCTCTCCGGCGACGGCCGCACCCTGCGCCTGAGCGGCCCCATCGGCATGGGTGACGCCACCCGGCTGCAGACCCTGCTGGCCGGGCGCCCCGAGCCCCTGCGCCTGGTGGAGCTGCACTCGCCCGGCGGCCGGGTCTTCGAAGCCGAGCGCATGGTGGAGATGGTGCGCAAGGCGGGAGCCGACACGCGGGCCGTGGGCGGCTGCGAAAGCGCCTGCACCCTGGTCTTCCTGGCCGGCGGCCGGCGCCAGCTCATGCCCGGCGCCCAGCTGGGCTTTCACCGCGCCTCCAGCGGCACCTTCAACCCGGTGTTCGACGAGATGGCCAACCGCGAGCTGGCCGCCACCTACCGCCGCATGGGTCTGCCCGAGTCCTTCATCGAACGCACCCTGCGCACCCCGCCGCACAGCATGTGGTACCCCAAGCATGAGGAGCTGGTGAGCCAGTCCCTGGTGCAGGCGCCGCCGCTGACCCTGAGCGTGAGCCTGCCCGAGGGGGCCGAGGCCGGCCAGGCCCGGGCCCATGCCGAGGCCCTGCGCGCCAACCCCAGCTGGTACCAGCTGGAGCAGCGCTTCCCCGGCCTGCTGGACGAGGCCGGCGCCGCCATGCTGGCCGCCCGCCAGGCCCCGGCCACCGGCCCCGAGCAGGCGGACGAAGCCGCCCAGCAGGCCGCGCTGCGCAGCCTGGCGCCGCGCCTGCCCGACTTGATCACGGGCCTGCCGCCCGAGCTGCGCCGCCGCTATCTGCAGCTGCTCGGCGCCCAGCTGCGCGCCAGCCTGGGCCAGCAGGGCAGCGAGCGCTGCCGCGCGCGTCTGGCCGGCGAGCTGAGCCTGCACCGCCAGCTGCCCGAGGAGCTGCAGGCGCGGGAGAGCAGCTGGCTGGCCGCGGCCGCCCAGGCCGAGCCGCCGCGCTGGCTGCCGCGCCCGCCCAATGCCGTGGAGCTGGAGGTGGTGCGGCGCAGCCTGGGTGCCCAGGCGCCGGGCCTGCTGGCCGGACTCTGGCGCCCCGGCGCCGGCAGCGGCAGCAGCTGCGAGCAGGCCCTGCGCCTGATCGCCGCCAGCGCCACCCTGCCCGTGGCCCAGCGCGAGCTGGCGGAACGCCTGATGTTTCAGGGTCGGGGTGGCTGAACAAAGCGCCCGCGCTGCGCTAGGCTAGGCCATGAGCTCGCCGCAAGCCACCGAAACCTCCCGGGTGCTGGTCTACAGCGCCCGCCCCTACGACCGCGAGTTCCTGGAGCAGGCCCGCGCCGCGGCCGATCCCGGCGGCCGGCGCTGGCGTTTCGACTATCTGGAGGCGCGCCTGGAGCCCGCCACCGTGGCGGCAGCCGACGGCGCGCGGGCCGTGTGCGTGTTCGTGAACGACAGGCTGGATGCACCGGTGCTGGAAGCCCTGGCGGCCCAGGGTCTGCGCCTGGTGCTGCTGCGCTGCGCGGGCTACAACCAGGTGGACCTGGCCGCCGCGGCCCGCCTGGGCCTGGTGGTGGCACGGGTGCCTGAGTACTCGCCCCACGCGGTGGCCGAACATGCGGCCGCCCTGCTGCTGAGCCTGAACCGCAAGATCCACCGCGCCCATGCCCGGGTGCGCGAAGGCAATTTCGCGCTGGACGGCCTGCTGGGCTTCGATCTGCACGGGCGCACCGTGGGCCTGGTGGGCACGGGCAAGATCGGCGCCTGCCTGGCGCGCATCCTGGGCGCGGGCTTCGGCTGCCGGCTGCTGGGTCACGACCCGCGGCCCAATCCCGACTGCGAGGCCCTGGGCCTGCGCTATGTGGGGCTGGAAGAGCTGCTGGCGCACAGCGATATCGTGAGCCTGCACTGCCCGCTGACGCCGCAGACCCATCACCTGATCGATGCCGCCGCCCTGGCGCGCATGAAGCCCGGCGCCCTGCTGCTGAACACCAGCCGCGGTGCGGTGCTGGATGCCCGCGCCGCCATCGACGCGCTCAAGCGCGGTCGGCTGGGCGGCCTGGCCCTGGATGTGTACGAGGAGGAAGGCGACTGCTTCTTCCGCGACCTCTCCGGCGAGGCCCTGCAGGACGATGTGCTGGCCCGCCTGCTCACCTTCCCCAATGTGCTGATCACCGGCCACCAGGGCTTCTTCACCAGCGACGCGCTGGCCGCGATTGCCGCCACCACGCTGGAGAATCTGCGCAGCTTCGAGGACGATGGCAGGGCCCTGCACGCGCTGCCGGCACCGCAGGGCTGAGACCGACACGAGCCGCCACCATGGACACCCTCCCGCACGATCAGGCGCAGCTGCTGGAACAGCTGCTGGCCCTGCACGAGGCCAGCCCCCAGCTGCTGGCGGTGTTCGACGATCGCGATGTGCTGCGCTACGCCAACCCGGCCTTCCGCGCCGCCTTCCACGCCGAGCCCGACGGCCAGACCACCTGGCTGGCGATGATGCGCCGCAATGCGCTGGCGCAGCGCGGCAGCGTGGTCTCCAGCCCGGACCTGGAGGCCTGGCTGGCGGCCGCGGCCTCGCGCCGGGGCAAGCTGCCTTTCCGCGCCTTCGAGGCCGATCTGGCCGATGGGCGCTGGATCTGGATGAGCGAGACCCTGCTGCCCAGTGGCTGGATGTATTGCAGCGCCAGCGACATCACCGCGCTCAAGACCGGGGGCCGCGCCCTGCGCCAGGAACGCGACCGCGCGCTGCGCGCCGCCCAGAGCGATGCCATGACCGGGCTGAGCAACCGCGCCCATGTGCTGCAGCTGCTGGACGAGCAGCTGCAGCGCCTGCGCGAGCAGCCGCAGGCCCGCCTGGCCGTGGTGCTGCTGGACCTGGACCGCTTCAAGCAGATCAACGACGGCCTGGGCCATGAGGCCGGTGACCGGGTGCTGTGCGACTTCGCGCGCCAGCTCCAGCTCAGCACGCGGCGCGGCGACGCCTGCGGCCGCCTGGGCGGCGAGGAGTTCATGCTGCTGCTGGCCGATGTGGAGGCGCCCCAGGGCCTGCTCATCGTGGAGCGCCTGCTGCAGCGCCTGCGTGAGGCCCGGCCCCTGGCCGAGCATCCCATGCTGGCCTACAGCGCCTCGGCCGGGCTCACGCCCGCGCGGCCCACCGACAGCGCGCGCGAGGTCTACCAGCGCGCCGACCGCGCGCTCTACCAGGCCAAGGCCGCCGGCCGCGACCGCTGCTGCGCGCTGGGGGCCGAGGCGGCCTGAGGCCTCAGCGCGGCGTGGCCAGCACCTGGGTCCAGGCCCAGCGGATGCTGCTGGCGCTGTTGCTCTGGCTCTGGCGCACGCAGGCCAGGCCCATCTCGGTGAAGGCGGCGTTCATGATGTTGCGGCAGTGGCCCTCGCTCTTCATCCAGCCGTCCACGACGGCGGCGCTGCTGGTGTAGCCATAGGCGATGTTCTCGCCCCAGCGGCTCCAGCTGTAGCCCGCGGCGCTGATGCGCTGGCCGGCATTGCTGCCGTCCGAGCCGGTGTGGCTGAAGAAGTTCTTGTCCACCATGTCCTGCGAATGGCGTGCCGCGCCCTGGGCCAGGCTGGCCTTCCAGCTCAGGGCCGGGGCGGCGGGCAGGGCCTCGGCGCCGCAGACCGCGCCGCGCGCGCGCCGCTCGTTCACCAGGCGCAGCAGCTCGGCCTGGAAGTCGCTCAGCTCGCATTGCTGGGCGCTGCTGAGGCCGGAATCGGCGGGCGCGACCGTGGGTGGGGTCGGCGTGCTGGGCGTGGTCGGGGTGCTGGGGGGGTGGCGGTACCGGGCGTGGCGCTGGCGGTGCTGTCGGGGTTGCTGCTGCTGTCGCTGCCGCCACCGCCGCCGCAGGCGGCCAGCAGCAGACTGGAGAGCAGGGTCAGCGCGGGCAGCAGGCGGGCGGACGAGGAGGCGGGGCGGAGGACTTGCATGGCCGCGATTGTCCCGAGCGCGGGTCCGCCGAAGGCGGCAAAAGCGCACGGCCGTAACCGCTGCTTACCGCGGCTACGCGGGGTTCACCAAATGCCGCTGCACCTGTTGCGCCAGCGCATGAAAAACGCCGCCCGAAAGGCGGCGTGGGGTCGGATCTCAGCCCGGCCCGGCGAGGCCGGGCGGGCCGGGGACGCGCGGTTTAGCGCACGCGGCCTTCCTTCCAGGCGTTGAGCAGCTTGTCGTAGGCGATGGTCTCGCCCTTGGGCTTCTCATTGGCCAGCTTGGCCCAGGGTGCGCCCTTGTCGGACAGCCACTTCTTGGGGTCTTCCTTCTTGTTCAGCTTGGGCGCGCACTTGGCCATGCCGGCGCGCTCCAGGCGACCCATCACCTGGTCCATCTCGTCAGCCAGGGTGTCCATGGCGGCCTGCGGGGTCTTCTCGCCGGTCACGGCCTGGGCCACGTTCTGCCACCACAGCTGGGCCAGCTTCGGATAGTCCGGAATGTTCGTGCCGGTCGGCGACCACTGAATGCGGGCCGGCGAACGGTAGAACTCGACCAGACCGCCGAGCTTCGGCGCACGGTCCGTGAAGGACTTGTGGTCGAGCGTGGACTGGCGAATGAAGGTGAGGCCGACATGGCTCTTCTTCACGTCGATGGTCTTGGACGTCACGAACTGCGCATAGAGCCAGGCGGCCTTGGCGCGGTCATCCGGGGTGGACTTCATCAGCGTCCAGGAACCCACGTCCTGGTAGCCGAGCTTCATGCCGTCCTTCCAGTAGACGCCATGCGGCGAGGGGGCGAAGCGCCACTTCGGCGTACCGTCCGCATTCACGACCGGCAGGCCTTCCTTCACGAAGTCGGCGGTGAACGCCGTATAGGTGAACATCTGCTGGGCGATCTCGCCCTGAGACGGAACCGGGCCGGATTCGGAGAAGGTCATGCCACCGGCGGAGGCCGGAGCGTAGGCCTTCAGCCACTCCAGGTATTTCTCGATCGAGTAGACGGCTGCCGGACCGTTGGTGTCGCCGCCACGGGCAACGCACGAGCCGACCGGCTGCGACTTCTCATTGACCTTGATGCCCCATTCATCGACCGGCAGACCGTTCGGAATGCCCTTGTCGCCGTTGCCGGCCATCGACAGCCAGGCGTCGGTGAAGCGCCAGCCGAGCGACGGGTCCTTCTTGCCGTAGTCCATGTGGCCATAGACCTTCTTGCCGTCGATCTCGCGGCCGGTGAAGAACTCGGCGATGTCCTCGTAAGCGGACCAGTTGACGGGAACGCCGAGGTCGTAGCCGTACTTCGCCTTGAAGTCCGCCTTGTTCTTCTCGTCGTTGAACCAGTCGTAGCGGAACCAGTAGAGGTTCGCGAACTGCTGGTCGGGAAGCTGGTAGAGCTTGCCATCCGGCGCGGTCGTGAAGGACGTGCCGATGAAGTCCTTGAGATCGAGATCCGGGTTGGTGACGTCCTTGCCTTCATTGGCCATGAAGTCGGTCAGCGAACGGGCCTGCTGGTAGCGCCAGTGGGTGCCAATGAGGTCCGAGTCGTTGACATAGGCGTCGTAGATGTTCTCGCCCGACTGCATCTGCGTCTGGAGCTTCTCGATGACGTCGCCTTCGCCGATCAGGTCGTGCGTGATCTTGATGCCGGTGATCGCCGTGAAGGCCGGTGCGAGGACCTTCGATTCGTATTCATGCGTGGTGATGGTTTCCGAAACGACCTTGATTTCCTTCACGCCCTTGGCCTGCAGCTTCTTGGCGGCTTCGATGAACCACTTCATCTCGGCCATCTGCTGGTCCTTGCTCAGGGTGCTGGGCTGGAACTCGGCATCGATCCACTTCTTGGCCTCGGGCTCACCGGCCCAGGCGCCCTGCGTCGCGCCCAGGGCCAGCAGGGCTGCCGTGGCCAGCGCGGTGTACTTTGTCGTCTTCTTGAATTGCACGCTTGTCTCCTCTGTCGAACAAAGATGATCCCCCGATCAGCGCGACGCGGCCCCGGGGGAGTGAAGGGCCGAATCCTCGAACATCAGGGCCTCAGCCGCGGCGCATGATCAGGGCCAGCACGGCCATCGACGCAACAAAGCTGATCCACACGCTGGGCTCGCTCTCCAGCGAGAACCATTCGGCCATGCGGCCAGCCAGGCCCACAAAGGCCAGATTGATATAGGCCGCCGTCAGCAGGCCGATAAAGAGCCGGTCGCCGCGCGTGGTCTTGAGCGGCAGGAAGCCCTTGCGCAGCGTGGTGGGCGACTTCAGCTCCCAGACGGTCATGCCGATCAGCATCAGCACGATGCAGGCGAAGAAGGTTGCCACCGGCGTGGTCCAGTACATCCAGTCGAACATCTTGGTCTCTCCTCAGACCCTCCCCAGGGCGAAGCCCTTGGCGATGTAATTGCGGACGAAATAGATCACGAGCGCGCCGGGGATGATGGTCAGCACGCCGGCGGCGGCAAGCACGCCCCAGTCCATGCCGGAGGCCGAGACCGTGCGCGTCATCGTGGCGGCGATGGGCTTTGCGTCCGTCGTCGTCAGCGTGCGGGCAATCAGCAGTTCGACCCAGGAGAACATGAAGCAGAAGAAGGCGGCGACACCGATGCCGGAGGCGATCAGCGGCACGAAGATCTTGGCGAAGAACTTCGGGAACGAATAGCCGTCGATATAGGCGGTCTCGTCGATCTCCTTCGGCACGCCCGACATGAAGCCTTCGAGGATCCAGACGGCGAGCGGCACGTTGAACAGGCAATGCGCGATGGCGACGGCGATATGCGTGTCGATCAGGCCGAAGGCCGAATAGAGCTGGAAGAACGGCAGCGCGAAGACGGCGGGCGGCGCCATGCGGTTGGTGAGCAGCCAGAAGAACAGGTGCTTGTCGCCGAGGAAGCGGTAGCGCGAGAAGGCGTAGGCCGCCGGCAGTGCCACGGAGATCGAGATGATCGTGTTGAGCACCACATAGAGGATCGAGTTGATATAGCCGGAATACCAGGCCGGATCGGTGAAGATGACGGCATAGTTCCGCAGCGTCGGCTGCTGCGGCCACAGCGAGAAGACGCCGGTGATCTCCTGGTTCGTCTTGAAGCTCATGTTGACGAGCCAGTAGATCGGCAGCAGGGCAAAGACCAGGTAGGCGATCAGGAAGATCGTCCGTTTTTTGAAACGGCGCTCATCCATGGGCGGCCTCCGTCTTTTCGGCCTGACCGAGGGCCTGCATCCAGTTGTAGAGGATGAAGCACAGCAGCAGGATGATCAGGAAGTAGATGATGGACATGGCCGCGGCCGGGCCAAGGTCGAACTGGCCGATCGCCATCTTGACGAGGTCGATCGAAAGGAACGTGGTCGAGTTGCCCGGACCGCCGCCGGTGACGACGAAGGGTTCGGTATAGATCATGAAGCTGTCCATGAAGCGCAGCAGGAAGGCGATGAGCAGGACGCGCTTCATCTTCGGCAGCTGGATGTAGCGGAACACGGCCCAGCGCGAGGCGCCGTCGATCTTGGCGGCCTGGTAATAGGCCTCCGGGATCGAGACGAGACCGGCATAGCACAGCAGCACGACGAGGCTCGTCCAGTGCCAGACGTCCATGACGATGAGCGTCGCCCAGGCATCGAAGACGTCGTTGACATAGTTATAGTCGAAGCCTAGCCCGTCGAGCACGCGGCCGAGCAGGCCGATGTCGACGCGGCCGAAGACCTGCCAGATGGTGCCGACGACGTTCCACGGAATGAGCAGCGGCAGCGCCACGATCACCAGCACGGCCGAGGCCTCCCAGCCCTGGGCGGGCATGGACAGGGCCAGGGCGATGCCCAGCGGAATCTCCACCGCCAGCACCGCGGCCGAGAAGCCCAGCTGGCGCAGCAGGGCGCCGTGCAGTTCCTCGTCGCGCATGACGGCGGTGAACCATTCCACGCCCACGAAGACGCGGCGCTCGGGCGAGATGATGTCCTGCACCGAGTAGTTCACCACGGTCATCAGGGGCAGGATGGCCGAGAAGGCCACGCAGATGAAGACCGGGAGCACCAGGAACCAGGCCTTCTGATTGATGGGCTTTGTTGTTGCGCTCATGCGGCCAGCCCCTCCTTGACGTTGATCAGCTGTTCATCCCGGCCGTAGAAGCAGGTGTGGGCGCCCAGCACCTGCAGCCAGACCTCGGCGCCGGGCGCGGGCGGCCGGCTCTGCGCGTTCAGGCGCAGCTTGAGCGTCTGGCCGCCGACGCGGGCCGTCAGCAGCCAGTAGGTGCCGATGTCCTGCACCTGCTGCACCTCGGCACGCAAGGTGCCGGGGCTGGCGGCCTCGGCCAGGCCCACATACTCGGGGCGCACGCCCAGGGTGAACTCGCGCGCCGCTTCCAGCTGCTGGTAGAGGATGCCGAAGGCCAGGGGCAGGTCCTGCCCCGCCACCTCGATCACGCCCGAGCTCTTGAAGCGCGCCGGCAGCACGTTCATGCCCGGCGAGCCGATGAAGTAGCCGACGAAGGTGTGGCGCGGCTTCTCGAACAGCTCGGCCGGCGTGCCGATCTGCACGATCTGGCCGTCATACATGACGACGACCTTGTCGGCGAAGGTCAGCGCCTCGGTCTGGTCATGCGTGACATAGACCATGGTGAAACCGAACTGGCGGTGCAGCTTCTTGAGCTGCGAGCGCAGCACCCACTTCATGTGCGGATCGATGACGGTCAGGGGCTCGTCGAAGAGAATGGCGTTGACGTCGTTGCGCACGAGGCCGCGGCCGAGCGAGATCTTCTGCTTCTGGTCGGCGGTGAGGCCACGCGCCGTCTTCTTCGCCCAGCCGGCAAGATCGATCATCTCGAGGATTTCACGGACACGGCGGTCGACTTCCGGCTCGGCCACGCCGCGGTTGCGCAGCGGGAAGGCGAGATTGTCGTAAACCGTCATCGTGTCGTAGATGACCGGGAACTGGAAGACCTGCGCGATGTTGCGCTCCTGCGTCGACAGGTAGGTCACGTCCTTGCCGTCGAACAGGATGCGGCCTTCGGACGGCTGCAGCAGGCCAGAGATGATGTTGAGCAGCGTGGTCTTGCCGCAGCCCGAGGGGCCGAGCAGCGCATAGGCGCCCCCATCTTCAAAGCTCATCTTCAGGGGCAGCAGGGCGTAGTCGGCGTCGCTCTGCGGGTTGGGACGGTAGGCGTGGGCCAGGTCCAGATCAATGCGTGCCATCTCAGCGGCCCAGCCTTTCCGGCGCAATGGCCAGGGCGCCCGCGGCGTCGAAGACATAGGCCTGGCCGGCGTTGAGGAAGAGGCTGAGCGAGGCGCCCAGCTCGAAGTAGTGCACGCCGCTGAGCTGGGCCACCAGCTCGCCCACCTCGCTGTGCACGTGGACGAAGGTGTCCGAGCCCGAGATCTCGGCCAGCTCCACGCGGCCGCGCAGCTCGAGATCACCCGGCTGCGCATTCAGGCGCAGGGCATTGGCGCGCAGGCCCACGGTCACCGGGCCTTGGGCCGCCAAGGCCAGGCTCAGACCGGGCTTGAGCTCCACGCTGGCGCCGCGGCCCGTGGCCGGCAGCAGGTTCATGGGCGGATCGCTGAAGGCGCGGGCCACGCGCAGCGAGGCCGGCTTGTGGAAGACCTCGGCCGTGGGGCCGTACTGCAGCAGCTCGCCGGCATCCATCACCGCCGTGTTGCCGCCGAGAAGCAGCGCCTCGGACGGCTCGGTCGTCGCATAGACGAAGATGGCGCCGGACGCGGCGAAGATCTTCGGCAGTTCGAGGCGCAGTTCCTCGCGCAGCTTGTAGTCGAGGTTGGCGAGCGGCTCGTCGAGCAGCACGAGGCTGGCATTCTTGACAATGGCGCGGGCGAGCGCCGTTCGCTGCTGCTGGCCGCCGGAGAGCTCGTTCGGGTAGCTTGTCCAGGTGCATCTCGATGTGCAGCTTCTGGGCCAGGGCATCCACCTGCTTGGTGATGGCCGCGCGGTCCAGCCCGCCGCGCAGCTTCAGCGGCGAGGCGATGTTGTCGCGCACCGTCATCGAGGGGTAGTTGATGAACTGCTGATACACCATCGCGACATTGCGATCGCGCACCGGCACGCCGGTCACGTCCTGGCCGTCCACCAGCACCCGGCCCGAGCTGGGCCGGTCCAGGCCCGCCATCAGGCGCATCAGCGTGGTCTTGCCGGCCTGGGTCGCGCCCAGCAGCACGGTGACCACACCGGGTTGCAGCGTCAGCTCCATGGGGTACAGGTGCTCGGCGGCACCGACCCGATGGCTGAGGCCTTGCAGGCTCAATTGCATCGTCGCTTGTCTCCAGGTTCTCTTGCGTCTTCTCGGCAGCGATGGCGGGCTGGAACTCAGCCGCCGGCGTGCGGATGGGCCGCGAACCAGTCGGCCACCGCGGCGCGTTGCGCCTCGCTGTAGTGCAGACCCAGCTTGGAGCGGCGCCACAGCACATCCTCGGCGCTGCGCGCCCATTCCTCGCGCTGCAGATAGCGCAGCTCGATCTCGTACAGGCTCGGCGCCACCTCGGCACCCAGCTCGCTCAGGCTGCCCGCGCCGCCCAGCACGCGACCCACGCGCGCGCCGTAGGCCCGGCACAGGCGCCGCGCCAGGCTCTCCGGCAGCCAGATATGGCGCTGGCGCACGGCGGTGACCAGGCGCTCGAAGTCGGTGTCGGGCCGGCGCGGCGCGCCGATCCATTCCTTGAGATCGCCGCCCGGCAGATGGGCCTTCTCGGTCCAGGGCGCACGCTTGTTGCCCAGCATCTCGCCCACCAGATCGGCCGCGTCCTCGGCCAGCTTGCGGAAGGTGGTGATCTTGCCGCCCCACACGCTCAGCAGCGGCGCACCCTGGGTATTGCTTTCCAGCAGGTAGTCGCGGGTGACGGCGGAGGGGTCGCCCGAGGCGTCATCCAGCAGGGGGCGCACGCCGGCATAGCTCCAGACCACGTCCTCGCGGCTCACCGGCTTGGCGAAGTAGCGGCTGGCCTGCTCGCAGAGGTAGTCCACCTCCTGGGCATCGATCTGGGCCTTGGACAGGCCGGCCAGGGCCTCGGGCGGCAGCTCCACATCCGTGGTGCCGATCAGGGTGTAGTCCTGCTCGTAGGGGATGGCGAAGATGATGCGCTTGTCGGGGTTCTGGAAGATGTAGGCGTGGTCGTGCTCGAAGCAGCGCTTGACGATGATGTGGCTGCCCTTGACCAGGCGCAGGCTCTTGGTGGCCAGGGCTTCGCCGCGGGCCGGGCGCGCCACCTCGCGCAGGAAGCTCTCGGCCCAGGGACCGGCGGCATTCACCAGGGCGCGGGCGCGCACACGGCGCTCGCCCTGCGGCGTGCTGATCGTGGCCACCCAGCCATCGGCCTCGCGCTGCACGGCAGTCACGGGGCTGCGCGTCAGCAGCTCGGCGCCCTTCTCCTGGGCGTCCAGCGCGTTCAGCAGCACCAGGCGGGCGTCATCCACCCAGCCATCGGAGTAGACGAAACCGCGGGTGTAGATGGGCTTGAGCGGCTTGCCCACCGGCGAGGTCCGCAGGTTCACGCCATTGGAACCCGGCAGCACCTCGCGGCGCGCCAGGTGGTCGTAGAGGAAGAGGCCAGCGCGGATCATCCAGGCCGGGCGCATGGCGGGGTCGTGCGGCATCACGAAGCGCAGCGGCCACATGATGTGGGGGGCGCTCTTGAGCAGCACCTCGCGCTCCTGCAGGGCCTTGCGCACCAGGGAGAACTCGTAGTACTCCAGATAGCGCAGGCCGCCGTGGATGAGCTTGGTGGACGAGGAGGAGGTGTGCGCGGCGAAATCGTCGCGCTCGGCCAGCAGCACCTTCCAGCCGCGGCCGGCCAGGTCGCGTGCAATGCCGGCGCCATTGATGCCGCCGCCCACGACCAGCACGTCGTAGGCGTTCGGGGTGGCAGATGCGGGGGCAGCAGCAGGCTGTGCGTTCACGAGGGGGTCTCCGGGTAAGCGAATCTGAGGTTCGCTATTTTGTTCTTCTTTTTTCTTTTTAACGCGTTTTGGTGCGATTTATCCCAGGGTTAACCCGGCTTCTTGTTCGTTTTGCTTCGCTTTAGGCTCGCCGACACCCCAAAGCGGTGCGCTCGCGCCACACCTACACTTGCTCGCCATGATGCCCAGCCACCCCCGACTGAATGAACTGCTGCAGGAGGTGCGCGCCCGGGGCTCGGTCAGCGTCGAGGCCCTGGCCGAGAAGTTCGGCGTGACCCTGCAGACCGTGCGCCGCGATGTGCAGCGCCTGGCCGAAGCCGGCCTGGTGGCGCGCTTTCACGGCGGCGTGCGCGTGCCCGCCAGCACCACCGAGAACATCGCCTATCGCCAGCGCCAGGCCCTGCAGGCCGAGGGCAAGGCGCGCATCGCGCGCGCCATCGCCCAGCGCATTCCCAATGGTTGCTCCCTGATCCTGAACCTGGGCACCACCACCGAGGCGGTGGCGCGCGAGCTGCTGCAGCACAAGGGCCTGCGCATCATCACCAACAACCTCAATGTGGCCAGCATCCTCAGCGACAACCCGGACTGCGAGCTGGTCATGGTGGGCGGCACCGTGCGCCACCGCGACCGCGGCGTGGTGGGCGAGGCAGCGGTGGACTTCATCCGCCAGTTCAAGGTGGACATCGGCCTGATCGGCATCTCGGGCATCGAGAGCGACGGCAGCCTGCGCGACTTCGACTACCGCGAGGTCATGGTGGCCCGCACCATCATCGAACACGCCCGCGAGGTCTGGGTGGTGGCCGACCAGAGCAAGTTCAACCGCCCCGCCATGGCCGAGGTGGCGCGCCTGCCCCAGATCGACCTGATCTGCACCGACGCCGCCCCGCCCGAGCCCTTCCCCGCCCTGCTGAACGACGCCGGCGTCGAACTGGTGGTCGCAGACTGATCACGCCGGCTGGCACACACAAGACGAGAGACCCATGACCTACCTGCTCGCCCTGGACCAAGGCACTTCCAGCTCCCGCGCCATCGTCTTCGATGCGCGCGGCCATATCGTCGCGATGGCGCAGCGCGAGTTCCGCCAGATCTATCCCCAGCCCGGCTGGGTGGAGCACGACGCCCTGGAGATCTGGGACAGCCAGCTCGCCACCGCGCGCGAGGCCCTGGCCAAGGCCGATATCAAGGCCTCCGACATTTCCGCCATCGGCATTACCAATCAGCGCGAGACGGTCGTGGTCTGGGAGCGCGAGAGCGGCAAGCCGATCCACAATGCCATCGTCTGGCAGGACCGCCGCACCGAGCCCGTCTGCGCCCGGCTGCGCGAGCAGGGCCACGGCCCCCTGGTGCAGGGCAAGACCGGTCTGGTGATCGACGCCTACTTCTCCGGCACCAAGCTCAAGTGGATCCTGGACCATGTGCCCCAGGCCCGCGAGCAGGCCGAGCGCGGCGAACTGGCCTTCGGCACGGTGGACAGCTGGCTGGTCTGGCGCCTGAGCAATGGCGAGGTGCATGCCACGGACGTGAGCAATGCCGCGCGCACCATGCTCTTCAATGTGCATGAGAACCGCTGGGACCAGGAGCTCCTGGAGCTGCTGGACATTCCCGCCTCCGTGCTCCCCACCGTCCATCCCTCGGCCCACGAATATGGCCGCGTGGCCGCCGAACATCTGGGCGGCGCCATCACCATTGGCGGCATCGCGGGCGACCAGCAGAGCGCCCTCTTCGGCCAGGCCTGCTTCAAGGCCGGCATGGCCAAGAACACCTATGGCACCGGCTGCTTCATGCTGATGCACACCGGCGCGCAGTTCCAGACCTCGGCCAACGGCCTGATCACGACCAGCGCCGCGCAGTCGACGGCCACGCCGGAGTTCGCGCTGGAGGGCAGTGTCTTCATTGGCGGTGCCGTGGTGCAGTGGCTGCGCGATGGCCTGCACGCCATCAAGGGCAGTGGCGAGGTGCAGAGCCTGGCCGAGAGCGTGCCCGACGCGGGCGGCGTGATGTTTGTGCCGGCCTTCACCGGCCTGGGCGCGCCCTACTGGAAGGCCGAGGCGCGCGGCGCCATCGTGGGCCTGACGCGCGGCTCCACCGTCGCGCACATCGCGCGCGCCGCGCTGGAAAGCATCGCCTTCCAGAGCGCCGCCCTGCTGCAGGCCATGAGCCGCGACGCGGTGGCCGCGGGCGGCGCCACGGTGAGCGAGCTGCGCGTGGACGGCGGCGCCTGCGTCAACAATCTGCTGATGCAGTTCCAGGCCGATCTGCTGGGCATCCCGGTGGTGCGCCCCCAGGTGATCGAGACCACGGCCCTGGGCGCGGCCTATCTGGCCGGCCTGGCCACCGGGGTCTACAGCGGCCTGGAGGAACTCGGCGAGCACTGGCGCGCCGAGCGCCGCTTCCTGCCCACCATGCCGCGTGATCGCGCCGCCGAACTGATGGCCGGCTGGGAGCGTGCGGTGCGCCAGGCCTGCACCGAGTAAATCGCGCCGAGTTCAGCCCTGCTGCAGCCGCTCGCGGGTCTGCTCCAGCAGGGCGATGGCCTCGCGCGTCTCGCCGTGACGCACATGCCAAATGGCCTGCTCCATCTCATGCCGGGCCTCGCCGGGGGCCAGCTCGGCCGTGAGCTGGCCGCGCGCCTCGCGCATCAGGTTCAGGGCCTGGCGCGGATGGTCGCAGTAGAGCTCCACCTCCACCGCACGCAGCTGCAGGCTCAGCGCGCTGCGCGCCTCCTGCTGCTGCTGCTGGACCTGCTGCTGCTGGCGGCGCTCGAAAGCTCCCTCGTCGAACTCCGGGGCGGCCTGGGCGCCCGCGGCGGCAAAAGCCGCCAGCAGGGCCAGGACCGGGGCGCCGTGCTTGCCATCACTCATGGACATCTCCTTGGAAGCGGGCCGCGCGCCTGATGGCGTGGGCCAGGGCATCCAAGATGCGCCCCCTCAATTAGGCGAGTCTTAAACCATGCCAGAGCCGCTGCTTCAGTTCCAGGCCGACACGATCAGCAAGGCCTTGCCACTGATGCCCGGACGGCTGTTGCCCGCGGGCAGGTCCACCTCCACCTTGATGGCCCCGCCCTTGAGCGCCTCGTAGCTCAGGGCCTGGGTGGCCTGGCCCACGCGCTGACTTTCCCAGCTGTGCAGGATGCGCCAGTCGCCGCCCTCGTTGACGGGCGGCTCCAGCGAGACCAGCAGGCTGTCGCGGAAGAGATGGCTGCCCTCGAAATGCTGGTCGGGCCAGAAGCGCTTGCGCACCTGATAGTCCGGCACACGCACCGCCAGGTCCATGGCATAGGCCAGGGTGCGGTCCTGCTGGCTGACCTTGGCACGGTTGGCCAGAAAGGCGGTAGAGAGATAGACCAGATTGCCGCCGCTGGCCTGCTGGCGGGTGAGCTGCTCGTGGGTGCGGCAGGCGGGCGAGTCCTCCTCGGCCGTGCGCCGGCTCAGGAACCAGCGCTTGCCGCGCGGCCGCGCCAGCAGCTCGAACTGGTAGAGCGCCTCCACCTCGGCGGCTTGCTCTTGCAGCTTCTCGGGCAGGCGCACCTCGTCCACCTGCATCCAGATGTCCACCCGCACATCGCCGAAGAGGAAGCGCGCCAGGTTCTGGTAGGCCTCCTCGCTGTTGACGATGCCGAAGAAGCCCGAGTGCGAGCGGTAGCAATAGGCCGTGGGGCTGGTCTTGCTGATGCGCAGCTGCCGGTCCACGGCCCAGACCGAGGCGTTGTCCACCTTCACCAGACCATCGCTGCCATTGCCGGCAAAGGCTCGCGACAGGCCCAGGGCCACGTTGTAGTCGGAGCGGTTGCTGCCCACCATGCAGAAGAAGCGGTCGATGGGAAAGGCCTGCTCGGGCAGGAAGTCCACGCGCTTGTACTTCTCGTAGACCGGCTTGAGGTTGAGGAAGTCCGCCATGCGCGCATGGCTGAAGGTGTTGATCTCGGCCAGGCTCAGCCAGCCCGGCAGCTTGAGACCCGCGGCCTCGATGCCGTTGTGCGGCGTGGCATAGGTGAAGACCTTGTCTACCGCGCGCCGCGCCGCGGCATCGCTGAGCGCCGGGTTCTGCAGCATGGCGCGCACCACCAGGCCGCCCATGGAGTGGGCCACCAGATAGCAGCGGAAGTCCTGGGCCGCGCCGCCCTCCTGGGCCAGCACCAGATCACGCACGCGCAGCACCAGGTCCGAGAGGCCGCGCGCATAGTCCTCCAGGTCGCGGGCCCGGCCATCGCCCAGCAGGCCCGAGCCGCCGTCGTAGTAGCGGTAGACGATGACGGAGCGCGAGGGGATGCCCGTGTTGTCGCGCCGCGGCTGCCAGTCGGCATCCATGATGTCCAGGCCGTTCTCGTAGACATCGGCATAGCCAAACTCCGCGCCCAGACGCAGCAGGGGCGACTCGAAGACGAATTTCTTGGGCGGCTCGCGCTTGTCGGTGCTGGCGCGGTAGACCGTGGAGCCGAGATTGAAGCCGCAGAAGGGATCGGCCGTGGTCTCGTCGCGCTCGCTCTCGGTCATGGCGTAGCCGCGCACATAGATGATGGGATAGAACGGTGCCTGCTGCATGGCGGTCTCCTGCGGGTCTGCATGCCCTCATCGGCTTATAGCCAAGGGGGGAGCGGGCGGCAATCCTGAGAACGGCGGAAGCAAACAACCCGCCGGGGCCAGTGGCCCGGGCGGGTTGGATTCAGGCCCGAGGTCGGGGCTTACTTGAACTGGTAGGCCACCGAGCCGTAGTAGAAGCGGCCGCGCGGATCGACGAAGGAACCGGCATAGCCCGCGGCATGCGAGCCATAGGACGGGGCGGCGGTGTAGGGCGGCTCCTTGTCGAACAGGTTCTTCACACCCAGGCGCAGGGTCAGGTTCTTGAAGCCGGTGTAGCTGCCCGAGAGGTTCCAGCGGCTGGAGTCCTTGACCTTGTGCTCGGCCGAGCCGCCCACATTGTTGTAGACCAGCAGCACCGATTCGGTCCAGCCCTTCACGAACTGGTTCTCCAGGGCCACGGACCAGCGGGGCTCGGCCCATTCGAAGGTGGCCGTGTGCTGCCAGCGCGGCACCGGCTGCACGACGGCACCATCACCCGCGGTGCCGGCATAGCTCAGGTAGTCGCTGTCCTTGCCCACCTGACGCTTCCACTCGGCCACATAGGTGCCGGTGATGCCGGCGCTGAAACGCCGGCCCTCGCCCAGGGCCCAGGTGCCGCGCACATCGATGTCCAGGCCCGAGGTGCGCAGGCCGCCGAGGTTCTCAATCGGGGTGTCGATGTAGGCGATGATGCCCTTGTTGGCCCCGGTCTGGATGCGGTGGATGCGCGACTGGTAGAGCCCGTAGAGATAGTCGTCGCTGAGGATGGCGTCGCCGCCGATCTGGCTGATCTGGTCGCGCTTGCGGATGCTCCAGTAGTCCAGCGCCACCGACAGCCATTTGGTGGGCTCGGTCACGATGCCCAGGGTGAACTGCTTGGACTTTTCGGGCTTGAGGTTGGGCGAGGCCGTGTTCAGCACATTGAACTGGTTCTCGGCGCAGCGCGGGTCGCCTTCCTTGAGCAGATCGGGCGGACAGTTCTGGTCGGTGGCCGGGTTGGCCGTGTTGGTGAAGGCCGCAGGGCTGTGCACATCCCAGAGCGTAGGTGCGCGGAAGCCCGTGCCGTAAGAGCCGCGCAGCAGCAGCTCCTTGCTGGGCTGGAAGCGCAGGGCCACCCGCGGATTGAAGGTGGAGCCGAAATCGCTGTAGTGGTCGTAGCGGGCCGCCAGCGTGGCTTCCCAGCCCTTGGCAAAGGGCAGGCTCAGCTCGCTGAAGACCGCGCTGATGGTGCGCGAGGCGCTGGTGGGCGGCACCGTGCCCTCGCCGCCCACATGCAGGCCGGCGGCGTAGTCATCGTTCACCGGGCGGTCCTTGGCCTTCTCGCGGCGCAGATCCACGCCCACGGCCACGGCCATATTGCCGCCCGCCATGGGCATCAGCTCGCGGCTGGCCTTGGCGTCGAACTCGGTCACGGTGCTGGTGGAGCGGCGCATCGGGCCTTCCATGCGGGCGCTGTTCCAGGCCGCCATATCGGTGCTGGCGCCGAAGGGATTGATATTGCCGGTGGCCAGGGCCTTGATGAACTTGGCCTCGTGCACATAGTTCTCGTAGCGCAGCGAGCCCTTGGACTCGGCCAGGGTCAGGCCGGCGTCATAGTCCCAGCCGGCCAGCAGGCCGCGGGCACCCAGCACCAGGCGGCTCTGGCTGTTGGTGTTGTCATTGATGCGGTTGCCCAGGGGCACGGCACGCAGCGCCACCTCCACCATGCCGGTGTTGCCCGGGTCCCAGTCCGCCGCGGTATAGCCCAGCTTGCCCAGCAGGGCCGCCGGGAAGTAGGGGCTGCTGGTGGGCATCTTGAACGAGGGGTACTCGCCCGTCGTGCGGTCGAAGTGGCCGGCGGTGGAGTCGATGGGCACCGGCGCGATGCGGCCGATGCTGTGATTGCGGGCGAACGAGGCCTCGGCGAAGAGCTCGTGGTCCGCGTTCAGCTTGAAACTCAGGCGTCCGAAGAGATCGCCCTTTTCCTGGTCCGGCAGATTGTCCAGCACCGAGGGGTAGATGAAGCGGCAGCGCTTCTTGTCCACGCCCGAGGGGGTCTTGGCATCCACGATCTGGGTGACCGTGTAGGTCGGGTCGCAGCCCTGGACGGCCGAGCCGGGGTTCAGGTCCTGGTAGGCGCCGGGCGAAATGCCCAGACCCACCAGGCGGCCCGGAAAGGCGCGGCCCGAGGTGGGCGCCCCGCCGTCGACGATCTCGTCAAAACGGTTGTAGAGCTTCTGGTCCAGGGCCTTGAGCCGGCTGTTGCGCTGCACATTGCCGGTCAGCAGCAGATTGAAGCCGTCGGCGTGATAGTCGCCCAGGCCCACCGAGACCGAGGCGCCCTTCTCCGTGCCGCCGATGCCGGCTTCGGTCGTGCCATAGCGCACCGAGACCTCGCCGCGTTTGTAGTCGCGCCGGGTGATGAAGTTGATCACGCCGCCCACGGCATCGGTGCCATAGACGGCCGAGGCGCCGTCACGCAGCACCTCGATGCGCTCGATGGCCGCGAAGGGAATGCTGTTGAGGTCCACGGCCACATTGCCGCCGATGGAGCCGAAGGGATGGTTGGCCAGGCGCCGGCCGTTGAGCAGCACCAGGGTGGAGTTGGCGCCCAGGCCGCGCATATTGGCGTAGGAGGTGGCGTAGCCCGCGCCCTGGGTGCTGTCGGAGAAGGCCGCCGCGCTGGCCGAGACGCGGCGCAGCAGGTCTTCCACATTGTTGGCCCCGCTCTTCTCGATCTGCTCCCGGGTGATGACCGAGACGGGCAGCGCCGTCTCGGATTCCAGCCGCTTGATCGAGGAGCCGGTGACCGTCACCCGCTCCAGCGATTCCTGGGCCCAGGCGGCCGGCATGGCGGTCACGCCATAGGCCAGCGCCAGGGCGCCGCATAGCTTCGTGGTCTTGCGCATGTGAGATTCCCTAAATCGGTGTGAGTCCACCCCGGGGGCCGCTCTGTGTCGACCTCTTGCGCGCTATGCGCACCGGGACCAGGACGCCGATTCTTGGAACTCCGCAGGCCACCCCCCATTCGGGGAAACCTACGTCGCAATCGCGCCGCAAACTTGCGGCACTCGGGCGATTGACGTGTTAGAAGATGCGCCCTTCGCCCACACCGAACAGCACCGCCAGGCCCAGCACCAGGAAGATCAGGGCCGCCACGCCATGCACCAGGCGCACCGGAATGCGGCCGGCCAGGCGGTCGCCCAGCAGCACGGCGGGCACATTGGCGATCATCATGCCCAGGGTGGTGCCGGCCACCACGGCCCAGAAGGCCTTGAACTGCGCGGCCATGGCCACGGTGGCGATCTGGGTCTTGTCGCCCATCTCGGCCAGGAAGAAGGCCACGATGGTGGTGCCCAGCACGCCCAGCTTGAGCCGGCCGCCACCCTCTTCCTCTTCATCGAGCTTGTCGGGGATCAGGGTCCAGACGGCCATGGCCACAAAGCCCAGGCCCAGGCACCAGCGCAGCACCTCGGGGCTGAGCTGGGTGGTGATCCAGGCGCCCAGGGCGCCGGCACAGGCGTGGTTGACCACGGTGGCGATCAGGATGCCCAGGCAGATGGGCAGGGGGCGGCGAAACCGCGCGGCCAGCAAGAAGGCCAGCAACTGGGTCTTGTCGCCGATTTCGGCCAGGGCCACGATGCCGGTAGAGACGAGGAAGGCTTCCATGAAAACACCCACACGGCCTGAAGCACGGACGATTGACCATGCCGCTCCGGCCGTGTGAGGGGATGCCGAGCTGCATGGTCAAAGGTCTTGCCAGGTGTGGACACTGCCCGTGCCATGGTCCTCACGGACCAAGTCTGTTGACACGGGCCTGCAGCGGCCTCTGGACTCCGGTGGAGCCACTAGGCGATTGGGCTGGCTGCAGCGGCTACTCCCCAATGACAGCCGGCATTCTAACCCGGCGGCAGCGCCCTGCCCTCAACCGCGCCCCGGCCGCGGCGTGACACGCGTCGCAGCGTGGCGCTTCCCAGGTCCAGCTCGGCCGCAGGAATGATCCAGGCCCCGGGGTCCAGGGCGCGCAGGGCGGGGCCGGCGGCGGCCAGATCGCCCACCACCACGCGGCGCAGGGCCTCGCCGCGCCAGTAGCGCGCCGCAAAGGCCTGCAGCGCCGCCGCATCCACCGCCTGCAGTCGCTCGCCCCAGCGGCCCAGGGCCTCGGGCGCCAGGCCCTGCTGCAGCTGCTCGCCCAGGGCCGCGGCCAGGCCGGCCGTGCTCTCCAGGCGGCGCTGCTGCTCGCCCAGCCAGCTGGCACGGCGCGCGGCCAACTCCTCCACGTCAACGGCCTGCTCGCCCAGGCGCTGGATCTCCAGGGCCATCACCCGCGCCACCTCGGCCGCGCTCTCGTGGCGGGTCTGGGCATAGGCGCTGAGCCAGCCGCTGCCCGGCAGGCTTTCCACCTGGCTGCTGGCGCCATAGCTGAGGCCGCGCTTGATGCGCACCTCGCGCCCCAGACGCGAGGAATAGCCCTGGCCGAGTACCGCCTGGGCCAGCAGGCCCGCCGGCAGTTCCTCCACCGCGGCCAGACCCGCATAGGGCGCCAGGATCTGCACCGCGCTCTGGCCGGCGCCCGGCAGGTCCACGAAGACGCTGCGCGCCGCCAGCGGGCGGGGCTGCACCTGCGGTGGCTGACGCCCGCTCTGCGCGCCGCCGCGCCAGCCGCCGAACTCGCGCTCCAGCGCCGACCGCAGGGCCGCGGGCCCGAAGTCGCCACAGACGATCAGGCTGCTGAGCGCGGGGGCGAGCTGGCTGCGCTGCAGGGCCAGCAGATCATCGCGGCGTATGCGGTTGAGCGAGGCAGGCGTGGCCAGACGCCCGGCCGCGCTCTCGCCCCAGAACAGGCGCCGGCCCAGGGCCTGGGCCAGGGCGGCCGGGTCGGCCTGGGTCTGGCGCAGGTTCTCCAGCATCAGCTGGCGGGCGCGCTCCAGGCCCGAGGCCGGCAAGGTGGGGCGGCGCACCAGATCGGCCAGCAGGGCCAGGGCCTCCTCCAGACGCGGCGCGGCCAGGCTCAGCGAGAGGCTGCCGGCCAGGGCCTGGGTCTGGCTCTCGAGGCTGGCGCCCAGGCTCTCGGCCGTGAAGGCGATCTCGGCGCCGTCGGCCACGCGGCCGCTGCCGGGCCGGCCACGCTGCACGCCCCGGCTCAGCACGTCCAGAAAGAGCTGGGTCAGGCCGGCCTGGGCTGGCGGATCCAGCAGGCTGCCCAGGCCCAGCTGCAGCTGCACCGTCACCAGGGGCCAGCCCGGCCGCGGCGCCAGCAGCACGCGCAGGCCATTGGCCAGCGAGAAGCTTTGAAGCTTGAGGGCCGCGGGCGGGCGTGGCGCGGCCGGGGCCGGCAGGGTCTGGGCCCGCGCCAGGGCGGGCCAGCCCGCGGCGGCGGCCAGCAGGAAGGCACGTCGGGCCAGCCCGCTCATCGCCCACCGCTCCCGGCATCCAGATAGAGCAGGCCCACGCGCGCGCCCTGCAGCACATGACGGCGCAGGGCGCGCTGCACGGCCTCGCCACTCACATCCTGCAGACGCTCCAGGTCGCGTGCCGCGGCCTGGGCCTCGCCGCGCAGCAGCTGGGCCTGGCCCAGGGCCAGGGCGCGGCCCTCGGGGCCCTCGCGCTCCACCAGGGCCTGGGTCAGCAGCAGGGCCCGGGCGCGTTCCAGCTGGGCCACGGGCACGGGCTCCTCGGCCAGGCGCTGCACCTCGCGGCTCAGGCGCTCCAGCAGGGCCTCGGGCCGCAGACGGCCGCTGGAGATGGCATGCGCCGCCAGCAGGCCGGCCTCGGCATTGAGCATCAGCTCGAAGCCGCAGCTCTGGGCCAGGCGCGGGCCATGGACCAGGGCCTCGTTCAGGCGCGAGGCCTCGCCCTGGGCCAGCACGGCCTGGGCCAGCTGCAGGGCCGGCACCTCCTGGGCATCGGCCCGCGGTCCCTGCCACAGGGCCAGCACGGCCGGCTGGGGCAGGCCCGGCACGGCCAGGCGGTGCAGCTCGTCGCGGCTGCGCTGAGGCTCCTGCACCGGGCGGCGCGGCACCGGCCGGTCCGGCGCGGGAATGGGCCCGAAATAGCGATCCACCCAGGCGTCCAGCTGGGCCGGCTCGAAGGCCCCGGCCACCACCAGCAGGGCGTTGTCGGGACGGTAGTAGTCGGCATGGAAGGCCTGCACATCAGCCAGGGTGGCGGCATCCAGCTCCTCGATATTGCCGATCACGGGCCGGCGATAGCCCGGCTGCTGGTAGCCGTAGACCGGGATGGCGTGGAAGAGCCGGCCATAGGGATCGGCCAGCACGCGCTGGCGGAACTCCTCCTTGACCACGGCGCGCTCGCTGTCCAGGCCCGCCTGGTCCACCTGCAGATGGGCCATGCGCTCGGCCTCGGCCCACAGCAGGGGCTCCAGATGATGGGCTGGCACCTGGCTGTGATAGACCGTCATGTCCTCGGCGGTGAAGGCGTTGTTGCTGCCGCCCACATCCTCGGTCAGGCGATCGAACTGCTCGGCCGCCATATGCCGCGTGCCCTTGAACATCAGGTGCTCGAAGAGATGGGCAAAGCCCGAGCGGCCAGGGGGATCGTCCTTGCCCCCCACGCGGTAGAAGAGCTGCACCGCCACGGTGGCGGTCTCGGCCATGGGCAGGCTCAGCAGCTGCAGGCCGTTGGCCAGGCGGCGCGTGCGCGGCTGCAGGGCCGGCACGGGCAGGGGGGCCATCGCGGCCGCCGGCCAGGCCCAGGCAAGACCTGTCCCCGCCGACCAGGCCAGCAGGGAACGACGACTGGGGCCGGGAACGCGGGACATGGCCGCAAGCATAGGGCAATGCTGCCAGGCGCTGTCAGCAGGGCGGCGCATCATGGCGACCCTCAACAGCCCACAGGGAGTCTCCGATGCAGTTCGCCTACACCCTCATCTATGTCAGCGATGTGGCCGCCTCGCTCGATTTCTACGAGCGCGCCTTCGGCCTGAAGCGCCGCTTTCTGCACGAGTCCGGCGCCTATGGCGAGCTGGATACCGGCGCCACCGCCCTGGCCTTTGTGGACCATGCCACAGCGCGCGACAGCGTGGGCAGCGACTACCTGGCCGCCGAGGACAGCGAGCGCCCCCTGGGCATGGAGGTGGGCTTCACCACGCCCGATGTGGGCGCGGCCTACGAGCGGGCCCTGGCCGCGGGCGCGGTGCCGTTGAAGGCCCCCACCCTCAAGCCCTGGGGCCAGACCGTGGCCTATGTGCGCTGCCCCGATGGCAGCCTGGTAGAACTCTGCACCCCGATGGGCTGAGTCGCCCTCGGGGTGCTCGCCCGCGATCAGGCGCGACGGCGGCGGGCAGCCACGCCCACGGCCAGCAGGCCCAGGGCCATCAGGCCGTAGGTGGCGGGCTCGGGCACCGGGGCCGCGGTCAGCGTGAACTTGAGGTTGTCGGCGTAGCCGTCGTTGTCACCACCGCCCAGGCGCTCCATGCTCAGCCAGAACTGCAGGGTGTAGGTCTGCTCGGGCAGCAGGCCGCTGGCCTCGCGGTAGAACAGGCCGGTCTTGTTGCCGCGGTCGGCCGGGCGCACCGGGCCGATCTCGGTGGAGCCGAGCAGATTGCCCGTATCGCTCAGGAAGCTCACGAAGAGCTTGGCGTTGTCGCCCTGGGCCTGCCAGCCGCCCAGCCAGCCGCTCAGGCTGAAGCGGTCACCGGCCTGCGAGTACTGGCCCAGGTCCAGCGACTGCCAGGCCACGGCCTTCTCGCCCAGGCCGGTGAACATCTTGGCGCCGCGGTTCACGGGGCCAGGCTCGCTGGGCTTGACCCAGTTGTTGCCGTAGTCGACGGACTGGATGAAGCCGTAGTCGTCAAAGACGCTCCAGCCGGCGGTGCCCTGTTCGGCGTCGCCATTGACGATCAGGTTGTCGCCGTAGATGCCGGCGTGGCCGGCGCTGGCGGCCAGGCCCAGCAGGGCGGCCGTGAGGAAGGCATTGAGTTTCATGATGCGATGCAGATGGGATTGAGGAAGATGCGGTGTGCGGCCCCCGGGCTCGCCGGGGGCCGGTTCAGGCTCAGGGCCGGTACTGGTCCAGCAGGGCCGCGCCGCCCAGGGCCGGATCGCTGACCGAGGGTTCGCCGGTCTCGATATGACCGGCCAGGCGACGGCTGAAGCCGGCCAGCTCGCGCACCTTGACGCTGTAGTCGTACCAGTGCTGGCTGGCGGCCAGGGGCAGGCGCAGGTCCAGGGCGGCACCCGCGGCCACGCGGTGCAGCTGGGCCGGCTCGTCGCTGTACTTCAGGGCCTGCAGCTCGAAGCTGGCGGCCACCTTGCCGCGGTTGATCAGGCGCAGCTGCAGCTCGCCGTAGACGCGGTCGGCACGCACCTCGATCTCGGGCTGGGGCTTGGTGGCGTTGACGGCCACCGAGCCGGTGAAGTGGCGGTGGAAGCCGTTGGGGCCCAGCACCCACAGGTCGTAATTGCCCGTGGCCGGAGTCCAGCGACCTTCCAGCTGTTTGCCGGCTTCCACGGTGTAGCGGCGCGGCAGCTCGCCCAGGGCGGCGCGGTTGTAGACATGGAAGACCGCGCCGGCCTCACCGGCGTTCTCGAAGCGCAGCACCACGGTGCTGGCTTCCAGGCGCGCCTGCACCTGCAGCTCATACGGCAGGGCGCGGGCCGGACGCATGCCCTCTTCCTGCACCGGCGCCACCAGGCTGGTGGGCGTGGCCGGGGTCTTGGTCTGGGTCAGGGCCTTGGCGCGGGCGCGCAGGGCGGCGGTGGCCGGCAGGTCCTTGAAGAAGGGCTGGTCCTCGGGCTTGCGGAAGTCGAAGCAGCTCAGCAGATCGCCGCTGACGGCACGGCGCCAGGGGCTGATCAGGGGTTCCTTGACGCCGAAGCGGGCCTCGATGAAACGGATCACCGAGCTGTGGTCCGAGACCTGGGAGTTGACCCAGCCGCCCTTGCTCCAGGGCGAGACCACGTACATGGGCACGCGCGGGCCCAGGCCGTAGGGACGGTGGTGATACTGCGGGTCCGAGCCGTTCAGGTTGTGGTGGTACTCACCCACGGTGTCCACGGTCGAGGCGCCGGCCAGGCGGGCGCGGGCCGGATCGGCGTCGTAGCTCTCGTAGGCGGGCACGGCCGGGGGCGGCATGTGGTCGAAGAAACCGTCGTTCTCATCGAAGTTGATGAGCAGCACGGTCTTGCTCCAGACCTCGGGGTTGGACGTCAGGGCGTCCAGCACGCGCGCCGTGTAGTCCGCGCCCTGGGCCGGGCTGGAGGGGCCGGGGTGCTCGGAGCCTTCGGCCGTGGCCACGATCCAGCTGACCTGGGGCAGCTTGTCGGCCAGCACGTCTTCCTTGAGCTTGTCCAGATCGCGCGTGCTCACGCCGCGATCACGCAGCACCTGGGAATAGCCGGGACGCTGGTACCAGGCGTTGCGGAAGGGGCGGAAGCCCGCCAGGGGGTTGTCGGTGAAGTTGTCCCCCATGTTCTGGTAGACCTGCCAGCTGATGCCGGCGTCCTGCAGACGCTCCACATAGGTGACCCAGGTGTAGTCGGTGGCGGGGTTGGTGTTGAAGTCGTCGTGGCTGTTGTCGGTCGACGGGCCACCGGCCACGGCCAGCGGGTCGTTATGGCCGGTCCACAGGAACAGACGGTTGGTGTTGGTGCCGGTCTGGGTGGCGCAGTGGTAGTGGTCGCAGAGCGTGAAGGCCTCGGCCAGGGCGAACTGGAAGGGCAGGTCCGTGCGCTTGAAGTAGCCCAGGGAGTGGTTCTGCTTGGCCTTGGGCCAGTTGTTCATGCGGCCGTGGTCCCAGGCGGCCTGGGCATCGGTCCAGCTGTGCGGCGTGCCGGACACGCGCATCACGCCGAAGTCCTGCTGGGTGTTCAGGTGGAAGGGCGCGATGGCGCTGCGGCCACCACCCCATTCCGGGCGGCCCGGCACGGGCGCGCCGTTGCCGATGGGCTGCACGAACACGCTCTTGCGGGTGAAGGTGCCGGGACGGTCCAGCACCGGGATGGGGAAGGGGTCGCTGAAGCCACGCACGCCGGGCAGGGTGCCGAAGTAGTGGTCGAAGCTGCGGTTTTCCTGGGTCAGGATGACGATGTGCTCGACATCCTGCAGGGTACCGGTGCGGTAGTTGGCCGGAATGGCCAGGGCGCGCTGGATGGCGGGCGGGAAGCTGGCCAGGGCGGCGGAGGCGCCGGCGCCGGCCGCCAGGCTGCGCAGGAAACTGCGACGGTCTTGCTGGGAACTCATGGGGAGGACTCCTGGGGACCTTGTCGGGTCCCGTCTAGGTTGGCGAAACGGGCGCCAATCTAGGAGTCCTGTTTGAAGCCCCGAAGACGCAGCCAGGGCCGAACGGACTATGCCGACGGCCCGGCGCGGGCCGCCGGGCTCAGGCCGGGCCCGGTGGCAGCGGGGCCGGCGCGGGGTCGGCCGTCTCTGCCACGACGCGCGCATAGCGCGCAAACGACCAGTAGGCCCAGGCCCAGTCCATCAGCACCACCAGGCGGTTGCGGAAGCCGATCAGGAAGTAGACGTGCACAAAGAGCCAGAACAGCCAGGCGAAATAGCCCGAGAACTGGAAGCGCCCCACATCGGCCACCGCCGCCTTGCGGCCTATGGTGGCCAGGGCCCCGTAGTCGCGGTAGCGAAAGGGCGGCGGATCGGCCCGTCCGGCCAGCGCACACAAGATGGCGCGCGCCGCATGCCGGCCCATCTGCTTGGCGCCCGGGCTCACGCCGGGCACCGGCTTCAGGCTGCCATCGGCCTCGCGGCTCTGGGCCGCGGCCAGGTCGCCCACCACGAAGATCTCGCGCTGGCCCGGGATGTTGAGCCGGCCGTCCACCAGCACCCGGCCCGCGCGGTCCAGCGGCACCTCCAGGCTGCGGCCCAGGGGCGAGGCCGCCACCCCGGCGGCCCAGACCACGGTGCGTGCGGGCAGGCGCTCGCGCCGGCCCTCCTGCTCCACATCCACGCCCTCGGCGTCTATGCCCACCACCCGGGCACCGGTGCGCACCTGCACGCCCAGGCCTTGCAGCTGGGCCTGGGCCTGGGCCGAGAGTTCGGGGCGGAAGGCCTGCAGCACCCGCGGCGAGCCCTCCAGCAGCAGCACCTGGGCGCGGCCGGGGTCGATGCGGCGGAACTCGTTCTTCAGGGTGTGGCGGGCAATCTCGGCCAGGGTGCCGGCCATCTCCACCCCGGTGGGCCCGGCACCGATGACCACGAAGTTGAGCCAGGGCCGGCGCGCCGCCTCGTCCTGCAGCAGCTCGGCCTGCTCGAAGGCCATCAGCACCTTGGCGCGCAGGCGGAAGGCGTCGGCCAGGGTCTTGAGCCCCGGGGCGTGCTGGGCCCACTCGTCGCGGCCGAAATAGCTGTGGGTGGCGCCGGTGGCCACGATCAGGTAGTCGTAGTCCAGGGCCTGGCCGTCGGCCAGGCGCACCTGGCGGGCCGCCTTGTCGATGCCCGTCACCTCGGCCATCAGCACCGTCACATTGCGCTGGCGCCGCAGCATATGGCGTATGGGGGCGGCGATGGAGGGCGCCGAGAGCCCTGCCGTGGCCACCTGGTAGAGCAGGGGCTGGAAGAGATGGTGGTTGCTGCGGTCCAGCATCAGGATGTCCACCGGTGCTCCGGCCAGGGACCTGGCGGCCTCCAGGCCCCCAAACCCGCAACCCAGGATCACCACCCGCGGCCGTGCCCGGCCTCCTTCAGCGGCTGCCATGCGCCCTCCTCTCTTGGACTTTTGGAGACGGGCCCATTCTCACCCGGGCGCTGAGCTGCTTCAGGCGCCCAGCAGCTTCTCCATGAAGACGCCGAAGGGGCTGGGCCGCGCGCCGGCAAAGGGCGCACAGCGGCGGTAGCCCAGGCGCTCGTAGAGACGGATGGCGGCGCGCTGGCGCACGCCCGTTTCCAGCCGGAGCAGGGGGCGGCCGGCCAACACGGCCTGGCGCTCCAGGCCGGCCACCAGGGCCGCCCCCAGGCCGCGGCCGCGGGCCTGGGGCTGGACCACCATGCGCAGCAGCTCGGCGCAGTCCTCGCGCAGGCGGATGGCGCCGCAGCCCAGGGCCTGGCCCTGGGGCGCATCGCGCAGCACCAGCAGGCGCACCTCGGGGTGCTGCAGCTCGGCCACGCCGGGCAGGTGCTGGGCGCTCTCGGGGTAGAGGCTGCGCTCCAGCGCATCCAGGGTGCCCATCAGGGCACGCACCTCGGCCTGGTCGGGCCGCTCGGTGGCGAGAACAGGGGCGCCCGGGGGCGCGGCAAGCAAAAAGGAGTCGGCGTTCACGCTGTACTGCTCCGGTGAACCGTGGAAACGGCAAACGAAGAAAAGAAAAGAGAAGACGGGGCTTGCAAGCGCTGTGCCAGCAGGGGCCTGCCCTGCAGCCCACTGACAGCACGGCGGCAGCAGACCCGGCGCAGCATGGCCCCCGCGGTCCGCTCACGGGATCGCGCCACAATGGGGGGATGCGCCGTGCCGACCGCCTGTTCCAGATCGTCCAGCTCATCCGCGGACGCCGCCTTTCCACCGCCGAATTCCTGGCCGAGCGGCTGGAGGTGACGGTGCGCTCGATCTACCGCGACATCGCCGCCCTCCAGGCGATGCGCGTGCCCGTCGAGGGCGAGCGCGGCATCGGCTATATCCTGCGACCCGGCTTCGACCTGCCGCCGCTGATGTTCACCAAGGAAGAGGCCCAGGCCCTGGTCGCCGTGGTGCGCCTGGCGCGCCCGGCACTCGACGCCGGCCTGGCGGCGCCGGCCGAGGCGGCGCTGTCCAAGATCCTGGCCGTGCTCTCGCCGGCGGCGCGGGCCGCGGCCGAGAGCCTGGCCGTCTACGCCCCGCTCTCGGGCATGGACGAGGCCCTGAGCCGGCGCCTGGTGCAGCTGCGCGAGGCCACCGAGCTGCGCCGCAAGCTGCGCCTGCGCTATCTGGACCTCAGCGGCAGCGTCACCGAGCGCGTGGTGCGCCCCCTGGGCTGCTTCTTCTGGGGCCCGGTCTGGACCGTGGCCGCCTGGTGCGAGCTGCGCGAGGACTTCCGCAGCTTCCGGGTGGACCGCATCGAGGACCTGCAGCTGCTGGACGAGCGTTTCCGCGACGAGGCCGGCAAGACCCTGGCCGATCTGGAGCGCCAGGCCGCCGCGCGCGAGCGCGCCGCCCAGGACTGCTGAAGGCATAGGCGCCATCACCGGCGCTCAGGCCCGGCGCGGCAGGGCCAGGCCCCAGCGCAGGCGCGAGGCGGGCTGCTCCACCCAGCGGTGGAAGGGCACGGCCGCCAGATTGCTCAGCAGCCAGCAGCCCAGCAGGGCCGCCAGGCCCATCCAGGGCTGCTCGGGCGATTTGCGTTCGAACAAGGTGTTGACCAGCAGCAGCACCGGGAAATGGATCAGGAAGAGCGCGTAGGAATGCTGGCCCAGATGGGCCAGGGCCGCGCCCAGGCGCGGGCCGGCCTGCCAGTGGCGGCCCTGGCTCAGGGCCAGCAGCAGGGCGGTGCTGCCGGCCAGGGCGACGCGGTCGCGCCAGTCCAGCCACAGGGCCGTCAGGCTCAGCACAGCCAGCAGGCCCAGCAGCAGGCTGCGCGGCTGCTCGCGCCAGAGCCAGACCAGGGCGCCCATGCCATAGGCGCCGAAGAAGTACAGGGCCCAGCGGTCCCAGCCCGCATGCAGATTGAAGAAGCCCAGCGAGGCCACCACCAGGCCCAGGGTCAGCCAGGGGGCCAGGCGCCGCCGGGTCCAGCACAGCAGCATGGCCAGCAGCACATAGAGCTGCAGGTCCACGGCCACATACCAGGCGCCCACGGTCAGGGCCTCATAGCCCATCACATCGTGCAGCAGCAGGGCATGGGCCAGCAGCTGCAGGGCACTGAGCGGGCTTTGCGGCAGCAGCTCGGGCAGCCAGTGCGCGGCCAGCTGGTAGCAGACCAGGGTGATCAGCACCGCCGCCATGAAGGGCAGGCTCAGGCGCAGCCAGCGGGTCTGCACCAGACCCAGCAGGGGCCGGCGCTCCGCCGACAGCGAGCGCGCCGCCAGATACCCACCCAGCACCAGGAAGATCTGCACCGCGATGCGCCCATGCTCGTAAAGCCAGGCAATGAGCTGAGGCCACTGGGTCTGCACCGTGTCGGCCACCGGGCCATAGGCGGACAGGTGATGCAGCACGATGGCCTGGGCGGCCAGGGCCTTGAGCGCATCCAGCTGCAGCAGGCGGTGGGACTTCATGGTGGGAGGGAGGGCGGACCGGCAGGGAAAACCCTCGATTGTAGGAAATTCGTCATCCCGGCGCCGGCGCGTCCCACAAGCCTTCGTGCAAGGCGACACGGGCCAGGGCCGCTTCGAACTGCTGGCGGGCTTGGGCGGTGACCTCGCCCAGGTAGGTGTGCAGGGCCGCGTCCTCGGGGCTGCGCTGGCGGCAGGTGGCCGTGTAGGCCTCGAAAGCGCTGAGCTGGCGCAGGATCTCGGCCAGGTGCTTGGGGCACTCGCAAGCCACCGTGTTGGAGAGGCCGGCCAGCGCCGCCAGGGCCTGATCGTTCAGCCGCGGCGCCGGGCTGGGGGCCGCCGGGCGCTCGCGCAGCGCGCCGGCATGGGTGCGGGCCACCTCGCGCAGGGCCGCCATGTCCAGGCCCGCTAGGCTGCCGATGGCATGGCCCTGCTCGCTGAGCTGGCGCAGCAGGGCCAGGCGCTGCACATCGGCCGCGCCGTAGAGGCGGTGGCCGGCGGGGCTGCGCGCGGCGCTGCTCAGGCCGTAGCGTCGCTCCCAGATGCGCAGCGTGGCCACCGGCATGCCCAGCATGCGGGCCACCGCGCCGCTGCGGTACTGGCGGGCCGGGCTTGGGGTCTTGGAACTCACGGGACGCTCTCTCGATGAATCACTTTTGACTCGAATTATCCGACTCATGACCCGACTATTGCGCTTTGTGCTGGCCGCCGGGAGCGGCCCTGCCTAAGCTGCCGGCGCCATGCCCGACCGCCACGCCAAGCCCGCCGCCGATTTCAAAGGCAATAAAGCCAGTCTGCCCAGCAAACCCTGCGCCGCCTGCGGCCGGCCCATGAGCTGGCGCCGGCGCTGGGCCAAGGTCTGGGAGGAGGTGCGCTACTGCTCCGAGGCCTGCCGCCGCGCACGCCCCCGCCATGACTGAGCCGCGGCTGCGCCATCTGGTGCTGGTGCTGGGCGACCAGCTGGATCTGGAGGCCAGCGCCTTCGACGGCTTCGACCCCGCGCAGGACGCGGTCTGGATGGCCGAGGTGGCCGAGGAATCCACCCATGTCTGGTCCAGCAAGCCGCGCATCGCGCTCTTTCTGGCGGCCATGCGGCATTTTGCCCTGGCCCTGGAGCGTGCCGGCCGGCCCCTGCACTACCGGCGCCTGGACGCGCCGGACAACCGTGGCAGCCTGGCCGCCGAGCTGGCCGCCGCCATCCAGGAACTGCGCCCCCAGGCCTTGGTCATGACGGCGCCGGGCGACTGGCGCGTGCTGCAGGCCCTGCGCGAGGTGGCCGCCCAGGCCGGCCTGGCGCTGGACGTGCGGGAGGACCGGCATTTCTTCTGCAGCGTGCGCGAGTTCGCCGCCCATGCGCGCGGCCGCAAGCAGCTGCGCATGGAGTACTTCTACCGCGAGCAGCGCCGCCGCCACGGCGTGCTGCTGGACGCCGAGGGCGAGCCCCTGGGCGGGCAGTGGAACTTTGATGCCGAGAACCGCGGCGCCTTCGATGCGCGCGGCCCCGGCCTGCTCCCGGAGCCCCTGTGGGAGCCGCCCGACGCCCTGACCCAGGAGGTGCTGGCCCTGGTGGAGCAGCGCTTTGCCCGCCACCCCGGCCGCCTGGCGCGCTTTGCCTGGCCGGTCACGCGCGAGAGCGCGCTGCGGGCGCTCTCTCGCTTCATCGAGGAGCGCCTGCCCCTGTTCGGCCACTACCAGGATGCCATCTGGCCGGGCCAGCCCTGGCTCTACCACGCCCAGCTCTCGGCCGCGCTCAACCTCAAGCTGCTCACGCCGCGCGAGGTGGTGGCCGCGGCCGAGGCGGCCTATCACGCGGGCCGGGTGCCCCTGGCCAGTGCCGAGGGTTTCATCCGCCAGATCCTGGGCTGGCGCGAGTATGTGCGCGGCATCTACTGGACCCGCATGCCGGACTATCTGGAGCTCAATGCCCTGGACGCGCAGGCCCCCCTGCCCGCCTGGTACTGGACCGGCGAGACCGAGATGGCCTGCCTGCGCGACGCCCTGGTCCAGACCCTGGACACCGGCTACGCCCACCACATCCAGCGCCTGATGCTCACCGGGCTCTATGCCCTGCTGCGCGGCGTGGCGCCGCGCGAGATCCATGCCTGGTACCTGGCCGTCTATGTGGACGCGGTGGAATGGGTGGAGCTGCCCAACACCCTGGGCATGAGCCAGTACGCCGACGGCGGCCTGATGGCCAGCAAGCCCTATATCGCCAGCGGCAAGTACATCCAGCGCATGAGCCCGCACTGCAGCGGCTGCCGCTACCGGCCCGAGCTGCGCCACGGCGAATCGGCCTGCCCCTTCACCGTGCAGTACTGGGACTTCCTGATCCGCCACGCCGATCAGCTGGGCGGCAACCCGCGCCTGGCCATGCAGTTCCGCAATGCCCAGCGCCTGGACGAGGCCGAGCGCCAGGCCATCCAGCGCCAGGCCCAGGCCCTGCGCGAGGCCGACACCGCCACCTGCACCCCATGATGAACACGCCCTTCCCGCCCCGCCGCAGCGCCGCCCTGGCCCGCCTGGCCCAGCTGGACCCGCAGGCCTATGCCCGCACGCGCAATGCGCTGGAAGGCGCGGTGAGCCGGCTCTCGCCCTATGTGAGCCACGGCCTGCTGGCCCTGCCCGAGCTGCTGCAGGCCGCGGCCGCGCGCCAGCCCGGGCTCAAGCCCCAGCACAGCTGGGTCTATGAGCTGGGCTGGCGCGAGTACTTCCAGGACAGCTGGCACTGGCGCGGCGAGGCCATCCTGCAGGACCTGCACCCCGGCCCCCTGCCGGGCAGCGCCTACCTCCAGGGGCTGCCCGAGGATGTGCGCCAGGGCCGCACCGGCCTGGCCGTGATCGACCGCGCCGTGGCCCAGCTCTATGACGAGGGCTGGCTGCACAACCACGCGCGGCTCTGGCTGGCCAGCTATCTGGTGCATGGGCGCAAGCTGCACTGGCGCGTGGGCGCCGACTGGCTCTACGGCCATCTGCTGGACGGCGACCTGGCCAGCAACCACCTGAGCTGGCAATGGGTGGCGGGCACGGGCAGCCGCCAGCCCTATCTCTTCAATGCCGAGAATGTGCGGCGCCACGCGCCCGCCCCCTGGCGGGTGGACGGCAGCGCCCTGGACTGCCCCTACGAGGCGCTGGAGGCCCTGGCCCGCAGCCCCGGCCGCCGCCTGCCCCCGGCGCCCGCATCCGGCCCGGGCCTGGCCGAGCCCGCCCTGCACGGCGCGCCGCCGCCGGAGCTGGCGCCCCTGGCCGAGGTCGTGGACTGGCGCGGCCGCGAGGTCTGGCTGGTGCATCCCTGGTCGCTGGCGCCACCGCCCGCGGCCCTGGGCCCCGAGGTGCTGCGCGTGGGCGTCTACCTGCGC
Organism: Shinella sp. XGS7; assembly: GCF_020535565.1. NCBI lineage: Bacteria > Pseudomonadati > Pseudomonadota > Alphaproteobacteria > Hyphomicrobiales > Rhizobiaceae > Shinella > Shinella sp. XGS7. Next base: position 1,288,755 of record NZ_CP084758.1, on the reverse strand, counting down.
GAGTTCCACCAGGCCTGGCCCTGGTCGGCACGGCGCTGGCAGTTCGTGGATGCGGCCCTGAGCGCCGGCTCCGGCGAGGGCGCGGGCGTGCAGCAGCGCTGCCTGCTGGACGCCGCCGGCCTGGCCCGCGCCATCGGCGGCGCGCGCCGGGTCTGGATGCAGGCCGCGCCGCACTGGGTGCCCTGGCAGGCCGCCTGGAGCCTGGCGCCGGCCCTGCAGCTGCGGCCGGTGCCGCGCGTCTTTGCCCGGCCCGAGGAACCCTGCGAGTCTTTCTCGCAATGGTGGCGGCGCTGCGGCGCAGCGCGCGCGCCGGATCTGGAAGCCCTGCCCGGCTTCCTCAGCGCGGGCGCGGCGGTTCCGGTGACTTGAAGACCCGGCCCAGCCAGCCCAGATACCAGGCCAGAAAGCGCTGCCAGGCGCTTTGCGGCGGGGGCGGCGGCTCGGGCGCCACGGCCGGCGGATGGCGCTCCAGCAAGGCGGCTTTGAAGGCGGCGAAGAAGTCAGTCGCCATCTTCTGCGCCGCCATGTCCACCAGGCGCGAGCCGATCTGGGCGATCTTGCCGCCCACCGTGGCCAGCACCGTGTAGTGCAGCAGGCAGCTGTCCGGTCCTAGGGTTTCCAGCCGCACCTGGGCCTCTCCCTTGCCATGGCCGGCCGCGCCGCCCTGGCCCTCGAAGGCCAGCTGGTAGCTGCTGGGCGGGTTCAGCGCCGAGAGCTTGAGCTTGCCCTTGAATTTGGCCTTCACCGGGCCGATGGCCACGGCCATCAGCACCTCGTACTCCTGCTCGCCCACGGGCGTGAGCGACTCGCAGCCCGCGATGGCGGCCTTGAGCATCTCGGTGTCGTTGAGGGCGGCCCAGGCCAGGGCCTGGGACACGGGCAGGTTCTCTTGTCCGGTCAGTTGCATAGCAGTTCCACGAGCGCTTCAAGACTCGCCAGATTGTGAGCGGGAAGATGCCGGCTGACCTCGGGCAGCAGGGCCCGGATGCCGGCGGCGCGGGGCTCGAAGCCCTCATAGCGCAGCAGGGGGTTGAGCCAGAGCAGGCGCCGGCAGGACAGGCGCAGGCGCCGCGCCTCCAGGGCCAGCTGCTCGCAGCCGGGGTCGGTCTCGCTGCCGGACTCCAGGCCGTCGCTGATCAGCAGCACGGTGGCGTCGCTGGTCAGCACGCGGCGCGCCCAGTCGCGGTTGAAGGCATGCAGGCTGGCCGCCAGCCGGGTGCCGCCGGACCAGTCGGCCACGCGCTGCGAGACGGCGGCCAGGGCCAGATCGGGGTCGCGCTGGCGCAGCAGGCGGCCGATGGGCGTGAGCCGGGTGCCGAACACAAAGCAGTGGATGCGCGGCAGGCGCGCGGGCCGCGGCTGCGGATTGGCCAGGCCATGGGCCAGGTGCAGCAGCATGCGCGAGTAGCGTTCCATGGAGCCCGAGATATCGGCCAGCAACACCAGGGGCGCCAGGCGCTCGCGCGGGCGGCGCCAGTGCGGCGGGGCCAGGTCTTGCCGGGCCTGGGCGCGCAGGGTGGCCGGCCAGTCCAGGCGGCCGCGCGGCGCGGGCCGGCCGCGGCGGCTGGGCCGGCGCTCCAGCAGCTGCGGGCCTAGGTGCGCCAGCAGGCGGCGCGCGGCCTGCCACTCGGCGGGGCTCATGGTCTCGAAGTCCTTGCGCCGCAGCAGCTCGCGCTCGCTCACGCTCAGGGCCGCGTCGAAGTCCAGGCGCTGCTCGGCCGGCGGCGGTGGCGGCGCGGCGCCCGGCGGCGCCTGGGGGAACAGGGCCTCGGCCAGGCGGCGGTTCTCGGGCGGGGGCGGCGCGCTGGCGCGGCCCTCGGCGCGCGGCAGCAGCATGGCCATGACCCGGCCCAGCAGATCGGGATCGCGCCAGAACACATGAAAAGCCTGCTCGAACAGGGCACGGTGTTCGGCCCGGTCCACCAGGGTGGCGGCCAGGGTGGCCTTGAAGTCCTCGCGCCGGGAGAGCCCGCCCTGGCGCAGCGCCTCCAGGGCCAGCAGCAGGCGGTCGCTGCCCAGGGGCAGGCCGGCCTGGCGCAGCACGCGGCCGAAGTGCATCACGTTCTCGGCCAGGTGATCAGCCGCCATGTGTTTCGGCACGCACGCGCGCCAGCAGCTGGGCCGCCTCCGAGCCCTGCAGCCGGGCGATATCGTCCTGGTACTTGAGCAGCACGCCCAGGGTGCTGGAGAGCGTGGCCGGGTCCAGCACCAGGGCATTGAGCTCCAGCAGGGCGCGCGACCACTCCAGGGTCTCGGCCAGGCCGGGCAGCTTGTAGAGGTCCATGCCGCGCAGGGCCTGCACCACGGCCACGATCTCCTGCGCCAGCGCGCTCTCGATGCCCGGCAGGCGCAGGCGGATGATCTCCAGCTCCTGCGCGGCCGCGGGGTAATCGACCCAGTGATAGAGGCAGCGCCGCTTGAGCGCGTCATGCACCTCGCGCGTGCGGTTCGTGGTGATGATGACGATGGGCGGTTCGGCCGCGCGGATCGTGCCGAGTTCCGGCACCGTCACCTGAAAATCGGACAGCACCTCCAGCAGGAAGGCTTCGAAGGCCTCGTCGGTGCGGTCGAGCTCGTCGATGAGGAAGACGGGCGCACGGCCATCCGGCGCGCAGAGCGCCTGCAACACAGGGCGGCGGATCAGGTAGCGTTCGGAAAAGATGTCCGCCTCGATGCGCCCGCGATCCTTGGTGCCGGCCGCCTCCGCAAGGCGGATTTCCAGCATCTGCGCGGGATAGTTCCACTCATAGACCGCCGAGGAAATGTCGAGGCCCTCGTAGCATTGCAGGCGGATCAGCGGCCGGTCGAGCGCCGATGCCAGCACCTTGGCGATCTCCGTCTTGCCGACGCCCGCCTCTCCCTCCAGGAAGAGCGGCCGCTTCATGCGCAGCGACAGGAACAGCACGGTCGCCAGCGCGCGCGGGGCTACATAGCCCTGTGTGCGCAGGCCCTCCAGCGTGGCATCGATGCTGTCCGGCCGCATCAGCCGGCGGCCGCCACGGCGCGCGCGGCCAGCACCGGGATCAGGGCCGCGCGGTAGAGGGCCGAGCCGTGCAGATCACTGTTCAGCCCCTCATCGCTCACCGTCACGGCCTGGGCCGCGGCCGGGCTCCAGCTGGCGGCCAGGGCCTTCTCGATGTCGCTGGCGCGGAACACGCAGGCGCCGGCTCCCGTCACAGCCACGCGCACGCCCGCGGCCGTCTTGGCCACGAAGACGCCCACGATGGAAAAGCGCGAGGCCGGCTGCTTGAACTTCTGCCAGGCCGCCTTCTCGGGGATGGGGAAGCTCACCGAGGTGATGATCTCGCCGGGCTGCAGCGCCGTCTCGTACAGGCCCTTGAAGAAGTCATCGGCCGCGATGGAGCGCCGGTCGGTGTGCACCGTGGCGCCCAGGCCCAGCACGGCGGCGGGGTAGCAGGCGGCGGGGTCGTTATTGGCCAGGCTGCCGCCGAGCGTCCCCCGGTTGCGCACCTGGCGGTCGCCGATGCGGCCGGCCAGATCGGACAGGGCCGGAATCGCCTGCTGCAGCTCGCGCGAGGCGGCCACGGTGGCATGCGTGGTCATGGCGCCGATATGCACCTTGCCGCCATCGATGCGTAGGCCCTTGAGATCGGCCAGGCCCGAGATGTCGATCAGAGCCTCGGGCGCGGCCAGGCCCAGCTTGATGGCGCCGAGCAGGCTCTGCCCGCCGGCGATGATCTTGGCCTCGGCGTTGCCCGCGGCGGCGCGGGCGGCATCGGCCAGGCTGGCGACTTGCTGGAATGCGAATGTCATGGTCTTCGTCTCCCGTTTAGCGATTGGCTTGAATCGCTTGCCAGACCTTCTGGGGCGTTGCCGGCATGGTGAGGTCGTTGTTGCCGATGGCGTCGGTGATGGCGTTCATCAGCGCCGGCGGCGAGCCGATGGCGCCCGCCTCGCCGCAGCCCTTGATGCCGAGCGGATTGTTCGGGCAGGGCGTGATCTGGTGCGAGACCTGGAAGGAGGGCAGATCGTCGGCGCGCGGCATGGTGTAATCCATGTAGCTTGCCGTCAGCAGCTGCCCGGTATCGGGATCGTAGTGCACGCCTTCCAGCAGCGCCTGGCCGATGCCCTGGGCGATGCCGCCATGCACCTGGCCCTCGACGATCATCGGATTGATGATATTGCCGAAGTCGTCGGCGGCGACGAACTGGACGATCTTCGTCTTGCCGGTTTCCGGATCGACCTCGACCTCGCAGATGTAGCAGCCGGCCGGGAAGGTGAAGTTGGCCGGGTCGTAGAAGGCGCCTTCCTTGAGGCCGGGCTCCATGCCGGAAGGCAGATTGTGCGCGGTATAGGCGGCGAGCGCCATCTGGAACCAGGGGACCGACTTGTCGGTGCCGGCCACCTTCAAGGCGCCGTTCTCGATGACGATGTCGCTCTCGTCGGCTTCCATCAGATGGGCGGCGATCTTCTTGGCTTTCGCCTCCACCTTGTCGAGCGCCTTGACGACGGCCGACATGCCGACAGCGCCGGAGCGCGAGCCGTAGGTGCCCATGCCCATCTGCACCTTGTCCGTATCGCCATGCACGATGGAGACGCTGTCGATGGGCACGCCGAAACGGTCGGCGACGAGCTGGGCGAAGGTCGTCTCGTGGCCCTGGCCATGCGAGTGGCTGCCGGTGAAGATGGTGACCTTGCCGGTGGGATGCACCCGCACCTCGCCCGCCTCAAAGAGACCGGCGCGCGCGCCCAGGGCCCCGGCGATATTGGACGGCGCCAGGCCGCAGGCCTCGATATAGGTGGAGTAGCCCAGGCCGCGCTTCAGGCCCTTGGCCTCGCTGGCCGCGCGGCGGGCCGAGAAGCCGGCCACATCGGCCAGCTCCTGCACCTGGGCCAGGGTGGCCTCGTAGTCGCCGGTGTCATAGGTCAGGCCCACGGGCGTGGCGTAGGGGAAGCTGCGGATGAAGTTGCGGCGGCGCAGTTCGGCGGGGTCGATCTTGAGCTGGTGCGCCGCGGTCTCCACCAGGCGCTCCACCACATAGGTGGCCTCCGGCCGGCCCGCGCCGCGGTAGGCATCCACCGGCGCGGTGTTGGTGAACACGCCCGTCACCTCGGCATAGATCTTGGGCGTGGTGTACTGGCCGGCCAGCAGGGTGGCGTAGAGGATGGTGGGCACGCTGGAGGCAAAGGTGCTGAGGTAGGCGCCCAGGTTCGCCGTGGTGTTGACCCGCATGGCCACAAAGCGGCCCTGCGCATCCAGGCCCAGCTCGGCCACGGTGGCGTGGTCGCGGCCATGGGCGTCGGAGAGGAAGCTCTCGCTGCGCTCGGCCGTCCACTTGATGGGCCGGCCCAGCTGCTTGCTGGCCCAGGTCAGCGCCGTCTCCTCGGCATAGAGAAAGATCTTGGAGCCGAAGCCGCCGCCCACATCGGGCGCCACCACGCGCACCTTGTGCTCGGGAATGCCCAGCACAAAGGCGCACATCAGCAGGCGCTCCACATGCGGGTTCTGGTTGGCCACATAGAGGGTGTAGCTGTCGTCCGCCGGGTTGTAGCTGGCATTGGCAGCGCGCGGCTCGATGGCGTTGGGAATGAGCCGGTTGTTGCGGAACTCCAGGCGGGTGATATGGGCCGCGCCCTCCATGGCGGCGTCCACCGCGGCCTTGTCACCGATGCCCCAGGTGTAGCAGACGTTGTCGGGCGCCTCGTCGTGCACGGCGCTGCCGGCGTCCTTGGCGGCCGCGGTGTCCACCACGGGGGTCAGGTCTTCATAGTCCACCTCGATGAGCTGGGCCGCGGCCTTGGCCTGGGCATAGCTCTCGGCCACCACCAGGGCCACCTGGTCGCCCACATAGCGGGCCTTGCCGTCCGCCAGGATGGGGTGCTTGGGCTCCTTCATGGGCGTGCCATCCAGGCTGTGGATCAGCCAGCCGCAGGGCAGGCCGCCCACGGCGCGGAAATGCTCGCCGGTGTAGACGCCCAGCACGCCCTCGGCCGCAGCGGCGGCCTGCGTGTCGATGCGCTTGATGCGCGCATGCGCATAGGGCGAGCGCAGGAAATAGGCATAAGTCTGGCGCGGCAGCACGATGTCATCGGTGTACTGGCCCCGCCCGGTCAGGAAGCGGCCGTCTTCGCGACGGCGCACGCTCTGACCGATGAATCCGTCCTTGGGTGCGTTCATGGTCTGTGGTCTCCTGAGCTTGGCATCACTTCATCTGCTGCGCGCCCAGCTGCACGGCGCGCACGATGTTATGGTAGCCGGTGCATCGACAGATATTGCCTTCGAGGTTCTCGCGAACCGTCGCCTCGTCGAGCTTGGCGCCGTAGCGGTTGATCATGTCGACGGCCGTCATCACCATGCCGGGCGTGCAGAAGCCGCATTGCAGGCCGTGATTGGCCTTGAAGGCGGCCTGCACGGGATGCAGTTCGCCATTGGCGGCAAGACCTTCGATGGTGAGGATTTCCGACCCGGCGGCCTGGGCCGCCAGGATGGAACAGCTCTTCACCGCCTTGCCGTCCATATGCACGACGCAGGCCCCGCATTGCGACGTATCGCAGCCGACATGGGTTCCGGTGAGACTGAGCTGGTCGCGCAGGAAGTGCACGAGCAAGCGGTCAGGCGCCACTTCGCGCGTGACCGACTTGCCATTGACCTTCAGCGTGATCTTCTGGCTCATCGCTTGTCTCCTGATGTTTTAGCTATCTGTCCGTCGCTCGGTCTATTGCCGATCTACTTATTGCCGAGATCAATCCTCGCGGCTGCCCTGCGCGGGCGCCATCCACCGTTTTCCCCCATGTATGCCCATACATAGGGCGCCCGCGCACCGGGTTGATGCTTCAAGCTGGCACACCGTGGGGTCGGTCCGCTTGCGGTATGGTCGGCGCTCCGGAAACGATGAACCCCCAACACCGCCCCGGCGCGCCCCGCCCGCCGGCCGCGGCATTGCGAGACGCGAGCGAATGGACAATGTGGATCTGAACGTGCTGCGCCAGGTGGCCGCCTGGCAAGGCGAGGGCCGGCGCGTGGTGCTGGGCACCATCACCCGCACCTGGGGCTCGGCCCCGCGGCCCGTGGGCTCGGTGGTGGCGGTGCGCGAGGACGGGCTGATTGCCGGCTCCGTCTCGGGCGGCTGCATCGAGGACGATCTGGTGGCCAAGGTGCGCGAAGGCGCCCTCACCCTGAGCCGGCCCGAGCTGCTGCGCTACGGCGTGGGCGCCGAGGCGGCCCAGGCCTTCGGCCTGCCCTGCGGCGGCACCCTGGAAGTGATGCTGGAGCCCCTGGGCCCCGCTTCGCAGCTGGACGAGCTGCTGGCCCGCCTGGCCCGCGGCGAGCGCGTGCAGCGGCGCCTGGACCTGCACACCGGCGCGGTGCAGCTGCTGGACCCGGTGGCGGCCGGCCTTGGGGTGGCCGATGTGGTGCAGCTCAGCGAACACACGCTGATCACCCACCACGGCCCGCAGTGGCGCCTGCTGATCATCGGCGCCGGCCAGCTCACGCAATACCTGGCCAGCATGGCCCTGGCCCTGGACTACCAGGTGCTGGTCTGCGACCCGCGCGAGGAATACCAGCCCGAGATCCCCGGCGCCCGCCTCACCCGCGAGATGCCCGACGATGTGGTGATGAGCTTCGCCCCCGATGGCCATACGGCCGTGGTGGCCCTCACCCACGACCCCAAGCTGGACGACCTGGCCCTGATGGAGGCGCTCAAGTCACCCGCCTTTTACGTGGGCGCCATCGGCTCCCGCGTGAACCAGGCCAAGCGCAAGGCTCGCCTGGCCGAGCACTTCGGTTTGACCGAGGCCGAACTGGCCCGCCTGCACGGCCCCGTGGGCCTGCACATCGGCGCCCGCACCCCGCCGGAGATCGCGCTGTCCATCCTGGCGCACATGACCGCCGAGCGGCACGGGGTGCGGATCAGCAGCGCGGAGATGGGATTGATGACGGCTCAGGGTGGGGGGGCGGAGGCGGGGTGTGTGGTGGGGTGAGGGGCGTTTTCAGCCCCCGCGAGGCAGTCATGCCTCCTCAGCCTGGTCAGGCCCGCCATCGCTGACTTGTTTGCGAGGCCCCGGCCATGAGCAAGCTCCTTGACGATCGCATGCACGATGGCTCGCGGAACTTTGCCTTGCTCCCCCATAGCCGCTCGTCGCTTCGCGTGCTGCTGCACGTGGTGAGCCTTTGGGGTTCCGTGCCCACGGCCTACCTGCCGAGCGCTATTGCCGGGAACTGGATTGATTTCCGGTACAGAGGGCACCGGTTCAGCATCAACAGCCAGTACGGCGATTATTGGTTCTTCGTGAAAGATCCCAGCTGCCCGGAGCCCGTCCTGGGCGCTGTTGCGGCGCATTTTGAGTTCCTGCTGGGCTGGTAGCGTTGTACTCAGCCGCTGGGCAAACCCACACCCAAACCGTGCTTTACCAGCTACTCAGTAGAAAAGTAGAACTCTTGCTGCACCACCAATACACCGGCGGCCCCTTGCCCCCAACAGCGGAAATCAGAAATTGCCGTTTTTATCGACTTTCCAAAATCCAAATCAACCCCCTCTGGCGGACTCCCCTTGAGTCGAACAATATTCACATTCGTCACCAAGCCATCAACCATCCTTACTGAGGAGCGGTAGGAGGCGCTGCCGCTCCAATTTATCGTAGGAAGTTCTGGTTTTTTGAGGGGAGTGATGCAGTAAATTTCCAAACCTCTACCATCGGCACTGGCATAAACCCGTTGACGCTTGCCCTCCGCGTCAACATACACCCCTTCTCCCTTTGGCGCTCCATTTAAAAACATCCCATCAAATACTGACCCATCAGAGTATTCAACTATTCCCCGGCCATGCCGCCTGCCTTGAACCAAAGGACCCGCGTAACGCTCCACCTCTTTTCCATCTGCATGCCAGATCTGAATTGCATCTCCAGATCCGAACCCATCCAAACACGCACCAGACCATGCCACCGATTGGCTTTCTGATTTTGGAGCAGCGTGCATACATCCATTTGCATCCGACACCCATCTGATTTGTTCTGCATAAGCAGGCGCACAGACAAAGAGCCAGGAAAAAATAGCAACAGAAATGCCTTTGGATACACAATTTAGTATCTTCACTTCACCAGATGCGGCCACAGCCTATCTATAACAAATTCCAATCATCATAGAGCACACCGTGGAGGCGTCCACAATCCCGTTACAAAGGCGCCCCTCATTCGGTGAATTACGCCCCTTTTTGTACACTCGTGATGATGCAGACATGAAATCCAAGCACTTGAGTGGAAGTAATGAAGACAACCGCGGGCGCTCAATGCTCCGAAAAAAAGCAGTGCGGGGTTACGAGTGACTCAGCACTGCTATTGCTGCGATTCCTCTGCATTTACGAATGGATTGTGGAGCGCGCGATGCTGTGATCCGCGCCAGCCCACGCCTAGATGTGAAGCGTCAAGACGTTGTTTCTTGAGGCACTTAGTCTGCAGATAGGCGGGACGCCGCCGATGCCGCTGTGCGGTCGGTGGCAGTTGTAGTGATGCTGCCAATGGGCCAGGGCCGCCGTGCGTTGAGCCGAGCTCTGGTACGTCCAGCCGTAGGCCCATTCACGGAGCGCGGTCTGGATGAAGCGCTCGGCCTTGCCGTTGGTTTTGGGCGTGTAGGGCTTCGTGAAGCTGTGCTTGATGCCGAGTTCGACGCAGGCCTGGCGGAACTCTCGCGAGCGGAATGCCGCGCCGTTGTCGGTGAGCAGCCGCTGGACCGTGACGCCCATCCTGGCGTAGTACGCCACGGCATTCTTCAAGAACTGCACCGCCTGGGCTTTCTTCTCGTCCGGATGCATGGCCGTGAAGGCCAGTCGTGCGTGATCGTCAATGGCCACGAACAGCGTCTCCCAGCCCGCACCGTCCACCGAGTCGCGTCGATTACCTGTGACGCGATGGCTCGGGCGCACGATGCGCCCGAGCTTCTTGGTGTCGATGTGCAGCAGCTCGCCCGGCGCCTCGCGCTCGTAGCGCACCACGGGCTCAGTCGGCTCCAGGTCGCTGAGCTTGGACAGTCCAGCACGAGCCAGCACACGGCTGACAGTGGCGGCCGAGACGCCCACGCTGCGGGCGATGCTGGACTGCAGCATTCGGCGGCGGCGCAACTCGACGATGAGCAACGCCTTGGCTGGAGCGATGGCTCTGGGTGAGTGCGTGGGACGCGAAGAGGCATCAGCCAAGGCGGCTTCACCGCCGGCCAAATAGCGGCCGAGCCACTTCCTGGCCGTCGGGGCCGTCACGCCTTGCGCTGCAGCCGCTGCTGGGGCGCTGAGACCTTCCGCGGTCATCTGCCTGACCATCTCGACTCGGCGGGCGTAGGTAAGTCGGGCATGCTTATGGCTGTTCATCCGGTTGGTGCTCCTGGGACGATTGGGTGTTTGGCGACTTCCAGTCTCTCAAACCCAATCCGGATGAACACCGGATACAACCTATTGAAGCATCACACCTAGATCGCTCACGGCAGCCAGCCCACCAGGGCCGCCGTGAGCACAGCGGCACTCTGGGTCAAAACGGGCACCTGGCCCAATTGGACAAAAGAGCTAGTCGACGCTCATGTCGGGCCACGCACCATCAGCATGTCGAGATATGCCCCCGACAACAGGTCTTCGCGGCGAATGGAAAGTGCCGCCATGGCCTCGCCAATGAGCGCCTCGCCGCGTGCAGCGTCCACGGCCCCGTCCAGCACCACCTCCAACTCGACAAAACAGCCCAGGTCCAGCACCTGGTCGAGATGCGCCCTGACGCCGCGGCCCAGCTCAAAGACGGTTCACGTCTTCTGCACACGGCCCAAGACCCCATAAGCCAGGGCCAGGCACTCACGAAGTGCGGCGGGCGCATCCGTCTTGCTCACCACGAAATCGGTCTGCTTGGCCCCGGCGCCATCACCCCGAACATAGAAGATGAGCCGCCCCGGTCCGGGGACAGCTCGCGCAGCTTGAGCCGCCCCTTGGCGCAGACGAAAAACGTGTCGTCTTGCTGAAGCGTTGTGGGTGGCGATGGGGGGTGATGATGGTGGTGTTGCCGAACTTGCCGCGCAGGCTGCAGCCGCTGCCAGCTCGCCAAGCCGCTGGCGCATGGCCTCCGCATCGTGGCAACGCGCGCTGACTTCAATCAGTGTTGTCATGGTTCCTCCCCAGGAAGCTGGGGACGTTAGAGCTGCGGTCGGCCCGGGCACCATGAGCCTCGCGGCCTACTACAGTACGCAGGCGTCTCACCAATCCCACCACCCCGGAGGCCCCCCTCATGTCTGGCGGCAACTGGAAAGAGCTGTTCATGGCCGGCTGCGAGGGCGATCTGGCCCTGGTGGACTACCACCGCAAATGCGGCGTGGACCTGAACTACGCGCATCCGGAGTTCCTCACCACGCCCCTGGTGGGCGCCATCCTGGCCGGGCAGGAGGCGGTGGCCCTGTATCTGCTGGCGCATGGCGCGCTGCCGGATCTGCCCTCGGAGCTGGACGCGATCACGCCCCTGGGCGCCGCCCGCCGCATGGCCCTGCCGGCGGTGGAGGCGCGGCTGCTAGCCCTGGGCGCGCCGCCGGAGGCAGTGCCCGCTGCCCGGCCTGGCCGCGCGGTGGGGCTGGCCTGGCTGGGGCGCCTGCTGCGCCGGCCAGCCGCCTGAGGAGGCTAGCGCTGGAGAGGCCCCGCCGATGAAACGCCTCTCCCTGCGCCTGGCGGCCCTGATGCTGCTGTCGCACCTGCTGGTGCTGGGCCTGGGCTTTGCCCTGGGCATCTACACCCTGCCCCTGCTGATCGCACCGGCGCCGCCCAGCGCGGCGGCGCTGCAGGCCCATGCCGCCCAGGCGCGCTACCAGGGCGAGTTCCGCCGCGATCTGCAGGACAGCGATGCGCTGCACTGGGGCGAGGGCAGGGTCTTGGTGGGTGAGCGCCACATCGCGCTGCAGGGCGAGCTCGCGCCGGGGCCGGACTACAAGCTCTATCTGTCCCCCGAGTTTCTAGAGACCGAAGCCGAGTTTCACCGGCTCAAGCCGCGCCTGCTGCGGGTGGGCGAGGTGAAGACCTTCAGGAACTTCCTGGTCGAGCTGCCCGAGGGCGTGGACGTGTCGCGCTACAACACGGTGGTGGTCTGGTGCGAGACCTTTGGCGAGTTCATCAGCGCGGCACGCTACCGGCCCTAGCGGGGCCGGCCCCGAGACAGGCCGGCGTTCAGACCCCGCCGCTCACCTGGCGGCGACGACGCGCCCAGGCGCCCAGACCGGCCAGGCCCGCGCCCATCAGCGCCCAGCTGCCGGGCTCGGGCACGGCGCTCACTTCCAGGGCGATGAACTGGGTGAACTGGCTCGCGGCGAAGTTGTTGTCCGAGACCAGGATCAGGCTGCGCTTGCCATTGATCTCGGGGCCCAGGGTCAGGCCTTCGATATTGTCAGTGGCGAGGAAGCTGCCGTCGTCGTTCCTGAGGGTGGAGAGGTCCAGCAGCAGGGTCTTCTCGGCCGGGGTGAAGCTGGCGCCGTCCAGGCTTGCCAGGCCCGAGATGTCGGTGGCATTGCGCGCATCCACGTGGTACAGGCGGATGGTGTTGCCGGTGACGGGCGTGCCGGGCGTGACCGCGCCGGTGGAGAAGGAGCGCTCGATGGCGATGAACTGGCGGTCGCCCACGGCCAGCAGGTCGGTCAGGCCATTGGTGGCAAAGCCGCCGGCCACGGGCGGCAGCGCCACGGGCGAGACAGCGTAGGCGTACTGGGCCGTGGCCGCGCCGCTGGCCAGGTCGAAGCCGACGATGCGCGAGATCGAGCCCTTGCTGATCGTGGCCTGCGGGCCGTCCTGAGCCAGGGCGTTCTCGGTGGCGGTGTAGAGGGTCTTGCCGTCGGTGGAGAGAGTCAGGCTCTCGAAGGCCAGGTTGTTGTAGATGCCGCGGTCGCCCGGGGCCGTGCCGGCCGCGCTGCCGCTGGGCTTGAAGGCATCAGGCACCTGCATATCGCGCACATGGCTGCCGTCCAGGCGCATCTCGCGCACGGTGGGGTTCTGGAAGCCGGCCGCGCTGCGCTGGCCCTCATTGCTCCAAAACAGGCTGCCGGTGGCGGCGTTGTAGCGCAGGCCTTCGGGGTCCACGGTGTTGGGCGCGAAGGCGCCGCCCTCGGGGCGCTGCAGGGTGGTCACGCCCTGCAGGCTGACGCCGGCCATGCCGGGCGTGGCCGAGCGGCGGAACTGGCTCAGGTCCAGGCCCAGGGTGTAAAAGCGGGCGGGGTTGATGCCCGAGCGGTCATCGCTGATGGCGAAGTAGCGGCCGCTGGCAGCGTCGTAGTCGATGCCCGAGAGTCCGCCCACGGTGGTGCCGGCGTACTGGGTGCTGGTGGAGAGGATCTGCTGACCGAGATAGCTCAGGCTGATGGGCGCCTGGGCATGGGCGGACAGAGCGGCGAGGCCCAGGCCGAGGGCGGCGACCAGGGGCTTGATCAGGGCAGCGTGGCGATGCTTCATGAGAGGACTCCGGTAGGTGGATGGCGGCGGTCCGGCCGCGCTCTGCCCTCGCATGCTGAGCGTCGCGCATGACGCGCTGATGTGGCGCCGGCGGCCGGCCTGATCCGTTCAGCGCAGGCGCGCCGCCGGCCTGCAATCCGACCAAGGGGGGTGTTGTTCGACCCCGCCGTAGCGCGTGGGGGCCCATCGCTTTTTCTACACTGGGCCGACACAAGGCCAGAGAGCCAGGCAGCCAGGGAGGCGGTATGGAAGAAGCAAGCATCCGGGCGGCGGCGCCGGACCCGGCGCACCAGACGCGGCAGGCGCACCAGGCCCGGCTGGAATTCACCGGCCGCGGCGCCGAGTACTTTCGCCTGTGGGTGGTGAATGTGCTGCTCACCCTGCTGAGCCTGGGCCTCTACTCGGCCTGGGCCAAGGTGCGCAAGGCGCGCTGGTTTGCGCGGCACACCCGGCTGATGGGCGATGCCTTCGACTACCACGGCCGCCCCGGCCCCATCCTGCGGGGCCGCCTGCTGGTGCTGCCCCTGCTGCTGGCCTATGGCTACGCCTTTCTCTGGTCCACCACGGCGGGGCTGCTGGCCTTTGGCCTGCTCTATGCGGCCGGGCCCCTGCTCTTCGCGCAGGCGCAGCGCTTCAAGCTGGGCAATACCAGCTGGCGCGGCCTGCGCTTCGGCTTCGACGCGCCCGGGGCCCAGGTCTACCAGGTCTGCCTGCCCCTGATCCTGCTGTGGACGGCCACCACCCTGGTGCTGGAACTGCGTCTGGGCGATGAGCTGATGTGGGGCAGCATGGCCCTGACGGCGCTGGGCCTGCCCTGGGCCCATGGCCGGCTCAAGCAGCTACAGCACAGCCATGCCCACTATGGCGCGCAGCGCTTCAGCTACGCCCCGGGCCACAGCGCCTTCTACGGCGCCTACGTCGCCGCCCTGGGCATGCTGGTGCTGGCCGGCGTGGTGGGCAGCTTCAGCATGTGGTTGTTCAAACAGTGGGGGCCGCAGGGCAACGAGGTGCAAACGCGCATCCAGGTCATCCTGGCCGGCATCTGGATGCTGATCCTGGCCTGGCTCTTCGCCTGGCCGGTGTTTGCCGCCAAGGTGCAGCAGATCGTCTGGCGCCGTACCGATCTGGGCGATGTGGCTTTTGACTGCGATATCCAGCCTGCCCGCTTCTGGTGGCTCGCTTTTCGACAGGTCCTGCTGGTGCTGCTGACGGCCGGCCTGTACTGGCCTTTTGCCGCGGTGGCCTTGGCGCGCTACCGCATCGAGTCCATCACCCTGCACTCGCCCACGCCGCTGGACCGCCTGGTGTTCCAGGCCGCACCCGCGGCCACCGACGGCGCCCTGGGCGAAGGCAGCGCCGATGGCTTCGGCCTGGACCTGGGTTGGTGAGGAGCCGCCGCGATGACCATGATGATGCCCACGCTCACCCAGGCCGCGCTGCCCGCCACCTGGTTTGACGGCCGCAGCAGCCGCCGCCATGCGGTGCAGATCTGGCCCGATGGCGACCGCCTGGTGCTGGCTCCCACCGACGAGCAGCCCGCCACCCCGCCCCGGCGCTATGCCCTGAGCGCGCTGCGCCTGGGCCCGGACTGGCCCGGCTGCGAGCGCCCGCTGGACCTGCCCGACGGCGGCCGGCTCTGGCTGCCCCGCGACAGTGCCGCCCGGCTGGCGCCCGAGCTGCCGGCCGAGCCGCCCGGCCTGGGTGAGCGCCTGAGCGCGCGCTGGCGCCACGTGCTGGCCTGCCTGTGCTGCCTGATCGCCCTGCTGGTCTGGCTGGACAGCCAGGGCGTGGGCCTGGCGGCCCAGGCGCTGCTGAAGGTCCTGCCCCGTTCGGTGGACATCAGGCTGGGCGAGCAGGTGGGCAAGGAAGTCAGCGAGATGTTCCAGGCCTCCACCCAGCCCATGGTGCGCCAGCAGCGCCTGAAGGCGCGCTTCACTGAGGCGGCGGCGCGCGTGGCGCCGGACCTGATCGTGCGGCTGGACTTCATGCGCTCCCGGCACGAGGCCATGAACTTCAACGCCTTTGCCCTGCCCCATGGCGGCGTGGTGGTGCTGGACGGCATGGCCGAGCGGCTCAGCGACGACGAGCTGATGGCCGTGCTGGGGCATGAGCTGGGCCATGTGGTGCACCGCCACGGCATGCAGGGCATCTTGCGCAGCCTGGGGCTCCTGAGCGTGGCGGGCGTGGTGCTGGGCGACTTTTCCAGCGTGGCCGCGAGCCAGGTGGCCACCGTGCAGACCCTGCGCTACAGCCGCGATGCCGAACGCCAGGCCGATGCCTACGCCCGGCGCTTCATGGCCGAGCTGGGCCTGCCGCCGCAGACCCTGGCCGCGGTCTGGCTCAAGTTCAGGGCCAATCCCCTGGTGGCCGGCATGGAGGCGGCCCAGCCCGCCTGGCTGTCCACCCACCCCAGCACGGACGAGCGCCTGGCCACCGAGGCGCCCCAGGAGCGCTGAGCGCCTCCCCCCTTGGGGCCGAGTCTGGCTGGCCCGCAGCAGCTTGGGCCCTACGGTTCTGGGCATCTGGCTCTAGCGCTTTTGGCCGCTTTGTCTGCCACACTGGCCCATGATCAAGCCCCCGCCACCCCCGAGCGCCCTGCGGGCCAGCGATGTGCACGGTGCGCTGCGCCTGAGCCACGAGGCCCTGGGCGGCCTGATCGATCTGGTGGAAGCCATGCACGCCGGCATTGCCGACAGCGTGCTGGGTCGCGCCCCGCCCGACCCGGCCGCCGGGCCCCGGCGCACCCGCGGTCTGACCGGCCTGGTCTATCGCGGCGTGCGCGGCCTCAGCGGCGGCGTGGGCGGCGCGGCCGAACTGCTGCTGGGCCGCCTGGCCCGGCAACTGCTGCCCGCGCCCGGCGCCGCGCCGCATGCCCGGCGCGAGGCCCTGATCGCGGCGCTCAACGGCGTGCTGGGCGACCATCTGGCAGACAGCGACAACCCCCTGGCCCTGCCCATGCGCTTTCGCCAGCAGGGCCAGGCCTTGCCCCTGCAGCCCGAGGCCCTGCGCGCGAGCCTGGCGGCCCGCAGCACCACACCGCGCCTGCTGGTGCTGCTGCACGGCCTGTGCATGAACGATCTGCAGTGGCGGCTGGGCGCAGCCGAGGACCCTGGCCAGGCGCTGGCCCGCGAGCTGAGCTACACCCCGGTCTATCTGCACTACAACAGCGGCCTGGGCATCGCCCGCAACGGCCGCCTGCTGGCCGAGCGGCTGGAGGCCCTGTGTGAGGCCTGGCCCCAGCCCCTGGAGCGCCTGGTGCTGCTGGGCCACAGCATGGGCGGCCTGCTGGCGCGCAGCGCCATCCACCAGGCGCAGGGCATGCAGCTGCGCTGGCCGCGGCGCCTGGATGATCTGGTCTGCCTGGGCTCGCCGCATCTGGGCGCGCCGCTGGAGCGTACCGGCCATGGGCTGGAGCGCCTGCTGGCAGCCCTGCCCTATGCCGCGCCGCTGGCCCGCCTGGGGCAGATCCGCAGCGCGGGCATCACGGACCTGCGCCTGGGCCATATCACCGAGGCCCAGCCGGACGCCCGCGGCCGGCGCCGCTGGGACCGGGTGCCCCTGCCCCCGGGCACCCGCTGCTACGCCGTGGCCGCCAGCCTGGGGCCGGCGCCGCACAGCCTGAAATCGCGCCTGCTGGGCGACGGCCTGGTGCCGCTGGCCAGCGCCCTGGGCCGGCACCGCGACCCGGCACGCAGCCTGGACTTCGCGCCCGAGCGCCAGGCCGTGGTGTATCGCACGGGGCATCTGGAGCTGCTGTCCAGCCCCGAGGTGCTGGACCTGCTGCGCGGCTGGCTGCGCTGAGCCGCCGGCCCAGCCGGCCGGAACCGGCCGCGGGGCGCGGCCTCAGCGCATGGTGTAGCCCCGCCCGTCCATGCAGGCCTCGACCGCGCGGTTGAAGACCGAGCTGTCCTGCATGGCGGCCGGCTGGGTGGTGGCCCAGCGGTTGCACTCCTGGCGGTCGGCCTCCAGCTGGGCCTGGCTCTGCCCGTTGCGGGGATAGATGATGGGTTCGGGCCGGGGCGGCAGGGGCGCGGGCTGAACCAGCACCGGCGCCACGGGGGCCGGCTCGGCATTGGGCGGCGGCGCCACCACCACATAGCCCGGGCCGCCGATCACGGTGGTGTAGTAGATGCCATTGGCGTAGTAGTAGGGCAGGCCGCCCACGCGCAGGCTCACATAGGCCGGCGGCAGCACCGGCACCACGATGCCCACCGGCGGCACCACCACGCGCCAGCGCGGGCCATAGGGCCGGTACCAGACGCCGCTGTCAAAGAAGAAACGGTCGCTGCCAAAGACGATGCTCACGCTGCTGCGCGGCAGGGCCGGGGCCACGAAGCCGGGGGCCGGGTAATAGCGGTCGTGGTGGAAGCGGTTGTCGAAGACCATGCGGCCATGCACCTCGCGCGGGCCGCCGCCGCCCGGGCCTGGCCCGCCATGGTGCTGGGCCAGGGCCGGCTGCTGCAGGGCCAGCAGGCCGGCGCCCAGCAGGAGCAGGGCGAGCAGGCTGCGTTGAAGGAGGGGGCGAACAGTCGGGGCAGCGAGGGTCGGGCTCATGATGCGGAGGAAGGGCGCGCAGGCCGCGCGGTAGCGCTTCAACGCCGCCATGCTGCGCCCGGCCGACCGCGCCCACATTGCCGCCAGGTAAAGAAGCTGGCCGGCGGACCTGGGAAGATGCGGCCACCATGTCGCAACGGCAGGACTGCCCCAGCCCTGGGTCTGAAGCGCGGTGGGCATGGCCTGCGAGCGGCAAGCGCGCTATGCTGGACGCCGCCAAGCACGTCATGCCCATGGACGAACTTCTGCAGGCCTCGCTGAAGACGCGGCAGCGCTTCTCGCTGAACTGGAACTATCTGAGCGCCATCACGCGAGGCGTGTCGGTGATCGATCTGGGCGCCCTGGCCCTGCGCAATCTGCGTGACGCACGGCAGTTCGCGCGCGAGTACGGCTATGACGTCGAACAGCCCGGTGTGCAGGACTATCTGCGCCGCATACAGCGCGAGGCCCTGGGCTTTGTGAGCGAGCAGTTTCTGGAGCCCGCGCAGCGTGAGATGCTGCCCCCCGAGATCGCCGACGAGAGCGATCCCTTGCAGCTGCTGGTGCTGGCCTCGCGGCACGCGCACCGCCTCGAGCCCCTACGCCTGTGGGCGTGCGCCCTGCTCAAGGTCATGCATGGCCTGTTCTACATCGACAACAACCTCAAGCTGCGCCACTTCGCAGCGATCCGCCAGCAGGTCTTCGCCGGACTTGACGAGGTGATACAGATCGAGAGCGGCAGCCAGTACCTGTGCGACGGCCAGGTCTGCCTGCCCTTGGTCTGCGTGGACCGCAAGCGCAACAAGGGGCGCCACAGCATCCTGCTCAAGCTGCTGCAGAAACCCGAGTATGTGGCGGCCGACATCCACGACCATCTGGGCGTACGGCTGGTGCTGAACACGCGCATTGAATGCCTGCTGGCCCTGGACCTGCTGCGACGCGCTCATCTGGTGAGCCTGACCAATCTGGAAGCGTCGCGCACCCGCAATACCCTGATCGATCTGCTGGCGGCCAAGGAGGTCTTCGTCCGCCATCGCGCCGAGATCGATCGCAGCCCCGGCTATCCCGCGGCTCTGCTGCAGCGCATGGACCAGGAGCTGGCCGCGATCTCACAGCACCAGAGCCAGCGCGACAACCCGCACAGCGCGGCGGACTTCCAGAGCCTGCAGCTGACGGTGCGCAAGATGATCCACCTGCCCGCAGCGGCGCTGGGCCGGCCACGGGATGAGCCCGGTGTCGAGGATAGTGGCGAGGCCTTGATCACGGAGAACGGCGACGTGAGCTTCTTCTTCGCCTACGAGATCCAGCTGCTCGACGCCGCCAGCCTGGCGCGCAGCCAGCAAGGAGCGGCCAGCCACGAGGCCTACAAGCGGCGCCAGGTCGAAACCGCGCGTCGGCGCGTGCTGGGACCGGAGCTGCTGGATTGGCTGCGCCGAGGCGCGGCGTCCCGCTAATTCCCGCGCCCGGCCCAGGCACCTCAAGGCTCAGACCGGCCGTGAATCCAGCCGGAAGGCACTCACCGCGTCCACCAGCACCCGGGCCTGGCGGCTCAGGCTGTCGGCCGCGGCGGCCGACTGCTCCACCAGGGCCGCGTTCTGCTGGGTGGCCTCGTCCAGCTGGGCCACGGCCTGGTTGATCTGGCCGATATCGCGCCCCTGGGCCTGGGCCGCCTGGCCCAGCTCGCTGATCAGGCTCAGCACCTGGCCCACCTGGCGCCGGATGTCCGCCATGCGGGTGCCGGCCGAATCCACCAGATGGGTGCCCGCCTCCACCTTGGCCACATTGCCGGCGATCAGGTTCTTGATCTCGCGGGCGGCCGTGGCCGAGCGCTGGGCCAGGCTGCGCACCTCGGAAGCCACCACGGCGAAGCCGCGCCCCTGCTCGCCAGCCCGTGCGGCCTCCACGGCGGCATTGAGGGCCAGGATATTGGTCTGGAAGGCAATGCCGTCGATCACCCCCACGATATCGGCCATGCGGCGCGAGGCCTCGTTGATCTCGTTCATGGTGGCCACCACCTGGTCCATGACCTGGGCGCCCTGCTGGGCCGCGCCATTGGCGCCCTCGGCCAGGCTGTTGGCCTGACGCGCGCTCTCGGCGCTGCCGATCACGGTGCCGGAGAGCTGCTCCATGGAGGCCGCCGTGTGCTGCAGATTGGCGGCCTGGCGCTCGGTGCGCTGGGAGAGATCGCTGTTGCCGCTGGCGATCTGGCCGGCGCCGGTGGCCACCGATTCGCTGCTGGACCGCACCACGCCCACCAGCTCGCGCAGGGCCTCCTGCATGGCGTGCAGGGAGCGGGTGAGCTGGCCCACCTCGTCCTGCGACTCGGCCACGATGTGCGAGCTGAGATCACCCTTGGCAATGCGCTGGGTCACCCCGATGGCAGCCAGCAGGGGCCGCGTGACGGAGCGCGCCATCCAGCCGCTGATGCCCGCGCCGCAGACGGCCGAGAGCAGCAGCAGGCCCAGCATGGCCCAGCCGGCCTGGCGTATGGTGCGATCCGCTTCTTCGCCGGCCTGGGTCATGGCCTTGCGCTGCTGGTCCACCAGCTCGTCCAGGGCGGCGAAATAGGCGTCCTGGCTCACCCTCACCTCGCCCACCAGGGCCGTGCGCGCGGCCTCCACCTGCCCCTCCATGCCCTGCTGGATGGCCTGGTTCATGACCTTCACATAGGCCTGGCGGGTGCGCGTCACCCGCTCCAGCAGCACCCCGCCGCGCTCGCCGGCCAGCTTCTCCTCCAGCTGCTTGAGCAGGCTCTGGGTCTCGCTGCGGTTGGCATCGATGCGCTGCTTCTCGGCCTGGCGCGCTGCCGGGTCGCTGAGCAGGGCGATATTGCGGGCCGAGCGTGCGGTGACGCTGACGTTGTCCTTGATCCGGCCCAGCAGGCCCACGATGACCATATGCTCCTCGGTGAGCTCGCGCATCTGCGACCCCACCTCCTGCAAGGCGCTGCGCCCGAAGGCGGCGACAGCCATGCTCATGACGATCAGCAGCGCGAAGCCCAGGCGCAGCCGGGTCGCGATGGAGCGGTCCTTCAATGCTTTCATGATGCTCAGACTCCCTGGTTGATGATGAGTGAGACGGCGGTCTGGCCGGCTCAGCTCCCAGGGAGGTCATGCGCCGGCCGGGCTCGTGCCGCGCGACGAGCCCGTATCTCTGCGACTGGACCTGGTGTGCCGGGGTGTTTCCCCGGTCCGGCGCCGGGCTGGACGGGCCGTCGAGCCCGGACGCCTACGCTCCTGTGCTGCCGATTCTGCGACCGGAGGCCCCGGTTCGACCAGGGGTGTGCGGCGCCGCAGCGACAATGGCCGCATGAGCACCGAACTGCTGCTGATCCGACATGGCGAAACCGACTGGAACCGCCGCCAGACCTTCCAGGGCCAGATCGATGTGCCGCTGAACGCGCGCGGACTGGAACAGGCCCGCCGCCTGGGCGAGCACCTGGCGGCCGAGCCGCTGGATCTGCTGGTGAGCAGCGATCTGATGCGCGCCCGCCAGACCGCGGCACCGCTGGCGTCCGCCCGTGGCCTGGAGGCGCAGCTGGCACCCGCGCTGCGCGAGCAGGCCTTCGGCATGCTGGAAGGCCTGAGCTTCGAGGACATCCGCCAGCGCCACCCCGAGGAGTTCGCCCTCTGGGCTCGCCAGGAACCCGACTACGCCCTGCCCGGCGGGGCGGAGAGCCGGCGCGTCTTCCACGCCCGGGTGCTGGACGCCCTGCAGGCCCTGGGCGCGGCCCATGCCGGCCGGCGCCTGGCCGTGGTGACCCACGGCGGCGTGCTGGACATGGTGTGGCGCAGCGCCCGCAATCTGCCGCTGGCCGGGCCGCGCGAATGCGCCATCCCGAATGCCGGCGTCAATCGCCTGCGCCTGGACGCCGAGGGGCGGCTGGAGATCCTGGCCTGGGCCGAGGACCGCCATCTGAGTGACCTGCCGGCTGAGGTCTGAGCCGGCGGGCGCCCGCGGGCGAGGCCCTCAGGGCTGGATCAGCGGCAGGGCCCGCAGGTACGCATAAAGGCCCGCCGCCAGGGCCTGGCGCTCGGCCAGGGGCTGGGTATCGGGCAGGGGCGGCATGGCGGTGCCGGGTTTGAGCGACTGCGGGTCCAGCAGCCAGCGCTGCCAGGTGGCGGCGTCCATGGCGCGTGCGCGGGCGGCCAGATTCAGCGGCATCTTGTCGCCGCCATAACCATTGACCTGGTGACAGGCCAGACAGAACTTCTGGGCCTGGGCGGCCGCGGCTTCATGCCCCGGCGCCAGCCCCGCGGGCAGCAGGGCGCGCTTGCTGCTGGGCCGCAGCGCGATGCGGGCCACCTGGTAGGGCCAGGAAGCGCCACCCTCGGCCAGCAGCTCGGGCGCGCCGATATTGTCCCAAACCAGGTAGTAGGGCCCCAGGGCCACCTGCTTCTCCTGCTGGGCCAGGTTGTCCACCCGGAAGGGCGCGCCGTCCTGGCGCGCAAACACCAGCCAGGCCTTGTAGCGGGCGAAGCGTTCCACCGGGATGCGCGAGACATAGCCGTCCAGGGCGCGGAACTCGATCTCCTGGTCCGGCGCCGTCCAGCCCGGGCCCAGCCAGGCCGTCAGCACGGCCTTGGCCGGCCAGCCGCGATAGGCCAGGCGCACCGGCTTGGCCGCCGTGCTCAGATGCGGCTCCACCACCGTCGCCACCTCGGCGCGCAAGCTGGCCGGCAGGCGCTGCTGCAGCTGTTCGGGCGCGGGCAGTTCTCCCTCGCCCCCCTGGGCCAGGGCCCCCGAGGCGGCGCCCAGGCTCAGCAGCAGGGCGAGCAGGGCCAGGGCGGGACGGGCCGGCTTTCGATGCGTCATGATGAGTTCTCCCAGAGCCTCGACAAGGCGTGGCAGGGTAGCCGATGTTCAGGACGGCGACCAGCTCAGCTGGTGCACAGTAGAGCCCTGAACAAGACGCGAAGGACCAAGCAAATGGGCATCAGCTGGCTCACGGCCCTCAAGGCCGTGCCCTGGACCGAGGTGATCGAGGCCACGCCGGTCATCGTCAAGGGCGCGCGCAAGCTTTTCAAGCGCAGCAGCGAGGAGGCGGCCGAGCAGAGCAGCGAGCTGCCGGAAGGCCGGCCGCAGACCCTGCCCGAGGCCCTGGAGCGTCTGCAGCGCCTGGAGCGCGAGCTGGCCCAGCTCAGCGCCCAACAGGCCGAGAGCGCGGCCCTGCTGCAAAGCCTGGCCGAGCAGAACGCCCAGCTGGTGGCCGCCATCGAAGCCCTGCGCCTGCGCAGCCGCCTCTTGCTGGCGCTCAGCGGCGGCCTGGTGCTGGGGCTGCTTGCGCTGGCGCTGTGGGGGATGAAGGCCTAGGGCCTTGGGCCTCAGCGCCGCATCGCGGCCAGGGTCTCCACGCGCTTGAGCAGCTCGCGGTCGTTCCAGGGCTTCTTGAACAGGCCGAACAGGCCCTGGATCTCGTGCACGCGGGTGTGCAGCTCCTCATGGCCGGTGATGGCGATGATGGGCAGGTCCTCGGTGCTCATGTCTCCCTGCACGGCGGCGATGAGCTCGAAACCGTCCTTGTTGGGCATTTCCAGATCGGTCACCAGCACCGCGAAGCGCTCGCGCTGCAGGGCCTCCAGGGCCTCGACCCCGTCCTTGGCCAGGGTGATGCGGTAGCCGGCGCCCTCGAAGAGCTTGGCCAGCTTGGCGCGCACCACGGCCGAGTCGTCGACCAGCAGCAGGTGCGCCGGCCCGGCCGGCGGCACGGGCGCGGGTACCGGCGGCGCCACCGGCACGCTGCTGGCCGGGGGCTGCGAAGGGGGCACGGGGCGCGGCGGCCGGGGCGGCGGCGGGGCCACCTCGTCGTCGCCGCGGCGCCGGCTGATCACGATGACCAGCAGGGCCAGGGGCACCGCAATCAGCAGCGGCAGCAGATAGGGACCGAGCAGTTCCGGAAGGTCGAAGGGCATCAGGGCATCTCCAGGCCGGTTGCGCCGCCACGCGGCGACCGGGGCGCGTCAATCTACCATCAGCCCGCGGACACCCGGCCTCGGAAAAGCGCGGGTTTACCGCCCATCAGGCCGGGATCCGGCCTGCGGGCGCCGGCCCTCAGCCCAGTTCCTGCTGACGCTCGATCACCCGCGAGGCAATGCCGTAGGCAATCGCTTCCTCGGGGCTCATCCAGTGGTCGCGTTCCATATCGGCCTGCACACGCTCGATCTTCTGGCCGGTCTGGGTGGCGATGACCTTGGCAATACGCTCGCGGGTGCGCAGGATCTCGCGCGCCTGGATGGCGATATCACTGGCCTGACCGCCCGCACCGCCCGCCGGCTGGTGGATCATGAAGCGGGTGTTGGGCAGGCAGACGCGGCGCTCCTTGGGCGGGGCCAGGAAGATATGGGCACCGGCGCTGGCCACCCAGCCCGTGCCCACGGTCGTGACCGGGGCGCGCACGAAGCGGATCATGTCGTGGATCGAATCGCCCGATTCCACATGGCCGCCCGGCGAGGAGATCAGCATCGTGATCGGCGCATCCGACTGCTCGGACAGGGCCAGCAGGCGGCGGCAGGTGGCATGGGCCACCGTGTCATTGATCTCGCCGAAGAGCAGCACGAAGCGCGACTTGAAGGCCAGCTGGGCTTCCAGCGCGTCGGGGCGGGTTTCGGGGGCGGCTTGTTCGGGGCTGTGGCTCATTCGGGGCTCTCCATCAATTCGGGAATTCGGCCGCATTGTGCGGCAAGCCGGCGACGGCTTGCCGCAGCGGGCACGATCAGTAGTGTGTGATGCTGAGCGCGCTTACGCTGTAGACGGTGCGACAGTCAAATTCGGCCGGCGGACGCACCGTGCGCTGCGCCTCATCTGAGCCCCCCAGCGCGAAGACCAGGCTGGCATCCCCTGCGTTCAGCGCCTGATTCAGCAGAGCCGTCACGTCCACGCTGAAACTGGCGCGCTGCCCACCGCCATCAAAGCTGTTGACCATGGGGTTGATCTGTCCCGGCAGCCAGGGCTGCGGGAAGGCGAAGACCAGGCGCCCGCTGGGCAGGGGCTGGGCCGGAGGAAGTTCCTCAAAGCCGCTTGCAGGCAAGAGCGTGGTCGCGGGCATGCGCAGCAGACTGCCTCCGCCGGCCGTGAAGGCCTCGCACAGGGAGTTGGGGCGGGTGGGCGGCAAGACCCTGGCATTGATGCTCAAGGTAGCCTTGGTCACCAGCCCCTTGAGGCCCGACAGGCCCTGCAGCTCGTAGGCGAACTGCATGCGGTAAAGGTCCTGGCGAAATCCCTGGCACGTCCCCGTGGGATTCACCCAGAGATGGAAGCCCACCACGCCCTCGCCCAGGGCCTTGGGCGACTGCCCAGGACGCAAGGCATTCCACCAGCTCTGCGGCCGCGGCGGCCCGGACTGCGTACCGGGGACGCAAGCCGGGTCCGCATCCACCACGCCGCGCACCATGGCGAGCGAGGCCACACGGGGGTCGACGGTGCGGGTGAGGGGCTGGATGGCCGGCCCGCTGGGGCAAGCCGTGAGCAGAGGCAGGGCCAGGGTGGCCAGGAGCAGCGGGGCAGCACGCATGGGAATCTCCCTGAAGACAGCTGAGGCGCCCATGCTTCGAGCGCCCCCCTTCAGGGTCAATCCCCTAGATTCAGCCTGGGGTCTGGCGGCGCCTCAGTACGCCGCACGCCCCCGGTTGGCCAGCGGATTCGAGCGGCGGATCAAGGCCGGCGATTCCTCTTCATCCTCGGGCGGCGGCGGCGCGGGCCAGGGCCGCTGCGGACCGCGCAGCAGCTCGTAGGCGCGGGCCAGGCGCAGCACGCCCAGATCGTCGAAGCGCCGGCCCGCGATCTGCAGGCCGATGGGCAGGCCGTCCGCGTCGTAGCCGCAATTGATGCTGGCGGCGGGCTGTTCGCTCATATTGAAGGGCAGGGTGAAAGCGATGTGCTCGAAGGGCCGCAGCGGGTCGTTGATCGGGCTGGCCCATTCGGCCGGGAAGCTGCCCACCGGCGAGGTGGGCGAGAGCACATAGTCGTAGGGCTGGCAGGCGGCCACCGCGGCCTCGCGCAGCGCCGCCATCTGGCTGTAGCCGTGAAAGAGCTCGGGCGCGCTGAGCTGGGCGCCGCTGGCCACCCAGGCGCGGATATAGGGCAGGACCTTGGCCTGGCGCTCGGCCGGCAGGGCCGAGATGTCCAGCCAGGAGCGCATGCGCCAGAAGCGGTCCAGGCCATCGATCATGTCGCGCGTGGAAAAGCCGGGCATCAGCTCCACCTGAGCGCCCGCGCGCTCCAAGACCCCAGCCGCAGCCTCCACGGCGGCGCGGATCTCGGGCGTGACGGCCAGGCCCCAGCCGGCGTCCAGCATCAGGCCCAGACGCAGGCCGCGCAAGTCCTGACCCTCGCGGGCCTGCAGCCAGGGGATGTCCTGGGCCGGCAGGCTCATGGTGTCTCGCCAGTCGGGCTGGGCCAGGGCCGCCATCATCACGGCGGCGTCTTCCACCGTGCGCGTCATGGGCCCGGCCACCCGGCCGGCATAGGGCGGCTTGATGGGAATGCGGCCCAGGCTGGGCTTGAGCGTGAAGAGCCCACACCAGGCCGCGGGCAGGCGCACCGAGCCGCCGATGTCCGTGCCCAGGTGCAAGGGGCCATAGCCGGCCGCGGCGGCGGCCGCCGCCCCGGCGCTGGAGCCGCCGGGGTTCTTGATGAGGTCCCAGGGATTGCGGCTCAGGGCATGGAAGCTGGAGAGGCCCGAGCTCAGCATGCCGTAGTCCGGCATGGTGGTCTTGGCCAGCAGCACGGCGCCCAGCTCGCGCAGGCGGGCGGCGGGCGGCGCGTCCTCGGCGGCGGGCGCGAGCTCGGTGGCCGCCGTGCCCAGGGGCACGGGCGTGCCGCGGGTGGCGATGTTTTCCTTGAGCGTGGCGGGCACGCCGTCCAGGCTCAGGCCTTGCGCGTTCGTGAGCGGCTCGCCGCGCAGCCAGCGCGCTTCGGAAGCCCGGGCCTGGGCCAGCACGGCCTCGGGCTCCAAAGCGTAGAGCGCGCACAGCTGGGGCTCCCAGCGCGCCACATGGTCCAGCAGGCTCTGCGCCACCTCCAGCGGCGAGAAGTCGCGGCGGCGGTAGCCCTCGACCAGGGCCAGGGCAGCGAGCTCGTGCAGGGCGGTGCTCATGGCCTCACTCCCAGCTCAGGGTGGCCAGGTCGTTGACGAAGATGGGCATGTCCTTCCACAGGCCCTTGAGCGGACGCTTGGCCACGGTCAGCCACTGCGGCTGGTAGAGGAAGGCATTGACGGCATCCTGGGCGATCAGGCGCTGCGCATCGCCCAGCAGCTTGAGCCGGTCCGCCTCGCGCGGCGTGTTGTTGATGCGGTCCAGCAGCTTGGCGAACTCGGGGTTCTCGTAGCCCCAGTAGTAGCCGGGCTTGGCGTAGTTGGCCAGGTCGAAGGGCTCGACGTGGGCAATGATGGAGAGATCGTAGTTGCGGTTGGTGTACACACCCGAGAGCCACTGCGCCCACTCCACGTTCTCGATCTTGGCCGTGATGCCCACCTTGGCCAGCTGGGCCGCCACCACCTCGCCGCCCTGGCGCGCATAGGGCGTGGGCGGCAGCTTGAGGCTCAGCTCCAGCGGCGTGCTCACCCCCGCCTCCTTGAGCAGGGCGCGGGCCTTGGCGGGGTCGAAGGCATTGAGGGCCGTCAGGTCCACATAGCCGGGCGCGCTGGGCGGATAGTGGCTGCCGATGGGCAGGCCGAAACCATCGGCCGCCGCCTCGATCACGGCCTTGCGATCGATGGCCATGGCAATGGCGCGGCGCACGCGCACATCGTCCAGCGGCTTCTTCTTGTTGTTGATGGCCACGATGGTCTTGGCCCGCGAGCCCGCCTGGATGACCTGGAAGCGCGGGTTGTTGCGGAACTGGCCCAGGCTGCGCGCCGCGGCCACGCGCGGGAAGGCGTCCACATCGCCCGAGAGCAGGGCCGCCACCTGGGCCGCCGGATCGCTGATGAAGCGGAAGGTGGCGCGGCGGATCTTGATGCCGGCCGCGGCGCGGTAGCCGGCCCTCTGGCCCAGGGTGATGCTGGCGCCCTTGTTCCAGGCCTCCAGCTTGTAGGGGCCGGTGCCCACGGGCTGGGTGGCGTTCTTCTCGGCGCTCTTGGGCTCCACGATGATGGCCGTGGCCTGGCCGATCAGGAAGAGGAAGTCCGGCTCGATGGTCTTGAGGCCGATCACCACGGTGTGTGCATCGGGCGTGCCGATGAAGCCCATGCTGGCGAACAGGCGCTTGTCCTTGTTGCTGCTCTTCTCGCTGGCCGCGCGCTCGAAGCTGAACTTCACCGCCGCCGCGTCAAAAGGCTCGCCGTTCTGGAAGGTCACGCCCTTGCGCAGGCGGAAGGTCCAGGTCTTGAGGTCGGGCGAGACCTCCCAGCCCTCGGCCAGCAGGGGCGTGACCTTGCCGTCCGGGCCGATCTTGGTGAGGGTCTCGAAGACGTTGTAGAGCACGATCTCGGCAATGGCCGAGGCCGCGCCGGCCGTGGGGTCCAGGCCCGGCGGCTCCAGGGTCATGCCCAGCACCAGGCTGCCGTCGCGGCGGGCCTGGGCCCAGGCCGGCAGGGCCAGCGCCCCGGGCAGGGCCAGCAGGCTGGCGGTGGCGGCACGTCGGCTGATCTTCATGGCAGGCTCTCCTCGGTCTGGGTACGCAGGCGCAGTATCGCCTCGGCATGGTGGCAGGCCACGCGCTGGCCGCCGTCCAGCGCCCGCAGCGCGGGCACCTCGGCCAGGCAGCGCGGGCTGGCATGCGGGCAGCGCTGGGCATAGTCGCAGGCGCCCGCGGGCCGCGCCACGGCTGGGGCGGCGGCCCGGCGCCGCGGCATGCCCGGCCGCAGGCGCGGCACGGCCTCGAGCAGGGCCTGGGTGTAGGGGTGCGCGGCCAGGCGGAACAGGGCCAGGGGACTGCCCTGCTCCACCACGCGGCCGCGGTAGAGCACCAGGATCTCGTCGCAGACATGGTCCACCACGGCCAGATCGTGACTGATCAGCAGATAGGCCAGGCCGAAGCGCTCGCGCAGCTCGGCCAGCAGGTTCAGCACCTGGGCCTGCACCGAGACATCCAGGGCGCTGACCGGCTCGTCCGCCACGATAAGACGCGGATTGAGCGTGACCAGCGCGCGGGCGATCGCCACGCGCTGGCGCTGGCCGCCAGAGAACATGTGCGGGTACTTCTGCAGATCCGCCTCGCGCAGGCCCACGGCCTGCACGGTCTCGCGCACGCGCGCCGCCTGCTCGGCAGCGCTCAGGCGCGTGAGCGCGGCCAGGGGCTCGGCCACGATGCGGCCCACGCGGCGGCGCGGGTCCAGCGAGCCATAGGGGTCCTGGAAAACCATCTGCATGCGCGCGCGGGCCTGGCGCAGGGCCTCGGACGGCAGGGCCAGCAGGTCCTGCCCGTCCAGCAAGACCTGGCCGCCGCCGCGCTGCGCCGGCTCGTCCAGGGCCAGCACCGCGCGCGCCAGGGTGCTCTTGCCCGAGCCGGACTCGCCCACGATGCCCAGGGCCCGGCCGGCCTCCAGGCGCAGATCCACACCGCGCAGGGCGGGCAGGCGCGGCGCGGGCGCGAAGAGGCGCTCGCGCGGCAGGATGTAATGGCGCTGCAGACCGCGCAGCTCCAGCAGCGGCGCGCGTTCAGCCATGGGCCGCGCCCTCCTGCGCCCGCACATGGATGCAGCGCAGCTGGTGGTCGGGCGCCAGGGCCATGGGCGCGGGCCGCGCCGCCTCGCAGGCCGGCGTGGCCAGCTCGCAGCGCGGCGCGAAGGGGCAGCCCGGCGGCATCTCGTGCAGGCCCGGCACCGTGCCGGGAATGGCGCGCAAGGCCTGGCCCCGGGCGCCGCCCAGGCGCGGCCGGGCCGCCAGCAGGCCGCGGGTGTAGGGATGGGCCATGCGCTGGAACAGGGCGGCGCTAGGCCCCTGCTCCAGCACCAGGCCGCCATACATGACCAGCATGCGCTGCACGTTCTCGGCGATCACGCCCAGATCGTGCGAGATCAGCAGCAGGGCCATGCCGCCCTCCTCCACCAGCTCGGCCAGCAGTTCCAGGATCTGCGCCTGAACCGTCACGTCGAGGGCCGTGCCGGGTTCGTCGGCAAGCAGCAGCGCCGGATTGTTGGCAAGCGCCATGGCGATCATCACGCGCTGGTTCATGCCGCCCGAAAGCTCGTGCGGATAGGCGCCCAGGCGGCGGCGCGCATCGGGCAGGCCCACGCGCTCCAGCAGGGCCAGGGCGCGGGTCTCGGCCTCGTGGCGGGTGGCGCCGCGGTGCAGGCGCAGGGGCTCGGCCACCTGGCGGCCTATGGGGTGCAGGGGGTTGAGCGCCGTCATGGGCTCCTGGAAGACCATGGCCAGACGCGCGCCGCGCAGCCGGGCCAGTGCCCGCTCGGGCAGGGCCAGCAAGTCCTGACCCTCCAGCAGGATGCGGCCCGTGGCCCGCGCCCCCTCGGGCAGCAGGCCCATCAGGGCCAGGGCGGTGAGCGACTTGCCGCTGCCGGACTCGCCGATCAGGCCCAGGGTCTGGCCGCGGTCCAGCGTGAAATCCAGGCCGCGCACTGCCGCCACCGGCCCCTGGGCCGTGGCGAGGTGGATGTGCAGGTCTTGCAGCTCCAGCAACATGCTCAGCGGCTCCGTGCCAGTTTGGGGTCCAGCAGGTCGCGCAGCCCGTCACCCAGCAGGTTCAGGCCCAGCACGGCCGTCATGATGGCCAGGCCGGGAAACACCGCCAGCAGCGGCGCCTGGAAGAGCAGGGTCTGGGCCTCGGCCAGCATGCGGCCCCAGCTGGGCGCGGGCGGCTGGCTGCCCAGGCCCAGATAGGACAGGGCCGCCTCGGCGAGTATGGCCAGGGCGAACTGAATGGTGGCCTGCACGATGAGCACCGCCGCGATATTGGGCAGCACATGCTCCAGACTGATGCGCCAGGCCCCCTTGCCGCAGGCGCGAGCGGCCAGCACATAGTCGCGCGCCCATTGCTGGCGCGCCGCGGCGCGGGTGATGCGCGCGAAGGTGGGGATGTTGTGCAGGCCGATGGCGATGATGGCGTTGACGATGCCGGGCCCGGCCACGGCCGTGAGCATGATGGCCAGCAGCAGGGCCGGGAAGGCGAAGCTGAAGTCGCTCAGGCGCATCAGGGCCTCTTCCACCCAGCCGCGCCGCGCCGCCGCCCACAGGCCCAGCAGCACGCCCACGCTCAGGCCGATGCCCACGGCGATCACGCCCACCAGGATGGAGTTGCGCGCGCCGGCCAGGATCAGGCTCAGGACATCGCGGCCCAGGGGATCGGTGCCCAGCCAGTGCTGGCCGCTGGGCGGCAGCAGCTTCTTGGCCATATCGATCTCCAGCACCGGCCAGGGCGTCCAGACCAGGGACAGGGCCGCGGCGCCCAGCACCAGGGCGCACAGCAGGGCGCCGACCAGAAAGCTGCGATGCCGGCTCATAGCTCGGTGGTCTTGATGCGCGGGTCGATCCAGGCATAGAGCACATCGACCACGAAGTTGACGAGGATCACCATCACCGCCAGCAGCAGCACGCAGTTGCGCACCACAATGAGGTCGCGGTTGGCAATGCTCTGGAAGATCAGGCGGCCCAGGCCCGGCAGGTAGAACACGTTTTCCACCACGATGGTGCCGGCCAGCAGATTGGCGAACTGCAGACCCATGACCGTGAGCACGGGGATCATGGCATTGCGCAAGCCATGGCCCCACAGGGCCTGGCGCGGCGACAGGCCCTTGGCGCGGGCGGTGCGCATGAAGTCCTCGCGCAGCACCTCCAGCATGGCCGAGCGCGTGATGCGCGCCAGGATGGCGGCTTGCACCACGGCCAGGGCCAGGGCCGGCAGGATCAGGGCCTGCAGCCCGGGCCAGAGCCCCCCGCCCTCCGCCTCGCGCCAGCCCGGAAAGCCGCCGGCCGGTATCCACTGCAGCTTCACCGAGAAGAGCAGGATCAGCAGGATGGCGAACCAGAAGCTGGGCACGGCAATGCCCAGCTGGCTGAGCAGCATCACGCCCATATCGCCGGGGCGGCCATGGCGAGCCGCGGCATAGAGGCCGGTGCTCAGGGCGATGGCCGTGGTCAGCGCCATGGCCAGCAGGGCCAGGGGCACGGTCAGGGCCAGGCGCTCGGCGATCAGCTCGGCCACCGGGCTGTCATAGGCATAGGACAGGCCCAGGTCCAGGCGCAGCAGGCCCAGCAGCCAGTGGCCATAGCGCTGCCAGGCGGGCTGGTTCAGGCCCAGCTTCTCGGCCAGGGCGGCCACGGCCTCGGGCGCGGCGTCCGGCCCCATCAGCAGCTGGGCCGCATTGCCCGGCAGGATCTCCAGCACGGCAAAGACCAGCAGGGAGGCGGCCAGCAGGGTCAGCAGCAGGGTGGCGAGGCGGCGCGCCAGGAAGACCGTCATGCCGCCAGAGGCCGCGGCCGGCTGCGCTGCGGCGGGGTGGAGGCACTGGGCGCCACCTTCTCCTGGCGCAGGCAGTCGATGGTGGCGCGGATATGGTCGCGGCCCAGGCGCTCGGCCAGCTCGCCGTCACCGGCCGCGATGGCCTCCACGATCAGGCTGTGCTCGCGCACCGCATGGGCGGCGCGATCCTGGCTGATCAGCACCGCAGGCGCGAAGACCTGGGAGGTCTTGCGCACCAGGGCCAGCTGGGCGGAGAGGTATTCGTTGTCGGCCAGCTCCACGATGATCACGTGCAGCTCCACATTGAGCCGGGTGTACTCGGCGGGCTGCCAGGGGTCCAGGGTCTGGCGCTGGGCTTCGATCAGGGGCAGCAAGCGGGCGCGGGCCTGCTCGGGCGCGCGCTCGGCGGCCTGGCGGGCGGCCAGGCCGTCCAGCATCTCGCGCAGGGAGTAGGCATTGAGCAGGCGCTTGCGGTCGGCCTGGGCCACGCTGACGCCGCGCACCCCGTCGGCCTCCACCAGGCCCTCGCTCTGCAGCATGCGCAGGGCCTCGCGCAGCGGCGTGCGGCTGACCTTGAGGTCTTCCGAGAGCTGGACCTGACGCAGCAGCTCCCCCGGCGCATAGAAGCCGGTGTAGATGCGCTGACGCAGCACCCGGGCGACCTCGTCGACCAGGCGCACGCGGCTCTGCCAATCCAACGCTGCGTGATCGCTGCTGCTGCTCATCAATCCTCTCACCACCTGTCAGGATGCCGGGGCGGCCTCGCGGCCGGGGCGACATTCTGACGGTTTTGACGGGGCTAGCCTCATCGCGGCCCGGCCATACAGATCGAACGCCCCCTCCAAGCCCATGATAGCCCTCTCGCAGGGTCGGGTTTGCCCACGGCAGCGGGCACGCAAGCGAGGTCATGCACGACCTGTCGGGAAATTTGACATTTTTGTGAATCCACCCTGGCCCCTCAGAAAATTTCCTTCTGAATCAATGGATTGCATACGGGCTCGGATTTTGCTTCACATCAGTACCAAGCCAAGCTCCAAGGAGTTCAGCCATGCGATCCAAGATGGTCCAGATGCGACAGATATCCGGGGCCCTCGCCCTGGCCGGCCTGCTGGCGGCAGGCACTGCGGGCGCAGTCCCCGTTCTGCAGGTAGGCGCCCCAGGCGGCGCGGGCGAGGGCGTTTACGCCGACTACATCGCCAGCCTGAGCAATCCCAGCGAGGCCGACACCGCACGCACCACGGGCAGCACGCTCTATGTAGCCGGCACCTACAAGAAAGGCGAGTTGCTGCTGGGTGGCCGCTACGGCAGCGGCAAGGACTGGAGCGATATGGAGTATGCCCAGGGCCTGTTCTTCGACTCCATCTTCAACGGCCGCGGTGCCGTGCTGATGGCCACGGTGGCCGAGGGCGCGAGTGGCAACCTCACCATCAACGGGCTCAGCGCCTTTGCCACCTCGGACACGGCCTACTTCCCGAACAATCACGATCCGGTCAAGGACGCGACGGCCGACTTCCTCTACTTCGACATCGGCAATTTCGCGAACTTCGCCGGCATCGTGCCCGACTTTGCGTCCGAGACCGGCACGGCCGATGGCGAGATCAAGAGCCTGGCCCTTCAGGTCAGCGGCTACGAATGGGTGCACTTCGATGTGATGGCCCTGCTCACCGGCCCGCAAGGCCAGACCTCGCTGCGAACCACGCTGGAGAACAACCCCGGATCGCATGACGTCACCTGGACCGAAGGCGGTGGCGGTGGCGGTGGCGGTGGCGGTGGTGGTGGTGGTGGTGGCAGCACCCTGCCCGAGCCGGCCTCCATCGCCCTGGCGGGACTGGCCCTGCTGGGTGCGGCCTGGGCACGGCGTCGCGCTCGCTGAGCAGCCCAAGGCCTCTCGCGACAAAGCCCGCCACTGGCGGGCTTTGTCTTTGAGGAACGCTTCTTCAGCGGGTGCTGACCTGCACCGTGCTGCTGCTGCTATTGCCCGCGGCGTCTCGCGCCGTGACCGTGATCGTGTGAGCGCCAACGCTGGCCTTGCGCGTATTCCAGCTGTAGCTGAGGCTGCCGCCACTCGCGGTCGCAACCGCCTTGCCGTCGATCAGCAGGGTCTGCGTTAAGCCGGCCGTGCCGGCATTGTCGGCCGCGCTGCTGCTGATGCTGACGCTGCCCGTCAGGGAGACCCCGGCGGCAGGACTGCGAATGCTGACGGTCGGCGCCTCGGTATCGCTGGAGACATTGGCCACATTGACCATCACCGTGCTCGATGCGGCCTGATTGCCAGCGGCATCAAAGGCATAGGCCACCAGGCTCGCGGAGCCATTGGGCAGGCTGCTGGAATCCCAGCTGAAGCCGTAGGGCGAGGCGGTGTCGATGGCGATGCTCTGGCCATTGACGCGCAGCTCGACCCGGCTGACGCCCAGATTGTCGGCCGCGCTCACGTCCACCGGCACCAGGCCGCTCACCGTGCTGCCGGCCAGCGGCGCGGCGATGCTCACCGTGGGCGCCTGCGTGTCCTGCACCTGGGTGCTGACGGCCGCCTGCACCGCAGCGGCGGCATTGACGCGGCCATAGCCATAGCGCTTGTCACGCCCCGCATCGCCCAGATCCAGGGCCGTGCTGTAGAGCAGACCTTCGATCTGGCTGCCCGCCATGGCCGGTCGCGCCGCCATCATCAGGCCCACCACCCCGGCCACGACCGGGCTGGCCATCGAGGTGCCCCACCAGGCCTGATAGCTGCCGTCCCGCGTGGTGGTCCAGATGTCCTTGCCGGGGGCAGCGATGCTGACGAAGCTGCCCCAGCTGGAGAAGCTGGCGAGCGCGTCCGTGCTGTCGGTGGCCGAGACCACGATCATCGAAGTGGTGGGCGCGATCGTCTCCTCGATGCCGTTGTTGCCGGCGGCCACGACCACCAGGCCGCCCTTGCTGCGCATGTAGTTGGCCGCACTCTGCACCGCCGAGCTGCCGGCCACGCCCACATAGCTGATATTGGCAACCCGCGCGCCATTGTCAGCCGCCCAGGTCAGGCCCTGGGCCACGGTGCTCCAGTAGGCATAGGCATTGGCATCGGCAATGCGCACCGGCATCAGGCGCGCCGCGCCGGCCACTGCCGCCACGCCGGTGCCGTTGTTCAGGGTGGCAGCCGCGCCACCGGCCACCGCCGTGCCGTGCCCATGCACGTCGGCGGTATTGCTGTTGTTGTCGTAGAAGTTCCAGCCCGGCACCATGCGGGCGGCCAGATCCGCGTGAACACCATTGATGCCGGTGTCCAGGATCGCGATGGTGACGCCGGCCCCCTGGCTCTGGTCCCAGGCCTGCGGAGCGCCGATCTTGGCCAGATGCCACTGGCTGCCCGCGTAAGGATCGTTGACCGCCAGAGCCGGACTCACGCGCCGATCCAGCTCCGCGAAGCGCAGCTGCGGATGGCGGTTCAGCAGCGCCTGCATGGCCTGCTCCGAGGCCTGCGCCGGCAGATCCAGGATGTAGAGATCGCTGCGGCCGATGCGGCGCGCCTTGGCCCCCTGGCCATTGGCGATCTTGTCCAGCTCCTTGGGAGCAAGCCCGGCACGCGCGCCTACCAGCAGGCGCCCCGGGGCATAGGGCTCGCTGCCGGCCGCCGGCGGTTGATCGCTGAGCACCTGCTGCGGATCAGCAGCCGCCCAGGCCGCCAGGCCCAGGCGCTCCACCCTCAGGCTGTGGCGGCCATTGATCGTGACCAGGATGCAGTGTCGTCCCTCGCAATAGGCCAGCGCAGGCTCGGCCCGCGCCGCGTCCCAGCGGCTCAGATCGGGGCTGGCACAAACCCCGGCGCCCGTCTGCAGGCCGCTGAGTTCCTGGCCATAGCGCTGCGCGCCCCGCACGCCCTCGCGCTCGATCAGGACCAGCTCATCAAAGCGATGGGCCGCCATGCGGTGCTGCAGCCGCTCGCGGGCCGCGGGCGGCAGGTCCTGGAAGCGTGCCACCTGGGCCGCCGGATCGCCCTCATACGCGATCTCGTTTGAGGGATCCCAGGCACAGCTGGGTGCGGTCAGGCCAGCGGCCAGCGCGACGGCGGTGAACAACATGATCGAGGACTCCAAAGAGACAAGGGGCGCGGCGCCCTTGGCGCCGTATCAGACCCTGCTGTACTCCCTGGCATCCAGCCGTGCATGCAGGTTTGCCGGCTGCCGCGCAGCTTAGGAAGCCTCGACATGCCTGTGTGTAAGCCCTTGTTGCACAGGCCGTCGCGCTCGCCGCACATGCGCATTTATGCGCGATTCACGTCGTCTGGCAAGGCCCGGACGCGCATTCGCGGGGGCCGCTCAGGCCACGCCGTCGACAACGAAGCTGGCCTCCTGGATCAGACCCGCCCGCAGGCGGTAGATGGCCACCAGACTGCTGCGCTCCGGGCCTTGCAGGCCCTGGCGCGTGATCTCCTCCTGGTCGATCACCAGATCCCCCATCACACTGCGCTGGCGCAGGCGGGCCTGGGGCCGGGTCTGTGCGAAACGCTCGGCCATGCGGGCGCCGATCGCGGCCCGGCCGCGGGCCAGCACGCGATCGGGAAACTCGTACTGCACCGCGTCCTCGGCATAGCAGGCCAGCAGGGCTGGCAGGTCGTGGGCGTTGTAGGCCTCCAGCTGGCGCTGAACCACGGCGCTGGCCTCGGGCAGGGCGGCGCTCACAGATAGTCCAGGCCGCGGCCGGCCGTGATCCTGGGTTCGGGCAGGGGCAGGCTCTCGCAGCAGGCCAGGCCGATGTCGCGCAGGGTCTGGTCGTCCAGACCGGCCACCGGCTCGACGGGCGGGGTGATGAGCGCGGCCCACCAGGCGCTCAGGCGGCGCCTCAAGGCGCGGGGTGCGGATGCGGGCGCCTGGGCGCCGCAGGAAAGAGAACAGCTGGAGGATGACATGGCGAACTCCCGGACGGCCTCCGGCCCGGCGGCATCAGGGCCGCCTCACCGGAAGAGACAAGTGGACAAAGGGCTCGCGAGTGAGCTCAGAATAGGGCCCACTGCTGGACAATGGAATTGATTGATTTCAGACAATCTGGTCAAAATTTCTAACCAGAAAGCCACCGCAACCGCGCTCAAAGTCCAGCCATGTCACGCCTGCCGCTCAACACCTTGCCCACCTTCCGGGTCGTGGCCCAGTTGCAGAACCTGCGCGCGGCGGCCGAGCGTCTGCACCTGACGCACAGCGCGGTGAGCCACCAGCTGCGCGCCCTGGAGCAGCAGCTGGGCCATGCCTTGTTCGAGCGGCGCGGTCGGCGCTTGGTGCTCAATAGCGCGGGCGAGGCCCTGCTGGCCAGCACCGAGCGCGCCCTGGCCGAGCTGGAACGCGGCGTGGCGGCGGCCGCCCAGGCCGCCTGCCTGGACGCCCAGATCCTGCGCCTGACGGTGCTGCCCTCCTTTGCCCAGCGCTGGCTGCTGCCGCGCATGCAGCGCTGGCGCCAGCGCCATCCGGGCCTGGCCCTGGAGATCAGCGCCTCGGCCCAGCTGGTGGACCTGGGGCGCGAGGGCTTTCACGCCGCCATCCGCCAGGGCAGCGGCCCCTGGCCGGGCCTGGTGGCCGAGGAGCTGATCGGCACCTCCATGCCTCTGATCGCCGTGGGCTCACCCGCGGCGGCGCGGCGCCTGGGTCTGCAGGGCCGGCGCCCGCGCGAGCCCGAGGCCAATGAGCGCTGCTTTGGCGAGGAGCCCCTGCTGGGCCATAGCGAGCCCTGGGAACGCTGGTTTGCGGCCTTCGGCGTG
Source organism: Shinella sp. XGS7 (assembly GCF_020535565.1). Lineage (NCBI taxonomy): Bacteria > Pseudomonadati > Pseudomonadota > Alphaproteobacteria > Hyphomicrobiales > Rhizobiaceae > Shinella > Shinella sp. XGS7. Next base: position 1,250,733 of record NZ_CP084758.1, on the reverse strand, counting down.
CAGCGCCGCATCACGCCGGTGGCGGTGTTCAACGATGTGGGCCTGATGCTGCAGGCCGCCGAGCAGGACCTGGGCATTGCGCTGGCGCGCGAGATCCTGGCGGCCGACGCCCTGCGCTCCGGCCGGCTGCGCCGGCTCTCGCGCCTGAGCATCCGCTACGAGCAGATCCAGCCCTACCACCTGGTCTACCCGCCGGCCCTGCGCGACTGGCCGCCCCTGCTGGCGCTCAAGCAGTTCGTGCTGGATGAGCTGGCCGCCAGCGCCAAGGGCGAGGGCCCGACGGGCTGAGGTCCGCGGCGCTCAGTTGCACAGGCCCAGGATACGCTCCTCGTTGGAGCAGCGCTTCTTGGGCGTGCAGGCGCGCAGCTCGCGCGCGGTGGCCGGGTAATAGGTCCAGCCCGGGCCCAGCTCGGGCAGGGCCAGCTTGACCTCGCGCCACTTGGGATGGCCCTGCTCCTGCAGGCGCTCGAAGTTCTGGCACAGGGCGCGCCCGAAGGCGCGCATGCTGTCCACCGTGCCGCGGGTGTTGTAGTCGTAGGTCACCAGAAAGGCGCCCACCGAGATGGTGGTGAAGTCCTCGGCCAGCAGATTGGGGTAGCTGGCCGCGCGCACCGTGGCCGGCGCATAAGTGCCCAGGGGCTGGCGGGCGCTGGGATGGTTGGGGTCGAACTTGAGCAGCTTGATGAACTTCTGCGCCTCGGGCTTCATGTTCGCGATCAGGGGCGCGGGCTGGCCCGCAGCCACCACCACCACATCCACCGACTTGTCGCCGATCAGCTTGACCAGGGCCTCCTCGTTGGAGAGAAAGCTGGCTTGCGCCTCGGGCATGGGGCCGCCGAACATCATGCGGTAAAGGGTGTGGGTGATCAGAGCGGCGCCGCTGCCCACCAGGCCGCCATTGATCTTCACGTCCTTGATCTCGTGCAGATAGTTGTAGGGCGCGTCGGCCCGCACGATGTAGTGGATCTCGGTGTTGTAGAGCGGCAGGATCACGCGCAGCGGGCGGATCAGGGCGCTGGCCTCGGCATTGCCGGCACCGGAGCGATCCACAAAGGCCTGGAACACATCGGCCTGCACCACGGCGAACTTCACACCCGGCTCGTAGCGCAGCAGCTTGACATTGGCCGCCGAGCCCGAGGTGGGCAGCACCTCCAGATTGATGCCGGCCTCGGGCGCCACGAAGCGCGCCAGGTCCTTGCCGATGGCGTAGTAGGTGCCCTTGTCCGAGGCGGTGACGATCTTGTAGTCCACCGGGGCGGCGAGCGCGAGCGCGCTCCAGCTCGCCATCACGATCAGGGCGGCGTTCATCAGCAGGGGCAGCAGGCGCATCAGGGTCTCCTCGTGGGCTTGGACGCTTGGGCCTCAGCCGCCGGACTGCACAGACCCAGGGCGGCCACGGCCTCGGTGCAGGGGCCGGGCGGCGCGGCGGGTCGGGGTGACACGGCGGCGCCGGACGGTGTATCGCGCGGCAGCGCGGGGCGTGCAGGTGCCGCCAGCACCGGGGGTCGCGCCGGCGGCGCCGACGCCGCGGCAGGGGCCGGGACCGGCACGACCAGGGCCGAAGTCGGCACCAGGGCCGCGGCTGGCTCCTGCCGCGACGGCGGCACGGCCGCCACGGGCGCGGGGAGCGTTGGCGGCGCAGCCGACGGCACGGTCGAGCCCGCCGCCGGGGGCGCGGCGATCAGCTCGGCCTGCTGGCGCTGGGCCAGGCGGTAGCCGCCGAGCCCGGCCAGCGCCGGCAGGATCAGGCCCAGGCCCAGCAGCCAGGGCCAGCGGCGCGGCGGCGCGGCCCACGGCAGAGCTTCCGGCGCGAAAACCAGCTCGCGGCGCGGGCCGGGCTCGGCCGCCAACCAGGGACCGGCCAGGGTTTCGAGTGCTGGCGCCTCGGTCCCGGCGGCGGCCCCGGACGGGTCGGCCTCGGGGTCGGACTCGGTCTCCGGCAAGGCCAGCGGCTGCTGGCAGCGCCCGCATTGCCGGGTCAGGGTGATGTCGTTGAGGGCGCCGCAGTGCGGGCAGGGTTGCAGGTGCAGCGCCGCACCGCATTCATTGCAAAACTTGGAGCCCGGCGGGCTGCGGTGCTCGCAGTACGGGCACAGGGTGGGCGGCCTGGACACAGGCGCAAGCCTGGGCTTTTCCGGTGACATGAACGGCGCGGGTTCGATGCTCATCCCCTGGTGCTGCCAGCTCAGTGTAGAGCGCGGCCTGCCCCGGCGCCACCCGCCTGCCTGGGTGGGTCAAGACCTGTCCCTAGTGGGAGTGACGCTGGCGTAGCCGCCGGTGCACACCGCGGGCATGCGGTACCCAGCCCTGGGTGGCCCAGCGCCGCCACATCAGCAGGCCGCGCAGCCACTCGTCGGCCGCATAGGCCACCCAGATGCCCACCAGACCCCAGCCCAGCACATGACCCAGCAGCCAGCTGCCGCCGGCCAGCACCAGCAGCATGGACCCGGCGCCCGTCATCACCGGATAGCGCGCATCACCAGCCGCCCGCAGGGCATTGATGACCACCAGATTGAAGGTGCGCCCAGGCTCCAGCAGCACGGTCAGCCACATCAGGGTGACGCCGGCGGCCACGATACCGGCATCGGCGCTGAAGCGTGCCAGCAGCCAGGGCGAGGCCAGGGCCGCCACACTGGCCACCACCACGCTGATGGCCAGGCCGCGCGCCAGGGCCCGGCGCACCAGGCGGTGGGCCTCGTGCAGACGGCCCGCGCCGATCAGGTGGCCCACCACGATCTCGGCCGCAAAGCCCGTGGCCAGGCCCGGCAGCAGCACGAAGTACATGAGCTGGGAGGTGTAGGCATGCGTGGCCAAGGCCTGGGCTCCCAGCGCGCCGGCCACGCCGACGCTGACCATATAGGCCAGGCGGTAGGCGATGTTCTCGGCCGCGCCGGGCAGGCCGATGTGCAGCACCGTGGCCAGCTCGCGCCGCGGCAGGCGCCACCAGTCGCTGCGCTGCGGGCGCAGGGCCAGGCGCGTGCGCCACAGCCACAGATGCAGGCCCAGGGCCAGGCTGCGGCTGAGCACCAGGGCCAGGGCAAAGCCCGGCAGGCCCAGCAGGTGCATCAGGGGAATGGCCAGGGCCAGCTGGCAGAGCTGCATCAGCACCAGCACGGCCAGGGTGTCGCGGCTGCGCAGATGGGCCCGCATCACGCTGGCCATGGAAGCGTTCCAGGCGTCCAGCAGCAGGGCCGGAGCCAGGGCCATCAGCAAGGGCTGGGCCAGGGGCAGCACCTCGGCCGGCGCGTTCAGCAGGCGCAGCAAGGGAGCCGCCCCCAGCAAGGCGCCCGCGGCACCCAGCAGGCCGATCCAGCTGCTGGCGCCCAGGGCGGCGCGGGCCAGGGCGTCGGCCTGGTCGCGCCGGCCGCCGCCCAGGCTCTGGGTCACGACCACGCTGACACCCGCGCCGACGATGCGGAACAGGATGAAGAGCGTGGCCGAGACATGGTTGGCCAGGGCAAAGGCAGCGCCCGAGGCGTCGGACACGCGGGCCGCCAGCAGAGTGCCGGCCATGCCGACCGCGATGCCCAGCAGCAGCTCGATGAAGAGTGGCCAGGCCAGGGAGAAGAGGCGCGGAGAAGGTGTCGAGGACAAGGACATCGAGGGCCGCCGTATCGAGCCCCGCATGCTAGCCGGCCTCGACCGGCGAGATCAGGGCCTCAGTGCCCCAGGGGCTGGGGCAGGGGTCGGCGCTGGGCCGTGGCAGCGCGCCACAGCAGGTCCAGTCCCCAGGCCGAGAGCCAGCAAAAGAGGCCGGACCAGAGGGTGTGGCTCATGAAGTGGGCGCCACGCAGCTGCTGGCCCAGACCCAGGATCAGGCCCACGGCCACGGCCACGGCCAGCCAGCGCAGGGCCAGCTCGGGCGCCTGGCGGCGGAAGGCGAAGAAGCCGCCAACGAAGGCAAAGCCGGCCGAGGCATGGCCGCCGGGGAAGCAGTGGCCCCCACCGCCATCGCTCATCAGAAAGCCCTGCCAGTGCGGCAGGTAGCGGGCCACGCCGCCGAACTGCTGCAGATCCCAGGGGCAGGAGGTGGCGCTCATGCCCTTGAGCAGACTCACCACCAGCACGGCCAGCCAGCCCGAGAGCACCAGCTGCAGACGCTCCGACCAGTTCAGGCGGCGCAGCGGACCGCGCGGCCACCACAGGCCCAGGCTCAGGGCCAGCATGAAGACCCAGGCCAGCAGGCGCGCGCCCTGGTGCATCACATCGGTCAGCAGCCAGTGGTCACGCAGGGCAAAGCCGGTCGCACCGCCGGACAGGGTCGCCATGGCCAGGTCCAGGCCGCTGGACTCCCACAGCAGGGCACAGACCAGCACGGCCGCGGTGTAGAGCGCCAGGCGCGCGTCGGAATAGGATCGGGTCATGTTCTCATCAGCATGCCTGCCCGCTCTTAAGAAACACTTAGCGGCACGGCAGAATGCGCGAGTATGCGAGTACTGGTGGTCGAGGACGATGAGGGTATTGCCCAGGGCCTGAGCGCGCACCTGCGCCAGCAGGGCTGCGCCGTGGACCTGGCGGGCAGCGTGGCTGCGGGCTGGCACGCGCTGCGCGCCGAACCCTTCGAGCTGCTGCTCCTGGATCTGGGTCTGCCCGACGGCGACGGCGCCGAGCTGCTGCAGCGCCTGCGCCAGAGCGCGGCCGGCAAGCTGCCCGACCCGCAGATGCCGGTGCTGATCATGAGCGCACGCGACCAGAGCGCCTCGCGCATCGCCGCCCTGGACATGGGGGCCGACGACTACGTCACCAAGCCCTTCAATGCCGAGGAACTGGCCGCCCGCATGCGCGCCCTGCGCCGCCGCGCCGCGGGCCGGGCCCAGCCCCTGCTTTGCTGGGGCGAGATCGAGCTGGACCCGGCCAAGCGCAGCGTGCGCCGTGCGGGGGTGGAGGTGGAGCTGTCCAGCCGCGAGTTCGGCCTGCTGCGCGCCCTGCTGGAGGCGCGGCCGCGCGTGCTGTCGCGCCAGCAGCTCGAGGCCAGCCTCTACAACTTCGACCAGGCCCTGGGCAGCAATGCCATCGAGGTGCACATCCACCATCTGCGGCGCAAGCTGGGCGAAGGCACTATCCGCACGGTGCGGGGTGTGGGCTACTTCATGCCGGCCGAGCCCTGAGCGCCATGCCGGACCCGGCCCTGCCATCGGCCCTGCCCACACGCCGCCGCACCGGCGGCAGCCTGCTGCTGCATCTGCTGGCCTGGGTGCTGGGCGCCCTGGTGCTGGTCTGGGGCAGTTTTGTGGTGGTGGGTTTTCGCACCGGCCTGCACGAGGCCGATGAGCTGACCGACGGCCATCTGGCCAGCGTGGCTGCGGTGCTGCTGAACCAGCGCGGCGAGGCCGAGTTTCTGCACGGCGGCCCCTCGGGCCAGGCGCCGCCCGAGTTCCGCAGCCACGACTACCAGCAAAGCCTCAGCGTGCTGGTCTGGAACGCCGCCGGCCGCCTGCTCACCCAGACCGGTCTGGCCCAGATACCGGACTTCAGCCCCGAGGAGGGCTTCAGCTCGCTGACGCTGGAGGGCGAGCCCTGGCGGGCCTTCGCCCGCTGGGATGCCGAGCACCAGCGCCGGGTGATGGTGCTGGTGCGCGAGTCGGAGCGCGACGATCTGGCCTGGGACATCGCCGGCCAGGTGGCCGAGCCGGGCCTGTGGCTGCTGCCCGTGGTGGCCCTGGCCCTGGGCCTGGCCCTGCGTCGCGGCCTGCGCCCGCTCTATGCCCTGTCGGAAGAGGTGCATGCCCTGGACCCGCGCCAGCCCGAGCCCCTTTCGCTGGATGAGCGCGAGCAGGAGCTGCGCGCCGTGGTGGAGGCCATCAATGCCCAGAGCCTGCGCTCGCGCGCGGCCCTGCTGCGCGAGCAGGAGCTGGCCAATGAGCTGGCCCATGAGCTGCGCACGCCCCTGGCCTCCCTGGCCCTGCATGCCGGCAATCTGCGCGGCGAGCTGGGCCCGGCCGAGCGCGAGCAGGCCCTGAACCGCATCGAGCAGGAGGCCTTGCGCACCGGCCACTTGCTCAAGGAACTGCTGGCCCTGGCCCGCGCCAGCCGCACCGAGCTGGCCGAGGCCCGGCAAGACCTGGACCTGGCGGCCCTGGCTGGCCAGGTGCTGGCCGACTATGCCCAGGCCGCGCTGGACAGCGGCCATGAGCTGGCGCTGAGCGGCAGCGAGCGCTTCATGCTGTCCGGCCACCCCGCCCTGCTGGAGCTGGCCCTGCGCAATCTGGTGGAGAACGCCCTGAGCCACAGCCCGCCGGGCAGCCTGGTGGAGGTGCAGCTGGACGCGGCGGCGCAATGGCTGCAGGTCTGCGACCGGCACGGCGCCGTGCCGGCCCCGGCCCAGGCTCGCCGCCTGCCCACCCTGGGCCTGGGCCTGGGCCACCGCGTGATCGCCAAGGTGGCAGCGGTGCATGGCGCCAGCTTTGGCCCGGCCACGCCGCCCGCGGGCTTCCAGACCTGCTATCGCGTCAGCTTCGGCACGATCGAGCCCGCAGCAGCGGGTGACTGAGGCGCGGCGCTACCAGCGGTAGGCCAGGCCCAGCGACACCGCGCTGCTGCCGCGCGCCCGGGTCAGTGGACTGGCCGCGGCGTCGGCCAGCAGACGCGAGTAGGAAATGCCGCCAAAGCTCAGCCAGTGACGGCTCAGGCCGTGGCGGAAACCCAGGCCCGCATGCACATCGCGCAGGGGCTTGCTGGGATCGAAGACCGCATAGCCGCTGCTGGCGGCCACGCTCTCGCTGATGCCGAAATAGCTGCGCATGAAACGCCGGTCGCCCAGCCCGATGCCCAGACCCGCCTGCCAGGTGGTGAGAGGCCCCAGGCTGGCCGAGTAGCCCAGATCCAGGCCCAGACTCATGCCGCCCTGGCGGCCCAGCAGATCTTGAGAGACAGCGGCGCCCAGGCTCCAGCCCTCGCTCAGCGCGCAGCTGGCATAGACCCGGCCACGCAGGGTGGCACGCACATCGGGCACGCCGCGCAGCCGGTCGGAATCGGCGCTGTCCCGGCCCTGGTCGAAGCGCAGGGCCACGCCCAGGCGCAAGCGATCGCTGCGCAGGAGCTCGGCACTGGCCCCGGGGCCGCTGGCGGCACCGCCGAGATCCAGCAGACCGCCGGCCGCGCCGGTGCTGATGCGAAAACGCCCCTTCTGATAGGCCCAGAGCGGCCGCGCCTTGACGCGCTGTTTTTCCGCACCGGGATACTCGGGGCCGACCGAGACATTGAGCCCCAGCAGGTAGCGGGCCTGGCCGCCGGGTTCGGTCTCCTCGCCCCCCGGGGCCTGGGCTCTGGCGGCGGCGGCAAGCACGCTCAGCAGGAGCGGAAGCGTGGCAAGGACAAGAGCGCGGTGGTGCGACGTCATGGCGCCAGCATCGCCCAAAGCGATCAAAGCCGGCCTAGGGCTTGCCAGTAGAGGCCTTCCAGCGCTGCAGGGCCTGCATCATGGCCTCCACATGGCCGTCGGGACTCAGGCTCTCGTGGACCGCGGCGATGCGGCCATCCGGCGTGATCAGGTAGGAGATGCGGTCCGCCATGCCCGGCACGATGCGCAGGGCCGCGTCGTAGTCCTTCATCACCTTGGCGCCCGCATCGGCCGCCACGGCGAACTGGTTGCGGCAAGCCTCCACCGAGAACTTCTTCAGGGTGTCGATATCGTCATTGGACATGCCGATCACCGTGGCCCCCAGTTGCTTGAACTGCGGCGTGGCCTCGGCAAAGCGGTGGGCCTCGATGGTGCAGCCGCTGGTGAAGGCCTTGGGATAGAAGTACAGCACCACCGGGCCGTCCTTCAGGGCCGCTCCCAGATGGAAGGCAAAGCCCTTGCCGCCCACGGCGGCCTCCGCCTTGAAGTCGGGCGCCCGGGCGCCGACCTGCAGGGCGGCGTGGGCCCAGGGGGCCAGCAGCAAGGCGGCCAGGACGCTGACGCGGGGAATGAAGCTGGAGATGAACATGCTTGAACCTCGGCTCGGGACTGACCCGGATGAAAGTGCTTGGTGGCCGCCACCCATAATGAGGCGCGACTGCTACAACAAACAGGCAGCAAACAGGGAGAGGATATGACGACACGTTTTCCGGGGCTGCGGCTCCGTCAATTGCCCGTGCTTGCAACACTGGCGCTGCTGGCCTCCTGCGGGGGCTCGTCCGGTCCTGACGCCGAGCAGCTAGGGGCTGCCATCGCGGAAGGCTTCATCTGCGCTTTCACCAACTGCAAGCCCTCGGCCGAGGTGAGTACCCAGGACGTCGTGCTGGTCTACCGGGCGACTCATAACGGCAACCAGGTTACGGTTAATGTGCATCTGAACCAGGCCAACCGGTGGGCAGTGCTGCAGCTGAGCCCGGGCGATGCCCTCACGGCGGAAATCGGTGGCCGGCCCATGGAGCTCAAGGGCCCCACGGCCACTTCGCCTTACTACTCGGGAAGCCTGGACGTCTCAGCGGACACACCCCTGGTCAAGGTCAGCTTCCATCGTGCCGGCCAGGCCTACCCCAGCACCGTCACCCTGCCCCAGCGCTTTGCCATGCTGAGTCCAGGGGGCCCACTTCAGCTCAACAGCCGCAGCGCCGATGTGGATGTGGTGCTCCAGCTGCCAGGCACCAGCCGGCCGGCGCTACGTAGCGACGCCAGCTGCACTCTCGACAACGGCGCCAGCTCCTCCCTCTCCACGGTGCCATCTTTCACGCTGATCGAGGCCACCCCCACCACGCAGCGCTACCGCGTCACGGCGGCGGAGCTCGGCCGCATCGCAGCAACGGCGGTAAGCACCAGCGCCAACACCGTCCGCAACTGCGAGTTCCGGCTGACCTGGGCCCAGACCCAAACCGGCAGCAATCCTGCCGGCCTGAGCAGCGACGGTACCCGCGTGGGCGAATCCGCCGTCAAGCTGACCCTCAGCTACGACGCCACCCGCTGAGCCCGCAAGGGGGGCGTGCGCCGGATTACCTGGCGTTATGCCCCCAGAGCCCGCTTTCATTGGCCAGACCATTTTTAGACCATTAGAGTCTGTGCCATTCCTGAAAGCGGTATCCCATGCTCAAGACCGAGACGCCCAGCAGCCAGCACCCTGATCTGGATCTGTATGAACTGCCGCAGCTGATCAGCGCCTTTGTGGAGGACCAGCTGGAGGCCGTGGCCGCGGTGCGCGCCGCCGGGCCGCAGCTGGCGCTGGCGGTGGCCGCCGCCCTGCCCCGCATCCGGGCCGGCGGTCGCCTGGTCTATGCCGGGGCCGGCACTTCGGGCCGCCTGGGCGTGCTGGACAGCGTGGAGCTCTACCCCACCTTCTCCTGGCCGCGCGAGCGCGCCGTGGCGCTGATTGCGGGCGGCCGCGACGCCATGTTCGTGGCCGTGGAAGGCGCCGAGGACGACCGCGAGCAGGGCGCGCGCGATCTGCAGGCCGTGGTGATCGGCCCCAACGATGTGCTGCTGGCCCTGGCCGCCTCGGGCGGCACGCCCTATGTGCTGGGCGCGCTGGAAGCGGCCCGCGCCGCCGGCGCCCTGACCATTGCCTTCGCCAACAATGCCCAGGCCCCGGTGACCGCCGCGGCCGAAATCGGCATCACCCTGGACACCGGCCCCGAGGTGATCTCGGGCAGCACCCGGCTCAAGGCAGGCAGCGCACAGAAGATGGCGCTCAACACCTTCTCGAGCAGCCTGATGGTCAAGCTCAACAAGGTCTACGGCAATCTGATGGTGGACCTCAAGGCCACCAATGCCAAGCTGCTGCGCCGCGCCGTGGCCCTGACCATGCGCGCCAGCGGCGCCGAGGAGGCCCAGGCCCGCGCGGTGCTGGAGCGCTGCGACTTTCACGTCAAGGTGGCCGTGGTGGCGCTGCGCCGCCAGGTCTCGGTGGACGCCGCGCGCCAGCTGCTGGACCGCGCCCAGGGCAGCGTGCGCCAGGCCCTGAACGCCCCATGAATCTGCGCGGCGCGCCGCGGCGCGAGTACACGCTGGACTTCAAGCGCGCCGCCCTGGCCCGCGCGGCCGAGTGCGGCGTCTATGCCGCGGCACGCGAGCTGGGCCTGGCCGAGCAGACCCTGCGCAACTGGGCCCGGGCCCAGCAACAGGGCACCCTGGGGCGGCATGCGGATGTGAGCGAGGAGCGCATGGAGTTGTCCCGCTTGCGGGCCGAGAATGCGCGCCTGAGGATGCGGCGACAGCTGCTGCCGAGCCCGCGCCGGGATGAGACGGCGCCGGCCGGCACGGCCCCCGCAGCCCTTTCGCTGAACCGAGCCCGAGCGCATGACGACAAGCACCCCTGACGCCGCCCCCCGCAGTCCCTGGACCTGGATCCCCAGCCTCTATTTCGGCCAAGGCATTCCCTATGTCGTCGTGATGACCCTCTCGGTCGTCATGTACAAGAACCTGGGCATCTCCAACACCGATATCGCGCTCTACACCAGCTGGCTCTACCTGCCCTGGGTGATCAAGCCCCTGTGGTCGCCCCTGGTGGAGCTGATGGGCACCAAGCGGCGCTGGATCTGGCTGCTGCAGTTCCTCATCGGCGCGGCCCTGGCCCTGGTGGCCCTGACGATTCCTGCATCCAAGTTCTTCCAGCTGACCCTGGCGGTGTTCTGGCTGATGGCCTTCGCCTCGGCCTCGCACGATATCGCGGCCGACGGCTTCTACATGCTGGCCCTGGGGCAGCGCCAGCAGGCCGCCTTTGTGGGCGTGCGCTCCACCTTCTACCGCCTGGCCAATATCGGCGGCCAGGGCGGCCTGGTCTATCTGGCCGGCGAGCTGCAGGAGCGCAGCGGCAGCATGGTCTTCGCCTGGAGCGTGGTGTTCTGGGTGCTGGCCCTGATGTTTGCGGCCATGGCGCTCTACCACCTGCTGCTGCTGCCGCGCCCGGCCAGCGACACCGCCCACCGCGTGCAGGGCAATCCGGTGGCGGAGTTCTTCGGCGTGTTCGTGGAGTTCTTCCGCAAGCCCGGCATCCTGGTGGTGCTGGGCTTTCTGCTGCTCTACCGCTTTCCCGAGGCCCAGCTGCTCAAGCTGGCCTCGCCCTTTCTGCTGGACCCCCTGGCCGCCGGCGGTCTGGGCCTGTCCACCAAGGAGGTGGGCATCGCCTATGGCACGGTGGGCCTGACCGCCCTGACCCTGGGCGGCCTGGCCGGCGGCTGGGTGATCTCGCGGGTGGGCCTCAAGCGCGCGCTCTGGCCGCTGATCCTGGCCATGCATGTGCCCAATCTGGTCTTCCTGGCCCTGGCCCTGTGGCACCCGCACAACCTGTGGATCATCAGCAGCGCCCTGGCCGTGGAGCAGTTCGGCTACGGCCTGGGCTTCACCGCCTACCTGATGTACATGATTCTGGTGGCCGAGGGCCCGCACAAGACCGCGCACTACGCCATCTGCACCGGCTTCATGGCCCTGGGCATGATGCTGCCCGGCATGTGGAGCGGCTGGCTGCAGGACCAGATCGGCTACCCCATGTTCTTCGCCTGGGTGCTGATCTCCACCATCCCCTCCTTCGCCATGGCGGCCCTGATCAAGGTGCCGGCCGATTTCGGGAAAAAGGAAAGCTGAATGAGCGCCTCGCCCCGGCTGCTGTCCCTGGATGCCTTCCGCGGTTTCACCATCGCGGCCATGCTGCTGGTCAACAACCCGGGCGACTGGGGCCATCTCTACGGCCCGCTGGGCCATGCCGCCTGGGACGGCTGGACCTTCACCGACTGGATCTTTCCCTTCTTCGTCTTCATCAGCGGCATCTCCATGAGCATCAGCCTGGGCCGCCGCGCCGCCCTGGGCGATGACAAGCTCTCCCTGCTGGCCCAGACCGCCCGGCGCGCGGCCATCATCATCGGCATCGGCCTGCTGCTCAATCTGATCCCCAGCTTCAACCTGGCCGAGCTGCGCATCCCCGGCGTGCTGCAGCGCCTGGGACTGTGCACCCTGCTGGCGGCGCCCATCGCGCTGTGGTGGGGCTGGCGCGGCCAGCTCGCCTGGGCCCTGGGCCTGCTGGCCTGCTACAGCGCCATCCAGCTGGGTGTGCCGGTGCCGGATGCCCAGGGCGTCTGGCACACGGGCTCGCTGCGCCCGGGCGAGGATGTGGGCGCCTGGCTGGACCGCTGGCTGATGGACGGCCACCTCTGGCGCCAGAGCAAGACCTGGGACCCCGAGGGCCTGCTCACCACCCTGCCCGCCGTGGCCAGCCAGGTGCTGGGCCTGCTGGCGGGCCAGTGGCTGGCCGCGCAGCGCGATCCGGCCGAGAAGGCCATGGGCTTCATGGTGGCAGGTCTTGCCTGCCTGTGGCTGGGCGAGATCCTGGGCGCCTGGCTCATGCCCATCAACAAGAGCCTGTGGACCCCGGCCTATGCATTTGCGATGACGGGCTGGGCCTGCCTGATGTTCGGCCTGATCTACTGGCTGCTGGACGCCATGCCCCGGCCCCTGCTGCGCGCGCGCATGGCCCGCCTGGCCCAGCCCCTGGTGGTGTTCGGCATGAACGCGCTCTTTCTCTTCGCCGTCTCGGGCCTGCTGGCCAAGCTGCTGGGCTTCATCAAGCCCGATGGCCAGCACTCGCTCAAGGCCCTGCTCTACGCGCCCCTGCAGGCCCTGCCCCTCGCGCCCGTCAATGCCTCCCTGCTCTACGCCCTGGCCTTTCTGGGCAATATGTACCTGATCGCCTGGTGCATGTGGCAGCGGCGCTGGTTCGTCAAAGTCTAGGCCTCACCCGGAACACGCTCATGCAACGCCGTTCGCTCCTGACCCTGGCCGCCTCGGCCGCCGCCCTGGCCGCCTGCAGCAGCACCGCGCCGCCGCCGCCCCGGCCCCTGGGCCGCCCCGCGCCCGAGCTGGCCGCCAGCGCTCCGCCGGCGCCGCGCGAGTTCCGCGCCGCCTGGGTGGCCACCGTGGCCAATATCGACTGGCCCAGCCAGCCCGGCCTCAGCGCCGAGCAGCAGATCGCCGAGATGCGCGCCATCCTGGACCGGGCGGTGGCGCTCAAGCTCAATGCCCTGATCTTCCAGATCCGCACCAGCGCCGATGCGCTCTACGACTCGCGCCTGGAGCCCTGGAGCGAGTACCTCACCGGCCAGCAGGGCCGCTCGCCGGGCTATGACCCGCTGGCCCTGTGGATCACCGAGGCCCACCAGCGCGGCCTGGAGCTGCACGCCTGGTTCAACCCCTTCCGCGCCCGCCAGAGCAGCGCCCGCTCGGCCCCGGCCGCCAGCCACCTGAGCCAGACCCGGCCCGACTGGGTCAAGCGCTACGGCGAGCAGCTCTGGCTGGACCCGGGCGAGCCCGGCGCGGCCGAGCACACCCTGGCCGTGTTCCGCGATGTGCTGCAGCGCTACGACGTGGACGGCATCCACATCGACGACTATTTCTACCCCTACCCCATCGCCCAGCCCGGCAGCGACCCGGCCGCCAAGCTGGAGCTGGACTTTCCGGACGAACCGGCCTGGCAGCGCTATGTGCAGGGTGGCGGCAAGCTGGGGCGCCACGACTGGCGGCGTCAGAACGTGGACGAGATGATCCGCCGCCTGCACGAGCTCATCCTGGCCACCAAGCCCTGGGTGCGCTTCGGCATCAGCCCCTTCGGCCTGCCCAAGCCGGCGCTGCGACCCGAGGGCATCGTCGGCTTCAGCCAGTACGACAAGCTCTACGCCGATGTGGAACGCTGGCTGCACGAGGGCTGGCTGGACTATCTGGTGCCACAGCTCTACTGGCCCCGCAGCCCGCGCGGTCAGGCCTTCGCCACCCTGCTGGACTACTGGAACGCGCAGAACCGCCAGGGCCGCCACATCTGGGCCGGGCTCTACACCAGCCGCATCACGCCGGCCGACAAGGCCGAGGGCTGGGCCGTCGAGGAGATCACGGCCCAGATCGCGCACAGCCGCCAGGCCTATCCCGGCAGCGGCCATGTGCACTTCAGCATGGTGGCCCTGAACCAGAACCGACGCGGCCTGAGCGAAACCCTGCAGCGTGAGCTCTACCGCGAGGACGCCCTGGTGCCCGCCACCCCCTGGCTGGAGGCCGGCGGCCCCGCCGCCCCGCAGCTGGTGCTGCAGGAGGCCAGCCCGGCCCAGCTACGCCTGCAGCTGCGCCCCGGCCCCGGCAAGCCGGTGCTGCGCTACGCGCTATGGCAGCGCCGCGCGGGCCAGTGGCAGTTCAGCAGCACCCAGCAGGGCGAACTCCTGCTGGAGCGCGCCGGGCTGGAGGCCCTGGTGGTCTCGGCCCTGGACCGCGTGGGCAATGAGGGTCCACGCGCGGCCCTGCGCCTGGTCAACTGAGCGCCGGAGGGCGACTCAGGCCCGGGCGCGGCGACGCCAGCCCAGGGCCAGCACGCCCAGGCCCAGCAGGGCCCAGCTGGCCGGCTCGGGCACCTGGGCCACCAGGGCGATGGGGGTGATGGCGATGAAGCGCTGCGCGCCGTCAAACTGGATCAGGGAGCTGCTCAGCAGGCTGCTGACCTGGGCCTGGCTCAGGAAGCTGCTGCCGGTGAGCACCGGGTTCAGCAGATTGCCGCTGCTGCTCACATGCTCCAGGCCCAGGTTGTGGGCCAGCTCATGCGCGGCCAGCACGCCGCCCAGGGTGGGGTTGGCGGCGGTACTGGACTTGAGCACCAGCACTTGGCCCGGCGTGGCGGCGCAGCCCACATAGTTGGGGCCGTTGTCGCCGCACCAGCTGATGTTGTCCGCGAAGAACATGCTCACGGTCTTGCTGCCCGGCACGGCCAGGGTCTTGAGCTCATCGAACTCGAACCAGTTGTCCACGCTCAGCAGATTGGGCTTGACCAGGGTCAGCGGCGCATTGAAGCGGATGTCGATGCTGTTCGCACCGAAGCTGGCCTGGCTGAAGATGCTGTCCATGCTGGCTTCGTTCAGGGTGATGAAGCCGGCCATGGCACTGGCGCTGGCCATCGCGCCGGCCGCCACGGCCAGACCGTTGCGCAGACGGCGCCAGAGGGCGGAGCGGGCGGGGATCTTCTTGTGGGACGGCATCATCGGACTCCTGCTAAGCATTGCTGCACCGCAGTGTCACCCCTGTTTTTGATGATTTTCTGCGCCGGGAGCCTGCAAATTAGGGGGATGCCCCCCGCCGCCGGCCGCCTCAGGCGTAGGTATCGATCTGCCCGCCCAGGCTGGGGCGACGCTCGGTGTGCTGCCACATCAGCGGCCCCAGATCCACCCGCACGCGCAGGCCGTCGGACTGGTGCAGGGTGTACTCGCCGCGGCTGTAGGCCGGGGTGTTGACGGTCTTGATGGACTCGGCCAGCTGACCCAGGGGCTTGAGGCCGTAGACCACATCGCGCTGGGCTTCGGCCACGAACTCGCGCAGCGGCGAGCGGGTGAAGACCGTGGTGTCCAGCTCCACCCGCGGTGGCGGTCCGGCCTGCAGCTGCTCCTGCACGACGCGCCGGTGCTCGCGCAGCGGATCGTTGCCAAAGGGCGATGTCTGGACGGAATAACGGTAGATCTCGGACGCGCGCACGGCCAGCCATGGCACGCGCCGGGACCTTCTCCCCGCTGCGGCGCACGGCCCTCCCTCGAAGGCTGTTGGTTTGCATACTCAAGAGGCGACCGCCGCGGGCCGGCCCTTAAGTTCTGCCGGCGGCTGCCGACAAGGGGCGGGAGTCTAAGGGCCGCTCCGGCCCGATCTTGGGCGCATTGCGCACGGACGAATGAAATCGCGCCGAGCGCGACTTTCTGCACTCAGCGCAGCGGCGGCAGGCCGTGCTGGCGCCGCAGGGTCTCCAGGCGACCAGCGGCCACCAGGCTGTCGGCCGCCCGCTGCAGGGCCTGCACCAGGGCCACGTCCGTACCGCGGCTGCAGGCCAGCCACAGCGGCAGGCTGAGCTCGTGGATCAGCAGCACGGGCTCGAACTCCTCGGGGTTCAGGCCCTGCTCGCGGGCCCGATAGGCCAGGCTCACATCGGGATGGGCGAAGAGGTCGATGCGCTGCAGCTGCGCCTTGCGCAGGTTCAGCGCGTTCTGGCGCACCGCCTCGATCTGGCTGTTGTCCCCAGGCTGCCCCAGCCCCTGACGCCGCAGCCAGGCTTCGAAATTGCTCTGGTCCTGCACGCCGAAGCGCAGGCCGCGGCCCTTGAGCTCGGCCAGGCTGCGTGGCGCCGGCACGCTGGAGGCACGGTGGCGGTAGAGCCAGAGCCGGTAGGGCGCGATCTCGCGCAGCCAGACCAGGCCGTCCTCGCGCTCGGGGGTGCGGGCCACGCTGAGCAGGAGCAGCTGGGGCTCGGTCTGGGCCTGGGCCAGGGCGCGCTTGAGTGGCACGAACTGCACGGCCCCCACCTGCAGCGCCCGCTCGCGCGCCACCAGGGCCAGCATCTCCTGCACAAAGGCATAGACGTAGCCGCTGGCCTGGCCCTCGGGGGTCTCGTACTGCAGGGGCGGAAAAGCCTCGGCCAGCACGGTGAGCGTCAGCACAGGCGCGGCCGCCCGGACACGGCTGGCCGGGAGCAGGGTCAGGGCCAGCAGAAGCTCGCGCCGCATGACGTTCATGCGGTCCATGGTAGGCGAGGCGGCTCAGCCCGCCTTGCGAAATGTGAGGTTCAGGCGCTGCGCCCCCAGGGATTCGTGGTGGCCGGGCGACAGCGGCGCCACGCCGTGAAAGCGCAGCCGCGCCGGCCCGCCCCAGACCAGCACATCGCCATGGCGCAGGTTCAGGCGCAGGCAGGGCTCGGCGCGCCGCAGGCCGCCGAACTGGAAGGTCGCCGGCAGGCCGAGCGAGACCGACACGATCGGATTGGCGAAGTCGCGTTCGTTCCTGTCCTGATGCAGCGAAAGGCGGGCGCCGGGTTCGTAGCGGTTGATCAGGCAGGCGTCGGGGCGAAAGTCCTCGAAGCCGCAGGCCGCCGCCGCCCGGCCGGCCAGGGCGCGTAAGCTCGGGTCCATGGCCGGCCAGGGCTGATCGCTCGCGGGGTCCAGCGGGCCGTAGCGGTAGCCGCGCTCATCGCTGATCCAGCCCAGTTCCCCGCAGTTGCTCATGGCCACGGCCATGCGCTGCCCGCCGGGCGTGAGCCAGCGCCGCGGCGGCGCGGCCGCAAACACGGCCTGGGCCGCGGCCAGCAGGGCCGGCGCCTCGTCCAGGGCCAGGCCCGGCAGCAGCCAGGCGCCGGGGGCCAGGTCTTGCCGCACACCGGGCGCGGGGGCGAAGAGATCGGTCTGGCTCATGTGGCGTCGTGAAAGATCAGACCCAGGGTATGGCGCCGCCCGGCGCGCAGCCGGCTCACGCCATGGCGCATGGCCACCCGGTAGATGCCGCGCGTGCCCGTGACCGGGCGCTGGTTGACAGCGAACAGCACCGCATCGCCGCGGCGCAGCGGCACCACCTCGGGCCGCGACTGCTGGCGTGGCCGCTGCTCGGTGAGCACGAACTCGCCACCCTCAAAATCCTCGCCCGGCTCGGACAGCAGCACCGCGATCTGCAGCGGAAAGACCTGCTCGCCGTAGAGGTCCTGGTGCAGGCAGTTGTAGTCGCCCTCGCGGTAGCGCAGCAGCAAAGGCGTGGGCCGGCGCTGGCCGGCCGCATGGCAGCGCGCGATGAAGTCGGCATGCCGAGCCGGAAAGCGGACGTCCAGGTCCAGGGCCTGCTGCCAGCGGTTGGCAATGGGCACCAGGGGTTCGTAGAGCGCGCGGCGCAGGGCCGCCACCGGCTCGGGCAGGGGGTAGGCGAAGTACTGGTACTCGCCCTGGCCGAAGCCGTGGCGCTGCATGATGACCTTGCTGCGAAAGCGCTCCGGCGTCTCGTACAAGGCGGCCAGGGCCGCGCAGTCCGCCGCGCTCAGCAGGCCCGGCAGCAGGGCGCAGCCGCGGGCGTCCAGCTCGGCCTCGGCCCGCTCCCAGTCCGGCGGATTCATGCCTGGCCCTCGCGCTCCAGCAGGGCCTGCTTGCGCTCCAGGCCCCAGCGGTAGCCCGAGAGGCTGCCGTCCTGGCGCAGCACGCGGTGGCAGGGAATGGCCACGGCCAGGCGGTTGGCCGCGCAGGCGCTGGCCACGGCGCGCACCGCGCGCGGTGCGCCGATGCGCGCGGCCAGCTCGGTATAGCTCAGGGTCTGGCCCGGCGGGATCTCGCGCAAGGCCTGCCAGACGCGCTGCTGGAAGGCCGTGCCGCGCACATCCAGGGGCAGGTCCAGGCCCAGGGCGGGCGCTTCCACAAAGCCCACCACCTGGGCCACCAGGCGCTCAAAGCAGGCATCGCCGCCGATCAGGCGGGCACGCGGGAACTGGTCCTGCAGCTCGCGCAGCAGGGCCTCGGGATCGGGTCCCAGGCTGATGGCACACAGGCCGCGCTCGCTCTGCGCCACCAGGATGGCGCCCAGATCGCACTGGCCCAGGGCGAAGCGGATCTCGCTGTCGGCCCCGCCGGCGCGGTAGCGGCCGGGCGCCATGCCCAGGGCGCGCTCGGCCTGGGCGTAGAAGCGGCTGCTGGCATTGAAGCCGGCCTCATAGGCCGCGGCGGTGACGCTGTCGGCCCGGCCCAGCTGGGCGCGCAGGCGCCGTGCGCGGTGCGCCTCGGCATAGGCCTTGGGCGTGAGCCCGGTGTGGGCCTTGAAGAGGCGGTGCAGATGGTGCGGGCTCAGCCCGGCCTGGGCGGCCAGCTCGGCCAGGCTGGGCGGGCTCTCGCGGGACTCGATGAAGCGGCACAGCCCCGCCACCAGTTCGGCCTGGCGCTGGGCCGGCGGCGGCAGCTCGGGGTGGCAGCGCTGGCAGGGGCGAAAGCCCGCCGCCTCGGCGGCCGCGGCCGTGGCGTGGAAGGCCACGTTCTCCGGCCGCGGGGCCCGCGCGCCGCAGGAGGGTCGGCAGTAGACCCCGGTGCTGCGCACCGAGTAGAAAAACTGGCCGTCGGCCGCGGCATCGCGCCGGCGGATGGCGGCCCAGCGCGGGTCGGCCTGCACGGTCTGGGCCGCCAGGGCGCGGCGTTCGGAAGAGGAACTGGGCATGTTCATCGCGGATCTCCATCGCATGATGGCTGAAATCTAGGGCCCCCGGTCCGCGCCGGCTTCCCGCTCCTTGCTTTTGAATTCGACACCCCGAAAACGTGAGCCGCGGCCCGCTTCTTAAACAAAAGTTATGCCCCGGGCCGGCATTGACATTGGCCGGCGGCACGACCTGGCCCTAAGCTGGGGCGTCCATCATGTCAGTCTCCCCTTCTTTCGCGCCGACCTTGTCCGCCGCGCCGGCCCTGGGCCTGGGCCTGGATGCCGGCGGCACCCAGACCCGCTGGGCCCTGTCCGATGCCGGCGGCCAGCTGCTGGCCGAGGGCCATGTGGCCGGCCTCAGCGGCCTGCAGCTGGGCAGCAGCGCCGGCCGCGTGGCCCTGGCCCAGACCAGCCAGCTGCTGGCGGCCGCGGTGCTGGCGCGCGGGCGGCCGCGCGGCCTGTATGCCGGCATCACCGGCGTGGGCGAGGCCGACGGCCCGGCCGCCGCCCAGCTGCGCGAGCTGCTCTCCCAGGCCCTGGGCCTGGCGCCCAGCACCATCTTCGTGGGCAGCGATATGGACATCGCCTACCGCAGCGCCTTTGCGCCGGGCGAGGGCTATCTGCTCTATGCCGGCACCGGGGCGATTGCCGCCTATATCGACCCGGCCGGCCGCATGCAGCGCGCCGGCGGCCGTGGCCCCCTGCTGGGCGACGAGGGCAGCGGCTTCTGGATCGCCCGCGAGGCCCTGGCCCAGGTCTGGCGCCGCGAGGACGAGGCGCCGGGCAGCTGGCGCGACTCGGCCATGGCCCGCCGCCTGTTCGAGGCCCTGGGCGGCAGCGACTGGGCCGCCACCCGCGCCTTTGTCTACGGCGGGGAGCGCGGCGCCATCGGCCGCCTGGCCCTGGCCGTGGCCGCCGCTGCCGAGACCGACGAAGCCGCCCGCACCCTGCTGCGCCGCGCCGGCGCCGAGCTGGCCCGACTGGCGCTGGCGCTGATCCGGCGTTATGGTGCGCGACCGGTGGTGGCCGCCGGCCGGGCGCTGCAGCTGCATCCGCTCATCGCCGAGGGCCTGCGCGCGGCCCTGCCCCCGGGCACCGCGCTCACCATCACGCATCTGGAACCCCATCTCACCGCCGCCCAGCTGGCCGCCCGACTATGAAGACCCCGACCCTGCTTGCCCCGCTGGCCCTGGCCGCCCTGCTCAGCGCCTGCGCCACCGGTCCGCAGACCGCCCCGGCCCTGCAGATCGACACCAGCTACACCTCGGCCAACCAGGACAGCCGCGCCCAGTTCCTGGTGCTGCACTACACGGTGCTGGACTTTCCCAAGTCGCTCAAGGTGCTGAGCACCGGCGGCCTGGTCTCGGCCCACTATCTGGTGCGCGACGAACCGCCCACCATCTACCGCCTGGTGGACGAGAACCGCCGCGCCTGGCATGCCGGCCCCAGCTTCTGGGCCGGCCACACCAATCTGAACGCGGCCTCCATCGGCATCGAGATCGTCAACCCCGGCTACACCGACACGCCGGCCGGCCGCGTCTACGCGCCCTTCTCGCAGAAGCAGATCGATGCGGTGATCGCGCTGAGCAAGGACATCGTGGCCCGCCACGGCATCAAGCCCGAGCGCATCGTGGGCCATGCCGACATCGCCCCCGGCCGCAAGCAGGACCCGGGCCCCATGTTCCCCTGGAAGCAGTTCGCCGACGCCGGCCTGATCGCCTGGCCCGACGCGGCCCAGGTGGCGGCCAAGGTGCCGCTCTTCGCCCTGCAGCCACCCGACTACGCCTGGGCCCAGGAACGTCTGGCGCGCATCGGCTACAACGTGCCGCGCCACGGCCAGCTGGATCAGCTGACGCAGGAAACCATCGTCACCTTCCAGATGAAGTACCGCCCCGCGCGCTACGACGGCCAGCTCGACCCCGAGACGGCCGCCCTGCTGGACGTGGCCAGCAGCCCCGGCGGCATGCTGCTCAAGAGCAGCGGCCCGGCCGGCGCCAGTACCGAACCCAAGCCCTACACCTCGCGCTGGTAAGGCGCCAGGTCTTGCCTGTGGTGCGCCACGCGCCCGGCCGGGAGGCCGGTGTGGCGCGCGCCTGAGGGCGATCGGCCCCTGACTGCAGGGCCTGCTGGCCGTGGCCTTGGCGGCCATAACTCGGCCGCATGCAACACCGACAAGAAAGCATTGTCGGCCGCCCTGCACCCTGACCATGATCCACACGCCAGCAACAGGCGGCTGCTAGGGCATGCGCCCCGGCCAGAACACGCCCGGCTGAGCAGGGGGAGGCTCGCCGGCACCGCGGGCCCGCAGTCCATCACAAGCGGCGCCGCCGCCAGAGACAAGCCAGATCATGAAGTTCCAGACCACCCGAATCGCCCACGCCGTGTCACTCGCCCTGCTGCTCGCCGGCAGCGCGCTGGCCCAGAGCCCGGCCGAGCCAGCCCCCGAGAGCGCCGAGCAGCGCAAGGCGCGGGAGGCACGAGAGGCCCGCGAAGCCGAGGAGCGCCAGAAGCAGCAGCTGGAAACCGTGACGGTCACCGGCATCCGCGCCTCGGTGGAGCAGGCCATCAATATCAAGCGCATGGCCTCCAGCAATGTGGACGTGATCACCGCGGTGGATGTGGGCAAGATGCCCGACAAGAACCTGGCGGACTCGCTGCAGCGCGTGGTCGGCCTGGCCGTGCGCAGCGACTACGACGAAGCCGAGAAGGTCTCGATGCGGGGCACCAACCCCGATATGAGCCTGATCCTCTTCAACGGCCACACGGTCAGCGGCGGCGACTGGTATGTGTCCGACCAGCTCTCCAGCTCGCGCAGCACCTCGCTGAGCCTGATGCCCTCCTCGGTGCTCAACCAGGCCACGGTCTACAAGACCTCGCAGGCCGATATCGTGGACGGCGGCCTGGCCGGCACCGTCAACGTCAGCACCCGCAAGCCCCTGGACGAGAAGCAGCGCCTGGGCGGCGTGCTCAGCGCCGGCGCGGTCTATGCCGACCTGCCGGGCAAGACCAGCCCCCAGCTCAATGCCAGCCTGAACTGGAAGAACGAGGCCAATACCTTCGGCCTGATCGGCCAGGTCTTCAAGGAGAAGCGCCACATCCGCCGCGACACGGCCTCGCGCTTTGCCTACGGCACCAGCAGCGGCTGGGGCGAGATCAACACCAGCACCATGAAGGGCATCACCGACGCTTCGCTGGCCGGCAGCGGCTACAAGGCGGCGGACCTCAACGGCGTGCGCCTGCCCGGCTCCCTGTCCAGCGAGTTCGTCGAGGGCGTGCGCGACCGCACGGGCGGCATGCTCGCCCTGCAGGCCCGCCCCACCAAGAATCTCGATCTGGGCGTGACGGGCTTCTACTCCTCGATGAAGGCCAATAACTTCGGCCGCCTGAACTCCGGCGCGCTCTACAGCATGCTGCTGGGCAAGGCTGGCACCACGGGCGGCACCGGCGCGGCCGAGCCCAACACCAATTCGAACGGGCAGCAGGTCTTCGCCCAGATCCGCAATCCGGTGATCGTGGAAGAGACCACGATGTACGGCGACAAGCTGCGCGTGCTCAAGAGCGCCGACATCGTCTTCCCCAGCGGCACCACGCCGCAGTACATCGGAAACTCCGAGGCTTTCTACCGCGACGGTTCCACCGCCAGCAGCGGCTTCCTGGACTTCGACGCCAAGTGGCAGGTGAACAAGGACCTGGTGGTGAAGGGCCTGTTCAGCACCACCCGCGGCGTGGGCGAGACCCTGCTCGACCAGGGCCTGACCTATGCCCGCTACGGCACCGGCGTGTCCTACGCCCTGGGCAAGGTGGACGAGGCGCCCTATGTGCAGTACCAGGGCACGGGCGCCAATCTGCCGGTGCTCAATGCCGACGGCAGCGGCTACAAGCTGGTGGGCCGCACGGCCTCGGGCACCCGGGCCGTGGACCGCGAGCAAAGCCTGGCCCTCGATGCCGAGTACGCCCAGGACAGCGGCGTCTTCTCCACGCTGGCCTTCGGCGTGCGCCATGCCGAGCACAAGCGCGATCTGCGCCGCTGGGCGCCCACCTTCCGCAATGCCGCCCTCACCGGCCCCGATCCGTCCCTGGCCGTGGGCTACCCGGGCAACTTCGGCCAGGGCCTGGGCGGCGGTGACTGGGACCGCTCGGGCTTCTATTTCCCCAAGGAGGTGCTGACCGGCTTCATGGCCTCGCAGTTCAAGCCCACCACGGCCCAGTTCGAGCGCCGCGTGGCCGGCGAGATCGAGATGCGCGAGAAGCAGAGCGCGCTCTACGTGATGCAGAACCTGGAGGGCGCCAACAACCGCTGGTCCGGCAATGTGGGCCTGCGCCTGGTGCGCACCACGGTGGATGCGCAGATCGCCACGCCCCTGCCCGCCGGCACCTGCCCCAAGATCGAGCCCGGCAAGCCAGCCACGCCCTGCGCGGCCTTCCCCGGCGCCATCAACACCGCGGGCGACGGCAGCACCTACTACGACGGCCAGCCCTTCGACCCCAAGCAGGGCACGGTCTACTACAAGCTGCCCACGCACAAGCAGTTCGACCATCTGCTGCCCAGTCTGAACCTGCGCTATGAGCTGAGCAGCCGCCTGATCGGCCGTCTGGGCCTGAGCCGCACCCTGGGCCGCCAGAACTACAACCTCTACGGCTCCGGCTTCAGCAACCAGGCCTGCGGTCCCGCCGGCTGCACCGTGACCGGCCCCAACCCGAACCTGGCGCCGATGACGGCCAACAACGCCGACGTCTCCCTGGCCTGGTACTTCGCCAAGCGCTCCATCCTGGCGGTGAACCTCTTCAGCTCGCGCCTGCACGGCTATCCCAAGACCGGCGCGGTGCAGCAGAACAGCACGGTGGACCTGGTCGATCCGCAGGACAACAAGGTCAAGACCTATTTCATCAACACCGCCTCGCAGCAGAAGGCGCGCATCCACGGCATCGAAGTGAGCTACGAGCAGCCCATCGGTGCGGGCTTCGGCTTCACCGCCAATGCCAGCCGCGCGGACACCAAGGTGGAAGACGGCCGGCCCATGGTGGGCGCCTCCAAGTACGCGGCCAATCTGGGCGGCTACTTCGAGAACGACGCCTTCAGCGTGCGCCTGGTCTACAACTACCGCAGCGAGTACGTCTCCAGCAGCACCGCGCCCTCGCCCACGGCCAATAGCCAGGGCCTGGTCACCATCAATGGCGTGACCATGCCGGTCGCGCCGACCATGGCCGCGCCGGTGTCCAATGTGGCCCTGTCCATGAACTACAACCTCACGGACGCACTGCAGCTCTCCTTCAACGCCACCAATCTGCTCAACCCGGTGCGCGCCACCTACCGCTACAGCGAGGCCGAGCAGCAGAAGGTGGACCAGAGCGGCCGCCAGTACTACTTCGAGGCCCGCTACAAGTTCTGAGCGGGCTCAGACGAGCTCTGAGCTCCCCGTCCAGGCAGGCCCGTGCGGCCTGCCTTTTTCATGGGCGCTCGACACCGCCACACCAACGACTGCGAAGGCCGGGCGGAACGTGCCGGAGGGTGGGTGGGCCTGCTGCTGCGTGTCCCCCGGCCGCTGCGCGGCCTCCTCCTTGACCTCCGCATCAGACCCACCCACCCTCCAGCACAAGCGGCGCAGCGCTTCCGCCGCGAACGAGCTGCGGTGGATCCGACGGGAGGCGGGCAGGCGCAATGGCGCAGGTCAAGGAGGAGGGCCGCTCGCGGCCCGGGGGACACGTAGCCAGTGCGCCTGCCCGCCTCCCGTCGCTCGCCACCAAGCATCTCGATGAAGGCGCTGTGCGCCTGACGCTCACAGCCCCGATAACGCAAAGTTATATTTGCTCCCGCTCATTTCAGTTGCGACGGGCACCCGCCCTCCGAACAATGATCGGTCCTGCCATGAAGTCCCAGCCCACGCCTCGGTCCGAGTTTCCGCCGTCCCTGCCTCCGGGCCACGGGAGAGGCTGAGCATGCGACTGCGCCATATCGAGGTCTTCCACGCGGTGATGCAGGCCGGCACGATCAGCGGCGCGGCCCAGCTGCTGCACATCTCCCAGCCCGCCGTGACCAAGGTGCTGCAGCACTGCGAGCTGCAGCTGGGCATGCCCCTGTTCGACCGGGTGCGCGGCAAGCTCTACCCCACGCCCGAGGCCGAGCGCCTCTTCGTGGAGATCGACAAGCTCAACCGCGACCTGGTCTCGATCCGGCGCCTGGCGGCCAATCTGCGCAGCGGCGAGTCCGAGCAGGTGCGCCTGGTGGCCACGCCCACCCTGGGCGCCTCGGTCATTCCCCAGGCCATGAACCAGTGGTGCCGCGCCTATCCCCAGGCCAGCTGCGTGCTCGCCACCAACCACACCCGCGAGATTGTTTCGGCCCTGCTGCTGGGCGAGGCCGATCTGGCCCTCTCGCTGCAGGACCCGCGTCACCCCGGCATCAAGACCGAGGCCATCGCCAGCGGCCCCATGATGGCCCTGTGCCCCTTGGGCTCGCCCGAGGCGGCCGGCAGCGGCCCCCTGCCCCTGGACCAGATCCACAGCGATCTGGTGGCCCTGCCCGGCGACGATCCCCTGGGCAGCGTGGTGATGAATGCCTGCGAGGCCCAGGGCGTGCAGCCGCGCAGCCGCCTCACGGTGCAGACCTATCAGCTGGCCCGCTCCCTGGTGGAAGCCGGCCTGGGCGTGGCCATCGTCGACCCCTTCACCGCCGCCAGCGCCGACCGCAGCCGCGTGCGCCTGCGCCCCGTGGCCCCCAATCTGCCGGTGCAGCTCTACCAGCTCACCGCCGCCAACGCGCCCCTGGCGCAGACCGCCCGCCGCCTGGTGCGCTTCCTCACCGAGGCCGCCCGCGACAATCTGGAGACCCTGGCGTGAACACCCAGCCGCACAGCCCCCCGCCCATGATTCCCTGCGAGGAGGTGCCCGGCCACGCCGACTTCCGCGCCCTGCTGAGCATTCCCGGCATCGCGGTGGACCTGCGCTACGCCACGCCCGACAACTTCGTGGGCCGCAATGTCTACGGCGGCCTGGACTGCAGCTTCCTGCGCCGCGAGGCGGCCGACGCCCTGGAGCGCGCCGCCCACTGGCTGGCACACAACCGCCCCGGCTACCGCCTGCTGGTGCTGGACGCGCTGCGCCCCCAGCGCGTCCAGGAGGTGCTGTGGGACGAGCTGCAGGGCACGCCCCTGACCCTCTACCTGGCCAACCCGGTGCGCGGCTCCATCCACAGCTACGGCATGGCCGTGGACCTGACCCTGCTGGACCCCGAAGGCCGCGAGGTGGACATGGGCTCGGGCTTCGACGAGATGGCCCTCACCTCCCACCCCGACCACGAGGCCGAGCACCTGGCCCGCGGCCTGCTGAGCGCCGCGCATCTGGTGGAGCGCGGCTGGCTGCGCGCCGCCATGCGCCAGGCCGGCTTCCAGACCATCAGCACCGAGTGGTGGCATTTCGATTTCGGTGACCGCGTGGCGGTGCGCCGCGACCTGCCCCGGGTGATGTAAGCCGCCATGACGCTGAGCCGCCGCCTGCTGGGCCAGTCCCTGATCGCCGCCGGCGCCGGCCTGGCCGGTGCATCCCAGGCCGCGGCCTCGACGGCACCGGCCCGCCCCGCCCCGCTCTACCCGCGCCGCCTGCAGCCCGGCGACACCCTGGCCCTGGTCAGCCCGGCCAAGGCCACCTTCGAGCGCGAGCCCTATGCCATCGCCACCGAGGCTCTGCAGGCCCTGGGCTTCAAGGTGCGTGAGGCGCCAAACTTGCGGGCGCGCTGGGGCAAGTTCGGCGGCACCGACGAGCAGCGCGCCGCCGACCTGAACGCCATGTTCGCCGACGACACGGTGCAGGGCATCGTGGCCATGACCGGCGGCTCGGGCTGCAACCGCATCGTCGACAAGCTGGACTACCGCCTGATCGCCGCCAAGCCCAAGTACTTCGGCGGCTTCTCCGACATCACCTGCCTGCTCAACGCCATGCAGCGCCAGACCGGCCTGGTCTGCTTCCACGCGCCGGTGGCCGAGTCGGAGTGGAATGCCTTCTCGGTGGCGCACTGGCGCGCCCTGGTGATGGAAGGCCAGGCCCCGCTGCTGAAGAACCCCACCGGCGAGCGCGGCGACAACCTGGTGCAGAAGGACGACCGCATCAGCACCCTGCGCGGCGGCCGCGCCCGCGGCCCCCTGGTGGGCGGCAATCTGGCGGTGCTGGCCTCCCTGGCCGGCACGCCCTACTTCCCCGACTGCCGCGGCGCCATCCTCTTTCTCGAAGAGATCAACGAGTACATCTACCGCGTGGAGCGCATGCTCTCCACCCTGCGCCTGTGCGGCGCGCTCAGCCAGCTCAGCGGCGTGGTGATCGGCAAGTTCACCAAGTGCGAGCCCGGCGACGGCTTCGCCAGCCACACGCTGGACGAAGTCTTCGACGACTACTTCCTGCCCCTGAACGTGCCGGTCTACCGCGGCGCCATGATCGGCCACATCCGCCGCAAATTCACCGTGCCGGTGGGCGCCGAGGCCGAGATCGACGCCGACGCCGGCACCCTGCAGATCCTGCGGCCCGTGGTGCGCTGAGCCGGGCGCGGCCGGCAGCCTTGCCGGCCTTGCCGCACAATGGGCCCACAAGGTCCAACAATGGGTCCCAGCATGCCCGGTCCCGGATTCGAGCTGCCCGCCCCCGGCGCGCGGGCCGAATGGCTGGCCGTCCAGCGCGCCGGCTATCTCTCCGAGCCCTGCTCCGCCCTGGAGCGGGTGGCCTCGCTGCAGGCCCTGCTGGACCAGCTGCTGCAAGGCGGCCAGCCCTTGGACGATCTGGGCGTGGCCCTGGGCGCCCTGCTGGCCGAGATGTATGGCGAGCTCTGGCGCTCCGAGGCCGTGGAGCAGACCCTGGACGCCCTGCTGCCCTCGGTGCAGGAGGCCGGTCGCGGCCATCTGAACGACCGCATCGCGGTGCTGGCCCTGCGCAGCCGCATGCATCTGCGCTTCGGGCGCCGCGCCGAGGGCATGGCCCTGCTGGCGCCCATCAGCCGCCTGGCCGAAGGCAGCGAAGACCCGCTGATCCGCGCCCACCGCGCCCGCACCCTGGGTCACGCCCAGGCGGCGTTGCAGGACTGGGCCCTGGCCATCACGCATCTGCGCGAGGCCCAGGCCCTGGCGGCCGAGGCCGGCGACGGCGGCCGCTGGGTGGACATGCTGATCACCATTGCCGTGGCGCACCGCCAGCTGGGCGATCCCGGGGCCGAGCTGGCCGCGCTGCGCGAGGGCGCCGAGCTGGCCGAGACCCAGCGCCGCTGGGCCGCTGCGCTCAATGGCTGGACCGGGGTGGCCGAGGCCTGCCTGCAGCGCCAGGACCTGGCCGAGGCACAGCAGGCCTTCGAGCGCGGCCAGCGCTGCCTGCAGCAGGCCGGCGGCAGCGCCGAGCGCCTGCTCAAGGAACAGCTGGCCGTGCAGGCCCGCCTGCATGCGGCGCGCGGCGAGTACCAGCCCGCCATCGCCCTGATGCAGGAGGTGCTGGTCCAGACCCGGCGCTGGTCCATGAGCCGCCAGCTGCAGCACCGCATGCGCCAGCTGGTGCCCTGGCTGACCCAGGCAGGACGCGCCGACGAGGCCCTGGCCCTGCTGGAGGAGGCGCATGGCCTGGCCCTGGAAGAGCTGCGCGAGGCCGGCCGGCGTGACACCGCCGAGCGCCTGCGTCAGGCCGAGCTGGCCCAGGCCCGCAGCGAGCAGGCGCGCAGCGAGACCCACGCGCGCGAACTGGCGCTCAAGAACCGCGCGCTGGAGCAGGCCCTGGCCCTGCAGCGCGAGCTGCAGGCCGAGCTGCTGGAGGCCGGCAAGCTGGCCAGCCTGGGTCATCTGCTGGCCGGCATGGCGCATGAGCTCAACACGCCGCTGGGCACGGCGCTCACCGCCGTCAGCACCGCGGCCGACACCAGCCGCGCCCTGGCCCAGCAGCTGGGCGAGCGCGGCCCCAGCTCGCGCAGCCGGGTGCTGGCCGAGCTGCGCCATTGCGAGGACGGGGCCGAGCTGGCCCGCCGCAATGTGGAGCAGGCCTTGCGTCTGGTGCAGGCCTACCAGGCCACGGGCCAGGCCCCGGATCAGGCCCGCAGCTTGCAGCTGGACACCCTGGTGCGCGCCGCCTGGGAGCACGCCATCAGCCCCGGCAGCCCGCTGCAGCTCGATCTGCAGGCCCATCTGCAGCTGCACACCCTGGCCGAGCCCCTGAGCGAGGTGCTGGTGCAGCTCTTCCACAATGCCGAGCGCCACGCCTACCCCGCCGGCCAGGCGGGCCGGGTGCAGGTGCGGGCCTGGCGCGTGGGCGCGCGCGTGCATCTGCAGGTCTGCGACCAGGGCGCGGGCATCCCGCCCGAGCTGCTGCCGCGGGTCTTCGATCCCTATGTGAGCAGCCAGTTCGGCCGCGGGCGCAGCGGCCTGGGCCTCTTCATCGCCCAGGCGGCGGTGAGCCAGCGCCTGGGCGGCCGGCTGCGGGTGCAGAGCGAGCCGCGGCGCGGCTGCTGCTTCGAGCTGGACTGGCCGGTGACGGACTGAGCCAGCGCCGCGCGCGCCCTTAGCGCTGGGCCGCCAGCCAGTCGATCAGGCGGTCCAGCACGGCGCGGCCCTGGGCACCGGCGCGCTCGTCATTGAGGATGGCGGCCACCACCCAGGTGCGGCCGGCGGCGTCGGGCACGAAGCCGGCCAGGGCATGCACATTGCGCAGGGTGCCCGTCTTGAGCCGCGCACGGCCCGCGGCCGGGCCCTCGCGCAGGCGCCGGCTCAGCGTCCCGTCCACGCCGGCCACCGGCAGGGTGACCAGCAGCTCGGGCCCGTGGCGACCGCGCTGCGAGGCCAGCAGCAAGGCCACCATCTGACGCGCGCTGATGCGCTCGCTGCGCGAGAGGCCGGAGCCGTTGTCCAGCACCAGGCCCGCATCGGCAATGCCCTGCTCGGCGAACCAGGCGCGCACCTGGCGCTCGGCCGCGGCGCGGCTGTCCTCGCCCGGGGCCGCCCCGGCGGCGCCCAGGCGCAGATAGACCAGGCGGGTGAGCGCGTTGTCCGAGCGCTTGTTCATGCCGCGCATCAGCTCCGCCAGGGGGCGGCCCGCGTGCTGGGCCAGGCGCACCGCGCCGGCCGGCGTGCTGCCCTCGCGGCTCTCGCCCTGCAGGCTGCCGCCCAGTTCGCGCCAGATCTGGCCCAGGGCCTGGGCGGCGAGCCATTGCCGGTCGATCAGATTGAGCTGGGGCGCCACCCGGCAGTCGCGCGGAAAGCTGCCGCGCAGCTGCACCACGGCCTCGCCGCCCTGCCAGACCACGGCGGGCAGCTGCCAGCCGGCCTCCCAGTCCTTGCAGGCGCGCTCGACCAGGCGCATGCCGCTCACGTCCACCCGCATGCCCGGCCAGGCCGGGCTGAGGCGGGCCTGCAGCTGCTGCGCATCGGCCTGGAGCTGCAGGCCCAGCAGCTGGCCGTTCAGGTAGAGCGCGTCCGGGATCACGTTGTAGGGAAACTCGGGCGACTCGTCGAAGGGCGGCGCGCCGAGGTCCAGACGGGCCGGCTGGAACAGGCTGCGGTCCACCACCAGGCCGCCACGGATCTCGCGCAGGCCCTGCTCGCGCAGCTGGCGCAGCATCTGCCACAGCGCGCCCCAGTCCAGCTGATCGTCGCCACCGCCGCGCAGATAGAGCGGCCCCTCCAGCACCTCACCGCGCAGGGGCGTGTCGGCCAGCAGCTCGGTCTGGCCGCGGCTGTTGGGGCCCAGGCGGTCCAGGGCCACGGCGCTGGTGAGCAGCTTCATGATGGAACCCGGCTGCATGGGCCGCTCGGCCTGCACCTGCAGGCCGCCGCGGGCGGCCTCACCGCCCTCCAGTGGCACGGCCACCACGGCCAGGGCGCTCTCGGGCAGGCCGGCGCTCTTGAGGGCTTCGCGCAGCTCGCCGGGCAGCTCGGGGCCGACCGGCGCCAGGCTGGCACAGCCCGACAGCAGCAGGGCCGCGGCCAGCAGACTCAGGGACTTGGTGATCAGGGTCATGCTCGGCTTCTCTTTCTTGGCTGGCCCGTGCCGCGTCTCAGCGCGGGGCCTGCAGCTGCTGCCACACCCACTGGGCCAGGGCCACGTCTTCCAGGCCTATGCCCACGCTCTTGTACACCGTGATGGCGCGTGCATCCCAGGCGGGCGCCGGCTGCTGCTCCAGCAGCGAGCCCAGCTCCTGCAGCTGCTGCGGCGCCAGCAGGCCCGGGGCGGCCAGCACCAGCTCGCCGGCCTCGGCGCGGGCGGCGGGCAGCCATTCCACCACCAGGCGGGCGGCGCGGGCCAGCAGGCTGTCGTCCAGCTCGCGGGCCACCGGCTTGCTGGAGCCCACGGCGGCCACCAGGGCGCCGGGCTTGACCCAGCTGCCATCGAACAGGGGCTCGCTGGCGCGGGTGGCGGTGACCAGCACATCGGCCTCGCGCGCGGCCTGCTCGGCCGTCACCAGCTCGGCGCCGATCTCGGCCGCGAAGTCGGCCGCCGCCGCCGCGTTGCGGGCGCAGACCAGCACGCGCTCGAAGGCGCGCAGAGGCCGCAGCGCCTGGGCATGGGCGCGCGCCTGGGTGCCGGCGCCAAACAGGGCCAGCACCCCGGCCTGGGGCGCGGCCAGGGCCTGCACCGCCAGGGCCGTGGTGGCCGCGGTACGCACCCGGGTCAGCTCATTGGCCTCCAGCGTGGCCAGGGGCAGGCCGCTCACGCTGTCAAAGAGATTGATCAGGAACTGGAACTGGCCATTGCGCGTGGCGTAGACCTTGGTGCCCAGGGTCCGGGGCAGCACGGCGCCCATGGCGCTGACCATCAGGGCCGCGCCATCGGGGCCGGTGGCGGTCGCGCGGCTGCGGCCCAGCACGGCGGCCTGGCCGCGTGCCAGCT
This sequence comes from Shinella sp. XGS7, assembly GCF_020535565.1. Lineage (NCBI taxonomy): Bacteria > Pseudomonadati > Pseudomonadota > Alphaproteobacteria > Hyphomicrobiales > Rhizobiaceae > Shinella > Shinella sp. XGS7. Next base: position 1,219,043 of record NZ_CP084758.1, on the reverse strand, counting down.
GCACAAAGGCCTCTCGCAAGGCGGCCTGGGCGGCGGCCGGCTGGCGGCTCAAAAGGGTCTGGACCTGGGCTTCGGTGATCAGTTGCATGGGGCGCGGCACTCAAGTGACTCAAGGGACTGGGCGGGCCACTGTATAGTCCGCCGCCGTTCGCAGTCATAACTTCTTGCGCGAGATCCAGAAGCGCGGGGAATGAGCCGGAGCACCTGCCCTGCCAGGCGGCAGGCCTGCCCCGTAAACGGGCATGCCTGCACCAATCGGGGCCAGGTCTTGCTCCGCATTCCCCCAGGTTATATGCAGGCGACAAGCATTCATCGTGACAGACGCAACAAATGGGTGGCAGCCCCCTGGCGGTGCTCCGGCCCCTGTCTGATCATGAACACAAGCGGGCAGAGCGCCGAGCGCGCCGCCAGACCCGCCTTCAGGGACGGACACCCCATTCCTCGGCACATCGGCGGTGCTTCGCGCCGTCAACGTTGTGCAGGCCCCCACGAAGGAGAAGCAGCTTGAAATTGAACAAACTCGCGCGCAGCCTGGCGCTGATCGGCATTGGCGTACACGCCGCCGGCATGGCCTGGGCGCAGAGCGGCGCCGATGTGCAGAAGGTTGAACGCGTCGAGATCACGGGCTCCAGCATCAAGCGCCTGGCCTCCGAGGGCGCCCTGCCGGTGCAGGTCATCTCGGCCGAGGAACTCAGCCGCAAGGGCATCACCACCGCCGAGCAGATGCTGGCCCAGATGGGCGTGAACGGCACCGGCGCCGACAGCGCCGTGGCCAACAACAATGTGTTCGGCTCCGACACCGACCGCCTGACCGGCGGCTCGGCCAATGCCAATCTGCGCGGCCTGGGCCCGGGCAGCACCCTGGTGCTGCTGAACGGCCGTCGCGTCTCCACCCACGGCATGAGCGGTGGCGCGGTGGACCTGAACGCCATCCCCATGGCGGCCGTGGCCCGCGTCGAGGTGCTCAAGGACGGCGCCTCCGCCATCTACGGCACCGACGCCATCGGCGGCGTGATCAACTTCATCCTGAAGAAGGACATGCAGGGTGTGGACGTGGGCGTCAACTTCTCCCAGCCCCTGGAGTCCGGCGGCGGCACAAAGCGCCGCGCCAGCGTCACCGGCGGCTTCGGCAATCTGGACCGCGACCGCTTCAATGTGCTGGCCAGCCTGACCCTGGACAAGGACGACATCCTGCGTGGCAACGAGCGCAGCTGGGCCAACGGCTTCCAGCCGGAGCGCTATCTCTCGCCGGACTCCTCCAGCCACCCCTATGCCAATGTGATCAATGCCGCCGGCACGGCCCTGGGCGCTACCGGCTCCACCATCGGTAGCAGCGATCCGACCCGCTACACCCGCATCAACCCGCTCAGCCTGCGGGGCGCCTGCGACTCCATTCCCACCGGCGTGCAGTACCAGCCCCAGCTCTGGAACGCCAGCGCCGCGGCCAACCGCTATATCTGCAACACCGACTACGGCGCCCAGTACATGCTGGCCGCACCCAAGGACGCCTACAACCTGGTGACCCGCGGCAACTTCCTGCTCAGCGAGAGCCACACGGCCTTCGTGGAGCTGACCGCCTCGCGCACCACCTCCAAGGCCGAGCTGACCCCCGCGCAGTTCAGCACCACCACGGCGGCCGGCAACCATTACCCGGTCGGTGGCCAGTACTACCTGAACCTCAAGGACTTCGGGGTCAACACCTACGACACCAGCCTGCCCATCGCCTACCGCTGGCGCATGCAGGACTTCGGCAACCGGGTGATCGAGAACGTCTCGGACAACAAGCGCCTGGCCGCCGGCCTGGACGGCGATCTCGGCGAGTACAGCTACAAGCTGGGCCTGTCCACCGCCAAGGCCGAGGCCTGGTCCAATCTGATTGACGGCTACGCCTACACCGCCAAGCTCAACCAGGCGCTGAAGACCGGCATCATCAACCCCTGGCTCAAGCCCGGCGAGAAGCAGACCCAGGCCGCCATGGACCTGATCGAGTCCACCAAGGCCCGCGGTCGCCTGCAAGGCGGCGAGACCTCGCTGACCCAGTTCGACGGCGCCCTCTCCGGCGCGCTGATGAAGCTGCCGGCCGGCACCATGGACTTCGCCGTGGGCTTCGACCTGCGCCGCGAGACCTATGAGTTCGCCCCCGAACCCGGCGCCTTCAACTGCGTTTCCAGCCTGAGCAATGGCGCCACCGATGTGCTGCTGTGCCCCGGCAACAGCGCCATTGGCAAGCAAAGCCGCAATATCAAGGCCGTTTACGGCGAGCTGGCGGTGCCCGTGTTCAAGGGCTTCGACCTGCAGCTGGCCCTGCGTCACGACCGCTACAGCGATGTGGGCAGCACCACCAACCCGAAGATCGCCTTCCGCTTCCAGCCCAATGACCTGGTGCTGCTGCGCGGTTCGGTCAACACCGGCTTCAAGGCCCCCAGCTTCCAGCAGCTGGCGCCCAATACCGCCCCGCTGCTGGATACGGCCGACTGGCGCGATCCCGAGCTTTGCCCCACCGTCAGCGCCAGCAACCCCAACTGCACGCGCCGCCTGGACTACATCGTGACGGGCAATCCCAAGCTCAAGCCCGAGAAGTCCACCCAGGCCACGGTGGGCATCGTGTTCTCGCCGCTGCGTGATCTGTCCTTCTACGCCGACTATTGGCGCGTGGACCTGGACGACCGCCTGCGCAAGCTGACCCTCAGCGAGGTGAAGAACAACTACGAGCTGTTCAAGGACCGCTTCGCCCGCGACAGCACCGGTCGCGTGGCCCTGGTGACCACCGGCTGGGAAAACGCGGCCGACAGCTCCACCAAGGGTCTGGACTGGGGCGGCAGCTATCTGTTCAAGCACAGCAGCGGCACCTGGCGCGCCAGCGTGAACGGCACCTACATGATCAGCCACAAGGAGCGTGCCCTGGAGAACCAGCCGCTGCAGGAGCTGGTGGGCCAATTCGCGCTGCGCACCCTGTATCTGCGCAACAAGCTGAGCGCCGACATCGGCTGGGCGCGCGACAACTGGGCCACCACCCTGACCACGATCTACAAGTCGGGCTATATGGACCAGGACATGACGCGCTTCGGCACGCCGCGCCGCGAGGTCAGCGCCTACACCACGGTCAATCTGTTCGCCAGCTACACCGGCTTCAAGAACACCACCATCACGGCCGGCCTGAACAATCTGTTCGACAAGGCCCCGCCCTTCACGTATCACAACGTGGACGATGTGGTGGGCGCCGGCTGGGATCCGCGCGTGGGCGACCCCTTCGGCCGCACCCTGAGCGTCTCGGTGAACTACAGCTTCCGCTGAGCCCTTGCGGATGCGGGGTCGCTCACGGCGGCCCCGCCCCAAAAACAAAGCCCGCCGGTCGGCCTGACAGGCGGGCTTTCTTGTTTCATCAGCGATGGGCAGGGACCGGTCGATGTCCTTGGATCATGTGGAGAGCTCGAAGATCAGGCCGCCAGCGGGCCTCCCTCCGCTCATGTCCCCCGGCACCGGCCTGCGGCCGGCGCCTCCTCCTTGACTTCGCTGCGAGAGGCCCACTGCCGTCCTGATCCGCAAGGCCATGGCAGTCGCCTGGTGGAAAGCGCAGGTTCGGCCGGGGGCAGGGGTGGGTGCTGAAGCGAAGTCAAGCAGGAGCCCTTGGCAGCGCGCTCAATGCCCGACAGAAAGGCTCAGACGTAGCGCAGCGCCCGCTCCGCCACATCCAGCTCCACCGTCAGGCCCATGGGCAGGGCCAGGTTGGGCACCTGGTGGCCGCTGGGCCAGCCGGCGAGCACGGGCTTGCCCAGCGCGCCCAGATAGTCGGCCAGCACCGCGTCGGCGGGCTCCTCGGCGCCGGTGAAGCCGCCCAGCACAAAGCCGGCGGCGGCGTCCAGCACGCCGGCCAGGCGCAGCTGGGCCAGCAGGCGGTCCACCCGGTAGGGCGGCTCGCTCACGTCTTCCAGGAAAAGAATGGCGCCCTCGGCGCGCGGGGCCCAGGGCGTGCCCAGCAGGGCCGTGAACACCGCGAGATTGCCGCCGATCAGGCGACCGCGCGCCCGGCCCGGGCGGTCCAGCGCCTGGGGCGCACCGGCACCGGCCTGGGCCGCCGCCAGGCGCTCGCCGCGCTTCAGACCGTGCTTCAAGCGCTCGAACAGGGCCTGGGCATCGGGCCCGCCCTCGGGCGCCAGCAGGTCGGAGCTGGGCATGGGCGCGTGCAGGCTGGGCAGGCCCAGATGATCCAGCAGGCCGATCAGGCTGCTGATATCGCTGTAGCCGATCAGCAGCTTGTGGGGATGGCGGCGCAGCAGGGCGGTGTCGATGCGGTCCAGGATGCGGGCGCAGCCATAGCCGCCGCGCAGGCACATCACGGCGGCCACCTCTGGGTCGGCATAGGCGGCGTGCAGATCGGCCAGGCGGCGCTCATCGTCCGCCGCCAGATAGTTCAGCGGCGAGGGGCCGGCCACGCTGGGCATGAGCTTGGCCTGGAAGCCATGCGCCGCCAGCAGGGCCGGCACGCGCGGCAGGGTCTCGGGCCGGGGCGGACCGGCCGGGGCGATCAGGGCCAGGGTGGCGCCGGGCGGCAGGGCGGGGATCAGCATCGGGTCGTCCATGGCCTCATTCTCCCAAGCGCTGGCGCAGGATCTCGTCCACCGCGCGGCCCAGGGCCGGCAGGCGCCAGGTGCTGGCGGCGCGCGGGTCGGGGGCGTAGCGGCGGCCCAGATTGCTGGTCAGCGCGATCAGGTAGTGGCGGCGCGCGCCCGGGGCCACGCCGCGCACGATGCCGGCATCGGCCGCGTAGTTTTCGGTGGTGCCGGTCTTGTGGGCAAAGTGCAAGCTGCCCTGGCGCACGCGCGCCCGCAGATCGCCGGGGAAGGCGCGCTCGCCGGCCTGGGCGCTGCCGTCCTCGGGATTCAGCCAGCGCCCGGGCAGGCGGGCGGGCAGGCCCTCCACATGGCCGGGCAGACCGGCCAGCAGACCGCTGGACAGGATCTCGTGCAGGGCCTGCTGCTCCAGGGCGTGCAGCACCCAGCTGCGCGAGAGCGGGCTGAGCAGGGGCGCGCGCTCCGGCGCCAGCCAGGGCGGGGGCGGCGCGGCGGGGTCGATGAGCCAGAGCAGGCGCAGGCTGTCCCAGGCCGTCATCTGGATGCGGCCCACGCCCGAGCCCGCGGCATTGCCCCAGCCGCCCTCGGGCCGGGTGCCGGCCAGGCGCAGGGTGGGTAGACCCAGGTCCTGGAAGAGCGCATGCAGGGCGTTGTCCAGCTCCTGGCCGCTGGTGGCGTCGCGCCGGATGGCGCCCAGCTGGTGCAGCAGCATGACCAGGGCCGAGGTGGCGCGGTTGCAGCTGATGGCCACCATGTCGAAGGCCCAGTCGGCCACGCGGCGCGAGGCGCCCTGATAGGCCAGGTTCTGCGTCCAGCTGGCCAGGCCCTGGTCGATCAGGCGTGCCACGCCCACCAGCACCATGAGCTTGAGCAGGGAGGCGGGGTAAGGCGCCACAAAGCGCGGCGCGCCGCCATGCTGCGGACCGGCCAGGGGCGCGAAGTCCAGGCGCGACCAGTCGGCCCCGGGCAGCCAGGCGATGGAGTCGCCCTGCGCGTTCTGCACATCGGCGCGGAAGTCGATGTTTCGCACCGGCCCGGCCTCGGGGCCGATCTCGGCCACCAGCCCCTCGGGATGCTCGCGCGAGAACAGCACATTGGCCCAGAAGGGGCGGCCGCCCGCGGGGAAGGCGGCCACGGCCAGGTCCAGGCTGGGAAAGGCCTCCAGCGGCGCGCCGCCGCGCAGGCCGTCGGCCGTGGCCATGAAGTCCTGGGCCAGCACGGCCTGGCGCAAGGCCTCGGCCAGGTCGGAATCGTTCATGCGCCGGGCCTCAGCGCGCCAGCTGCAGGCCGTCCAGCGGCAGGGGGCTGACGCGGCCGGCCATCAGATCGGCCACGATGCGGGCCGAGCCGAAGGAGAAGGTGAAGCCCAGGGCGCCATGGCCCACGTTGAGCCAGAGGTTGTCCGCCACGCCGCTGGCGCCCAGGATGGGCGCACCGCTGGGCGTGGCCGGGCGCAGGCCGGCCCATTGCTCGGCACGCTCGTAGTCGGCGGCGCGCGGGAACATATCGCGGCAGGCGCGCTGGAGCGAGGCGATGCGCTGCGGATCGATGCGGGCATCGTCGCCCACCAGGTCCACCATGGCCGCCACGCGCAGCTGCGTGCCGATGCGGGCATAGAGCACCTTGCGCTCGAAGTCGGTCACGCTCACCTCGGGCGGGCGGTGCTCGCCGGCCACGATGGGCGCGCTCAGGCTGTAGCCCTTGAGCGGGTAGAGCGGCAGGTCCAGGCCCAGGCTCTTGCCCAGGCCGCGGCTGTGCAGGCCGGCGGCCAGCACAAAGGCGTCGCCGCCGATCTCCTGACCGTCGCGGGCGATCAGGGCGCGCACGCGGCCGCCCTCCTGGCGGAAGCTGCGGCCCTCGGCGCGCTGCACGCCGCGGAAATTGGGATGGCGGTGCAGGCGCTCGGCCAGCTGCAGGCACAGGGCGTGGCAGTCGGCCACGGCCTCACCGGGGGTGAAGACGCCGCCGGCAAAGCGGCTGTCGGCCAAGGCCAGGGCCGGCTCAAGCGCCAGGCATTCGCCATGGTCCAGCACCTGCTCGGGACCGCCCGGGGTGGCGCGCAGGCGCTGGGCCACGCGGGCGAACTCCTCGGGCTTGCGGTAGATCACCAGCTTGCCGGGGGCGCGCAGGGCGATGGCCTCATCCAGGCCCGCGTCCCGCTGCAGGCGCGCAAAGGCCTGCTGGCTGAGCGCGCCCAGGGCCAGCAGGCGCTCGGTGCTGCGGCGGTTCACCGGGCCGCGGCAGGCGCGCAGAAAGGCCAGCATCCAGGCCCACTGGTGCCAGCGCAGCTCGGGCTTGAAGCGCAGCGGACCGTCCGGATCCAGCAGCCAGCGCAGGGCCTTGAGGGGCACGCCGGCATCGGCCAGGGGCGAGACATAGCGGTAGCTGAGCTGGCCGCCGTTGGCGCGGCTGGCACCCTCGGCCAGCGCGGCCTCGCGTTCCACCAGTGTGACCTGGTGGCCCTCCTCGGCCAGGGTCCAGGCGGTCGTCAGGCCGACCACCCCACCCCCGATCACCACAATCTGCTTCATCCTGTCCCTTGGGCTTGGCTTGGCCCGGCAGGGTAAGGGAGCTGCGGCCCGCCATGCCAATGAAAGCGATGGCGGACTCTATAACCCTGGTGAATGCGGAGCCAGGGGGGCTTAACCCAGGGTGATCAGGCCAGCACCGCCGCCATGGCCGTGGCCGTGGCCTCCACATTGCGGGTGTTGAGGCCGGCGATGCACATGCGACCCGAGCGGATCAGGTAGACGCCGAACTCGTTCTTGAGGCGGTCCACCTGCTCGGCCGAGAGGCCGGTGTAGCTGAACATGCCGCGCTGGGTCAGGAAGTAGCGCAGATCGCGGCCCGGCAGCTTGGCGCTGAGCACCTCGAACAGGGCATTGCGCATGGCCAGGATGCGCTCGCGCATCTCCTCGACCTCGCCTTCCCAGAGCGTGCGCAGCTCGGGGTCGTTCAGCACCCGGGCCACCACCTGGCCGCCGTGCATGGGCGGGTTGGAGTAGTTGCGGCGGATCATGAACTTGAGCTGGCCCAGCACATTGGCGGCCTGCTGCGCGTCGGGGCAGACCACCGACAGCGCGCCGCAGCGCTCGCCATACAGGCTCATGTTCTTGGAGAAGCTGTTCGCCACGAAGAAGGACAGGCCGGCATCCGCCAGCGCGCGGATGGCAAAGGCATCCTGCTCCAGACCGTCGCCATAGCCCTGGTAGGCCAGGTCCAGGAAGGGCAGCAGCTCGCGCTCGGCCAGCACCGGGATCAGCTCATCCCACTGCAGGGGCGTGAGGTCCACGCCGGTGGGGTTGTGGCAGCAGGCGTGCAGCAGCACCACGCTGTGCTTGGGCAGACCGCGCAGGGTCTCCAGCATGTCGGCAAAGCGCAGGCCGCCGGTCTTGGCGTCGTAATAGGGGTAGCTCTTGACCTCCAGGCCCGAACCCTCGAAGACGGCGCGGTGGTTGTCCCAGGTGGGGTCGGAGACATAGATGGCGCTGCCGGGGAAGTAGCGCTTGATGAAGTCGGCGCCCACCTTGAGGCCGCCGCTGGAGCCCACGCCCTGGATGGTGGCCACGCGGCCGGCCTTGAGCACCGGGTGCTCGGCGCCGAAGAGCAGGCCCTGCACCGCGCTGCGGAACAGGGGCAGGCCTTCCATGGGCAGATAGGGCCGGGCGCCGGCCTCGGCCACCACGGCCAGCTCGGCGCGGCGCACCGAGTCCAGCATGGGGATGCGGCCGTCGTCGTCGAAATAGATGCCGATCGACAGATTGATCTTGCCCGCGCGCTCGTCCTTCTGGAAGGCTTCGTTGAGGCTCAGGATGGGGTCGCCGGCGTAGGCATCGACGTGCTGGAACATGGTGGGAACTCCAAGGTGCGAATGTCGAGCGCCATTATCACCAGCGCGGCCCCGGCCTCACCAGCGGGCCTGACCGCGGGCGATGTCCAGCACCAGGCGCAGGTTCAGCAGCAGCTTGGGCGCAATGGACTCCAGCACCACGTACTCGGCATTGGTGGTGTGGGCGCCGAAGCCGCGCAGGCCCAGGCCCTCCAGCACCGGCGCCCGGGTGGCCAGGGCGGCAAAGGCCGCATCGGTGCCGCCGCCGCTGGGCTGGTCGCGCACCACCAGGGCCAGGCCCTGCTCGCGCGCCAGGGCTTCGGCATGGGCGGCCAGGCGGCGCGCGGCCTCGCTGGCCTGCAGGGGCGGGCGGCGGCGCTCGAACTCCAGGCTCACCTCGCTCTCGGGCAGCAGCTTGCGCTGGATGCGCGCGCGCAGCTCGCGCTCGATCAGGTCGAAATCGGCCACCCGGTCCACCCGCACATCGGCCGAGGCCTCGGCGGCGGGCGGGATCATATTGCGCACCAGGCCGGCCCGCGCCAGGGTCCAGTGCAGCTGGCGGCCCACCTTGGGATCGGAGAGATCGCGCGCCTGCATGATCTGGTGCGAGAGCTCGTAGAGCGCGTTCACGCCGCGCTCCGGCGCCGCGCCGGCATGGGCGGCCCGGCCCTTGACCAGCAGATTGGCCGCAGCAATGCCGCTGGTGGCCAGGCGCAGGCCGTCCGGCCCGCTGGGGCCGCCGCCGCTTTCATAGGACAGCACCACATCATGCTCGCCACCCAGCTGGGTGATGAGGGCACGCGAGGCGGGGGAGCTGATCTCCTCGTCGCCATTGATCAGCACGGTAAGCTGGCCCCAGTCGGGCTCGCCCTCGGCCTGGAGCAGGGCCAGCAGGTGCAGCACCAGGGCCACGCCCTGCTTGTCATCGGCAATGCCCAGGCCGTAGGCCTTGCCGCCCTCGACCCGAAAGGGCTGCTGGGCCAGCATGCCGCGGGCATAGACCGTGTCCATATGGGCCAGCAGCAGGATCTTCTTGCTGCCCCGGCCAGGGAAGACGGCCTTGACCATGGGGCCGGGCTTCTCGGGCGTGTCGAACATGCGGTAGATCTCGAAGCCGGGCTGGGCCGGATCGATCAGGCTGACCTGGCCGCCCAGGGCGCGCAGGCGTTGGGCGATGAGGGCGGCGATGCGGTCCAGGCCCTCGCGGTCGGCGCTGCCGGACTCGATCTCCACCAGTTCCTTGAGCGTCTGCAGATAGGCCGTCTGCTCGCGCTGCACCGCGGCACGCTGGCGCTCCAGCGTGGCCTCGGGCGTCTGGGCCCGGGCCGGCAGGCCGGGCAGCAGCAGGGTGGACAGCAGGGCCGTGGCGGCCAGGCTACGGCCCAGCCAGGTGCGACGGGCCGCCGAGGCGGAAAAGCGGGGGGTCTTGCGCAGCATGGCGAGCAGCCTTGTGATTGAGCCCTGGAAGGCCCCGATGCTAGCGGTAGCGCTGCAGGATGCGCTGCCAGCTGCCGTCCTCGCGCATGGCCTGGAAGGCGCGGTCCAGCTCGGTCTGGCGCGTGAGCCAGGGCGAGAGCCGGGCCATCACCACATGTGGCACCTCGCCCGGCAGGCGCCAGGGCTGCTTGGTGAGGCCCAGGCCCAGCTCGCGCAGCAGGGCATCGCCCTGGCGCTCGGGCAGCACGGCCATGTCCAGGCGCCCGCGGGCCACCATCTCCAGGGCCACCCGGTAGTCACCCACCTCATGGCGCAGCAGGCGCGGATCGGTGTCGAAGCCGGCGCCATAGCGCTTGCCGCGCTGCACCGCGATGCTGCGCCCCAGCAGATCGTCCAGGCTGCGCACGGCGGACGCCCCGGGCCGGGTGTAGAAGGCCTTGTCCTCCACCGGCAGCTGCACCTGGCCATAGCTCAGGAATCGCTCGCGCTCGGGTGTGCGCAGCGGGCCCATCATCAGATCGGCCTCGCCCAGCTCCATCATGCGAAAGGCCCGGGCCGAGGGCACCTCCTGGTAGTGCAGGGTCCAGCCCAGACGGCGCGCGGCCTCGCCCAGCAGCTCGTAATAGAGGCCGCTGCCGCCGCCCTCGGCATTGAAGATCCGGTAGGGCGGGTCGGCACTGCCCACCACTCGCAGCAGCTGGGGTGCCGGCTGCGCCCGCAAACCGGGCGCCAGCAGCAGCAACGGCAGAAGGAGGCAGGGACGGCGGCGCATGCGGCCCAGCATAGCAAGCACCGGCACTGGCCCTAGCGGTAGCGCTGCAGGATGCGCTGCCAGCTGCCGTCCTCGCGCATGGACTGGAAGGCCCGCTCCAGCTCGCCCTGGTAGGCCAGCCAGGGCGAGAGCCGCGACAGCACCACATGGGGCTGGAGCCCGCTCATGCGCAGGGGCTGCTTGACCAGATCCAGCTGCAGCTCGCGCTGCAGCAGATCGCCCTGCAGCTCGGGCACCACCACCACATCGGCCCGGCCGCGGGCCACCATCTCGAAGGCGGTGCGGTAATTGCTCAGTTCGTGGCGGCGCAGGCGCGGGTCCTCATCGAAAGCGCTGCCGTAGCGCTTGCCGCGGTGCACGGCAATCGTGCGGCCCACCAGATCGTCGGGATGGCGCAGGGGCACCACCCAGGGCTGGGTGTAGAAGGCGATGTCCACCGCCGGCAGCGGCACCTGGGTGTAAAGCAGGAAACGCTCGCGGGCCGGGGCGCGGAAAGGGCCCATCATCAGATCGGCCTCGCCCAGCTCCATCATGCGCAGGGCCCGGGCCGAGGGCGCCTCGTCGAAGCGCAGGGTCCAGCCCAGGCGGCGCGCCGCCTCGCTGAGCAGCTCGTAGTACAGTCCGCCCGCCCCGGCGGGGCCGAAGATGCGGTAAGGCGGGTCGGCACTGCCCACCACCCGCAGCAGGGGCGGCTGGGCATGTGCGACCCCAAGCGGGGCGCTGAGTGCGAGCAGAAGCAGGGTACGACGCCGCATGACGGCCCCAGCTTACGCCCCGACTTCCGGTGCGCAGCCGCTATTTCTTACAGGGTGGCCGCTTTCATCCTCAATATGTAGCTTGCAGCCATTGCGCCCAGCGACCGTGGGCATGCGACCAGGCCAGGGCCAGGTGTTGCAGCCCGCCGCCCGCCGGGCTGCAGTGCAGGCTCCACAGGGTGGCAGACCCCGCCGGCGCCGGCTCGGGCCGGACCAGGACGGCCGGGTGGCAGGGCGCCGCCTCGGCGCACAGCCAGGCCAGGCCACGCCGGCGCACCAGGGCCAGCATGCCGGCCTGGTAGCGGGCCAGCTCGGCAGGACTGAAGTAGTGCAGCACCCAGCTGTTGAAGACCAGGGGCTGGACCCCGGCCGGCAGGCTGTCCAGCCAGGGCTCCACCGCGGCCAGGCAGTCGGCCGCCCGCTGCACCGGCGGGCCCTCGGCGCGCGCCAGGGCCAGGGCCTGGTCCAGACGGCGCGCCCGCTCCCGGTCATGCGGCCAGAGGCAGGCGCGCAGCCAGCGCCGCGCCGCCTCGTCCTCCAGGTCCACCGGGGCCGGGTCCAGGCCCGCGCGGGCCACCAGGCGCCAGTCGGCCCGGGCCGGCGGCGGCACAGGGCCGGTCCAGTCGCAGCGGATCAGGGGGCGCTCGGGGCCGGCCGGGGCGCCACGCTGGCCGGCCGGCCCGTAGTCGTAGCGGTAGCGGTCCACCCCCAGGTTCAGGCCGGCGCTGCTGCCGATGTCCAGCAGGGCCAGGTCTTGCCGGCCGCTCAGTTCGACCAGCCGCTGCAAGGCCGGCCACAGCAGGGCGCAGCGCCCCACCTCATTGGTCTGGGTCTGGCGGCTGGCCAGGATGCCGACCAAGGCGGCGCGCTCGCGGCGGGCGAAATCCAGCAGCAGGCCCGGCAGCGCGGCATCGGGCAGGCGCTCGCCACCGCAGCTTGGGTAGTAGCCGGCCAGGGCATGGCGGCTGCCGGCCAGCAGCCGGTCGTGCAGGGCCGCCAGCAGCAGATTGGGCAGGCGCTGCGTCTCGGGCGCCTCGGCCATCAGGGCCAGCAGCTCGGGGCTGTCGGCCACGGCCCGGCAGATCGCCACATAGAGCGGATCTTCCCGGCACTCGTGCTCGGCAAAGTGGCGGTACTGGGCGGCCCAGGCAGGGAGCAAAGCGTCGATGTCCATGGGCCGCAAGCCTAGGCCCGCCACCGCGCCGCAATTGTCGGGTACCCGACAATGAACGCATGGATGATTCCGTGGACACCGCCCTGGACGCGGTGCTGGCCGCCAACTTCCCCGGCCTGGGCCTGGACCCGGGCCTGCGCGAGCGCCTGCGCCCCCTGCTGCGTCGGCAGCGCCTGGCGCGCGGCCGCACGCTCTTCGCCCAGGACCAGGTCTGCCCGGCCTTCTACGCCGTGGTGGAGGGCGAGATCGAGGCCCGGCTCACCGGTCAGGACGGCGAGGTTTCGGTGCTGGAGCATGTGCAGGCGCCGCGCCTCTTTGGCCTGGCGGCCTTCGCTACGGGGCGCCCGGCCGGCTACGAGGCCCTGGCACGGCGCCCCAGCCGCCTGCTGGTGATCGGCCCTGCGGCCTACGCCCTGCTGATGGACGAGCAGCCCGGCTTTGCCCGCGCCCTGCTGCGCGAGTTCGCCCTGCGCTTCGAGGGCAATCTGCGCCTGCTGGAGGCCGCGCGTCACCGCAGCGCCGAGCAGCGTTTTGCGCTGGCCCTGGCCCAGCTGGCGCGGGAGCGAGGCCAGGCCACCGATGCCGAGGGCTGGCAGGCCCTGGCCGCCACCCAGGCCGAACTGGCCGCCCTGGCCCATCTCTCGCGCCAGACGGTGAACCAGCTGCTCAGCGCGGCCGTGGCCCGGGGCGAGCTGCGGCGCGGCTATGGCCGGCTGTGGCTGCGCACGGCCTAGCGGCCCAGCGCCGCCTCGATATCGCCGCGCAGCTTCTCCGGCGCGTCATTGGGCGCGTAGCGCTTGAGCACCTGGCCGTCGCGGCCGATCAGGAATTTGCTGAAATTCCACTTGATCAGCTCGGTGCCCAGAAAACCCGGCTTCTCACTCTTGAGCCATTGCCAAAGGGGATGTGCTTCGGCGCCGTTGACGCGGATCTTGGACATCATGGGGAAGCTGACCCCGTAGTTCATCTCGCAGAAGGAGGCGATCTGCTCATTGCTGCCGGGGTCCTGGCCGCCGAACTCATTGCTGGGAAAACCCAGCACCACCAGGCCGCGGGCCCCATAGTCCTCCCAGAGCTGCTCCAGGCCCTTGAACTGGGGCGTGAAACCGCAGGCGCTGGCGGTGTTGACGATCAGCAGCACCTGGCCGCGGTACTGGGCCAGGTCCACGGCCTCGCCGCGGATGCTCTGGGCCTGGAAGTCATAGGCGGTCTGGGTCATGGTGTTTTGTCCTTGCTCCCGCCGCGGGAGCCGTGGCCCGCGATGCTAGCGCCGCCGCTCCAGGGCTGCCAGCACCGCCGCGCCCAGGATGGCCGCGCCGCCCAGGGCGGTCTGAGCGTTCAGCGCGCCGCCGCCCAGCCACAGGGCCGAGATGGCCGCGGCCGGCACCTCCACCAGCATCACGATGGCCGTGACGTTGGCCGGCAGGCGGCTGGCGCCGTACTGCAGGGCCAGGTTGGAGAAGAAGAAGAGCACGGCCATGGCCGCCGCCGGCAAGGCCCAGATCCAGCCCGGCAGGCTGGGCGCGGGCACCAGGCCGGCGCCCGACATCAGCAGGGCCGCCGTGCCCGCCACCAGCACGCCGCCGCCGAACATGGCCAGGGCGCGCGACTGCGGGCTGCGCGCGGCCTCGCGGCGCAGCATCACATTGTTGAAGGCGAAGGTCAGGCCGCCCAGCACGCCCAGCCAGTCGGCCGCGCTGGCCGGCAGGGGGAAGCCGCCCTCGGCCGGCCACAGCACCGCCGCCGCCCCGCCCAGGGCCAGGGCGATGCGCGCCAGGGCGGCGGGCCGCAGTGGTTCCTTGAGAATGAGGCGGGCCAGCAGCACGGCCCACAGCGGCATCAGATAGAAGAGCAGCACCACCCGCACCACGTCGCCCATGGACACGGCCCAGTTGAAGGCCGTGTTGGTGGTGCCGGCGGCCAGCATGATGAGCCAGAGGCTGGGGTGGGCGAAGAACTCGGCCCAGACCCGCCGCCCCGCGCCCAGGCTGATGACCAGGAGCGAGAGGGTGTAGAGCATCACCGTGGTCCACAGCGGGTGCAGACCAGCGGCCTGGAACTGCCGGAAGGGCCACCAGGACAGACCCCAGATCAGGGCGTTGAAGACGAGGGCGAAATAGGGAAGCGGAGAACGCATGGGCCAGGGTGCGCCCAGCGAGCATGAGGGCGGGTTCGCTGGGGGTTGGCTGCCTGCAACAACCCCCCTGAAAAGCGCTGGCTAAGCCGGGTGAGCCCAGCCAACAATGCCCAGGGTTTATAGCATGGCGAAACGCGCGGCCCTGGCCTTCCAATTCGGCTGCGGCGCGAGCGTCCTGCCCCACTCGTCCGAGCCATCAAGGGAGAGCTTCTTTTGGATCATCTGGCCTGCTTCACACCGGCAGACTTGCCCTCGACGAACCCCGCCGCCCTGCTGGACGGCTACCGCTGGCGCCTGCTGGCGCAGGGGGATTCCTGGTTCTCGACGGCCGCCGCCAAGCTGGGGGCGCATGCCAATCTGCTGCAGGAGCTGGTCTTTCGGCAGCGCGCCGTGGCCGTCAACTGCGCCGGTCAGAGCGATGCGCTCTCGCATATGGTGGACCTGGAGGCGGCGCCCGAGTTCGTGCGCCTGCTCAGCGGCGAGGGCGCCCCGGTCTGGGACGGCCTGCTGCTCTCCGTGGGCGGCAATGACCTGATCGCCGCCGCCCGCACCCCGGCCCACACGCCGGGTCAAGACCCGACCCCCGCCAGCCTGATTCCCCTGCATCTGCGCCTGCTGCGCCACCAGACCGAGTGGGGCGCCCCCTCGCAGGGCGTGGCCCGCTACTTCTCGGAGCCGGGCTGGCAGACCTATGCCGAGTACCTGCGCGCCAATATCCGCCACCTGCTGAGCCTGCGCGACCAGGGCCCCTCCGCGGGCCAGCCGGTCTTCATGCACTGCTACGCGGTGCCCATGCCGCGCCCGGCCTCGGCCGAGGGCAGCGGCCCCTGGCTCTACCCCACGCTCAAGGCCTACAACATCCCCAGCGCCGACTGGGCGGCGGTGAGCCGGCTCATGGTCATGCACCTGGCCCAGCTGCTCAAGGGTCTGGCGGCGGACAAGGAGAACTTCCCGGGCCTGCATGTCTTCGACAGCACGGCCGTGCCCCTGGCCCTGGCCGCGCCGGGCAGCGCCGGCATCAGCGGCGACTGGCACAACGAGATCCATCTCAACCACAGCGGCTGCTTCAAGATCGCACGCGCCTGGTCCGAGCATATCGAGCGGGTGCTCAGCGGCGAGCCCGCCGTGGTCGCACCGGCGCCCAAGCTGCGCGGCGGCCGCAGCCGCTGAGTCCAGCCCGGGCCTGGCCCCTTCCCAGGGGCCGGTCTCAGTGCTGGTCGCTGCGCGCCAGGGCCAGCAGGCGTTCCAGCTCCTCGGGGTGGCGGGCGCAGTTGCGCTGGTGCCAGCGGCGGATCAGCCACATGGTGCTGGCGACCACCAGGCCGAAGATGGTGATGGCGCCGAAGGCCGAGAGACCGAACTTGGTCAGGCCGGTGTAGAGCGCGCCCAGGCCCAGGATGCAGGCCTGCTCATTGAAGTTCTGCACCGCGATGGAACGGCCGGCACCCATCAGATTGTGGCCGCGGTGTTGCAGCAGGGCATTCATGGGCACGACCAGGAAGCCGCCGATGCCGCCCAGGATGATCAGGAAGGGCGCCGCCACCCAGACATTGCTGATCACATTCATGATGATGACCAGCAGGCCCATGGCGATGCCCAGGGGGATGACCCGGGTGGCCTGGTCCAGGCGCATATAGACCGAGGCCACCACGGCGCCCACCGCCGTGCCGATGGCCACCACGCCCACGAGGCTGGAGGCCTGGGTCGTGCCATAGCCCAGGGCCGCGGCGGCCCAGGCCAGCACGATATAGCGCAGATTGCCGGACACGCCCCAGAACAGGGTGGTGGTGGCCAGGGAGATCTGGCCCAGCTTGTCCTGCCACAGGCGCGAGTTGCACTGAGCGAAGTCGCGCACCAGGCACAGCGGGCTGCCCGAGAGCGGCTGCAGCGGGGCGTCGGTGCGCGGGATGCGCAGATTGAACAGGGCGGCGATCACGTACAGGCCCACCAGGGAGGCGATGGCCGCCTCGGGCGCGGTGTCGATGCCGGTATCGATCATGGGCAGGTCGAAGCCCAGCAGCATGGTCGAGACCTTGTCTCCCACCAGCTGGCCGCCCAGCAGCACGCCCATGATGATGGAGCCGATGGTCAGGCCCTCGATCCAGCCATTGGCCTTGACCAGCTGGGAAGGCGGCAGCAGCTCGGTGAGGATGCCGTACTTGGCCGGCGAATAGGCCGCCGCGCCCAGGCCCACGATGGCGTAGGCCAGCAGCGGGTGGCTGCCGAACAGCATCATCAGGCAGCCCACGACCTTGATGCTGTTCGAATAGAACATCACCTTGCCCTTGGGCACGGCGTCGGCAAAAGCGCCCACAAAGGGCGCCAGCACCACATAGAAGAGAGCGAACATGGGCACCAGGGCGGCGCGCTGCCACTCCGGCTCCCCCGAGGTGCGCAGCAGCTCCACGGCGGCGACAAAGAGCGCGTTATCAGCCAGCGAGCTGAAGAACTGCGCTGACATGATGGTGTAGAAACCTTTTTTCATCGGCCCGGGGTGAGAACTGCTTGCGATCAAGGCTGGCCTGGCACCCGGAATGAGCGTTCACAAGTGGGCACGAGCGCGGCTTTATAGCATGCAGCCCTTGCAGGCCCCCGCCCCTTGGGGACAGCGGCCCGTACCTGCGGGGGTGCCACAATGCGCCCCATGCCGCGTCCGATTGAAGCCCTGATCCACGTTTCCGCCCTGGCCCACAACCTGGCTCGCGCCCGTGCCTGCGCACCGGACGCCAAGGTCTGGGCCGTCGTCAAGGCCAATGCCTACGGCCACGGCATTGCCGCCGCCTTCGAAGGCCTGCGCGGCGCCGATGGCTTCGCCCTGCTGGACTTTGCCGAGGCCGAGCAGCTGCGCCAGCTGGGCTGGCGCGGCCCCATCCTGCTGCTGGAAGGCGCTTTTGAGGCGCGCGACCTGGAGCTGTGCTCGCGCCTGCGCCTGTGGCATGCGGTGCACTGCCAGGAGCAGATCGACTGGCTGGCCATGCACAAGACCCATGAGCCGCACCGCGTCTTCCTGAAGATGAACAGCGGCATGAACCGCCTGGGCTTCACGCCGCAGAACTTCCGCGCCGCCTGGACCCGGCTCAACGCCCTGCCCCAGGTGGACGAAATTTCGCTGATGACGCATTTCTCCGATGCCGATGCCCTGCGCTTCGGCCAGGACGGCATCGCCCACCAGCTGGCCGCCTTCGAGGCCGTGACCCACGACCTGCCGGGCGAGCGCTCGCTCTCCAACAGCGCCGCCACCCTGCGCCACACGCCGCGCGTGCGCAGCGACTGGGTGCGCGCCGGCATCATGAGCTATGGCGGCATCCCGGACTATCCGGAGCACGATGCCGCCCACTGGGACCTGCGCCCGGCCATGACCCTGCGCTCGCGCATCATCGGCGTGCAACAGCTGCAGCCCGGCGACACCGTGGGCTATGGCAGCAGCTTCACCGCGGACAAGCCCATGCGCATCGGCGTGGTGGCCTGCGGCTATGCCGACGGTTACCCCCGCCACTGCCCCAGCGGCACCCCGGTGCTGGTGGATGGCCGCCGCACGGCCACCGTGGGCCGCGTCTCCATGGACATGCTCACCGTGGACCTGAGCGATCTGCCCCAGGCCGGCTTCGGCAGCGAGGTCACGCTCTGGGGTCAGGGCCCCAAAGGCAGCCTGCTGTCCATCGACGAGGTGGCCAAGGCCGGCGGCACCATCGGCTATGAGCTGATGTGCGCCCTGGCACGAAGAGTGCCTGTGCAGGTGCAACACCTGGACTGAACCGGAGCCCCCGCCATGGACATGCCCTCGCACCAGCTCAGCATGACGGTGCTGATGACGCCGGACATGGCGAACTTCTCCGGCAATGTGCACGGCGGCACCATCCTCAAGCTGCTGGACCAGGCGGCCTATGCCTGCGCCAGCCGCTATGCCGGGCGCTATGTGGTGACGCTCTCGGTGGACCAGGTCATGTTCCGCCAGCCCATCCATGTGGGCGAGCTGGTCAGCTTGCTGGCCTCGGTCAACTACACCGGCAGCTCCTCCATGGAGATCGGCATCAAGGTGGTGGCCGAGAACATCCGCAGCCAGGTGGTGCGCCACGCCAACAGCTGCTTCTTCACCATGGTGGCGGTGGACGAGGCGGGCAAGCCCGTGCCCGTGCCGCCGCTGCAGCCGCGCAGCCCCGACGAGCTGCGCCGCTACGCCGCCGCCAAGCTGCGCCGCCAGCTGCGCCAGGAGCTGGAGCAGCGTTTCCAGGACATCCGCCAGCCCGCGGCCGGCGGCTGAGCCGCATGCTGCTGCACTGGCGTCCGGCCGACTGGGAGCTGGATTTCAGCTTCATCCGTGCCCAGGGCGCGGGCGGTCAGAACGTCAACAGGAACGTCCCTAGTTTTTATACTTATTGTTCTCCAGCAACAACTTAGCGGCAGTACCTTTACCGAAGATGCTACTCTTTCTTGATGCTCTTTGGGCATCTACTCAAACTGCCGTGGTATCGCTTCTGCGACGCTCCAAGCGCCGCATCGAATGGGGGTTTAGTGCCCTTCGATCTGAGTGCTTACTTAAAGCTTCCTATCCTCCGCGTTGAACCAACGCTGGAAGTGCACGCTCTGACACCTCATCGACGGTCTACCCTACAAAGTTCTGCCCTGCCTGCCGGCGTGCACGGCAATCTGCCTGGTTGCACTGGAGGGGGCTCGCGTCGTTGTGAATGCTCGGCCCGGTCAGTCATGACCTCTTGGTTGCGATGCCTGACGCAGCCCCAAACAATCGCGCGATAGCCGGGTTTTGTGGTGGGACAAGCCCTGTCAGGGCTATTGGGAGTCAAACAGGTATTGAGGGGTTGAGCGAGGTTGATAACTCTTCCCGCGTCCACTTGATCCACCAATCCCCGAGCAGATCAGCTTTAACCACGACCGCATCGCGATGGCTTTAGCGGCTTACCCTGGGCCGACCAGGGCGCCGGGGCGGCAGCGCGGCAAGTGCGGCATCCCGCTTGTCAGGATCGTTCAGGTAACCCAGCGCCTGACGGGCTAGTTTGTCAGGCGAGGTCTGCAGCGCCACGGACAGCGCGTAGAAGACGCCCATCGTCGGGCTCTTCTTGCCCCTTTCGATGTCAGCCAGGTAGTTCCGATGAATGCCCGCTGCATGAGCTAGCGCTTCCTGGGTTTGCGCCGTCTTGGAGCGCCGAGTGGCCACGGCAAGGCCGACCGCGAAGTCCCAATCCGGTGAAGAGAACATACCTGCCCGTCAATGAAACGGGCAGTTTTCCCAATCCGTTAACTTGAATAAATCCTCTATAGTGTGCATTATTCGGGCGCGCTGCCCCCAGAAGCCTTATCGCGATCCGGCTGAGAAATCCCTGGAGCCTTGCTTCCATGCCACTTCACACACTCGCCTCGCTAAGCGGCGTGCTCGACACCCTACCGGATTCCAAGACCAGGAGTTCATCTTGCACACATCCAGCTACTCCTTGAGCATCTTCCAGATTGCCGAGTCTGCCTACCCAGTGCCAGAGACGACGAGACCCTGGGTCGTTGTGAACACGCTGGGCAATCCTGGCGAGGAAGCGCACATTGAGACTTCCTGCTATGACTCAGGCAAAGAAGTCGCTCACAGTCTGTCAACCAATCGGTCCCCAATCTTGACCATCCAGTGCTTTACGGTCGTAGCCGGTGAATGGTTGCTGCGGTCCATTCAAGAAGTGTTGATTGGCACATTGGGGGAGGCCGCGGTGGTGGTCTTTCGTGATGACAGCGGTTTCGCTTTCTGCCCTGATGCCCCAGAACAGGCAGTGTCTCAGCTGTCTGACTTGATTCTCTGCGGCGTCGTCGCGGGCGAACAGCCGGTAGACCGTCGAGCCAAGAGTGAGTCTTACGGGAGGACGCTCCATAGAGCGATAAAGCAAGAAGTCCGCCTACGCGAAGTTCATCAACTCGAGGGCACATCGGCGTCCGCCAGACGATGAAGCACTCTGGACAGACTTGGGCTCGTGAGATGCGCCTTTGGCCAACTGACGAGGGCGCTTGGGATGGCCGCCGGACCTCTGCGCACACTGGCTCGGGGCTCATTGCAGAAAACGCGCAAGGGGCTATCCCATGATGCTCGCCCTCTGCCCAGCATGCAGGTGCGTCCACCAAGTCGCAAGCCCGCTCGCTCTTACCGGCCTGGACGACGAGCATGCGTCCGACATCACCCACTGTCGGCTGTGCGAGTCCTCCTCAGGCCTGTTTGTCCCAATGAAGGATGCACCACCCTCTCCACCCAACGACATCGGATACCCGGCTGCGGTCGTGCCGATCTTTTGGGGGCAGTGCCGCGATTGGTGGCTGGTCGGCCCAGACCAACTGGTGCTGCTGGCGAAAGCCGGCCTGCGTGTGCGACTGATGCACCACCTGGCTGATGAAATGCGCGTTCCGGCAGAGCTGGTTGCCAAGTGGGTCGGACTACCCGTAACGGAAGCCAAGAAGCCGACGCCGGGCAAGACGCTCGAACTGGACCAGGGGTTGCGCCTGTTGTGGATGGCTCGGCTGGTTGGTCAGGCCCAGGAGATAGTCGACCGCGCGGGGAAGTCCGCAGGCTTCAATGCGTCGGCATGGATCGGCTCTTGGCTGCAAACTCCCCATCCAGCGTTGGGCGGGGCGAGCCCAGGCGACTACCTGCTCCGGTCGGACGGGCCACAGACCATCAGTGACCTACTGGCGCGCGCGGAGAGCGGTGCGTACTCTTAGTTCAGAGAGCATCAAGGCACGGTGATGAATTCGCGACCGAACGACGTGGCACCCAGCAGTGAAGGCCCGGATCAGCTCAACGAGTTGTCCGAGCGCGCTGCCTTGGTCCTTGCCCACGCCGCTCTCGAGGGCCTGGTCGACATGACTGAGGGCCGTTTGCTGGAGGATAGTGAGCTCGACCAAGCCCTGGCGGTCGTGTCGCCACAACCTAGATTGAAGGATTGAGGCCGCGTGTCGGCGGCTACATGCGAAGGGGCAGCAATTGAACAGCCGAGAGGTCGTTGTCACGTGGCACTCCCGCAGTGCAGCTTGGCATCTATCTATTCCGTTCCGATGAGGCGGCGCAATGAGCGTGCTCCTTCAAAAGATGACCTTGGCAGAATTTCTCGCCTGGGAAGCGTCCCAACCCGAGCGCTTCGAGTCTCGTCGAGGCTACGTTTTCCGCATGGACGACGTCTCCGCTCGCCACAACCGGGTCACCATGAATTTGGCGATCCGCATCGACAAGCACCTCGATGGCACAGCTTGCCAAGTCTTTGCCACAGGCATGAAGGTGCATACAGATCAGTCGATTCTGTACCCCGATGTCCTGGTGACCTGCGGTAAGGCTGCGGCTGGCGACGACCAGCTTGTCCTTGACCCGAAGCTCGTGATCGAAATCCGGCCGCCGACAAAGGGGGGCGACCAGCACGATAGGTTCAACATGTATCGCTCGCTTGCATCGTTGCGGGAGTACGCACTGATTGACCCAGTCGCCCATCGGGTCGAAGTCTTCACGATGGTCGAGACCGGTGCGTGGGCCTATGCAGACCAGACGAAGAACGGTGCGTTGACACTGCACAGCATCGACCTTGCGATGCCTTTGGATGCCGTATTCAAAGGAGTCAAGACAGCCAAAGGACATACAACGCCATGACATCGGACAAGCTGTCTTTCGACCGAGTTCCGTCGGACTTCCCACGCAAATTCGGTGGCTCCGTCAGTGGTGTGCAGAACAAGCTCATCGTTCGCATGATCGACGGCCGGTTCGTTGAGGGCATGACCGAAGACGAGCTTTGGGTTCGTTACGAGGCCTGCCAGCACTTGGCGACCAAGCTCACTGAGCATGCGAGCCGCAAGCGTAGTGAGTATGCGGAACTGAGTCTCGGCGACTTCTTGCGTCGACTTCGTGCAGGCGCTGTCAAGAAGGGCTGGGACCTGACATCTGAGGAACTCGACTGGGTCATGGGGCGCGTGGCGGTCACACTGGGTGGTAGCCTTCAGGACGCGCTATACCGAATCACCGTGGACGCAAACTGGATCGGCGCGCTCTCAACATCAACCAATCCACCAGTGGAATCGCTGATCGACCGCGTGCGCGCCAAGCTCGAACAGTGAAGGACTTTCGCCGGTCGAAGGCTGCTGGGCCACTGATTTGGGGACGTAAGGCACTTTGGCACGAAGGAGTTGAGGCATGACCGAAAAACCAGCGACGGATCGCGCGGACGCAAATGGCAGGCCCCTAGGCTCCATGAAGGGCGGGATGGTGGTTCGGCGCGATTTTGATGCACCGCTGCCGCCGAATGTGCTGGATGCATTTGAAGGAGCCGCGGAGAGCGAAGTTGCCCCAGAACCAGAGGCTGGGAACGATAGTGAGCCAGCGTCTCAATCAGGGCCCTGAAACGCCCGAGCAAGCCGCTGGCCACAAGCTCAGCGGGAGGCCGACCGACTTTGATGTCTTTCGTACGGTACCGTACCAGTACAAAGTACAGCAGTACGGTACGTTACGGTGCGCAGCGGCGGCTCCGCAGCGAGAGCAGAACTTCAACTCGCCAAACTCGACGCCCGAGAGCTGCCCTTCAATGTCCGAGCTCGACGTTTCCTGCAGCTGGTTCTACTGATGACAATCCGCACGTCGATATAGCGCCCAAGCCTAATGTCGGGGCTCAAGGCAACCCTAGAACGGGAACCACGTGTTCTTCGTGGAGGAAACGAACTCGCTCATGCCATCGCCGTCGCTCAACTTCATGTCCTCGACGACATGCGTGTCATCCTTAAACGTGCAGCGCAGGGTATGCGTTTTTCCCATCTCGTTGAACACCACAGTCACGTGGTTCTTGCCCTCGCTGGACCGCGCCCACGAGGCATCTGTCACGGCATTGAGGCCGCCTCTCAATTTTTCAATGCAGGATTTGCGTGCGCCTGCCGCCACCGACATGTTGAACATCACAACCAAGTAGATAAGCACAGGGATCGCCGGCCACACGAACGAGCGCGACTGGATCGGAAACAGCTTATTCATCACGCAACCACCTTCGTGCCGCCGCACTGCATACAGAGCCACTTGTTGTGGAAGTCCTCGGCGTCCTTCTGGTCAACATCCCAAGCCCACTTCAATCGCTCATGCACCGCGGGAAAGCCGAGTCGGATGATGGCGAAGAAAACGGCACCCGCCGCCAAGGCCACCAATAGCTTGGTGAACCAAGCAAGCAGAAACGACTGCTGCGCTACCCATAACGAGGCTTCCCCGACGAACATTGAAGTCATGCCCATGACGAGCCCGTACATGCCAAGCATCACCTTCGTCTCGTAGCGCATTCTGTTGGGTGAATGTTCCTTGGCCAGCGTTGTCCGCGATGTATGCCTCACGGTGAACCGCGGACCCACACTTACAGTCGTCCTGGTCCCTTCATCGAGCACCATCGACAGTTTGCGCATGTGTGCGCCTCCGCAGGCGTCGCATCTGATCTTGCCCATTCGAGTGCCCCCTCCTTTAGTTACCGACAGCTCCAGCGACTCCTCGCCGGGTACCGTTGCGAGCGGGTGTCGGCAAACCAGTCCATCGGCGTAACAGCTCGGGCTCTGGTGCATCACATGCAGAGACGCAACGGACGCGCGTGGTCTACTGGCAATGAGGCGGCCCCGCTGTCGTGACCCGAAGGCCGTAGATCGGAAGCTTTGCGACGCCGGCTTTCGCGCGGGTGTGCCAAAGCCCGGAACTTTATTGGGTTCCCATCATTGCGGACAAGCCCAGTTCAGTGCCTGTCCGAGCACAACGACCAAACCTGCACAATGCTCCTCACTTTGAAGCCTTTGGCAAGCTCCTCTTCTCTACCGATTCTCCGTGGATGGAGTTGAACTTGTGTAGCAGGGAGGTGCGCAGCCCTTTGGGCGTGTTGACCAGCGCTGCGGTAGCTAGGAGCGGTCTTTGGTGAATTTCCGCTCCCAGCCTAGTGCCGCCACAGCGAAAGCCCATCGGGAATAAGCCTTCATCGGCGCGGATCGCGTGCGCGCTGGGCCATACCATTTGGCACGAGGTCTGCGGGTTGGTTTTTCGCTGAGCTTCAGAAGCTGGCAGCCGCCGGCCTCCAGCCTTCTCCACATTGTGAAGGTCAGCGAGAGGACTCGCTGACCTGGATGCCGTCGTAGAACCACGGCCCAACCTGAACCTTCAGAGATCGGCGCTTCCTAGGCAGTTTCGCGGCGGAAGCGGTCGAGTTGAGCAGGCAGGAAGGAAGTGCCCATGTCTTGACTCCGCGGTTGCGGCATGTTCGATGCGCCCACACACCGAGCCAGCGGCGACCATTGGAATGGTCAAGGCAGGACTACTCTTCAATGAGGCTCACACTGTCGATACGACTTCGCCTCGTGGGCGGGCGGGCCAGCGTCCAGCATATCCACAAGATAACAGCCAGCTCGGTCCAGGCATCGTCCGCCCACCCAAATGCACTAAATGTGTGGCATTGACGACGCAAACGCCACTACATATAGTAGAAATACTGGATGCAAACCCAGTCAATCAATCCACTTCTAGGCGCCCGCATGAGCAAGAACACCAAGCAGACTTCGCCTCAGGTCGCCTCTCTCGCCGGCAAGACGCTTCAAAGCGGCTCCGCCAGCGCGCTGCAGCGCTCGCTTGCTGGCTCGGCCCTTCGTCAAGCGGGCTCGACCGCGCAGACTGGCGCCAAGACTGAGGCGAAGGCTGGCGGGGCATTGGACAACTCGCGGTCGTCGGCCACGACGAAGACGCTCGCGGCATCGGTGGTGTCGCAGTCAAATCGCAAGCGCTGATCCCCTCGGCACGTGAGCAACCAGGGAGCGGATGAGTCCCCGCCCCTGGCGTAGCTCTTGGCCCTGCACGGTGGCCGCGGCAGCAATCAGGCGGCTTGGCCGCTCTGCTTACTTGATGCGCTTGGCGCAGGCCAAGAGGAGCAGGTGGATAGCAGCCCAGGCAAGCCAAGCGCCGCCAAACCGGGGGATCAGCGGCAAGTGCAGGATGAAGTTGGCATAGGTGATGTAGCGCATGAGAGGCTCCAGCAGTTGTAGGAGCTCGGTAATGCGAAACACGCGCGTGTAAGGCAACTGGGAGACCAGTCACTACTGGACCTCAGGCTGCCTGCGCAGCGAAGGGTGCCCCAGGAGCGCGGCGGGCACTATAAGCAGCAGGTAGAAGACTCGATGCTCAGAGCCTCCCGTCGTACGGTCTCTTCGTTTGAGCGACTCGAAGTCTCGGTCGCCATACAGCGGTGGAGGTACTGAATGATCTATATGCGCATTGTTGTGTGTGTTGCCGGCTTGGTCCTGGCTGGACTCCAGCTCTGGCAGTTCCAATGGGCATTGGCCATTTCTGGAGTCATCACAGCACTCCTCGCCCTCGCCGGCCTAGTCTTCGGCTGGGAAGCAATCGCGGAGTCACTCCCTGTGCAGGCTGGGGGAGCGCTCGCATTGTTGCTTGGACTGTTCGGGACGGTAACCTCAAGCAGCGCATTCAATATGGAGTTGCAAGAAGCACAAACCGCCGCAATGTCCGCGTCCGTCTATGGGGCCATGGGGGACTATTGCGAGCGGTCGGCCTCTGAGCTATGGGGTAAGGCGACTTTGCACTGCGCCATGCAGAGCAACGTAAGCGTCCGGTGAACACCCTCTGATCAGTGGGCCACCGACTTGGAGAACAGATTGATCGTCAGCACCCCGGCCATGATCATGCCGATTCCGGCGAGCGCGGGGGCGTCCAGTGTCTGCTTGAACCACAGCCAGCCGACCGCCGACACCAGCACGATGCCGACGCCCGACCAGATGCCATAGGCGATACCTGTTGGTATCGCTTTGAGGGTGATGGAGAGGAAGTAGAACGAGACCGCATAGCCTGTCACGCTGGCAAGCGTGGGCCATAGTTTGGTCATGCCTTCCGATGACTTGAGGAAGCTGGTGGCAGCGACTTCCGCAATGATCGCAACGCCGAGATAAACGTAGTTCATGTTCATTCAGCGACTGTATTGGGTCTGGACGTTTGGAGCCATTAATGCCCGGCCTCGAGCCCAAGGGTATCGCCCGCCCCTTTTGACGGTTTGGTGGAACTCTGAGCACACGTAGGGTGGATGCCGACAGCAGCTTGGCCGTCGGGATGGCCGCATTCAGGTGGCGGCAGGATTCCAGTGGTGCGGCAGCAGTTCCACGATCCGATTCGCTGGCTGGGTCGGCAGACGCTCGAGGATGTCGCGCAGGTACACGTAGGGATCGTGGCCATTGAGCCGAGCCGAGTGCACGAGGCTCATGATCACTGCGGCTCGCTTGCCTGCGCGCAAGCTCCCAGCGAACAGCCAGTTCTGCCGACCCAGCGCGATAGGCCGGATGCGGTTCTCCACCCAGTTGTTGTCGATGGGCAGATCGCCGTCGTCGAGGTAGCGCGTCAACGCCGCCCAGCGCTTGAGGCTGTAGTCGATGGCCCGTGCGGTGGCTGATCCATCAGGGACACGCTGGCGCTGCTGTCGCAGCCACTGGCGCAGCGCGTCCGCCAGCGGCCGGGCAGCCTGTCTGGCATCGAGCCTGGTTTGTGTGTCGGCGTTGGCCACCCCGCGCTCCACGTCATAGAGCTGAGCGAAGAACTTCAGCGCCTGCTCGCCGACCTGGCTGCCGTGGTTGGCCCAGAGTTCGTGGAACTTGCGCCGTGCATGCGCCATGCAACCCGCCTCGGTCACTCCCAGCTCGAAGCAGGCCTTGTAGCCAGCGAAGTCGTCGCAGACGAGCTTGCCTTGCCAGCCGGGATGGTCTGGTGTGCCGGGCAGTCCCAGGAACTCGCGGGCGTGCTGGCCGCCTCGGCTGTCGGCGAAGTCGAAGACGACCGCCTGCAGCGGGTTGAACTGTGTCGTGCAGTAGCTCCACAGGTAGGCGCGGTGCGTCTTGCCGTGGCCTGGCTTGAGCATCGCCACCGGCGTCTCGTCCGCGTGCAGCACGCCCTGGCCGAGCAGTTCCCGGGCCAGGGCATCCACCAGCGGCTGCAGCTGCACACCGCATTCGCCCACCCACTGGGCCAGCGTCGATCGTGCGATGGCGTGCCCGGCGCGCTCGAAGATGGCTTCCTGGCGGTACAGCGGTAGGTGATCCAGGTACTTGGCGACCAGTACCTGGGCCAGCAGCCCGCTCGTCGGCAGTCCCTTGTCGATGACGTGTGGCGCGACCGGCGCTTGCACGATCCGCTCGCAGCACTTGCATACCCACTTGCCGCGGATGTGGCGCTCCACCGTGAAGACGCCGGGCTGGTAGTCCAGCTTCTCGGCCACGTCCTCGCCGATGCGCTGCAGGGCTTGGCCACACCCGCAAGTGGTGCTCTCGGGTTCATGGCGAACGTCGCGGCGCGGCAGGTGTGCTGGCAGCTTCTCGCGCCGGGGCTGCTGGCGCTCGCCGGCGGCCCGGGCAGGCTGCAGCGCTTCGATCTCGGCGGCCACGGCCGCCAGGTCGGCATCCAGCGTCTCGTCCAGCAGGCTCTTCTGCTCGGCGCTGTACCGCTCGCTCTGCGCGGCGAACTTCAAGCGCTTGAGGATCGCGTTCTCGTGCGTGAGCTTGTCGATGACTGCCTGCTTGAATGCCACCTCGAAGCGCGCCGCGCGCAAGGCGTCGCGAAGTTGCTGGGCATCGAGGGTGTCGAGGTCGTCGGCGATCACGAGAAGGCATCGTGCCGAACCGACGCACAGCGCGCCATCGGCACATGCCGCAATTGCCACAAGGACCTACGGCACGCGCGGCTACAGCAGCGTGATGACGCCCGCCTCGCCGACGCGCTGCCAGGGCAGACCGAGAACCAGGGCTTCGAACTGGGCGCAGCTCAGGCTCAAGGTGCCGCTCACGTCGCGAGGCCAGACGAAGCGGCCGGCATTCAAGCGCCGTGCGGCCAGCCACACACCAATCCCGTCATGGACCAGCACCTTCATCCGGTTGGCCCGGCGGTTGGCAAACAGGTAGGCGTGGTGTGGCCGTGCCGCGCCGAACACCGACACCACGCGAGCCAGGGCAGCCTCGGTGCCGGCGCGCATGTCCAGCGGCTCGACTGCCAGCCATAGCGCATCTACCCGGATCAACGCAGCATCTCACGCAGCCAGGCGCCGCACGACGCCGCGCTCGCCATTGGCCAGCGCACCCGCACGGTGACCGGACCGCGTTGCAGGTCCACCTCGATGAACTGAGGCGCCTCGACCGTCGGTGGCGCCGCCGGTACGACGCTCACTGGCACGAACGCGCTGGCGATGGCGGCGTCTCGATCATGAGCCACCGTCCGCCGCCACTTGTGGACGAGATTGGCGTTCAGGCCATGGCTCATCGCCACCTTGGCTACGGACGCGCCAGGTGCCGCGCATTCGGCAAGCACTTGCCGCTTCAGTTCCGGGTCGTGGCGCCGGCGCGTGGCCGGCTTGGCGTCTGGCATGGTGTCCACCTATCTCGTTTGGTGGACACCATCCTGGCTGGCACGGCCTCAGCGTTCAAGATGGGTTCGCCGGACGCTTACAGAGCAACATTGACCAAGCCCGCCTCACCACAAACATCGGAAAGACGCTCCACAACCCGTCTCCCATCCTCTCCATCGCCGACGGACTGAATGACGCTACCGAGGGTCTGCCGGTGAATGCCTGCGCTGCGGCCTTTGCCGAGGCCTATAGCAGGTGCCCGGTCACCATTGGCATGTCCAAGACACAGATCGCCTTGCTACTGAAGGAGGCGTCGCGCTAGCGAGTCGAGCGGATTAGACGTCCGGCTACCCGTACGGATCGCGTTTTATGGTCGGGTGGCAATGCCCAACGATGTAAGCAGGACTGAGAGGGGTTGCCCGATACCGCTTGAGCAGTCGCTCAGTCAATAAAGACTTCGAGTCAACTTCTTCGCCGTGAACCTTGAGAAGGATGTCGTCGAGCCATGAGAGGTCATCGCCGACGACCCACTTTGGTGGATGGCGGAGAAACAGCTGCTGCACCTCGCTGCCGGCGAAGTCCCCGATGAGATTCCAGACCTCGTCGCGCCACGCCGAGAACTCATCGTAGTTCCACACGTTGTCCGGTGCCGCCGGACGTTCATGCTTCTGAGTACCGAGTTCGCGCTCTTTGTAGGCCGTCATTTGAAGACTTCCATCACTCGCCGCCGACGCGCGAAATCGGCGCGCATTCCAGTCGAGAGTTGCTGATGGAACTGGTTAGAGTTGATTAAGACCCTCATTTGCGCAACCTAGTCGCGGCTCTGGAACGGCGGCGATGCTGTCTGCTGCCCCCTGGCACATCACCCACAGCGTCATCCGGAGCAACTCTTGCTGTGCCGCGATGATTGAACGAAGCTCCTGAATGATTTCCTTGTTGCTCATGCCCCTGACTACCGGCAACTACCACCGCCCCTCCTGAGCTCCCGGCATGTCCTCGGCGGCATTGGGTCAGGTTCCGACCAGATGCCGAGCTTCGTCGACCGCGCCTCAGCCTGCAGATGCCGATACCGCGCCCTATCCACGGGGGCATCCTCGTGCGCATAGTCCTCGGGATACCAAGCTAGCCCCTCAGAGAGCAACAAATCCGCCGCATCACGGCCCTCGGCGGTTCTCAGGCGGCAGACGCGTCGCTCGTAGCGGTCAACCTTGTAGCAGCGCAACGTGCAGCCCTGGGACGCTAGCTCACGCAGTCGGGCTCGTGCAACACGCCAGTACGCCTGACCAGTCTCCGGCGCGTCGACGCTCGCAACCCTGGCTACAAACGCAGCAGCGCCGTCACCCGGGGTGCACGTGAACGTGTCGCCGTCATGATGATTCGACGTCCCAGCACAGCGAACCTCCTTGGCGTTCTCAACGGGCACCTGCGCGAAGCCCCCAACGGACGCGGCGAAAGCAAGTCCCAGGAATAGCCAGAATGCTCGCGCAAACCTTCTGAGGGGCATTCTGGCCGGCCCAATCAAAGTCGATCCCCTTCATTCCCTTGCGCGGAACCGCTTCAGCGCCTCCTCTAGCCTTCCGCGGCTGGACGCTCGAAGTCTGGAGATTCCAAGCTCTCTTGCCATGAACACAAGGTTCTCGTCGTCGGTAGCCGCAGCGCTGACAACAGACTCGGCCAATGCCATCAGTTCCTCAATGCAGACCTCATCCATTGACCGCTGAGCATCAGGTCCTGGTGGCCGGAACGTCACCGCGCTGCCCGGAGGCAGCCGCTCTGGCCAGTAGAAGGTCCCGACGTCCTCTTCCGTGATCTTGAAAAGGCGCCTTGCGACCTCCTCGACACGTTCCTGAATGCGGCTTCCGGTCCTCTGCCAGCCATGAGCTCGCGAGATACGGCGAGCCAAAGCCAAGTCTAGGATCGGCCCCTCTTCTGCGACAACAAATGCGACCATCGCCTGAAGGCGCTCGTCGTAAGCCCGGTCAAAGAAGGCATCGGGGTCTCGCTCCTCAACCACGCTCGCCGGATCGCACTCAACGTACTGACGCCCAACGGGTAGTTCGCCTCCATCTGAAACGGTGACTCGCCGGGCATAGACCTCTTCGGCCTCATGTACTGCCTCGGCCGGCGCTTGGCTTGCAGGAGTCGACACAGGACCAACAGGTTGCGCCGCTGCATCCAGCTTCGGCTGAGGAGGCGCTTCCGCCATCGCCTTCTCGATAGCCTCACGAGCCTCCGCTTCGGCTGCTGCCTTCTCCGCCTCTTCCGCTCGCTTGGCACGGCTGACCACCAATAGGTCGTCTAGTTGCTTGCACACCCGGTCCAACGTGCCCTTGGCGTCCACCCACCAGTCCGTGGACCAGATACGCAGAATCTCCCAACCAAGGCCGCGCAGCACCTGTTCACGCAGCATGTCGCGATCCCGAGCTGTTGCGGAGCGGTGATAGGTCGCACCGTCGCATTCGATGCCCGTCAAGTAGCAGCCAGGCGCATCGGGGTGGACCACCGCCAGGTCGACTCTGAAGGCAGAAGCCCCGACCTGCGTATGGAGCGTCCAGCCCCTTGATGCCAGCGCACCGGCCACCGCCTCCTCGAACGGACTCTCGAAGCCCCCCAGACTGCCGGCTGTTGCTTCAAAGAGGGCCCGTGACCCGCGCTCAGCAAATTCCAGGAAGTGCTTCAGGTCCCGTACACCAATGGCCTGCGTCCTGGACAGGTCCATCTGGTCGCCCCTGAGGGTCGAGAACACGCGCAGCTCATGGCGTGCCCGAGTGATGGCTACGTTCAGCCGGCGCTCCCCACCTGTGCGGTTCATTGGCCCGAAGTTCATCGACACAGCGCCACTTCCATCCGGACCGAATGTGATGGAGAAGTACATGATGTCGCGCTCGTCGCCTTGCACGCTCTCCAGGTTTTTAACGAAGAGCGGCTCGAGCTCCGATTCCGCGAAGTACGGCTCAAGCCCAGGGTCTTGCCGGCGTTCCTCGTCGAGCAAGTCCTCAATGAGCTTCTGCTGTTCGGTGTTGAAGGTCACCACGCCAATCGTCAGCTTGGACTCTTTGAAGCCTGGCGACTTCAGCCGCTTCACGATGTCGGCGACCAGTGCCTTTGCTTCCGCCTTGTTGACACGGGCGCCGCCCTTCTCGTAGGAGCCCTTCACGTAGTGGAAGCTGACCGCGCGGTCCTCGGTCACTGGCGATGGAAAGGTGACCAGGCGGCCGCCGTAGTACCGGTGGTTCGAGAACGCGATCAGGCTCTCGTTGCGGCTTCGGTAGTGCCAGTCGAGGTTCAGCGTGGGAAGGCTGGCGCCCATGCACTCGTCGAGGATGCTCTCCATGTCGCCTTCGACATCCTCGTCGTCCAGAGAGGATTCGGCGCGGTCGAAGAAGTTGGTCGGCGGGAGCTGCTTCGGGTCGCCAACCATGACGACCTGCTTGCCTCGAGCGATTGCGCCAATCGCATCCCAGACGGGAATCTGCGAGGCCTCGTCGAATACCACGACGTCGAACGGCTCGGCGTCCGCGGCAAGGTACTGCGCGATGGACAGTGGGCTCATCAACAAGCACGGCGTGAGCTTTGTCAGCGCAGTCGGGATGTTGCTCATCAGCTCACGAAGGGGCTTGTGGGCACGCTTCTTAGTGATTTCGTGCTTGAGGAAGCCCCACTCGGAACTGCGTGTCACATCATCCGGCGCGGGGAGCCCCTTGCACAGGTTCGCCCTCAGCCACGCCTTGGTGAGTTCAATGAAACGCTTATCCAGGGCGCGGAAGTCAGCGATGCGACGCTCGTGCTCCGCCGAGACGAAGCTGAGGATGACGTGCTCGCTATCCACAACCGCATTCAACCACCAGCGGCAGTAATTGGTCTCGAATGCACGGCGAACTGCGCTAGGGGTCAATGCCCCACTGGTCAGCCCAGCGACGATTGGACTCAGCCCAAGCGCCATCGCTTGATGGCTAACCTTGCGCCAGGCGCACCACGCGTTGAGCTTGTGCTCGGATGCAATAATGGCCTCGACGCGGCTCTTCAACTGAACGACGTCCGCGTCGCTGTAGCCGGACACTCCCTCAACTGTGAACGATCCACGGCTCGCCAAGAGGTCAATGCTGGGCTGTAGCCGCCCCAGCGCCTCCAAATAGGCGTTGCCCGCCGCGGCGACCGGCCCCGCAACATCCAGGAGCGCGTTGCCCTCGGTCACCAGTTGCTCGAGCGCTCGACAGACCTGAGCGACATCCTCGGGACCTGCGGCCAGGTTCGCCACCGCGGCCGCGATGGAACGCTGGAACGAGACCGCTTTGGCGACCTCCTCTTGGTCAGTCTCCAGGTTCTTCCAAACATCGGAGCAAACAGCCTTCAGGTCATCCAAGCCCGTGAGCTTGGCTTCCACGCCTTCACGCGCTCTGAGCGTCGCATGGTCTTTGGCAAGTCGCTGTCCACAGGCTCCCTGGGCCACCTGGTCAAACTTTGCAGGCATTGCGCCCGCCGCGCGGAGGTCTGGTAGCACCCCCGTGAAGGCAATCGCCTCCTCTAACGACGGGACATCGGTTTCAAGACCCTTCCAGAGCCCATCGGTCGATCCGTCGAGCGTGCGGAACTCGGTCAGCTGCGCATCGAGATGTGCAAGTCGCTCTAGCTTCTTGACATCACTTGCCAGACTGTCACCGCCGCGCCCAGCGCTCAAGGGCTCAAGACCATCCAAGGTCCAGCTGCCATTGGCACGCGCTGCCTTCAGAACGTCCTGCAGTATGGCGGCGGCCTTCAACACGTCCTGGCGCGATTTGAGCCCCCGCCACACGCCAGCAAGCTCATCTGCTGCGTCGAGCTTCTCAAGCTCCTGCCGCTTGTCGCGAATCGCGACAAGCTTGGCCAGGTCGTCGGCTACCTTTGGTTCACCCTGGCCCGCAACAACTGCTTCTAGCTGCTGGCTTACCTTCCGCTTGCCGAACCAGGAGAGCGGCCACAACGCCTTTGTAGCCTTGGCGTAGTCTCGGCTGAGCTGGTACACATTCAGCTGTTCCACGCCATCTGCATAGCGTACCGACAGGGACTGCTCCAGCCTGTGGAGCTCCTCGAGCATTCCAGTGCCCTTGCGCAGAGTTTCGAGGGCGAACGACGACCAGGCGGCCGGCAAGCTGGCGTGCGCCTCGCGGCGCTGCTTGAGCAGCTCGGCGGCCTTGGACGCACTGGCTCGGACGGCGGGCTCCCAGCCGCTCGAAAGCTGCGCCGACAACTCCCCGTGATTCTGAAGCAGCCCATTGCCTTCGAGCAGCCGCGCCACTGTTGCTTGGGCGTCCGGGGCAAAGGCAAATCGCCAATCGCGTCCGGCGGCGTGCGGCAAGCATCTAGCAAGCGAAGCGGTGGCGACGCGCGCCCGGCGAGTCAGAGCGACGGCAGGAGTTCGGGTGACGCTCCGGAAACGTTCGTAGCCGGCGAGCACCTCATCGCACACTGGTAGCAATTGGCGAGCGGCCTCAATGATCCCTTGCTGCCAAGTAGGTGACCAGTCGGCATGCCCGATGTCTTGGAAAGGTCCGTGCGCGAGCGCGTCAGCGCCTACAGCGGTCGCATTGACCTCAAGGCGGTCGACAACCTCGCGAAGTAGCTCTGTGTCTTTCTGGCTGTGGGCCGCGTGCGATGGCCAAGACAAGGGCAGCACTGCAACATCTTCCCCATCCACTACCGCGCCGATTGCGTCGTAGATGGAACGCCCATTCCCGTGCCGATAGTGCAGCCGCTCGACGTAGACGTTCAGCTCATCCCGGGTGCGCTTGAGCCGTTCGGCCTCTTGCTTCCAGACCTCGGTGTCGACTTCGCCGCGGGCATCCCAGGAACTCTTGAGCTGCGCCAGCACATCGGCCTTGCGCGCCTTGCTGGAGTGAAGCTCCAGACAGAACTCGCCGAGCCCGACTTCCCGAAGTCGCCGATAGACGACGTCCAAAGCCGCGATCTTCTCGGACACGAACAGGACACGCTTACCCTCAGCCAGGCACTGCGCGATGAGGTTTGAGATGGTCTGACTCTTGCCAGTACCCGGCGGACCGATAAGGACGAAGTCCTTGCCACGAGCCGCTGCCATGACAGCGGACAGCTGCGAGGAATCGGACGGCAGGGGACAGAACGTCTCCTCTGGCCCGTAGTCCTTGTCGAGCTTCCGAGGGCTCGGGAACACCGAAGAGCTGGGAAACGGGTCACGCGGCGTGTCGATGAGGTGTTTGACAACAGCGTTCTGACGCAGTTGGTCTGTGCGCTGGACCAGGTCGACCCACATGAGGTACTTGGCAAACGAGAAGGTCCCGAGCACGACATCCTCCGAGACTTCCCAGCCTTTGATGTCCTTCACCGCGACAGAGACGGCCTTCCATACCTTGGCGATGTCGAGGCCGGAGTCATCACGAGGTAGCTCGCCCTCTGCGATGCCCAGGTTGAGCTGGAAGTCTTGCCGGAGCATCTCGATGAGTGTCGGATTGAACCGGGGCTCGTCATCGTGCAGTGCCATGGTGAAGCCAGAGCGGACGCTGCGCCGGTTCAGGGATACCGGGATAAGGATCAGAGGCGCGCGGTACTTCGAGTCCTCCTTGTCAGCTCGGTTCCAGGTCAGGAACCCAAGCGCCAGGAACAGCGTGTTCGCCCCGCCCTCTTGCAATGTGGTACGCGCGTTGCGATAAAGCTCGACCATCCGAGCTTCGAGCTCCTCCTTGGTCAGGTCGATGAAGACCTCGCGGCGGTTCAGCGCTTCAATCGCGAACTGACGTCTTAGGCTTTCTCGCTCCCTGCTTTCGTGGATGGCCTGACTGCGGGGGTCACTGCCGTCCATCAGGTCAGGGCGCGGCAGCAACTTAACGTCCTTCCCGTCAGACATTAGGTCTTCGAGCAAGCTGGGGTCCGGCGCATCAAGCTTGAGCGATTTCTTACTCGCCCGGAAGTTCAGGAGGTTGTTGCGCAGGGACAGGTCCAGCAGCTTGCGCTGCCAGCGAGCCAGACGATCCTTCGGATCGAGGGGGACCTCCTCGCCCAGGCTTCCCTCATCATCCGGAAGGTCCGGAGCCTCTTCCAGCACGAAGCTATCGTCTGCCACGATGTCGGCTGGCGGTTGCGTCTGAACGGCCTCAGGACTAGACAACGGCTTGATGCGCTGGAGACGCGCCCGCCTGATGTCCACTGCGAGCTCGAAGGTATCGTCCTTGCCCTCAGCAATGTGCTCCGCGCCGACTTCGGCCGCGCGGCTGAACGGCACCGCCGGACGTTGTGTGATGAGCGTTGTCTCAAACAGCACCAGCTCTTTGAGCTTCAGGCGCTTGCGCAATGCCGTCACGTCATCGACGACGGTTGTTGAGAACTCCTCGGGCTTGAGCCACAAGCCGGCGAATGCATGACCACGGGTGAAGACGACCACCGGGTTCAACCCGATCTGTTCCAGCGTCGAGCAGAACAGCAACGTCAGGTCCATGCAGGTGCCCAGCCCAGAGTCCGCAATCTGGGTCGCACCACGAATCTTTTGGCCGCGATGCTCGAAGCTGGCAGGAGGCAGGGCGTAGTCCAGCTTCATTGAGGAGATAGCTCCCCATGCTGCGCCAGCCAGCTCCCAGGCGCGCTTCGATCCGCCCTGCTTGTACCCGTCCAGGGCCGCGTCCTTGCCATGCTCGCGCAGCAGCTCTGCGACCTTCTTCAGCACCTTGTCGACCGCAGGATCGTTAGGTTGAACGAAGGCGGCCACCATATCGGGGAGGTGGGAGAGCCCACCCCACTGGTTGCGAGGCAAGAGCTCAACCGACTTGAATACCTCGGCGATGGGCTCGCCTTCGCTGCCTGCGGGCCTGACCGACAAAGTGACAGTCGCGGTCTCGGCTTCGGTGAGCCTGGTCAGCAGCGGCCCGTCCAGTTGCACGTCAAGGTCGCGAATCCGATAGCGGTCGCCGGCCCTGACGGATTCCAAACGCCAGGTCTTGGATTTGACGAAGGCTGGGGTCGACGTGAGTGAGAGCTCGAGCTGGCCGGTGTCGTCCTTGAGCGTGCTCACGAGCGCCAACTCGCGTAGCAGCGGCACAGCGTTCTGGAAGTCGGCCAAGCTGAGCTTTGTCGCCATGCCGACCTCAATGGTCAGAGCTGGCGCGGGCTCTTGTGCAGGCGCCGCCTCACCGGTCACGTCGCCAACGGACTCGTTTGCGGCAGCAGGAACCCGGAAAGCCCGAGGTGTATCCAAGTCATCGGACATCTGTGTGCCCCCTGTTGTTTGTCTTGCTTCGGGCTCACGCCCTCCCTCAGGCGCAAAGGCTCATGCGCCTGTAATGAACTGTATCTTGACACGCCCGCAGCACCTCCACAGCGCGTAAACCCGAGAGCGAGATTGCGCCACGGAGCTGACTTCGAAGCGGTTTGGCGTTGCTGGCCTTGTGGTGTCGAAGCCCCGGGCCTACTCTTCCGACTGTCGAGCTCCTCAAGGCCTTGAAGCCCATGGACAACATTCTTGTCGCCGAAGACGGCTCAGCCTCTGCATGGGCTTCTGTGCAGCTCTACGAGCTCGGATACGTTGGGACAGTCCGGCTGGTGGTCGACGTCAAGCACCAGGGCTCTGTGGGCCACCAGTGCATCAGATTTAGGGATACGCGCGAGCAAGCCCTTGAGGATGCTCGGAGTGATGCCAGGAAACTGGCGGAGATGTGGGCAGAAGGCCGGGTTCCGTTTGGTGGGGTGTAGCCCTCTCGGGGAGGGCGCTGTAGGGGCGCCTGACCTGCACCCTCCCAGCCGTACCAGCGCAAAGGTAGCGAAGTCCATCAACCAGGAGAATGATGGACATGAAGAAGAGCAGATTCACCGAGGAACAGATCATTGGATTCCTCAGGCAGGCCGCGCCCGTCTGACTTAAACCAACTGGCCTCCGCGGAACCCGGGGCGATTCATCGGCGATGTCGATGCAGGGCTTGAGCAGCTTCGAGCTGGCATGGCCTGGCACTACAAACAGTACGCCCACGAGCAGTCACCCGAGGCCCGCGACATCCACTCCGCAGCCGAAGATTTGGCTCGGCAGAATCGGACTGTGGCGACATGAGCAGCCCGTTGCACCATGGAAATTTGGCCGAACGGCTGCGCGGATGGATCGTGACCGTTGAGCTTGGCCGCCCGGATCAAGCTCATGATTGCCACAGCTCGCTGCCTTACACCATCGACGATTTGCTGAGTTGAAGCACTGCCACCGGCTGCTCCGGAACTGTTGCGGTACTTCGGCGGGCGGCCGCATAAGCACTGCACAGGAACAAAGCGAAGAAAGGCGGCGAGCCCTAATCGCCCCGGGAAAGCTCTGGCTATAACCATAAAATCATTGTGGAAATTCCGGTTCGGCGGAGATGCCTCGATTTACAGAGCATGGGAGGGCATCGGGGTGCTACGACGAGAAGGAAATCATGAGTCAAGCAGCAGTAGATGAAGCGGACGTCGACATCGACGCAGACGACGCGGAAAGCCTGAAAAGCTACCAGCGGCTGCCTGAGCACGAGCTCTGGTTGGCCAAGGTGTTCAAGATGGACGGCGACCAGCTGCTCGCTGCGCTTGCCATAAAAAAGCACACCCAAGCAGGCTACCTCCCGTCGGAAGTGCTCGTGACATTGGCTCGCAACGGCTATGGCGGTAGCGCGCGAGTGCGTAATGCCATCGCAATCGCCCTAAACGAGCGCCTGGTTATCGGGTTCAAGGGCTACTTGAACCGCCACCTCAAATGGTTCAAGGTGGTGACGCGCAGCAGCGAGGCGCAGGTGGAGGGCGTGGCGTACGTACGCGAACGCATCTTCCGGAGTCGAGCTGAGGTGAGCTTCGCTGAGGTCCGGTTCGGAATGTTCGTCGGCATGCGGCTGTTGGACTGGTTCAAGTCGCAAACGGCGCTGAAGAACAAGGCGCCGTCGGTGGACGGTGAGCTGGCACCAAAGGACGAAGACGGAAGCCAACTCTCGTTGGCTGACCAGGTGCCCGATGAGGTTGGGCTCACCCCCGAGGCCGCCCTGCAGCAGAAGCAACTCTTCGCAAGCTGCCGCAGTGCCGTTCTCTCGCTGCCGGACAAGCAGCGAACTGCAGTGCTCCTTTGCTTTCATCAGAACATGACGCACAAGGAAGCCGGCAAGGTGATGGGCCTGGGCGAGAGCTCAGTGCAAAAGTATGTGACGGCGGCGCTGAACGCGCTGCGAAATGGAGACTGGCATGACTGACATGACGCGCTCGGCCAGCAGTGAAGCTTCGGACCTGATTGAAGCCTTCCTTGCGGCCAACCCACTCCCCTCCTCGGAGCAGTGGAAGGCGTTCACCCTTGCGAATCCGGAGCATGCGGCGCAGATCGCCGATACCGCGCTGATGCTGACGCTCGATGACGCTGACTTTGATGCCGAGGAATTGGATGTCGAACTGTTCAACGCCACTCGTAGCGCGATGCTCAACGCCGTCCACCTGAGTAGTGTCCCGGTCGCGGCGGCCAAGACCGCGCTGAAGGTATGTCGGGGGCCAAATGCACGCCGATATGCGCGAGACATTGGACTGGGTGAGCGTGTCGACCTATTCAACCAGATGCTTGCCGGAGAACTCTCCGCCCCGTACGTGCTCGTGAAGCGCCTGGCTAAGACCTTGCAGGTGCGCATGACGGCCCTGGCGGAGGTGTTCGCCTTGAACTTCCAGAACCAGCCTGTTCAGTCCTATAAGGCGGATGGCAAACCGAATGCTCTTCGGCAGCCCGTGAGCTGGGAGCAAGCGGTCAGGGATGCTGGGATCACTGGGGAGGAGGCCGCTCGCCTGCTCCACCTGGAGAAAGAGATGGACTGAAGTGAATCCTTTTCTGCGTGCGCGTGAAGAGGCGTTGAAGCTTCGAGAAGAGCTGGTGGGCAAGCAGGCGGGGTCGCCGGTTTCCTCGAAAGACCTGCTGTCCCGGGTCGAAGAGGTCATCGGCGAGCTTGGCATTCAACCAGTGCCAAAGGCCAGCGGAGTTCTGCGGGGCGCCAAGGCGACGCTTAGGCGCAATGAAGGATTCATCTACTACCGCGACGACTACGACTGGCCCAAGCAGGCGTATCTCATTGCCCATGAGTTGGGGCACTTCAAGCTCGATCCGGATGTCGATGAAGACGACCTCCATCGCGACGCTGAGGAGTTCGTGCCGGCGTCACCCACGGCGGCACACGTCGAAGCCTACGGGGCAAGAGAGCGCGACGAGCTGCAGAAGAACGTCTTCGGCAGAGAGTTGCTGTTGCCGCGCCAGGTTGCTCGTGCGATGTTCTTTGCGGGCCAAGGACCCCGAGCTATCGCGAAGGACCTGGGCATTCCGCTGGAGGTTGCCCGGCAACAGGTGCTGGATGCGGTGCTGCTACCACCCTACGTGCCTCTGCCTCCAGGGCCACTTCCAAAGCCAAGCGCGGACCAGTTAAAGGCCATTTACGCGACGGAGAAACACGTCCATGTAGTGGCCGGCCCAGGAACCGGCAAGACGACTACGCTTGTTCATCGGGTCAAGAAGCTCATCGAGGAGGACAACGTCGATCCACGCAAGATTCTGGTCCTCACGTTCACAAACAAGGCCGCGGCGGAGCTGGTCGACAGGCTGCAGCGGGCCGGGGTCAGAGGCGCGTCCGAGATTTGGGCAGGCACCTTCCATGCCTTCGGACTGGAGTTCCTACGCAAGTATTTCCAGCACTTCAATGTGTCGCAGGACGTCGCTGTTGCGGACAAGATTACCCAGCTGACGCTCACAGCTCGGGCGCTGGCGAACGCGCATCTCGAGTTCTACAAGCGCACCGACGACCCCTACGAATGGCTGCCACCGGTCCTCGAGACCGCGCTGCGTGTCAAGGAAGAGCTAGTTCCCATCGACGAGTACCTCGCAGCCGCGCTGGAAACGACGGATGACGACATAAATCGGGCTCGCTTCCGCGACGTAGCGACCGTCGCACGGACCTACGAGGACGCACTTCAAGAGCGAGGCGTTGTGGACTTCGTCGACCTGGTGGCCATGCCAGCGCAGGCCATAGCAGCGGACCGAGCGAAATTCACAGATGTCGCTGACCGCTACGAGCATGTGCTGGTGGATGAGTTTCAGGACCTGACTTCCGCCATGCTTGCGATGACCGCAGAGCTGTCCAGGAATGCTCAATCCCTTTGGGTGGTGGGAGATGTCCGCCAAGCGATCTATCACTGGCGCGGAGCGTCCTTGGATGCCCTGGTGGGTTTCGAACGGCGCTTCGCACGAGCGAAGCGGTACGACCTCGTTGAGAACCGACGCAGCGTGCAGGAGGTGATCGACCTTACCGCATTCGCCGGTGAGGTGCACCCCCTGCAGGACGAGTTTCCGCTGACCGAAGCCAAGTGCAAACGAGGTCCCAGCAGGCGCCAACCGGTCATCTACCGGTCTACGTCTCGGCCTGCAATGTGGACCGCGTTGGCGGACAACATCCGGCAGGAGCTCAAAGACGGAATTGCGCTGCGAAACCAGGTGGTACTAGCCCGCAAGGGTGCTGTCGTTGCCGCAGCCGCCAAGGAGCTGAAGGAAGCGGGCATCCCAGTGGTGTACGTTGGCGAGTTGATGGAGCGTCAGGAGGTGAAGGACCTGCTGGCGTTTATTCAGCTGGTCGTCGAACGAAGCCCGCGGGCCTTGCTACGTATCGGCGAGCTCGTCGAGCCAAAGATGGGCACCGCGGACATCATGGCGACCCTTCAGGCCGTCGCCGATGACTCTTCGCTTCACCGAGCGGAGTGGGTCAAGTCAAGCGAGGTTCCGTTGTCGCAGGGCGGGCATGCAAGCAGACGTGCCCTCGCTAGATTGATGCGTGGCTTCTCCTGGTCTTCAAGTCCCTGGGACTTCTTGTGCGAGCTGCTACTTGAGCGACGATTCCTACTTGCAGACCTCGACGACCATTCAATTGATGGGCACCTTCGGAGATTGGCTCAGTGGCAGTTCGCCTACATGGCCCGCGTGGGCGATGGCGACAGGAAGCGAACGACGCTGTTCCGATTGCTCCACCGCGTCCGACTGCGTCAGCAAGTCCGCGACATCTACGTGGACCGCGAGCTGCCGCCTGAGACGAACGGACTGGAAGGCGTCAGAGTCCTGACCATCCACGCCAGCAAAGGCCTTGAGTTCCAAGCTGTGCATCTCGCGTGTGTCAACGGCCGCGACTTTGCCGGCGACGATGAAGCTAACCCGTTGTTGCCGCCCGAAGCTATCCGCAGCACCGTGGAACAGCACCAGTTCGAAGTGGAGGTGGAGAAACATAACCTGCTGTACGTCGCCGTCTCACGCGCGAAAGATGCAATCTCCATTTACGAAAACAGCAAGGAGTTCCCCTTTGACCATGTAGTTGCGCTTGAGGAGGCAGTGGAAAGTGGGGGCCTGATCGAACAAGATGGGCCCATCGGGAAAGGCGCAACGTCCTCTGCTACCAAGCCGACAAGCGGCACTGCGCCGGCCTACGTTGCACATGAGCAACTCATGGCCTATGACCGCTGCCCACGTCAGTATCTCTATCGGTTTGGCTTCGAGCTGGGCCAAGAGCTGTCGCCAAATCCGGCGCTGCAGGCTCGTGCGCTGGTACGGCGAACATTGAAGGAGCTCGCCGAAGCCAATCAGTACGACAGGCTTGCGGAGACTTTTGCTCGGGCCTGGGCGCAAGCGCGCCTTCCGGACGCGAGTGCCGACCCCCAGCTTTGGTCACAAGCCTGGGCGTCAGCCGTGAGCGGTTCAACCTACCTATCGGGGCTCCAAGGAAAGTTCCTTCAGGCTTCAGCGGACGTTCGAAGCCTTGAGGTTGGACTGCCATGGGGTGTGGTGATCCGTGCACCTGGCGGATGGCACCTGCATTGCGTTGACTTCTACAGCGCATCGAAAACCACGCTCGAACGGCATGACAAGTTCCTCGGCCAGCTGATGCACCTCACCCCCATTGGGGGCAAAGTAGTCGCCGCGTCATTGCTTGATCTAAGTCGAGGTACTTCGCGGGACGTTACGCCTATCTACGTGGCGGATAGGTCGCTGCTCTCGACGCGCTCGCAGGGGCTCGCGAGCGGCGACTTCAATCCCAGCGGAGGCCGCTATCCGTGCGCGCGTTGCGCGTACTCGTATGTCTGCCCGTCCCTACCATCCACCTGAGGTTTTCGAGGTAAGAGCAATTCGGGTTTGGGAGAGATGCGTCGATTGAGTAGGTGAGGGCCACATGTTGCATGGCCCGCTGAAAGAAGACCATGACCCAAGTTTTCCTGCAGTCCGAACTGCTCTCCGACGTCGAGGTTCTCGAACTCCACGAGGGTGCCACAAAGCATGACCTGCGCCAGGCTTGCCTGGCACGCATGCCCTCCAGCGAGCACCACGAGGCGCTCATCCTCTTCATCGAGGACGATGACGACGAGGGCGCTATCGACAAGCTCGAGGCCATCGTGGACGGCCTGCGTCTGCACCTGCACCGGCTCAAGGCCATCACGGTCAACGTTCGCTACGCCGGCCGTGAGGCGCACCGAACCTTCCGTCCCAACGCCACCATCTCTCGCGTCAAGCGCTGGGCGACAGATGAGTTCGGCATCGTTGCCTCCGACGCAACGGAGCTCATGCTCCAAATCGCCGGCACTGACATCCGCCCGGACCCGGATGTGCACCTCGGTAGCCTGGTCAAGGCGCCACAGCAATCGGTCAGCTTCGACCTCGTGCCTGCTCCTCGCGTCAACGGCTAAGAGGACGCAATGAACCAGGAACTCCAAGCGCTGGAGGCGCACCTCGCTCAGGGCCGCTTCAAGGCGGGGGCCAGTCGCGGAAGGTGGCGACTGGTCACTCTCGCCTGGCCGTTCGCCTTCATTGAGATTTTCGACCGCGACGGGCGGCCAACCTGCATCCGATTCGATTGCAGCGGCTACCCGGCGCGACCGCCTCAAGGAACACCCTGGGACCGCAGTTCGCAGCAGCAGCTCCCTGGAAACCTCTGGCCGCGCGGCGGCCGCGTGTCCCAGGTCTTTAACCCTGGCTGGAAGGGCGGCGCTGCGCTCTACATCCCCTGTGAT
The DNA here is from genome assembly GCF_020535565.1 of Shinella sp. XGS7. NCBI lineage: Bacteria > Pseudomonadati > Pseudomonadota > Alphaproteobacteria > Hyphomicrobiales > Rhizobiaceae > Shinella > Shinella sp. XGS7. The sequence goes on along the minus strand of NZ_CP084758.1, from coordinate 1,174,999 downwards.
CGTGAGTCCATCGTGGGTCACGACAACTGGTATTCCGAGTTGCCGCACCTCATCTGGAATCCCGCGCGCGGGCTTGTCCAGTACGTCGAAGCAATCCACGAGGTTCTGCAGAGCAATGAACTCCAACCGGCTTGAAGTATCGAAGGGGACGTGGCTCGACCTGATGGCGGACCTCCGCCAACGCGGGGGTGGAAGGAGAGAGTCGGGGGCGTTCTTGCTCGGACAGGTGCAGGGAAATACCCGGCATGTGCACTCTTGGGTGCCGTACGACGACCTCGACCCGGAAGCCTTGACGAAGGGCTACGTGAGGTTGGGAACAGCAGCCTTCACGAGGTTGTGGGCCGTGTGCGCTGCCCGCCAGCAGATGGTGGTTGCAGACGTGCATACCCACCCGCGAGGGCCGTATCAAAGCCTGTCTGACCGGACGAACCCGATGGTTTCCCAGGCCGGGCACATGGCGTTGATCGTGCCGCGCTACGCGCAGGGCAAGGTGACTCCCCGCTCCGTCAGCGTCAATGTTTACCTGGGCGCGAAGAGTTGGGCCAGCTACCTGGACCTCGAGGCCGAGACACGCATTCACTTGGTTTAAAGGGGATACCTTCATGCATGCAGATTCGTTCCATCGGTTGATGAAGATGCTCGTCGACAGCGGTGAGGTGGCGACTATCGACGAGGCGATCATTACTTTCTCTGGCTACGGCGTGTGCCTGACGCTAGGCGAAGACGTCGCGCAAGACAGCGGGCTTCAGATCATGGCGCTGACCGTTATTAACACCGCTGCGAGGAGCTTTCAGGGTAATGTCCACATCGTCGGTGACCTCAGCTTGACGCTGAACTTGCCTGGGTTTGAAGGCTCCACATTGGCTTCATTCGTCGAATGGGCAGGTGTGAACGCCGCCTGCATCCCTACAGAGGCCTGGCCGGAAATTCGAGTGGGGCGTTGTACAGGTCCGATCTGTCGCACGTCGCTGGAGCCTTGGGCAGCGGGTTGGAGCTTTGGCATCGGTCCGGCCCCCGCATCCAGGCACGAAGTCTTCGCGCCGGCCTGCATCGCAGCCGCGTCGCTCGCTGTGAGTGAGGCCTTCTCCCTGCTCCGTAGCGACAACCCGTATGCGGGGCGCCGCCCTCTGGCGATGTCCCTCTGGTCGATGAAAGCCGATGCAGCGCAACCTCCTGAAAACGTTGGCAGTGCGGTTGGTGGCGACCTTTGGGTCGTCGGACTTGGTCACCTTGGACAGGCCTACTGCTGGACGTTGAGCATGATGAAGCGCAGCAGCTTCACGCGACTGGTTCTGCAGGACACTGACATCATCACGCAGTCGACTCTGACCACCTCGGTGCTGTCGAGCCCGAACGACATCGGAAGCAAGAAGACCAGAACCGTGGCCTACTGGATGGAGGCACGTGGCTTCGATACGCGAATCGTTGAGCGGCGGTTTGACGCAAACACCCGCCTTGCGGCCGGCGAGCCAACAACTGCGCTCTTCGGCGTGGACAACCCTAGCGCACGCCGAGTCTGCGAGGGCGCCGGCTTCTCTCTGGTCTTGGACGCCGGGCTAGGCTCGGGTCACAGAGACTTCAGGGCATTGCGGGTGCGTGGATTCCCGGGCGCGTCGTCGGCCTCGATAGTCTGGGCTAGCGACGACCTCGGAGCCATGCCTCAACTCGCGCCCGCGTACCTGGAGCTTCTGCAGTCTGGCCGCGACCCTTGCGGCATTACGACCTTGGCCACGAGGTCCGTCGGAGCTCCCTTTGTGGGGTGCTATGCCGCAGCTATCCTCCTCGCCGAGTTGGTTCGCCGTCAGGCCGGCGCCCTTGCACACAACGTCATCGACGTGAGCCTCCGGGCGCCCGACCGGCTTGAGGTTGCCTGAGTGAAGTCGGCTGCACTCCCATTCGGCGTCGCGCTATCGCTAAACCTCTGCGACTCACTGGATCACGGTCGAGGAGCGGCTGCCAGCTCAGGGCATCCGCGACGTCTGAGCCATGTGCTAGGCCAGCGAGAAAGCCTGCCTGCAGAAAAACGCCTGTAGGCCGCCGGCTCCATATAAGTCCTGGAGGCGATGCATGACCTGCGGCACGGGGAGTACGCCGGCTAATGGGAGGCCGCTTTGTCGCACACGCGCAACGACCCGCATAGCGCGAAATTATCCCTTTGCCAAACACCCCTCTACAAACATTGCCCCCACGTCATGCGGGGTCATAAATTGCCAATCGGAAGTTGGTTTGGGCAGGTCCGTCTCATCCCGAGACGGGTCAATCCTACACATTTTTTGTCGTCGAGGGGACGAAAGCGAATGTTGGGTGCATTGGGAAACTTGGGCATGCGTGATAACGAAGGAATTCACTGGACGGAAAGACACGCCTGGTCAGAAGTGGCATCCGTAGCTGGCAGCAGCCTGCCTTTCAGTTACGCCGATGCATGCCTTTGAGCAAGTGCGCCATGACCATCTCCCCATCACGGGTTATCAAGTCCAGTGCGATGGAGAGCGTGGCATCAACATGCGGTCAGACCCAGACGGCTTCGTACTTCCTTGTGCGGTGCAAAGATGCCACCTTGGTACCTGTATTCGTTGTGGATGAAGTTGGTGGCCCTCCACGAATTGTTGAAGAGGTTGTCGCCTTCATGCAGACACTGGCTATCCGAGGCGAATCGGCGGCGACGCTTCGAGGTATTGCGAACACTCTGGCCTTGCTGCATGACTACATACACCTAGTCCAAGGATCGGCATCTGTTTCCCCTGAGTCGCTGGCCGCGGTCGTCGCAGGATTTTTGCGTCGCCGCAGAGGCTTGGGCGCGGACGCTGACAACCTCTCCTGGCTTCCGGTCAAAGTGGAGACCGTGCGGCGAGACAGGCACTACCTAAGTCTGTTTTCGACGTTTTGCGCCGAAACGTACGGTCACTGGCCGCTAGTCCCCAAGCGGGCCAAGTTCCCGTTTGACGTCTCCGGACAATGCTTCCAATCAGTAAGTCGGGAACTGGTTCGGAAGAGTTCGATGCTCCTTCGACACGTCGCGGGCACGCGAGACTGGGCCAAGTTCAAGCCTGAAATCGAGCTTCAGGAAAAGGTGGTCCGTCGACGGAGTATGGGCAAGACCTTCATGTCGGCTGCATTGATCGAAGACCTGGTCTCGTCAACACCGAGCATCGTTCAGCGGATGGTTTTCATTCAGGCGGCCTACGGTGGCCCGCGCATCTCTGAAATCCTTCAGGAATGGCGCTGTGACGTGCTACCCGGCCGATACCGGCCGGTGCTCTTCCCCGACGATAAAGCGTCCGACGTTCCGCTGGTAGTCCTAGCCCATCCTTCCCAGTCTCGCTTTGTTGGAGATACGCGCCCTGGCGTCACAGACAGGTTACAGCACCTTTGGCTGCAATATGGACTTAAACCCAGACCCATGTTGGAGTCCGAGCCGCTGTGGGCGGGGTGGAAAGGCATTGCCTTCGACAACGAAGAACTACTCATCTCTCAGATATTTTGGGCTGATAGAGGCTGGGCTCGAGCCTACTACGACCTGTTTCAGCAACTCAGGGATCGAGTCCTGCCCTTAATGCCTGAAGCACTTCGTGGCAGTCATCCTTATCTTGCAATCAACGACGACCCGCATCGACAGGAATTTGGGCAGCCGATGAAGATGAGCAACATTCGCAAGGCATTCGCTCGCGCATGCGCCCGCATTGGCGCGGATGTCAGCCGATTTCACGAAGGAGTTCACGGCCTTCGACATTTCTACAAGGCAAGACTCGAACGGCTCGGACTTACGCCAGAGGAGATTCGTAAGGCAATGCATCACGTCTCCGTTATGAGTCAAGGAAATTACGGTCAATCCTCGGCGCTACTCAACGAGAGGATGTCCCCTGCCCTTAGCCAATGGAGCGCGTCATGAGCGACGTCGCTAGCTTCACTTCATTCGGCGGCCAGCAGACCTGGCTGAACAGGGGATCAAATCATCGCGTCTTACGGGTGCCGACAAGAGATGAGCTACGGGAGCTCCTAGAGGAATTTCGGCGTCACCAGCTTGCGTGGCTACGCGAATACCTTTGCGCGCCAGTTCCCGACCGAGACTACCTGTTTGGCCTGACCTGGTCCACGGTCAAAGGCCAGTCCGCAAAGAATGGACAGCGCCCCACACTTGCGAGCCTACATGTGATTGGCGTAAATGCCGTCCCGCCCAATGCTTGGGAAGTGTTGAAGGATGTCCAACCGGAGCCCGATTCACCGGACTCAACGAGACTACTCAACGCCCCCTTGGAACTACAGAAAAGTTTCCTGCTTGCAGCGATGGGAACCAGTATTGACTCTATCGGAGCGTTGCTGAGACCGGTCTATCGCGATGCCCTTGTGTTCGGTTGGCTCACCGAGGCATTCGAAAAAAATCGCGATCCTTCTTCCTTCTTGGACGCGTTGATCGCCAGGTCCGCATACGAGCGGTCGCGTCAGCGAAGCTCGCGGAACTTCATGCGCTGCTCGATTCCGGATTTGTTCCTCTATTGGCTCGCACAACATAGCATCGTCCTCTTTCCGCTCGCCTCTCAACCAATCATTGGCGATGTCAGAGGCAACATTGAAGATCGGCTAACGAGCCCAGAAATCCATGCAACCTGGAACGCCCTAGCGGTTGCGCACGCTGACGCTATTGCCAAGAGTCCTGCGACCGTTCTCCCTCGCCTGCGTGTGGCATTCAGGACGCTTACTCTCGCATCCACATTGCGGACGGCAGATGATGTGAGCCTTGAGCTGTTCGAGGCAGCATACGCGTTGATGAATCAGCGCTTCGACCGTGCCGTTGTTGACATGCTTCATCGAATTTATCGCCCGTTGCGAGACGGCCTCGGACGCAAAGAGCTGCCAACCTTCAAGCCTAGAAGGAGCCTTAACCCTGAGCTTGAACATCCTTTCGCGTGGACTCGTCTGGATACGCGAGACTACCGAAAGAGTACCTTTCCGAAAGGGCTCGCCGGCCCTTACAGCCCCATGCCGCACGTCATTGCGTGGGGAGACCGTTTCGCGACGCTGCTAGCCAAGTTGCCCATTAAGAGTGTCGGCAATACGGTTAGCACGCTCCAGAGATTTCTTGTATGGCTCGCGACGAGCGGGGCGCGTGTGGACACCCTCTCTCAGCTAAGACGTGAACATATCAATGATGGCAAGGCGTTGTCCGACAGCCAATGTTTTCGCGCTCATCTGTCCCGAGACGGGACAATTCCTGAAACGTCCAATGCACATCTTTTGAGGCTGTCTTGGAGCTTCCAAGCAATTATTGAAGAAGACCGGCTGGATATTGCCAACCCAGTGAACATTCGGTTTGATGGCTTCAAGGTCCCTTTTACTCGAGGAAAAAGCCCGCGACGGCCGATGGGTCGTGACTTGATGAACCTTCTGAGGAAATTGAATCGGCAGGACGACTATGCTCTATCACGGAGTTTCGAGGCACACCATCGGTCTACGCTCAACGCCGAAGGGAAATATGAGCCGATATGGTTCCCGGGCTTCGCAGTCATAGTTGACCTGCTCCTGCAACTCCCGTTGCGCGGATTTCAAGCGCGTTTCCTGGACTCAGGCGAAGGCGACGAATTGATTGCAAATGCGGGCGCCGACGGATTGGAACTGCAGCCAAACCCGCTATCTACAGCCACCGTCAAGCGCCGAGAAGGGCTTTTCTACCTCTTTGATGCCAAAGATGGAACGCCGACGCTCGGAATTTATGTCAACACGAACAAAACGTCGGTTGACCGCGCATCGGGCTATGAAATTGCATGGTGTTCGCCTGAGCTGCAGGAAAGCCTGAGGATGTTGAGAGACTGGCAGATTGAACACAACCCCGTAGCCAAGCCCGTGCATTGCATGGAGAAGCATGAATACAGCGCGACAGAGAACCCAGAGGTTATAGCTGGAATCAAGACTACTTTTGCACTTTTCCGAGACCCTGAAGACCCACAGGGATGGCCCATTAGTCGAGACAAGCTTTTTGACTACTGGAGCAGATTGCTTGCGTATGCCGAAGATGTGTTGACTGCAGAAGGTAAGCCGGTCCGACTAACGGAGACGAAGGAGGTCAGCAAGGGGCCGAACAAGGCGCCAGTGACAAAGCGCTTGGCCGCGTATGACATTCACACACTTCGGGTGTCCGGAATAAGTGCGCTGATTGAAGCGGGCATGCCTCCGGACCTTGTGCAGGAGGTCGCAGGTCATGCAACCCTCGTCATGACCCTCTACTACAACAAGATCAAGGCAGCCCGGCTGAATGAGTCACTATCCATGCACCTCGATCTGCTGAGCAAGAACCTCGATAGCATTGACGGGATGGAGGAGGCTGAGTATGAGCGACTGGTAGCGCTTCTCGTAAACAACCGGGCTCCTGAAGACGCCTTTGGCAAGACTCTGCTTAGAGAGCGTCGGGGAAAGGGGGATGGCGCAGTTGAAGTCATGATTCACGGCATATGCCCGGGTGGCGATTGTTCAACGGGGGGGGATTTCCTCAATCAGGCCCTCGGATACGGCCCGGTACCCCGCGCGGCCGCTTGTTCGCTCTGTCGTTACCGGCTCACGGGGCCTATGTTTTTGCCAGGGCTCGTGCTAAATGCGAACCGCCTCGTACACGAGCTTCGGACCAAGGGTAAAGAAATTGGCGCGCTGAACGAAGAACGCGAGCGGCTGGACGATTGTGGAAAACCGACACATAGCGTTAAGGCTCGCATCGAAGAGCTGTACCGTGAAACTGACATAGTCGCCACTGAATGGGCCGCCGAGGTTCAATACGTACACGTTGCTGAAAGGCTTTTTGAAAGCTTCCTTGCAGAGCAAAGCTCCACTTCGGATGTCCTACCTGCGCTCATTGGTGGCGTCGACTGTGATGCGGTCAAAAGCAAGATCACGAATCAATCTGAGTTGAATCTATTGCAGTCTCTCGCAGAGGGCGCAGACTTTTGGCCTGGGTTCCGGCCTACCGCGGCTCTCACAGATCACCGAGAGTTCCTAAATGAGGTGTTAACGGCGTCTGGAGTCGATCCATTCCTCCTAAAGCTGCGCGGAACAATTCGCGACAAGGCCGCTGTAATGCTAGGGCGCATCGTGACGACCCTTGTTCCTGATGAGCGCCACAACGACCTTCGATCTGGTACCGAGAAACTGGAAGACTATCCCAGTGCCGCTGCGCTGCTCAACGACCTCCGAAAGCAGGTTCAGCGCCTCGCACTGCCGAATAAGTCTGCAGATGGGGTTGAGGCGGAAGTCATTCCTATGGAGCTGTGACATGAGCACTCTTACTTCGCAGCACCCGGTGCAGTCCACGTCCGAGATGATCTTTAACAGCCTGATAGCTGAGGCAGGAAATGATCGACGGCGGCAAACACTCCAGCGCCTCAAAGAGGCATGTGATGCGATTGCGGCTAAGGGGACTCCAATCACGCTGTCCGACGTGCAGCGCATGGTGGAGGCGAAATATGGACGCGATGCTGGGCCTAAGGCGCAATCAATCTCTAACGAGCGACGCAAGCCGTTAGGGATGCACCACTACGTTGACGCTCGTGGGCGTGAACTTAGTGCGGCCCAATCCCCCCGGCGTCCTCGGCCGAGTGGGGCGGCAGAGACGACTGCGATTGCTACGATTGATCTCATTCGTGACATAGATGTTCGGTCCACGATGTACGACATACTTGACCGAATGGTCATTGCCGAAAGGGCGCTTGCCCGCGCGAAGTTGCTGTTCAAGACGTTGCAGCCTGGAGCGGATTTGGATCGGCTCCTTTCGGGTCAGGCCGCGCTGCCCGATCAGACAAGAGCGGAAATCCCTGGTGTGCAAGTCGATGCATTGCATCGGTTGGTAACGGCCTTAACCGACGAGGCAAAGCTCAGCACTGTTGGCCTAACTTTTACGGGAGGTAGGGTCCGGCGTAAGTCCGGTACTCGCGACGAACTTGTTGGGCCCGACACCCTTTCAGAAGTGCTGGCCCTAAGTAAGAGTTTGATGTGACTTTTCAAAGAATCTGCCGCAAGATTAAGCGAGCGCATGCCACGAGTGGCCGGTATGTCGAAGGACGCACCGACAAAGAGCTTTACGCCCGCTATGACACTTGCGTGGACTTGGTCGACCAGTTAACCGCATACCGCCACCGGAAGTTGGCCGAACAACCGGGGACGATCCTCGTGACGCTGCTGCCCAAGGTACGACGCGGCGTTGACAACAAGGGCTGGGACCTGGCGGTCGAGGAACTGACTGGATTCATGAACCAAGTGGCCGCTCGGATGAACGCATCCGGCTGAAAGTGCTCGGCCCTCTCGCGACTGGTGCCGACGGTCATGCAGTTGGCGGCTTGCGACGGCGGTGGTATTTGCTTCCGGCAAGAAGCTGAGGGTTAACAGCGATCCGCAAGAAGTGGCGGACCCTCAGTACGGACAGCAGACCTTCCAACTCCTCGCCGGACAGCCCAATCGTGCTGCGTGCAACGGCGGTCCGGAGATGCTTCAGTTCGTTCTGATCCACGGGGCCGCGCTGGTAGTGCTCGACCCAAACGTCAGAGATGGCGAGACCAAGCCTTTCGCGGGCGTCAGCTCGGTACTGCTGCAGTTCCGTGCTTTGTTCCTTGGCGCGACGTCCCTCGGCCTCGAGGCTTGGCAACACAAAGCGGTAGTGCTCAAGCACCGCCGAAATCTCGTCAGCGACGGGGGAGATGAACTCGGACTCCATTTGTTTGTGTGGCATCGCGACCTCCAGCGTTATGCCAGGCGGTCGTCGCTGCGCCCTGCGGCGTCCAAGCGTTGAGCCCAGCGGACTACAGCGATTGTCTCGCGCCGATGGCCGCGCTCAATTGGCGACCCGGACCCTTGCAGCACATCCGGGGCGAGGGCGGGGGGCTTTCTCATCCGTCTCTTCTGAACGAAACCGGAACAAGGATTGGCTGGGTCCACGCCATAGTTGCCTGGCGGTCGGCGTGACCGCATCAACAGGAGCAGATGATGAGCAAGAAGCCCACAGGACCTCACCAGGCCCCGACGGTGGCTGACGTCGCAAGAATGAAGTCCGGCTACGCGAAGACCCTTGGTGGCAGCACCCCGCCGCCACAGCATGTCCGCAGAATCGAAAGCGCTGCATCAAAGGCGGCCGCGAAAGGGGGGAAATGACATGACCGGCCCTCGTACCGGCGGCTCCGAACCGCCCAGAAAGCATGACGAAGACAACCGGGCTGACCAACTGAACCCCAACAATGACGCCTACTGGCAATCGCGGGGCGAAGACGGCCGGCCGGACGACTGGGAAGACCGCATCCAGTCAGGCCAGGACGACTGAGCTAGCAACCAATCGGGCCAGGGAAGCTGCCCTGGCTCGGGGAGTTGGTCTGCCCAGCGTTTCCTGTGGCCCGCCCAGATAGATTGGTAAGCGAGGTCAGATAGGAAGAAGATCGTCTTTGGCAGGGCGGACTTGGGTTTGACGGCGCCTCGCAGGAGAGCGCGCTCCATCCACAAGGCAACGGCGATCCATGGGAATGGCACCTCGAATTTCGTTCCCCCTGACAAGTTCGCCGTGAGGCTTGCCCAAAGCTCGGTCACTTGGTCGAGTCGAATGAGCTTCGCGCCATTTGTCCACTTCCGGATGACACCATCGGCTGTGTTTTCATCGCCAATGTCCGCGGCCAGCCTCGATGGGCTGGGCGATTTCGCAGGCCACCTGGCGTGCTGGCTGGTTCCCTTCTTTGCGACGGCCCAGAGCAGATCGAAAAGCTTGGACACCGGGCGGGTGACGACGTTCCGCTTCATCCCCTTGGAATTCGAGGCATCGAAGTCAGGATGAAACTGCGGGGCGAGCCACAAGAAGGTCGGTGTCGGCGCAAGGCTGCCGAAGTAGCGGGCACCCCACTCGACGTCGACGGCGGCAAGAACCGCGAGCAGAACATGCTGAACCACGGCATCAGACGGACCTTGCAGGCTTGCCCAGTCGGTGGCAGCTGCAAGCGCGCGACGGATTTCGGCAATATCAGCGGTGTACTTCTGGTCCTCGACGAAGTGCTTTTCCTCATCCAGGAAGTCAATCAACAGGCACTGGTACTCGGATACCTCATCGTTCTCGACGCACCTGAGTACGTCCAGTACCAGTCGATCCAAGCGTGCGCCGAGGGACATCGCCAGCGATAGGGGCGCCGGCCCCGCATGACCAAGTCTGTAGGCGAGGCCAGCCAGCGCGGTCTCCGGACAGGCGGCGATGTACTGTTCGATCTCATCCGGCGCGTAGCCCTTGGCCGCCAGACCGTTTCGGGCATAGTCAAGCGAGTCCTGTCGGAGCCTACTCAACCGCTTTTGGTTCTTGATTTGCAGCCCACTGCTGCTCAAGTGCGCTGGCGATAGACCTGTTGCTTCGGCCAGAAAGCTCTTGGTCGATTTGCCCTCGCATGCCGCAATCACTTCCAGCGGAAACAATCCGAGCCCAGCCCACAACCTGGCGACTTCGCTCACCATGGCCTGCCCCCGATCAACGGCATGCATTCTCGGAAGCGCTGCGTCCGACGGCCCTGGGCCGTTCAAGGTGAGTTGGCCGGACGGATACGACCTTCGCCGGCCAATGTCGAGGCGGATGCTCAGGAAGCTCCTGGCTCGAGGTCCAGCACCACGCCCACCCAGCATACCGTGCTGAACGGAGCTGCTGCCCTGGCGGAGGCGACAGTGGACTGAGTCCGTTCTGCGGCATCATCGGTTGAGCTGGCTAGTAGCAGGCAAACAATGAGCGGCAATGCGGAGGTTTGAGCCTAGCAGCGCCAATGGATGGTCAGTCGAACCCAAAAAGGAATACCTATGCCGGCAAGAGCGTCCGAGCATGACGTTGATTTTTCCGCCATTCGCTCGAGTGGGCCTGGCGGTCAAAACGTTCACAAAGTTTCAAGCGCGGTCCACTTGAGATTTGACATTCGCGCTTCGAGTCTCCCCGCCGACGTAAAGGCCCGGCTACTTTCCCTTTCGGATCATCGCGTGACCAAGGACGGAGAAATTGTCATAAAGGTTCAAACATCGCGCAGCCACGAGAAAAATCGAACGGAGGCCCTGGCAAGACTAAACGACATGATCCAGTGCGTCAGCCTAGTGCGGCAGCCTCGCCGAGCGACAACACCAACGTTCAGCTCGAAACAGCGTCGGCTTAAGACAAAGGCCTCCCGCTCTGAGGTGAAGGCGGGCCGTGGCAAGGTTTCGGCTTGAGAATCTGGCCTCAACTTATCAACATATTACACACACGTTATGAACAGGCTGTTCAACCCTCTCGCGCTCTCCCCAAACTCCGAACAGCCCTGACGCGTCCCCTTATGGAGACTTGCCCCACTAAGCCAGTCATAGTCACCCTATCAAAGCTTCTGGTTTGAGTATGGGTAGCACGAGGGGCAACACTGGACTACTCAAGTGCCGGGAAGTCGCAGCCAACGGGGCGCTTTAGCGGTTTGAGTACCTTGCCTACTAGGGTCAATAATCAACAAGGTGGCCAGCGCGGTGCATCTGCGCTTCGACATCCGCCGCTCCACCCTGCCGCCGCTCATCAAGGAGCGCCTGCTGGCGCTCTCGGACCAGCGCATCAGCACCGAGGGCGTGGTGGTGATCAAGGCCCAGGAGCACCGCAGCCAGGAGATGAACCGCGCCGAGGCCGTGGAGCGCCTGCTGGCCCTGGTGCAGAGCGTGGCCCACACGCCCAAGGCCCGCCGCGCCACCAAGCCCACCTGGGGTTCGCAGCAGCGGCGGTTGGCGGGCAAGGCGCTGCGCGCCGAGATCAAGTCGGGGCGGCGCGGCAAGCCCGAGTTCTGAGCCCCCCTCGCGGCCGCACTCACCCCACTCATGCATTTGCGCGATGGCGCGGCGCGCGCCCCCTCCCTAAGGTGGCGGGCAGCGCCATGGTGATCGGGTCGAAGCGATGGCGCACATCCATCCTCGACCGCCGGAGACATCCTCGCCATGCCCTGCCGCCCTGCCCTGCGCCGCCTCGGCGCCTGCCTGCCCCTGCTGACCCTGGCCCTGGCGGGCTGCGGCGGCGATGACAGCAACACCCAGAGTCCCAACCCCTATCTCAGCCGCCCCGGCTTTCTGGCCGCGGAACCCCAGCGCAGCGACTACGACGGCCAGAGCGCCGGCCTGCTCACCGGCCGCGCCGCCTCGCTGGACGCCCTGATCGCCTACGAGCCCGGCGCCAATCCCGGCGCGCCCGAGCGCCGCACCCTGGCGCTCAAGACCAGCTACACCGGCCTGCTGGACACCAGCGCGGCCGGCGGCTTCGGGCGCTACTACGGCCGCCTGCTGCCCGGCGCCAACCAGGGCAGCGAGTACCTGGCCCGCATCGACGACGGCAGCGGCCAGCAGAACGTGGCCGTGATCGTGGGCGTGCCGGCCAGCTTCAATCCGCGCCAGCCCTGCCTGGTGGCCGTGCCCTCCAGCGGCTCGCGCCCGGTCTACGGCGAGCTGGGGACCATCGGCGAATGGGCCTACAACAAGGGCTGCGCCGTGGCCGCCACCGACAAGGGCACGGGCATGGGTCTGCACGACCTGGACCGCGACCAGGCCTACACCCTGGACGGCGAGCCCGTGACCGCCGGCCAGCGCAAGGACCTGGGCTTCAACGCCAATCTGCTGGGTGAAGACCTGGGCGAGTTCCGCCGCCGCCAGCCCCAGCACCTGGCCCTCAAGCATGCCCATGGCAAGCGCAACCCGGAAAAGGACTGGGGGCTCTACACCCTGCAGGCCCTGCAGACCGCCTTCTATGTGCTCAACCGCCAGTTCCCCGAGGCCGATCTGCGGCCCGAGAACACCCTGGTGATCGCCGCCAGCATCTCCAATGGCGGCGGCGCCGTGCTGCGCGCGGCCGAGCAGGACAGCCAGGGCCTGATCGACGCCGTGGTGGCCGCCGAACCCCAGGTGAATCTGCCGGCCCAGGCCGCGGCCGAGGTGCGGCGCGGCGGCCAGACTGTCGCCCTCTCGGGCCGTCCGCTCTATGACTACACCAGCCTGGCCGCGCTCTACCAGCCCTGCGCCGCCCAGGCCGGCGGGGCCAGCAGCTATGTGATCGCCGCCTTCGGCAGCCAGCGCTGCGCCAGCCTCAAGGCCATGGGCCTGCTGCAGGCCAGCGACGCCGCGGGCCAGGCGGCCGAGGCCCTGCAGCGTCTGCATGCCTATGGCTGGGAACCCGAGAGCGACCTGCTGCACGACGCGCACTCGGGCTTCGAGTTCACCGAGCTGGTGGCCCACACCTATGCCAATGCCTATGCCCGCGCCTCGGTCAGCGAGAGCCTGTGCGGCTATGGCGTGGCCGGCATCGACGCCAGCTACCGCACGCCGGTGGCGCCCGGTGCCGCGGCCATGAGCCAGGCCTGGGCCACGGGCGGTGGCCTGGGCTTTCTCGCCGGGGCCTACAACCTGATCAATGAGAACTCGGTGGGCGGCCCGGCGCTCTACCTGCTCTCGGTCTCGCCCGGCAGCGGCACCACCGATCTCAACCTGGACGGCGCGGCCTGCCTGCGCCGCCTGGCCACCGGCGCCGCCGTGGGCCGCAGCCAGCCCAGTGCCACCGAGCTGGCCCAGGCCGCGCGCCTGCGCCAGGGCCTGGACGAGGTGCGCGTCAGCGGCCGCCTGCGCGGCAAGCCCGCCATCCTGCTGCACGGCCGCTCCGACGCCCTGCTGCCCGTCAACCACACCTCGCGCCCCTACGCCGCCCTGCAGCAGGGCCAGGAGCCCGGCAGCCCGCTGCGCTATTACGAGGTGACCGACGCCAACCACTTCGACGCCCTGGTGGGCCTGTACCCGCGCACCCTGGTGCCCCTGCATGTCTACACCCTGCGTGCCCTGGACCTGATGTACGAGCATCTGCGCAGCGGCGCCGCCCTGCCGCCCTCCCAGGTGCTGCGCGCCCGGGCCCGGGCCTCGTCCAGCACGCCACTGGACGATGGCAATCTGCCCGCCATCGCCGCCCAGCCGGCCACAGCGGATCTGATCGCCCTGCAGCCGGGCCGCATCGACGTGCCCAACTGAGCCCCGGGCGCCGCCGGATTGACGCTCAGCCCCCGCCGCCTCGATAGTGCGCCGCATGCACCACGCCTTCTGCGCCGCCCTGGTGGAGCTCTACGAGCTGGCCGAGCAGGCCGGCGGCGCCGCGGAGTTTCCGGCCGCCCTGCTGGCGCGGCTGCAACCCTGGCTGGGCTTTGACGGCGCGGTGCTGGGCCTGGGCGCGGCCAGCACGGGGCCCGCCCTGCACATCACCGAGGCCCATGTGCAGGGCCGCGAGGCCGGCATCCTGGGCGACTACGCCGCCCTCTCGGCCGACGATCCCCTGACCCAGCGCTTTCTGGCCGGCCTGGCCGCGCCCCTGAGCGTGGACTGCCGGCGCCTCTACCCGGGGCTGGGGCGCGAGGCCCTGGACCAGTTCGCCCGGCGCCACGGCCTGCGCCAGCTGATGCTGTTTGGCGACGCCCCGCTGGCCGGTGGCCCGCCCGGGCGCTGGCTGGTGCTCTACCGCAGCGAGGGCCGGCCCTTCGGCCGCCCCGAGCGCGAGCAGTTGCAGGGGGCCTGGCCCCATGTGTCGCGCGCCATCGCCCTGCAGCGCCGCGGCCGCGGCGCGCCGGCGCGCCTGCTGGCGGGCCTGAGCCCGCGCGAGCAGGAGGTGGCCCAGCGCTTTGCCGAGGGCCTGAGCCACAAGGAAATCGCCCGCCGCCTGGGCGTCTCACCGCACACGGTGCGCAGCCAGCTCAGCCAGCTCTACCGCAAGCTGGACATCCACGACAAGGCCGCCCTGGCCCAGCGCCTGATGGGCGCGGCCTGAAGGTTCAGCGTGCCGCGGGTCGGGTAGCCAGCCAGATACAGGCCAGGCTCAGGCCCATGCCGGCCAGGGACAGGGGCGTGGGCCGCCAGCCCTCGAACAGGGCCGAGATGGCCAGCGCGATCACCGGGATCACCACCCCGGTCAGGGCCGCGCGGGCCGGGCCCTGGCGCTGGGCCAGCTTGAAATACATCACGAAGGCGATCACCGAACCGGCCACCGCCAGATAGAGCAGGCTCAGCAGATAGCTGGGCTGCCAGGAGAAGCGCAGGCCGGCCGGGCTCAGCAGGGAGCTGATCAGCAGAAAGGCCGCGCCATAGCCCATGCTCCAGGCCAGCACCGGCACCAGGGGCAGGCCGCGGCGGGTGAGCGTGAGCGTCAGCACATTGCCGATGCAGGCCGCCAGCACCGCCAGCAGGCCCAGGCCCAGGCCCAGGGCGGCCGTGGGGCGCGCCCCGGTGGCGGCGATCTCGGGCCAGAAGATCATCACCACCCCGGCCACCGCGCCGGCCGCCGCCAGCAGAAAGCGCCGCGTCACCGCCTGGCCGAAGAAGACCCGGCCAGAGAGCGCATTGCCGAAGACCATCAGGCAGAACAGCACCGCCACCAGGCCCGAGGGGATGTGGCGCTCGGCCTCGTAGACCGAGACATAGTTGCCGCTGTACTGCACGATGCCGGTGGCCAGCATCAGGCCATGGGCCGAGAGCGGCAGGCCGCGCAGGCCCTGGCCCTGCCAGCGCGCCAGCGCCGCTAGCAGCCCGGCCGCCAGCGCAAAGCGCCAGCCCACCGAGCTGAGCACCGGTACGCCGCTGGCGAGCTGGTAGAGGATCACATGCCAGGTGCTGGCCCAGATCAGCGTGGGCACCCAGAACAGCCAGCGGTCGGAGAGTTGGGACATGAGCGAGGAATGCGAGGCAAGAAAAAGGCCGCCCAGCGGCGGCCTGCCTGGGCCATCAGGAAATCAGAAGGCGCGCTTGAAGCTGGCGAGCAGGGCGCCCGCGGCAATGAAGAGCGAACCGAAGGTCTTGTTCATCAGGCGCAGATGGCGCTCGGAGCGCAGGGCCGAGAGCACGCGGGCGGCCAGCACGGTGTAGCCGGCCATCACCACCAGGTCGGTGAACATCAGGGTGGCACCGATCACCGCGTACTGCTTGGCCAGGGGCACGTGCAGATCCAGGAACTGCGGCACCACGGCCAGCAGAAAGACCGTGCCCTTCGGGTTGACCGCATTGATGCCCCAGCCGCGCAGCACCAGCTGGCGCCGCGTGACCGCGCTGGCCTGGCCCTCGCCCGCCTCGGCCACCAGGGGCCGGGCCGGCGCCCGCCACTGCTGCACGCCCAGATAGACCAGATAGGCCACGCCCGCCCATTTGACGATGGCGAAACCCAGGGAGGAGGCCGCGATCAGCGCGCCCAGACCCGCACCCACCAGCACGATTTGGGTCAGGATGCCCAGCACCAGGCCGAAGGTCATGAAGTAGCCGCGCTTGAAGCCGTGGTTCAGGCCCGCGCTCATGGCGGCAATGGCCCCCGCCCCCGGCGAGAGACTGATCGCCCAGGCGGCGGCGAAGAAGGCAAGCCAAACCGAGAATTCCATGCTGTGACCTGTGCGTGTGAGAGGGTGTTCTTGTAGCCGGCTCCGCGTTGTAGCACGCAGACCGACGCTCCGCGGCCGCAGGGACTTGCGCTGCGATGCGCTGCTCGCCCGCATCCCTGGAGACTGCCGGCGCAGCTTAGCGGCCAGTCAGGCCGGTTTGTGTCAGCAGTGTCTCAGGCGCGCCGTGCCAGCAGGGTCCAGAGGAATTCTTTGCCGAAGTGCGGTGCCTCGGGGCCCAGCTCGCGCATGGCCGAGCAGGCCAGGGTCTGCAGCCCGGCCTCGGCCAGCCAGCGCTGCAGGGTCTCGGCCGCGTAGCCCAGGCCACCGCCCAGGCTGGCGCGGCGGTAGACCTCGGCGTCGCTCCAGCCGCTGCCGCCCTCGGGCCGGAAGCTCACCAGGCCCAGCCAGCCGCCGGGGCGCAACTGGGCCGCCAGATGGGCTAAGTAGCCCCGACGGCGATGCGGAGCGATGTGGTGGAAGCAGCCGGAGTCGTAGACCAGGTCCAGGCCCGGCCCCTCATCGTCGCCGCGGTAATCCTGTACCAGGCCCTGGATCAGCTGCACCGGCAGGCCGCTGGCCGCCACCCGCTCGCGGGCCCAGGCCAGGGCGGTGGGCGAGGCATCCAGGGCCTGCACCGCCCAGCCGCCGCGGGCCAGGTGCAGGGCATTGCGCCCATGACCGCAGCCCACATCCAGGGCCAGACCGCCGGCGGGCAGGAGCCCCTGCTCCAGCCAGCGCACCAGGTTCTCGTCGGGCTTGTCCACGAAGAAGGGGCAGGGCCGCGCGCGGTCGGCGTAGAAGTCGGTCCAGCGGCCCTGCTCCGCGGCAGCCAGATGCGCATCCAGGCGCCGCAGCGCGGCTTCGTCCAGCGCGCCGAAGTCCAGCTCGCCCGGGACCAGCCCCGGCCGGGCCTGAGCCAGCAGCGTCTGCATCTCGTCCTGCGCGGGGCGCGAATCCAGTTCGTCTCTCACCCGTCTCCCCCTTCCGTGTGAGCCCCAGCATAGGCGATGCCGGCGACTCGGCGGCTACAGTGGACGCCTCGCCCGGACCTTCTGCCGCCCCCATGTCGCCCACCGCCGCCAACCGCGCCCGCAACCGTGCCAGCCAGCAGCGCCACTCGCCGCAGCAGCGCGAGCGCGCCTTTGTGCACGACACCCGCCAGCGCCTGCAGCGCGAGCGCTGGCTGCGCCTGCATGTGCTGCTGATCGCCCTGTTGACCCTGGGCGGCCTGATGGCAGCGGGCGGGCTGCTGCGCGTGCTGGGCGTGGAAGCCCTGGGCCTGCGCTATGCCATCGCCCTGCCCCTGAGCTATTGCTTCTATCTGGCCCTGCTGCGCCTGTGGGCCGGCTATCTGCTGGGCCGCGAATCGCAGGCCTCGGGCGACGGGCCCGATGTGCTGGACGCGCTGGAGCTGCTGCCTACGCCCCGCGGTGGTGGCGGCACGGGCGGTACTGTGCCCATCCGCACGGGAGGGGGTGGCGATTTTGGCGGCGGCGGTGCCAGCGCCAGCTTCGAGGTGGACGAGGTGCTGGACGCCGGCAGCGGCCTGGGCGAGGCCGCGGGCGAGATCGCCGGCCAGACCGCCAAGCTGGGCGCCGCAGCCCTGGATTCGGACGAGGGCGCGGTGGTGGCCGTGCCCCTGCTGGTGGTGCTGGCCATCGGCGCCCTGCTGATGGCCCTCTTGGGCCTGGGCGTGTTTGCGCTCTTCGGCGTGGACGTGCTGCTGGCCGTGGTGCTGGAGCTGGGTCTGGCCGGCCTGGCCGGCGGTTTTGCCTGGCGGCGCCAGCGCGAGGGCTGGCTGCGCCGGGCGCTCAGCCACACCTGGAAGCCCGCCCTGGCCATGCTGGTGCTGGGCGTGGCCCTGGGCCTGCTGCTGGACCACTGGCTGCCCCAGGCCGACTCCCTGCCCCACGCCCTGCGCCTGCTGCGGGCGCACTGAGGCGGGCGGCGACAATCGCCGCATGGCCAAGGAAAAATCCATCTACACCTGCTCCGACTGCGGCGCCACCAGCGCCAAATGGCTGGGGCGCTGCCCGGGCTGCGGCGCCTGGAACACCCTGGTGGAGGGCGTGGCCGAGCCGGCGGGCGGCGGCAAGAACCGCTACCAGGCCCTGGCCAAGAGCCAGCCGGTGGCCACGCTCAGCGAGATCGAGGCCACCGACTACGACCGCACGCCCACCGGCCAGGAGGAACTGGACCGGGTGCTGGGCGGCGGCATCGTGGCCGGCGGCGTGGTGCTGATCGGCGGCGACCCGGGCATCGGCAAGTCCACCCTGCTGCTGCAGGCCATCGAAGACCTCTCGCAGCGCCTGCCGGTGCTCTACGTCACGGGCGAGGAATCGGGCTCGCAGATCGCCATGCGCTCGCGCCGCCTGGGCCTCTCGGGCGCCAAGGTGCGGGTGCTGGCCGAGATCAGCCTGGAGAAGATCCTGGCCACCATCGAGGCCGAGGCGCCGGCCTTCTGCGTGATCGACTCCATCCAGACCCTCTACTCCGAGCAGCTCAGCTCCGCGCCGGGCTCGGTGGCCCAGGTGCGCGAATGCGCCGCCCACCTGACCCGCATCGCCAAGGCCCGCGGCTGCGCCATGGTGCTCGTCGGCCATGTCACCAAGGAAGGCCAGATCGCCGGCCCGCGCGTCGTCGAGCACATGGTCGACGCCGTGCTCTATTTCGAGGGCGACCGCGGCCACCATTACCGCATCCTGCGCACCGTCAAGAACCGCTTCGGCCCGACGGACGAGATCGGCGTCTTCGAAATGTCCGAGAAGGGGCTCAAGGGCGTGGCCAATCCCAGCGCCATCTTCCTCTCCACCCATGGCGAGCCGGTGCCCGGCGCCTGCGTGCTGGTGACGCTGGAAGGCACGCGGCCCATGCTGGTGGAGCTGCAGGCCCTGGTGGACAGCGGCGGCCCCAGCCCGCGCCGGCTCTCGGTGGGCCTGGAGCGCGACCGCCTGGCCATGCTGCTGGCCGTGCTGCACCGCCACGCGGGCGTGGCCACCATGGACCAGGACGTGTTCATCAACGCGGTGGGCGGCGTGCGCATCAGCGAGCCCGCGGCCGACCTGGCCGTGCTGCTGGCCATCCAGGGCAGCTTGCGGGGCCGCGCCCTGCCCAAGGGCTTCATCGCCTTTGGCGAGGTGGGTCTGGCCGGCGAGGTGCGACCCGCGCCGCGCGGCCAGGAGCGGCTCAAGGAAGCGGCCAAGCTGGGCTTCAGCGTGGCCGTGGTGCCCAAGGCCAATGCGCCCAAGAAGCCCATCGAGGGCCTGACCGTGCATGGCGTGGAGCGCATCGAGGAAGCCATGGAGCTGGCGCGCGGGCTCTAAGGGGTGATCGCGGCCACAATGGCGGCCTTGTCCGGAGAGCCGTCCATGTCCGCCACCGACTCACGCTTCGCCCCCCGTCCCCAGCCGCCCTATTACGCGGTGATCTTCACCAGCCAGCGCACGCCCGGCGAGGCCGGCTACGGCGAGATGGCTCGGCGCATGGGCGAGCTGGCCGCGCAGCAGCCCGGCTATCTGGGCGTGGAAAGCGCGCGCGACGGCGAAGGCCTGGGCATCACCGTGTCCTACTGGCGCAGCCTGGAGGACATCAAGGCCTGGCGCGCCGTGGCCGAGCACCAGGCCGCGCGCGAGCAGGGCCGCGCCCACTGGTACCGCCATTACGAGCTGCGCGTGGCCAAGGTGGAGCGCGCCTATGGCTGGGACGCGCTGGAGGACGGCCCGGCCGATCCGGGCCTGGCGACACGGTAGCATCGCGCCCCATGAATCAATGGATTGGTGGGGCCCTGGCCCTGGCCGCCCTGGTGCTGGGTGGCGTTCTCTATGGCTGGAAAGGCGTGATCCTGGCGCTCACGGCCGTCGTGTTCTGGCTGCTGATGCAGTTCACGCGCCTGATGCGGGTGATGCGCATGGCGACCAGCTCGCCCGTGGGCCATGTGGACAGCGCGGTGATGCTCAATGCCAAGCTCAAGCCGGGCATGAAGCTGGTCGACGTGCTGCCCCTGACCCTGAGCCTGGGCCGCAAGACCGCCGATGCGCCCGAGACCTATGTCTGGACCGACAGCGGTGGCGTCAGCGTGGAGGTGGCGCTGGAAGGCGGCCGCGTGGCGCGCTGGAAGCTGAGCCGGCCCGAAGCCGGCCCCGACGCGGCCTGATCAGGCAGCTCAGGCGCGCCGGCCGCGGCGCCGGGCGATGAAGCCCACGGCCGCCAGGCCGGCCAGCATCAGCGCGTAGCTGCCGGGCTCCGGCACGGCCGGGGTCAGCGCGTTGCCGATATAGACCGCGTGCGAGAGGCCGCCCGTCTGCTGGCTCACCACGCCGTTCACATTGAAGCTCAGGCTGTCGATGCCGGCGCTGCCACCGTCGAAGAGGTAGAAGCTGTAGCGCGTGGCCTGCTTCAGGCCGATCACGAACAGGCCGGTGGCACGGTAGCCCTCATCGAAGCTGAGGCTGAAGTTCTTGCCGTCGCCGCTGAACACGCCGTTGCCGGCCGCGTCGCTCTTGCTGTAGAGCATGCTGGCGGCGTTGAAATGAAAGCCCTTGTCGCCGAACTGGCTGTTCAGGGTCGCAATCTGCGCGCTGCTCAGGGCTCCGGCCAGATTGCCCTCGAAGGATCCGGCACAGTCGACGAAGACCACACTGGTGCTGCCGGCACTGCAGGCCGGGCCGCTGGCGGCGGGCTTGGCGGCCTGGACCAGCGAGCTGCCCAGCCCCAGGGCGAGGCAGACGGCGGTGGCGAGGAGCGAATTCTTGGACATGACGGACCTTGGATGGCGGAGTGCTGGGTCAAGACTCTAGGCAAGATGACCCCAATCCCGTCAGCTCCGGCCCCCCGCGGCCGCGGGGGCGCTGCGGGCGCCACGCGCAGATGCGGGCGAATTGCGTGACATATGCCGCAAGCCCGGTCGCGGCGTCGGAGCCTGTGCCGGCACGCATAAAATCCCCGGATCATCTGCCCTACCTCTGAGCAACAGGAGTTCCCCATGTCCATGGAAGACCGCGACGGCAAGATCTGGATGGACGGCCAGCTGGTCGATTGGCGCGACGCCAAGATCCATGTGCTGACCCACACCCTGCACTATGGCTGCGGCGCCTTCGAGGGCGTGCGTGCCTACAAGACGGACAAGGGCACGGCCATCTTCCGCCTGCGCGAGCACACCGAGCGCCTGTTCAACAGCGCCAAGATCCTGCGCATGAAGATCCCCTTCACGCTCGAGCAGGTCGAGGCCGCGCAGAAGCAGGTGGTGCGCGAGAACCAGCTGGAAAGCTGCTATCTGCGCCCCCTGACCTGGATCGGTTCCGAAAAGCTGGGCGTCAGCCCCAAGGGCAACAAGGTGCACCTGATGGTGGCCGCCTGGGCCTGGGGCGCCTATCTGGGCGAGGAAGGCCTGAAGCGCGGCATCCGCGTCAAGACCAGCAGCTACACCCGCCACCACGTCAACATCACGATGACCCAGGCCAAGGCGGTGAGCAACTACACCAACTCCATCCTGGCGAATATGGAAGCCACGGACGAGGGCTATGACGAGGCCATGCTGCTGGACAGCGCCGGCTTCGTCTCCGAGGGCGCGGGCGAGAACCTGTTCGTGATCAAGAACGGCGTGGTCTACACCCCCGACCTCTCGGCCGGCGCCCTGAACGGCATCACCCGCAACACCATCTTCCACATCTGCCAGGACCTGGGCCTGAAGCTGGTGGAAAAGCGCATCACCCGCGACGAGGTCTATATCTGCGACGAGGCCTTCTTCACCGGCACCGCCGCCGAAGTCACGCCCATCCGCGAGCTGGACCGCATCGAGCTGGGCGCCGGTTCGCGCGGCCCCATCACCGAGAAGATCCAGGCGGCCTTCTTTGACATCGTCAACGGCCGCAACCCCAAGTACGCCGAGTGGCTGACCCTGGTCTGATCCCTCCCCCGAGAAAAGAAAATCATCATGAGCGAAGCAAAGGCAGTGGTCGAAGTGACGGCCAAGGACGTGCAGGGCCCCGGCGTGGTGGCCTGCCCCAACCCCAAGATGGCGCTGTGGAGCAACCACCCGCGCGTCTTCGTGGACGTGACGCATGAAGGCGGCGGCAAGTGCCCCTATTGCGGCACCGTCTACAAGCTCAAGGCCGGCGAAGTCCTGCACGGCCACCACTGAGCCCCATGCAGCGCCCCAAAGCCCAGACCGCGGCCCTGCTGGCCGCGCCCGAGGACACCGAGGCCCAGTTCTACGAGGCGCTGCAGAGCGCCGACCTGGAGCGTCTGATGTCGGTCTGGGCCGATGAGGACGAGGTCTCCTGCGTGCACCCCGGCGGCCCCCGCCTGGTGGGCCTGGGCGCCATACGCGCCGCCTTCGAGGGCATGTTCGCCCAGGGCGCGATCGCGGTGCACCCCGAGCGGGTGCGGCGCCTGCATAGCGGTGACACCGCCATCCACCAGGTGCTGGAGCGGGTGCAGGTGGAAGGCCCCGAGGGCCAGCACAGCGCCTGGGTCATCGCCACCAATGTCTATCTGAAGACCGCCGAAGGCTGGCGCATGGTGCTGCACCATGCCAGCCCGGGCACGGCCCACGATATCCAGGAGGTGGTCGAGGAACCGGCCACGCTGCACTGAGATGCGCTACCGCGCGCCGCTGTGGCTGCCGGGCGGCCATGCCCAGACCATCTGGCCGGCGCTGTACGCGCGGCGCTTTCATGGCGCGCCCCCGCGTTTTCGGCGCGAACGCTGGACCACGCCGGACGGCGACTTCGTGGATGTGGACCATCTGCAGCCCGAGCCCGGCGCCACGCCGTCCGCCCCGCAGCAGCCCCTGCTGGTGCTCTTCCATGGCCTGGAAGGCAGCTCGCAAAGCCAGTATTCGCAGGCCTTCGCGGCCATGGCGCGCGAGCGCGGCTGGGCTTTTGCCATGCCGCATTTCCGCGGCTGCTCGGGCGAGCTGAACCTGGCGCCGCGGGCCTACCACTCGGGCGACTATGAAGAGATCGGCTGGATGCTGGCGCGGCTCAAGGCCGCGCACCGCGGCCCGCTGATTGCCGCCGGCGTCTCCCTGGGTGGCAATGCCCTGATGCGCTGGGCCGAGGAGGCCGGCGAGAGCGCCTCGGCCACGGCCGCGGCGGTCTGCTCCATCTGCTCGCCCCTGGACCTGCGCGCCGCCGGCATTGCCATCGGCCAGGGCTTCAACCGCCTGGTCTACACCCGCATGTTCCTGCGCAGCATGGTGCCCAAGGCCCTGGCCAAGCTGCGCCAGCACCCGGGCCTCTTCGACGGCGAACGCCTGGCCCGGGCGCGCGATCTCTACGAGTTCGACAATCTCTTCACCGCGCCCCTGCACGGCTTCCGCGACACCGAGGACTACTGGCACCGCGCCTCGGCCAAGCCGCATCTCGCCCGCATCCGCATCCCGGCCCTGGCCCTGAACGCACGCAACGACCCCTTTGTACCGGCCGAGAGCCTGCCGCGCGCGAGCGAGGTGGGCCGCCATGTCACGCTCTGGCAGCCGGCGCACGGCGGCCATGTGGGCTTTCCGCATGGGGCGCCGCCGGCAGGCGTGATGCAGATGCCGCGCCAGGTCGGCGACTGGCTGGCCCAGGCGCTCTGACCGACCTCTTTCACCGGAGCCCTCCATGGACGCCATCGTCGAAGCCGCCCTGAAGAAATGGCCCAATGTGCCGCACTGCTACGGCTGGCTGGCCCTGGACGCGCGCGGCGACTGGTATATGCGCGACGAGCGTATCCAGGCGGCCGGCCCCTTCCCCCAGGTCAAGGGCAGCCGCATCACGCACGAGAAGCTGCGCGACTTCATCCACCGCAACTACGCGGCCGATGAGCAGGGCGCCTGGTTCTTCCAGAACGGCCCGCAGCGCGTCTATGTGCAGCTGGAGGCCGCACCCTGGGTCTGGCGCCTGAACGACAACCCGGCCGATCCCCGCGCGCCGCAGCTGCTGAGCCACACCGGCCTGGCCGCCGGTCCGGCGCAGGCCAGCTGGCTGGACGAGCAGGATCGCCTCTACCTGGCCACGCCACTGGGCCTGGGTCTGGTGCACAGCCTGGACATGGGCCTGGCCCTGGCGCCGGTGGAAGCGGGCCTGTGGCAGCCCGAGACGCTGAGCCATGCCGAGCTGTTGCAGCGCCATGGCGTAGTGGCCGAACCCCGGCCTGCCTGAGACGCCCGCATGAAAAAGCCGCCCCTGGGGGCGGCTCTTGCCAGGCGTACGGGCGATTACTGTGCCGCGGAAGCCGCGGCGGCGGGCGCCTTGGGCTCCTCGAACTTGGCGCCGCCCTGGTTGGCCATATAGACCACCGCGCGCGAAATCTCGAAGTCGCTGTGGTCGCCACCGCCCTGCGGGCCCATGGCGCCCTTGCCCTTGAGGGCGTGCTGAACCAGGAGGTCGAAGCCCTGGCCCAGACGCGGGCCCCAGGCGGCGGCGTCGCCCAGCTTGGGCGCACCGGCGGCGCCGGTGGAGTGGCAGGCGGCGCACTGGGCCTGGAAGACCTGCTCACCGGTCTTCATGGCGCCCGGGTTGGACACGTCCTTGAGCTCGATGCTGCCCACGGGCTGGATGCGCGCGGCCACGGCCTGCTCCTCCAGACCCACGCTGCCGGCGGCGGGCTTGGCGGCGCTGGACACATAGTTGGCCAGCAGCACGATCACGACCACGGGCACGACGAAGGCGAAACCCACCGCCCACATCAGCTGCTTGGGGGTCTTGATCGGCCCTTCGTGCGCCTCGTGTGCGTCGTGTTGGTGGCCTTGATCTTGGGGTGCGCTCATTGAATCCTCGTTGGCGTTCGGCAAATTGGAAATCACGCAGCGCCGCCCCAGCTGCAGGCGGCTTGAAGCGTCAAATTATATCGGCCGCGCTTGCCGGCCTCCCCCGTGCAAGCCCGCGGCACTGCTAGAATCCGCCGCGCTGCGCCCGTAGCTCAATGGATAGAGTACTGCCCTCCGAAGGCAGGGGTTGCTGGTTCGATCCCAGCCGGGCGCGCCACACGGCACAGCGCGCGTTTAGCGCAGCGCCCGCCACGACTTAACCCATAGCTTGGCCTCATTGGCCAACGTTAAGTTAAATCCGCTCCCGGCCAACTTTTGCTTCAACCGCAACACGGCACGGCGATTCTAGGAGGCGGAAACGCTCCATCCGGCTATCGGCAAGCCGGGCGCTTGAGGTGGATCAACCCACCTGTAGTCAGGTGAAAAGCGCTCGGCCAGGCTTTGGATCCTTCGCGTCAGCTCCTGGCTGAGATCGCTCCTTGACATGCTGGCGGCTGCGAATCGCAGGTGACGCGAGAGCACTGCCAAGCTCGGGAGCTAGCCCCTCCTGGCCTTCTGTACGCGAATAAACCGTCAGTTACGGACTGGATGTGGGGGGGCGGTCACGCGCAGCCGAGTAGTAATGGCCAAGCCCTTCCAAGACGGTTTGAGGCTGCAAGCCGTCGGCCAGCCCCGTTCATGCAACGACCGCTTACGCCAAACGCGGTCAATCGACGCTCAATCCCGGCATCGCGGCACGTTCAACTGAGGGCTGCGCTGAAAGCAGCTTCACCGAGCCGGCTCGAGCATTCACCCGTCTGTGTTCAGTTGAGATGCCCCAAAGGAATCTTGAAGATCCGAAAGTTGGGCTTTGCGGTGTCGAACTGCATTTGCCCCGAGAAGGCGTGGTTGAGGTGATTGGTCGACGCCCAGAGATTGCCTTCGCGGTCAAAGGCCAAGGTGTCGGGCCAGATCCACTCGGGCCCCTCGACCAGCGTCCGGACGCCCCAGGATGTCGGGTCAATCTGCTGGATGCGGTTCAGCGTGATGTTGGTGACGTAGATCTGGCCATCCGGACCAACGGCCATGCCATCAGAACCTCCGCCGATCCGGACCGGACCGGACCGATCACATGCGCCTCAAGATCGGCGGGCGGCTGAGCGTCACCCCGGATGTGTCGGGTGTCCAGCGCATAGACCGCATCGCCGGTCGTGATGGACCAGTACAGCCGCTCGCCGTCCGGACTGAGCGCGATGCCGTTGATCCCTACTCGAAGCGCCTGACCCGGCAGGGCGGGCTCGCCGTTCACGAACAAGGGACGGGCGGGATCGTCGCCGGTGAGGGGCGAGCGGTCCAGTACGCGGCGGCTCAAGCCGGTCTGCAGATCGAGCACGATGATGCCGCCCGCGGCGCCGTTCTCCGCGCGACTGCCGCTGTCGCTGATGTAAGCCAGTTGGCGTCGCTCGTCCAGCGCCAGGTCATTCAGGAAGCTGGTCTTGCGGTCGGCCACCGCGTCGGGCAACGGATAGCGTCTGAGCTCGCGGCCGCTCTCGATATCGAAGATCACGAGCTTCTGCGCGCCGGGCGCCGCCTCGACGTCTCCGGCGGCGAAGCCCATATCCAGCGCCCACAGCTGATTCTTGCTGTCGATGGCGAAACCGAGCACATTGCGCAGCCCGTCGGGGCGATTCAGCGCGTGCAGGCCCCAATTCGGGAATGGCTCCAGAGTCACGCGTCCGGCACGCTCGATCAGCCGGTTCAGTGTGGCGGGCACCCGCGCATCGACGAGC
This sequence comes from Shinella sp. XGS7, assembly GCF_020535565.1. Taxonomy (NCBI): domain Bacteria; kingdom Pseudomonadati; phylum Pseudomonadota; class Alphaproteobacteria; order Hyphomicrobiales; family Rhizobiaceae; genus Shinella; species Shinella sp. XGS7. Next base: position 1,148,108 of record NZ_CP084758.1, on the reverse strand, counting down.
CGCGCGGTGCTGACGAATACCTGTCCTTGTCGGTCGACTTTGACACCGTGCAGGGGCGCACGTTTGAAGACGTCCGCCTGGGCGTAGGCCTGAGCTTGCGCCCACGACGCAAAGTTCCATTGACTCTGGGTCCAGGCGTACTGCAGCTCCGCCTGGGCCCTGACGGGCTGGGGCTGGGCCCAGGTCATGGTCGATGCGCCGAGCAGCGCCACACCGCTGACCAGCGCCCAGGCCAGCATCGAGGGAAAGCTCTTGAGTTTCATGATGGTTCCTATAGCCGTGGAGGCGCGGATGCGCAGCCTTACACAGCGGTGACGGGCATCACACCCGCAAGATCAAGCGCCCGAAGCACCCGGACCACGGGGGGCTTGCGCAGCCAGCTCCGGGCCTGGTCCCGGTAGGACAGGTAATGCCGGGTGCCCCGGTGGGCTTCCAGCGCGGCCATATCGCTGTAGGTCTCAACAATATGGAAGACCTCGGGTTGCTCGGCGTCGCAGTAGAGGTCGTAGCGCTGGTTGCCGGGTTCCTGGCGGGTGGCCTGGACCAGCTCACGCAGGGCCGAATCCACGGCGCTGCGGAACTCGGGCAAGGCTTCCAGGGTGGCAAGGATATGAATGCTCATGAGGATGTTGGGGTTCAGGCCTTGCGGCTGGGTTGATAGCGTTCAAGCCAATGGGCGTAGGGGGCGGGCAGCAGCCACGGCGCACGCTCCAGCTTCAGGGCTTGTGCTGCGGCATAGGGCCAATGCGGGTTGGCCAGATGGGCACGGCCGACAAGCACCAGATCCAGCTGCCCCTGGTTCAGCGCCTGTTCCGCCACGATCGGGTCCTCAAAGCCCCAGGCTGCCGAAACGGGCAGCCCCGCCTCTTCACGCAGCCGCGCGGCGATGGGCGCCAGAAAGCCCGGGCCCCAGGGAATCTGTGCTGTTGGGGTTGAAAAGCCGATGCTCACGTTGAGCAGGTCCAGGCCGGCCTGCTTGAACTGACGTGCCAGGTCCACGGATTCCAGCAGCGCAGCTTCGTCACGCCCATCGAACTCCAGCACACCCAGGCGTGCGGTCAGGGGCAAGCGCTCCGGCCACACGGCCCGCACGGCACGCAAGGTGTCGAGCAGGAAGCGAGCACGGTTCGGTGCGCTGCCGCCGAACTCGTCATCGCGGGCATTGGCATAGGTGGACAGAAAACTCTGGCCCAGATAGCCATGGGCGAAGTGCAGCTCCAGCCATTCGAAGCCCGCCTCCAGAGCGCGGCGAGCGGCCTGCACAAAGTCGCTCTGCACGCGCTGGATGTCGTCCCGGCTCATGGCACGAGGGACGCGGTCCAGATGCGCACCGAAGGCGATGGACGAAGGAGAGATCGTGGGCCAGGCTGTCTCGTCGGCCTCGGGAATGTGATCGTCGCCCTCCCAGGGGCGGTGGGCACTGGCTTTGCGGCCGGCATGACCGATCTGGATGCCGGGCGCCGCGCCGGCGCGCCGGATGGCCTGGGCAATCGGTGCCAGCGCCTCGGCCTGCTCATCGGACCAGAGCCCCAGGCAGGCCGGGGTGATGCGGCCCTCGGGCGAGACGGCCGTGGCCTCGACGATGACCAGGCCGGCACCGCCGCGGGCCAGGGCCGTGTAGTGCGGCAGGTGCCAGTCGCTGGGCAGGCCATCACGGGCCATGTACTGGCACATGGGCGGTACGCCGATGCGGTTGCGCAGCGTGATGTCTTTCAGGCGCAGGGGTTCGAACAGCTTAGACATAGGGGCTAGAAGTTGGGCGAGAGAGGGATTGGCAAGACGGAGCAGGCGCTGGATCACAGGCGCACAACGACCTTGCCCTGGGTGCTGCCTTGGCCCAGCCGGCGCAGGGCGGCCGGCACGGCCTCAAGTGCGATGACATCCTGAATCTGCGGCTGGATCAGCCCATCCGCCACCCAGGCCGCCAGGCTTTCACCGGCGCGGGCGATGCGTGCCAGATCGCTCGCATCCCCGTGCTGGTAGGCAAAGCCCAGGGCCACATCGTGGAGGGAGACGGCCTTGCCCCAGGGGGGCAGCGTTGCATCGCTGGGGCGGCCCACCACGCAGACGATATGGCCGTTGTGCCGCAGCAGGGGCAGCAGCTGTGTTGCCGACTCGGCCGAGACCAGATCGATGATGGCGTCCACGCCGCGGCCCTGGGTGAGGCGCATGACAGCGTCCACCACATTCGCCTGGCGGTAGTCGATGACGGCATCGGCACCGAGGGCGCTGACCCGCGCTGCCGAACGCGAGCTGGTGGCGAGCACGCGCACGCCCGGCTCCTGCTTGGCCAGCTGGACGGCGAAGCCTCCCACGCCACCGCCGGCTGCCGTGATCAGCACGGTCTGGCCCGGGCGAAGCGGGAACTTCTGGAACAGGGCCTGCCAGGCCGTCAGACCTGCACAAGGCAAGGTGGCCGCCTGCTCGAACGACAGCCCATTGGGCAGCCGGCTCAGCACCTGGGCGTCCACCACCACCTGCTCGGCGAAGCCGCCCCACCGGTAGAGGTTGCACAAGGCCATCACGCGCTCACCGATGCCCCAGCCCGTCACACCCGGACCGAGGGCATCGATCTCGCCCGCGGCATCGATCCCCAGCACATGCGGCAGGCTCAGGCCAGCCCCGCTGCGCGCAAACTTGTAGTCCACCGGATTGAGGCTGGAGGCCCGGACTCGCAGGCGCACCTCACCCGGCCCTGGCTCGGGCGCGGCCACCTCGGCCAGGCGGAGCTGAAAATCGGCCCCGGCTTCGGTCAGCAGCAAGGCTTTCATGGTCATGCCTCCCCGAATCCGTCGACCTTCACTGACGCGAGGCCGCAGCCAGGGCCAGCAAGAGTTCTTGCGCGACCAGGTGCGAGGACTGGGGGTTCTGTCCGGTGATCAGCTGGCCATCACGAATGGCAAAGGCCTGCCAGTTCGCGGCCCCCTCGAAGCGGCCACCCAGTTCGCGCAGACGCGCCTCAAGCATGAAGGGCACGACCTTCTCAAGGCCCACGGCCACTTCCTCGGCGTCGGTGAAGGAATTGACGCGCAGATCCTTCACGATGGACTGGCCATCCGGGCGCCGGGCCGTCACCAGGCCGGCCGCACCATGGCAGACGGAAGCGATCAGCTTCTCGGCCGCGAAGGCGCGCTCCACCGCGCGGGTCACGCCGGCATCGACCGGCAGGTCCCACATGGTGCCGTGGCCGCCCGGGAAGAAGATGGCATCGAAGCTGGCGCCGTCGAAGTCTGCGGCCTTGGGCGTCGCGGCGATACGGGCCTGCAGGGCTGCATCGGCCAGGAAACGCTCGACGACGGGGTCGTTCTGACCCACGGGCTTCAGGCTGCCTGGGTCAATGGGTGCGGGGCCGCCGGCCGGCGAGGCCAGCGTCACCTCGGCGCCGGCATCCACCAGCGCGTAGTAGGGCACGGCCAGCTCCTCGGCCCACAAGCCTGTGGGCTTGCCGGTATCGCCCATGCGGGCGTTGGAGGTGACGATCATCAGGATGCGGGAGCTCATGGAATTTTCTTTCGGTGTGTGTGGAATGGCCGACGCTCAAAGCGCGGCCTGCAGGATCTGGCGGCTGATGTCCAGCGTGACATCGCGGCGCTCGCCCAGCGCGGTCAGGCCATGGGCCTCGAGTTGCTTGATGACGGGTTCCACCGCATCGGCACCCAGCGCGTAGGCCGACAGCCGGGTGGGAATGCCCAGGCTCTCGAAGAAAACCTCGGTGCGCTGGATGGCGGCATCGATGCGCGCCTCTTCAGCGCCTTCGCGCAGCTGCCACACGCGTTCGGCGTACTGCAGCAGCTTCTCGCGCTTGGCCGAGCGGCGCACCTTCAGATTGGCCGGCAGCACCACGGCCAGGGTGCGGGCATGGTCGATGTCGTGAAGCGCCGTCAGCTCATGGCCGATCATGTGGGTGGACCAGTCCTGCGGCACGCCCGCGCCGATGAGGCCGTTGAGCGCCAAGGTGGCGGTCCACATCAGGCTGGCCCGTGCTGCTGCGTCATGCTCGGTAGCCAGCACCTGGGGGCCAATGTCCACCAGGGTCTGCAGCAGGGCTTCGGCCATGCGGTCCTGCACATGGGCCTGGGCGGGGTAGGTCAGGTACTGCTCCATCACATGCGTGAAGGCATCGGCCACGCCATTGGCCAGCTGGCGGATCGGCAGCGAATCCATCTTCGCCGGGTCCAGGATGCTGAAGCGCGGAAACACATGGGCGCTGTGGAACACGCGCTTGGCCTGGGTGGCGCGTCGGGTGATCACGGAGCCGGCGTTCATCTCCGAGCCGGTGGCCGGCAGGGTCAGCACGCTGCCGAAGGGCAGCGCCTGCTTTACTTCGGCTCCGCCGGTCTCCAGGATGTGCCAGGGGTCCTGCGGGTAAGGCACCGCAGCGGCCACGAACTTGGTGCCGTCGATGACCGAGCCACCGCCCACAGCCAGCAGGAAGTCCAGCCCTTGCGAGCGCACCTGTTCAACGGCGCGCATCAGGGTCTCGTAGCTCGGGTTGGGCTCAATGCCGCCGAACTCCTGGACCAGGCGGCCCTGCAGGGCCTGGCGCACCTCGGCCAGGGTGCCGTTGCGCTCGGCACTGCTGCCACCGTAGAGCAGCAGCACTCGCGCCTCGCTGGGCACATGCTGGCTCAGCTGCGCGATCGCGCCGGTGCCGAAATGGATGGCGGTGGGGTTGTGGAAGCTGAAGTTCTGCATGATGGGAATGCTTGATCCGTGGAGAGAGGGGGCGGGCCGTCGCTCAGCGCTTGGCCAGGGCCGCAATCAGCGCTTGGGCCAGCGCCTGGTCCGAGAAGGGGTTCTGGCCGGTGATGAGCTCGCGATCCACGACCACGTGCGGCTCCCAGGCCTTGGCGAAGCGCATGTCGCCACCGGCCGTGGCCATGGCGCGGGCAGGGTAGTAGCGCAGCTTGTCGCCATTGAGCGAGGCTTCGAACACGGCTTCCTCGGCATCGGCAAAGATGGTCATGCGATAGCCGCTGTAGATCCAGTTCTTGGCCTGGCCCGTGTTTGCGTCACCCAGCGCTCGTTCGTAGCCCTGGGGATCGTCCTGGGCGGCCAGCAGGGTGATGGGGCCGTGGCAGATCGCGGCGGTCGGCTTGCCCTGCGCATGGAAGTGACGCAGCACCTGACCCACCAGCGGGTTGTTGGCCAGATCGATCATGGGCGCGTGGCCACCGGGAATGAAAACCGCGGCGTAGCGATCCAGGCCGGCCTTGATCACCTCGGGCAGCGACTGGACCTGATGAGCCTGGGTCAGCTGGTCCACCACGCCGGCAATGCGCTTCATCTCCTGTGCATCGTCGCGGAAGTACTGCGGGTCCACCGAGCGTTGGTCGGCCTGCGGGCGGTTGCCACGCGGCGTGACCACGGTCAGCCGGTAGCCGGCGCGCTGCAGGGCATCGGCCGGCACGCCGAACTCGTTGAGGTAGTAGCCGGAAGGGAAGGTCTTGCCATCGCGCAGAGGCAAGGCGGTTTCGCTGGACAGCAGCACCAGCACCTCACCCTTGGGGGCGGCCGTGGCCAGGGTGGACAGGCTCAGCGCCACGGTGGACAGCAGGACTTTGAACAGAGTTTTCATGGCAGTTTGAAATCGGACAGGTTGATCGGCGGGACAGGCTTGGCAGCCCTTGGGTCGAGACTGTATTGATCCGATCTATGCGGATAAACTGGTCAAATTGAACTTCTTTGATTACATGGGTGAATAAATGTCGCGGCAGTTCGATCCCGTGCAACTGGGCAGCATCGAGTTGTTCTGCAAGGCCGCCGAGTTGGGCAGCTTCACGGCTGCCGCCGAGTTGCTGGGAGTGACGCCCGCCTCGGTGAGCCGCTCGATCAGCCGGTTGGAGACGCGCCTGGGCGTGCGTCTGTTCACTCGGACCACCCGCAGCGTGCGCCTGACCAGTGATGGTGAGCTGTACCGCGCCGAATGCCAGCAGGCGCTGGAGCAGATCGCGGAAGCGGAGCGGGCCATCACCGGCCAGCAAAGCGAGCCCAAGGGCCTGGTGCGTGTCAGCGTGGGCACGCTCTACGGGCACCACCGCCTCGTGCCCCTGCTGCCGGGCTTCATGGCGGCCTATCCGGGTGTGGAGGTCGAGCTCAATGTCTCGAACCGGAACATCGACTTCGTGGAGGACGGCTACGACCTCGCCATCCGCCTGGGCGAGCCGCGTGACTCACGCCTGGTGGCGCGCAAGTTGGAGGAGGCCACCGTTGGCGTGTTCGGTGCGCCCGACTACTTCCGGCGCCGGGGCAAGCCGCGCACGCTGGAGGAGCTCGCGGCGCACGACCTCATCCAGTTCGTGCTGCCCAGCACGGGCCGGCCCATGCCCTGGATCTTCCGCAATGCGGCAGGCGAGGACATCGACTTCAGCTTCAAGAGCCGCCAGCGGGTGCATGAAGATGTGCTGGCAGGCGTGGGCTGGGCCATCGCGGGCGGTGGCCTCTTCCAGATCTACCATTTCGTGGCCCGCGAGGCGGTGAAGGCTGGGCAGCTGATCGAGGTGATGCAGGGCGCCGGGGGACGCTCCCGCTCCTTCCACGTGCTCTACCCCCAGAACCGCCACCTCTCGGCACGGGTTCGGGCCTTCGTGGACTACCTCGCCAAGGCGGTCGGCGCGGCAACGGCGCCCAAATCCCCCTGAAACGCCCGCCGCCATTGCTGCGGTGAGGTCTTGAAGCTGCGCCTAAAGTGCAGCCGCAAGGACTCGGCGGATCCGAAGCCGGCCAGCCCGGCCACGGCCTCGATCGATTGGTCGGTGCGCTCCAGCAGGTTCTGCGCGCGCTGAAGCCGCTCCGTCAGCAACCACTGATGCACCGTTGTGCCGGTGATGGTCCGGAACAGGCGGGTGAAGTGGCGCCGGCTCATGCAGGCGGCGGCGGCCAGGGTGTCGAGCGTGTGGGGCTCGTGCAGGCTCGTGCGCACATCGGCCAGCAGCTGTGAGAGCCGGCTGCTGCCCTGGGTCAGCGGTAGGGGCTGATGGATGAACTGGGCCTGACCGCCAGACCGATGCGGCGCGACGACCAAACGCCGGGCCAGCTCCGTTGCCTTGCTGCTGCCCAGGCGCTGGCGGACGAACTGCAGGCAGGCATCGATGCCGGCCGCCGTGCCCGCCGAGGTCATGAGGCCGGGCTCCTCGACATAGAGCACATCGGGCAGCAGCTCCACTTCCGGATAGCGCTCTGCCATGCGCTTGGCGTACTCCCAGTGCGTGGTGGCGCGCTTGCCGGCCAGCAGGCCCGCCTCCGCCAGGACATGAGCGCCCAGACACAGGCCGATCACGTCCGCACCACGCGCATGCGCCTGGCGCAAGAGCGTGAGCAGCGGCTCGGGCGGCCGTTCCTCCACGTCGCGCCAGCTGGGCACCACGATGACATCGGCCGCAGCCGCTTGCGCCAGATCGCGCAGGCCCGACAGCTCATAGCCCATGCTGGTGCGCAAGGGCTGAGGCTCCGCGGCACACACAAAGACCTCGAAGGCCGGTGACGGCCCGAAGGCTTCACCGAACACCACGCCGGGAATCGCCAGATGAAAGGGGCTGACACCCCGGAAGGCGAGCACGGCGACTCGGATCGCTGGGGGCGTCACAGTACCAGCCGCAAGTTTCTTTCTCGTCATCAAGGGCCTGACATTGAATGGCCCGATCTTGCCGCAAACCATTGTTCAGGCCAATGGGCGGATCGGCGTCGCGCTCAAAGAATTCAGGCTCAGACCCATTCAACAAAGGCACAACAGCATGAACCGGCCCGCCCTGATCGTCATCGACCTGCAGAACGACTATTTCCCCGGGGGCGCCTTCCCCCAGCACAACGCCGAAGAGACGCTCTCGAGCGTCTTCAATGCCATCCTGCGTGCCAGGCAGAAGGGTATGCCCGTGATTCACGTTCAGCACGTCGCCGACCGCAGCCAGGGCCTGGCGCCGTTCTTCAACGCAGACACTCATGGCGTCGCGATCCACGCGGACATCCTGGATGCTGCGCCCGACGCGCCCATCGTCATCAAGCGCTTTGCCGACAGCTTCGAGCAGACTACGCTTCACGAAACGCTGCAGAACTTGCAGGTGAACGAGCTGCTGCTGTGCGGCATGATGACCCAGAACTGCGTGACGCACACCGCGCTCTCGCGCAAAGCCGACCTGTACCGCCAGGTCACAGTGCTGAGCGATGCCTGCACCACGGTCAGTCCCTTGCTACATGCCATCGCCCTGCATGCCCTGTCCACACGGGTCCATCTGGCGACGGTGGCCGAGGCGCTGCCGGGCATGCCCGAGGCCGCATAGATTGCTGAGGCCATGACCCTAGTAGCGCCCGATTTGATGTTGTTGAAGCGACACGGTTTACTGAAGTCGGGGCGACTCAGAAGTTGAAGTAGACGTAGGTCTTGCCCTTGATCTGTCGACGATGGAATGAGCCACGCAAGCAGCTGAACTTTGCCTGCTCAACGCTTCGAGCCATGTCCAACAACTCGGCGTACGAGGTTTGTGCGCCGATAGACAGGTCAGTGAAGAATGAGCGCTTGGCTGCCCTACGGATTCTCTTTTGTATGGTCACCCCGTCCCGCGCTCAGCGGCTGGCCGCCGCGCGCATGGCGCGCGCCACATAGGCCATGCCGGCCGCGATGATCAGGGCCGCGCTCAGCAGCGGCGGGCCCCACTGGTCCAGGCGCAGGGTCTCGCCCTTGAGCAGCTGCATCATCTGCTGGTACTGGCCCAGGCCGGGCAGCCAGTAGTGCCAGGCCGCATCGGCCCCGGGGTTCATGATGGCGATCAGGGGCATGAGGCTGAAGACCATGATCACCAGATTGGCGCTGGCCTGCGCCTCCTTGAAGGTCTTGGTGCGTATGGCCACCGCCATCAGCAGGGCGCCCATGGCCGCGGCCACCGGCAGCAGCAGCAGGGCAAAGCTCGCTGCGTCCGCCCAGCCGAAGCGGAACTGCGCGGCCAGGGCATCGCTCTTGATCAGCAGCTGGGCCGGTAGAAAGCTGAAGCTGGCCAGGGCCGCCACCACGGCGCCCATCAGGGCCACGGCCAGCCATTTGCCCAGCACCAGGGCGCCGTGTGGCACGGGGTTGGCCAGCAGGGGCTCCAGGCTCTGGCGCTCACGCTCGCCGCTGGTGGTGTCCAGGGCGGCGGTGAGCGCGCCATAGAGCACGGCCATGATCACGAACATGGGAATGATGCCGGTGATGCGCGCGGCGCGCGCGCCGGGGCTGGCCAGGTCGCGCTCAGTGAGACCCACGGGGCCCAGCAGCTCGGGGCTGACGCCGCGCAGCATCAGCTGCAGGCGCGCGCGCTCCTCGTTGAAGCCGCGCACCAGGCGCGCCACGCCGCCGCCGCTGGCGCTGGCCCGGGTGTTGGCGCTGTCTGTCACCACCTCCAGCTCCAGCTCGGCACCGCGCGCCAGGGCGCTCTCGAAGTCCTGCGGCACCACCAGCACGGCCTGGCCCAGCGTGGCCTCGCGCAGCTGTCGCTCATAGTCCGCCGGCGCCTCCTTGACGCTGAAGTTCTGGCGCTGCAGATAGTTCACCAGGGTGGGCGCCTGTGCCACGCCGGCCACCAGGATCTCGCGCTGCTCGGCCTGCTTTTCGAACTGAGCCACCAGCATGGACAGCATGAAGAGCATCAGCGGCCCCATCAGCAGGCCCGGCAGGGAGACGCGCAACAGGGTGCGGCGGTCACGCAGGGCCTCGCGCAGCTCCTTGAGAAAGACGATCAGGATCTGGTTCATGCGGCCTCCCGGGCCGGGGCGAAGGCAAGGGCCACGAAGGCATCCTCGAAGTTGGCGCAGCCGGCCTGCTGCTTGAGCTCGGCCACGCTGCCGCGGGCCACCGAGCGGCCCTGGGCCACCACCACCACCTCGTCACAGAGGTACTCCACCTCCTGCATGATGTGGGTGGAAAAAACGATGCACTTGCCCTGCTCGCGCGCCAGGGTGCGCAGGGCGCCGCGCAGGCTGCGCGTGGCCAGCACATCCAGGCCGTTGGTGGGCTCGTCCAGCACGATATTGGCCGGGTCATGTACCAGGGCGCGGGCCAGGGCCGTCTTCATGCGCTCGCCCTGGCTGAAGCCCTCGGCGCGCCGGTCCAGGATGGCGCCCAGCTCCAGCAGCTCGGCCAGTTCCTCGGCGCGGTGGCTGGCGGCCGCGGCGCTCAGGCCCTGGAGCTGACCGAAGTAGACGATGTTCTCGCGCGCCGTGAGCCGCGGGTACAGGCCATGGGCATCGCCCAGGATGCCCATGCGGGCCAGGGCCTGACGCGGCTGGCGCAGCACATCGATGCCGTCCACCGCGATGGCACCGGTCTCCGGCCGGAACAGGCCGGCCAGCATGCGCAGCGAGGTGGTCTTGCCCGCGCCGTTGGCGCCCAGCAGGCCGGTGATGCGCCCATCGCCCGCGCTGAGCGAGACCTCGCGCACGGCATCCACCCAGCCGCCCTGGCGGCGGCCCAGCCAGCCGGCCCAGCCGGGCGGGCGCTGCGGGGCGGTCTTGAAACGCTTGCTGATGCGGTCGAGGGTGATCACGGGCGCGTCTCCGCGGTGGGGCGGGCCGCCGAAGCCGGCAGCTCGGGATTGGGGGGCACAAAGGCCGGCGGCAGGGGCATGCCGGCGGCGCAGTCGGTCTTGAGCGCCAGGGCCTGCTCATCGGTCCGGGCCTCGATGAAACGGGCCAGGGTGTCGCGCATGCAGGGCAGCCCCATCACGCCGTGGCCGGCGCCGGGCACCAGCTGATGGCGGGCCCGCGGGCCCAGGGCCTGCAGCACCCGCTCGCCATGGCGCGGCGGGGTGGCGGGGTCGGCGCCACCGCTGAGCAGCAGCACCGGGCTTTGCGCCCGCGGCAGCGTGTAGAAGGCGGCCGGCACCTCGCCGCGCGGCCAGTCGCGGCAGACCTGGGCGTAGAAGGCCGCCGGGCCGCGCAGCCCGGCCGGGTCGGGGCTCGCCAGGCGCGGATAGTCCTCGCTGCAGATCACCGAGAAATGCATGCCGGTGGAGAGCTGGCCGCTGCGCCCGCCGCCCGCCCCGCTGGACAGGCCCAGCAGGGCCTCGACATGGCCCTGCGCCGCCTGGCTGATCGCCGCCGGCAGGGCGCTGCGCAGGCTGGGCACATAGAGCGGCGTGCGCAGCAGATGGAACACATCGTCCGGCTGCAGGCGCAGGGTCTCGCTGCGGCCGGTCAGGGGATGGCGCAGGCTCAGCTCGCGCGGCAGGCCGGCCAGCAGCCGCTCCCACTGGGCTCGCAGGTCCGGGAAGGCGCGCGCGCAGCCGGGCTCGGCGGCGCATTCGTTCAGCAGGGCGTTCAGGGCCTCGTAGCCGTCCTGGCTCAGGCTCAGGGGCAGCACGCCATCGGGCGGGGCCAGGCCGTCCAGCACGGCGCGGCGCACCGCGCCCGGGAACTGCCGCAGATAGTCCAGACCGGCGCGCGTGCCATAGCTGCCGCCGATCACATTCCACTGCGCCACGCCCAGGGCCTGGCGCACCGCGTCCAGATCCTGGGAGGCGATCCAGGTGCTGTAGAAGCGCAGATCGCCATGCGGCCGCTGCTGCAGGGTGTCGCGGCACTGCTGCAGCTCCCGCAGCATGGCCTCGCGGTCCAGCTGCTGGCTCAGGGGCAGATAGCGCTCGTCCCGGCAGGCCAGGGAGGCGCTCTTGCCCGTGCCGCGCTGATCCACGAAGACCAGATCGCGGCGCTGGTTGAGCCGGTCCATGCGGCTGCTCAGCAGGGGCAGCAGCTCGATGGCCGACTGGCCCGGCCCGCCGGCCAGGAAGACCACCGGGTCGGGCAGCTTGTTGCGCGCCAGGGCGGGCACCACGGCCAGGGCCAGCGTGATCTGCCGGCCCTGGGGCTCGGCGGGGTTGAGCGGGCGCTGCAGCTGGCCGCACAGCAGCTCGGTGGGGAAGCCGGCCAGACGGCAGGGCTTGAGCTGCAGGGGCGGCGCGGCGGCCGCTGCCGGTGCGGCGTGCAGCAGGGCGGCGGCCGCGCCGATGAGCAGGCCGGCCAGGCGCGCGCGCCGGCCCGCGGGCGGGCGTGACGATGCTGCGGCGCCCTCCCAGGCAAGTCGTTTCATGGTCTTGGTGGCAGCGAGTTGCGACGGCCGGATTGTGCGCAGCTTCCGGCCCGGTGCCGCACCCCCATCGGATGAATGGCGAGCCGGGCCGATCAATGGCAAGCCGGCTCTGCTAGGCTGGCCCCGTTGTTCACTCGCTGCCCAGGAGGCCCCATGCCGCATCTGCCCCGTCTTCACCGTCTCGCCCTCGGCCTGCCGGCCCTGGGCCTGGGCCTGCTGCTGAGCGCCTGTGCCAGCGTCGGTGGCGGCACGGCCAGCGTGAGCGGCACGGCCAGCTACCGCGAGCGCATGGCCCTGCCGCCGCAGGCGGTGTTCGAGGCGGTGCTGGAGGATGTGTCCCTGGCCGATGCGCCGGCCCGGGAGCTGGGCCGCTTCAAGCTGGACGGGCCCCAGGTGCCGGTGCGCTTCCAGATTGCCTACGACCCGGCGCGCATCGAGCGCCACCACCGCTATGCGGTGCGGGCCAGCATCCGCCTGGACGGCCGCCTGCTCTTCACCACCGACACCCTGCATCAGGTGCTGGGCGATACCGGCGTGGGCCAGGTGGAGCTGATGCTGGTGCGCGTGGCCCCGGCCCCGGATCAGGGCGCGCCGGCCACCTCGGTCACGCGGTAGGTGCCACGCCCGGCGGCCTTGGCCTCGTAGAGCGCGGCATCGGCCGCGGCCATCAGCGGGGCCGGCTCGGCCCGGCCGGCCCGGCAATAGGCCAGACCCAGGCTCAGGGAGACCCGCTGCGGCCCGCTTTCCAGCGCGAAGGGCGGTTCCATGGCCTGCAGGATCTTGGCGCAGACCAGCTCGGCCTCGGCCGGCGCCCCCAGCTGCTCCAGCAGCAGCACGAACTCGTCGCCCGCCAGACGCGCCACCATATCCGTGCTGCGCACACAGGCCTGCAGGCGCCGCGCCAGCTCGCGCAGCACCGCGTCGCCCGCGGCATGGCCCTGGCCGTCGTTGATCTGCTTGAAGCGGTCCACGTCCAGAAAGAGCAGGGCCAGGCCTTGCCCGCTGCGGCGCGAGCGCGCCAGGGCCTGGGGCAGGCGCTCCTCGAGCTGGCGGCGGTTGGGGCTGCCGGTCAGCGGATCGCTGCGGGTGAGCCGGTCCAGATGCTGCTCCACCAGCTTGGCGGCCGTGATGTCGCTGCCCAGGGTGTAGAGGCCGGCCACGCTGCCGTCGTCCAGCACATCGGGCACGTACTCGATGCGCAGCTGGCGGCGCGTGCCGTCCGGCGCCTCCACCTCGACCTCGAAATCGGCCCGCTGCCCTGCCAGGGCCTGCAGCAGGGGGCGCTGGCGGCTCGCATAGTCGGCCGGGGGCAGCAGATCGACCAGGCGCCGGCCCAGAGCGGCCTGCGGGTCCAGGCCCATCCAGTCGCGGAAGGTCTCGTTGAGGAAGACCAGGTGCTGCTCGCGGTCGATATAGGAAATCAGGGCCGGCAGGTTGTCGGTGATGGTGCGCAGGCGCCGCTCGCCGGCCTGCAGCTGGGCCAGAGCCTGCTGCAGCTCGGTCGTGCGCTGGGCCACCCGCTGCTCCAGCGAGGCATTGAGCCCGGCCAGGGTGGCGTCATGCTCGGCCTGTCGTTGTGACAGATCGCCCAGGGCCTGGGACAGCAGGGCCACCTCGCGGTAGCCGCCCACATGGGGCATGGCCTGGCCCCCGCCCAGGTGGCGGCGCGCGGCAATGGCCCGGCTCAGGACCCGCAGGGGTGCGGAGAGGCGGCGCGACAGCCAGAACGCCAGCGGCAGGGCCAGCGCGCACAGCAGCAGCACGATCCAGACGATCTGCTGGCGCAGGCGCTGGTGGTCGGCCAGGGCCTGCGCCATGGGCTTGCGCAGCAGCACGGTCCAGCCCAGGCCGTTGTAGCTGCCCTGACCCCGGGTGGGCGCGCTGACCACCAGATAGTCCACGCCGTCCACCCGGTCGCGCTGGGTCTGGCCGGCGCGCTCGGGGTCGGGCAGCAGGCCGCGCAGGGGCTTGCCCTCCAGCGACTGCGGTCCCAGCAGCACCGTGCCATCGCGCGCAATCACCAGGGCCTCGGCCTCGTGCAGCTCCAGCGCGGCGTCCACCAGCTCGTTGCGGATCTGGCGGGCCCAGGCCCAGCTCAGATGCACGCCGAACACGCCCAGCGCCTGGCCCCGCTCATTGCGCAGCGGCCAGGCGAAGTCCACGAAGCGCCAGGGCTCGTTCTGCTGCGGCAGCAGCTTCTCCAGCAGCACGGCCGCATGCACATCGCCCACAAAAGCACCCTGGCGCGCGCCCTGCCACCAGGGGCGCTGCGAGACATCCACCCCCTCCAGCAGGCCGCCGGCCGCGGCCAGCACCCGGCCTTCGGTGTCGGCCACGCCCAGCCAGGCGAAGTGGGGCAGGCCCAGCTGGATCTGGTTGAGCGCGCGGCGCATGGCGGCCGGGTCTTCATGACGCTGGAAAAGTTCCAGCTGGGAGAGCACCTTGACCTCGCGGAACTGCTGGGCCATGCCGCGGTCCAGCGCGTCGCGGAAGTCCAGCGCCACCTGGCGCAGGGACTCGGCGGCGCGGCGCTCGGCATGGCGGCGGGCAAAACCGTCCACCAGCAGGGCACAGCCCAGCACGGCCAGCAGCACCGCCGCCAGAATGCTGGCGCTGAGCCAGTGCCCCAGGGAAAAGCGATCCTTGCGGGAGAGCGTGCTGTCCATCAGCACTTGTAGCGCGAGCCCGGCCTTGGCCACAAGCCGGGAAAGCCTGCGACGCACCAAGACGGCGCAACACACCATGCACCCCCTCGGTGCCGTGCAGAATCGGCACCAGGGCGGGGCATTCCGACCCGCCGCGCCTGGGCACGGGGCTTGCGTCTGGCCCAGGGACACGCTGTTGGAGTGCGACCGATGCATGCCCTGACCCTCCCGCCCCCGGGACACCATGACGAGATGCTGCTGGCCAGCGGGGCGATACGCCCGCACTACCAGTCCTTTGCCCACTGGCTGCAGGCCCAGACACCGGAGGCCCTGGCCAAGAAGCGATCCGAGGCCGATCTGCTCTTCCACAAGGTGGGCATCACCTTTGCCGTCTACGGCGACGAGGCCGGCGCCGAACGCCTGATCCCCTTCGACACCGTGCCGCGCATCGTGCCGGCCGAGGAGTGGCGCCTGCTGGAGGCCGGCCTGCGTCAGCGCGTGAGCGCGCTGAACAAGTTCCTCTGGGACATCTACCACGATCACGAGATCATCAAGGCCGGCCTGATCCCGGCCGAGCAGGTCTTTGCCAATGCCCAGTACCAGCCCGCCATGCAGGGCCTGGACCTGCCGCTGGGCATCTACGCCCACATCACCGGGGTGGACCTGATCCGGCACTCGGACGGCGGCTACTACGTGCTGGAAGACAATCTGCGCGTGCCCAGCGGGGTCTCCTACATGCTGGAGAACCGCAAGATGATGATGCGGCTCTTCCCCGAGCTCTTCGAGCGCTACCAGGTGGCGCCGGTGGCCCACTACCCCACCCTGCTGCTCAACACCCTGCGCCACGCCAGCACCGTGGACAACCCCACCGTGGTGGTGCTCACGCCCGGGCCCTTCAACAGCGCCTATTTCGAGCACGCCTTCCTGGCCCAGCAGATGGGCGTGGAGCTGGTGGAGGGGCAGGACCTCTTCGTCAAGGACGACTACCTCTACATGCGCACCACGGTGGGGCCGCAGCGGGTGGACGTGATCTACCGCCGCATCGACGACGCCTTCCTCGACCCCCTGGCCTTCCGCGCCGACTCCATGCTGGGCGTGCCGGGCCTGCTCTCGGTCTACAAGAAGGGCCATCTGATCCTGGCCAATGCCATCGGCACCGGGGTGGCGGACGACAAGTCCATCTACCCCTATGTGCCGGACATGATCCGCTTCTACCTGGGCGAGGAGCCCATCCTGCACAACGTGCCCACCTGGCAATGCCGCAAGCCGGCCGATCTGGACCATGTGCTGGCCCATATGGCCGAGCTGGTGGTGAAGGAAGTGCACGGCTCCGGCGGCTACGGCATGCTGGTCGGCCCGGCCGCCACGGCCGCCGAGGTGGCGGACTTCCGCGAGCGCGTGCGCGCCAACCCCAGCAACTACATCGCCCAGCCCACGCTGTGCCTGTCCAGCTGCCCCACCTTTGTGGAGAGCGGCATCGCCCCGCGCCACATCGATCTGCGGCCCTTTGTGCTGACCGGCCGCGAGGTGCAGATGGTCTCGGGCGGTCTGACCCGCGTCGCGCTCAAGCAGGGTTCCCTGGTCGTCAATTCCTCGCAAGGCGGCGGCACCAAGGACACCTGGATTCTGGAGAACTGAAGATGCTGTCGAGAACCGCTGCCCAGCTCTACTGGATGAGCCGCTATGTGGAGCGCGCCGAGAACCTGGTGCGCATGCTGGACGTGACGCACTCCCTGTCCCTGCTGCCGCAGAGCCGCGGCGCGCTCACCGAGCTGGCCGCGCCCCTGGCCGTGACCGGCGCGCTGGAGGCCTACAGCGCCCGTCACCCCAAGCTCGATGCCCAGGCCCTGTTCAACTTCATGGCCCTGGACCTGGAGAACCCGGCCTCGGTGCTGAGCTGCCTGAAGCTGGCGCGCGAGAACGCCCATGCGGTGCGCGGCCAGATCACGGCCGAGATGTGGGAGGCCATCAACAGCACCTGGCTGGAAGGCCGCCAGTTCCCGAAGCGCGGCATCCCCAGCGTCTCCAGCTTCTTCGACTGGGTCAAGGAGCGCTCCCACCTCTTCCGCGGCGCCACCTACGGCACCCTGCAGCGCAATGACGCCTACTGCTTCATCCGCCTGGGCACCTTCGTGGAGCGGGCCGACAACACCGCGCGCCTGCTGGACGTGAAGTCCCAGCTGATCGAGCCGGCGGTGGACTCCCTGATGCCGGTGGACGCACCCAGCGAGAGCGCGCCCGACTTCTATGCCTGGAGCGCCCTGCTGCGCTCGCTCTCGGCCTTCGAGGCCTACCACGCCGCCTACCGCGACAGCCTGGACGGCCGCCGCGTGACCGAGCTGCTGATCCTGCGGCCCGATGTGCCGCGCAGCCTGCGCGCCTGCTGCGACGAGATCGTGGCCATCCTGCCCCAGATCGAGGCCAACCCCGGTGCCCAGGACGCCGGCCGCCAGGTCAAGCTGCTGGCCGGCCGCCTGGCCCTGCGTCTGGAGTATGGTCGGGTGGACGAGATCCTGGACGCCGGCCTGCACCGCTGGCTGACCGGCTTCCTGGACGAGTCGGCCGGGCTGGGCGAGGCCATACGCAGCGCCTACCTCGAAGCCAACTGACGCACCCCCTCCCCTGCCCGCGCGGAGCCGGCCATGCACCTGCTGATCGCCCACGAAACCGTCTATCGCTACGAGCTGCCGCCCACGCGCAGCACCCAGTACCTGCGCCTGACGCCGCAAAGCGATGCGCGCCAGCGCGTGCTGCGCTGGGCGCTGGGCCTGCCCGCGCGCGCCAGCGAGTCGCGCGACGCCTACGGTAATGTGATGCATGTGCTGACCCTGGACCGCCCCGGCCTGGAGATCCATCTGCAGGCCCGCGGCGAGGTGGACACCGAGGACGGCCCGCCTCAGCCGGACGCGCAGGACGGCCTGCCCGCGCCGCTCTTTCTGCGCGAGTCGCCCCTGACCCAGCCCGACGCGGCCCTGCGCGAGTTCGTGCAGCGCTGCAGCGGCGCCCCCGGCAGCCTGGAACCCCTGGCCGCCCTGCATACCCTGATGCAGGCCCTGGGCGAGCACATGCCCTACACCCCCGGCGTCACCGATGCCGCCACGCCCGCGGCCCAGGCCTTTGCCTCGCGCCTGGGCGTGTGCCAGGACCATGCCCAGGTCTTCGTCACCTGCGCGCGCCTGCTGGGCCTGCCGGCCCGCTATGTCTCGGGCTATCTGGCGGCCGATGCCGAGCATGTGGCCAGCCACGCCTGGGCCGAGGTGCGCCTGCCCGGCCCCGCGGGCGGCTGGCTGGGCTTTGATGTGAGCAACCAGTGCCTGGCCGGCGGCCGCTATGTGAAGCTGGCCATCGGTGCGGACTATCTGGATGCCTGCCCCGTGCGCGGCATGCGCCTGGGCGGCGGGGGCGAAATCCTGCACACCCTGGTGCAGGTGACCCTGGCCGGGCAGGAAGCCCAGGCCCAGCAAGAGCAGCAATAATCGGCAGCCATGACGTATTGCGTTGCCATGCGGCTCCAGGCGGGCCTGCTCTTCGCCTCCGACTCGCGCACCAATGCCGGGGTGGACCACATCTCCACCTTCCGCAAGATGAATGTGTTCGAGCTGCCGGGCGAGCGCCTGATCTGCGTGCTCAACGCCGGCAATCTGGCCACCACGCAAAGCGTGATCAGCCTCCTGCGCCAGCGCTGCGCGCAGGAGGGCCAGCATCTGCTGAATGTGGCCTCGCTCTACGAGGCGGCCGAGCTGCTGGGCCGCACGCTCAAGGAGGTGGTGGCCCGCGACGCCAACGACGCCACCCTGGGCCAGGGCGTGGACTTCGGCGCCAACTTCATCCTCGGCGGCCAGATCAAGGGCGAGGCACCGCGCCTCTTCCACATCTACCCGCAGGGCAATTTCATCGAAGCCACCGAGGACACGCCCTACTTCCAGATCGGCGAGTCCAAGTACGGCAAACCCATCATCGACCGCGTGATCCGCTACGGCTCCAGCCTCAACGAGGCGACCAAGTGCACGCTGATCTCCTTCGACTCCACCATCCGCAGCAATCTCTCGGTGGGCCTGCCCATCGACATGCTGCTCTACCGCAGCGACAGCTTCGCCCCCGCGGCCCCGCACCGCGTGGAGGCCACCGACCCCTATTTCCTCAAGCTCAGCCGCGGCTGGGGCGAAGGCCTGCGCCGCGTCTTTGCCAAGCTGCCGGACGAGGACTGGTTCGGCGGCTGAGCCCCCGCGCCGCGCGCCCAGCGCACGGCGCCTGTGCCAATCGGCCTAAGGCAGCGGCATCGCGGCGTCATCGGCCCTGCCTAGATTCCCAGGATTCCTTCCCCTCTCAGGAATCCACCATGCAAGTCACCCCGTCCCGTCCCCACCTGACCACCCTGGCCGCCCTGCTGCTGGCCGCCGCCCTGCCCGCCAGCGCCGACGCGCTCAAGACCCTGAACGGCCAGGCGCCCCTGGTGATCGCCCACCGCGGCGCCAGCGGCTATCTGCCCGAGCACACCCTGGCCGGCTACGAGCTGGCCATCAAGATGGGCGCCGACTACATCGAGCCCGACCTGCAGCTGAGCAAGGACGGCTATCTGGTCGCCATGCACGACACCACGCTGAACCGCACCACCGATGTGGCCAGCAAGCTGGGCGCCCGCAACGGCGGCTACAAGGTCTCGGACTACACCCTGGCCGAGATCAAGCAGCTCACCGTCAAGCCCACCGGCACGGCCAAGATCAGCTATCCGGGCTTCACGCCCAGCTCGGCCGATCCGCTGCGCGTGCCCACCTTCGACGAGGTGCTCGCCCTGGCCCAGAGCCAGAGCGCCAAGACCGGCCGCACCGTGGGCATCTATCCCGAGGCCAAGATCGCCGACCCGCTGATGGAGGACAAGATCCTCTCCACCCTGCAGAGCTTCGGCTACGGCAAGTCCAGCGACAAGGTCTTCATCCAGTCCTTCAGCCTGGACACGCTCAAGAGCATCCGCGCCAAGCAGGACGCCCTGGGCATGAGCATCCAGGAGGTCTTCCTGGGCAACTCGGCCAGTGCCTCCTTCAACGACATCGCCAAATGGGTCAACGGCATCGGCCCCTCGATCAGCAGCGGTGGCGCCAACGCGGTGAACGAGGCCTATATCGCCGCCGCCCATGCCGCGGGCCTGATGGTGCATGGCTACACCTTCGCCCAGGCCGACCCGGCGCTGGCCGCGGCCCAGTACGGCAAGTACTTCGGCTGGGGCATGGACGGCGTGTTCAGCAACTACACCGACCTGGCCTACAACGCCCGCACCGAGCTGATGGCCGCCGTGCCCGAGCCCCAGAGCTATGCGCTGATGCTGGGCGGCCTGGCCGCCATGGGTCTGCTGGCGCGCCGCCGACGCGCAAGCGCCGCTTAAACCGGACCCAGCACCCGCATCGAGTAGTCCACCGCGCGCACATCTTTGGTCAGGCGGCCGATGGAGATGCGGTCCACGCCGGTGGCGGCGATCCAGCGCAGCTGCTCCAGGGCCACGCCGCCCGAGACCTCCAGCAGGGCCGGGCGGCCACGCGCTTCATTGAGGGCCACGGCGGCCTTCATCTGGGCCTCGTCGAAGTTGTCCAGCAGCACGCTGGTGGCGCCCGCGTCCAGGGCCTCGCGCAGCTCCTCCAGGTCTTCCACCTCGATCTGGATGTCCACGCCCGCGTTCAGGGCCTGGGCCGCGCGCAGGGCCGCGCCCACGCCACCGGCGGCGGCGATGTGGTTTTCCTTGATCAGGATGCCGGCATAGAGGGCCAGGCGCTGGTTGGCACCGCCGCCCACGCGCACCGCGTACTTCTGCGCCAGGCGCAGACCCGGCACGGTCTTGCGCGTGTCCAGCACCGCGCAGCCGCGCGCGTGCGGGCTGGCGCCCTCGATGGCGTCGGCATGGGCGCGGGTGATGCTGGCCGTGCCCGAGAGCAGCTGCAGAAAGTTCAGGGCCGGGCGCTCGGCCGAGAGCAGGGCGCGGCCATCGGCCTCGATCTCGCAGACCAGGGTATCGGCCACCATGCGCGCGCCCTCGGCGTAATGCCAGTGGATGCGCGCGGTGGCGTCCAGGGCCGCAAACACGCCCTCGAACCAGTCGCGCCCGCACAGCACCGCGGCCTCGCGCACCCGCACCTGGGCCTTGACGCGGCGACCGGCCGGCACCAGCTGGGCGGTCCAGTCGCACACGCCGATGTCTTCGATCAGCGCCTCGCGGATATTGCGGGCACGGGCTTCTTCGAGGGTTTCGTTGTGGTCGAACATCGGCACAAGCGGCAGGGGGCGCGGTTTACTCGGGAGCCGTGATTGTCAGGCTCAAATCGCCCAGGCCCTCGATATGGCCCGTGATGCGGTCGCCGGGCTTGACCGCGCCCACGCCCTCGGGCGTGCCGGTGTAGATCAGGTCGCCGGGCTGCAGGTGATAGAACTGGGAGAGATTGGCCACGATCTCGGGCACGCTCCAGATCATGTCGGAGAGGTCGCCGCGCTGCTTCTCCACGCCGTTCACCGCCAAGGTGATAGCGCCGGCCTTGAGCTCGCCCGTCTGGGCCACGGGCACCAGCTCGCTGATGACGGCGGACTGCTCGAAGCCCTTGGCCGTGTCCCAGGGACGGCCGGCGGCCTTGGCCTCGGCCTGCAGATCGCGGCGCGTCATGTCCAGGCCCGCGGCATAGCCCCAGACGGCGGCGCCCGCGGTCTCGGGTGCGGCCTTGAAGACCGGCGCGCCCAGGGCGATCACCAGCTCCATCTCGTAGTGCAGGTTCTGGGTGCCGGGCGGATAGGCCATGTCCGAGCCCGAGGGCAGCAGGGCATTGGCCGGCTTGCTGAAGTAGAAGGGCGCCTCGCGCTCGGGGTTGCCGCCCATCTCGCGGGCGTGAGCCGCGTAGTTGCGGCCCACGCAGAAGATGCGGTGCACGGCATAGCGCTGCGCGCTGCCGCGCACAGCCACGCTGGCTTGTTCCTGGGGCGGGAAGACGTAATCGGTCATGGTGGGTCGCCGCTTTTTCGCGGGGGCGAAAACAAGAAGAGAGCGCAGCATAGCCAAGTCGGCCCGCCGACGCGCTGTGGTCTGTGCGTAGGCCGGCGCGCCGGCAGACGCTACCATCGCGCCCATGCCGTCCCGACTGCCCTCCCTGCACACCGGCGTCACCCTGCTGGCCCTGGCCGTGCTGGCCGGCTGCGCCACGCGCGCGCCGCAGCCCTCCGGCAGCCCGCCGCCGGGCGTGCCCGTGCCGCGCCCGGCCGGTGGCTGGCCCGACAAGGACGGCCCCGACGCCGTGATCCCGCCCGATCTGCACAAGGTGCCCGACGCCCAGCCGCGCCTGGAGTCCATCCGCAAGGGCGGCCCCAACAAGCCCTACGAGGTGCTGGGCCAGCGCTACGAACCCATGACCGAGGACCGGCCGCTTACCGAGCGCGGCCTGGCCTCCTGGTACGGCCGCAAATTCCATGGCCGGGCCACCTCCAGCGGCGAGGTCTACAACATGTACGCCATGACCGCGGCCCACCCGACCATGCCCATCCCCAGCTACGCGCGGGTGCGCAACCCCAAGAACGGGCGCGAGGTGATCGTGCGCATCAATGACCGCGGCCCCTTTCACAGCGATCGCATCATCGACCTGAGCTACACCGCCGCGCTCAAGCTGGACCTGCTGCGAGGCGTGGCCCCGGTGGAGCTGGAGCGCCTGACCTACGAGGACATCCGCACCGGCGCCTGGATGCGAGGGGGCTCAGCGGCTGGCGATACCGCCCTGGCCGCGGCCGCGGCCGCACCCGCACCCGCGCCGCTCTTCATGCCCAGCGGCGCCGCCGGCGCGCCCGAAACACCCAGCACTGCTGTGCTGCGCAATCCACCGACGCCGGCCCCAGCGCCCTCACCTGCCCCGGCCCCCAGCTTCGCGGCCGGCGCCCAGCCCGACCCGGCCGCTCTGCTGGCCGGTGGCGGCGGTGCGGGCGGCGAGGCACCGCGCACCGAGGCCAAGATCGCACCCGGCTTCTGGCTGCAGCTGGGCGCCTATGCGCGCCTGGACGGAGCCGAGAGCATGCGCCGCCAGGTGCTGGAGCGCCTGGACAGCCTGGCGCCCCTGCTGGCCGTGATCCGCGACAAGGGCCTACACCGCCTGCAGGCCGGCCCCTACGCCAGCCGCGAGGACGCGCGCCAGGCCGCCGAGCGCCTGCGCCTGGAGCTGGCGCTCACGCCCCTGGTGGTGGAGCGGCGCTAAGCTGCCAGCCCTCCGGGCTGGCGGGGCAGCAGCTCGGCATTGTGCTCACCCAGGCGCGGCGCCAGGCTGCGGATGGCGCCGGGCGTGGCGCTGAGCTTGGGCACGACGCCGGGCACATCGAGCGCCAGTCCCGTGGCGGTGACGATGCGCTCGATCATGCCGCGGGCGCGGTAATGCGGGTCCTCGGCGATATCGCGGGCGGTGTAGATGCGGCCCACGGGCACGCGCGCCGCCTGCAGCGTGTCGACCACCACGCTGACCGGGCGCTGCACGGTCCAGGCGGTGATGGCCGCGTCCAGCTCGTCCACGCGGGCGGCCCGGCCGGCATTGCCGGCAAGTAGCGGGTCTTGCCCCAGGTCCTCGCGGCCTATGGCCGTCATCAGGCGCTTGAAGATGGAGTCGCCATTGCCGCCTATCACCACCTGGCCATCGGCGCAGCGGTAGGCATTGCTGGGTGCGATGCCCGGCAGGGCCGAGCCCGCCGGCTCGCGCACCGCGCCAAAGGCGCTGTACTCGGGCAGCAAGGACTCCATGCAGTTGAAGACCGATTCGTACAGGGCCACGTCCACCACCTGGCCGCGCCCGGTCTTCGTACGCGCCTGCAGGGCCAGCAGCACACCGATCACGCCGTGCAGGGCCGCCAGGGTGTCGCCCAGGCTCACGCCCGCGCGCACCGGCGGCCGGCCGGGCTCACCCATCAGATGGCGCAGGCCGCCCATGGCCTCGGCCACCACGGCGAAGCCGGGCAGATCGCGGTAGGGGCCACTCTGGCCGTAGCCGCTGATGCGCAGCATGATGAGCCCGGGGTTGGCGGCGGAAAGGGTCTCGTAGCCCAGGTCCCAGTCCTCCATCAGGCCGGGGCGGAAGTTCTCGATCAGCACATCGGCCTCGGCCGCCAGCTGCCGCGCGATGGCGCGGTCGCTCTCCTGCCGCAGGTCCAGGGTCACGCTCTTCTTGTTGCGGCTCTGCACCTGCCACCAGACGCTCTCGCCCTCATGCAGCAGGCGCCACTGGCGCAGCGGGTCGCCCGTGCCCGGCGGTTCCACCTTGATGACCTCGGCGCCGAAATCGGCCAGGGTCTTGCCGGCAAAGGGGCCGGCGATCAGCTGGCCCAGCTCCAGCACCTTGAGCCCGGCCAGGGGGCCGGCGGTGAGCGAGACGGGGGAAGAAGAGGTCATGGGCGTCTCCGTCGATAGGCTTGCAAAGGGCTCAGGCCGGCAGCGCCGCGAAATGCTGGCGCAGGGCCTCGATGGCATATCTCACCTTGGCCGGCTGGGCATCGCGCTGCGGGCTCAGGGCCCAGACCGGCAGGGGCGGCGGCTGCCAGGCCGGCAGCACCCGCAGCAGACGGCCCAGCTGCAGCGACTCCTCGATATCGCTGGGGCTCAGCAGGGCCAGGCCCAGGCCGGCCTCGCAGAGCTGCTGCAGGCTGAACTGATTGTTGCTGCTCACCCGCGGGGCCGGGCGCAGCTCCACCGGCTGGCCCAGGCCCGCGCCCTCGGCGCCCAGCAGATGCAGGGTGCGCGGACTCTCGGTCTCGGGGCCCAGGGCCAGCCACTGGTGCTGGGCCAGATCGTCCAGGCTGGCCGGCGCGCCATGGCGGGCCAGATAGGCCGGCGCGGCATAGAACGCCATGTTCTTGTGGCCGATCTTCTGCGCCACCCAGGGGCTGTCCGGCAGGCGACCGTAGCGCAGCGCCAGGTCGATGCGCAGGGCCAGCAGATCGCTGAAGCCGTCGTCCACCTCCAGATGCAGGCGCAGGCCCGGGTGCCCCGCCAGCAGCGGCGCCAGGGCCGGGCCCAGATGGCGACCGAAGCCCACGGCCGCGGCCACGCGCAGCTCGCCCTCGGGCGCGTCGCGCAGCTGCAGCAGCTGGTTCTGGGCCTGCTGGGCCGCGGCCAGCATGGCGGCGCAGCCCTCGTGGAAGCGCGCGCCGGCCGGGGTCAGGGCCAGGCGGCGGGTGGAGCGGTGCAGCAGGGTCACGCCCATATCCCGTTCCAGGGCGCGGATCTGCTGGCTCACGGCCGAGGTGGTGCTGCGCAGCTTGCGCGCCGCGGCCACAAAGCTGCCCTGCTCCACCACCGTGGCCAGCACCGCCATGCGCTTGAGCTGATCCAGCATGCCGCCCCGCTTTTGTGAAGTTGAACTAAACAAAGAACTCAAATCTGAGGACTTACGGCCGGATTATGAAGTTTCTAAAGTTCAGTCATCGACAACACCCGCGCCCACCCTCCCGGTGCCAGGCGCCCCTTCTGAAGGACAGATCCCATGAAAGTCGCCCTGATCGGACCCACCGGCTATGTGGGCCGCGCCGTGCTCGATGAACTGCTGGCCCGCGGCCACGAGGTGCTGGCCCTGGCCCGCGATCCGGCCAAGCTGGCCGCCCGCCCCGGCCTGACGGTGCGCCAGGCCGATGTGCGCGACCCCGCCCAGGTGGCCGCCGCCCTGGCTGGCGCCGAGGCCCTGGTCAGCGCCTACAACCCGGGCTGGGGCGTGGCCGAGCTCTACGACGAGTTCCTGGCCGGCACCCGGGCCATCTACGAGGGCGTCAAGACCGCCGGCCTCAAGCGCCTGCTGGTGGTGGGCGGCGCGGGCAGCCTCTATGCCGCCCCGGGCCTGCAGATCGTCGATCTGCCGGACTTCCCGGCCGAATGGAAGCAGGGCGCCCTGGCCGCGCGCGAGGCCCTGAACCTGATCAAGCAGGAAAGCAGCCTGGACTGGACCTTTCTGTCGCCGGCACCGCATCTGGAGCCGGGCGAGCGCCGCGGCAGCTACCGCAGCAGCCTGGAGACGCCGGTGCTGGACGAGCAGGGCCAGCCCGGGCGCATCAGCACCGCCGACCTGGCCGTGGCCATCGTCGACGAACTGGAACAGCGCCAGCACATCCGCCGGCGCTTCACCGTGGGGTACTGAGCCCACCCCCTACGGCCTGCGGCCGCCCCTCTACACCGCCCAAGGGGGCACACCCGCAGGACCGGCGGAGCCGGATCCTCGGGTGTCGCTCGGGAAGACTGGCGCGCGGCCCGGGCCGTGCGCGGGCTCAGACGGTCTTCTGCTCCAGCACGAAGTTGGCGCCGTCGTACTGGCCCAGCTTCTCGACCAGATAGGGCAGGCATGCCTGCAGCTCGTCGTGCAGGGTGTAGGGCGGGTTGACCACGAACATGCCGCTGCCCAGCATGCCGTAGCCGCGCTCGTCGGCCTGGGCCACGCTCAGGCGCACATGCAGCCAGCCCTTCTTGGCCCCCGCGTCGGCAGCGGCCTTCAGGCGCTGCGCCAGCTGGGTCGATTCCAGCAGGGCCAGCTGCGGATACCAGATCAGGAACACGCCCTCGGCGAATTTCTGCAGCCCCTCGCGCAGGGTGGCCAGCACCTTGGCGTAGTCGGTCTTGATCTCGTAGGGCGGGTCCATCAGCACCACGGCGCGGCGCGAGGGCGGCGGCAGCTCACCCTTGAGGCTGGCAAAGCCGTCGCGGTCCGACACCTGGGTATTGGGCCGGGTCTCCAGATAGCTGGCCAGGATGCGATGGTCGGTGGGATGCAGCTCGTAGCAGCGCAGGCGGTCCTGCTCGCGCATCAGCAGATGCGCCACGGCCGGCGAGCCGGGGTACTGGCGCAGCTGGCCATCGGGGTTGAACTGGCGCACCAGATCCACATAGGCGGCCAGGGGGGCGGGCAGGTCCTTGCGGTCGTAGAGCTTGGCGATGCCGCTGCCGTACTCGGCATTCTTCTGGGCATAGCGGCTTTCTATGGAGTAGCCGCCGGCCCCGGCATGGGTGTCCACCAGGGTGTAGGCCTTGTCCTTCTCACCCATATAGCGCAGCACCTGGGCAAGCACCAGGTGTTTGAGGACATCGGCATGGTTGCCGGCATGAAAGGCGTGACGATAGGCGAGCATAGGCCCGCACTGTAGCGCCTTGTGCCCCGCTCAGGGCCGCCGGCTCAGGGCTGGAAGGCCCCGGGATAGCGCGGCGGGCCGCTCAGGGCCACGCTCTGGCGCGGGTGCTGGTACTGGCGCTCCAGGCGCGGCAGGCGACCGTCCGCCAGGGGTGCGGGCTCGATCACGCGATCACGCAGGCCGCTGCCGGGCCGGGGCCGGAAGTCCTCGCGCGCGGCGCGCTCGAACACCTCCCAGTCCACCGCCGGGTTGTTGCGCCAGTCCCAGGCCGCGTCTGGCGCCAGGCGGCCACCGCCCACCAGCAGATTGTTGTAGGCCTGCACCCGCACCTGGCCGGCGG
The DNA here is from genome assembly GCF_020535565.1 of Shinella sp. XGS7. Lineage (NCBI taxonomy): Bacteria > Pseudomonadati > Pseudomonadota > Alphaproteobacteria > Hyphomicrobiales > Rhizobiaceae > Shinella > Shinella sp. XGS7. The sequence goes on along the minus strand of NZ_CP084758.1, from coordinate 1,120,963 downwards.
GCACGCGCAGATAGCGCCCGCCCCCGGGCAGGTTGTCCACCAAGGTGTTGTGCAGCAGATAGAGCTCACGCCGCGGCTGCAGCAGGCTCTCGGCGCCGTAGGCGATCAGGTGCGGGTTCTCGCTGCCGGCGCTCTGCTGGATCAGATTGCCCAGCACCAGGGCCAGACCGCCGTCGGGGAATTCCAGCTCATAGCTGGCGCGGCCGCCGCTCTCGTCCGTCAGGCGGTTGTAGAGGATCTCGCTCACCGCGGCCCGGCTCTTGAGCAGATGGCCGACGCGACCATGGTGAAAGTAGCAGCCCTGCACCCGCAGATGGGCGATGCGGCCGGCATAGAGCAGATGGGCCGGCGCCCCGCCCGGCCGCGGTGCGGCATGGCTGAACTCGCAGCCCTCCAGGGCCAGGCGGACGTCCGGATGGTTGCTGGTCAGCAGGCCCATCTCGCAGTCGCGGAAGCTGCAGTCGCGCAGGAAGAGGCTGCCGCGCTCCAGGCGGATGCCGGCGCCATTGCTGTCGGGCACGCGCACGCCGCTGAAGTCCAGGCCCTCGATGCTGATGTTCTCGCCCGCCGTGACGAAGAGGCCCTTGCCCTCGGCATGGGCGCCCTGGGCGGGCAGGCGCACGCGGCCGCCCACGGCCACGATCTGCAGACCGTCGGCCCGCCAGACCGCGGCGTCGCCGGGATAGTCGCCGGCATCCACCTCGATGCGCATGCCCTCGCGCGCTACCCGGGCCGCCGCGGCCAGGCTGCGCAGCTCGCGCCGCGGACCGACGCGCAGCACCTGGGTCGGGGCCGGGGTCGGGGTCGAGCGGGGCGGCTGGGCCAGCACCGGCGGCAGGCCCAGGGCCGCAACGCCCAGCAGCAGGGCGCGCCGCGGCGCCACCAGGGCCGTCATGGATGGAAAGTCTTGCCTGAACGTGAAAGCGCGCCACATAGCTGCTGGGTCCTCCCGGGCGGGCGCGCGAGTCTACTGAAGATCGGCCCCGCCTGCTGGGGGGCCACCATACCAGCGCGTCGGGTCGGGCTGTCGCGCGCAGGACGGCGCGGCGGCGCGCTTCTCGCTAGGCTGTGAAGCCTTGCAATTCCGCATCCCCCCTCCATCTGCCTGAGCCGACCCCGCTTCTGCTGCCGGCACCAACGTCCATGTCCAATCTCTTCGACCCCGTCCAGCTCGGCGAGCTGCAGCTTGCCAACCGCATCGTCATGGCCCCGCTGACGCGCAACCGCGCGCCCCAGCAGATTCCGGGTGCCGCCCAGGCGGAGTACTACCGCCAGCGCGCCAGTGCCGGCCTGATCATCACCGAGGCCAGCCAGATCCGCCCCGACGGCCAGGGCTATTTCGACACCCCCGGCATTCACAGCCCCGCGCAGATCGCCGGCTGGAAGACCGTGACCGAGGCCGTGCACGCGGCCGGCGGCAAGATCGTGATCCAGCTCTGGCATGTGGGCCGCATCTCGGTGAAGCGCCTGCAGCCGGGCGGCGCCGACCCGGTCTCGTCCACCGCGCGGGCCGCCAAGACCCGCACCTATGCCGCCCACGGCGAGCTGGTGCCCACCGACACGCCGCGCGCCCTGAGCACCGAGGAGCTCCCGCAGCTGATCGCCGATTACGCCCAGGCCGCCCGCAATGCCATCGAGGCCGGCTTCGACGGCGTGCAGGTGCATGCGGCCAACGGCTATCTGCTGGACCAGTTCCTGCGCGACAGCGCCAATGACCGCAGCGACGCCTATGGCGGCTCCATCGAGAACCGTGCCCGTCTGCTGATCGAGGTGATGACGGCGGTGGCCGAGGCCATCGGCCCGGGTCGCACCTCGCTGCGCCTGAGCCCGGTGACGCCCAGCAATGACATCGGCCAGGACAGCGATGCCCAGGCCCTGTTCAACCATGTGGCCGAGCGCCTGGCACCGCTGAAGCTGGCCTTCCTGGAGGTGGTGGAAGGCGCCACCGGCGGCCCGCGCGATGTGGCGCCCTTCGACTACGCGGCCATGCGCGCACGCTTCCAGGGCCCCTGGATCGTGAACAACGGCTACACCCGCGAGATGGCGATCAAGGCGGTGGCCGAGGGCCATGCGGACGCCGTGTCCATCGGGCGCGACTTCATCAGCAAGCCCGACCTGGTGCGTCGCCTGCGCCTGAACGCGGCCTTGCAGCCCTATGTGCGCGAGACCTTCTACGGCGGGGGCGCCGAGGGCTACACCGACTACCCAGCGCTCGGCGCCTGAGACGATGCGCGCCGAGGGCTGAATGGCCTCAGGCGCGCGACTTGCTGCCGCCCGTCTTGGCGCGGAAAAGCTCGCTGATCCCCACCTCGCGCGGACCGGGGATCAGCTCGAAGCCCTGGCCGGCCGCGAGCCGGCCGGGCGTCTGCACCGCCAGATAGAAGCCGCACCAGGCGCTTTGCGTCATCAGCTTGGCGGCCTGCTTGAAGCCCATCACGGCATTGAACTTGAAGCAGGGGTAGCGCGGCTCGCTGACCACCAGCTCAGCCTCGGGGAAACGCAGCACATCGCCGATCCAGACCTGCTGTTCCTGCAGGCCCACGAGGGTCAGATTCTCACCCAGGCTGCCCGGCGCCAGGGTCTCGTCCCAGGCGCTCACGCCGGCCTGGGCCCGCACCGTCTGCCAGAAGGCGTAGTGCTCGCTGGGGTAGGCGTAGACCGCCTTGGACAGGCCGCCATGCACGCTCAGGTCGGCCTGGGCATCACCCTCCAGACCCAGCGGGCCCAGTTCCACCGCGCCGCTGCGGGCGCGCTTGGCAATGCCGCTGGGCACGCGGCGGCCATCGTCCAGCAGCAGATCCTGAACGAGCGAGGTGTTGAGACTGAGTACTTGCATGTCGGATGCCTCGCGGGCCGGCAGGGCCTGCGGGCGGGGCAGAGGGCGGTGAAGAAAGAGGTCTATTGTGCCGAGGGTGCCGAGGGCGCCGACCCGCCCCCGCTGAGCCGGGCCTGGGCCTCGCGCAGCTCGGTGATGTCCACGCTGGTGGAGAGCACGCAGCGCTGGCCCTGGTAGTCCAGGATCTCGCCGCTGAGCAGGGAGTGGCGCAGGCGGCCGCTGCGGTCGTGGATGCGCACCTCCAGATTGCGCACCCGGCCCTCGCGGTGCAGGGCCTCGTAGTAGCGCGCCCGGTCATCGGGCAGCAGACCCGCGCCCAGCTCGCCCATGCGCCGGCCCAGCATCTGCTCGCGGCTCAGGCCGTAGCGCCGGCACAGCACCTCGTTGACCTCCAGCACGCGCTGCTCGGCCAGGGTGGTGAGGGCGCAGGTCACGGGCGAGACATTGAAGAGGCGCTGAAAGAGATCGCGCTCGGCCTCGGCCTCGCGCAGGGCGGCATCGCGCTGGCGCCGGGCATCCAGATGGTCCAGGGCAAAGGCGATATCGGCCGCCATCTCGTCCAGCAGACTCACCAGGGCGGGCTCGAAATAGCCGCGCTGGCCGCCAAAGATCATCAGGGCCGCCACCACCTGACCGCCGCGGCGCAAGGGAAAGGCCGCCATGGCGGGCACACCGCGGGCCACCACGCTGGCATGCCAGTGCGCCATGCGCGGGTCCAGGCCGGCGTCATTGCTCACCAGATGCTGGCCGCTGCGCAAGACCTGGGAGGTGAGGCTGCGCTGGCCATAGGCGGAGTCCAGCGTCCAGCGGGCCGGGACGTCGGCCAGCAGGCTGTCCACCGGCCCTTCGGCCGCCACGCGCCGGGCCTCCTGGCCCTCCACCGCAATCACGGCGGCCAAGCGGGCCTGGCCGGTCTCCACGCAGATGCGGCACAGGGTTTCATACAGGGCCTGGGCCGTTTCGGGCGCTTGCAGCAGCAGCTGGTTGCACTGCGACAGGGCCACATAGAAGCGCTGCAGGCGCTGCTCGCGCTCGGCCTGGTCTTCGCGCTCGCGGCGATAACGCGACCACAGCCAGCAGGCGGCCGCCGCGCTGAGCAAGCCCGCCCCCAACAGCATGAGCAGCAGCTGCCAGCGACTGCGTTCGAAGGTCCGGCGGCTGGCCTCGGCCTCGCGCTTGGCCACGGTGAGCTGCAGATCGATCAGCTCGTCCAGGCTGCGGCCCAGGGGGCGCAGGCCCGGCACCAAGTCGAGTTCGGCAAAGCGCCGCCGGCTGTCCACATCGGCCTGGCTCAGCAAGGCCTGCAGGCGCTCCAGCAGCAGATGGGCGTGGCGCAGTTGGGGCTCCACCCGGGCGATCAGGAAGCGCTCCTCCTCGACCAGATAGGTGTCCTTGTAGCGCGCCCAGAGCTCGTTCACCTCACGCCGCAGCTGGGCCAGGCGCTGCTGTGTGGCCTCACCCGCGTCCTCCTGGCTGGCCAGGACCGGGGCCTCGGCGCGAAGCAGCTGGGCGATGGTGCGCAGCTGCTGGGCCGGCACCAGACGGTCGGCATAGAAGGAGTCCAGCTTGCGCGAGGCTTCGTCCAGATGCCAGATGGCCAAGCCGCCCAGCAGGAGCTGCAGGCCCATCAGCAGGGCCACCAGCAGAGCCAGCCGCGCCTTGAGACTCAGGCCTGCCATGGGCGCACGTGCCGCAGGAAGGACGCTTCAGCGCCGGGCCCATACGCCCGGGCCACGAAGGGGACGCCGCAGCGGCGCGCAGTAACGAAGCTCATCGGGCTATTGTCAGCAGGGGGCGTGGGAAACACCACCGCGGGATGCCGGGAAAAAGGGGCGAGTTTGAGAACTTGGACGGGGCGACTCCATCCCGACATGCCGACCCTCCGCACAGAATTTGGCGGGGCCGGCGATGCAGCCATCACTCCGCCAGCAGGCTCCCCAGCTGCGCCAGGGCCTTGCCGCGGCAGCCCTCCAGCAGGCGGGCCAGTTCATCGGCCACCGGCTTGTAGTTCTCGGGCGACCACTGCGCCAGCGGCAGGTGCTGCTCGCTGCGCAACGTGCAATCCAGATAGTTGTCCGGGTACAGGGTGAACAGGCTGACGGACTCCTTGCGCTTGGAAAACTTCAGCTCCAGCTGCAGGTAGTAGGTCGGCGAATCCGTCAAGAGCGATTCGTAGATCAGGGCGGCACGGCCCCCGGCCACGGCGATGGGTTGCTTGAATGCCTGGCCCTGGTACTGCGGCAGCGTCTCGAGCTGCTCGTTGAAGGCCTGACGCATGGTCTCCACATAGCGATCGGGAACGGGGTTCTGCAGATGGCGCCGATCTTCGACGTCGGGCACGCTGATGCCGTTCAGATCGTCCTTGCTGAAGGTGTTGGCCACGGCGGCACGCCCCCCGGTGGCCACCAGCAGGAAGGCGTTCAACGCGAGCTGGGTTCCCAGGTTCTTCTTGGTGGCCTCGGGCCGGACCAGCACGACCTCGCGCGGCACCTCCTTGAGCGCGACATTCGGCGCGATCACGGTGGAGTACACCACCTTGAGACGGGCCGGCGACGGGGCTGGGGCCGACGCAGCGTCCGCGCCTGGCAGGGGCGCGGAGGCCGCGGTGGGGGCAGACGCCGAGTCTGCGGCTGAAGCGGCTGAGGCGGCCGCCGCCGGCGCTGAAACCGCGTCCACTGGCGGCACGGGCTCCTGCGCCAGCGCGGCCAGGCAGGCCAGCGAGGCGAGGCCCCCCAGCCAGCGGGGCGCCGGGACTGACGCGAGCACCGCGTGACTTCGCTTTGCAGCGCGAGGATCTTGAGGGTCCGGGTTCCCGGCGGCGCTTCCCAGCGCGGTCTTTGCTGTCATGTCTACTGCCTGTTCCATGGGCTCGAAAGCCCCCAAAGGCAGCGCGCAGCGCGGGGCAGGCCGATCGGTCTATCGGCCCGGCAACCCCGCTATCTCGACGACTGGCGCGAGACCGGAGGCTTTGCGTCACCGGCTCGCGCCGGTTTTGCCTTTGGTAATGAGATTGATTGCTACATATCGTAGCCATTGCCAGCACGTGGATGGCATCACCCCAAGGGAGGGGATGTCGGCAATATTCATGCACAAATACCGCAAATCCCGCACATCGCATGCGCGTTGAGATGCCAACCCATATGGGCCCTCATCCGGCGCCCCGAAAGCACGGCGCCCGCACCGGCATTAGTTCATGCGGGAAATGCATGACCCCCGGAAGCGCGGAGGTTACAGCGCGGTTACGGCGGGGCGACAATGCTCGGGAGCCTTCCACAGTCTGGCGGCATTGGGTCAGGATCGCCTCGCGGCCCTGACCCAATTCCGCTTTTTAATTGATTGGGAACGCCATGAACCAACCTCTGATGGAAGGCCTGCGCCTGAATGTGCCGGCCTATGTGAAGCACCAGCGCCTGGTGGCCTGGGTGGCCGAGATCGCCGCGCTCACCGAAGCGCGCGAGGTGTATTGGTGCGACGGCTCGCAGGCCGAGTACGAACGCCTGTGCCAGCAGCTGGTCGAGGCCGGTACCTTCAAGAAACTCAATCCGGCCAACCGTCCCAACAGCTACCTGGCCTGGAGCGATCCCAGCGACGTGGCGCGCGTGGAAGACCGCACCTTCATCTGCTCGCGCAACAAGGAAGACGCCGGCCCCACCAACAACTGGATGGACCCGGCCGAGATGCGCGCCCTGCTGCAGACCGGCGATAAGGCCTTGTTCAAGGGCAGCATGCGCGGCCGCACCCTCTATGTGGTGCCTTTCAGCATGGGCCCCATCGGCTCGCCCATCGCCCACATCGGCGTGGAGCTCTCCGACAGCCCCTATGTGGCCGTGAACATGCGCATCATGACCCGCATGGGCCGTGCGGTGCTGGATGTGCTGGGCGACGATGGCGAGTTCGTGCCCTGCGTACACACCGTGGGTGCGCCGCTGGAAGCGGGTCAGGCCGATGTGTCCTGGCCCTGCAACAAGACCAAGTACATCGTCCACTACCCCGAGACCCGCGAGATCTGGTCCTACGGCTCGGGCTATGGCGGCAACGCCCTGCTGGGCAAGAAGTGCTTTGCGCTGCGCATCGCTTCCACCATGGGCCGCGACCAGGGCTGGCTGGCCGAGCACATGCTGGTGCTGGGCGTGGAAAGCCCCGAGGGCAAGAAGCACCATGTGGCCGCCGCCTTCCCCAGCGCCTGCGGCAAGACCAATTTCGCCATGCTGATCCCGCCCAAGGCCTTCGCCGGCTGGAAGGTCACGACCATCGGTGACGACATCGCCTGGATCAAGCCCGGAGCCGATGGCCGCCTCTACGCCATCAACCCCGAAGCCGGCTACTTCGGCGTGGCCCCGGGCACCAACACCCTGACCAATCCGAACTGCATGGCCAGCCTGCAGCGCGATGTCATCTTCACCAATGTGGCGCTGACCGACGACGGCGATGTCTGGTGGGAAGGCATGACGGACACCCCGCCGGCCCACGCCATCGACTGGCAAGGCAAGGAATGGACGCCGGCCATCGCCAAGGAAACCGGCGCCAAGGCCGCCCACCCCAATGCCCGCTTCACCGTGGCCGCCACCAACAACCCGGTGCTGGACGCCGAGTGGGACAACCCGGCGGGTGTGGCCATCGACGCCTTCATCTTCGGCGGCCGCCGCTCCACCACCGTGCCCCTGGTCTGTGAGGCGCGCGACTGGACCGAGGGCGTCTACATGGCCGCCACCATGGGTTCTGAAACCACCGCTGCGGCCGCCGGCCAGCAGGGCGTGGTGCGCCGCGACCCCTTCGCCATGCTGCCCTTCATGGGCTACAACATGAGCGACTACTTCCAGCATTGGCTGGATCTGGGCGCCAAGCTGCAGGCTTCGGGCGCCAAGCTGCCGCAGATCTACTGCGTCAACTGGTTCCGCAAGGGCCCGGACGGCAAGTTCGTCTGGCCCGGCTACGGCGAGAACATGCGCGTGCTCAAGTGGATGCTGGACCGCATCCAGGGCCAGGGCGGTGGTCAGGAGAATGTGTTTGGCGTCACGCCGGGCTATGGCGACCTCAACTGGGAAGGCCTGGACTTCAGCGCCGCCCAGTTCGAGCAGGTCACCCACATCGACCGCGCCGCCTGGACCGAGGAACTGGCCCTGCACGAGCAGCTCTTCCAGCAGCTGGCCCACCACCTGCCGGCCGCCCTGCCTGCCACCAAGGCCAAGATCGAACAACGTTTGGCCGCTGAGTAAGCACTAACCGTGCAAATGAAAAGCCCGCTCATGGAGCGGGCTTTTTTCATGCCTTGGCTTGACCGCCAGGCTCGGTACTGCCGAGGCGCGGGATTCAGCCGCGGCGAGCGTTGGCGGCGCGCAGTTCGGCCGCGAAGGAGGGCATGCTGGACTCGTACTGGGCGGCCAGGGCCAGCAGTTCGCGCTCGGCGCGGCGCTCGGCGGCCAGACGGTAGTGGGTCTTGATGCTGTCGATCAGACGCATCCACACGCGGGCGCCGATGGCAGTGAAGGAGCCACCGTGGGCGATGGAACGCGACAGGGGCAGACCGAAGGTTTGAGAGGCGACGCTCATGGCTTTGTTTCCTGGTTAAGAAGCTCTTTTGGAGCCGACGGAACGAAGTATCGGGTTAACCCTAGGCTTGCAGCAAATGAATCCTTTGCATTGAATATATAAACGCTGCGCATATCAGAGGGACTTCGTGACAAACTTCCGCAACCTGGACCTGAACCTGCTGAAAGTCTTCGACGCGGTGATGGCCGAACGCAGCCTGACCCGGGCCGCCGACCGCCTGGCCATGACCCAGCCGGCCGTCAGTCATGCCCTGAAGCGCCTGCGCGAGGCCCTGGGCGAGGAGCTCTTCGTGCGCCAGGCCTTCGGCATGAAGCCCACTTCGCGGGCCGAGGGCTTGTGGCCCGAGGTGCGGGCTGCCCTGGACCGCTTGCGGGGCGTGCTGGACCCCAGCGACTTCCAGCCCGAGCGCGACGAATACACCTTCCGCCTGGCCATGGCCGACTCCACGGCCGCCCTGCTGCTGCCGCATCTGGTGGTGCAGATGGAGGCCGCCCAGGCCCTGGCCAATGTGCATGTGCTGCCCCTCACCACCCGCGACCCGCGCAGCCTGCTGGAGCAGGGCGAGGCCGATTTCGCCCTGGGCTATTTCCCCCAGGCCGTGGCCGCGCTGCAGTCCCTGGGCACGATGGCGGCAATCCGCCAGCACCGGCTCTACGAGAGCGAATACGTCTGCGTGATGCGCCGCGGCCACCCCCTGGCCGAGGGCGAGCTGGACCTGGACCGCTACTGCGCCGCCCACCACCTGCTGGTCAGCTTCTCGGGCCGGCCGCATGGCTTCACCGACGAAGCCCTGGCCGCGCTCGGCCGCTCGCGCCGCATCATGCTGACCGTCAACCAGTTCTTCACCGCCGGCCGCATCGTCACCCGCTCCGACCTGCTCACCGTGCTGCCCGCCTCCTTTGTGGAGGCCACGGGCTACAAGGGTCAGCTGGTGGAGCGCCCCCTGCCCATGCCGCTGGCGCGGGTGCATGTGGACATGCTCTGGCACCTGCGCAATGACGGCCGCAGCGCCATGCGCTGGATGCGCGAGCGCCTGATCGAGGCCGCAAACCGCGCCACAACGGCGACAATCGAGGCATGAGCACCCCGCAAACCGACCTCACCGACGCAGAGTTCGCCGAACTCGACGAACTCCTCGCCACCACGCCCGAGCCCCTGCAGCCGCTGGACGCCTCGATGCTGGACGGCTATCTCTGCGGCGTGCTGGTGCAGCCGCGCATGATCGACATCGAGGAGTGGCTGCCCAATATCTTCGACTACGACGGCGGCCTGCTGCCCGACGACGCCGACCCCGTCTGGCTGGCTCGCATCCAGGCCCTGGTGGATCGCCGCTACAAGGCCCTGAACCGCGCCATGGTGGAAAACGGCTGGTTCGACCCGGTGGTGCTGGATCTGGACGATCCCAGCAATGCCGATGTCGCCTCCGACGACGATCCCACCTACGCCGCGATGAGCCCCATCTCGCGCGCCCTGCTGCCCTGGGTGGCCGGTTTCCAGCACGCCTGCCTGTGCTTCCCCGAGCTCTCGGAGATGCCGGACGACGCCGTGATGGCCGCGCTGGCCCGCCTGTACCGCCATCTGCCTGCCGAGACGCCGGAAGAGAAGGAAGTGGTGGCCACCCTGGACCGCGATCACCCGCTCAAGGACTTCGATGATGCCGTCGAGGAGCTGGTGGTCACGGTGGCCGATCTGCGCGACCTGACCGAGGAGCACCGCTACAAGGTGGAGACCGTGCGCCGCGACCTGCCCAAGGTCGGCCGCAACGACCCCTGCCCCTGCGGCTCGGGTCGCAAGTACAAGCAGTGCCATGGCGCCAACTGAGACTCCCCCCTACGGCCTGCGGCCGCCCCCTCCAGGGGGCACGGCCGGCTGACCGGCCAAGCCGGATCAGCGGCAGCCGCTCGACCAGCCGCCTGAATGCTGACGACGTGCGACTTCAGCTGATCTCGGACCTGCATCTCGAGACCGAAGACTTCCGGCCCGAGCCCGCTCCCGGCGCCGAGGCCCTGGTGCTGGCCGGCGATGTGGACAGCGGCTGGGCCGGCCTGCGCCGCTTTGCCGGCTGGCCGGTGCCCGTGCTCTTCGTGCCCGGCAACCACGAGTACGATGGCCGCGACTTCGACGCGGCCCGGGCCGGTCTGCACGATCTGGCCGCCGAGCTGGGCTTCGTGATGCTGGACGATGCCGTGCATCTGATGCGCGATGCCCAGGGTAGGCGCGTGCGCTTCGTGGGCAGCACACGCTGGTGCGATTTCGATCTCTTCGGCGCTTCGCAGCGCGAGCGCGCCCTGCGCGCCGGCAGCTATTTCCAGCGAGTGATGAACAGCCGCCGCCACGGCCGGCCCTTCGATGCGCCGGCCGTGCGCGAGCAGGCCCTGCGTTGCCGCGCCTGGCTGCAGCAGACCCTGGCCGCCCCGGAAAGCGGCCCCGACTGGGAGGCCACCGTGGTGATCACGCATTTCGGCCCCAGCATCCAGAGCGCCGACCCGCGTTACGGCCGCCAGCCCGGCACCGCCAGCTTCTGCAACAACGACGAGGACCTGCTGCCGCGCGCCCGGCTCTGGCTGCACGGCCATCTGCACTGCCGCCACGACTACCGGCTGCAGGGCTGCCATGTGGTGTGCAATGCGCGCGGCCACAGCCAGCGCGGCGAGGCCTTGAATTACGACGGTCTGCGCTGCGTCGAGGTGTTCAGCGCTTGATGTCTGTCAAGCTCGCCGACCCGCTTGTTTGCCAGACTGCCGATCAGCAAGATCGCCCTCAGTGGCAACAACAGCAAAGGAGCGGAGCATGAAGATTCTGGTCGCCGTCGATGGCAGCGCCTACACCAAGCGCATGCTGGCCTATCTGGCCGCGCACGATGAATGGCTGGGCGACCAGCACCAGTACACGGTGCTGCATGCCGTGCCCGCCGTGCCGCCGCGCGCCGCCGCAGCCCTGGACAAGGAGCTGCTCAAGGGCTACTACAACGACGAAGCCGAGAAGGTGCTCAAGACCCTGCGCACCTTCTTTGCCAAGCAGCGCATTCCGGCCGAGTTCCTCTACAAGGTGGGCCCGGCGGCCGATGTGATCGCCAGCGCGGCCGACAAGGGCAAGTTCGACCTGCTCATCATGGGTTCGCACGGCCACAACACCCTGGGCAATCTGGTGATGGGCTCGGTAGCCACCAAGGTGATGGCCCATTGCGGCGTGCCCGTGCTGCTGGTGCGCTGAAGGCGCCGGCCCAGCTCGGAAAAATCGTCACAAAAGGTGCGCCGCCGCGGTCCGCGGACGGCGCCCGGCGGGCTCAATGGCCGCTGTTGCGGCGACTCAGCCAGGCCAGCGGTGACTCCAGTGCGGCGCGCGTGGCCGCCTGCTCGGACTCCAGCTCGTAGCGCTGCTGCTGCAGACGCTCGCCGGGCTCATCGCTCTCCAGGCTGGCTTCCATGCCGAAGGCGGTGCCCAGATCGGCCGGATCATGTGCCTCGGACGGCAGCGAACTCTTGCGAAAGAAGCGCAGTGCGGGAGTGAATCGCATGATGGACCTCGCAGAGTTCGTGCTGTTGTTCGCAGTGTGCGCGTGCCCGTGCTGTGGCGAATCCCCAAATTAGGTGTGCAAGCGCCCGCAGTTGGGAAAATCGCACGCAGTCGCCTACGGTTACAACTCGCGGTAGCAAGACGCCGGCACAAACGGCCTACTGAGACCTTCGGTCCATCCCCCTCTGGGAGGATGTCCGGCGGCACTTGCCACTCCTATTCTTCGCCGCCTCGGACCTGCCGTCCGACGCACAGCTTTTTCATGACACCTGCCATCCACACCTGGCTCACCCGAGCCATCGTCAGCACCGCCGTCCTCGGCGCCCTGCTGCTGGGCCACATCACCCAGGACCGCGACTACGCTGGCCCGGCTCGCCGCGCCCTCAGCCAGTCTTCGGCCCAGCCCGCCCAGCCCATGCTGCTGGCCCAGGACGAGTCCGACGCCAACTAAAGCGCTAGCTGCCCGGTGCCCCCAGGGCCCGCCGGGCGCCCAGCGCCAGGGCCTGGCCCACCTGATCCAGCAAGGCCACCCGCACCGGCGCGGCCTGCTGATCGCTCACAAGCTTCCACTGGTGCCAGTAAAGGGCCACATCCACGCTCAGCTCCGGCCGCAGGGCCACCAGTTCGCCGCTGGCCAGCAGGGGGCGCAGCTGTAGCTCCGGGGCCACACCCACGCCCCAGCCCATGCAGACCGCCCGCGCATAGGCCTCGCTGGACGGCACGAAGCGCTCACGCAGGCGCGGCGCCCGCACGCCAAAGGCCTTGGACACCCAGAGCGACTGGGTGTCGTCCTTGCGGTTGAAGACCAGAAAGGGCGTCTGGGCAAAGTTCGCCGCCGTCAGCCCTTGCGGCAGCTGGCAGGCCAGGAACTCCGGGCTGGCCACCGCTACATAGCGCATCACGCCCAGAGGCTGGACCAGGCAGCCGCGCAGGGCCTGCCTGACCGTGCTGACGCAACCCAGCACCTCGCCCTGGCGCAGCCAGTCGTGGGTGAAGTCCTGGTCGTCCACCACCAGCTCCAGACCGAAGCCTTCGCGCAGGCCGCGCTGCACCATGCCGTCCAGGGCCGGCAGCACCCAGGTGGCCAGGCTGTCGGCATTCACCGCGATCGCCAGACGCTCATGCGCTGCGGCCCGCGCGCCCAGCTCGCGCACCACATCGGCCCGCAGGGCCTGCAGCTGGCGCGCATAGCGCAGCAGCAGCTTGCCGGGCTCGGTCAAGCGCAGCGGCCGCGAGCGCACCACCAGCAGCTGGCCCACCTGGGCCTCCAGGCTGCGCAGGCGCTGCGAGACCGCGCTCTGCGTGATGGCCAGGGCCTTGGCGGCACGCTCGAAGCTGCGCTCATCGGCCAGTGCGGCCAGGCAATCCAGCCCGGCGGAGTCCAGGTCTTTCATAAGTGTTACTAATGTACTCCGAGAAATATGAATCGGCCTTCATGCTTTCGCGGGCGCTGCCGACAATCCTCGGAACCATTGCCCGGCGCCGGATCAGCAAGAACCGGCCGGGCCTGACGCCAGCGCGGATTCAGGCCCCGGGGGATGCCAGTTTTTCATTCACCAGTGATACTGGGCCCGCGTTCGGGCCATTGAACACCTTGAGGAAGCCGTCATGAAGGTTGTCGTTTTGGGCGCGGGCATCATCGGCGTCAGCACCGCCTGGTATCTCCTGGAACAAGGCCACGAGGTCACGGTGGTGGACCGCCAGCCCGATGCGGCGCTGGAGACCAGCTTCGCCAACGGCGCGCAGATCTCCGTGTGCTTCTGCGAACCCTGGGCCAATGCCGGCGCGCCCTTCAAGGTGGCCAAATGGCTGCTCAAGGACGACTCCCCCCTGCTCTTTCGCCCGCGCCTGGACCCGCAGCAATGGCGCTGGGGCTTGAGCTTCCTGGGCCAGTGCACCACCGCCGCCTTCGAGCGCAATGTGGAGCAGCTGATCCAGCTGGGCCGCTACAGCCACGCCTCGCTCAAGGAGCTGGTGAACCAGACCGGCATCGAGTACGAGCGCCTGGAGCGCGGCATCCTGCACTTCTTCTCCAGCCAGGCCGACTTCGAGGCCGGCGCCGGCGCGGCCGAGATCATGCAGCGCCATGGCGTGGACCGCCGCGTGCTGAACCGCGAAGAGGTGCTGGCCATCGAGCCCGCCCTGCGCAACTTTAAGAACGGCGTGTTCGGCGGCACCTACACGCCCAGCGACGAGTCGGGCGACGCCCGCGTCTTCACCCAGAAGCTGGCCCAGCGCTGCATCCAGCGCGGCGCCACCTTCCTGTGGGAGCACGATGTGCTGGGCCTGGAAGCCAGCGGCGGCCAGATCGGCGCCGCCATCGTGGCCTCGCGCCTGAGCGGCCAGAAGCTGCGCCTGCAGGCCGATGCCTATGTGGCCGCCACCGCCTCCTACACCCCGGCCCTGCTCAAGCCCCTGGGCGAGCACCTGAACATCTACCCGGCCAAGGGCTACTCGGCCACGCTCAAGCTCAAGCGCCCCGAGGACGCCAGCGTGGTGAGCCTGCTGGACGACGGCCGCAAGATCGCCATCTCGCGCCTGGGCGACCACATCCGCATCGCCGGCACCGCCGAGCTGGCCGGCTTCGACCTGAGCCTGGACAACCCAACCTCGCGCGCCCGCTGCGCCTCCCTGGTCAAGCGCTACGAGGAGCTCTTCCCCGGCGTGGCCGACACCAGCGAGCCCAACTACTGGACCGGCCTGCGCCCCAGCACGCCGACCAACATCCCCTATATCGGCCGCAGCAAGAAGGCCAGCAACCTCTGGCTCAACGCCGGCCACGGCACCCTGGGCTGGACCCATGGTGCCGGCTCGGGCCGCGCCCTGGCCGAGCTGATGGCCGGCCGCGCGCCCGATATGGCCTTCGGCTTCTACGGCGACGCCCTGCCCGCCCGCAAGCTGCACAGCGTGGCTGCGGCCTGAGGGGGGCCCCCAGAAAACCGGCGGGCCAGGGCGGCCCGCCCATGGCCACTACAATCCGCGACCCCATTTTTGCGGTGTGCGAGCCATGATGAGCCCCTCCTTCTGCGCGATCGACTTCGGCACGTCCAACTCCGCGATCGCCATTCCCGCCAGCGCGCCCGATGCGCCGCCCGGCAGCACCCGCCTGGTAGAGCTGGAGCCCGGCCAGCTCACCATGCCCACGGCGGTTTTCTACTACGCCGAGGGCCCGCACGATGCCGACGGCCCGCCGCGCGCCTTCGGCCGCGCCGCCCTGGCCGCCTATGTGGAGGGCGTGGAGGGCCGGCTGATGCGCTCCATGAAGAGCATCCTGGGCTCCAGCCTGATCGAGCAGAGCACCGATGTGGGCGGCGGCCGCGGCGTGCGCTACTTCGACATGCTGGCCGGCTACCTCAAGCGCCTGCGTCGCCAGGCCCAGGCCGCCGGTGCGCCGGAAGACCTGCACCGCGTGGTGCTGGGCCGCCCGGTCTTCTTCGTGGACGAGGAGCCCGCGCGCGACGCCGCGGCCCAGGCCTCGCTGGAGGCGGCCGCGCATGCCGTGGGCTTCAGCGAGGTGCATTTCCAGTACGAGCCCATCGCCGCGGCCTTCGACTACGAGCGCCAGACCACGCGCGAGCGCCTGGTGCTGGTGGCCGATATCGGCGGCGGCACCTCCGACTTCTCGGTGGTGCGCGTGGGCCCCGAGCGCATGGCGCGCCTGGACCGCCGCGAGGACATCCTGGCCAACCACGGCGTGCACATCGCCGGCACCGACTTCGACCGCCATATCGAGCTGGCCTCCATCCTGCGCGAGCTGGGCTACCGCTCCCTGGGTCCCGAACGCCCCGGCCAGCCCGCGCGCGAGGTGCCCAGCGGCATCTATTTCGACCTCGCCACCTGGCATCTGATCAACACCGTCTACAGCCCGCAGCGCGTGGCCGAGCTGCGCAGCATGCGCAGCTTCTACGGCAACCCCAAGCACCACAGCCGCCTGATGACGGTGCTGGAAGACCATCTGGGTCATGAGCTGGCGGGCCGCGCCGAGGGCGCCAAGATCGCCGTGTCCGGCGGCGGCAGCACCGAGATCGACCTGGGCCTGGTGGAAAGCGGCCTGCGCGTGCCCCTGGGCGAGAGCCAGGCCCTGGAAGCCCTGGACAGCGATGTGGAGCGCATCGTGCAGGCCGGGCGCGACACCGTGCGGCAGGCCGGCCTGCGCATCGATCAGGTGGACGCGCTCTACTTCACCGGCGGCTCCACCGGCCTGCGCCTGCTGGCCGAGCGCATTGCCGCCGCCTTCCCGGCGGCCGAGGCCGTGCGCGGCGACCGCTTCGCCTCGGTGGCCACCGGCCTGGGCCTGCACGCCGCGCGCCTCTTCGGCGCGGCGCGCTGAAACACCAGGCGCTCAGGCCCAGCGCGGCAGGCGCAGCTCGAAGCAGGCACCCTGCCCCGGCGGGCTGCGCACCAGCAGCTCGCCCCCGAGGGTGTCCACCGCCAGGGCATGCGCCCGGTACAGACCCAGACCCGAGCCGCCCTGGCCCAGGCGGGTGGTGAAGAAGGGGTCGAAGACACGCTCCAGATGCGCGGCGGCAATGCCGGGCCCGTCGTCCGACACCTCCAGGCTCAGCCAGGGCCGGCCCTCGCGCTCCCAGGCACGCAGGCGCAAGGCGATCCAGGCCTCGGGACGCTCGCCGGCGCCATGCACCCGGGCGTTGTCCAGCAGCAGGGACACGAGCTGGACCAGGGCCTCGGCGTCCAGCCGCACCAGCAGGCGCTCGGGCAGATCCAGGCGCCATTGCGGGCCGCGCTCGTTGCCGGCGCGCAGCAGGGCCACCAGATCGCTCAGACGGCGCACCAGATCCAGCTCCTGCACCGCACCGGTCTCGGCCGGCAGGGCCACGGTCTTGAAGCGCTGCAGCAGGCTGCTGGCCCGCTCCAGCGCGCGCTCCACCAGCTGGGCGCCCTCGTCCACCGCCACCGAGCAATCGCGCAGCGGCGCACGCCGCGGGGCCGGCTCCTGCAGCAGCTGCCGCAGGCTGCGGCTCTGGGCACTGATCACGCTGGCGGCCAGGCGGGCATTGCCTATGGGCGTGTTCAGCTCATGCGCCACACCGGCCACCAGATGCCCCAGGGCCGCCAGCTTCTCGCGCTGCATCAGGGCCTGCAAGGCCTGCTCCAGCTCCGCGCTGCGCTGCTGCACCCGCTGCTCCAGCTCGTCGTGGGCGCGCTGCAGGGCGGCCTCGGTGGCACGCCGCATCTCCACCTCGGCCTGCAGCCGCGCGAGGGCGCGGCTGAGCTCGGCGGTGCGCTCGCCCACCCGGTTCTCCAGCTGGGCGCGCTGCTGCTCGGCGGCCTGCTTGTCCGCCTCCAGCCGTGCCATCTGCACCAGGGCCGCGACCGAGGCCGCCTGGATGGACGCCTGCTCGCGCGCCCGCTGCTCGGCCAGCTGCACCAGCTCCTGCTGCGCCGTCAGGGCGCGCGCCAGCTCGCCGGCATCGCGGGCCGCCTCGGCCAGGCGGGTCAGTCCGGTAATCAGGCCGGTGCGCAGCTGCACCCGCCCGCGCCCCAGGCGCACCACGGTCTCGAAGATGGGCAGGGCCGCGGCCGCGTCACCGCCCTTCCAGACCAGCAGGGCCCGCGCCTGCTCATGCCACAGGCGTCGGTCATCCCCCCACTCGGTTCCAGCCATCAGGGCCTCGCTGCGTCGCAGATAGGCCCAGCCTTCCTCGATATGACCGGTCCAGGCGCAGCTATTGGCCAGGTTGTCCAGCACCACCAGGGGCAGCAAGGGTTCGTCACCGGT
This sequence comes from Shinella sp. XGS7, assembly GCF_020535565.1. Taxonomy (NCBI): domain Bacteria; kingdom Pseudomonadati; phylum Pseudomonadota; class Alphaproteobacteria; order Hyphomicrobiales; family Rhizobiaceae; genus Shinella; species Shinella sp. XGS7. The sequence goes on along the minus strand of NZ_CP084758.1, from coordinate 1,103,321 downwards.
CTCGGCCAGGGCCAGGGTCTGCAGATAGAGCTCACGCGCCCGCTGCTGCTCACCCAGCCATTTGTGGGCCGTGGCCTGCATGTTCAGCATCGAGAGCCGCAGGGCCAGCGGCGCTTCGGGATGCTCGCGCAGCACGCGCTCGCAATGGGCGATGCGCTCGACATGCATCTCGGCGTCATAGAGCACCCGGGCGATGCCCGAGAGCACGGGCCAGAGCGGCTCCATCTGGCCGCTGCGCCGCACCAGGGCCTCGGCCTGGCCGTATTCCCGCAGGGCCTCGCGAAACAGATGCAGGCGGCTGAGCACGCCGGCCAGGGTCTGGCGCGCCTCGGCCTCCAGCGCCGGCTGCTGCAGGCCCTGGGCCTCGACCAGCAGGCGCTGGGCGGCTTCGACATCGCCGGGCTGCGTGGCCAGGGTGGAGCGGGCGCGCAGGCGGTAGAGCTCGCGCAGCAGCATCTCGCCGACCTGGGCCCCCGGCTCGGGCTCGGCCTCCAGCAGGGCCAGGGCCTCGGCCCAGCGCGACTGCGCCAGCCATTGCCAGGCGCGCTCCAGCCGCGATGCCAGCGACTCGCCCACCAGGACTGCTGCGCGAGGCGAGGCGGGCGGAGCCGGTACGCTCATGGGCGGACAGCCGGTCTCAATGCCGGCGCGGACCCTTGCCGCCGGCCCCCTGGCGCGGCGGCGTGCGGCGGCCCGCGGCCGGCCGGCCCGCTGCCGGGCGCGAGGCCGGGGCCTGGGGCCGCGTCACATCCGCCAGCATCAGGCAGGCACTGACCAGGGCCTCCACCGCCTCCTCCAGATCGGCCGGAGGCTCCAGGCTCTCGATCTCTTCCAGCAGATCGTCGGCGTCTTCGAGATCGTCCGGGTCCAGATGGCGGTAGATCGCGGCCAGGGGCTCCAGCAGCTGGCTGGCCTCCTGGCGCATCAGATCGGGAAAAATCTCGGTGGCCAGCGCAAAACCGGCCACCCAGGGCAGCAGGGTTTCGGAGGGATCGCTGTCCAGGTCTGCATCCTCGTCCTCCTCCTCGTCCCCCAGCTCGAAGACCCAGGGGTCGAACCACTGGCGCTCGACGATGGCGCGGTTGAGCTGCTGGTGGCGGCGCTTGCACAGGGCCAGGATGGGCTCGGTCTGCAGGCCCGGCGGCAGCTCGCGGCCCTCGCTGTCCAGGATGGGGCGCAGCCACTGGTGCGCCGGCACGGCCTTGGGCTGCAGCAGCACACCCACCAGATAGCCGTCCAGCATGCTGATGTCCAAGGGCTCCAGCGGCGCCGGCAGGGCGTCCAGCAGGTCCTGCAGCCGCTCCATCTCGGCCTCGCTGAGGGGCTGGGTCGCGGGCTTGCTCGTCGTCGTCATGGTGCTCATGCCTCGATTGTCTCGCCACTATCATGCCGCGATGAGCTCCCGCCACTTCCTTTTTCTCGTCGCCAGCACCCGCCAGGCCGGCGTGCTGGGCAATACCGAGGCCCTGGCGCGCCGCGCCGCCGAGCAGCTGCCCGAGGGCGCCAGCCAGCGCTGGGAATACCTGGCCCAGCGCCCGCTGCCGCCCTTCACCGACCACCGCCACGATGTCGGCAGCTATCCCATGCCCGAGGGCCATGGCCGCGCGCTGCTGGACGCCACGCTGGCGGCCAGCGATCTGGTGCTGGTGGCGCCCGTCTACTGGTACAGCTTCCCGGCCACGCTCAAGCTCTATCTGGACCACTGGAGCGCCTGGATGCGCGTGCCCGGCGTGGACTTCAAGGCCCGCATGGCCGGCAAGCGCCTGTGGCTGATCACGACCAGCGGCGACCGTGCCAAGGCCCAGCCCATGCTGGACAGCGCGCGCCTGTGCGCCGAGTTCCTGGCCATGGACTGGCGCGAACCCCTGTGGGGCAAGGGCGGCGCGCCCGGCGCGGTGCAGCAGGACGAAGCAGCCTGGACACAAGCGCTCACACATTTCACACGCATCCCCTAAGGGTGGGATGGCCGCTGCGAGCCCGGCCCCGCTACATTGACTCCATGCCCGCTCGACGCCGGGCACCGGTCCCAACGACGTCCTTGACTCCAAGGACTTGCACCGCCCGCCCGGCCTGCCGGACGGGCGTTTTTTTTGCCCGTGCTCAGGCGCTCTCGAAGCCCGCCACCAGCGCCGTCTTCAGATGCTCGGTGAAGAGGCGCACCGGCCGCGGCGTGCTGCTGCTCCAGGGGTGGATGGCGTAGATGCCGTCGCCAAAGAAGCCGGCCGGGCGCCAGTCCGGCAGCAGCTCGCGCAGGCGCCCGGCGCGCACCGCGGGCGCGGCGCTGAAGTCGGGCAGCAGGGCGATGCCCATGCCGGCCAGCGCGGCCTCGCGCAGCACCTCGCTATTGCCGGCGCGCAAAGGCCCTTGCACCGGCACCTTGAGCCGCTCGCCGCCCGCGGCACCGCGCCGCTCGAAGAGCCAGACCGCTGGCCCAGGGCGCAGATAGGGCAGGCATTGATGCTGGCTCAGCTCGGCCGGGTGCGCGGGCGCGCCCTGGCGCCGCAGATAGGCACCGCTGGCCACCAGCAGGGCGCGCGAGGCGGCGAGCTTGACCGCCACATGGGTGTCCGGCGGGCTGCTGGTGTGGCGGATCGCCAGGTCGTAGCCCTCCTGGGCCAGGGGCACCAGGCGGTCCGAGAGGTCCAGCTCGATGCGGATCTCCGGGTAACGGCGAAAGAAGCTCTCCAGCTGCGGCGCCACATGCTGGCGACCCAGGGCCACCGGCGCCGTCACGCGCAGCAGGCCGCGCGGCTGGCCGGCGGCGTCGCGCGCCTCGGCCAGGCTGCGGGTGATCTGGGCAAAGCTGGCCTCGGTCTCCTCCACCAGGCGCTGGCCGGCCTCGCTCAGGCGCACCGAGCGCGTGGTGCGCGAGACCAGCTGCTGGCCCATGGCCCGCTCCAGATCGGCAATGCGCTGGCTCACCGCGGCCTTGGACAGGGCCAGGCGCTGGGCCGCCTTGGTGAAGCTGCCGAGCTGGGCGATCACCAGCAGGGCGTGCAGCTGGCCCCAGAGCAGCTCGTTGCGCAGCTCGGGCAGGGCGGGAGGCTTGGGGCTGTCTTCACGGGCTTCAGGGGCTTCAGGGGCTTGCATTGTTCGGATTATTGAACAATCAAATCACTGCCAGCCGATTGGCAGGCGCCGGGGCGCGGCCTAGACTGCGCCGCAACCCGTCCTCATCAGGAGACCGCCATGGCCCTCGCCCCCGTGCCCGCCTACACCGATTCGCGCGACATCACCCACTTCATCGCCGGTGCGCCGGCCGAGGCCACGGCCGGCCGCAACCAGGCGGTCTACAACCCCGCCACCGGCCAGGTGGCGCGCCAGCTGCAGCTGGGCAGCGTGGCCGATGTGGAGCGTGCCGTGGCCGCCGCCCAGGCCGCCTTCGGTCCTTGGGCCGACGCGCCGCCGCTGCGCCGCGCCCGCGTGATGTTCAAGTTCCTGGAGCTGCTGAACCAGCACAAGGACCAGCTCGCCGCCATGATCACCGCCGAGCATGGCAAGGTCTTCACCGACGCGCTGGGCGAGGTGGCCCGCGGCATCGACATCGTGGAGTTCGCCTGCGGCGTGCCCCAGCTGCTCAAGGGCGATTACACCGATCAGGTCGCCACCGGCATCGACAACTGGACCCTGCGCCAGCCCCTGGGCGTGGTGGCGGGCATCACGCCGTTCAACTTCCCGGGCATGATCCCGATGTGGATGTTCGCCCCGGCCATCGCCTGCGGCAACGCCTTCATCCTGAAGCCCTCCGAGCGCGACCCGTCGCTGCCGATCCGCCTTGCCGAACTGATGATCGAAGCCGGCCTGCCGGCAGGCATCCTCAATGTCGTCAACGGCGACAAGGGTGCGGTCGACGGCATTCTGGCGCATCCGGATATCGCTGCCGTGTCCTTCGTCGGCTCCACGCCGATCGCCCGCTACGTCTATGGCACCGCTGCCGCCAACGGCAAGCGCGCCCAGTGCTTCGGCGGCGCGAAGAACCACATGATCATCATGCCCGATGCCGACCTGGACCAGGCCTGCAACGCCCTGATGGGCGCCGGCTACGGTTCGGCCGGCGAGCGCTGCATGGCGATCTCGGTGGCGGTGCTGGTGGGCGATGTGGCCGACAAGATCATCCCGAAGCTGGCCGAACGCGCCCGCACGCTGAAGATCATGAACGGCATGGAGCTGGAGGCCGAGATGGGCCCCATCGTCACCCGCGAGGCGCGCGACCGCATCGAGGGCTATATCAAGCTGGGCGTGGAGGAAGGTGCGGCCCTGCTGGTGGACGGGCGCGGCCATCAGGTGGCTGGCCATGAGAGCGGCTTCTTCACCGGCGGCACCCTGTTCGACCACGTGACGCCCGCCATGCGCATCTACAAGGAAGAAATCTTCGGCCCGGTGCTGGCCTGCGTGCGCGTGCAGGACTTCGCCGAGGCGGTGAACCTGGTCAATGCCCACGAGTTCGGCAACGGCGTGGCCTGCTTCACCAGCGACGGCAATGTGGCGCGCGAGTTCGCCCGCCGCATCCAGGTGGGCATGGTGGGCATCAATGTGCCCATCCCCGTGCCCATGGCCTGGCATGGCTTCGGGGGCTGGAAGAAGAGCTTGTTCGGCGATATGCACGCCTATGGCGAGGAAGGCGTGCGCTTCTACACCAAGCAGAAGAGCGTGATGCAGCGCTGGCCCGCCAGCATCGGTAAGGGCGCCGAGTTCGTGATGCCGACAAGCCGCTGACAGCGGCTCTCGGGCGGGCGATGGGCGCACAAGTTGCGTGAAGCGCACAGACCCCGCCCCTGCCGGACGGCTTAGGCTACGCTCACGCCTTTAGTGACCCGATGTAACAAGCCTCCATGTCCGAAGCCCTCAGCGGCGAGGTCCACCAAGCCGACGAGCTGACACGCTGCCTTGCGGCGGCCCGCCAGGCCCAGAGCCAGTCCCTGCTGGACGAAGGTCTGGCCCAGGCCCAGCGCGCCTGGGAGCTGGCCCTGCAGCAGCGTCTGCTGGCCGAGCAGATCGAGGCCGGCCGCCTGCGCGCCTTCTTTCTCTACCGCCGCGGCGCCCTGCCCGCCCTGATCCGCGCGGGCGACGCCTTGCTGCCCCTGCTGCGCGCCCAGGGCCCCAGCCCCGAGCTGGGCGAGCTGCTGCGCTGGCTGACCCTGGCCGGCTTCGAGACCGGCGACTTCGACACCGCCATGCGCTGCGCCAACGAGGGTTGCGCCGTGTCCCAGGAGCTGGGCGACCAGAGCCTGATCGCCATGTCGCTCAACGCTCTGGGCGCCACCTTCGAGCGCATGGGCGACCCCTGGCAGGCCGAGCGTCTGATGATGGAGGCCGCCGCCCTGGTGCGCGAGCAGCCCTCACCCTACGAACGCGTGGTCACGCTCAACAATCTCTGCGGCGTGGCCCTGGGCGCCTTCTACCTGCTGCGCGACAGCGGCAATGACGCCGCCTGCGCCGACGCCCTGGAGCGCGCCCTGCGCTATGCCCGCGAGGTGCGCCCCCATGCCGAGGCCCATGGCGATCCCTTCGCCCGGGTCATGACCGAGGGCAATCTGGGCGAGGCCCTGCTGCACAGCGGCCATCTGGAAGAGGCCGAGGCCCTGCTGGAACAGACCCTGGACCAGGCCCGCGTGCGCGGCTACGAGGCCCAGGGCTGGCGCCTGCGCTGCTCCCTGGCCGAGCTGCGTCTGCTGCGCCAGCAGGCCCAGGAAGCCTATGACGACCTGCGCCTGCTGCTGCAGGAGGCCGGCGACCGTGCCCCGGCCGCCACCGCGCTGCGCGCCCACCACGCCCTCTACCGCGCGGCCAAGCAGCTGGGCCAGCACGAGGAGGCGCTGCGCCAGTTCGAGGCCTACCAGCACATCGAACGGCGCCGCGCCATCGCCCAGCTGATGGCGCAGTCGCGCTTCTTCGTCACCCGACTGGAGGCCGAGCAGGCGCGCCAGCGCGCCGACCACCAGGAGGCCCGCGCCGCGGCCCTGGAAGCCCATCTGGAGCAGGACCCGCTCACCGGCCTGGGCAACCGCCGCTGCATGGAGTCGCGCATGCCCGCCCTGCTGCGCGCCGCGGAGGCGACGGGCCAGACGCTCACCCTGGCCCTGATCGACGCCGACCGCTTCAAGCTCGTCAACGACCAGCATGGCCACGCCGTGGGCGACCAGGTGCTGCAGCAGCTGGCCCAGATGCTGCGCGACAACACCCGTGGCAGCGATCTGCTGCTGCGCTACGGCGGCGAGGAATTCCTCGTGCTCTTCCCGGACACGGTGCCAGACCGCGCCTTCGAGGTCTGCGAGCGCCTGCGCCAGCGGGTCGAATCCTTCTCCTGGGACAGCATCGCCCCGGGCCTGGCGGTCACGCTCTCCATCGGTCTGGCCAGCACCCCGCCCTATGCCACCGACCTGCTGATCGGCCGCGCTGACAGCGCCATGTACCGCGCCAAACACCTGGGCCGCAACCGGGTGGCCCTGGCCTGATCAGCCCTCGCGCACCTGATTGCGCCCGGCCTGCTTGGCCGCATACATGGCCGCGTCGGCACGCAGCAGCACCGCCTGGGCTTCGCGCTCGTCCGGCCGCGCCAGGGCCAGGCCGATGCTGGCGCTCAAGGGCCAGGGCCGGCCCTCCCAGCGAAAATCCAGGGCCTGCAGGCGCTCGCACAGGCGCTGCGCCACCTGGCGCGCCGAGCCCGGCTCCACCGGGCTGAGCAGCACGCAGAACTCCTCCCCGCCCAGGCGGCCCAGGCTGTCGGTGCTGCGCAAGGCCCCTCGCAAGGAGGCCGCCACCGCGCACAGCGCGGCGTCGCCCGCCGCATGGCCCAGGCTGTCGTTGAGCGGCTTGAAATGGTCCAGATCCAGCAGCAGCAGGGCATAGGGCCGACCGCGGCGCAGACCGGCCTGGGCGCGCTCCAGGGCCTGGGCAAAGGCGCGGCGGTTCAGTGCATCGGTGAGTGGATCATGCAGGGTCAGGCGCTGGATGCGCAGCACCAGGCGCAGCACGATCAGAAAGGCCATGGCCGCATTCATCAGCAGGCACAGCAGCAGGGCCAGCCAGAGCCAGAGGGTGTTGAAGCTGCTGTCCTCGCCCAGCGGCGCGGTCAGCCCCGGCCAGGCCAGCGCATGGAGAAAACGCGCCACCACCGCCAGCGTCACCAGCAGCAGGGGAAAAAGCTGACCCAGGGCCGGCAGGGGGCGCAGCTCGCCGCGCAGCAGGCCCCAGGCCTGGGCACAGGCCACCATCATCAGCAGGCTGATGGCGCCGAAGGACAGGGCCACCTGGCGCACCTCGGGCAGCAGGGGCCAGACCAGGGCCACCAGCAGCCAGACCAGCAGACCCAGGCGCCAGGCGGGCGGGCGCTCGGCCACCACCGGCACGGCCGCGCGCAGCACCGCGAAGCCGGCCACGCCCAGCAGATCGGAGCCGATATCGCTGAGCCAATTCGGCATCAGGCCGCGCAGGGCCTCGCTCACCAGGGCCAGGCCCAGCAGCAGATTGGCCAGGGCCAGCAGGGCGCTGGCGCTGGGCAAGAGGCGCAGATGGCGGCCCAGCACCGCCCAGACCAGGGCGGCCGCCAGGAACATCATCACCACCGCCAGCATCAGGGTGGGCAGATGGGCCAGCGCCAGCACCGCCCTCATGCGCCCGCCTCCGGGAGCGGCGCACCGGCCAGGCTGATGCGATCACGGCCCTGGTCCTTGGCCCGGTAGAGGGCGGCATCGGCCTGGGCCAGCAGGGACTCGGCCACCGGCCCCGAGACCTCGGAAGCCGCCACGCCGAAACTGGCGCTCAGCAGCAGCTCCTGGCCCAGCCAGACAAAGGGTCGGGTCTTGAGCCCGGTGCGCAGGCGCTCGGCCACCGCGGCGGCCTCGACCAGCCGGGTCTCGGGCAGCAGCACACAGAACTCCTCACCCCCCAGGCGCGCCAGCTGGTCCAGGCCGCGCAGGCCGGCGCGCAGCTGCTGCACCACATGCTGCAGGGCCGCGTCGCCGGCCGCATGGCCCAGCTGGTCGTTGATGCGCTTGAAGTGATCCAGGTCGATCAGCAGCAGGGCATAGGGCCGGCCGCGTTCCGCCTGAGCCTGCAGCCGCGCCTGCTGGACGGCCAGGCCGCGGCGGTTCAGCACGCCGGTGAGCGGGTCGCTGAGCGTGAGCTGCTCCACCCGCACCACCAGGCGGTGCAGCACCAGCACCAGCAGCCCCAGCGTCAGGCTGAGCCCCAGCACCAGCCAGGCCCAGGCCAGCGGCGTGCTGGTGGCGCAGCTGGTGGCCGACCAGCCCGCCGCGCGCAGCAGATTGGCCAGCAGCAAGCCCCCCAGCGGCAGGCCCAGGATCCAGGCCAGGCCAGGCGGCAGGCCGCCACGACCCACGCGCAGATCATGCAGGGCCAGGGCGGCCAGGGCCGCCATGCTCAGCGAGGCCAGGCTGCGGCCCTGGCTGGGGCCGGAATCCCCACCGCCCCAGGCGCTCAGCAAGAGTCCGGCGGCGGCCAGGGCCAGCAGATCCCAGCGGCGCCAGCGCAGACGCAGCAGGCGGCGCAGGGCCAGGGCGGTGAGCGCCAGCACCAGCACGCCCGCCACCCGGGTCAGGCCTTGCGACAGCATCTGCGGCCGCAGCGGTTCCAGGCACCAGCTGCCCAGCAGGGCTGGCACAGTGAGCAGGTGGGCGGCGGCCAGCAGGCCACTGGCCAGGGGTGCGATGCGAAACACCAGGGCCAGGGCCGCCCACACCAGGCCCGCCACCGCACTGAAGAGCGCGTTGACCAGCAGCAGGGTGGTGGCGTCGACGGTGGGCATGACTCCGGGGGAGACCGGCTAGTGTCAACCTATCATCGCCAAACCCCGATATCCCGACAAGCCGAGATGCAAGACGCCCGCCCGCTCACCCTGATCACCGGTGCCAGCCGCGGCATCGGCGCCGCCACCGCCCGCCTGCTCGCCGCGCGCGGGCATGACCTGGCCCTCAACTACGCCCGCGATGCCGCCAGCGCCCAGGCCGTGGCGGCCGAGCTGCAGGCCGCCTACCCGGGCCAGCGCTTTCTGGCCCTGCAGGCCGATGTGGCGGACGAGGCCCAGGTGCTGGCGATGTTTGCCCGCATCGATGCCGAGCTGGGCCGCCTGAAGGGCCTGGTGAACAACGCCGGCATCGTGGTGCCGGCCCTGCGCCTGGAGCAGATGGAGATGGCGCGCTGGCAGCGTCTCTTTGCGGTGAACGTCTTCGGCACCCTGCTGTGCTGCCGCGAGGCCGTGCGCCGCATGTCGACGCGCCATGGCGGGCAGGGCGGGGCCATCGTCAACCTGTCGTCGGTCGCCGCGCTGCTCGGCGCGGCCGGGCAATATGTCGACTATGCCGCCAGCAAGGGCGCCATCGAGAGCTTCACCATCGGTCTTGCCCGTGAGGTGGCGGCGGAGGGCGTGCGCGTCAATCTCGTGCGCCCCGGCATCATCGACACCGAAATCCATGCTGACAGCGGCACCACGGATCTGCTGCCCGCCGCCACGGCCGGCATTCCCATCCAGCGCCTGGGCCGGGCCGAGGAGATTGCCGAGGCGATTGCCTGGCTGCTCTCCGACGCGGCCAGCTACACCGTGGCTGCCACATTGGATGTCGCAGGCGGGCGCTAAGCTGTCAGCACCGCTTCCGCCGAAGCAAGACATGACCCCGATCTGCCCATGATCCGCAACCCCCAGGCCCTGGCCCGCATCGTCCCCTTCGCGCTCTTCATGCTGCTGCTGGCCCTGCGCGGGGCCCTGCCGGAGCAGCCCAACTTCGACGCACGCTGGATCTACGGCCTCTCGGTGCTGCTGGTGGGTGGCGCGCTGGCCTGGTACTGGCGCGACTACGGCGAGCTGGTGCGCCAGAACTGGCCCGAGCCGCGCGAGCTGGCCCTGGCCGTGGGCGTGGGCGTGGGGGTGTTTGCGCTCTGGATCCAGCTCGACGCGCCCTGGATGCAGCTGGCCCCGCCCACCGCCAGCTTCGTGCCCCTGGATGCCAGCGGCGCCCTGATCTGGCCCCTGGTGATCCTGCGCTGGGTGGGCGCGGCCCTGCTGGTGCCGGTGATGGAAGAGCTGTTCTGGCGCAGCTTCCTGATGCGCTGGATCGCCCACCCGCAGTTCGAGCGCGTAGCCCCCGGCCAGGTGGGCCTGCGTGCCATCGTGATCTCCACCTTCGTCTTCATGCTGGCCCACACCCTGTGGCTGGCCGCCATCGTGGCCGGCCTGGCCTATGCCTGGCTCTATATGCGCAGCGGCAAGCTCTGGACGGCCGTGATCGCCCACGCGGTGACCAACGGCGCCCTGGGCCTGTGGGTGATCAGGACCGGGCGCTGGGAGTTCTGGTGAGCCAAGATTCTCGAGACATGCAAGACCCGCGGCCCGACCCGCATCCCAGCCAGTTCGCCCTGCTGGGCCAGCGCCGCTTCGCGCCCTTCTTCTGGACCCAGTTCCTGGGCGCGGCCAATGACAACCTCTTCAAGTTCGCGCTCACCGTGCTGCTCACCTACCAGCTGCAGCTCAGCTGGCTGCAGCCGGCCCAGGCGGGCCTGGTGATCGGCGCGCTCTTCATCCTGCCCTTCGTGCTCTTCTCGGCCACCAGCGGGCAGCTGGCGGACAAGCACGACAAGGCCGGGCTGATGCGCCTGATCAAGAGCCTGGAGATCGCCATCATGGCCCTGGCGGCCTGGGGCTTCTGGACCACCCAGGTGCCGGCCCTGCTGGCCTGCGTCTTCCTGATGGGCCTGCACTCCACCCTGTTCGGGCCGGTGAAGTACGCCTACCTGCCCCAGCAGCTCAACGAGCGCGAGCTCACCGGCGGCAACGGCATGGTGGAGATGGGCACCTTTGTGGCCATCCTGCTGGGCAATGTGGCCGGCGGCCTGCTGATCGCCACGCCCGAGGTGGGCGCCCGCCATGTGGCCCTGGGCGGCCTGCTCCTGGCCCTGGCCGGCCGCGCCACGGCCCAGGCCATTCCCGCCAGCCCCGCCACCGACCCCGGCCTGCGCATCAACTGGAACCCGGTGAGCGAGACCTGGCGCAATCTGCGGCTGGCCCACGGCCAGCTGGCGGTGTTCCGCTCCCTGCTGGGCATCTCCTGGATGTGGTTCTTCGGCGCCGTCTTCCTGGCCAACTTCCCGGCCTTTGCCAAGCAGGTTCTGCAGGGCAATGAGCAGGTGGCTTCGCTGCTGCTGGTGGTGTTCTCGGTGGGCATAGGCGTGGGCTCCCTGCTGTGCGAGCTGCTGTCCAAGCGCCATGTGGAGATCGGCCTGGTGCCCCTGGGCGCGGTGGGCATGAGCGTGTTCGCCATCGACCTCTACTTCGCCTCGCGCGCCCTGCCGCCGGCGAGCCAGGCCCTCAGCCTGAGCGCCTTTGTGGCCCAGGCCGCGCACTGGCGGGTGCTGGCCGATCTGGCCCTGCTGGCGCTCTTCGCCGGCCTCTACAGCGTGCCCATGTACGCCCTGATCCAGCTGCGGGCTCAGCCCACGCACCGCGCGCGCATCATCGCGGCCAACAACATCCTGAACGCCCTGTTCATGATCGCCAGCTCGCTGCTGGCCGGGGCCCTGCTGGGCGCGGGCCTGAGCATCCCCGAGCTCTTCGGCCTGCTGGGCCTGGCCAATGCGGTGGTGGCGGCCTACATCTTTCTGGTGGTGCCCGAGTACCTGCTGCGCTTCGTGGCCTTCATCGCCTCGCGCTGCATCTACCGCTTTCGCCTCAGCGGCGAGCAGCACATCCCGGCCCAGGGCGCGGCCGTGCTGGTCTGCAACCATGTGAGCTTTGTGGATGCGGTGCTGCTGATGGCCGCCAGCCCGCGGCCCATACGCTTCATCATGGACCACCGCATCTTCCGCATCCCGGTGCTGGGTGCGTTGTTCCGCTTGGCCAAGGCCATTCCCATCGCGCCGCAGAAGGAAGATCCCGCCACCTACGAAGCCGCCTTCGCCCGCGCCCGCGAGGTGCTGGACGAAGGCGAGCTGCTGTGCATCTTCCCCGAGGGCGGCATCACCCGCGACGGCCAGCTTCAGCCCTTTCGCGGCGGCGTGATGAAGATCATCGAGGACCGGCCCGAGCTGCCCGTCGTGCCCCTGGCCCTGCAGAACCTCTGGGGTTCCTTCTTCTCGCGCGTGGAGGAAGGCCGGGCCATGGTGCGGCCCTTCCGCCGCGGCTTCTTCAGCCGCGTGGGCCTGGCGGCCGGCAGGCCTCTGATCGCCGCCGAGGTCAGCCCCGAGGGGCTGCAGCAGAGGGTGGGCGAGCTGCTGACCACCCGGCTCTGAGCACCGGCAGGGCGCTACAGTGCAGATCTCTTCCCTGCGCTTCACATCAACCCTATGAGCCACCACGCCGACACCGCCGCCCTGGACCTGGCTTTCCGCCAGGCCCGCACCTTCAACAAGTTCAGCGAGCAGCCCGTCAGCGAGGCCACGCTGCGCGAGATCGTGGAGCTGGCCCAGTGGGGCCCCACGGCCATGAACAGCCAGCCGGTGCGCCATGTCTTCGTGCAGAGCGCCGAGGCCAAGCAACGCCTGGCCCCCGCACTCTCGGCCGGCAATCTGGCCAAGACCCTGGCTGCGCCGGTCACGGTGATCGTGGCGGCCGACAGCCGCTTCTACGAGCACCTGCCCACGCAGTTCCCTTCCTTCCCGGGCGCCCATGACATGTTCGCGGGCAATGCCGCCGCCGCGGCCGGCACCGCGGCCTTGAGCAGCCATCTGCAGGGCGCCTACTTCATCATCGCTGCCCGCCTGCTGGGTCTGGACTGCGGCCCCATGGCCGGCTTCGACGCCGCCAAGGTGAATGCCGAGTTCTTCCCCGATGGTCGCTACCAGGTGCAGTTCCTGATCAATCTGGGCTATGGCGACCCCAGCGGCAACCATCCGCGCGGCCCGCGCCTGAGCTTCGAACAGACCAGCCAGCTGCTCTGAGCGATGGCGCGCATGCGCGCGCCCTTCCTGTGAGATTTTCACGACAGGGAGTTAGCCACCGGTCAGGCGGCGGCGGGACACTTGGGCGACAGGCGCCCGATTCCCGGGCGCCGCCCGAGTGCCAGCAGGAGCTGTTCATGCGCATGGTCCGGTCCCTTGCCCCTGTTCTGATGCACGGCCTGTGTCTGGCCGGCGCCCTGTTCAGCGCCGGTGCCGCCCTGGCGCAGGAGGCGGGGAGCTACCGCTTCTCGCCGGTGAACCAGGCCAATCTGCAGGTGGCGGCCTCCTACTGGAACCCCATCATTGCCTATGTGTCCGAGAAGAGCGGCGTCAAGCTCAGCCTGAAGCTGGGCCGCACCTCGGCCGACACCACCGCCTATGTGCTGGCCCAGGAGGTGGAGTTCGTCTTCACCAACCACCTCTTCAGCCCCGAGCGTGAGAAGCTGGGCTGGAAGGTCTTCGGGCGCCGCCTGACCCCCGCCCTCCACAGCCAGATCGTGGTGCCGGCGGATTCCCCCATCAAGGACCTGGCCCAGCTGGAAGACAAGGACGTGGCCTTTCCCGGCCCCGAGGCCTTCATCGCCTACAAGGTGAGCTACGCCCAGCTGCTGAGCCGCAAGATCAATGTGCGCAGCGTCTTCGGCGGCAATATGGACGGAGCCTTCGCCCAGCTCTTCAGCGGCAAGGCGGCCGCCGTGGGCGCCAACTCCCAGCTGGTCGAGGGCTACGCCAAGCGCGAGGGCAGGAAGTTCCGCGTGCTGTGGAGCTCGGAGCCCTTCCATGACCTGGCGCTGATGGTCTCGTCCAAGGTGCCCGAGAAGGACCAGCAGGCCGTGGCCCGGGCCTTCACCACCATGCACAAGGACCCGCGCGGCCTGGACATCCTGAACCAGGTCTCGCAACTGGTGGGCCTGAGCGCCGAAGCACATTTCATCGCCTCCGACGGCAGCGAGTACGAGCCCTACCGGCGCTTCTACCAGACGGCCCCGGCCCAGCTGCGCTGAGCCGGCCTTCCATGGGCAAGGCCTGGTACTGGTTTCCGCAGAGCCTGCTCACGCGGGTGCTGCTGCTCTACGCCACCGCCTTGCTGCTGGTGGTGAGCCTGGGCTTTGGCGCCTTTGCCTCGCACAAGGCCCACACCCTGGTGGAGGACGCCGACAGCCAGGTCAGCGCCCTGGTAAATCTGATGGTGCCGGCCGCGACCGAAGCCGCGGTGATCGGCGACTACGACACCATCAAGCGCCAGATCGAGCGCTCGCTGGATCACCCCATGCTGCGCGAGGGCGCCTTCATCGACCTCAAGGGCGCACGCATCCAGGCCCATCGCCAGATTCCGCCGCTGGGCTGGTCGCCCGGCTGGCTGCGCCAGCGCGTGAGCGAGCAGCTGGGCGATGTCAACGCCACCATCAATGTGGGCGGGCGCGACTACGGCGTGCTGCGCCTGCGCCTGTGGCACGAGCGCATCGCCAGCGAGATCTGGCGCGAGGCCATGCTGGCCCTGGGCCTGGCCCTGCTGGGCCTGCTGATGGGCGTGGGCCTGGTGTGGTGGCCGCTGCGGCGCTGGCTGGGCAATCTGCAGCGCATCCAGGACTTCGGCAAGCAGCTGGAGCGCCAGGGCGGCTCGCTCAGCGAGGTGCGCAACGAGCACGCGCCGCTGGAGTTCCGCCGCACCTTCGATGTGCTCAACCGCGCGGCGGCCTCGCTGCAGGCCGAGCGGGCCCAGGCCGCGGTGACCCTGGCGGCGATTGCCGACGGGGTGCTCACCACCAACCGCGAGGGCCGCGTGGTGCTGGTCAATCCGGTGCTGGCCGGCTGGCTGGGTCGCCCGGCGGCCGAGCTGCTGGACCAGCCCCTCGCCCAGTTGCTGCCCGGCGTGCCCCGACCCGAGCAGGCGGAACCCGGCCAGCGCGTGGAGCTGCAGGGGCCGCAAGGCGTCCGGGTGCTGGAGCTCAGCTGCTCGGCCGTGCGCAGCGAGGCGGACGGAACGGCTGCGCCCGCGGGCTGGGTCTATGCGCTGCGCGACGTGAGCTCTCAGCATGCGCTGGAGCGGCAGCTGCAGCAGGAGCTGCAGGCCCGCGCCCTGGCCATGCGCACCATGCACCGCCTGCTGGAGGAGTTCCAGCAGCGCGAGGGCAGCGTGCTGGCCCCCCTGCCGGCCAATCCGCAGCGTTCCGAGATCGAAGCCCTGCTGCAGCTGGTGAGCCAGATGGTGCAGCAGCTGGGCGCCCAGGCCGGCCAGCTGCAGGCCATCTTCGCGCTCAGCCCGGATGGCTTTGTCTCCCTGGACGCACAGCAGCGCGTGCATTACGTGAGCCCTGCCTTCGAACGCCTCACCGGCCTGTCGGCGGCCAGCCTGCTGGGCCGCGAGGGCGCCGAGCTGGAGGCGCGCCTGCAGGCCCGGCTGCAGGACGAGGCCGGCGCACTGCAGCTGCAGCAGCTGCAATCGGGGCGGCGCCTGCTGCAGCTGCGCCCGCCCAATGAGCGCATGCTGGAGCTGGCCCAGCACCAGGGTGAAGGCCCCGAGGTGCAGCGCGTGCTGCATGTGCGCGATGTGACCCACCAGGTGGAGGTGGACCGCATCAAGAGCGAATTCCTGAGCATGGCCGCGCACGAGCTGCGCACGCCCATGACCAGCATCTACGGCTTCACGGAGCTGATGCTGCTGCGCCCGCTGACGCCGGAGCGCCAGCGCGAGGCCTTGCAGAAGATCCATCGCCAGAGCGAGGCCATGATTGGCATCCTCAATGAACTGCTGGACCTCTCGCGCCTGGAGGCGCGGCGCGGCCAGGACTTCCGGTTCGAGTCCCTGCCCGCCCAGGCCGTGGTGCAGGAGGCGGTGCAGGACTTCAGCCCGCCCGAGTCGCGCGAGCCCCCGCTGCTGGAGCTGGCCGAGTCCCCCCTGCCCGTGCATGTGGACCGCGGCAAGCTGCAGCAGGTGATGCGCAATTTGCTCTCCAATGCCTACAAGTACTCGCCCCAGGGCGGCCGGGTCTGGGTGCGCCTGCGGGCCGAGGGGGACGAGCAGGTGCTGATCGAGGTGCAGGACCAGGGCATAGGCATGAGCGCCGAGGAGCTGGCCCATGTCAGCGAACGCTTCTACCGCGCCGACAAGTCCGGCAGCATCCCGGGCACCGGCCTGGGCATGAGCATCGTGAAGGAGATCCTGGAACTGATGAGCGGCAGCCTGCGGCTCAGCAGCGCGCCCGGCCAGGGCACCACGGTGCAGGTGCGCCTGCCCGCGACCGCAGGCCTCAGCCCCGCCAGCCCCGACGGATGAGGCGCTTGAGCCGGCGCGCCGCGCGCCAGGCGGCGCTGGCCCGCATCCAGGCCAGCAGCTCGGCCTTCCAGGCGCTCCAGCGCCCATAGAGCCGGGCAAACCAGGCCAGGCGCAGCAGGGCCGGCTGGATCAGCTGGAACAGCCAGGCCAGCAGGGCCGTGCCGCCCAGCTTGGCCCCCAGGATCACCAGCAGGCCCAGCAAGGCCTTGCCCTGGGTGATCAGCCACAGGGCCAGCAGCTTGATGGGCAGGATCAGCAGGCTGGGCAGCAGCAGCAGCAGCAGGGCGCCATAGGGCGGCAGGGCCGCCAGCCACCGCTCCAGCCCGCGCAGGGGCAGGTGGCGCGCCAGGGCCCGGCGCAAGGGCTCCCAGCCCCATTCCTCGAAAAGGATGAGCAGGGCCAGCAGCAGACGGGCCAGCCAGCGCAGCGGCGCCAGCAGGACACGCAGCGCCGCCTTCATGCGTCGGGCCCCGGCCTCAGACCCCGCGCGCCCTGTCCTCGGCGAACTTCTTCTGGAAGCCCGCGAAGTCGCCCGCGTCCAGGGCCTCGCGCACTTCCTTCATCAGGTTCAGGTAGTAGTGCAGGTTGTGGATGCTGGTGAGCATGGGGCCCAGCATCTCGCCACAGCGGTCCAGGTGGTGCAGATAGGCGCGGCTGAAGCCGCCGCTGACCGAGCCATCGGCATTCGTCACGCCCTTGCAGGTGTAGCAGGTGCAGGTCTCGTCGACGGGGCGCTCGTCAGCCTTGTAGCGGCTGTTGCGCAGGCGCAGATCGCCGTAGCGGGTGAAGAGGTGGCCGTTGCGCGCATTGCGGGTCGGCATCACGCAGTCGAACATGTCGATGCCGCGCGCGACGGATTTCAGCATGTCGTCGGGCGTGCCGACGCCCATCAGGTAGCGCGGCTTGTGGGCCGGCAGCTGGTGGCCGATATGGGCCAGCACGCGCTGCATATCGGCCTTGGGCTCGCCCACCGAGAGGCCGCCGATGGCATAGCCGGGCAGGTCCAGGGCGGCCAGGCCGGTCAGGGAGTGGTCGCGCAGGTTCTCGAACATGCCACCCTGCACGATGCCGAACAGGGCATTGGGGTTCTGCAGCCGGGCGAATTCGTCCTGGCAGCGCTTGGCCCAGCGCAGGCTCATCTCCATGGACTTGCGCGCCTCGATCTCGGTGGTGATGTGGCCCTTGGTCTCGTAGGGCGTGCACTCGTCGAACTGCATGACGATGTCGGAGTTCAGCACCGTCTGGATCTGCATGGAGATCTCGGGCGTGAGGAAGAGCTTGTCGCCGTTGACCGGCGAGGCGAACTTGACGCCCTCCTCGCTGATCTTGCGCATCTCGCCCAGGCTCCAGACCTGGAAGCCGCCGCTGTCGGTGAGGATGGGCTTGTTCCAGCGCTCGAACTGATGCAGGCCGCCGAACTGCTTCATGATGTCCAGGCCCGGCCGCATCCAGAGATGGAAGGTGTTGCCCAGGATGATCTGGGCGCCCATCTCCTCCAGCGAGCGCGGCATCACGCCCTTGACCGTCCCATAGGTGCCCACGGGCATGAAGATGGGGGTCTGCACCACGCCATGGTTGAGCGTGAGCACGCCGCGACGCGCGCGGCCTTCGGTCTTGAGCAGGTCGAACTTCAGCATGATGGGCGTGATTGTCGCAGCAGGCGGGGCGCAAGCCTGATTGGCGCATTTGCAACAGGAAGCCAACGGAAAAGCTCGATATCGGGACGAATTTCGCAGGCCGGCGCGGACGTCCGCCCTTTAGGGGACGACCCGATTGCGGCCCCGGGGGCAAGATCTGACCCGCTTCGCACAAGATCCCGCCATGCACGGGATCCCTCCTATCCCTTCAGGAGTCCTCCATGAGCCTCACCAAGACAAGTCCCCCCTCGGCCCTGCGTCCCCTGCTGGGCGCGCTGGCCGCCAGTGCCCTGCTCGCCGCCTGTGGCGGCGGTGGCGGCGGCGACAGCGCCAGCTCCGACACCGGCACCACCCCGCCTGCGGCGGCCAATTTCGAGGTGGCCGGCGTGGCCGCCAAGGGCCTGCTGGCCAATGCCCTGGTCAGCGCCCACCCCGTGGTGAACGGTCAGCCCGATCTCAACACCACCCTGGCCAGCACCAGCACCGATGCCAACGGCGGCTACTCGCTCAAGTTCGCCTCCACCCCGGGCAGCCTCTACCTGGTGCGCATCAGCGCCAAGGCCGACGGCAGCACCACGCAGAAGGACGAGATCAGCGGCGCCAGCCAGGCCCTGCCCAGCGGCTTCGCCCTGCGTGCCCTGCTGACGGCCGAGGCCAGCGTCACCAAGACCGATCTCTACGTCACCCCCTTCACCGAGATGGCGGCCGCCGCCGCGGTCAAGGCCGGCGTCAGCAAGGACAGCCTGCAGCAGGCCCAGTCCAATCTGGTGCAGATGCTGGGTTTCGACCCCAGCAAGGTCAAGCCCACCGATCTGGGCAGCGCCGCCAGCGATGACGAGAAGAAGCTGGCCGTGATGCTCACCTCGGTGGCCCAGCTGGCCGCCAGCGGCGAGCTGGGTTGCGGCAGCGCCGCCAGCGCCGGCGACAAGGTCAAGTGCGTGGTGGACAAGCTGGCCGAGTGCAGCAGCGTGGGCTCGACCAAGCCCGGCAAGCTGGGCGATATCGATGTGGCGGCCAAGCTGGTCGGCGCCGTCAATGCCGTGATCCAGAACCCGCAGCTCAACAAGGGCGTGGTGGATGGCAGCGCGCTCAATGTGGCGCTGAAGAACCTGGAGGGCGACGGCAAGCCGGCCCCGGTCAGCGATGCCAGCGCCGTCACCGCCGGCAAGACCCTGTTCACCGAGCTGCGCAGCAATCTGCGCTCCCTGCTGGCCGCCACCAGCAGCACCACGCCCTCGGCCCTGGAAGCCGAGGCCAGCAAGTTCGAGACCGCCGTCACCGGCGTGCAGCTGCCGGCCGAGATGCTGCTCAAGGACGCCTCGGTGATCGTGGGCGGTGCCCAGCTCTTCCTGAACTTCACCCAGCGCGGCATTCCTGTCATCTCGCGCAGCGGCTACACCGATTTCTTTGCCGGTGCGCCCAACAACAGCGCGGGCGCCGCCTGCTCGCTCTACCAGGACGCCGATCGCCAGGTCGTGGCCCAAACCGCGACCGATGCCAAGTTCATCGGCTGCAGCGCCCGCTACGGCGCGATGCTCTTCAACGACGCCCAGCAAGGCGGCAAGCCGGCCTGGGCCTACACCCGCCACCGCATCTTCCTGGACCCGCAAAGCGACGGCAGCTTCAACTACACGGCCCGCGCCAACCGCATCGTCTGCAAGGCTGGCGGTACGGGAATCTGCGGTGCCAACGACGCCTTCTCAAGAAGCAACCCGCAAACCCTGCCGGCTACGGACTTCAGCGGCAAGCTCACCCCCAAGCTGGAGGGCAATGTGATCCAGAGCTTCAGCCTGGCCGGCGATCTGCCCGCCATGTTCCGCCAGCACAGCGCCGAGCTCTACAACCCCGAGGGCAAGAGCGTGATCGCGCTGAGCGGTGCCCGCAATGTGATCGCCGGCAATGCGGCCAAGGCCGGCGACCTGGAGACCGCCACCCTGGAAGGCAAGCTCAGCCTCTACCGCGACAACGGCACGACCCTGGACAGCGAGCTCGCCATCCGCAGCGGCTCCAAGATGGTCAGCCGCTATGTGGCCGACGGTTCACCCGCCCGCGAGCTCACTGAGCTGAGCCTGAGCGTGCTGGCCAGCAATGGCAGCGCCGAGTTCGACGGCGTGTTCAGCCTGGGCGCCATGCTGGCCGACAAGAGCGGCAGCGTGGTCGAACCCACCCAGCTGAGCCTGCAGGGCGCGCTGCGCAACAAGAGCGGCGCCACGGTCACGGAGTTCCTCAACGGCCGCATCGCGCTGACGCTGCAGGGCTTTGCCGCCTATGACGCCAGCCAGCCCCTCTCCGCCACCAACAGCTACAAGAACGTGGTGGGCTTCGCGGGTTCCGTCACCGCCACCGAGCGTCCCCTGCTCTCGCTGACCCTGGACTTCAGCCGCAGCGAGGCCGAGGCCCTGCGCGACGCCAAGATCAGCGGCCAGTTCAAGACCGTGGTGGGCGGCGCGCCCAAGCTGGTGCTGAGCTTCGAGGGCAGCGAGCCCAGCAACCCGGCCCTGCGCAGCAGCCTGCGCATCAGCGAGGCCAGCTCCGGTCTGAACTTCAGCAGCGATGGCAAGCAGTCCCTGATCGACCTGTTCAAGGGCGATGTGAAGATCGGCGTGATCGATCTGGACAACAGCCGCGTCACCTTCACCAACGGCGAGTTCGTCTCGCTGAACTGAGGCCCCCACTAGGCCGCGAGGCGCCCCGGCCCTGGCCGGGGCGCCTTGTCGTTTCCCGGTCCCGCTTCTTCCCGGAGTTGCCATGAAATCCCTTTCCCGCGCCCTCTGGCTGCTCGCGGCCCTGCTGGCCGCGGCCCTGCCCGCCCGCGCCGCCGACGAGGGCGAGCTGAGCCTGGCGCTGGACCTGCTGCGCCACAGCGACGCCATGCCCCTGAACCGCCTGGACAGCCCCGGCCGCCTGCCCCTGGACCCGCGTGGCGGTCGCAATCTGGTGCGCCAGGAGAATGAGCTGCGCCTGGCCTACCAGCGCGGCGACTGGCGCCTGAGCCTGCTGGCCCGCCAGAGCGCGACAGCCATCGCACCGGAATCCACCCTGCTGCTGGCGCGCGATGTGCAATCGGCCAGACCACCCTCCGGTGACCGCCAGTACCAGGTGCAGCTGGACTACCGCGGCTTTGCCGGCGCCGGCCTGGCCCTGGCGCGCGAGTTCGGCAGCACCAGCGCCGGTGGCTTCGAGGCCCTGTTCGCCCCGGCCGCCGCCGCCGCCGCGCCCAGCGGCTGGCGCGCCCGGGTGGAGCTGCAGCTGCTGTCCCTGAACCGCCTGCGCCTGGCCGAGCTGGAGGGCAGCGCCCGCTACCAGGCCGCCAGCCAGACCTACAGCTTCGCCCTGGACGGCCAGCGCGTGCAGGAGAACCTGCGCTTCCCCTTCCAGCAGTCCCACCCCAGCCAGGGCCTGGGCCTGCTCTTGCAGACCGAGCTGCGCTGGTGCGGCCCGCCCTGGTGCCTGGGCCTGGGCCTGCACGATCTGGGGCGCCTGCAGTGGCGCCAGATGCCCCAGGAGTTCGACCAGGTGG
This sequence comes from Shinella sp. XGS7, assembly GCF_020535565.1. Classification (NCBI taxonomy): domain Bacteria; kingdom Pseudomonadati; phylum Pseudomonadota; class Alphaproteobacteria; order Hyphomicrobiales; family Rhizobiaceae; genus Shinella; species Shinella sp. XGS7. Next base: position 1,081,999 of record NZ_CP084758.1, on the reverse strand, counting down.
ACTCCCAGACCCGCAGCTACGACGCCGACGGCTTCCTGGTCTACCAGCCCCTGCTCAGCGGCCGCTACGCCCAGGGCCGCTACAGCCAGAGCGCCCGCCAGCGCTGGCAGCTGGAGGCCCGCCACCAGTCCGCCCTGGGCGTGGCAGAGCTGCGCCTGGACCATCTGCAGGGCTATGGCTGGCTGCCCCAGCTGGGCTGGAGCTGGCCCCTGGCCGCCCCCGGCCCCCTGGGCCTGCAGCAATGGGGCTTGCGCTGGCAGGCCCATGAGCGTCGCCTGGCCCTGGCCCTGCAAGGCCAGCGCTGGCGCCTGGCCCTGGGCGCCGACCGCCTGGACGGCAGCGCCCGCTCGCGCGAGCTGAGCCTGGCCTGGCTGCAACCCTTCTGAGCGGGCGACCGCCTGTCCCCGGGGGGTGGGTCAGCCCCTGGGGAGAGGGACCGCCGGCCGGGGCTAGACTCGGAGCATTCCACGGCCCAGCCTCCTGCCATGCTGTCTCGCCCGCCCCTGATCGCCGTCCGCTTCTCTGCCGGACGACCACTGGCCGCGATCCTGGGAGGTCTGCTGCTGGGGCTGAGCCCCCTCGCCGCCCAGGCCGCCCCGCCCGAGCCTGTGGCCGACGCCGGCGCGGACTGCGGCCCCTACCGCGTGGGCCTGCGCGAGTACCCCCAGCTCTACCAGCGCCAGGGCGACGGTCGCCATGAAGGGCTGGACCGCGAGTTCTTCGAGCAGCTGACCGCGCGCAGCGGCTGCCGCTTCAGCTTCCAGCTCGAATCCCAGCCCCGCATCTGGCAGCACCTGCGCAGCGGCAGCCTGGACCTGGCCAGCTGGGTGGTGCCCAGCGCCGAGCGTCAGGTCCTGGTGCACATGATCCCCCTGCTCACCGCCCGCCCCATGGCCGTGACCTGGCGCGAACGCGGCCCCATGAGCCAGGCCGACTTCCTGGCCGACACGCAGCTCAAGGCCGTGGCCATACGCCAGGCGCTCTACGGCCCCGGCTACGACACCCTGCTGCAGCGCCTGCGCGAGCAGGGCCGGCTGAGCGAGGTGGCCGATTTCGAGACCGCGCTGCGCGCTTTCGCCGCCCATCGGGGCGATCTGCTGATCGCCTTTCCCTGGAGCCTGGCAGGCCAGCCCTGGGCCTGGCTGGAGCAACTGCGCTTCTCGGACTGGCATGCCGGCGCCGGCTCGCTCTACTCCACCCTGGCGCTCTCGCGCAGCACGGTGCGGCCGGCCGATCTGCGCCGCATCGAGCGCGCCCTGCGGGTCATGCAGCAGGACGGCAGCCTGGCCCAGCTGGTCGCGCGCTATCTGCCGCCCGAGGGCGTGCAGGTGCTGCCGGCGGGCACGCCGCTGCCACCGCTGCCCGCCTCAGCCCCCGCCCGGGCGGCCCCGGCCCCGGCCCCAGCCCCGGCCTCGCGCTGAGCCCGCAGGCCCAGGCCCAACAATCGGGCCCCACAGCCTTGCCGCCCGGGTCCCGCACGAGAGGCTGATCAAGAAAAGCCGCTTCATCGCTTGCATCGAGCCCGGCGCCGACCGCGCCGCGGCCCTGGCCCGGATCGCGACACTTCGTGCGCAGCACCCCGGCGCGGCCCATGTGTGCTGGGCCCCGATGGCCGGCAGCCATGGCGCCGCCTTCGGTCTTGAGCCGGCCGAACTTCAGCATGACGGGCGCGATTGTGGCCGCCTGCCCGCGACAGCACCGATTCATCCGCTGTGCGCACACCCCCCCGAGCAGTAACCCGCACTTGGGCGGTATTCCTGGGACGGAGACCGCGGCATAGTCGCGCCCGAGTCGTCGGCCTCGGCCACGATGAAAACCAAGGGAGGAATCCGCAATGTCTCGATTTGCAAGTACCGCCGGCCCGGCCTGGGCCGCCGCCCGCCAGGTCCTCGGTGCCTCGGCGCTGGCCCTGGCTCTGTTCGCGCCGGCCGGCCAGGCCATGGCGGCACTGGTCACCTTCGACGATCTGCGCCCGCCTTGACGGACAGCAACTACGCCCGCATCACGGAAGGTTATGCGGGCTTCAAGTGGTCCGAGTATTTTTCGTATGTGAAGGCGTCGAGCATCCCGGACTCCGGCTACGTCAGGGGCCGCATCTCCGGCGACTACGTGGCCTACACATCCCGTGGCGAGCCCGTCGGGATCAGCCGCGACAGCGGCTTCGATCTCAACAGCGGCTACTTCACCAGTGCCTGGGTTGCCCAGGAGATCACCGCACTGGGCTATGTCGGCAATGCAGCCGATCCGGCCTACAGCATGACCTTCACGCTGAACAGCAGCGGCCCCTCGCTGATCAACTTCAACTGGCAGGACTTGACGCGCGTGAGCTTCATGCAAGCATCGCCAGGCCTCAACAAGCAGTTCGTGATCGACAATCTGGTCGTTGATGAGACCCGCCAGTCCGTCCCCGAACCCGGCAGCCTGGCCCTTGTGATTGGCGGCCTGGCCCTGGCCGGCGCCGTGAGCCGCCGCCGGGCCTGAAATCGCCGGGCTGGCCCCGGCGTGCCAGCACCGGGTGGGCGGCGACAACCCTCCTGCTGCCCACCATGCCCCACAGCCTTGCCGCCCCGGTTCACAGCGAACTGACGATCAAGAAAAGCCGCTTCATCGCCTGCGTCGAGCCCTGCGCCGACCGCGCCGCGGCCCTGGCCCGGGTCGCGGCACTTCGTGTGCAGCACCCCGGCGCGGCCCATGTGTGCTGGGCCCTGATGGCTGGCGGCCAGAGCGCGGCCAACGACGATGGCGAGCCCGGCGGCACCGCGGGCCGGCCCATGCTGGAAGTGCTGCGCCACCAGGACCTGGAAGGCGTGCTGGCCACCGTGGTGCGCTATTTCGGTGGCGTGAAGCTGGGCGCGGGCGGCCTGGTGCGCGCCTACACCGACGCCGTGGCCCAGGCCCTGCTGGGCGCCGAGAAAGTGCCCCAGCTGCGCCTGAGCCGGCTGCGCTGCACCCTGCCCTATGCGCTGGAGGGTCTGGTGCGCCGCGAGCTGGAGCTGCACGGCGCCCAGCTGCTGGCCGTGCAGCACGGCGCCCTGGTCGAGATGAGCCTGTCACTGCCCGAGCCGGCCGCCGGCGCGCTGCTCGCCCGGCTGAACGAGGCCGGTCAGGGCCGGATCGGCTGGTTGCGGCCCGACGCCTAGAATAGACGGCTGTTCCCCTGCCCTTACTCCCCCTTTCAGCGCAAGAGAAGAGAGAAGTCCCCGTGGCCACCATCCTGCAAAAGATTCCCGCTGGCGAACGCGTCGGCATCGCCTTCTCCGGCGGTCTGGACACCAGCGCCGCCGTGCACTGGATGCGCGCCAAGGGCGCCGTGCCCTGTGCCTACACCGCCAATCTGGGCCAGCCCGACGAGAGCGACTACGAGGAGATCCCGCGCAAGGCCCTGGCCTATGGCGCCGAGATCGCCCGCCTGATCGACTGCCGCGCGCAGCTGGTGGCCGAAGGCATTGCCGCCATCCAGTGCGGTGCCTTTCACATCAAGAGCGGCGGCGCCACCTACTTCAACACCACCCCGCTGGGCCGCGCCGTGACCGGCACCGCCCTGGTGGTGGCCATGCGCGACGACGGCGTCAATATCTGGGGCGATGGCTCGACCTACAAGGGCAATGACATCGAGCGTTTCTACCGCTACGGCCTGCTGGCCAACCCGGCGCTGAAGATCTACAAGCCCTGGCTGGACCAGAGCTTCATCGACGAGCTGGGCGGCCGCAAGGAGATGAGCGAGTACCTCATCGCCAACGGCTTCGACTACAAGATGAGCGTGGAGAAGGCCTACAGCACCGACTCCAATATGCTGGGCGCCACCCACGAGGCCAAGGACCTGGAGTTCCTGAACGCCGGCATGAACATCGTCAAGCCCATCATGGGCGTGGCCTTCTGGCGCGAGGACGTGGTCGTCAAGCCCGAGACCGTGACCGTGCGCTTCGAGGAAGGCGTGCCCGTGGCCCTGAACGGCCGTACCTTCGCCAACGCGGTGGAGCTGTTTGCCGAGGCCAACGCCATCGGTGGCCGCCACGGCCTGGGCATGTGCGACCAGATCGAGAACCGCATCATCGAGGCCAAGAGCCGCGGCATCTACGAAGCCCCGGGCATGGCCCTGCTGCACATCGCCTACGAGCGCCTGGTGACCGGCATCCACAACGAGGACACCATCGAGCAGTACCGCATGAACGGCATGAAGCTGGGCCGCCTGCTGTACCAGGGCCGCTGGTTTGACCCGCAATGCCTGATGCTGCGCGAAACCGCCCAGCGCTGGGTGGCCCGCGCCATCACCGGCGAGGTGACCCTGGAGCTGCGCCGCGGCAATGACTACAGCATCATGGACACCGTCAGCCCCAACCTGACCTATGCGCCCGAGCGCCTGTCCATGGAGAAGGTGGAAGACGCCGCCTTCACCCCGGCCGACCGCATCGGCCAGCTGACCATGCGCAATCTGGACATCACCGACACCCGCGCCAAGCTGGGCATCTACACCCAGACCGGCCTGCTGGGCGGCCAGAGCGAAGGCAGCGTGCAGCTGCTGACCGGCGGCGCCGACAAGGCCTGAGCCTCAGGGCAGGCAACTGCCTGATGAACAACGGCCACCTTCGGGTGGCCGTTTTGCATTTCGAATGCTCGCAGTCGGTCAGGTTCATGGTGCCCCGTTCTTTGAGGGGCAGGTTTCTCTCGAGCCGGATCGCTATGCTCCAGCGGCATACTCGCTTCCAGCTCATCAGCCTCGGGCAGATGCGGCATGGTCAGGCCGGCCTCTCGATCCGGAGCGAACTGGCAACACATCAGGGTAGGCATGGCATCGAAATCGGATTGCGGCGGTTCAGGTTCCGGCAAAGAGAATGCCGCCGCCTTCACGTGGCAGAAAGACGATGTGTTCGGCCGCATTGCTGGCCGCTATGACGTGCTGTGCGATGTATTCAGTTTCGGCATCCATCGTCTCTGGAAGCAGCGCATGGCTAGGCGCATCGCATGCACGAGCTGGGGCGACCTGCTGGATGGCGCCACCGGCACAGGCGACATCATCCTGCGTCTGCTCGCTGCTGATGCCAGCCCAGACCGCAAGATCGTCGCGTCCGACATAAGCCCCAAGATGCTGGCCGTCGCGCAAGACAGGCTGGCCAAGCACCGGGCGCGACTCCAGCTCAGACAGCTGGACATGGAAGCCATGCCCACAATCCCGGATGCGAGCTTCGACGCCTATTCCATCTCCCTTGGTTTGAAAATCTGTGACCGGCACCGCGCTCTTGGCGAAGCCTTTCGCATTCTTCGTCCCGGAGGCCAGCTCTTTGTTCTGGAGGCATCCCATATACCTTGGAGGCCGCTTCATTCGGCCTACCTGGCCTATATGTCGCTGTGTATGCCCCTGCTGGGATGGCTCGCTACCGGTGGCGACGCATCGGCATACAAGTACCTGCTCAAGGGCATTCTTGACTTCCCGTCGGCTGAGGAACTGAGCGCAGAGATCCAAGGCCACGGCTTCGAGCAGGTCGGCTTCGAACGCCTGTCACTCGGTATCGTGGCGATTCACTGGGGGAGCAAGCCGCAACCTCGAATCAACCAAGACTGAATCAAAGCTCAACCGAGTACGCGCCATGCGATTCGTCATCACAGCCCAAGCCAGCACGGAGCGCAGCAGCGAACCCCGGCCTGAGTTCGACGCTGAGCTTCTCAAGGCCTATATGCGATTCAACGAGGAGATGCATCTGGCAGGTGTCCTGCTGGCCTCCGAGGGCCTAAATCCCTCTGGCGCTGGCGCACGAATCGCCGTCTCAGGCCTGGCACTCACGCAAACAGCCCGCTCTGAATTGAAGAAGGAAGTTTCTCAATGATCACCTGCCACCTCCGCTATGTGCTGGACCCCAGCAAGCTCAAGGAGTTCGAGCACTACGCCCGGATCTGGATACCCCTGGTCCGCAAGTTTGGCGGCCAGCACCACGGCTATCTGCTGCCCTCGGAGGGTGCCAACAATATTGCCCTGGCGTCCTTCAGCTTTCCCTCGCTGGCGGCCTACGAGGAATACCGCCATCGGTCCTTCCAGGACCCGGACTGCCAGGCCGCCTTCCGCTACGCCGAAGAAACGCGCTGCATCATCAGCTATGAGCGCAGCTTCTTCCGGCCGGTCTTCGAGTGAACCGGCTGGGACGCCCATGATGCGCTGGCTCTGCACCGCGGCACTCCTGCTTCTGGCTGCCGGGCCGGGCCTGGCGGCACCGGCCAACAAGTGCGTGATCGACGGCCAGGTCAGCTACCAGCAAGGCCCCTGCCCCAGCGGCCAGGTGCGCAAGCCACCAACGGTGGAAGAGCTCAATGCCGCAGAGAAGCGGCGTCGCGCCGCGGCGGCGGAAGCCGCCACCACAAACACCAAGCCCGCCACACCCTCGCCCCAGACCAGCACGCCAGCGCCAGCAACCACACCTGCAATCAGCCCCCGCATGCCAGCCTATCGCTGCGATGGCCGGCGTTACTGCTCGCAGATGAGTTCCTGCGCCGAGGCCAAGTTCTTCCTCGCCAACTGCCCCGGGGTGGAGATGGATGGCGACAAGGACGGCATTCCCTGCGAACAGCAGTACTGCCACTGAATCCGCAACGCCATGAGTCCCAACTTCAACCCCACCTTCAACCCCGACGAGCATCACCACCGCCAGGATCTGAGCCTGCTGCTGTCCCAGCTGCCGGATGAGGCCTTGCTGGGCCATCTGCGTGCGGGCCGGCTCAGCGAGGCGGGCTATGCCCTGGCCATCGCCGAGGCGCAGCGGCGCGATCTGCCCCTGCCGGATCCGGCCGAGGAACAGCCCTCAGCCACCGCGCTGAGCCAGGAACCCTATCTGGGCGACTGGACCCTGCTGGAGCGCAACCTCACGCCCACCGAGGCGCATCTGCTCAGCGCCTGCCTGCAGTCGGCCGGGCTGCAGGCCGAGGCGGGCGATGTGAACCTGGTCCAGGCCAACGCCCTGCTCTCGGTGGCCGTGGGCGGCGCCAGCGTGCGCGTGCCCGAAGGCCAACTGGCCGAGGCGCAGGCGGTGGTGGCGGCTTTTCGCCGCGGTGAGTTCACGCTACGCGAGGACTTCGATCCCAATACCGGCGATATGCCGGGCTGACCCTCCCTCGAGAAGAGACCGATGCTGCATCACCTTTCCTTCGGCGTGCGCGACCTGGCCCTGGCCGGCGCCTTCTACGACGCGGCCCTGGGCGCCCTGGGCTTTCGCCGCGTCTTCGACGGCCCCGAGTCCATCGGCTACGGCCTGGTCGACGACCAGGACCAGCTGCTGCTGAACCTGGAGCCCGAGGCCCGCGCCCCGGGACCGGGCTTCCACCTGGCCTTCGACGCGCCCACCCGCGCCGCGGTGGATGCATTCCACGCCCAGGCCCTGCGCGTGGGCGGGCGCGACAACGGCGCCCCAGGCCTGCGCCCCGACTACGGCCCGCACTACTACGCGGCCTTTCTGGTGGACCCCGACGGCCACCGCATCGAGGCGGTGTGCAAGCAGGTTCCCGCCTGAATCCGGCCGCCCCCACGCCGGCTGCTATCGTTGCACGCACCCATCCAGCCCGCTCCGACCGCACCATGACCCGCTGCCTCCTGCTCGTGATCGACATCCAGCGCGGCGCCTTCGACGGCCAGCGCTGCCCGCCCATCGACACGCCCGAACCCTTCCTGGCCCACGCCCGCGCCCTGGTGGAGGCCGCGCGCGAGGGCGAGCACCCCATCGTCTTCGTGCAGCACTGCGAGACCACGCCCGGCGAGGTGTTCGAGGAAGGCACGCCCCACTGGCTGCTGCACGAGGCCCTGCAGCCCGATCCGGCCCGCGGCGCGCAGGAGCGCATCCTCAAGAAATACGCGTCCAGCGCCTTCGAGCACACCGAGCTGGACGCCTGGCTGCAGGCCTTGGGTGACGGCGAGGCGCCGGAGCTGCTGGTCTGCGGCCTGCAGAGCGAGTTCTGCGTGAGCAACACGGTGCGCTCGGCCCTGGCCCTGGGCTATGCGGTGCAGCTGGCCGAGGACGCGCACAACACCTGGCCCTCGGCGGACCGCAGCGCCGCCGAGATCCGGGCCGAGGTCAATGCCCAGCTGGCCCGGGCCGGCGCGCGGCTCGCGTCCACCGAGGCGCTGAGTGCGCGGCTGTCCCGCGGCGCGGGGTCGGGCCTGATGGACCTGCCTCTGCCATGAGCGCCCCGCTGCGCCTGCAGCTGGCCGAGAGCGAGCTGGCCGGCCTGGAGCTGGGGGCCGAGGCGTCCGCCCCGGCCCGCCTGCGCCTGGCCGCCGCCCATGTGCTGCAGAACGGTCAGCCGGGCTTCTCGCGCGGCGTGAGCCTGTGGCTGGGCGCAGCCCGGCTGGACGGCCCGGGGCTGGCCCTGGGCGACTGCCTGGGCCGCATCGCCCGCGGCCGGCTGCAGATCCAGGCGAACGAGGGCAGCGGCAGGGCCTGGCTCAGCGAGCTGGCCCTGCCCGGCAGCTGGCAGGGCGCGCTGCGCCTGGAGCTGGAACTGGCCGGCTCGCCCGAGCCGCTGTGCCTGCTCGCCGCCAGCCTGCGCTGCGACTTCGAGCCCGGGGTGGCGCCGAACTTCAGCGAATCGCTGTTCTGCTGAGGCCGGGCTCGGCCCCAACCGTCAGCCGCGCTCGCCCACCACCACCTCGCTGATCTGCAGCAGGGGCTGCAGATCGGTGTAGTTGGCGATATCGCCCAGGATCTCCTTGGCATGCGGCGCGAAGGCGGCCTGGAAGGCCTCGGGCGATTCGGCGTGGATGTGGCACATGGCCGTGTAGGCCGGGGGCTGGCCCGGGGCCCCGCCGGCCAGACCCTTGTCCACGGTGTAGAACAGGCAGGCCGCGCCCAGGCGGGCCTGCACCAGGGGCATGTGGCGCTCGCGGTAGTAGTCGTGGTCGAAGCGCGCGCCGGCCTGGTAGGGATACATCACGCTGACTTTGATCATCAAGGTCTCCTGGCTTGGGATGAACTGCACCATAGCCCAGGCCGGATGTCCCTGAACACCGCCCTGCCGGCCTGCGCCCTCAGACCAGGCCGGCCTTGTCCAGGCCCCAGGCCTTGTCCTGCGCGCCGGGCAGGGCGCGGAAGGCCACATTGATGCGGTTCCAGCCATTGATGGCCATCACCCGATAACTGAGGTCCACCAGCTCCTGCTCGCTGAACTGCTCGCGCACCTGGGCATAGAGCGCATCGGAGACGCCGCCGGGCGCCATGCGGGTCAGGGCCTCGGTCCAGGCCAGGGCGGCGCGCTCACGGGCGCTGAACAGCGGGGACTCGGGCCAGATGGCCACATGGTGCAGGCGCAGCTCGCGCTCACCATGCATCCTGGCCTGCTTGACATGCATGTCCAGGCAGAAGGCGCAGCCATTGAGCTGGGAGGCGCGGATGTCCACCAGATGCGAAAGCCCCGGCTCGAGGCGACCGCCGGCCGCGATGGCCTGGCTGAACTCGAGGAACTTCTTGAACAGCTCGGGCGACTGCTTGAGGTAGTCGAGACGGGGAGCGGGGGGAGGCTGCTGTACTCGTGCTGGGAAGTCATGGTCGTCCTGTGTCGGTTGAGAGGGGAGAGAAGCGCCTTTCAGACGCCTCACTCTCAAGACGACGCGGCCGGCCCGCTTGTGACGCCGTCGGCCCCTGCCCCTGGGGCACGCTGAGCCCAGCGCCCGCCGTCCCGCCCAGGTCGCTCAGGCCTGCGGCCGCGGGGGCGCCAGGCCCAGGGTGCGCATCACGCCGGCCAGCTTGTCCGGATTGCGCTGGATGTAGAGGGTGGCGATGCGGCCGCGCTCGTCGGCGGCAGGGGCAAAGGCGATGGTCTGGACCAGCTGGCCGCTCTCGCCGTCCAGAATCAGGCAACCCGGCATGCCGTTGATGCGCGCCGGCGCCAGGCGCCAGGCGCGGCTGGCGGGCAGGCGCGCAAAGCCGATGAAGGTCTTGGCCACCAGGGCGCCCCCGCGCAGGGGCCGGGGCACGGCGCTGACCTTGCCGCCGCCATCGGCCAGCAGCACGGCGTCCTCGCTGAGCACCCGGGCCAGGGCATCCACATCGAAGTCGCGCACCGCCTGGCTGAAGGCCTCGAAGAGCCGCTGCGCCTCTTCCTCCTGCACCTCGCGGCGGGCGTAGTCGGCCTTCACATGCTGGCGCGCCCGGCTGACCAGCTGGCGGCAGGCCGCCGGGCTGCGCGCCAGGCGAAGGCCCAGCTCCTCGTAGTCCACATCAAAGACCTCGTGCAGCAGAAAGGCCGCCCGCTCCAGCGGCGAGAGCCGCTCCAGCGCCAGCATGAAGGCCACCGACACGTCCTGGGCAAACTCCGCCTGGGCCTCGGGGCTGGGCGACCAGGCGCCCAGGGCCTCGTCGTCCAGCAGGGGCTCGGGCAGCCACACGCCCACATACTGCTCACGCCGCGCCGCGGCGGAGCCCAGACGATCCAGGCAGAGGTTGGTGACGGTGCGCGAGAGAAAGGCGCCGGCATGCTGGACCGAGGCCTCGTCCACCTCGGCCCAGCGCAGCCAGGCCTCCTGCACCATATCCTCCGCCTCGGCGCGCGAGCCCAGCATGCGGTAGGCGACCGCGCTCAGGCTGCGCGCATGCTCGCGATCAAAGCGCTGGGCGCGCTCGGCCAGGGTCGTCATCAAGGCTGCTCCCACAAGTCACTCCACAAGGCGGTGGATAAGGCGATCAATGAGGCGGTCCTCGCCTCATGAGCAAGACGAAGACCGCGGGCCGCTTGTGACAAGCTTGGGCGCGCGCCCCGCTTCAGGCGCGCCGCTCCAGCAGCATCGCGTCCCCGTAGCTGAAGAAGCGGTAGCCCTGGGCGATAGCATGGCGGTAGAGCGCCATGATGGGTTCATAGCCGGCAAAGGCCGAGACCAGCATCATCAAGGTGCTCTTGGGCAGGTGGAAGTTGGTGACCAGGCGGTCCACCACGCGGAACTGGAAGCCGGGAGTGATAAAGATATCGGTCTCGCGCGCACCGGCCTGCAGCTGGCCGCCCAGGGCGGCCGATTCAAGCGCACGCAGCGTGGTCGTGCCCACGGCCACCACCCGGCCGCCACGGGCCTTGCAGGCAGCAATGGCTTCCACGGTGGCGGGGCTCACCTCGAACCACTCGCTGTGCATCTTGTGCTCGCTGAGCTTGTCCACCCGCACCGGCTGGAAGGTGCCCGCGCCCACATGCAGGGTCACATGGGCCGTGCTCACGCCGCGCGCGGCCAGGGCGGCCAGCACGCCCTCGTCGAAATGCAGGGCCGCCGTGGGCGCGGCCACGGCGCCCGGCTCCTTGGCGAAGACGGTCTGGTAGCGGCGCACATCGTCCTCGGAGTCGCCATGCTCGATATAGGGCGGCAGCGGCACATGGCCGTGGCGCTCCAGCAGCTCGAAAGCGTCGCCCGAGAGGCGCAGATGGAAGAGGCCGTTGTCGGGCCCGCAGCGGCCCAGCACCTCGGCCTCGAAGGCGCCGTCGGCAAAGCTAACCCGGGCGCCCGGCTTGGGGCTCTTGCTGGCGCGCATATGGGCCCAGACCTGGTCCGACACACCGCCCGTGCCGGCCGGCAGCACGCGCTCCACCAGGGCCTCCACGGCGCCGCCGCTGGCCTTCTGGCCATAGAGCCGGGCCTTGATGACCTTGGTGTTGTTGAAGACCAGCAGATCGCCGGGGTTCAGCAGCTGGGGCAGCTCGCGGAAGACGCGGTCCACCGGCGGGCTGCCGCGGCCGTCCAGCAGGCGCGAGGCGCTGCGCTCGGCCGCGGGATGTTGGGCGATGAGCTCGGGGGGGAGCTCGAAGTCGAAGTCGCTGACCGTGAAGTCACGGGACGCGGAAGAGGAGAGATCGGACATGGTGTTGAGGGCCGGACGGACCCGTGCCAAGCGGGAGGAACAAAGGCGGGCGGCCCGGGAGTGCCCCGGCCGCCCACTATTGTTTCACGCGGCGGCCCCGCGCCTCAGACCTGCCAGTCCGCCCCCTGGCGCAGCAGGCGGGCCAGGGCGCCGCTGCTGCGCAGACGCGCCATGCCCTCGGTCAGGGCCGCCTGCATCTGCATGCCGCGATGCTCGCCGGCCTTGTGCAGGGCCACGTACTGCTTGTACTCGCCCACCTCGGGCTCCAGCCAGCGCAGCTGGCGGGCCTCGGCCGCCAGCTGGGTGCGCAGCAGATGGTGAGCCACGCCCTTGTCGATCAGGGCCAGGTCCACCCGCCCGATCAGCAGCTTGCGCAGATTGCTCAGATCATCGAGTGCCTTCTCCTGGCGCAGGCCGGCGCGCTCGAAGCGCTCGGGGTTGGCATAACCGTTGACCGTGCCGATCAGCAGGTCCTTGAGCCGGGCCAGATCGTCCACCGGGCGCAGCCGGTCGGCCCGGGCCATGAAGCCGAAGCGGTTCACCACGCCCAGCTCGGGCGAGAAGGCCATCTGCTGCGCCCGCTCGGGCGTCCACCAGGTGGCGATCAGGCCGTCGAACTGGCCGGCCAGGAACTCGCTCATGGCCCGCGCCCAGGGCCGGAACTCCAGCAGGCAGTCCAGGCCCGCGGCGCGAAAGCCCTCCATGGCGATCTGGCAGGACACGCCGCCCCCCGGCAGGGCCGCGCTCATATAGGGCGGAAACTCGCTGGCGGCCAGGCGCACCGGCGCCCCCCGGGCCCATGCGCCGCTCGGCGCCACGGCCGACAAGGCCGTCGCGGGCAGGCTCCACAGAGCCGCGTTCATCAGCTGTCTGCGTTTCAGCACCAGGCATCCCGGATCGTTGGACCGATCACCCCCGGCCTTGGCGGCAAGCTGGGCGACCCTGCGGAAATATAGCGGCAGCCAGCAAGGCCCCCGGTCTTGATGCACCGCAAGCCGCGACCCAAGTCACGGTGACAGCATGGATCCCAAGCCAAGGCCCTCCCTCCACGACTTGAACGCCGCCATGAGCCATCCTCATCTCACCGCCGGACAGAAGGCCCAGCTGCAGGCAGCCCTGCTGCTGCAGCGCCGAGAACTGGAGCGCGAGCTCCGCCTGCAGCTGGGCGAGGACGGCGACCGCATCGCCCACGCCCACGAGGCCCTGCTCAGCCAGGAGGACGAGGCCGCCCATCGGGCCGACCGCGATGTGGAGCTGGTCCGCAACGACCAGACCCTGCAGGGCCTGCGCGAGATCGATGCCGCCCTGGATCGCCTGGAGCAGCCCGACTTCGGCTATTGCCCCGACTGCGGCCAGCCCTTGCCCTTCGACCGCCTGCGCCTGCAACCCCAGGCCCTGCGCTGCACGGCCTGCCAGGCCGAGCGCGAGCTGCAGGGTGCGCGCGGCGCGCAGCGCCACACGCTCTGAACCCGGCACCGGCCCCGTTTCACCCTTTCCCTTGTTCAACTCTTAGCGGAGCAACCATGAGTCTCTTTCACGCCGTGGTCTGGCTGGACCACCACAGCGCCCAGGTCCTGCAATTCGACGCCGAGCATGTGCAGGCCGAGAAGGTCAAGGCCAGCAGCCGCCACAGCAAGCAGCATGGCAGCGCCGTGCGCACCGAGCATGAGTTCTATGCCGAGCTCTGCGCGGCCCTGAACGGCATCACCGAGGTGCTGCTGACCGGCGGCAACACCGCGCTCAAGGACTTCCGCCACTATGTGGAGAAGCACCGCCCGGCCCTGGCCGCCCAGATCGTGGGCTACGAGACCGTGGATCACCCCAGCGACAAACAGCTGCTGGCCCTGGCCCGCCAGTTCTTCCTGCGCCACGACCGCATGGCCGGGGTGCCGACACCGAGCTGAGGCCCACAGCTTCATGAAAAAAGCCGATCCGGCTTGCGCCCGGATCGGCTTTCACGAGAAGCGGCCCCAAGGGCCCGGGCTCAGAACCCGCCCGTGCCGGTGGCCAGCAAGGTCCCTTCGCCGCCGCTGATCCAGGCGCTGCGGGCATCCACCGCATACACGCGCTGCAGAGACTTCTGCGTGCCGGCGTTCTGCGGCACCCAGGTCTGGCCGCCATCGCGGGTGAAGAGCACCGTGCCGCCCTCGCCGACGATCCAGCCCTGCTGCGCATCGACGAAGCGGATGCTGTTCAGGCGCTGCGTGGCGCCCACATTGACGCGGTTCCAGGTCTGGCCAGCATCCAGGGACTTGAGCACCGTGCCGCTCTCGCCCAGGGCCCAGACCGTGCTGGCGTCACTGAACAGGACCCGGTTCAAGCTGGCCGCGGTGCCGCTGAAGCGCGCCACCCAGGTCTTGCCACCGTCATCGGTCGCCAGGATGCGGCCGCCGTAGCCCACGATCACGCCCTTCTTGTCGCTGCCGAACTGCAGGGCGGAACCGGTGGCGCTGAGCTCGGCACGCTCGCTCCAGCTGGCGCCGCCATCGCTGCTGGCCAGCAGCCAGGACTTGCCGGTGTTCTGGTCAGAGGCCTGGGCAAAGCCATTGTTCTCGTCCACGAAATGGAAGGCGCTGATGGTGTAGCGCCCCATCAGCGGCGTGGCCCAGCTGGCGCCGCCGTCCGTGCTGCGATAGATCTTGCCATCGCCGGCCAGCAGCCAGCCCTTGCTGCCATTGGCCAGGAACTGGAACTCGCTGCCACCATAGCCGGTGGCGGCCAGGTTCTTGAGCTTGGTCGTCCAGACCAGGCCGCCATTGCTGGTCTCCTGCAGCTCGCCGCTGGCATTCAGGGCCAGGCCGCGCTTGGCATCGAAGAACCAGGCTGCCACCAGGGAGCGCTGGGCCACCTCGCTGCTGACGCCCCCCACCTGGGTCCAGCTCTGCATGCCGTCCTGGCTCAGATAGGCCTGATCACCCTTGACCCACAGCCAGCTCTTCGCACCCAGGCGACGCGGGATGTAGTCGTACAGGCCCTCGCTGGTCGGGGTCGCGATGCGCTGCCAGCTGCTGCCGCCGTCCTCGCTGATGAAGTGGTCCTTGCTGTCGTAGGCATTGGACTTGCGATAGAGCACGCCGCCGGCGAACACCCGGGCACTGCTGTAGCTCCAGCTGCCCGTGCTCGGCACGCCGAGCTTGGTCCAGTTGCGACCACCGTCGGCCGTGCGGTAGATCGTGGCGCCGGCCACCAGAAAGCCCCGGTCGGCATCCTGGAAGACCACATCACCCGGGCCGATGTAATTCAGATCGGCGTCGATCAGCCCCTGGGCCTCGTAGCTGGTCCAGCTGGCGCCGCCGTCCGTGCTGCGGCGCAGGGTCAGCTTGTTGATGTAGCGCGAGGTGGCGCTGTCCCAGATGGCGCTGAAGTTGCGCAGGAACAGCAGCTGCGGGCTGAGGAGCTGAAAGCGCTCGCTGTAGCCGCTGCCCGTGTAGAGCGTGCTGCTGGTGGTACCGCCGTCTGCGGACTTCTTCAGCGTATTGCCGTCAAAGCTCCACAGCGTGCCATCACTGCCCACCTCGGTGGGCGTGAAGCTGGCCTCGGTCCAGGTCTTGCCGCCGTCGGTGGTGCGGCGAACGCGGCTGTAGCCATAGGTCGAGTAGGCCACTGCCGTGTTGGCATCGATCACGCGCAGGCGCATCCCCGAGTCGCTCAGGCCCAGGGCCTGCTGGCTCCAGGTCTTGCCGCCATCGGTGCTGCGCAGCACGGCGCCAAACTCGCCCACCGCCCAGCCGCTGTTGGCGTCGGCGAAAGCGATGGCCAGCAGACGGGTGCGAAGGCCGCTGTCCTGGCGGGCCCAGGTCTTGCCGCCATCGGCAGTCTTGAAGATCTCGCCGTTGTCCCCCACCGACCAGCCGGTCTGGGCGTCCAGGAAGAAATAGTCCTCGCGGCTGGTGCCGGTAGGACGGGGCTGCTGCCAGCACCAGCCGCCGTCATTGGCGGCCGAGCAGACCAGGCCGCGCACATGGGCGCGGTTGTTGACGCTGAGCTTGAACTTGACTTCCTTGCTGGCGCCGGCGCTGTTCGTCACCCGCAGCGTCACCTCGTAGTCGCCCACCTTGGCATAGTCGTGCTTGGGGCTGGCTTCGCCGCTGGTGCTGCCGTCACCAAAGATCCAGAGATGGCTCAGGCCGCTCAGGGCCGCGGCATTGCTGGTGAATGTGGTGCCGGACATCACATCACTCAAGGCCGTAGCATTGATGCTCAGCTCGCTGGGGATGGCGGTCGGCGCCTCCACCACCGGGGCGGGGCCGGCATCGCCGCCGCCGCCGCAGGCGCTCAGCAGCGCCGCCGAAATCAAGAGCGCACCGGTCCATCCGGCGCGTGCGTGGAAATGCCTGCTCATCCGAGCCCTCCCCTTCTGCATCTGTTCTGTAGGTGTTTTGAGATGGCCGCCCAGGCGGCGCGGCCAGGATTGTGCCTGTTTGTAAAGCGCGCTCACGCGTGCCGCCCCGAATCGGGGGATGCCGGCGCGACCTGACGGCACAATCGCGCCCATGCCTGAGGTTTCATCCAGCACTGTCACGCCCGCCAAGGCCAGCAAGTCCGCGCCGCAGAAGGCCATGGAGAAGCTGGGCCTGAAGCGCGACATCGACCTGGCCCTGCACCTGCCCTTGCGCTACGAGGACGAAACCCGCCTCACGCCCCTGCGCCAGGCGCGCGAGGGCGAGACCCTCCAGTGCGAGGGCGAGGTCACCGAATGCCGCATCGAGCAGCGCGGCCGGCGCCAGCTGATCGTGCGCCTGCAGGATGACGAGGGCGAGGAGCTGCTGCTGCGCTTCATCCACTTCTATCCCTCGCACCAGAAGACCTGCGCCGTGGGCCAGCGCCTGCGCGTGCGGGGCGAGCTGCGCGGCGGCTTCTTCGGGCGCGAGATGGTGCATCCGCAGTTCCGCGCCGTGAATGAGGACACGCCGCTGGCGCAAAGCCTGACCCCGGTCTACCCGGCCGGCGCCAACCTGCCCCAGGCCTATCTGCGCAAGGCCGTGGCCGCCGGCCTGCGGCGCGCCGACCTGGCCGAGGTGCTGCCGCCCGGCAGCGTGCCGCGCCAGCTGCCCACGCTGCGCGAGGCCCTGGACTTTCTGCACCACCCGCCGCCGCGGGTGAGCCTGGCCACGCTGGAGGACCACAGCCACCCGGCCTGGCAGCGCCTGAAGTTCGAGGAGCTGCTGGCTCAGCAGCTCAGCCAGATGCGAGCCCAGCGCGAGCGCGCCCGGCTGCGCGCGCCGGCCCTGCGCGCCGGCCCCGGCGGCCTGCACGAGCAGCTGCTGGCCGCCCTGCCCTTCGCCCTGACCGGCGCCCAGCAGCGCGTGGCCGAGGAGATTGCGCAAGACCTGGCCCTGCCCCAGCCCATGCACCGCCTGCTGCAGGGTGATGTGGGCGCGGGCAAGACCGTGGTGGCGGCCCTGGCCGCCACGGTGGCCATCGACGCCGGCTGGCAATGCGCGCTGATGGCGCCCACCGAGATCCTGGCCGAGCAGCATTTCCGCAAGCTGATCGGCTGGCTGGAGCCTCTGGGCCTGAAGGTGGCCTGGCTCACCGGCAGCATCAAGGGCAAGGCCCGCCAGAAGATGATCGACGCGGTGGCCGATGGCTCGGCCCATCTGGTGGTGGGCACGCATGCGGTGATCGAGGACAAGGTGGTGTTCAAGCGCCTGGGCCTTGCCGTGGTCGACGAGCAGCACCGCTTCGGCGTGCACCAGCGCCTGGCCCTGCGCAAGAAGCTGGAGGCCCAGACCTCGCGCGGCCACGCGCAAGCCATGGAACCGCACATGCTGATGATGAGCGCCACGCCCATCCCGCGCACCCTGGCCATGACCTATTTCGCGGATCTGGCGGTCAGCACCATCGACGAGCTGCCGCCGGGGCGCACGCCCATCGTCACCAAGGTCTTTGCCGAGGAGAAGCGCCTGAGCGTGATCGCGCGCATCCGCGACGAGGTGGAGGGCAAGGGCGCCCAGGCCTACTGGGTCTGCCCCCTGATCGAGGAGTCTGAGACCCTGGATCTGAAGAACGCCACCGAGACCCATGCCGAGCTCAGCGCCGCGCTGGCAGGCCATGGCGTGGGTCTGCTGCACGGGCGCATGCCGCCGGCCGAGAAGGCCGCGGTGATGGCCGCCTTCAGCGCCGGCAGCTTGAGCGTGCTGGTGGCCACCACGGTGATCGAGGTGGGTGTGGACGTGCCCAATGCCAGCCTGATGGTGATCGAGCATGCCGAGCGCTTCGGCCTTTCGCAGCTGCACCAGCTGCGCGGCCGCGTGGGGCGCGGCGCCAAGGCCAGCGTCTGCGTGCTGCTCTACACCGGCCCGCTCTCGCCCACCGGCCGCGAGCGCCTGCGCGCCATGGCCGAGACCACCGACGGCTTCGAGATCGCGCGCCGCGATCTGGACATCCGCGGCCCCGGCGAGTTCATGGGCGCGCGCCAGAGCGGGGCCGAGCTGCTGCGCTTCGCCGATCTGCAGGAAGACGCCCCCCTGCTCAAGGCCGCCCGCCAGCTCGCGCCGCGCCTGCTGGACGAGCATGCCGAAGCCGCCCTGCGCCATGTGGAGCGCTGGCTGGGCGGCAAGGCCGAGTTTCTGAAGGCTTAAGCGCCTGCGCGCTGCGCGCCCAAGCAGGGAGAACCCCGAGGCCATGGGCCCCGGCGGGGGCTCGGGCCCTGGCTACACTGCCGCCGCCCGCTGCGCAGGCCCATGGGCTGGCAGCCTGTTTCTTTCACGTTCCGAACCCAGAAGGCCCACGAGGCCTCGTCCACACCATGAAGCAAGTCAGCACCCGTCGCCACCTCCTGATCGGCCTGAGCGCCGCCACCCTGCTGGGCCTGGCGGCCTGCGGCGGCGGTGGGGGTGGCAGCGATGAAAACGTCGCCAACTGGGCCGAGGTGTCCGGCTCCAGCGCCATCACCGAGCTCAAGACCACCGACACCACGGCCGGCACCGGGGCCGATGCTGCCGACGGCAAGAAGCTGAACGTGCGCTACACCGGCTGGCTCTACGACAAGCGCGTGGCCGGCACCCAGAAGGGCACGCAGTTCGACAGCAACACCACCACGGGCTTTACCTTCACCCTGGGTGCGGGCGCCGTGATCAAGGGCTGGGACCAGGGCTTCAAGAGCATGAAGGTCGGTGGCAAGCGCACGCTGCTGATCCCGGCC
Source organism: Shinella sp. XGS7 (assembly GCF_020535565.1). NCBI lineage: Bacteria > Pseudomonadati > Pseudomonadota > Alphaproteobacteria > Hyphomicrobiales > Rhizobiaceae > Shinella > Shinella sp. XGS7. The sequence continues at coordinate 1,063,039 of NZ_CP084758.1, read as the reverse complement.
TCGCTGGCCTACGGCAGCACTGGCGCCGGCATCATCCCCGCCGGCGCCGCCCTGATCTTCGAGGTGGAGCTGGTCTCGGTGCAGTAAGCCGCGGCGCGCAGGCTGACAGGCGCCGCTCCCGGCGCCTGTGGCCTCAGAACTCCAGGTTGTCGATCAGCCGGGTCTGGCCCAGGCGGGCCGCGCCCAGGGCCACCAGGCCCTCTCCCTCGCCAGGGGTGCCCAGGTCCAGGCGGCGGCGCAGCACCAGATAGTCGGGCGCCCAGCCCGCGGCGCGCAGGGCCGCCTCGGCCTCGCCCTCGATGGCGGCCAGATCGCGCTCGCCGGCCTGCCAGCGCGCGATCATGGCCTTGAGCGTGGCGGACAGGCGCAGGGCCTCGGCCAGCTCGGCCTCGCTGAGATAGCCGTTGCGCGAGGACAGGGCCAGGCCGCCTGCATTGCGCGTGGTCTCGCCCGCCAGGATCTCGATGGGCAGGGCCATCTGGGCCACCATGCGGCGTATCACCATGAGCTGCTGGTAGTCCTTCTTGCCGAACACGGCCCAGCGCGGCTGCACGATATTGAAGAGCTTGTGCACCACGGTGCACACGCCGGTGAAGAAGCCGGGGCGGAAGTGGCCTTCCAGGATGTCGGCCAGCGCCGTCGGCGGCTGCACCTTGTAGCCCTGGGACTCGGGATAGAGCTCTTCTTCGGCCGGGGCGAACACATAGTCGCAGCCGGCACCGGCCAGCAGCTCGGCGTCGCGCGCCAGGGTGCGGGGGTAGCGGTCGAAATCCTCATGCGGCGCGAACTGCAGGCGGTTCACGAAGATGCTGGCCACAACCGGGCCCGTACCAGCCGCCGCGCGGGCCTGGCGCACCAGGCTCAGATGGCCCTCGTGCAGATTGCCCATGGTGGGCACAAAGGCGCTGGCCTGGCCGGCCAGGGCGGCGCGCAGCTCGGCGATGGTGTGTATGACTTGCATGGACGGAGGGGCGCTTCAGTAGCTGTGCAGGGCGTTGTCGGGGAAGGTCTGGGCCTTGACCTCGGCCACATAGCGGCGCACCGCATCCTGCACCGAGGACGCGCCCTGCATGAAGTTCTTGACGAAGCGCGGGCGCCGGCCCGGGGTCACGTCCAGCATGTCGTGCAGCACCAGCACCTGGCCCGAGGTGCCCACGCCGGCGCCGATGCCGATCACCGGGATGCCCAGGCTCTGCGTCAGCTCGGCCGCCAGCGGCGCCGGCACCATCTCCAGCACCAGCATCTGGGCGCCGGCCTCGACCAGCTCGCGCGCCTCGCGGCGCAGCTTCTCGGCGGCGGCCTCGTCGCGGCCCTGCACCTTGTAGCCGCCCAGCATGGTGACGGTCTGCGGCGTCAGGCCCAGATGGGCGCAGACGGGGATGCCGCGCTCCACCAGGAAGCGCACCACGGGCGCGGTCCAGCCGCCGCCTTCGAGCTTCACCATCTGGGCGCCGGCCTTGACCAGGGCGGCGGCGCTTTTCCAGGCTTCCTGGGGGCTGGCCTGGTAGCTGTCAAAGGGCAGATCGCCCAGCACCCAGGCGCTGCGGCGGCCCCGGGCCACGCAGCGGGTGTGATAGATCATGTCGGACAGGCTCACCGGCACGGTGCTGGCCTCGCCCTGCAGCACCATGCCCAGGGAGTCGCCCACCAGCAGCACGTCCACGCCGGCCTCGTCCAGCACGCTGGCGAAGGCGGCGTCATAGCAGGTCAGCATGGCGATCTTCTCGCCGGTGGCATGCATTTCCTGCAGGCGTTGCAGGCTCAGGGCTTTGCGTTCGGTACTCATGGCGGAGGGGCTGGGGCACGCCCGGCAGCGGGCCAAACGTGCGAATAGCGGCATACCGCGGGCTGCGGCGGGGCGCAGTGTAGCGGGGCCTGGCAAAGCCCCACTTTGGCGCAGACAATGTAGGCTTGAGTCTTGATAGGAGACATTGATGACCCTGACCGAGCTGCGCTACATCGTCGCCGTGGCCCGCGAGCGCCATTTCGGCCGCGCGGCCGAGGCCTGCTTCGTCTCCCAGCCCACGCTGAGCGTGGCGATCAAGAAGCTGGAGGAGGAGCTGGACGTCAAGATCTTCGAGCGCGGCGGCAGCGAGGTGAGCGTCACGCCCCTGGGCGAGGACATCGTGCGCCAGGCCCAGTCCGTGATCGAGCAGGCCAGCGCCATCAAGGAGATCGCCAAGCGCGGCAAGGACCCCCTGGCCGGCGCCCTGCGCCTGGGCATCATTTACACCATCGGCCCCTATCTGCTGCCCGAGCTGGTCCGGCACACCATCGAGCGCTATCCGCAGATGCCGCTGATGCTGCAGGAGAACTTCACCGTCAAGCTGTTGGAGATGCTGCGCACCGGCGAGCTGGACTGCGCCATCATGGCCGAGCCCTTTCCGGACACCGGCCTGGCCATCGCCCCCCTGTATGACGAGCCCTTTGTGGTGGCCGCCCCCGCCAGCCACCCCTTTGCCCAGCGCGAGCGGATCAGCTCGGCCGAGCTCAAGAGCGAGACCATGCTGCTGCTGGGCACCGGTCACTGCTTCCGCGACCATGTGCTGGAGGTCTGCCCCGAGTTCGCCCGCTTCTCCAGCGACGCCGAGGGCATACGCAAGAGCTTCGAGGGCAGCTCGCTGGAAACCATCAAGCACATGGTGGCCTCGGGCATGGGCGTGACCGTGGTGCCCACGCTCTCGGTGCCCAAGGAGCCCCAGGCCCATCTGCGCTTCGTGCCCTTCGAGGATCCGGTGCCCAGCCGCCGCGTGGTGCTGGCCTGGCGCCGCACCTTCACCCGCTACGAGGCCATCGCCGCCCTGCGCAACGCCATCTACGACTGTCAGCTCGAAGGCGTGCAGCGCCTCTCCTGAAGCCCCGGCCCCCACAGGGACGGGCCGTGACAAAACAGCCGCACTATCGGAAGATGGTGCGGCTTTCGTTTTTTGCTATCAGTAAATTTTGATCAATTGATTGGATCAATTTCCTAGCAAAAAATAAGCTTCGGTCAGCCGGTGTTCGCCGGTTCGAAGTCTGGATCAACCGAGGAGAGATGCAATGACGAGCGAAGCCAAGTGCCCCTTCCACCATGCTGCCGGCGGCGGCACCAGCAACAAGGACTGGTGGCCCAAGCAGCTGCGGGTGGACCTGCTAAACCAGCACTCCGAGAAATCCAATCCCCTGGGCGAGCATTTCGACTACGCCCAGGCCTTCAAGAAGCTGGACTATCACGCCCTCAAGGCCGATCTGGTCAAGTTGATGACCGATTCGCAGGAATGGTGGCCGGCCGACTTCGGTCACTATGGCGGCCTCTTCATCCGCATGGCCTGGCACTCCGCCGGCACCTACCGCACCACCGACGGCCGCGGCGGCGCCGGTCAGGGCCAGCAGCGGTTCGCCCCGCTGAACTCGTGGCCAGACAACGTCAACCTCGACAAGGCCCGCCGCCTGCTGTGGCCGATCAAGCAGAAATACGGTAACAAGATCTCCTGGGCCGACCTTCTGATCCTCACGGGCAATGTCGCCCTCGAATCCATGGGCTTCAAGACCTTTGGCTTCGCCGGCGGCCGCGCCGATGTCTGGGAGCCGGATCAGGACGTGAACTACGGCGCCGAGACCAAATGGCTGGCCGATGACAAGCGCTTCCATGGCGAGCGCGAGCTGGACCACAACCTGGCCGCCACCCATATGGGCCTGATCTATGTGAACCCGGAAGGGCCGAACGCCAGCGGCGACTACCTGGCCGCCGCGCACGACATCCGCGCCACCTTCTACCGCATGGCCATGGATGACGAGGAAATCGTCGCCCTGATCGCCGGTGGACACACCTTCGGCAAGGCCCACGGCGCCGCGCCCGAATCGAACAAGGGCCCCGAGCCCGAGGGCGCGAGCATCGAGGAGCAAGGCCTGGGCTGGACCAGCAACTACGGCCAGGGCCATGGCAAGGACACCGTCTCCAGCGGCCTGGAAGTGACCTGGACCAAGACGCCTGCCCTGTGGAGCAACAACTTCTTCGAGAACCTCTTCAAGTACGAGTGGGAGCTGGAGAAGAGCCCCGCCGGCGCCAAGCAATGGGTGGCCAAGGACGCGCCGGAGATCATTCCGGACGCGCACATCCCGGGCAAGTTCCACAAGCCCAAGATGCTGACCACCGACCTCACCATGCGCTTCGACCCCGAGTTCGGCAAGATCTCCAAGCGCTTCTACGAGAACCCGCAAGCCTTTGCCGATGCCTTCGCCCGCGCCTGGTTCAAGCTGACTCATCGCGACATGGGTCCGAAGGCCCGCTACCTCGGCCCGGAAGTTCCGGCCGAAGACCTGATCTGGCAGGATGTCATCCCGGCCGTCGACCACCCGTTGGTTGACGCGAAGGATATCGCCGACCTCAAGGCCAGGGTTCTCGCCTCGGGTCTCTCGGTGCAGGAACTGGTCTCCACGGCCTGGGCTTCCGCCTCGACCTTCCGCGGTTCCGACAAGCGCGGCGGCGCCAATGGCGCGCGCATCCGCCTTGCCCCGCAGAAGGACTGGGAGGTCAACCAGAGCGCCGTCCAGGTCCTGCCCAAGCTGGTAGCGATCCAGCAGGCCTCGGGCAAGGCTTCACTGGCCGATGTGATCGTGCTGGCCGGCGTGGTGGGCGTGGAACAGGCCGCCAAGGCTGCGGGCGTGGCGGTGGACGTGCCCTTCGCCCCTGGCCGTGTCGATGCCCGCCAGGACCAGACCGATGTCGCCTCCTTCGCCGTGCTGGAACCCATCGCCGACGGCTTGCGCAACTACCGCAAGGCGCCGGTGGGTGCGCCCACCGAAGCCCTGCTGATCGACCGGGCCCAGCAGCTCACCCTCACCGGGCCGGAGCTCACCGCCCTGGTCGGTGGCCTGCGGGTGCTGGGGGCCAACTTCGACGGCAGCCGCCACGGCGTGTTCACCGAGCGGGTAGGCGTGCTCAGCAACGACTTCTTCGTGCAGCTGCTGGACATGGCCACCGTCTGGAAGGCCACTGACGCCAGCGGCGAGCTCTTCGAAGGCCGCGACCGCAAGAGCGGTGCCGTGAAGCACACCGCCACCCGCGCGGACCTGGTGTTCGGCTCCAACTCGGTGCTGCGCGCCTATGCCGAGGTCTATGCCAGCGCCGATGGCCAGGCCAAGCTGGTGAAGGACTTCGTCGCCGCCTGGACCAAGGTCATGAACGCCGACCGCTTCGATCTCGTCTGATTGCCTTGAAAGCCGAGAAGGGGCGGCCCTGCCGCCCCTTTTTCATCCGGCTCGCTGCTGCAAGGAGTACCGCATGCACACCCCCCGCAAACGTCAATGGCTGGGCCTGGCCCTCACCCTGGCCGGCGCCATGCTCAATGCCGAATACCTGGTCGAATGGATGCGGCACTGCAACAACTGACACCATCCCGTCCTATAGTCGGGGCCATAGACCCTAGCCCGCAAGGAAGGATGGACGCATGAGCAAGAAGAAGGCCGACAAGGCCATCGGCAAGAGCACCAGCGGCAGCGGCGCCGCCCCCGCCATCAATATCGGCATCGCCGACAAGGACCGTGGCGCCATCGCCGCCGGCCTGTCCAAGCTGCTCGCCGACACCTACACCCTCTACCTCACCACCCACAACTTCCACTGGAACGTGACGGGCCCCATGTTCAACTCGCTGCACGCGATGTTCATGGCCCAGTACACCGAGCTCTGGAACGCGGTGGACCCCATCGCCGAGCGCATCCGCTCCCTGGGCCATGCCGCACCGGGCTCCTATGCCCAGTTCGCCGAACTCAGCTCCCTGCCGGACGCCCCCATCCAGCCGCCCAAGGCCATGGAGATGGTGCGCATCCTGATGGAAGGCCATGAAGGCGCCGCCCGCACCGCGCGCAGCCTCTTCCCCCTGGTGGACAAAGCCAGCGACGAGCCCAGCGCCGACCTGCTCACCCAGCGCCTGACGGTGCATGAGCAGACCGCCTGGATGCTGCGCAGCCTGCTGGAAGAGTGAGCGGGTGGGCCGCCGTCCCATCCAAGGCCTGAAACCGCTGTTACTCCTGCTGCTTGGCCTGAGCCAGCTGCCTGCCGGTGCGCAGGAGGCGCTCAGCTGGGATCAGGCCGCCGCACGCCTGCGTGAGGGTTCCGACCGCCTGGCTGCCGCCCGTGCCCAACTGGAGCAGCGCGAGGCCCAGGCCGAGGGCATACGCCACCTGGGCGGGCCCAGCCTCAGCCTCAGCGGCGCCGCCTACCGCTATCAGGCCAGCCTGGACCTGGATCTGGACCCGCTGAACCAGCGCCTGGACCAGACCCTGGGCGGCCTGCCGCCGGGCCTCTCCCAGCTGCTGCCGCCCCTGCCCCAGCTGCCGCGCAGCTACACGGTGGAACGCAGCAAGAGCGGCAGCACCGCCTCGCTCAGCGCCATCTGGCCGCTCTATCTGGGCGGCGCCAGCGATGCCGCGCGCGGCCTGGTGCGCGCCCAGGGCGAGGAAGCCCGCGCCGAGCTCGGTGCCAGCGAGGACGAGGCCCTGGCCCAGCTGTCCCAGCGCTATTTCCTGACCCAGCTGGCGCGCCGCGCCGCCGCTCTGCGCGAGGCCGCGGCCGAGACCATCGCCCAGCACGACGCCGCCGCCGAGAAGATGCTCAAGGCCGGCCTGGCGTCTCAGCTGGAACGCCTGCAGGCCAAGGCCGCCCTGGCCGATGCGCGCCAGCAGGCCCGCAAGGCCCGCAGCGATGCCGAGCTGGCCGCCAGCGCCCTGGCCCGCAGCCTCAAGCTCAGCGGCCCCAGCCCCAGCCCCAGCACGCCGCTGGCCCTGTCCAGCCAGCCCCTGGCCCCACTGGGCGACTTCATCCAGCAGGCCCTGCTCAGCCATCCGGGCCTGGCCAAGGTGGCGGCCAAGAAAAGCCAGGCCGAGCAGCTGCGCGAGGCCAGCAAGGCCCTGAACCGGCCTCAGCTCTTTGCCTTCGGCCAGCGTCAGCTGGGCCAGCAGGGCAACTGGGTGGCCGGCGTGGGCCTGCGCGTGAGCCTCTGGGACTCGGTGGACCACCAGGCCCTGGACCGCGGCCACGCCCGCCAGATCGCCCAGGCCGAGGCCAGCGACGCCCAGGCCCGCGGCGACATCGCCCTGCTGGTGGAGCAGCAGTGGCGCGCCACCGAGGCCGCACGCGAGCGCTATCTGGCCATGGCCGCGCAGGAGGACCTGGGCCAGGAGCTGCTGCGCCTGCGCCAGGCCGGCCTGCGCCAAGGCAGCAGCACGGCCCTGGAGCTGATCGACGCCGAACTCAATCTGGCCAAGCTGCGCACCGAGCGCGCGCAGGTGGCCTACGACTATCTGATGGCCCTGACCCAGCTGCTCAGCACCAGCGGTCAGATCGGCCGCCTGGGCGAGCATCTGGCCCGGGCCGACCTGCGTCTGGAGTGACCCCACGATGAAAGCAAAGAAGGCCCTCATCCCGCTGGCCGTGCTCCTGCTCGCGGCCCTGGGCGTGCACGCCCTGTGGCGCGCCGGGCGCGGTCCCGAGCAGGCTCCGCTGCAGGGCATGATGGAGGCGCAGGAAACCGATATCGCGCCCAAGCTCACCGGCCGCATTGCCGCCCTGGCGGTACAGGAGGGCCAGACCATTGCCGCGGGCGCCCTGCTGCTGCGCATCGACTCGCCCGAGGTGCAGGCCAAGCTGGCCCAGGCCAGCAGCGCCGAGGCCGCCGCCTCGGCCGTGGCCCTGAAGGCGCGCAACGGCGCGCGCCCGCAGGAGATCCGCATGGCCCAGGCCAACTACGAGCGCGCGCGTGCCGGCGCCGAGCTGGCCCGCAAGAGCTTTGAGCGGGTGGACAGCCTCTTCAAGGACGGCCTGATCGCCGCCCAGAAGCGTGACGAGGCCGAGACCAACTGGCGCGCCAGCGAGCGTCAGGCCGAGGCCGCCAAGGCCCAGTGGGAGCTGGCCCAGGCCGGCGCCCGCGCCGAGGACCAGGCCGCCGCCACCGCCCAGGCCCGCCAGGTGGCCGGCCTGGTGCAGGAGGTGGATGCCGCCCGCGCCGAGACCGAGCTCAAGTCGCCCGTGGGCGGCGAGGTCGCCAAGCTGCTGGCCAAGGTGGGCGAGCTCTCGCCCGCCGGCGTGCCCGTGGTGACCGTGGTGGACCTCAAGGACCAGTGGGCCTTGTTCAATGTGCGCGAAGACCAGCTGGCCCGCTTCGCCGTGGGCCAGGAGTTCGCCGCCCGCCTGCCGGCCCTGCCCGCGCTGCAGCCGCGCTTCAAGGTGGTGGCCAGCAAGCCCCTGCCCGACTTCGCCACCTGGCGCGCCACGCGCGGCAACCAGGGCTATGACCTGCGCACCTTCGAGATCAAGGCCCGCCCCCTGCAGCCCATCGCCGGGGCCCGCCCCGGCATGAGCGTGATCGTGGAATGAGCGCTGCGCCGGGCCGCCCCCAGCACGCTCGCTCCCGCCCGGCGGGACGGGCCGCAGGCCCCAGGGTGCCGTCATGAGCGCCTGGACCGGCAGCTGGCGGCGTGAGTGGGCGCGCCTGCGCGCCGCGCCGCTGGACCTGCTGCTGCTCAGCCTCTTCCCCCTGGCCCTGGGCCTGCTGATGCTCTGGACCTTCTCGGCCGGCCTGGCCACCCGCCTGCCCGTGGCCGTGCTGGACCAGGACCACAGCGGCCTCTCGCGCCAGCTGCAGCGCCTGCTCGATGCCGCCCCGGGCCTGGCCCTGGGCGCGCCCCTGAGCGACGAGGCCCAGGCCCGCGAGGCCCTGCGCGCCGGCCGCGTCTACGCGGTGCTGGTGATACGCCCGGGCCTGGCGCGCGAGATCAAGAGCGGCCGCGCCGCCCAGGTGAGCCTGCTGCACAACGCGCAGTTCAGCACCCACTCGGGCCTGATCCAGAAAGAGGTGCGTGGCGCCGTGGGCACGCTGAGCGCCGGCATCGAGATCCTGGCGCGCGAGAAGCGCGGCCAGCCCGCCCTGGCCGCGGCGCGCGGCTTCGAGCCCCTGCGCGCCGGCCTGGCCTCAGCCTACAACCCGGGTCTCAACTACCAGCAGTTCCTGGCCACGGCCCTGATGCCCGCTCTGCTGCATCTGCTGGCCATGGTGGCCGGCGCCTGGAGCGCGGGCCGCGAGCTGCGCGAGGCCACGGCGCCCGACTGGCTGGCCGCAGCCAGCGGCCGCGCCTGGCCCGCCCTGCTGGGCAAGCTGGCACCGGCCTGGGGCCTGCTGCTGGCGGTGGACGGCATCATCCTGCTGGCCCTGGCCTCCCTGGGCCTGCTGCAGCCCGGCCAAGCCCCGGCCCTGCTGGCCCTGCACGGCCTGATGCTGGCCCTCTACCTGGCCCTGGGCGCGGCCGTGGCCCTGCTGGCCAGCTCGCTGCGCCTGGCGCTTTCCGCCGCCGGCTTCATCACCGCGCCGGCCTTTGCCTTCTCGGGCCTGGGCTTCCCCCTGATGGCCATGCCCGAGGGCGCCCGGCTCTGGGCCGAGGCCCTGCCCCTGACCTGGGTGCTGCAAGCCCAGGTGGGCCTGTTGCAGCAGGGCTGGCCCGCCACGCGCGCCCTGCCCCTGATGAGTCTGCTGGCCGCCGCCAGCCTGGCCCTGCTGGCCCTCGCCGCCTGGCGCCTGCCGGCCGTGGCGGCCGATCCGCGAGCCTGGGGCAAGCGATGAGTGCCTGGCTTGATGCACCATCGGCAGAAACAGGCCACCGAAGGGCGGGTCGCGGGAGGGCAGGCGGACCTGCTGCTCCGTGTCCCCCGGCCGCTTCGCGGCCTCCTCCTTTACCTCCGCATCAGGCCCACCCACCCTCCCGCTTGGCGCTGCACCGGTGTTTCTGCGCAAGCAACTTGCGGTGGACAAGCCGGGATGCGGGTGGGCGCAATGGCGCAGGTCAAGGAGGAGGGCCGCTTGCGGCCCGGGGGACACGGAGCCATTGCGCCCGCCCGCGTCCCGGCGCACACCCACTCGGCGCCGAACACGTCCAGGCGCCAATCTGTGGCCCCAATTTCATGAGCACGTTGCCATGAACGCAAAGACGTGGCTGCGCGAAATCCTCGCCACCTGGCACGCCGTGCTGGGCGATGCCGGCGTGCTGCTGATGCTGCTGATCGCGCCGCTGATCTACTCCTTCTTCTACCCCTGGCCCTACAGCACCGAGCAGCTGCAGCGCGTGCCCGTGGCCCTGGTGGATCAGGACCACAGCGGCCTCTCGCGCCAGATCCAGCGCTTTGTGCAGGCCAGCCCGCGCCTGGAGCTGCGCCTGCTCACCGGCGACGAGGGCCAGGCCCGCGCGGCCCTGGAAGCCGGCGAGATCCGCGGCTACGCCCTGCTGCCCGCCGGACTCAAGCGCGAGGCGGCGCGCGGCCGGGGTCAGGTCGTGCCGGTGCTGGCCGACGGCGCCTACTTCCTGCCCAACAAGATCGTGCTGCAGGGCTTTGCCGAGGTGTTGGGCACGGCCTCGGCCGGCATCGAGCTGCGCCAGCTGCAGGCCGGCGGCCAGTCGCCCCGGCAGGCCCAGGCCAGCCGCAGCCCGCTGAACGTGGAGCTGGCCGCCCTGTACAACCCGCATGAGGGCTATGGCAGCGCCGTGGTGCCGGCGGTGGCCGTGCTCATCATCCAGCAGCTGCTGCTGATCGGGGTGGCCATGTGGGTGGGCCACCGCTTCGAGCGCCCCGGCCCGGCCGAAGGCATCGGCCCCTGGAGCGCGCGCCTGCTGGCCCTGGCCAGCCTGGGCGGCGTGGGTACGGCCTGGTTCTACGGCCTGATCTTTCCCTTCTTCGGCTATGCCCATGGCGGCAATCCGGCCGGCACCGCCCTGGCCCTGGCCCTGCTGCTCTGGGCCAGTGCGGCCATCGGCCTGGCCCTGGGCGCCCTGCTGGCCGACCGCGAGCGCGCCATGGCCCTGCTGCTGGCCACCTCCCTGCCCATCGCCTTCCTGGCCGGTTTCTCCTGGCCGCGCGAGGCCCTGCCGGCGCCGCTGTGGTGGCTGGGCGAGGCCATACCGGCCGTGCCCGGCATCCAGGCCCTGCTGCGCCTGAACCAGATGGACGCGCCGCTGCAGGCGGTGCAGCCCCAGCTGCTGGCCCTGAGCCTGCAGGCCCTGGGCTACAGCCTGCTGGCGGCGGGGGCCATCGCACACCGCCAGCGTTATCCTGCGCCCAAGGAGTGGTCCCCATGCCCGACGACAAGCCCGGCGCCCCCCGCAAGAATGCGCCTCTGAGTCACTACCGCCTGAGCGAGGCGCATGCCGGGCTGAGCCTGGCTGACTACGATCCCGGTGCCAAACCCTGCTCCAGCGGTGACAAGGCCGCGGACAAGGCCGCCGTGGAGGCCCTGGCCCAGGAGCTGGACGGGCTGCAGAACCTCTTCTACGCCGACCGGCGCTACAAGCTGCTGGTGGTGCTGCAAGGCCTGGACACCAGCGGCAAGGACGGCACGCTGCGCGGCGTCTTCGGCCGCATCAGCCCGCTGGGCGTGCGCGCCGTGGGCTGGAAGGCGCCCAGCGCCGAGGAGCGCGATCACGACTACCTCTGGCGCATCCACCGCCAGGTGCCGGCCGCGGGCGAGATCGTGGTCTTCAACCGCAGCCATTACGAGGATGTGCTGGTGCCCGTGGTGGAGGGCTGGATCGACGCGCGCCAGACCGCCCAGCGCTACGCCCAGATCCGCGACTTCGAGCGCCTGCTGGCCGAGACCGGCACCGTGATCCTCAAGTGCATGCTGCACATCTCGAAAGAGGAGCAGCGCCAGCGCCTGCAGGAGCGCCTGGACGATCCGGCCAAGCACTGGAAATTCCAGGCCTCGGACCTGGCCACACGCCAGCGCTGGGACGCGTACCAGACCGCCTACGAGCAGGCCATCGCCGCCACGGCCAGCCCCTGGGCGCCCTGGCATATCGTGCCGGCCGATTCCAAGACCCATCGCAATCTGATGATCGCCCGTCTGCTGAGGGAGCAACTGCAGGCCCTGGACCTGCGCTACCCGCCGGGCGATCCCGCCCTGCAGAATCTGCGGGTGGACTGAGGAACGGCCGGCAGGCCCGGCCACAGGGAGCGCATCGTGAGCCTGGACACCACCCGCATCGCCCTGCCCTGCTTCGACGGCTTCATGGAGCTGGACAGCTTCCTGCTGCTGGGCCTGCTCAACCAGCTGCGCGCCCAGGGCTTCAGGGCCGAGCTCTGCGGGCCGACCCATGCCGCCACCTCGATGAACGGGGTCACGGTGCAGCTGGGCCGGCCGCTGGAATGGGCTAATGAGGCCGAGGTCGTGCTTTTCGGCGCCGGCCTCTACAGCCGGGCCATCGCGGAGAACGCCGCCCTGCTGGACCGCCTGCAGCTGGATCCCACGCGTCAGCTGCTGGGGGCCCAGGGCTCGGGCGTGCTGCTGCTGGCGCGCCTGGGCCTGCTGGGCGAGCAGCCGGCCTGCACCGATGCGACCAGCAAGCCCTGGGTGGTGGAGGCCGGCGTGCGCGTGCTGGACGAGGAGCCCTTCCATGCCCAGGCCCGGTGGCCACGGCCGGCGGCGCCCTGGCCGCGCCCTATCTGGCCACCTGGGTGATGTGGCGCCGCGCCGGCGAGGCCGCCACGCGCGCTGCGCTGCAGGAGCTGGCCCCGGTGGGTGAGAAGCCCGATCACGTCCGGCAGCTGATGGAGCGGGTGCGGCCCTTTGTGGTCTAGGGCGTGATAAAACGGCCACTCCGCCGCGCCATGCGGCCGGCCCGAGGGAGCCAGACCATGAGCCCGAGCGCGCCCCCCAGCGCCGCCGATACCCCGGCCCTGACCCGCCTGCTGCACAGCGCCCAGGCCGGCGACCCCGCCGCGGCCGACGCGGCCTACCGTCTGCTCTACCCCGAGCTGCTCAAGATCGCCCGCTCGCGCCTGCGCGTGCATCAGGCCCCCACCCTGCTGGACACCGAGGCCCTGGTGCACGAGAGCTTTCTGCGCTTTGTGGCCGGCGCGCCGGTGGCGCTGGAGAGCCGCCGCCACTTCTATGCCTATGCGGCCAAGGCCATGCGCCATATCGTGGTGGACTTTGTGCGTCGCGCCCAGGCGCAGCGCCGCGGTGGCGACCAGGAAAAGCTCAGCCTGGACAGCCTGCTGCAGGACACGCCCGCCCCCGCCGCCCACGAAGACATCGCCGCCCTGGACGAAGCCCTGCAGGCCCTGCAGCGCCTGGATCCGGCCCTGGCCGAGCTGGTGGAGCTGCGCTTTTACGGCGGCTATACCGATGCCGAGATCGCCGCGGTGCTGGGCACACATGAACGCGCCGTGCGCCGCCAGTGGGACAAGGCGCGCGCCTTTTTGCTGCTGGCCCTGCGCTAGGAGCGTCCATGAGCCGCCCCCGCGCGCCACAGATCCCGCCCGAGCTCTGGCCGCGCCTCTCCGCGCAGTTCGACGCCCTGGCGCCCCTACCCGCGGCCGAGCGCGCCGCCCGCCTGCAGGCCCTGGCCGCCGCCGAGCCCGAGCTGCTGGCGCCGCTGCAGGCCCTGCTGCAGGCGCATGAGCAGGGCACCGCGCTCGACGGCCCGCCCACCGCCCTGCTGCAGCAGGCCCTGGCCGCCCAGCGCGCCACGCCTCTGCGCGCCGGCGACTGCATTGCCGACTACCGCCTGCTGGCGCCGCTGGGCGAGGGCGGCATGTCCGTGGTCTGGGCCGCCGAGCAGACCCGCGGCGTGCTGCGCCGCGTGGCTCTGAAGCTGCCGCTGCGCCAGCTGGAAGCGCCGGAGCGCATGCGCGAGCGCTTCGTCAACGAGCGCGATCTGCTGGCCGCGCTGGAGCACCCGCATATCGCGCGGCTCTACGACGCCGGCCTCAGCCCCGAGGGCCAGCCCTATCTGGCCATGGAGCAGGTGCGCGGCGAGCCCATCAACCACTGGGTGGCGCGCCAGCCCTGGTCGACGGCCCGGGTGCTGCCGCTCTTTCTGCAGGTGCTCGCGGCCGTGGCCTTCGCCCACAGCCGCCTGGTCATCCACCGCGACCTCAAGCCCGGCAACATCCTGGTGGACGAGAGCGGCCAGGTGAAGCTACTGGACTTCGGCATCGCCCGCCTGCTGGACGCGGCCGAGCCCGGCACGCAAGCCCTGACCCCCGATGTGGCCTCACCCGAGCAGCTGGCCGGCCAGCCCCTGGCGGTGAGCTCCGACGTCTATGCCCTGGGCGTGGTGCTCTACGAGCTGCTCAGCGGCCAGCGCCCCTACCGCCTGGACAGCCGCTCGCCCACGCCGCTCGAGCAGCAGCTGGCCACGCTGAGCGTGCCCCCGCCCAGCCGCCAGGCCCCGGCGGCGCGGCGGCGCGCCCTGGCCGGCGATCTGGATGCCATCGTGGCCCAGGCCATGGCGCCCGATCCCGCAGCGCGCTACGCCACGGCCGAGGCCTTTGCCGAAGATATTCGCCGCCATCTGGAGGGCCGCGCCCTGCAGGCTCGGCGCAGCGAGCGCTGGCACGCGCCGGCCCGGGCCCTGCGCCGCTACCGCTGGCCGGTGGCCGCGGCCGGCGCGGTGATGCTGGCCCTGGGCGGCGGCCTGGGCCTGGCCCTGTGGCAGGCCGAGCGGGCGCGCGAGGCCGCGGCCCGGGCCCAGGCCAGCCGCGACTATCTGGCCAGCCTCTTCGAGACCCAGGCCCTGGACGCCGACGATGCCGCTTTCCGCCGCGCCCAGAGCGTGGAAGCCTGGTTGCGCCGCAGCGCCCGCGAGCTGAGCCAGCGCCCGCCGGCCGAGGCCGGCCTGCGCGCCGATCTGCAAGGCGTGGTGGGCCGGGTGGTGCAGGGCCTGGGCCTGGCCGACGCCGCCCTGCCCCTGCGCCAGCAGCGCCTGCAGGACCTGGCGGCCGCGGGTGCCCCAGCGCTGGAGCAGGCCGCGGCCGCGCTCGACCTGGCCGAGAGCCTGGTGGCCCTGGCCCGCTATGCCGAGCTGCCGGCCGCGCTGGACCGGGCGGAGCAGCAGCTCGCCGGCCAGGCGGGCGCCACGACCGATGCCCTGCGCGTGAGCGCCTCCCTGCTGCGCGCCCGCGCCGAGATGGCCACCGGCCAGCTGGAGGCCGGCGAGCGCGCTGCCGAGGCCGCCCTGGCCCTGGCGCGCCGGCCCGGCATGCCGCCCACGCCGCTGGCCCAGGCCCTGGCCGTGCGCGCGCGCCTGCACAGCCTGCGCGGCCAGCCGGCCGAGGCGGTGCAGGCCTATGAAGCCGCGCTGGCCGCCTGGCAGCGCGTGCCCCAGGCCGATATCGGCGCCCTGGCCCTGGCCCACCAGCAGCTGGGCGACGAGCTGGCCCTGCAGCGCCGCCCCCAGGAGGCGGACCGGGCCTTTCAGGCCGGCGCCGAGCTGCTGCGCGCGCGCGTGGGCCCCGATCACCCGCTGCTGGCCCTGGTGGAGCTGCAGCAGGGCCGCACCCGCTCGGTCTTCGGCCGGCCGCAGGAGGCTGCGCCCCTGCTGGGCCGCGCCGCCCGGGTGCTGCAGCAGCATGCCGACAGCGTCTCGCCCGAGCGCCTGATCGATGCCTGGACCTTCAGCGGCGAGAGCCTGCTGGACCATGGCGAGCCCGAGGCTGCCGAGGCCGCCCTGCAGCAGGCCGCCGCGCTCGACGCCGCCCAGCCCGGCCGCCGCGAGGCCCTGACCCTGATGGTGCGGGGCCGCGGCCAGCTCGATCTGGGCCAGTACGAGGCCGCCATGCAGAGCCTGAGCGAGGCGCGACAGCGCCGCGCCGCCCAGTTCGGCGAGGCGCATGTGGGCGTGGCCTCCATCGACAACCGCCTGGCCCTGGTGGAGATGGCCTGGGGCCGCTACGAGGCGGCCGAGCAGCGCCTGCGCCGCCTGGTCGATGTGGCGGATGCGCGCGGCGGCAGTTTCGGCTCGGTGCGCGACCAGGCACGACACAACCTGGCCTTTCTGGCCCTGCAGCGCGACCGCTTCGAGGGCCAGCTGGCGCCGGCCCAGGCGGCCTGGGACCGCATTGCCTCCCAGCCCGAGGCCCAGCGCTCGCGCGCGGCCGAGCATGTGCTGGCGACCCGGCTGGCGCGGGTGCTGCAGGGCCTGGGCCGGCCGGACCAGGCCCGCCCCCTGTTCGAGCGCGCCCTGCGCCTGGCCGAGGACGATCAGCACCCCGAGAGCCCCAAGCTCGCCCTGGCCCGCTCGCGCCTGGCGGGCTGCCTGCTGAGCCTGGGCGAGACGGCGCAGGCCCGCGCGCTGCAGGCCACGGCCATGGCCACCCTGGCCCGGCATCCGCGCTGGGCCCCGCATCTGCGCCAGGGCATCGAGGCGCAGCAGCCTCGCTTCGCCAGCACCACCCCCTAGTTCGTCGTGGCCGGACGGGGCCTGCGATTGCGTATGTCCCCTCGGAAGCCACCGCCATTCCGGCGGACTCCGGCCCTCGTCAACCCAGGGAGAAGCGCTCATGCATCACCGTTCACCACCGGGCCACCGCCCGGCCCTCCGGGCCACCGGTCTGGCCCTGCTGCTCGCAGGCAGCGGCCTGGCCGCCCAGGCCCTCACCGTGGCCACCCCCAGCAGCTATGACATGCCCAATGGCTATGGCGTGGCCCACGAGGGCTCCTTCAACTACTGGGACCTGGCCTACAGTGGCAGCGGCAACACCCGCCAGGACTTCGCGCCGCTCACGGGCGGTCTGGGCGATCTGACGGACGGCCTCATCGCCACCCAGCGCTGGGACCAGACCGAGAACCTGGAAGGCTCGGGCCCCTATGTGGGCTGGGCGGTGCTGGACCCCGTCATCACGTTCCATTTCGCCACGCCCCAGCAGTTCCGCCGCGTCAGCATCTGGCATGACGATGCCAATGGCTATGGCAATGTGGCCACGCCCCTGGGCTTTGTGCTGACCGTGGGCGGGCGCAGCCAGCGCTTCGACATTGCGGACCCCGCGGGTGACGCGCCCTTCGCCTCGGTGCTGGACCTGCCCGCCGGCTTCATCGGCCAGAGCCTGCAGCTGCAGGTGCTGCGCCGCGACACGGCCACCATGCTCAGCGAGGTGCGCTTCGAGGTGAGCCCCGTGCCCGAGCCCGGCACCCTGGGCCTGTGGAGCGCCGGCCTGGCCGCGCTGCTGGGCGGCGTGCGCCGCCTGAGGAGCCGCTCATGAGCCGCGCGCCCCTCCTCACAACCCGCCCGATCGCACTGGCCCTGGCCCTGCTGCTGGCCCAGGCCAGCGCCCTGGCCTGGACGCCGCGTGCCCAGCTCAGCGGCGATGCCTTTGCCAGCGCCTACCAGCCTCAGCCCTATCAAGACCTGACCCAGCACCCCAGCTTCTACTTCGACACCGGTGACTTCGGCCCCATCGACCCGGCACTCACGCAGGTGCACAGCCGCACGGCCGATGTGCAGCTGGGCAATGGCGCCCAGATGCACGCCGCGGTGGAGAGCGCCATGGGTCTGCTGCGCGCCCGGGCCTCGGCGGACTATCCCTATCTGGCCCAGACCTATGGCCGCGGGGTGGCCACGGCCTCGGCCACCTTCGCCGATACCGTGCGGGTCGACGGCGCGGGCCTGGCCCTGGGCACGCCGGTGAACTACCGGCTGGACCTGCACATCAGCGGCCGGGTGCTGGGCCAGCTGGGCACCACCGCCCCGTTCAGCAACACCTATGCCGATGCCACGGCTCTGCTGCGCCTGGCCGACCTCAGCAGCGGGCAGCAGATGAGTTTCGAATGGCGCTCCAAGGACCAGGCCACCGGCCTGTACTCGGTCACGCTGAACACCGCCGTGGGCCACGATCTGCGCCTGACCGGCAATCTCTCGGTGGGCGCCTGGGCCGACTCGGCCAGCACCGGCCGCAGCGCCAGCGCCGACTTCATGAACACCGCGGTGTTCCATCTCACACCCTCGGTGGCGGGGCTCAACACCGTGGGCGTCAGCGGCCACGACTTCAGCGCCGCCCCGGTTCCGGAGCCGGCCAGCTGGGCGCTGATGCTGGCCGGGGGGCTGGGCGTGCTGGCCTGGCAAAGACGTCAGGCAGGGCGCACCCGCGGCGCCCCGTGAGCCGCCTCGAGGCCGGGCGCAGCGCCCTCGTCCCCTGGGAGCGCGAGGGCGCCGCGCTCCGGGTTCGCTGCTCCATGGCTATCGGGGCCTTCGATGGCGGCACAGGGCCTGCTCAACAGGGGCGGGGGCGCATCTGCGCTGCCATCTGCTCCATCTGGGCGGCGGCGGCCTTGGCCTGGGCCTCGAGCTCGCCCTGTTCCCGCTGCAGCCTGGCTCTGAGCTCCCGAAAGCCCGTGTAGACCTGATCGATACGCAGCTGGGTCTTGGGCTCCGGCGACTTCTCTCGCAGCGGATTCGGCGTTGCGCGGTCCCAGGCCAGCACCCGCTCCAGCTGGCGATCCAGTCGGGACACATCCTGAAATCCGTAGTTATTGATCGGCGGTCCGACCGTCATCAGCATGATCTGCAGGAGCTGCCCGAGCTCGCTGCTCGGCGCCACGGCCTGCTGGTAGCGCAGGCGGAGCTGGGCGGCGTAGAACCAGAACAAGGCTTCGTCCTTCTCCCCCGACTGGAAGAGGGTCAGGGCCGGCCAGAACATCTCCAGGGGTTCGTTCAGGGTGCGGGCGTCGTTCAGGATGTCCTTGGCCGCCGCCAAAGCCACAGGGGCTTGGCAGGACTTCAGACGCGCCTTGGCGGAAAGCACATCGGCGGCCAGGGCCAGCTCGGGAAGGGCCACGCAGGTGGCGGCCAGGAGGGAGGCGATGAGTCTGCGCAGCATGAAGCGTGGAAGTGAAAGTGCGTCCTGGCGTGTCGGCGCCGCCCCTGGATGTTGCCATGGCGCCCGGTCCGCCTGCAGCCCCCCGATCCCCGCTCGCCCACCCCCTGCGATAATCCGCCCTTCCCTGCTTGGGCCCCACCCGACCGCCTTCTCGCGTCCTGCTCTTCTTCAGCGCGAGGCAAGCCCGGCGCGCCACAGGCTCGGCGACACAGATGAAACGAATGCACGACTGACCAACAGACCGTCACCCCGCCCTCTGGCCGCCGCCCGACCGAAACGACCGCTCTCATCACCATGTCCGCCGATAGTCCCATCGCCTCGCGCATCGACAGCGAAGTCCGCCGCCGCCGCACCTTTGCGATCATCGCGCACCCGGACGCCGGTAAAACCACGCTCACCGAAAAGCTGCTGCTCTTCGGCGGCGCCATCCAGCTCGCCGGCGAAGTCAAGGCGAAGAAGGATCGCATCCAGACCCGTTCGGACTGGATGAAGATCGAGCGCGAGCGCGGCATCTCGGTCGTCACCTCGGTGATGACCTTCGAGTATGACGGCAACGTCTTCAACATTCTCGACACGCCCGGCCACGAAGACTTCGCGGACGACACCTATCGCACGCTGACGGCGGTGGATGCGGCCGTCATGGTCATCGACGCCGCCAAGGGTATCGAGCCGCGCACGCTGAAGCTGTTCGAGGTCTGCCGCCTGCGCGACATTCCGATCATCACCTTCGTCAACAAGATGGACCGCGAGGTGAAAGACCCGCTGGCCCTGATGGACGAGATCGAGCAGGAGCTGGGCATGACCGTCGTGCCCTTCACCTGGCCGGTGGGCATGGGCAAGCATTTCCATGGCGTGATGGACCTGCGCCAAGAGCGCATGCGCGTGTTCTCGCCCGGCGAGGACCGCGTGGCCGGCACGGAAGAAGTGCTGGAAGGTCTGGACAACCCGGCCTACGCCGAGCGCTTCGGCATGCAGTATGAAAACGCCCAGGGCGAGATCGAGCTGGTGCGCGAGGCCGCGCCCGCCTTCGAGCTGGACGACTTCCTGAGCGGCAAGCAGACGCCCATGTTCTTCGGCTCGGCGGTCAACAACTTCGGCGTGCAGGAGGTGCTGGACGCCCTGGTGGAGCTCGCCCCGGCCCCGGCCGAACGCGCGGCCATGCAGCGCGTGGTCCAGCCCGAGGAGCCCAAGTTCAGCGGCGTGGTCTTCAAGATCCAGGCCAACATGGACCCGAACCACCGCGACCGCATCGCCTTCCTGCGCGTGGCCTCGGGCCACTTCGAGCGCGGCATGCGGCTCAAGGTCGTGCGCAGCGGCAAGGAGCTGCGGCCCAACACCGTGGTGAGCTTCCTCTCGCAGCGCCGCGAGCTGCTGGACGAGGCCTTTGCCGGCGACATCATCGGCATCCCCAACCACGGCGTGCTGCAGCTGGGCGACACCATCACCGAGGGCGAGGCCCTGCAGTTCACCGGCCTGCCCTTCTTCGCGCCGGAAATGTTCCGCAGCGTGGAAGTGGCCGACCCGCTCAAGACCAAGCAACTGCGCGAGGGCCTGCGCCAGCTCGGCGAGGAAGGCGCGATCCAGGTCTTCCGCCCCGAGGCCGGCAGCGTGCTGCTGCTGGGCGCCGTGGGCCAGCTGCAGTTCGAGGTGGTGGCCCACCGCCTGGAGCATGAATACGGCGTCAAGGCCCGCATCACCGCGGCGCGCTACAACGTGGCGCGCTGGGTCACTTGTGACGATGCGGACGGCGGCGAGAAGGAGCTGCGCCGCTTCATCGACCACAACGCACACCGCGTGGCCTGGGACGCGGTGAACGCACCCACCGTGCTGCTGGAATACGCCGGCGAGCTGCGCGCCATGCAGGAGAACTGGCCCAAGATCCGATTCCACGCCCTGCGCGAACACGCCGGCCTGGTGTTCCAGCAGAAGATCGACGGCTGAGCGGCGCGGATCGCGGCGGCAGCCGCGCCACCGCCCGGGCTCAGTCGAACACCGACTTCAGCACCTCGGCCACGATCAGCGTGCCCACGGCCACCAGCACCAGATCCGTGCCGCAGACCTGCCACTCATAGCCCGGGCGCTGCGGCAATTGGCGCAGCAGGGCGGGCGGGGCTGCCTTCTTGGCAATGCCGGGTGGCAGGGGCTTGCCGCGCGCCAGGTTCTTGCGGATGCCGGGCGGCAGCGGCTTGTAGCCGGTGAAGCCGCCCTGCACGGCCAGGCTGCGTGCCTGCTCGTAGCGGATGCTGACGGAGAGCTGGCCGCCAACGTCCCCCCTGCGGGCGGTCCTCGTCGCGGTGCGGACCCTTGTCTTTTCCCTTGTCCTTGTCTTTGCCGTGACCCCGGCCTTCCGGTGGCTGCGCATGGCCCGCGGCCAGCAGCCCCGTCAGTCCCAGAACGGCCCACAGCCGCAGCACCCGACGCCTTGCCTTCATGGTGTTCTCCTGGGGCCCGCAAGCCCTTTATTCCTGCAGAGCAAGGATAGCGGAGGCCGCCGGCACGCGCACACCCGCGGAGCTGCCCTGCCTCCAGGCGCGACGGCCTGTCGGCCGCAGCGCAGGCCTGTGCCGGCGCCACTGCGCTTCGTCGCGCGCGGCTGGCCCGGGCGGGCCTCGTGGCGTAGCCTTGCGTCCATGTTCAATCCACTCCCGGCGGGAGCACGACATGTCCGATAGCGAGGAACTGGGCCGCCTGGCCGATCTGCACCAGCGCGGCGCCCTGAGCGATGAAGAGTTTGCCCGGGCCAAGGCACGGGTGCTGGCGGGAGCAGGCGCGGGCTTTGCGGAAGGCGCGGCCCTGAACCGTCTGCGCCGCAGCCGCGATGACCGCTGGCTGGGCGGGGTCTGCGGCGGCCTGGCCCGCTTCACCGGCCTGGCCTCCTGGGCGGTGCGCCTGCTCTTCGCCGGCGCACTGCTGTGTGCCGGCACGGGCGCGCTGATCTATCTGCTGCTCTGGATTTTCGTGCCACAGGATTGAACGAAAGAGCGCCGCCCCTGCGCAATCCATCACGGTCGGCGCGGGCACCGGTCAGGGCGTAAGAAAGACACAATCTGGGCCGCCTAGACTTCGCGTCGATGCCGCCCCGTCTCCCTCGCCGCCCCAGGCGCTCGCCCGATCAATCCGGCCAGATGCGCCGTCGCGGTCTGCTGCGCGGTTTGCCCGGCCTGCTGCTGGCGCCCGGCCTGGCCCTGGCCGCGACCGAACCCGGACCGCGGCTGACGGGCTTCTGCGAAAGCCTGCCCCCGCTCAACTACGAGGAAGACGGCCACACGCGCGGCTTCAGCGTGGAGCTGCTGCGCCTGATGGCGCGCGAGGCGGGGCTGCCGTTGGAGATCCGGGTCATGCCCTGGCAGCGCGCCATGCAGTCGGCGGCGGCCCAGCCCAACAGCCTGCTGTTCTCGCTCACTCGCACGCCCGAGCGCGAAAGCCAGTTCCAGTGGGTGGGGCCCATCAGCCCGCGCCGCATCCTGATCTACCGGCTGACCCGACGGCCCGAGCTGCAGCCGGCCCATCTGCAGGCCCTGGCCGGCCTGCGGACCGGCGTGGTGCGCGACTCCGCCTCGGCCCGCCAGCTGCTGGCCGAGGGCCTGCGCGAGGACCAGCTGGAACTGGGGCTGGACGACGCCACCAATCTGCGCAAGCTGCTGGCCGGCCGCATGGACCTGATCGTGCTGCTGGACTGGGCCGCCGCCTGGCATCTGCACCAGCACAAGCTACCCATGCGCACGCTCACGCCGGTGCTGCCCCTGGACACGGCGCGCAGCTACTGGTTCGGCCTGCCGCCCGACACCGACCCCGCCCTGGTCAGGCGCCTGCAGGAGGCGCTGGACAAGCTGCGCCGCGACGGGCGCTACGAGGCCCTGCGCAAGCGCTACTTCGACTGAGCCCTCAGGGCTTGCTGCTGTAGTTAGCCGGCAGCCAGCGATAGCCCTTGCCATCCGGGCGCAACTGGCCGATGCCCGGGAAGGACACATGGGCCACGGCCACATAGAAACCCTGCTCGGCCGCGGCCGCATAGGCCTTGCGGCGCTGGGGCATGGCGGCCTTGGAATCGGTGTCGAAGGCGATGGTCACGGTGGGGTCGCTGAACTGCACCGCGGCCACGTGCATGAGGTCGCCCCAGATCACCAGCTTGCGGCCCTGGCTCTCCACGGCATAGACGGTGTGGCCCGGCGTATGGCCATAGGCGGGCTGGGCGCGCAGGCCCGGCAGCAGCTCGGTGGCGCCGTCGAAGGGCTGGACGCGGCCGGCCTCCTGGTAGGGCTTGAGCGAGGCCATGGCGCCCTGGAAGAAGCCCTTGGCATCGGCCGGGGCCTTGTCCATCTGCTCGGGGCTGAGCCAGAAATCGGCGTCACGCTTGTCGAAGCGCACCACGGCATTGGGAAAGGCGGGCTTGCCATCGGCGCCCAGCAGGCCGCCCACATGGTCGGGGTGCAGATGGGTGATGTAGACCTCGTCCACCTGCTCGGGCTGGTAGCCCGCGGCCCGCAGATTGGCCTGCAGCCGGCCCAGGGTGGGGCCGAAGAGCCCGGCCGCGCCGGTGTCCACCAGCACCAGCTTGGCGCCGGTGTTGATCAGATAGCCATTGACCGAGGTCTCCAGCGGCACGCCCAGATAGGCGTGGCGCAGCGCGCGCAAGACCTGGCCCGGCTGGCGCTCCTTGAGCAGCTTGTCCACCGGCAGGTCCACCGTGCCGTCGTTGAGCGCGGTGATCTCGAAATCGCCCAGCATCATGCGATAGAAGCCCGGGGCCTGGGCCTTGACCTGGGGAGCGGCGGCCTGGGCACCCAGGCCCAGCAGGGCCAGGCTGAGGGCCAGCACGGTAGAACGGGTACGCATCGCGACAACTCCTTGTGTAAACGGGGGATGGAGCGACGAGGGCCCTGCGGTCGCGGCCCTCGCAAGCAAAAACGCCGGCGAGCATAGGGCAAGCCGGCGTTTTCTGCTGGCGATCGGGCGAAGGCGCCCGCGCCGTGGGGCTGCAGCAGGCTTACTGCGGCACGCTCAGCACCCCACCCTCGAAGGCGATGGCATCGGCCGCGGCCGGCGTGGCCGCCCAGGCGGGCAGCTGCGCCGCCGTCAGGGCCGGAGCGCCGGCGCCGCGTGGCGTGGTGCGCAGCACCTGGCTGGGCGGCAGGGCGGCGCCGCTCTTGAGGTGGGACCACATCAGGTCCATGGCGCGCAGGTAGTACACGTGCAGGGGGATGTAGCGGGCGTCATAGCCCAGCAGGGCGCCGAAGGCGATGAAGCCATCGAAGTGCTGGGCGTTGTTCACCTCGTAGTAGCGCGCCTTGGAGCTGGCGCCGTCCTGCAGCAGATGCTTGCCGTAGTAGGCGCGGGCCGCATGGTTCACCGGGATCAGGGTGTCGTTGCGGCCGGCCACGATGACCGCGGGCAGGCCGCGCAGCTTGGCGCTGAGCTGCACCTCGCCGATGCCGGCGATCACGCGGTCCGACCAGGCCTTCATCGTGCCGAACAGCGCATTGCCGCTCACCGGGTCCTTGCCCGTGACCAGGGCGCGCAGGCACAGGGCGCCGTCCAGCGCGAAGTCGGCCGTGCCGCTGGTGGGCGAGACCGCCAGGAAGTCCAGCTTGGCGCCGCCCACCGAGTCGTTGTAGACGATGTTCACGCCCGAGGTGGGCGGCACGCCGTTGCCGCTGGCGAAGAGCCCCGCCTGGGTGGCCGCCACCTGGGCGATCACATCGCCCGTGGCATTGGTGTTGGCGAAGCTGAAGCCGCAGACATTGTCCGTGGGCTTGAAGCGGCCATAGGTGTTCACATAGGTGACGGCGATGGAGTTGGTGGCGAAGCGGTACTGCGACTGCTGCAGGAAGTTGTTCTCCGCCATCCAGCCATAGCTGTTGAGCTTGGCCAGGGCCTCGTCCGCCTGATCGGCCAGGGTGGCGGCCGTGAGCAGGCCGCGGGTCTTGAGCGCGGCGCAGCGGTTCTGCGCCGCCGTGGTGTAGGCCGCGGGCCAGAACAGGGCGCTGAGCGAAAGCCCGGCCTGGCTGGAGAGCGCGGCGCAGGGCTGGTAGAGATTGGCGTAGCTGAAGTAGTCGGCCAGGGGCTTGCTGTGCGTGGCCACGGTGCTGGCGCCCTGCTTGATGGTCAGGCCGGTGTTGCTGCCGGGCTGCACCTGGGGCTCGGCCACGGCCACGCCGTCGATCAGGCCCTCGCTGTCCTGCTCGGCCGCGGCCAGGGCAGCGCCGCCGCCATTGGACACCGAGCCCGCGATCACCAGGGTGTTGGCCGGGGTGATCACCACCTCCTTCTTGCCGGCCTGGCCGGCGATGTCCTTGCCGTACTTCTCGTTGAGCACATAGAAGGCCAGCTTGATGGCGCGCAGGGTGTCGCGGCCCCAGTCCTTCTCGGGGTTGAGCTGGGAGTGGGCGTGCTTGTAGGCCACGCGGTTGGGGAAGGCGGCGTTGTAGGCCTGGCGCTCGGCATCACTCAGGTCGGCCTTAAACTGGGCCTTCTTGCCGGCGGCGGTGGCCGTGGCCGCGGTGCCGTCGATCTGCAGCACCTGGTCGGTCACCAGATCGTGCACGCCATTGCCCGTGCCCTTGTCGGTGTAGGCCACGGCACAGCCGCGTTTGAGGCCCCATTCGCCCGCGGTGGCGATGGCGCCGTACACGCCGCGCGAGCCCGAGGAGGTGGCGCTGACGATGCAGGCATTCGCCGGGTCGAAGCTGGCCGGCACCTGCACCATCATCACCACGTTCTGCTTGCCGCTGCCCTCGTCGGCCACGGCGATGTACTCGGTGCCGGCAATGCGGCCCTCGCCGCCGCTGTCATTGCCGTC
The DNA here is from genome assembly GCF_020535565.1 of Shinella sp. XGS7. Taxonomy (NCBI): domain Bacteria; kingdom Pseudomonadati; phylum Pseudomonadota; class Alphaproteobacteria; order Hyphomicrobiales; family Rhizobiaceae; genus Shinella; species Shinella sp. XGS7. The sequence continues at coordinate 1,037,621 of NZ_CP084758.1, read as the reverse complement.
CTTGTCGATATTGGGGCCGTAGAGCCGGCCGAAGCCGCCACCCGCCGTGTAGTCCACCAGGGCACGGTAGTTGGTGTAGATGGCATTGCGGCGCAGCTCGGCGGCGGTGGGCGCAGCCGGGTTGGCATAGGCGGGCGCGGCCGCAGCCATCAGGCCGGTCTTGCCCAGGCCGGCGGTGAGCAGGTCGTCGCTCGTGCCGTCATAGGCCATGCTGCCCACGCTGCCGGCCACGAAGCCGGGCAGCACATTCACCACCGGCTGGGGCGGTGGCGGCGGGGCCGGCGTGCTGCTGTCATTGTCGGAGCCGCAGGCCCCGAGCAGAAGCGTCAGGGCCGCCAGGGCCAGAGGGCTGCGTGCGGGCGCACGCCGGGATACTGCCTGCTGAAGTCCATGGGTCTGCGCGTGCGGCTTGGGCTGCATCGTTTGTCTCCGTGCTGTTATGAGGGGACACATCGGGCGGTGGTAGCCTAGGCAGCCATGCAAGCCTGCGACAGCCCCAGGATTACGCCCGGGTTTTCCCCAGCCGATGCCTTCGCCGCCCTCAGCCCCCTGGGATTGGCCCTGGCCCGGCAGCGCCATCTGGTCTGGGTCAACGAGGCCTTTGCCACCATGTTCGGCTACACGCGGGAGGCCCTGACGGGCCAGAGCTTTCGCCTGCTCTTTGCCACCGAGGCCGAGTTCGAGCGCATCGGTCAGCGCCTGCAGGCCAGCCTGCGCGAGAGCGGCAGCTACCGCGACGAGCGCCTGATGCAGCGCCGCGACGGCCTGATGCAATGGTTTCGCGTGCACGGCCACACTCATGACCGTGAAGACCCGCTGCGCGAGGTGGCCTGGGTCTTCGAGCCCCTGCTCAGCGGCGTGGAGCCCGATGGCCTGACGCCGCGCGAGCGCGAGGTGCTGGCCGGCATGATGGGCGGCCAGACGGCCAAGGAGGCCGCGCGCCAGCTGGGCCTCTCACCGCGCACCGTGGAGAAGCTGCGTGCCCGGCTGCGCCAGCGCTTCGGCGTGCACCGCGCCACCGCGCTGATGGGGCGCACGCTGGGCATCCCCTGAGCGCCCTCGCGCGCCGCCCCTGCCGTTCGGCATCGGCATAAACCCTTGCGCAAAGCTACGTACAGGTAGTTCCCGGTGGTTACCCGCCCGGGGATCGCCCTACATTGAGTGTTCCACTCAGAGAAGCAAGGCGATGAGCGAACTCATCCTGGAGACAAGCGGACTCACCAAAGAGTTCAAGGGCTTCACGGCCGTCGACAAGGTCGATCTGCGCGTGCGGCGCGGCCATATCCACGCCCTGATCGGCCCCAATGGCGCGGGCAAGACCACCTGCTTCAATCTGCTGACCAAGTTCCTGGAACCCACGCGCGGCAAGATCGTCTTCAACGGCGTGGACATCACCGGCGAGAAGCCCGCCGAGATCGCCCGCCGCGGCGTGATCCGCAGCTTCCAGATCTCGGCCGTGTTTCCCCACCTCACGGTGCTGGAGAACGTGCGCATCGGCCTGCAGCGCTTCACCGGCACCAGCTTCCATTTCTGGAAGGGCCTCTCGGGTCTGCGCCAGCTGGACGGCCGCGTGATGGAGCTGCTGGCCCAGGTGGACCTGCAGGACATGGCCCAGCTCAAGGCCGGCGACCTGCCCTATGGCCGCAAGCGCGCGCTGGAGATCGCCACCACCATGGCCATGGAGCCCGAGCTGATGCTGCTGGACGAGCCCACCCAGGGCATGGGCCACGAAGATGTGGAGCGCGTCACCGACCTGATCAAGCGCGTGGCCCAGGGCCGCACGGTGCTGATGGTTGAACACAATATGCGCGTGGTCTCCAAGATCGCCGACCGCATCACCGTGCTGGCGCGCGGCGCCGTGCTGGCCGAGGGCGACTACGCCGAGGTCAGCAAGCACCCCGCCGTGCTGGAGGCCTATATGGGCAGCGAAGCCGCCGAACTCCAGGGAGCCCACTGATGACGGCCGCGCTGGAAATCAAGGACCTGCACGCCTGGTATGGCGAGAGCCACATCCTGCACGGCATCAATATCAGCGTGCCCAAGGGCCAGGTCGTGACCCTGCTGGGCCGCAATGGCGCGGGCCGCACCACCACGCTGCGCGCCATCATGGGCCTGACCGGCGAGCGCAAGGGCTCGATCAAGGTGCATGGTGAGGAAACCATCACCCTGCCCACGCACCGCATCGCCCATCTGGGCCTGGGCTACTGCCCGGAGGAGCGCGGCATCTTCGCCTCGCTCACGACCGAGGAGAACCTGCGCCTGCCGCCCAAGCTCAAGAGCGGGCGCGGCAAGCCCATGAGCGAGGACGAGATCTACGCCATGTTCCCCAATCTGGCCGAACGCCGCGCCAGCCAGGGCACGCGGCTTTCGGGCGGCGAACAGCAGATGCTGGCCGTGGCGCGCATCCTGCGCACCGGCGCCGACATCCTGCTGCTGGACGAGATCTCCGAGGGCCTGGCCCCGGTCATCGTCCAGGCCCTGGCGCGCATGATCCGCATGCTCAAGGCCCAGGGCTTCACCGTCGTGATGGTGGAGCAGAACTTCCGCTTCGCCGCCCCCTGGCCGATCACTTCGTGGTGATCGAGCATGGCCAGGTGGTGGAGTCCTTCCCCGCCGCCGAGCTGGACGCCAAACGCGCCCTGCTCGACGAACTGCTCAGCGTTTGAACGCCTTGATGTCACTCACCCCTAAGGAGACAAGCATGACAAAGCAACACGCCTTCAAGCGCATCGCCCTGGCCTCGCTGCTGGCCTGCGGCGCGGCCACCGCCCAGGCTCAGATTTCTGGCGATGTGGTGAAGATCGGCTTCATCACCGACATGTCCAGCGTCTACGCCGATATCGACGGCGCCGGCGGCGTGGAGGCGATCAAGATGGCCATCGCCGACATGAAGGGCATGGCGGGTGGCAAGAAGATCGAGCTGATCTTTGCCGACCACCAGAACAAGGCCGATGTGGCCGCCTCCAAGGCGCGTGAGTGGATCGACACCCAGGGTCTGGACCTGCTGATCGGTGGCACCAACTCCGGCACCAGCCTGGCCATGGCCACCATCGCGGCCGAGAAGAAGAAGCCCTTCATCGCCATCGGTGCCGGCAGCTCGCGCCTGACCAATGACGCCTGCACGCCTTACACCATCCACTACGCCTACGACACCGTGGCCCTGGCCCGCGGCACGGTGAACCCCATGGTCAAGGCCGGGGGCAAGAACTGGTACTTCATGACCGCCGACTACGCCTTCGGCGCCTCGCTGCAGGCCGACGCCACCGAGGTGATCACCAAGGCCGGCGGCAAGGTGATGGGTGCGGTCAAGCACCCGCTGAACGCCAGCGACTTCAGCTCCTTCCTGCTGCAGGCCCAGAGCAGCGGTGCCCAGATCCTGGGCCTGGCCAATGCCGGTGGCGACACCATCAACTCGATCAAGGCGGCCAACGAGTTCGGCATCACCAAGAGCATGAAGCTGGCCGGCCTGCTGATGTTCATCAACGATGTGCACTCGGTGGGCCTGAAGGCCGCCGAGGGCATGTATGTGACCGACAGCTGGTACTGGAACCAGTCGCCCGAGGCGCGCGCCTGGAGCCGCCGCTTCTTCGAGAAGATGAAGCGCATGCCCTCCTCCCTGCAGGCCGCCGACTACTCGGCGGCCATGCACTACCTGAAGGCCGTCGAGGCGCTCAAGAGCGATGACGCCGACAAGGTGATGGCCAAGATGAAGGACACGCCCATCAACGACTTCTACACCAAGGGCACGATCCGCAAGGAAGACGGCCGCGGCGTGCACGATATGTTCCTGCTGCAGGTGAAGAGCCCCAAGGAATCCACCGAGCCCTGGGACTACTACAAGGTCGCGACCCGCATCCCGGGCGACGAGGCCTTCACCAAGCTGGCGGACAGCAAGTGCCCGCTGGTGAAGAAATAACCCCCCCTACGCGCTGCGCGCGCCCCCCAGGGGGCGCAGCCGACGGACCGGCAGAGCCGGATCCGCGGCTGCCGTGCGGGGTTTGGCCTGCCTGCGGCGGCCAAGCAGGCAGGCCTGGTGAACGCCGAGTTTTCATGACATGACAGAACTGTTTGGTATCCCGCTGCCGGCCCTGCTGGGTCAGCTGCTGCTGGGCCTGGTGAACGGCTCCTTCTACGCGATGCTGTCCCTGGGCCTGGCCGTGATCTTCGGCATGCTCAACATCATCAACTTCGCCCATGGGGCGCTGTACATGATGGGGGCCTTCCTGGCCTGGATGGGCCTGGAGTACCTGGGGCTCAACTACTGGGTGATGCTGCTGCTCGCCCCCCTGGTGGTGGGCGCGCTGGGCGTGCTGATCGAGCGCCTGCTGCTGCAGTGGCTCTACAAGCTGGACCATCTCTACGGCCTCTTGCTGACCTTCGGCATCACCCTGGTGACCGAGGGCATCTTCCGCAGCTTCTACGGCGTCTCGGGCCAGCCCTATGCCGTGCCCGAGGCCCTGCAGGGCGCCACCAATCTGGGCTTCATGATCCTGCCCAACTACCGCGCCTGGGTGGTGGTGGCCTCCATCGTGGTCTGCCTGGCGGTCTGGGCCCTGATCGAGAAGACCTCGCTGGGCGCCACCCTGCGCGCCGGCACCGAGAACCCCAAGCTGGTTCAGGCCTTCGGCATCAATGTGCCGCGCATGATCACCCTGACCTATGCCGGCGGCGTGGCCCTGGCCGCCTTCGCCGGCGTGCTGGCCGCACCCATCCTGCAGGTCACGGCCCTGATGGGCAGCAATCTCATCATCGTGGTCTTCGCCGTGGTGGTGATCGGCGGCATGGGCTCCATCCTGGGCTCCATCCTCACCGGCCTGGGCCTGGGCGTGGTGGAGGGCCTGACCAAGGTCTTCTACCCCGAGGCCTCCAACACCGTCGTGTTCGTCGTGATGGCGATCGTCCTCCTGGTCCGTCCCGCCGGCCTCTTCGGCAAAGAAAAATGAGCCAGACGAAGAACCCCATGATCGGCTACGGCCTGCTGTTCGCCGGTGTCGCGCTGCTGCCCCTGCTGGGCGCCTATCCCATCTTCGTGATGAAGGTGATGTGCTACGCGCTCTTCGCCTGCGCCTTCAATCTGCTGATCGGCTTCACCGGCCTGCTGAGCTTCGGCCACGCCGCCTTCCTGGGCGCGGCGGCCTATGGCGCCGGCCATGCGCTCAAGGTCTGGGGCCTGCCCGTGCCCCTGGGCCTGGCTTTCGGCGTGGCGGCCGCGGCCCTGACCGGCCTGGTGTTCGGGGCCCTGGCCATCCGCCGCTCGGGCATCTATTTCTCGATGATCACCCTGGCCCTGTCGCAGATGCTGTTCTTCTTCTTCCTGCAGGCCCAGTTCACCGGCGGCGAGGACGGCCTGCAGGCCGTGCCCCGCGGCCATCTGCTGGGGCTGAATCTGGAGAACGATCAGCTGCTGTACTACCTGGTGCTGGCCATCTTCGTCGGCGCTTTCTGGCTGATCTACCGCATCGTGCACTCGCCCTTCGGCCAGGTGCTGACCTCGATCCGTGAGAACGAGGCCCGCGCCACCTCCCTGGGCTATGACGTGGCGCGCTTCAAGCTGGTGGCCTTTGTGCTGTCCGCCGCCCTGGCCGGTCTGGCCGGTGCCACCAAGACCCTGGTGCTGGGCTTTGCCACCCTGACCGACGCCATCTGGACCACCTCGGGCCTGGTCATCCTGATGACCCTGGTGGGCGGCATGGGCACCATGATCGGTCCCATCGTCGGCGCCCTGGTCATCATCGCGCTGGAGAACAAGATCGGCGACGCCGGCAAGCTCCTGGCCGACCTGACCGGCGTGCAGTGGTTCATGGGCCTGGGCGAATCGGTCTCCCTGGTCACGGGCCTGATCTTCATCCTCTGCGTGCTGGCCTTCCGCCGCGGCATCGTGGGTGAGATCGGCCACCTGCTGGAAAAGCGGCGCGGCGGCAGCTGAGTCCGGGCGCCGCCCGTGCTCAGGGCGGCGACTGCACCAGGCGCGCATGCAGACGCAGCGAGCGCGGCTGCTCGCGGCTGGCGCCGCTGGCGGGCAGCACGGCCCAGCCCAGCATCAGGCCCTCATCATCGGCCTCCTGGCCCGGGGCGCCGGCCTGGCCGCGGTTGCGCATCACATTGCCGTAGTTGTAGGGGTTGTTGGGCGCGGTGCGCAGCACGGCGGTGCCCGACCAATGCCATTCCTCCAGCGCCGCCACATCAAAGAGCTGGGCCCCCGCGCCACCGCCGCGCGGCAGCTGCTGCAGCTCCTTGAGCCGCGGCAGGCGCCAGCCGGCACCCGCCTGGCGGGCGCGCAGCTGGGCCTCGGCCAGGCTCAGCTGCAGGGCCTCGCCGCGGCAGGTCTTGCCGTCCCAGCGCTGGCCTTCCAGGCAGCGCCGCCAGCGCAGGCCGTGGCGGGTGTCGATCAGCAGCTCGCCCTCGGCCTGCCAGGGGCTGCTGGCGGCCGGCGCGGGCACCGCAGCACCCTCGACAGGCGCCGCGTGCGCGGCACAGGCCAGGCCCAGGCAGAAGAGGGGCAGAAGCTTGAGTGGAGTCATGGGGCAGGCCCTTCAGGGTTCGCAGGGCGGCAGCACTGGCGTGATCCCATCCTAGCCTGCTGCCACAATGGCGGGCGTGAATTCCGAGAGCCTCACCCCCGCGGCCGAGCGCCGCAGCCGCCTGTCCCTCTACCTGGACCTGATCCGCTGGAACCGCCCCGCGGGCTGGCTGCTGCTGCTCTGGCCCACGCTGAGCGCGCTGTGGATTGCAGCGGACGGCTGGCCGGGCTGGCATCTGCTGCTCGTCTTCAGCCTGGGCACGGTGCTGATGCGCTCGGCCGGCTGCTGCGTCAACGATGTGGCCGACCGGGAGTTCGACCGTCATGTGAAGCGCACCGCCCAGCGCCCCGTCACCAGCGGCGCGCTTTCGGTGAAAGAGGCCCTGGGTCTGGGTGCCGCCCTGGCCCTGGTCTCCTTCGGCCTGGTGCTGACGACCAATGCGCCCACCATCGCCCTGTCCTTCGGCGCGCTCTTCGTGGCCCTGATCTACCCCTATGCCAAGCGGGTGGTGGCCATGCCCCAGGCGGTGCTGGGTGTGGCCTTCAGCTTCGGCATTCCCATGGCCTTTGCCGCGGCCCTGGGCAGCAATGACTGGAGCTGGCAGGCCCTGCGCGGCGCCGTGCCGCTCTCGGCCTGGGCCCTGCTGCTGTCCAATCTGTTCTGGGTGCTGGCCTACGACACCGAGTACGCCATGGTGGACCGTGATGACGACATCCGCATCGGCATCAAGACCTCGGCCCTGACCCTGGGTCGCTTCGATGTGGTGGGCGTGATGGGCTTCTACGCCATCCACCTGGCCAGCTGGGCCGCCCTGGGCCTGCACCTGGGCCTGGGCAAGGTCTTTCTGCTGGGCATCGCGGCCGGCGCCGCCCAGGTGGTCTGGCATTACCGCCTGATCAAGGACCGCAGCCGCGAGGGCTGCTTCAAGGCCTTCCGCGAGAACCACTGGCTGGGCTTCGCGGTGTTTGTGGGCACGGTGCTGGATCTGGCGCTGCGGGGCTGAAGGCCGCCGCCGCGCCGAAGAGCGCCAGGCCCAGGGCCACGCAGGCCCCGCTGGGCGCGTCCAGGCCCCAGGAGCAGGCCAGACCCGCGCCCACCGCCGCCAGCGCGCCACCCAGGGCCAGGCCCCAGCCATGGCCCGAGCGCCGCCAAAGGGCCGGCGCGATCAGGGCGGCAAACACCACAAAGAGGCCCAGCACCGGCACCGCCAGGCTGGCCACGCCGGCAAAGAGCGGGAAGAAGAGCGCGTTGTGCGCCAGCCAGCGGCGCAGCAGCAGCACGGCCGCCGCGGCCACGGCCAGCACGCCCACCTGGAACCAGCCCGCCCACAGCACATCGGCCGCCAGCAGCTCGGCCAGGCGCTCGCGCCCATGCGGATCCAGGCGCGCTGCCAGCAGGGCCACGCAGGCCGCGGCCACATAGAGCAGGCCGATCAGGGCCTCGCGCTGGGCCGGCCAGCGCCGCGCCAGCGCGGCCACCGCGGCCGCGCTGAGCAGGGCACCCGCGGCGGCGGCGGCCTGGGTCGGCCACCAGCCGGGATGATCCACCAGGGCGGCCACGGCCAGGGCCGCGGCCGCGGCGGCCTGGGCCACCGCCAGGTCGATGAAGACCACGCCGCGACGCAGCACCTGCTCGCCCAGGGGCGCCAGGGCCAGCAGGCCCAGGGCCAGGGCGGCAGCGGGCGCCAGGAACCAGAGTTCGCTCAAGCCCTCCATGGCTCAGCGCCCCGGCATGGCCAGCAGCTGCTGCAGCAGGCCGTCCACCCACTGCGCCAGCTCGGGCCCGGCGGCGTCCTCGCCCACGGTGGCGGGCAGCACCAGCAAAGGCGTGCCGCCCAGCTGGCCGCTGAGCCAGCGGCCCGGGCGCGGGTCCTGGTAGCTGCTGATCACCACGGCCGCGGGCGGCTGGGCGCGCAGGCTCGCCAGCAGCTGCTGCAGATGGCCGGGGGTGGGCGCCATGCCGGGCTTGGGTTCCAGATCGGCCACCGGGCGCAGGCCCAGCCAGGCGAAGAGATAGCCAAAGCTGCTGTGCTGGGCCGCCACCGCGCGGCCGCGCAGCGGCGCGGCCTGGCGCTCCCAGGCCGCGATGCGGCCGCGCCAGTCCTGCTGGAAAGCCGCCAGGCGCTGGGCCACGGCCGGGCGCTCGGCCGCGGGCAGCAGGGTCTGCAGCTGCTCGGCCAGGCCGGCAGCCACCTCCAGCAGGCGGCGCGGGTCGGTGTGGATGTGGGGGTTGCCCTCGGCATGCACATCGCCGCTCCAGGGCGTGGCGCGGGCGCCGGGCTGGGCATCGATCAGGGCCACATAGTCGCTGGCCTCGAAGAGCAGGGGCTCGCGCCCGGCCCGCTGGCGCAGCATGGGCAGCCAGCCCGACTCCAGGCCCGCCCCGGTGCAGACCGCCAGATCGGCGGCGCGCAGCTGGGCGATCAGGCTGGGCCGCGCCTCGATGTGATGCGGGTCCTGGCCGGCATGGGTGGCCACATGCAGCCTGGCCTGCGGCGCCAGCACCCGGGTCAGTGCCGCCCACTCGGGCTCGCAGGCAAACACGGTGAGCGCGCGCGCCGGCAGGGCCAGGCCCAGCAGCAGGCCAGCCCCCAGCAGCCGCATCCAGGGGCGCGGGCGGCGGGGTTCAGAAGCTGTGCGCACCATGGGCTCCAAAAGCCATCACATACTGCAGCTGCCAGGTCCCGCGCGAGGGGTTCTCCACCTCATGCGCATCGCTCTGGCGGGCGTACTGCAGGCGCAGGGCCTGCATATGCGTGGGCTTCCAGGCCAGCATCAGGCCGCGCTCGCGCAGCAGCACGCTGTGGAAGTGATCGCCATGGGGCTGGCGGGCGCGCAGCCAGTCGCTGCGCACACCGACTTCCCAGCTGGGATTGAAGCGCCAGACCGCGCTCAGGGCATTGGCCTCGTGCTTGTCGCTGCCGCGGGCAAAGCGGTTCAGGCCCGTGATGCGCGCGGCCTCGAAGCCCAGACGCAGCTGCTGCTCGCGGTTGTTGCCGCCGGGCGCCCATTTCCAGGTGCCGTCCAGCAGCCAGGTCTTGCGGCCGCTGAACTGGGCGCCGTGATGGTGGTGGTGGTGCTCGTGCGCTTCGGCGCCGTGCTCATGATCCCCGTCCTCCAGCGCGGCCTCGCGGCGGTTGTGGATGTGGGAGAGGCCCAGCTGCCAGCTGTGCTGGCGGTTCAGGTCGGCGCCCAGCTTGGTGCTGAGCGTGCTCACGCCCAGGCCGCCGGGGCTGCCCGGCGCGGCCTCGGCCACCAGCTTGCGGCCGCGAAAGGCCTCGGCCCCCACCATCCAGTAGAAGCTGGTGGGCAGGGTGATGTTCAGGCGCAGGCCGTCGTCATTCCAGTGCCCGCCGTAGAAGGCGCGGTAGAGCAGGGGACGCTCCACAAAGTCGTCGGCATGCGGGTGCTGCTGGTTCAGGTAGCCGATCTGCGAGGCGAAGCGGCCGGCGCGCAGCTGCAGGCCCGCGGGCAGGCGGGTGGTCTCCAGCCAGAACTCCTCGATGCCTTTTTCCAGCTTGCCCTCGTGCGTGGCCACGGTGGCCGTGGCCTGGGCGCGCAGCCAGGGGCCGAGCGGGCCGCTGGCCGTGAGGTCGCTGTGGCCCAGCTGCAGACCCTGATCGCGCCCGCCCAGGGCCAGGGGCCGGCTGGTCTGCGTCAGGTCCAGCACGGCGCCGAACTGCCAGGCCGGGTTGGCGGGCTTGGCTGGCGCCTGGGCCTGGGCCTGGGCGGCGGACAGGGCCAGCAGGGTCGCGGCCATCTTGAGAAAAGGCTTGGGGGATGTGTACTTCATGGGAGAGGCCTTCTTGTTCAGCGGTTGATGCCCAGCCAGCTCAGGGTGCTGGGCACATAGCCCAGGGCGCGGCGCGCCTTGACGGCACCGGTCTTGCTGTCCAGCACCACCAGCTGCTTGGCCACCGGATCGCTCAGATAGAGCTCGTCCACCGCGCCATTGGCCACCAGGGTGGGCCAGGGGGCGGCCGTGGGCATGGCGGGAATGGCAGCGCTCACGCGCGCCAGCGGCGCCCAGGCAGAACCCTGGCGCTGCGAGACGATCAGCGTGCCCTGGTCGTCCAGCACGAAGAAGCGCTGGCCGCTGCGGTCGAAGCCATGGGCGCGGCGCTGGCGGCCGGTGGTCCAGCCCTCGGGCACGAAGTCGCCGACGCTGGCACGCTCGCCGTCCACCGCATAGAAGCGGGTGGTCACCGGAGCGGGCGCCGCGCCCTCGGTGGCGATGCCGATGAACTGGCCCGGCAGGCGAGCATGACCGGCGAGGGTGCCCACGCGCAGCGGCGTGGCCAGCTTGCGGCCCTCATCCACCGTCGTCGTGCCGGTGTGCTGAACCAGCAGCATGCCGTCCAGGCAGCCGGCCACGGTATAGGCGCCGCTGCTGAAGCTGCCGTGCATGCCGTTGCAGCGCGTGGCGATCTGGCGCGTGAAGCTGTAGCCGCTGCCATTGCGCAGGTGCAGGTTCAGATGGGTGGGCAGGGTGTCGGGCGCATCGGCGGCGCGGCTCACCAGCAGCAGCTTGTCGTCCACCGGCTCGCCCAGGCCGTGGATGGGCGCGGCCAGATCGCTGCTGGCCACCAGAGCGCCCGCGGCGATGGAAGCCTCGGTGATCAGGCGCACGCCGGCCCCCTGCACCGGCGAGGCCGTGGCATTGCCGTCCATGAAGAAGGCGGCCTGCTTGCCGGCCTGCACGTCGTAGTGGGTCGGGCGCGGGCCCGTGATCTTCCAGGCCAGGGCGCGGCTGGCCTGCTTGTAGTCGTGCAGATGGTCGCCATGGTCTTCCTGCCAGATGCCACCGTCCACGATCTGCACCTGGTCCTGCAGGCGCTGCACGGCCAGGGCGTAGCGGCCGCGCGGGCTGGCGTAGATGGCCGAGGGCTCGTTGTCCAGGGTGTAGCTGGCCTCGACGGCGGCGCTGGTGCCGTCCAGATCGTGCAGGCGCAGGGTCTTGCTGCCCAGCTCGGCCACAGCCAGGCGGCCGGCAGTGGCGATGCTCACCGAGCCGTGGTCATCGCCTTTGGCGGGCTCATCCACGCCACCACCGCAGGCGGCCAGCAGGGCGCTGACGAGGAGGGCAAGCGCCCAGGGGCGCGACTGCACTGAAGCATTCATGGTTTTCTTCTTTCCTTGGTTGAAGAGTCGGGGCCGCGTGGGCGCGCCCCAGGGAATCAGCCCAGCGCTTCGGCGGGCTCCCAGGCGGGGAAGGGATCGGGCAGGCCGGCCCAGTAGGTCGGGCCGCGCCGGCGTTCATCCGGGCTCAGGTGCAGCCGGCGCCAGGCGGCCTCGATGGCGGGGCGGTCCAGTGCGCGGCCGATGAAGACCATCTCGTTCATGCGGTCGCCATAGGGCTCGCGCCAGTTCCGCTCGAGGCCGGCGCGCTCCGGCGTGCCCGGCGCGGGCCAGCGCTCGCGCGGCACCGCCGCCCACCAGCGGCCCAGGGGCTCGTGCGTGGCCATCTGGCCGGCGCGGCTGTAGGCCAGCACCCAGTCGGGCCGGCTGGCCAGCCAGACATAGCCCTTGGCGCGCAGCAGGCCGGCGAAGGGGTATTCCATGAAGGCCGCAAAGCGCTCTGGATGCAGGGGCTCGCGGCTTTGCAGCACAAAGCTGGCAATGCCATAGGCCTCGGTCTCGGGCAGGTGATCGCCCTCCAGGGCACGGGCCCAGCCGGGCTGCTCGCTGGCGGCCTCCAGGTCGAAGAGCCCGGTGCCCAAGATGCGATCCAGCGGCACCTGGCCGCGCAGCGCCTCCACGATCTCGGCCGCCGGATTGAGCGCGCGCAGCAGGCCCTGCACCTGCTCGCGCTGGGCGGGGCTGATCAGGTCCAGCTTGTTGAGCACCACCACATCGGCGAATTCGATCTGCTCGACCAGCAGTTCCACCAGCGTGCGCGTGTCGTTCTCCCCGGCCGTCTCGCCGCGCTGGGCGAGGAAATCCTGCGAGCCGTAGTCCTTCAGGAGGTTGGCGGCATCGACCACCGTCACCATCGTGTCGAGGCGCGCGACATCCGACAGGCTCTGTCCGTCCTCGTCGCGGAAGTCGAAGGTGGTGGCGACGGGCAGGGGCTCGGAAATGCCGCTCGATTCGATGAGCAGGTAATCGAAGCGGTTCATCTCGGCGAGGCGGCGCACCTCGGTGAGAAGGTCGTCGCGCAAAGTGCAGCAGATGCAGCCATTCGTCATCTCGACCAGTTGTTCGCCGGTACGCGAAAGGTCCGCCCCGCCGTCGCGGATGAGCGCGGCGTCGATGTTCACCTCGCTCATGTCGTTGACGATGACGGCGACGCGCAGGCCGCTGCGGTTGGTGAGGGCGTGGTTCAGAAGCGTTGTCTTGCCGGCGCCGAGAAAGCCGGAAAGGACGGTGACGGGGAGGGGCTGGGCAGGGGTGGCGGTGGGCAGCAGCATTTCTTAATGATAATGCATTTGCATTTACACGAACAAGCCCTCGCCCGGGGCTGGATGAGCCCGGAGCCCTGGCTACACTGCCGCCATGGAACAAGCCCCCCAGCGCTCAACCCGTCAGCGCACCGCCATCCGTGCCACCGTGGACCAGGCCGGCCGGCCCCTGCTGGCCCAGGAGATCCTGGAGCAGGCGCAGCTGGAGGTGCCGGGCCTGTCGCTGGCCACGGTCTACCGCAATCTCAAGAGCCTGGTGGAGAGCGAGGAGCTGCAGGTGGTGCAGCTGCCGGGCGAGAACCCGCGCTACGAGGCCCGCCATGGCCACCACCACCACTTTCTGTGCCGGCACTGCCAGCGCGTCTTCGACATCGACGCCTGCCCCGGCAATCTGGCCCGGCTGGCGCCGGCCGGCTTCAGCGTCGAGGACCATGAGCTGACCCTCTACGGCCGCTGCCCCGACTGCCAGAACGCCTGATCAGGCCGCGCCCAGGGCCTGGCTGAAGCGCCGCATCACGCCCGGCGCCTGGCTGCCGTCCAGCCAGCGCAGCACGATCACCGCGTCCAGGGCCGGTTCGATCCAGGTGTAGTGCCCGCCCGCGCCCACCATGAAGAAGGCCTGCGGCGAGGCGCCGGGGAAATAGCGGCCCTCGCGGTTGAGCCAGACCAGGCGGCCATAGAAGGGCGCGATGGCGCAGGGTTGCTGCAGGCCGTCCACCCAGTCGCGCGGAAGGATCTGGCGGCCCGCGTGTACGCCACCCGCCAGCAGCAGCTGGCCGACGCGTGCCTGGTCGCGCGCGCTGATCGAGACACCGCCGCCCCAGTGCGTGCCGCCCGGCACCGACTGCACGCGGCCCAGGCCGGGCAGCGTCAGCCAGGCGTCCTCATAGCCGCGCCAGGCAAAGCCCTCGCCACCGCCCAGCGGCCGCAGGATCTCGTTCAGGAACACCTCGGGCAGGGGCCGGCGGAACAGGTGCAGCAGGGCCAGCGCCAGCTGGTTGATGCGCACATCGTTGTATTCCCAGTAGCTGCCCGGCGCCTGCAGCGGGCGCGGCCCGCCCTTGGGGCCACCGGCCGGGCGCGGGTCATGCGCCACCTTGCGCCAGCGGTCCACCTGGTCGGGCAGGCCGAAGCACTCCCCCTCCCACTCGCTGGTCTGATCCAGCAGCATGGCCCAGCTGATGGGGCGGTTGTGCGGGCTGTCAAAGCCTATGCCGGGCAACTGCTCGACCACCGGCCGTTGCAGGTCGGGCAGCAGGCCTTCGCGCTGGGCCACGCCGGCCAGCAGGGCCAGATAGGTCTTGGCCACGCTGAAGGTCAGGTCGGGCCGCCCCGGCTCGCCCCAGGCCGCCCGCTCGCGCCCACCCTGCCAGACCACACCGCCCTGGGGCCCGCGCGCATGCACCGGGCCGCGCAGGCGGTTCCAGGGCGGCGGGTCCTCGTGGTGCACGCCCCAGGCGGCGGGGTCCTGCGCGGGGTCGCGGGGCCAGGGGCATTCATGCGCCTGGGCGAAGGCGATGGCCTCGGCCAGGCGGGCTGCGGTGTCGGGGGTGTCGGGGGTGCTGGACATGCCCCGATTAAAGCCCCGCGGCAGCGGCCCCGTCATCTCAGGGCTTGATCCGATGGGCCGCAGCGCGCACCGCGCTCACAATCGACACGAGTCCGACGAAGCGCCCTCCTCCGACCATGACCCGGCCCGCCCACCTGATCCGCCTGCTGCTCCTGCCCGCCAGCGCCCTGTTGCTGGGCGCCTGCCAGAGCCTGGCGCCCGAGGGCAGCCCGGCGGACGGCGACTTTCACACGGCCATGGTGGCGCTGTACGCCAGCCCGAGTGAGGCCACGGCGGTGGCCCTGGGCCAGTTCGGCGCCGTGCCGGTGCTGCTGGCGCCCGAGACCGAGCTGCAGCCCGCCGAAGACTGTCCCGGCGCCCGCGCCCAGCAGCAGCGCTGCAGCTGCATGCGCAGCCTGCGCACCGGCCAGCGCGGCTGGCTGCCGGCGGCCCCGGGCGCGGAACCGGCCCCGGCCCATCTGCTGCAGGCCCTGTGGACGGCACCGCGCTGAGCGCTGCGGCGCCGGCCTGCTAGCCGGGCAGGCGCGCCAGCACCCGCGGCGCGCCTGCCGCGTCCAGGCCCAGCACCAGGCCCTCGCCCGAAGCGGTGTTCACGCCCAGCAGATCGCTGAGCACGAACATATGCGAGACCCAGACCTCGAAGCCGGCCCCCTGGCGCACCGCCGCGCCCAGGGCCTGACGCAGCTCGGCCAGGCTCTGCGCATTCGTCTCCTCGCTGCCGGCGCGCGGCGAGCCCAGGGCCGGCCAGGCCTCGGCGCGGCCGAAGGCCAGCTCGGCCGTGTCCATGCAGCGGCACCAGGGGCTGCTGCGCACCCGGCCCGGCTTCAGGCCGGCGCCACGCAGGCGCTCGCCCAGGGCACGCGCCTGCGCCCTGCCCTGCTCGCTGAGATTGCGCTGAGTGCTGCA
Organism: Shinella sp. XGS7; assembly: GCF_020535565.1. Classification (NCBI taxonomy): domain Bacteria; kingdom Pseudomonadati; phylum Pseudomonadota; class Alphaproteobacteria; order Hyphomicrobiales; family Rhizobiaceae; genus Shinella; species Shinella sp. XGS7. The sequence continues at coordinate 1,022,224 of NZ_CP084758.1, read as the reverse complement.
GTCGCCCAACTTGAAGCCCGGGGGATCGAAGGTGCCGGGGGCCAGGGCATGGCGCATGGCCAGCACCACGCCGCCGCGCTTGAGCAGGGCCAGGGCCTCGGCCTCGGGACCGGCCGCCAGGGCCAGACCGGGCCAGCCCGCTGCCGCGGCCAGCTGCAGCAGCCGGCGGCGCGAGAGGATGTGTTGCGAGGTGTTCGAGGGCATGGGGCTCTTTCGGACAGGACCGCGACAGCGCCGCATCATGCCCGGCCCGCAAAGCCGGCGCCGGCTCAGGTATTTGGCGGCCGGCTGCCCCCCAGATCGGGCGCGAACAGCTCCATCACCCGCAGCTGGGCGCCATGGCGGGTGAAGACCGAGTTGCGCGACCACAGCATCTGGGTCGAGGGCGGCGCCCCGGTGGCGGCCTCCCATTGCCCGGCCATCTGGCGCCAGGTGTGGCCGTGGCGGGCCAGGCGGCGCGGCTGCAGCTCGCTGCGGCGCACCCGCGGATCGGCATAGAGCAGATGGCCCAGGGGCTTGGACCCCAGGCCCTTGAGCGCCTTCCAGGGCCCGGCCAGGGCGGCGCCATGCAGGGCCGAGCGGGCCCAGACCAGGGGCCGGCCGTCCACACTGAGGATCACCTCGCGCACCACGGTGCAGCCGCGCGGCGGCAGACCCAGGGCGCGCTTCTCGGCCGCACGCAGCGGCGCCACGGTCTGGCGCAGCACGCGGACTTCGTACTTCTGGCCCAGGGCCGCCAGACGGCGACTCAGGGAGCCGGGCGCGCGCAACCAGGCGCGCAAGCCGGCACGGCTCGCGATTCCCATGCTGCGGGCTTCAGCGTCCGAATTCCTCGCCCAGCTCGCGCGCACGCTGGGCGGCGGCCAGCACGGCGCGACGCAGGGCGGCATCCACCCCGTCGGCCTGCAGGCTGCTGATGGCGGCATGCGTGGTGCCGCCCTTGGAGGTGACCTTCTCGCGCAGCTGGGTGGGCGAATCCTCGGACTGCAGGGCCAGGGCCGCGGCGCCGGCACAGGTGGCCAGGGCCAGCTGGCGGCCCTGCTCGGCGCTCAGGCCCAGGGTCTGGGCCGCCTGCATCATGGCCTCGACCACGAAGAAGAAATAGGCCGGCCCCGAGCCCGAGAGCGCGGTCACCGCATCGATCTGCGACTCCTGCGCCAGCCACAGCCAGGCGCCCGTGGGCGCCAGCACCTGCTCCACCAGCTGGCGGTCGGCGGCCGAGACGGCCTCGCGGGCGTACAGCCCCGTCATGCCCTGGCCGATCAGGGCCGGGGTGTTGGGCATGGCGCGCACCACGCGCTCGCTGCCGCTGGCGCGCCGCAAGGCCTCGCTGGGAATGCCGGCCATCACCGAGAGCTGCAGGGCCTGGCCCAGCTGGCCGGCCAGGGGCGCGGCGGCCTCGCCAAAGAGCTGGGGCTTGACGGCCCATACCACCAGGGCCGCCTGGTCCAGACCGGCCGTGCTCAGGGCGGCAGCGTCGGCGCAGGCCTGCAGGCCCAGCTCGCCGGCCAGTCGCTCGCGCTGCGCGGCGCTGGGCTCCAGCACCAGCAGGGACTCGGGCGGACGACCGGCGCGCAAGAGGCCGCCCAGGATGGCGCTGGCCATATTGCCGCCGCCTATGAATGCGATGCGGGGAAAGCTCATGCCGCGAGTGTAGGGGTCGGCGCCGGCACTGTGCTGCTGTACAGCGGCCGGCTTGTGTCTGGGCAGGGCCTGGGCTCGCCCCTAGGCTGGCGCCATGCCTGAAGTCTCCCGCCTCCTCAGCCTGGCCCCCGGCCAGATCCTGCGTCTGGCCGCCCCACCCCGCGCATCGCTGCATCTGCAGGTGCAACAGGGCCGGCTGGCACTGCTGCGCCCGGCCTGGCTGGCCCTGCCCCCCGTGCAGCTGCGGGCCGGCGAGGGCTGGACCCTGGCGGCCGGCGAGAGCCCGCTGTGGCTGCACGCCGCCGCGTCGGGCGCCGCGCTCCTGCTGTGGTGCGACACCCGCCCCGGGCTGCTGAAGCGGGCGCGCTTCGCCCTGGCGGCGGCCTGGCAGGGCCTGAGCGCCTCGCCCCTCAGTGCGACACGGACTTCGAGAACAGATTGATCACCAGCACGCCCGCGATGATCAGCCCCAGGCCCAGCAGGGCCGGCAGGTCCAGGGTCTGCTTGTGCACCCACCAGCCCAGCAGGGAGATCAGCACGATGCCCACGCCGGACCAGAGCGCATAGGCGATGCCCACCGGGATGCTGCGCAGGGTCAGGGACAGGAAGTAGAAGGCCAGCACATAGCCCGCCAGGGTGAGAAGGCTGGGCCACAGACGGGTGAAGGACTCCGAGCTCTTGAGCGCGCTGGTGGCGATGACCTCGGCCACGATGGCAATGCCCAGGTAGAGATAGCTGCTGCTGATCGTCATCGCCGCACTGTAAGCGCAGCCGGCCCTGGATGGCTTACCCTGCGGTCTCCCCCCATTTTTCGCCGCTGCCCCCATGCCCAAGTCCCCGTCCGCCCTGCCCCGCCGCCGCTGGCTGCTCGCCACCCTGCTGCCCCTGGCCCTGCCCGGCGCCCTGCAGGCCGCCGAGCCGGCCTGGCCCGCCAAGCCCCTGCGCATCGTCGTGCCCTATGCGCCCGGCGGAAGCAGCGACGCGGTGGCCCGCCTGCTGGGCGAGCGCCTGCATGCCGCCCTGGGCCAGGCGGTGGCGGTGGAGAACAAGCCCGGCGCCAGCGGCACCACGGGCATGGACCAGGTGGCCAAGGCCGCGCCGGACGGCCAGACCCTGGCCTTTGCCGCCATCAGCCCGCTCACGCTCAACCCGCATCTGCAGCCGCGCATGCCTTATGACGCGCTCAAGGACCTGGCCCCCGTGGCGCAAGTGATGTACGCCCCGGTCTATCTGATGGCCACCCAGGCCTTCACGGGCAAGAGCCTGGCCGACGCCATCGCCCAGGCCAAGGCCCGGCCCGGCGCGCTGAACATGGCCAGCTCGGGCATGGGCAGCATCGGCCACCTGATGCTGGAGCAGATCGGCCGCAAGGCCGGCGTGCGCTTCAACCACATCCCCTACAAGGGCGGCGGCCAGGTCACCAATGACGCGCTGGGTGGCCAGTTCGAGCTCTTCACCGCCAACCCGGCCCCGGCCCTGAACGCGCAGATCGCCAATGGCCGCCTGCGCGTGCTGGCCGTGGCCGCGCCGCAGCGCCTGGCCACCCTGCCCGAGGTGCCCACCCTGGCCGAGCTGGGCTATGCCGAGGCCAATCTCAGCTCGGTGTTCGGCCTCTTCGCGCCGGCCCGCACGCCGCGCGAGCTGCAGCTGCGCATCAATGCCGAGTTCAACAAGCTGCTGGCGGCCAAGGACATCCAGGAGCGTCTGGCCAAGCTGGACCTGGTGGTGAGCGCCGCCAGCGTGGACGCTTTCGCCGCCCGCGTGCGCCAGGAGCATGAGGCCAATGCGCGCGTGGTGCGCGAGGCCGGCATCCGCAACGAGGACTGAGCGGACAGGGCCGGCCGCGCGCCTCAGTAGCTCAGGCGCAGGCGCTGGCCCTTGTAGAGCAGCACGGCGCTGCGCAGCTGGATCTGCTCCAGCTGCAGGCCCGGGGCGATGGCATCGCCCTCGCGGTAGACCTGGCCGTTGAGGATGAGCATGCGGTTGGCCGGCGTGTCGGAATGCATGGCGCCGCCCACCTGCAGCGGCGGCAGCTCGGCGCGCAGGGCCGGGCTGAGCTCGGCCAGGGTGGGGATGGGCGCGGCGGGACGGGCGGCCGGGGCCGGCGTGGAAGCCGGCGCTGGCACGGGTGCGGGCAGCACCACCGGCGGAGGCGGCAGCGGCAGGGCCGAGGCCGCGGCCGGCACGGGCGGTGGCGGCGGCAGCGCGACGGAGGCCGTGGGCGCGGGAGGCGGCGCCGGCTCAGCCGAGGCCAGTACGGGAGCCGGTGCAGGAGCCGGTGCAGGCGCCGGACGGCTCCACCACATATAAGCCCCTGCGCCGGCCAGCAGCAGCAAGACCAGGCCGCCGATCAGCAGCGGCTGCGCGCCCCGGCGCGCCCCGGGGCGGCCCGTGGCCGGCGCCGCGGCGGCGCCCTCGGCCCAGGCCTGGCTGTGCAGGCCCGGCACCTTGCCGCGTTCGCGTTCGGATTCGGCGCGCCGCAGCGCTTCGAGGATGTAGGACATGGTTAGCCTAGGCGGGCGGACGTTCCAGGCGCGGCTCGTCCAGGCCGGCGGCGCGGTTGAGCTGCATCAGGGTGATGGGGCCGGCGCGCCCGTCGCTGCGCAGGCCCTGGCTGCGCTGGAAGGCGGCCACCCGGGCCTGCAGGGCCGCGTCATAGCGGGCGCGCGAATCGCCCACGGTCTGGGCCAGGGGCGGCTGATCGAAGACGCGGGCCAGCTGCAGGTCCAGCCAGCCCAGGCCGGTGTCGCTGAGGATGCGGCCCTGGTAGCCGCCCGGCGGGCTGCGCCACAGGGTCAGGAACTCGCCGCGCCACAGGCGGGCCAGGCTCAGCAGATCCAGGCGCTGCACCCGGCCATCGGGCAGGCGCAGCCGGGCCTGGCGGCCGTCCAGGCCCACCAGCAGGGCATAGACCGGCGCCGCGCCACGCTCGGGCGGCTGCAGGCGCAGCAGGGCCGGTCGGTCCAGCAGGCGCAGCTGAGCCAGGCCCTCCTCGCTGCGGAAGCAGCGCAGGCCGGGCTCGGTCTCGGGCGCCGCGTCGGCCCGGGCCTTGAGCGCCTGGCAGGGATCGTCCTGCGCGGCCAGGGCCTCGGCCTCGGGCAGGGCCCAGAGCCGGGCCAGCGCAGCCCAGGCCTGGCGCTCCGCCTGAGGGCCCAGCTCGGCGGGCGGCACCTCGGCCAGCTCGGGCGGCTCCACCGGCTGGGCCGCAGCGCTGGCGGCCGAGGCGGCCTCGGGCGCGGCCGCCACTTCGGAGGCCGGCGCGCTGGCCGCCTGCGGCGCGGCCACGGGCTCGGGCTCGGGCGTACCCCAGGGCAGGCGCGGCCCCAGGCCCAGGGCAGCCGCCGTGGCCAGGGCGGCCAGGCCCAGGCCCAGACCCAATCCGCCGCCCAGCAGCCAGGCCCGGCGCGACCCGGCCGGCGCGGGCGCGGGCCCCTCGAAGACCTCGGCGGCGGCGCGGCGCACGGTGCGTGCATCCACCTTGGCGCGGCCCTGGGCATAGGCGCCCAGCAGGGCACGGTCGCACAAGAGATTGATGCGCCGCGGCACGCCGCGGCTCAGGCGGTGGATCAGGCCGAGCGCGCGCGCCTCAAAGGGCAGGGCCGCGGCGGCGGCGCCGGCCACCGCCAGGCGGTGGCGCACGTACTGGGCCGTCTCCTCGGGCTCAAGCGCGCCCAGGTGGTAGCGGGCAATCACGCGCTGGGCCAGTTGCTCCAGCTCGGGCTGGGCCAGCATGCCGCGCAGCTCGGGCTGGCCGATCAGGATGATCTGCAGCAGCTTGCGCTCGCTGGTTTCCAGATTGGTCAGCAGGCGCAGCTGCTCCAGCACCTCGGCGCTGAGCTGCTGCGCCTCGTCGATGATGAGCACGCAGCTGCGGCCCGCGGCATGGGCCTGCAGCAGAAAGGCGTTGAGCCGGTCCACCACGGCCTTGAGCGAGAGCGGCCCGCTCTCGGCCGCGGGCAGGGCGATGCCGTACTCCTCGCAGACCGTGCGCAGCAGCTCCTCGACCGTGAGCCGCGGGTTGAAGATGTAGGCGATATGGCAGTGCGCCGGCACCTGCTCCAGAAAGCAGCGGCCCACCGTGGTCTTGCCCGCGCCGATCTCGCCGGTGAGCAGCACGAAGCCGCCGCCGCCCGAGAGGCCGTAGAGCAGATGCGCCAGGGCCTCGCGGTGGCGCTCGCTCATGAAGAGGTAGCGCGGGTCCGGCGCGATCGAGAAGGGCTCGTGGCGCAGGCCGAAGAAGGCGGCGTACATGCGGCGGGGGCGCGGACGCGATGCGGGCGGCGGGCGGGCCGGCGGGGCTTACTTGTAGAAGGCCTCGACCTTGCCCTTGAGCTTCATCAGCAGGGGGCGACCCTTGCGGTCCACCGTGCGGCCGGCCGGCACCTTGATCCAGCCCTCGCTGACGCAGTATTCCTCCACGTCGACGCGCTCCTTGCCGTTGAACAGGATGCCGATGTCGTGCTCGAAGACCGCGGCCACATGGTGGGGGCTGCGCGGGTCGATGCTGAGGTGGTCGGGCAGGGCGGGCTTGGTGTCGCTCATGGGGCGTCGGCAATAGGCGTTCGAAAACGCCTATTGTCCCAGAGGATGCCGGGGCGCAGGCGGGACCGCGAGCCCCGCGCCCCGCCCCGGGGCCTCAGTGCCCGCCCGCCAGCAGGGCCGCGTTGCCGCCAGCGGCGGCGGTGTTGATGGTGAGCGTCTGCTCGGCGGCGAAGCGGTAGAGCTGGCGCGGATCGCGGGCCTCGGCAGCCGAGACCAGGGGCAGGATGGCGCCCGGGCGCTCGGCCAGCTGCTGGCGCAGGGCGCGCTGCAGCTCGGCGTCGCCCGCGCGGGCCAGCACCACGCCGGCCAGGCCGCTCAGGGCCAGCCAGCAGCCCAGGCTGTCCTGGGCGCCGGCCAGGCGCAGCACGCCCAGGGGCAGCTCGGCCTGCAGGCGGCGGGCCAGGGCCTCGCCGGCCGCATCGGCCAGCAGGGCCACGCTATTGCCGGCCAGCAGGGGCGCGGCCAGGGCGGCGGCCAGATCGGCCTCGCCCGCGCCGGCACCCAGCACCAGGAAGACGCCGCGGGCATGGCGGCGCAGCTCATTGCTCTCGCCCGTGGGGCCGGGCAGGGCCAGCGGGGCCAGGTCTTGCTCGGCAGCAGCGGCCAGGGCCGCCACCAGGGCGGCGCTCTCGGCGCCCAGGCCGGCGGCGGCGCAGCGCAGGGCCGCGGCGCGCCGGGCCAGCGGGGTGGCGCTCCAGGCGGCCAGGCCCTGCTCCAGCTCGGCAAAGGCGGGCGCCACGGCCGGAGTGGCGCCGGACGCGGGCGCGGCCAGGGGCGCGGCGGCGGCGGCCGAGGCCTGCACGGCGGCAAAGCGGCGCAGATAGCTGGGGCCGCCGGCCTTGGGGCCGGTGCCCGAGAGGCCTTCGCCGCCGAAGGGCTGCACGCCCACCACGGCGCCGATGATGTTGCGGTTCACATAGACATTGCCGATGCGTGCCTTCTCGGCCAGGCGCAGGGCGCGGCTGTCGATGCGGGTCTGGATGCCCAGGGTGAGGCCATAGCCCAGACCGTTGATGCGCTCGATCAGGCCATCGGCCTCGCCGCCCCAGCGCAGCACATGCAGCACCGGGCCGAAGATCTCCTGGCCCAGGTCCTCGACCTTGGCGATCTCGAAGGCCACGGGGCGCACCAGGCGCGGCAGCGCATCGTGCACCGGGGCTTCGGCGATCAGGCGCGCCTCGCGCTTGAGGCGGTCCACATGGCGCTGGATGTTGTCGAAGGCCTCGTCGTCGATGACCGGGCCCACATCGGTGGCCAGCTCGGCGGGATTGCCCACCCACAGCTCCTGCAGCGCGCCCTTGAGCATGGCGATCACACCGCCGGCAATGCTCTCGTGCACGCACAGCAGGCGCAGGGCCGAGCAGCGCTGGCCGGCCGAGCGGAAGGCGCTCTGCACCACGGCGTCCACCACCTGCTCGGGCAGGGCGGTGGAGTCCACCACCATGGCATTGATGCCGCCGGTTTCGGCGATCAGGGGCAGCAGGCCGTCGCCGGGCTTGGCGGCCAGCGTGCGGTTGATGATCTGGGCCACCTGGGTGGAGCCGGTAAAGCACACGCCCGCGGTCTGGGCATGGGCCACCAGGCCGGCGCCCACGGTCTCGCCGGGGCCGTGCAGCAGGGCCAGGGCGTCTTGCGGCACGCCGGCCTCATGCAGCAGCTCCACCATCTTCAGGGCCACATAGGGCGTCTGCTCGGCGGGCTTGGCGGCCACAGTATTGCCCACCACCAGGGCGGCCACCACCTGGCCGGCGAAGATGGCCAGGGGGAAGTTCCAGGGGCTGATGCAGACGAAGACGCCGCGGCCTTGCAGAGGCTGCTGCTCCAGCTCGGCCTGGTCGGCGTAGTAACGCAGGAAGTCCACCGCCTCGCGCACCTCGGCGATGCAGTCGCCCGCGGTCTTGTAGGCCTCCTGGACCAGCAGGCCGCAGAACTCGGGCAGGCGCGCGTCCAGCGCATCGGCGGCGCGGCGCAGGATGGCGGCGCGCTCGGCCACGGGGCGGGCGTTCCAGGCCGGGAAGCCGGCGGCCAGGCGGGCCATGGCGGCGTCCACATCGGCGGCAAAGGACTCGGGCACGGGCTGCACGCGGGCCGCGGCGATGGCGGCCACGATGGGCGCACGCTCGTCCGGCGCGGTGAGGTCGGCCCCGCGGCTGTTGAGGCGCTCGCCCAGGATGTGCAGCGGCAGGGGCAGGGAGCCGGTGCTCTGCACCTGGCTCAGCGGCGAGGCCAGCAGCTCGTCCACCTTGACCTCGGCATCGGCCAACTGGTGCACAAAGGAGCTGTTGGCGCCGTTTTCCAGCAGGCGGCGCACCAGATAGGCCAGCAGGTCGCGGTGCTCGCCCACGGGGGCGTAGACGCGGCAGGGAATGCTGGGGTCCTTCAGCACCTCCCGGTACACGCCCTCGCCCATGCCGTGCAGGCGCTGCATCTCGAACTTGGCGCCGGCCGCGCGCGCCATCTGCAGGATGGCAGCGATGGTGCCGGCGTTGTGGCTGGCGAACTGCGGGTAGATCACATCGGCGTGGCCGATGAGCGCCTGGGCGCAGGCCAGATACGAGACATCGGTGTGCTGCTTGTGCGTGAACACCGGATAGGCCGAGAGGCCCTGCTCCTGGGCGCGCTTGATCTCGCCGTCCCAGTAGGCGCCCTTGACCAGGCGCACCATGAACTTGAGCCCGTGCTTGCGGGCGATGGCGGCCACCTCGTCCACCACCTGGCGGGCGCGGGTCTGGTAGGCCTGCACGGCCAGGCCGAAGCCGCGCCACTGCGGATAGTGGCTGGCGATGCGCGCGGCCAGGACATCCAGCACATCGAGCGAAAGCTCCAGGCGGTCCACCTCCTCGGCATCGATGGTGAGGTTGATATTGGCCTGGGCCGCCAGCTCGATCAGCTGCCAGACGCGCGGCAGCAGCTCGGCGAACACGCGCTCGCGCTGCAGCACCTCGTAGCGCGAGAACAGGGCGCTGAGCTTGATGGAGATGCCATCGGCACCCTCGGGCGACTCGGCCTTGCGGCCCGCCGCGATGGCCTTGATGGCGCCCACATAGGCCGCCTGGTAGCGCTCGGCATCGTGCTCGGTGCGGGCGCCCTCGCCCAGCATGTCGTAAGAGAACCTGAGTTGAGCCTGAGCCTTGCGGGCTGCATCGGCCTCGCCCATGGCCTCCTGGATGCTGCGGCCCAGCACGAACTGGCGGCCCAGCAACTGGATGGCGCGCACCGTGGCGGCCACCACCGTCTGCGCGCCCAGGCGCTTGAACAGGCCGCCCTCGTTCTCGGCCTCGGGCAGGAACTTCTTGGACAGGCCGATGGCGCTGGCCGCCAGGCCGGCCAGCAGCTTGTGCGGGCCCTCGGCGCTGGCGTCGAAATCGGCCTTGCCCAGCTGGTCGGCCGTCAGGGCGATGGCGGTCTCCACATCGGGCACGCGCAGCAGGGCCTCGGCCAGGCGCATCAGGGCCAGGCCCTCGGCGCTGGTGATGGGGTACTCGCGCAGCAGGGATTCCATGGCCCAGAAGGGCGCCGGATTGGCGCGCACCTGGTCCACCCAGGGCGCGGCCGTGGCCAGCACCGCCGGCCAGTCCAGCGTCACGCTGGCAGCCAAGGCCTGCACCACGGGCATCTCGTCCCGGTAGGGGCTGGGCAGGCGGGGCGACTCCGGGGGCAGGGGAAAAGCGCTCATGGCGGACCTCGTTTAGTGACCATCCGAACTTTATTGATCCTCATCCTGAATTAAATTCAGAACATTGACGCTTCCTCAGAGAAAAATCCGGTGACCGAAGAACTCGACAAGATCGACGCCCGCATCCTGCGCGTGCTGCAGGCGGACGGGCGCATCTCCAACCTCAAGCTGGCCGAGGCAGTGCATCTCTCGCCCACGGCGGTGCTGGAGCGCGTCAAGCGCCTCACCCGCGAGGGCTACATCCTGGGCTACGAGGCCCGGCTCAACCCGGCCAAGCTGGGGGCCTCGATGCTGGTCTTCATCGAGATCCTGCTGGACCGCACGGTGCACGATGTGATGGACAACTTCAAGGCCGCCGTGCAAGCCCGCCCCGAGATCCTGGAATGCCATCTGGTGGCCGGCGGCTTTGACTACCTGCTCAAGACCCGGGTGGCCGATATGGGCCACTACCGCGAGTTCATCGGCAGCGTGATCTGGACCCTGCCCGGCGTGCGGGAGACCCGCACCTATGCGGTGATGGAAGAAGTGAAGCACACGACGGCGCTGGCGATTTGAATCGCCCCGCGTTCTGCGAATGGCTAAGAGCAAAAACGTTCTTGTCTAGTGAAAACGTCCTTACAGGACAAACTCCGCGTTTGTCTGCTGAGCCTCGTTATCGACCGCATTCGTCAGTCACGACCTAAGAGGCAGCTTGATAAGCCTACATCCGGAAGAACCCCTGATTTGCAAGGATTCCTTGGACACATCGGCTAAGGCCACTCCTCAGATATCAGCCGTGAGTTTCAGGGGCCGTCGACACTACAGCAGCCAGCTCCAATCAAACGCTATGTCACGCAGGATTCAAGATTCAGGCGAGTAGTACAGCGTAGTACCGCATTGACGGCATAGGTGTCGCCGCATGTACATGCCCTCCATGAGACGTTCGGTCCCGACATTGCTGCTGTTACAGGCGTAGCAAGTCACTCGCCCATCTCTTCCGACCAAATTCGGAAACTCCCGCCGGTACCAAGCAAGGTTCCATTTGCGCATTTTCAGGATGCGCAAGAAACGCCACACCATCATCGCAACAAGCGCAATTACCAAGAGCGCGCCAAACCAGATTTCCCAAGACTTTCCCATGACGTACTGAATTCCCTGTTCGTGACACAGCCGGCAAAACATGCGTTGCGCGCTGTCTCGTTCAAAGCTGCGTGTACAGCTTCGCCCATGCTCCGCTACTGTCGCCAAAAGCTCCCGGGCGTAGGCGTGGATAAGTGCACAAGGAATCCTCCCGTCGTTCAAGGCAATAGCCTCAGGAACAACAACGGTGCACTGATTTCAAGATCATCTGGCCGCCCTCCCCCTTCAGCAGGAGCGGGTTCCCCCCTCCCCCGCCGCCCCACCCTGGGAGTGATGGGAAGCGGCCCCGCCGGCGACCAAACTGGTTTGCATCAGGCCCGCTGCTTCACCGCCCCTCCCCCACCGAGCAGCCCGCCTCCAGCCCTAGCAGGAGTCGCCATCATGCTGTCCACCGCCCGCCACCCCGCCGCTCAATCTCAACGCCAGCCCGTCCTGCTGGCCCGCGGTGTGCAGCAGATCGCCAGCGCCCAGCTGCAGGAGCCGGCGGCACGCTGCGGTTGGTACGAGTCCAGCTATGAGCTGAATCAGGGCCTGGAGATCAGCGAGGCGCCGGTGGAGATGAGCCTGGCCCTGTGGTTCCCGGCAGCCGCCCAGCTGCACTGAGCGCGCCCGCCGGCTGTCCAGAACCCCGACGGTGCAGATCGCGCCGGGTGTAGAGCCGGTCCCGGCCCGAGATCTGGCGCGAGATTTCCATCATCAGCTCGTGGCTGCGCGAGCGCGGTGCCGAGAAGGGCAACAGCAGCAGGGCCGCCGCCAGGCCGGCGGGCAGCCACAGGGGCAGCATCTGGCGCAGGCGTGGCGCGCCGGCCAGGGCCCAGGCGCTGGCCAGACCGCCCAGGGCGAAACCGGCGGCGGATTCGGAATGCGAATGCGCACCCACCTCGATGCGCGACCAGGCCACCAGGGCGGCCAGCATATAGCCCGCCACCAGGGCCAGCTTGCGGCGCAGGCCGCGCCGGTCTTCGGCCCCGCCCACGGCCAGGGCCACCCAGGCCAGCACCGGCAGGCAGACCGCGGCGAACATGGCGTGACCCGAGATGCCGGTGAAATCCCAGCGTGCCGAGCCCAGACCCCAGCCCATGAAGGCCAGCTTGCTGGCCGTGGTCAGGCCGCCGGCGGTGGCAATGGCCAGGGCCCAGCGCAGCACCAGGCGGCGCTGGCCGGCCGCCAGCCAGAGCCAGGCGGCTGCCACGGCGGCCAGGGGCAGCAGGATCTGGGCCTCGCCCAGGCGGGTCAGCAGATGCCAGAGGGTGGCGCTGAGCGTGGCATGGGCGTCGGCGCCCGAGGAGAACAGGCTGGAGGAAAAGGCGGGGACGGCTTCGGCAGACATGGGCTCATGCTAGCCGCTGCACGCATCGCTCCCGATGACGCGTGCGTGGCGGCCCGCTGCTTCAGGCCAGCTGCAGATGCCGCACCCGGGCGCGGCGCTGCCCGGGCGGCGGGGTGAAGCTGAAGTCTTCGGCCGGCATAGGGCGGCCGTAATGCCAGCCCTGGGCCCAGTCGCAGCCCTCGCGCTTGAGCCAGGCGGCCTGCTCGGCGGTTTCCACGCCCTCGGCCAGCACATCCAGATTCAGGCTGCGGGCCAGCACGATGACGGTGCGGGCAATCGCCGAGACATTGGCATCGCTGCCCAGCTCGGAGACAAAGCTGCGGTCGATCTTGAGGGTCCGGACCGGCATGCGCTTCAGATAGGACAGCGAGGAGTAGCCGGTGCCGAAATCGTCGATGGCCACGCGCACGCCGCGGCCCGAGAGCTCGGTCAGCAGGGTGATGGCCTGCTCGGCGTCTTCCAGCAGCAGGCTTTCGGTCACTTCCAGCTCCAGGGCCTGGGCCGGGCAGCCGGTCTCGGCCAGGATGTCGTCCAGGGTGGCGACGAAATCGCTCTGGCGCAGCTGGCGCGCCGAGACATTGACGGCCACCTGCTGCGGCTTGCCGGGCTGGCCCTGCCAGCGCGCGGCCTGGGCGCAGGCCTGCTCCAGCACCCAGCGACCGATGGGGATGATGAGGCCGGTGTCCTCGGCCAGCGGGATGAACTCGGCCGGCGAGATGGGGCCGCGCGTGGGGTGGCGCCAGCGCAGCAGCGCCTCGGCGCCGATCAGCTGGCCGTCGGACAGGCGCACCTGGGGCTGGTACTCGACGCGGAACTGCGCCGCCTCATTGGCCAGGCGCAGGGCATGGGTGAGCTCGAAGCGCTGCTGCACCGCCTGGGTCAGCTCGGGACGGTAGGCCTGCACGCTGTTGCGGGCCTGCAGCTTGGCCCGCACCATGGCCGCCTCGGCATTGCGCAGCAGCTCGTCCACATCGCGGCCATCGGTGGGATAGAGGGCCAAGCCGATGCTGGCGCCCAGATTGAAGCGCTGCTGGCCCACCAGCACGGGCTCGTCCATGGCCTGGATCAGGCGGTCGCCCAGGCGCATGGAGGTCTCTTCGTCCACCAGGCCCGAGAGCACGACCACGAACTCGTCGGCGCCCACGCGAGCCACCGAGTCGCTCGCCCGCACCACATTGACGAAGCGCTCGGCCACCACCTTGATGACCTCGTCGCCCGCGCTGTGGCCGGCGATGTCATTGACCTCGCGGAAACCGTCCAGATCGATATAGAGCACAGCCACGCAGGTGTGGTCGCGGCGCGCGATGCCCACCTGGCGCTCGATGCGGTCGCGCAGCAGGGCCAGATTGGGCAGACCGGTCAGGCGGTCGTGCAGGGACTGGTGCAGCAGCTCGGCCTCGGTCTTCTTGATGCGCGAGATGTCGGTGAGCACGGCCAGGAAATGCGGCTCGGCCCCGGGCTCGGTCGAGGGCACGCTGACGATGGTGGCCCAGACGGGAATGGCCTCGCCCTGCTTGTGGCGGTCCTGCAGCTCGCCGCTCCATTTGCCGCGGGCGCCCACCTCGGCCCAGAGCGTGCGCAGCTGCTCGGCGTCCTGGGCCTCGGCTTGCAGGATGCGCGGCAGGCTGCCGATCAGCTCCTCATGCGTGTAGCCGGTGATCTGGCACTGGGCGGGGTTGGCGTCCTGGATGCGCAGCTGGGCGTCCAGCACCATGATGCCCTCGCCGCAATGCTCGAACACCGTGACCGCGCGGTGCAGCTGGGTCATGGCATTGCGCAGGGCCGTCACATCGCGGGCCACGCCCACGGCGCCGATCAGCTGGCCCTCATCGAAGACGGGGGCCTGCACCACGTCCAGGCAGGCGCGCTTGTCGGCCGTCCAGGCCAGGGTGCGCTGGGTGCTGCCGGCGGCCAGGCCGGCCAGGGCAGCGGCCCAGGCGGGCCGCTCGGCCAGCTGCTCGTCGCGGCGGCCCAGCAGGGTCTCCTCGTCCAGGCCCAGGCAGTCGAGAAAAGCGGGGTTGCAGGCCTCGTAGGCGCCGCTGGCGTCCTTGAAGAAGACCGGGTCGGGAATCGCGTTGAGCAGGGCGCTGAGCTTGGTGCGCTCGCGGCGCACGCGCTGCAGCTCGGCCTTGCGCTGGCGCAGGCGGCGGCGCTGCAGGCGCAGCAGGGCCAGGCCCAGGCCCATGCCCACCACGCCCAGCAGGGAGAAGGCGCCCAGCCACAGGGCCGGGTTGGCAAGATCCAGCGGGCCGGCCGGCAGGCTGGCGCTCTCGGGGTGCGCGAAGGCCAGGCCTGGCGTGGCCAGGGCCGGCAGCGGCCAGAGATGGCGGCGGCAAGAGATCAGGCTCATGGGCGGACACACCTTGTAGGCCGCATGCACCCGTGCGTCCTGGACGCTGGCACGGCCTGTTGTTGTTGCTTCACGCACCCGTAACCGCCGGGTGTTCCCTCGTATTCGGCGTTTCGGGAGTGTCGGGGCCGGGCTTGAGCCTGCCTAGGGATCAAAGGCTCATGCCGAGCCGGGTTCCCTGCAATATTGCACGCTTGGCATCCAGTTCCGCGGCCTCGGCGGCCCCGCCGATCAGATGCACCGGGATGCCGGCCGCGCGCAGCGGCGCCTCCAGCTCGCGCAGCGGCTCCTGGCCGGCGCACAGCACGATGCTGTCCACCGCCAGGCATTGCAGGTCCTCGCGGCGCTCGCCAAAGCTGATCCACAGGCCCTGCTCATCGATGGACTCGTAGTTCACGCCCGAGAGCATCTGCACCTGGGCCATCTTGAGCGCCGCGCGGTGGATCCAGCCCGTGGTCTTGCCCAGGCCCGCGCCCGGCTTGCCGGCGCGGCGCTGCAGCAGGGTCACCTGGCGCGCCGGGGCCTGGGGCTGGGGCGCCAGCAGGCCGCCGCGGGCCTGGGCCGGATCGCCCACGCCCCAGTGGCGGCGCCAGGCTGTTGCGTCCAGGGCCAGGGAATGGCCGGCCTCGACCAGGTACTCGGCCACATCGAAGCCGATGCCGCCCGCCCCCACCACGGCCACGCGCGGGCCCACCGCCTTGCCGTGGCGCAGCACGTCGATATAGCTCAAGACCTGACCCCGAGCCTCGCCCTCGGCCTGGCCGGGAATGCGCGGGTTGCGCGGGCTCACGCCGGTGGCGAGCAGCACCTCGTCGAAGCCCTGCAGCGCCGCCGGGCCCACGCGCTCACTCAGGCGCAGCGTGACGCCGGCGCGCGCCAGGCGCTGGCCGAAGTAGCGCAGGGTCTCCTGGAACTCCTCCTTGCCCGGAATGCGCTTGGCCATATTGAACTGGCCGCCGATCTCGGCCGCCGCGTCGAAGAGGGTGACCGCATGGCCGCGCTCGGCCAGGGTGCAGGCTGCCGCCAGACCCGCCGGCCCCGCGCCCACCACGGCCACGCGCTTGGGCGCCTGGCCGGCCTCCAGCGGCAGGGGGCGCAGCAGGGTTTCGTGGGCGGCGCGTGGGTTGACCAGGCAGCTGGCCACGCGCTGCTGGAACACATGGTCCAGGCAGGCCTGGTTGCAGGCGATGCAGGTGTTGATCTCGGCCGCGCGGTCCTCGCGGGCCTTGCGCACGAACTCGGGGTCGGCCAGGAAGGGCCGGGCCAGGCTCACCATATCGGCATCGCCCTGGGCCAGCAGAGCCTCGCCCACCTCGGGGGTGTTGATGCGGTTGCTGGTGATGAGCGGGATATTGATGCCCTCGGCCCGCAGCTGCTCGCGCAGCTGGCGCGTGACCCAGGCAAAGCCGCCGCGCGGCACGCTGGTGGCGATGGTGGGAATGCGGGCCTCGTGCCAGCCTATGCCCGTGTTGATCAGGGTGGCGCCGGCCTTGACCACGCCGCGCGCCAGCTGCAGCACCTCGTCCCAGCTGCTGCCCTGGGGCACCAGGTCCAGCATGGAGAGGCGGTAGATGATGATGAAGTCTGGCCCCACGGCCTCGCGCATGCGCGCCAGGATCTCCAGCGGCAGGCGCATGCGGTTTTCATAGGCGCCGCCCCAGCCGTCCCGGCGCTGGTTGGTGGCCGCCACCAGGAACTGGTTGATGAAATAGCCCTCGGAACCCATCACCTCCACGCCGTCATAGCCGGCCTCGCGGGCCAGCTGGGCGCAGCGCACAAAGGCGCGGATCTGGCGCTCGATGCCGCGTGCCGAGAGCTCGCGCGGCGTGAAGGGCGAGATGGGCGACTTCAGGGCCGAGGGCGCCACCGCCAGCGGGTGGTAGCCATAGCGGCCGGTGTGCAGGATCTGCAGCGCGATCTTGCCGCCCTCGGCGTGCACGGCCTGGGTGAGGGGCTGATGGCGCCGCGCCGCGCCGCGCGTGGCCAGGGTGCCGGCAAAGGGCTTGGCCCAGCCCTCGATATTGGGCGCGTAGCCGCCGGTCACGATCAGGCCCACCTCGCCGCGGGCACGTTCGGCGAAATAGGCCGTGAGCCGCTCCAGATGCCGGCGACTGTCTTCCAGGCCGGTGTGCATGCTGCCCATCAGCACGCGGTTGCGCAGGGTGGTGAAGCCCAGGTCCAGCGGGGCAAGCAGATGCGGGTAGGGATGGCTCATGGGGGGCGGATGCTAGCAGCCCAAACGGGCGATATGCGCCCCGAATCTACAAAACTTCATGCGCCGCAACCTCGGGAGAAAGCCGAGCAACGGACCCGGCCTCCAATCGCGCCCAGTTCTCACAGGAGTGCACGATGGGTTTGAAGCGCTTGGCCGCATGTTTCATGATTTCGGGGCTGTCCCTGCTCGCCGCCTGCGGCGGCGGTGGCGGCAGCAGTGACAGCGGCAAGGCGCAGATCCGCCTGGTCAATGCCAGCAGCGCCTACACCAGCCTGGACCTCAAGGTGGGCGACAACACCGTGGCCAGCGGCGTGGCCTATGGCGCGGCCAGCGGCTATGCGGCCGCCGAGGCCGGCAGCAGCCAGACCGCGCTGGTGCTCAACAACGGCAGCACCATCACCTCGCTCTACCCCACGCTGACCAAGGACAGCCATTACAGCCTGATCAGCTACGGCTGGGCGGGCAATATGAAGAGCACCATCCTGGCCGAGGAAGAAGCCGCCCCGGCCGACAACTACAGCAAGCTGCTGGTGCTGAACCTGGCGCCGGACGCCGGCAAGCTCGACGTCTACCTGACCCAGAACATCGACGACCTGGCCAATGCCACGCCCACCATCAGCGGCATCGACGGCGGCTCCAGCAGCACCTACAACACCCTGGCCAGCGGCAGCTACCGCCTGCGCATCACCGGCAACGGCAAGAACACCGACCTGCGCCTGGACATCCCGGCCGTCAGCCTGACGAGCAAGCAGGTGGCCACCCTGGTGCTCACGCCCACCCAGGGCGGCGTGCTGGTGAACAGCATCCTGCTGGTGCAGCAGGGCACACCCACGGCCTATGGCGCCACCCAGGCCCGCGCCCGCGTGGTGGCGGCCGTGGCGGACTCGGCCACCGTGAGCGCAACGCTCGCCGACAAGACCCTGCTGACCAGCTCGCAAGCGCCCCAGATCGCTGACTACCAGATCGTGGGCGCCGGCAACCCGGCCCTGAACGTGACGGTCAACGGCGTGGCCCAGGCCGTGAGCACGCCCGCCCTGGGCGCCGGCAATGACTACACCGTGCTGGTCTGGGGCGAGCCCGGCAGCCCGCAGATCACGGTGCTCAGCGACGACAACCGCCTGCCCGCCAGCGGCACCGCCAAGTTCCGCCTGATCAATGGCGTGGCCCGCCTGAATGCCGGCCTGACCATGACCCTGGACTACAGCGCCATCGCCAGCAATGTGATGCCCGGCAATGTGTCCAGCACCAGCACTGTCAACGCCAGCAGCAGCTCCCTGCTGACCGTCAATGCGCCGGGCCTGGGCACGGTCTACAGCGTCTCGGCCCTGCCCGTGGTGGGCACCGGCATCTACACCGCCATCATCATGGGCAGCGCCACCAAGATGGAAAGCACCCTGCGCCGAGAGCGCTGATCGCGACGTCCTCTTTCTCGTTCCTCCCTTGGGCCCCGTGCGGCGCTTCGGCGCGGCGGGGCTTTTTTCATGCGTAGGCTGGGAGCGACAGCCCCCTTGTGTGGACTTGTCGCCGCCCGGTGCGGCATGCGAGCATGCCGGCCCCATGAGTGTGTCGCCCCGCCTTTGCCGCCCTGCCCCCTCCCTTGCACGCCGCCGGCTGCTGGGCATGGGCTTGGTGCTGGGCCTGCTGAGCGGCGCGGCCACGGCCCAGCCGGTCGGCGTGGCGCCGCTGCGGGTGGTCAGCGGCGATCTGCCGCCCTTCACCATCGAGGGCCAGCCGCAGCGCCCCGGCCTGCTGGTGGAGCTGGTGGAAGAGGCGCTGCGCCGCGCCGAGCGGCCGGCGCGGGTGGAGTTCTTCCCCTGGGCCCGCGCCATCCAGACCGCCAGCCAGCAGCCGCGGGTGCTGATCCTGCCCCTGACCCGCACGCCCGAGCGCGAGGCCCAGTACCAGTGGCTGATCAAGCTCTATGTGCAGCACTTCGTCTTCATCAACCGTGCCGGCCAGCCCGCCGTGCAGAGCCTGGAGCAGGCCCGCGGCCTGCGCATCGCCGTGCTGCGCGGCAGCCCCAACCCGGGCCAGCTGCTGCGCCATGGCTTTGAGGAGAGCCGCATCCACCCGGCCAGCAGCGTGGAAGACATGCTGCGCGCCCTGGAGCGTGGCCATGTGGATGCCATCTACGGCGGCGACGTGATCAATCTGGACAAGGTGCGCAGCAGCGGCCGCGACCTCGCGCGCTTCCAGGTCGGCATGGAGCTGGACGCCGGCGAGATCTGGCTGGCGGCCGGCAGCGGCATCGAGCCCGCCGAGCGCCAGCGCCTGCAGCAGGCCCAGCAGTCCATGCTGCGCGATGGCACGGTGGAGCGCCTCTTCAAGAGCTACGGCCTGCGGCCGCGCGAGCAGGATCTGCGCTAGCCGCAGCCCGGGCGTCGGGCGCCAGCAGCAGGTAGAGTAGCGGGCCGAAGGAGCCGCTGGCCAGGGTCAGCAAGGCATAGGGCCAGAAGCGCCGGCCGCGGGCCTGGGCATCGCGCCAGATGAAGCCCAGCAGCAG
The DNA here is from genome assembly GCF_020535565.1 of Shinella sp. XGS7. Classification (NCBI taxonomy): domain Bacteria; kingdom Pseudomonadati; phylum Pseudomonadota; class Alphaproteobacteria; order Hyphomicrobiales; family Rhizobiaceae; genus Shinella; species Shinella sp. XGS7. Next base: position 1,002,845 of record NZ_CP084758.1, on the reverse strand, counting down.
CACCGAGGCGATCAGCAGGTCCAGCAGGGCCTGGCGCCCCGCATCCTGGCTCAGCAGGGCCTGCCACAGGCCCAGATAGCCCAGCTCGGCGATCACATGGAGCGAGTAGGCCCCGAAGGCGGCAAAGACCAGGGCGAGGGCGACTTTCATGGGGGTGTCCTTTGGGTCGGTGGTGGATGCCATCCAGTCTCGGCCGCACCCCGCAGCCTCGCAATGACCTGCCAGGTCATTGCCGCAAGACCCGGCCCCGCTAGCATGAACGGCCATGAACACCGCCCTCGCCCCGGCCGCTCCCAGCTCCCTGCTGGCCACCCTGCGCGCGCGGCGCCGCATCAGCCAGCTCGAGCTCTCGCTGCGGGTGGGCGTCTCGCAGCGCCATCTCAGCTGCATAGAGACCGGCCGCTCGCGCGCCAGCCGCGAGATGCTGATCGCTCTGCTGGATGCCCTGGAAGCCCCGCTGGAGGAGCGCAACCAGGTGCTGCTGGCCGCCGGCTACGCCCCGGCCTACCGCGAGACCCGGCTGGAGGACCCGCAGATGGCGCCGGTGCGCGAGGCCCTGCAGCACCTGCTGCTGGCGCATGACCCGGCCCCGGCCCTGGTGATGGACGGCTGTTGGAACCTGCTGATGGCCAACCGTGGCCTGCTGGCCCTGATGCGCCTGCTGGGCGTGGACCCGACCGCGCTGGAGGGCGGCGGCTTCAATCTGCTGCGCGCCTGCCTGCTGCCCGGCGGACTGCGCGAGTGCTGCGTCAACGAGGCCGAGGTCTGCGCCGCCCTGTGGCAGCGCGCCAGCGGCGAGGCCCGCCATGTGCCGGCCCTGATACCCCTGCTGGATGAGCTGCGGCCCCATGTGCCGCGCCTGGCCACGCCAGCCCCGGTCACCCCCCTGATGCACACCCGCCTGCGCTCGGCGGCGGGCGAGCTGGCCTTCTTCTCGGCCTTCACCACCTTCGGCACGCCGCTGGACGTGACCGTGGCCTCGCTGCGGGTGGAGCATTTCTTTCCGGCCGATGCCGCCACGCGCGCGGCCCTGGCCGAAGCCGCCTGAAAGGGCTCAGCGCAGCGCCTTGCGCCGCACCAGCTTGAGGCCGGACCAGATCTCGTCCACCGCACACACCTTCACGTCCACCAGGCCCAGGGGCAGGGCCAGCTCACGCACCGTGTCTTCCGTGATGTCGGTAGGCCGGCGCGAGGCCTTCTTGGGCCAGGACACCCAGACCATGGCCGTCGGGCCCAGGATCTGGCAGCAGCGCTGCAGCTGGGCCTGCAGCTCGGCGCGGCGCTCCACGAAAAGCTGCACCAGATCCAGCTCGGGCAGGAGCTCGGCGGCAAACACCACGGCCGGCGGCAGGGGCGCCAGGCGCTCGAGATAGCCCTCGGGCGCGCCGATCAGCAAGGCCCGGCAGCCGGGCTTGAAACCCAGCTTCTTCGCCAGCGGCGTGCCGGAATAGCCGGCGCTCATGGCCGGGCTCACGGCGCCAGCCGGCTCAGCTCGCGCCAGGCATCGGCACCGATCCAGCGCGAGCTCTTCCCAGGCCGGGCCTTCAGCCGCTCGGCGCAGGCCAGGGCGGGCGCGCGCAGCTCGGCCGAGCGCTTGCCGATCTGGCGCAGGGCCCAGTTCACCGCCTTCTTGACGAAGTTGCGTTCGTCATCGGCCGCCTGCTCGATCAGGGCCAGGCGGGCCGCGAAGTCGGCATCGGGGCGGCGCTTGTCGTGCACGGCCAGCACCGCCAGCAGCGAGAAGGCGGCGCGGCGCACGAACTCGCGCTCGTCCGCGGCCCAGACCGGGATGCGCGCCCAGGCCAGGGGCGAGCGGCGAAAGGCATTCAGGCAGGCCTGGTCGCACACATCCCAGGCCGCCATGCCGGCGCTCCAGTGATCCATCTCGGCGGCGCTCAGCGCGGCCGGGTCGGCCAGCAGGGAGGCCAGGATCTGCGCGTCGGGAATGCCCGTGTCCCAGAGCGCCAGGGCCAGCGCATGGTGGCGGCCCAGCTGCCGGCCCAGGGCCTGCAGCTGCGGCACCGCCAGACCCAGGCGCTCGGCGCCCACCAGGCCGAAGCGGGCCATGGCCGCCAGCTGCTCGGGCCGGGCCTGGGCCCGCAGCAGCTCGAGCACAAAGGCCAGCTCCGGCGCCTTGTCGACGGGCGGGGTGGCGGGGGCCGGGTCTTGCCGCATAGGCGGCGATGATAGACGCGGGCCACGAGCTTCACTACACTCGCGCTCGTCGCTGTCACAAGACGGTGGCCGTAAGCGTCTCACGTCAGGCAACGCGCTTTCACCACCACCCCGGAGCGGGGTGGGCGGACTGTTACAGCGCCTGCCCCGACCTCCTTCATCTCCTGTATCCCGCGATGAACACGAACGCTTCCGACCGCGCCAAGAGCGCCTCCTCCTCCATCCCCAGCACCCGCTCGCGCAAGCTGCCGGCCCGCTATGCCGGCATCGTGATGCCTTTGCTGCTGTCCATCCTGATGACCTGCATCGTCTCGGCCATCAGCACCTTGCGCGGCCTGGGCCCGGTGCCGGGCTTCTTGCGCATCTGGCTGGGCTCCTGGGCCTGGTCCTGGCTGGTGGCCTTCCCCACCCTGCTGCTGGTGCTGCCCCTGGTACGGCGCGCCACCGCGGCCCTGGTGGAGCTGCCCGCACCGCCGGCCGGGCGCTGAGGCGGGAGGGCAGGTGGGCCGCGCGCCCTCCCCCCTTCCCTTGTGCGCCCCGCGCATAAGCTCCTGCATTCCCCTCATGGGCAGGGGCTTGCGCACGGGCGGACAATGCGGCGCATGAAACCCGCACTCTCCGCGCTGGCGCTTGCGCTGGCCCTGATCGCTCCGGCCGCCCAGGCGGCCGCTCCCGCCACCGCCGGCCCGGGCGTGGCCTGGCTGCCGGCCGCTGCCGATGCCGATATCGAGCGCGCCTTCGCCCAGGCCCGCAGCGAGAAGAAGCCGGTGCTGCTGTACTGGGGCGCCAAGTGGTGCCCGCCCTGCAACCAGCTCAAGGCCACGCTGTTCAAGAGCCAGGACTTCATCGAGCAGTCGCGCGCCTTCGTGGCCGTGAACATCGATGGCGACCTACCCGGTGCCCAGAAGCTGGGCGCGCGCTTCAAGGTGCGCGGCTATCCCACCCTGATCCTGTTCAGCCCCGAGGGCACCGAACTCACCCGCCTGCCGGGCGAGGCCGATGCGGCCCAGGTGCTCAAGGTGCTGCAGGTGGGCCTGGCCGGCGGCCGCCCGGTCAAGGCCGTGCTGGCCGAGGCCCAGGGTGGCAAGAAGCTGGGCGTCAATGAGTGGCGCCTGCTGGGCTTCTACTCCTGGGAGACCGATGAGCAGCAGCTGGTGCCCGCCAGCGAGCGCCCGGGCCTGCTGGTGCAGCTGGCCGTGGCCAGCGCCGGCAGCGCCGATCCCGACACCACCACCCGCCTCTGGCTCAAGGCCCTGGCGGCCAGCAACGGCGGCCAGGGCGTCAAGCCCGACGCCGCCCTGCGCGAGCGCGTGCGCACGGTGCTGACCGATGCGCGTCAGAGCCGCGCCCAGGCCGATGTGCTGACCAACGAGGCCGCCGACATCAGCCGCGCGCTCACGCCCGAGGCCGGTGCCGAGCGCCAGGCCCTGGTGGCCGAGTTCGATGCCGCGCTCAAGCGCCTGGAGGCCGACACCAGCCTCTCGCGCGCCGACCGCACATCGGCCCTGATCGCCCGTGTGCAGCTGGCCCGCCTGGACCAGCCCAAGGACGCCCTGGTTCCCAAGCTCAGCCCGGAGCTGCTGGCCGAGGTCAAGGCCCATGCCGCCCGCGCCGACCGCGAGATCACCGAAGGCTACGAGCGCCAGGCCGTGATCACCTCGGTGGCCTATCTGCTGGGCCAGGCCGGGCTGTGGAAGGAGAGCGACGATCTGCTCAAGGCCAGCCTGGCCAAGAGCCACTCGCCCTACTACCTGATGAGCCAGCTGGGCGGCAATGCCCGCAAGCAGGGCCGCAAGGACGAGGCCCTGCGCTGGTACGAGGAATCCTTCGCCAAGAGCGAGGGTCCGGCCACCCGTCTGCAATGGGGCTCGGGCTATTTCGCCGCCCTGGTGGAGCTGGCCCCGCAGGACAGCGCCAAGATCGAGCAGACCGCGGCCCAGCTCTTCAAGGAAGCCGGCCAGGACAAGGGCGCCTTCTACGAGCGCAGCGCCCGCTCCCTGCAGCGCGTGGGCGCCAAGCTGGCGAGCTGGAATGCCGAGGGCCAGCACCAGGCGGTGCTGAGCCGGCTCAAGACCCAGCTCAACGGCATCTGCGCCAAGGTGGACACCGCCGACCAGCAGCGCGCCACCTGCGAAGGCCTGATCAAGGCACCGGGCAAGAAGGGCTGAGGCCGGGCGCTGGCGGCGGGCAGGGCGAGACCGGCGGCGTGCCGGCCGGGCGCGCGCACGCGCCCGCGCGCTGACGGCCCAGCCAGTCCAGCAGCTCCGCCGGCGGCAGGGCCGGGGCGAACAGCCAGCCCTGCAGCAGCTCGCAGCCCTCGCCCGCCAGGAAGGCGTGCTGGGCCAGGGTCTCCACGCCTTCGGCCACCAGGCCCTTGCCCAGGGTGCGGGCCAGACCGATCACGGCCCGGGTCAGCACCGCATCGGCCTCGCGTTCGGGCACGCCGCGGATGAAGCTGCGGTCGATCTTGAGCCGCGAGACCGGCAGCTGCTGCAGATGGCCCAGCGATGAGTAGCCCATGCCGAAGTCGTCCAGCGCCAGCTGCACGCCCAGGCCCACGATCTGCTCCAGCAGGGCCGAGGCCTGCTCGCGATGCGTCATGGCCGCGCTCTCGGTGATCTCCAGCTCCAGCAGCTCAGGCGGCACGGCATGCTGCTGCAGCAGCTCCGCCAGACGCTGGGCGAAGCCGGGCTGGCGCAGCTGGTGCGGCGAGACATTGACCGAGACCCGCAGCCCCAGGCCGCGCGCCTGCCATTCGGCCAGCTGGGCGCAGGCGCGCGCCAGCACCCAGTCGCCCAGGGGCAGGATCAGGCCCGTGCTCTCGGCCACCGGCACGAAGCGCGCCGGACTCACCTCGCCCAGCTCCGCGTCATGCCAGCGCAGCAGCGCCTCCAGGGCCACCACCTGGCCGCTGCGCGCCGCCACCTGGGGCTGGTAGTGCAGGCTCAGGCCGCCCCCATCGGCGGCCTGCAGGGCCTGCTTGAGCCGCGCCTGCAGGCGCAGCTTGTCTTCCATGCGGCGCGACATCTCGGCGTCGTAGACCGCATAGCCGCCGCGGCCCGCCTCCTTGGCGCGGTACATGGCCATGTCGGCACGGCGCATCAGGGTGTCGGCATCGCGGCCGTCGCGCGGCAGCAGCACGATGCCGATGCTGGCACCCGGGCTCAGCTCGTGATGCTGCTGCCGCCAGGGCTGGACCAGGGCCTGCACCAGCTTCTCGGCCACGCGGGTGGCGTCATCGGGGTCGGCCAGCTCGGGCAGCAGCACGGCAAACTCGTCACCACCCAGGCGGGCCAGCACATCGCTCAGGCGCAGGCAGCGCCGCATGCGTCGGGCCACCTCCTTGAGCAGGGCGTCGCCCACATGATGGCCATGGCCGTCGTTGACCGACTTGAAGTCGTCCAGATCGATCAGCAGCAGGGCCGCCGGCAGACCGCTGCGGCCGCTGTGCTCCAGGGCCCGGCCCAGCAGCTCGCCGAACATATAGCGGCTGTAGAGCCCGGTCAGACCGTCGTGCACGGCCTGGCGGCGCAGCTGCTCGTGCAGGGCCTGGAACTGGCTCACATCACGGATCACCGCCAGGGTGCAGGTGCGCTGCTCGAAGCGGCACAGGCCCAGGGAGATGTCCACCGGCCGCACGCGCCCCTCGGCATGCCAGAGATGCAGCTCGGACACCCGGCCCATGGCGCGGCTGTGCGGCGCCGCGAAATAGGCCTGCAGATGGGCGCCATGGCGCTCGCGCAGGGCCGGCGGCAGCAGCCAGCTCAGGGCCGCACCTTCGAGCTGCGCGGGCGTGCGGCCGCTGAGCTCGCGCATGGCCTCGTTGGCGCAGCGCACGATGCCCTCGCGGTCCACCACCAGCACGCCATCAGGGATCAGGTCGATCCAGCGCCGGCTGCCATCCCAGGGCTGGGGCGCGGGCGCCACCGGCTGCGCCCCGGGTTCGGGAGCCGGCAGCAGGGTGTCGAAGGCGCTGTCGTCGAAGGCCCGCACGCGCGAATCAGCCCCCACCGAACACACCCACGGCCCGTGCCAGCCATTGCGAGCGCTGGCGCAGCTGCTGCGCGCTGGCGGCCGTCTGTTCCTCGACCATCGCGGCGTTCTGCTGCGTGCCCTGGTCCAGGCTGCTCACGCCCTGCCCCAGGGCCTCCAGATCGCCGGCCTGCTCGCGCCCGGCACGCTCGATATGGGCCAGCTGCTCGCGGACCTCGGCCACGCGGGCTCTCAGCCCCTCCATGCCGGCGCAGGCCAGACTCGCGCGCTCACGGCCCTGGGCCACGGCCTCGGCATTGGCGGCCACCAGCTGCTTGATCTCCTGGGCCAGCTGCTGGCTGCGCTGGGCCAGGCCGCGTACCTCGGCCGCCACCACGGCGAAGCCGCGCCCCTGGGCCCCGGCGCGGGCGGCTTCCACACCGGCATTCAGCGCCAGCAGATTGGTCTGGAAGGCGATCTCGTCGATGACGCCGATGATCTGGCCGATGCGCGCCCCGGCGGCATGGATGCGGTCCATGGTGCCGGCCAGTTGACCCACCTCGGCGCCAGCCTGGGCAGCGGCCTCGCCCACGGCATCGGCGGCCCGGCCGGCCTGGGCCGTGGCCTGGCCGTGGCGCTCCAGCATGGACAGCAGATGCGTGCTGGCGGCGGCCAGCTGCGTCAGCTCGCGTGCGGCCTGCTCGGTGCGGCCGCCCAGATCGGCGCTGGCCGCCTCCACCTGGGCGGCCAGGCTGTCCAGCGCGCCGATCTGCTGGCCCACATCGGCCACCAGGGCCCGCACATTCAGCCCGGCCTGGTTGACGCTGCGCAGCAGCAGGCCCAGCTCGTCGATGCGCTCCAGGCGCACATCGGCGTCGAAGCGACCGGTGGCCACGGCCGCGGCCTGGCGGGCCACCAGACGCAGCGGGCGCACCAGCTGGCGCTCCTGCCACAGGCACTGCACGCCCAGGGCCAGCAGCAGGGCCGCGGCGGTCTGCAGAAAGAGCAAGCCGCGCAGGCCCGACAAGGCCCACAGCAGGCCCAGCATCAGCAGGGCCACACCGGCCCCGCCCAGGCGCAGGCGGGCGGCGGCCGAGAGCGTGCGCAGGGGCGCCAGCAGGCGCGCCCAGCCGCCCGGCAGCAGCAGGCCATGGCGCAGCGTGCCGCCGCTGCCCTGGCGCAGCCGGGCATAGGCCTGCTCGGCGGCGGCCACCTCCTCGCGCCCGGGTCGGGTGCGCACCGAGATGTAGCCGGCCTGGCCCTCCCCCGCGCCGGCGATGGGCGTGACATTGGCGCGCACCCAGTAGTGGTCGCCGTTCTTGCGCCGGTTCTTCACCAGGGCGCACCAGGGCAGGCCGGCGCGCAAGGTGTTCCAGAGATCGGCAAAGGCCTGGCGCGGCATATCGGGGTGACGCACCAGGTTGTGTGGCTGGTCCAGCATCTCCTCGGCCTCGTAGCCGCTGATGCTGGCAAAGGCGGCATTGGCATAGCGGATGCGCCCGCGTCCATCGGTGGTGGACAGCAGGGTGGCGGCGGCGGGGAACTCGTGTTCGTGCTGCGTGACCGGGCGGTGCTGGGCCATGTTCGGGGTCTCCTCCCTCGGGGCTCTGACGGCGTGGCGTTGGGCTTTTGCGGCGCGATTCTGGAGGCCGTGCCGGCCCCTCACCGTCGCGCCCGCGCCGCGATCGCACCCGCCTGTGATCTCGCTCACAGCCGGCCCCACCATCACCCCCAGGCAGATCAAGCCAGCTCCTGGGGCGGACGCTTGAGCAGGCGGCGCAGCCGAGCCTGGTCGAGCTCGGCCATGGCCCGCGTGGGCCGCCGCAAGGCCCCCAGGTTTTCGAACACGCGATAGGCGCGGTTGATGCTCTCGCGGGTGACGCCCAGCAGCTCGGCCATCTGGCTCTGGTTGGGCAGCTCCACCAGGCCCGGCGCCTGCCCCTCGGCCAGCAGCAGCAGGGCCGCCGCCATGCGCTGGCCCAGCTTGGGCATGCGCATGATCAGGCCCCAGCGGGCCAGCGCCCCCAGGGCGCGATGGTTGTAGCGCATCAGCAGCTCCTGCACCGCGAGAGCGGGGGCCAGACGCAGGCGTGCAAAGGGAATGTCACAGACCGCCACCGGCCCCACGGCGCGCAGGCTCAGGCCCGCGGGCAGGCCGTAGAAGCCCTGCAGCCCCAGCAGATGGCCGCGCCCCACCACACCGATGCTGCGCTCCACCCCGTCGGGCCCCAGCTGGCGCAGCAGCAGCAGGCCGCACTTGACGAAGAGAAAGCTGGCCGGCCGCTGACCCTGGCGGACCAGCAGCGCGCCCTTGCGCCAGCTGCGGCCACGCGCCTCCTGACCGGGCTCGGCCCGGACGGAGGGGTGTTCCAGCAAGCTCTTGGGGCAGTCATGGCGCAGCGCACACAGCTCGCATTGCGGGGCCTCGCTGTTCATCGCTCCTCACAGGCATGGCATGCCGTCCCGCGAATCGCCCGGCGGGCCGCCGCGTCGGCGGGCGCGATTAGCCGACGCGGCCCGCTGGCCGGACTTGCGCTGGATCAAGACGCCCGCCCCGGCCGCGTTCGCTGCGCGCAAAAGCCCCCCGGATGCGGGGCGCCGAGGATGGGCTCAGCCCGGAGGCTTGAGGCCCAGAGCGCGCAGGCGCCGGCGCAGGGCTTCGCGCGGCGTGCGCAGGCTGATGGCCAGGCGGCTCAGGTCGGGCGTACCCTCGCTGCAGGCCAGGGCCTGGCTGATGTCCTCGGCCGAGAGACTGTGGGCGGGCCGCACCTCGGGATGGCGAGCCAGCAGGTTGTACAGCGAGGGTCGCGACACCCCCAGGGCCTGGGCTGCATCCAGCAGGCACCAGCCGCTGTCGTCCAGGGCACGCAGCAAGCGCTCGGGGCTGATCTCGTCGGGCGCGATGTAGTGACGGCGCCGCGCCGCCGCAGGGGCCGGTACGGCGGACAAGGCCTCGAGGGTGGACGGAGCCGCCGCCAGACCCAGCAGCTCGCTCTCGCCCGGCCATTCGCCGGCCAGCTGCGCCAGCTGCAGGCGGCGCACCGCCTGCCAGAGCTGGCGCACATTGCCCGGCCAGTCATGCAGGAAGAGGCTGCGCAGCAGCGCAGGTGGCAGGGCCTCGGCGCGCAGCTCCGGCCCCGCGGCGCGCTCGGCCGCGGCCCGCTGCATCAGGTGCAGCAGCAGCACGCCCAGGTCCTCGCGGCGCTGGCGCAGCGGCGGGATGGCCATCACAAAGCCCTCCAGCCGCCGCAGCAGGGGCTGGTTGAAGCCGGCGCGCGCCTGCAGATCCCGGTCGGTGGCGGCGATCAAGCGCACATCCGCCCGCAGCGTGCTGCTGCCGCCCAGCGGGCGGTACTCGCCGGTCTCCAGCACCCGCAGCAGCATGGGTTGCACGGCGGTGGGCGCGTCACCGATCTCGTCCAGGAAGAGGCTGCCTCCGGCGGCCTCGGCAAACAGGCCCTGGCGCGCGCCGGTGGCGCCGGTGTAGGCGCCGCGCAGCGCGCCGAAGAGATCGGCCACCGCCAGGCCCTCGCTCAGGGCCGCCATGTTCACGCTGATCAGCGGGCCCTGACGGCGTGGGCTGCCGGCGTGCAGGGCGCGGGCCAGCATTTCCTTGCCGGTGCCCGATTCGCCCAGCAGCAGCACGGGCAGATCACTGGGGGCCACCTGCTCCAGCTGACGTCGCACCAGCTCCATGGCGGCGCTGATGCCCACCAGGCCCCCCGCTCCCGCCTGCCGCCGCGCGCGCGGGCCGCTGCTCAGATGCAGGCAGAGCCAGACCAGGGGGCCCAGCGCCATCACCACGCCGGCCGCCAGGCGGGCGGGGCTGAGGATCAGGCCGGACGCGGCCCGGGCCGCGTCCAGGGCCTGGCCATCGATCTCGCAGCGCAGGCGCTGGGCCTCGGCGCAGCTCAGGCGCAGACTGCCATCCGGCAGGGGCTCCAGCTGCAGGGCGCTGCGCGAGACGCTGGCATGGCCCAGGGGCTGGGCCGGCGTGCCCTCCCCCGCGTCGAAGAGCAGCTCGCCACGGCTCAGGCGCCAGGGCCCACCAGGTGGCTCCAGCAGAGCCTGCTGCCCCACTCGCGCAGGCTCGGGATGCCACAGCAGGCTCAGCATGAACCGGGAGCGAGGCCCCGGGGGCAGGAACGAGGCCCGTTCGGACCAGGTCTGCTCGTGAAATGCGCTGCTCGGCTGCATGAGAGAAACACCTCCACAACCATGCTGCGCCGCCCTGTCAGCCCTGTCAGCTGCAAGAACTGACATGTCAGATCACCGGTCTGAGGGACAAGTGCCGGGCGCCTTCCTGGGGCGCGCGGTGCTGCCGGGGCTTGGCACGCTCCATGCAAAAGACGCCGGGCCACCCAAGGCAGCCCGCCCCGCGGCGGCGATCCACATCCTGTTCAAGGAAAGAGGAGACATCCATGCCCAATCAAGTCTTGCAACGCGGTGCCGTCGCCAATCTCGGCGCCGGCCAGGCGCAGAACCTGGTGCTCAACGGCGTCGGCGCCGGCTACTCCGTCACCATCGGCCCCGGCCCGGCGGTGATCGGCGTGGCCGCTCCCGGCGTGCCGGTGAATTTCGCGGTCAACCGCCTGGCGGTCAGCGTGTCCAACACCACGCCGCCCCCCGGTCCCGCCAATCTGACCCTGAGCTGGTAAGCCAGCTCCGCCTCGACCCCATCCATCCACCGGGAGACCCGTGATGAGCACCGCCAACGATCTGCAAAGCGCCATCCTCCAGGCCATTCAGCAAGCCGCCCTGCCGACGGCCACCGCCCTCAACATGCCCAATATGCTGGTCCTCGACGAGGGCGGCCTGGGCGACTTCCCCTGGTTCTGGCAGAACGGCACCAACTTCAATGCCAAGACCTATGCCTGGCTGAACAATGTCTTTGGCTACGACGCCACCAACAAGTACCTCAGCAGCAATCTGGCCAACTACATGACCAGCTACTACGACGTGCTGATGGACACCAGCTATGTGCTGAGCGCGGCCGACGAGAGCGCGCTCAACAGCGCCAATATGGCCAACGCGACCATCGTCAACTCCATCATCAGCGACTGGACGACGACCCAGGGCGCCTTCCCCGCCGGCACCAACACCCAGAATGCCCAGCTGAGCTATGTCACCAGCCAGGTGCTGACCTGGGGCGCCGCCGGCCTGACCCTGGGCACCTTGCGCGCCAGCACCAATCCCATGTCCCTGCTGCCCAACCGCCCCCTGGGCAGCGAGGGCCTGGTCAGCGATCTGATGACCTATCTGGGCGACACCAGCTCGGTGGCCAATATCCAGGCGGCCGTGGTGTCCTTCAACAACCAGCTGGCCCAGACCCGGGCCAATGTGCAGCCGGCGCCCACCACGGTGAGCCCGGGCTGGATGCAGATCATCGACAACAGCGGACAGATGCAGATCGTGCCGCAGTTCAACATCGCCGAGAGCACGGCCGTCATCCAGAACAATCTGCTGCCGCAGACGGGTCAGGGCAAGAACATCGTCACCACGATCTCGGCCTCCAAGGCCTCGTCCAACACGGTGAACATCAGCGCCAGCGGTGGCATCAAGGGCTTCGGCAGCGTGCTGGACCTGTTCGGCATCTTCGGCCAGGCCAGCGCCTCCTACAACCTGTGGAGCTTTGACGAGTCCACCACGGCCGTGGACATCGAGATCGCCTTCAACGGCGTGACCACGGTGACGCCCGCCCCCGTGTCCTACAACATCAGCACCGGCAAGGGCTGGTGGAACCCGGCACCGCTGGCCAGCGCCGCCAGCTACAACCCCAGCCAGAGCGGCTACCGCTTCATGCCCGACCCCGGCATCAACTTCGCGCCCATGGGGAACTTCGGTCAGATCGCGCGCCTGCTGATCTCGCAGCAGCCGGTGTTCACACTGACCTTCCACACCAGCAACTACCAGGCTTTCACGCAGAAGATCAGCGAAAGCTCGTCCTGGGGGGTGTCCTTCCTGGGTATCCCGCTGGCGGGCGGTTCGCAGTCCTACTTCCAGGCCAACACCCGGCAGGACGCCAGCGGTGGCACGGTCACCATCACCATGACCCCGGTGGGCAACAAGACGCCGGTCTCGCCCGCCGACCAGCTGGCCTATGTGATCGGTGCCGAGGTGCTCTGGGTCAAGGCCGGCTGAGCCGCCCGCCGCAGCGTTGTATCAGGCGCCCAGCAGGCGCAGCTTCTGGGCGAGCCGGCGAAAGCGCGGCTCGCCAGACTCCGCCAGCACCGCCACCGGCTGCCAGGCCACGTCCGTGACCTCGGCCAGCTGGGCCTGCAGCGCCTGGCGGGGCGCGATCACCAGATAGGCATAGTCGTGATGCCAGTGCGCACCCTCGCCCTTGGCCGGATTGGCGGCGATGGCGTGGGTGTCTATGTCCAGCGGCAAGGCCTGACCCCAGTGCGGATGCGCGGCCAGCTGCCGGGCGCCGGTTTCCTCGCGCACCTCGCGCAGGGCCGAGTCCCAGAGACTCTGCCCCGCCTCGTGATGGCCGCCGGGCTGCAGCCAGCGGCCGATCACGCGGTGGTGGATCAGCAGGGTGTGGCTCAGCGCGGGGTCCAGCACCAGGGCGCTGGTGGTGATGTGGCCGCGCATATTGGCGCGGCTGAAGGGATCACCGGCGTCCTCGGCCAGCTGGACCTGCAGCGTCGCCCGGCCGGCGGCCTCGGCGGGAAAGCGCTGCAGGTACAGGCCCAGCTGCTGCCGGGCCGCCTCGCGCTGCAGGCTCACTTCTTCAGCAGACCTTCGGCTTCCAGCGCGGCCTGCACGGCCGGGCGGGCCGAGACGCGGGCGCGGAAGGCGGCGAGGTTGGCGAAGGGCGCCACGTCCACGCCCACGTACTGGCCCCAGTTGCTGACAGTGAAGAGGTAGGCGTCGGCCACCGTGAAGGTCTCACCCATCAGATAGCTCTTGCCGGCCAGCTGCTCGTCCACGTACTTGAAGCGCTCCAGCAGCTTGGCGCGGAACAGGGGCTTGGCCTCCTCCACCATGCCCGGGGTGAACAGGGGCGAGAAGCCCTTGTGCAGCTCGGAGGTGATGAAGTTCAGCCACTCCTGCAGGCGCACGCGCTCCCAGGAGCCGGCGGCCGGAGCCAGGCCGCTGGCGGGCGCCAGATCGGCCAGGTACTGCACGATGGCCGGGCCTTCGGTGAGGCGCTGGCCGTTGTCCAGCTCCAGCACGGGCACCGAGCCCTTGGGGTTGATGGTGTAGAAGTCGGTGCCGTCCTGCAGCTTCTTGGTCTTGGTGCTGGCCAGCACCAGATCGACATTCAGGCCCGCTTCGCGCGCCACGATATGGGGGGACAGCGAGCAGGCGCCGGGGCTGTAGTAGAGCTTCATGGGGTCTCCGTGTGAGTCGGGAATCAAGGGATCCGGCCGGGGGCCTGGATCGTCGCGGCGACACGATACGATGAAACGCAAAAACTTGCCGCCGCCCCATGAAGCCGACCGCCCTGCTCTGCTCGCTGCTGCTGCTGGCCGCCTCGGCCCAGGCCCAGGATCTGGACGCGCTGTGGGACTACGCCCGACCCGCCCTGAGCGAGCAGCGCTTTCGCGCCGCCCTGGTCCAGGCCCGCGGGGATGAGGCCCTGATCCTGCAGACCCAGATCGCCCGCAGCCTGGGCCTGCGGCGCGATTTCGAGGGCGCCCGCGCCCTGCTGCTGAGCCTGGAACCCCAGCTGGCCACGGCCGGGCCCGAGGCGCGCGTGCGCCAGGCCCTGGAGCTGGGCCGCAGCTTCATCTCGGCCAGCCACCCGTCCGCGCAGCGCACGCCCGAGGCCCGCGAGGCCGCGCGCCGCGCCTATCTTGCGGCCCTGGCCGAGGCGCGCGCGGCCGGCCTCGACGGGCTGGCCGTGGACGCGCTGCACATGATGGCTTTTGTGGACAGTGCGCCCGCCGATCAGCTGCGCTGGAACCGCGAGGCCCTGGCCCTGGCCGAGACCTCGCCGCAACCGGCAGCGCGGCGCTGGCGGGCCTCGCTGCAGAACAATCTGGGCCTGAGCCTGCGCGAGCTGGGCCGCCCGCAGGAGGCTCTGCAGGCCTTCCAGGCCGCGCTGGCGCTGCGCGAACAGGAGGCGCCCGGTAGCGATGGGGGCAGCCGCCTGCGCATCGCGCGCTGGATGGTGGCCCACCAGCTGCGCCTGCTGGGCGAGACCGAGGCCGCCCTGAGCCAGCAGCTGGCCCTGGAGCAGGCCTGCGCCGCGGCCGGCCAGCCCGATCCCTATGTGTTCGAGGAGCTGGAGATCCTCTACCGCGCGCGCGGCGATGCAGAGCGGGCCGCGCACTACGCGCAGCGGCGCGCCGGCATGCCGCCCTGAGCGCCCGGCACGCCGGGCTCAGGAGTCAGGGCTGCTGCTGGGGCTGGGTTTGCCCATCGTGCTTCTGGCGGGCGATGGCACGGCTGTTGTGGTCCTGGCTGTGCTCCAGGCGGCGTGCCTCGCGGCGGCTGAGCTGGCCATCGGCCTCGGCACGCTGCTCCATGCGGGCCGTGTGCTGCTGCTGGCGCGCCAGGCGGCGCTGCTCGCGCGCCGTCAGCTGGCCCGAGGCCGCGCCCTGGGCGATGCGCCCGGCCTGGCGCTCCTGGCGCTGATCGATGCGCTGCTCCATGCGCTCGGAGGCGTCGGTCTGGGCCTGGGCCAGCCAGGGGCTCAGGGCCAGCGTCAGGACCAGGGGCAGGTGGCGATAGTTCATGTTCATGGGAACTCCTTGGGGTGGATGGCCCCGCTTGAACCTCGGCCCGCGGGCTTCGCTTACGGCCCGCCCACCATGACCCCGCGCCGCGCTCGGATTTGCGGGCCGGGGCGTAAGAGCCGCGGGCCGGCGGGGTTCAAGCAGGGTCTTCGCTTGCGCATCAGCGCCCTCTCACCCCCATGCAAGCCGCCGCCCTCGCCGCCCACCGCTTCGGCTATAGCGAAACCAGCCTGCGCGGCCCTGGGTCCGATCCCAGAGCCTGGGTGCTGGCCCAGTTCGCGCCCGGTGCCCAGACGCCGTTTGACGCCAGAGGCCTGCTCGACGGACCGGCCGCCCTGCGCCTGACGGGCGAGCTGCTGCGCACTGCGGTGCCGCCCGCCGCCGCGGCCTCCAGCGCCGAGCCGCGCACGAATATGCCAGCCCTGGCCCTGCGCCGCGCCAACCGCGACGCCTTGCAGCGGCGCTGGCAGCACATCATCACGACCGAAACCCCGGTGGCCGAGCGCTGGGTGCAGTTCTGGGCCAACCATTGCTGTGTGGCCGCCACCAAGGGCAGCACCCGCGCCCTGGTCTGGCCGCATGAGAACGAGGCCATCCGCCCGCAGGCCCTGGGCCGCTTCAGCGCCCTGCTGCGCGCCTCCACCCTGCATCCGGCCATGCTGCTCTACCTGGACAACGCCCAGTCCATGGGCCCGCAGTCCCGTGCCGGCCTGCGGCGCGAGCGCGGGCTCAACGAGAACCTGGCGCGCGAGCTGCTGGAGCTGCACACCCTGGGCGTGAACGGCGGCTACCGCCAGGCCGATGTCACCGAGACCGCCCGCCTGCTGACCGGCTGGACCGTGCGCCTGCAAGGCGGCGACGGCCGCGCCAGCTTCCAGCCGGCCCTGCACCAGCCCGGCCCCAAGACCGTGCTGGGCCGGCGCTACCCCGAAGGCCCGGAGGCCCTGGATCAGCTGCTGCAAGACCTGGCCCTGCACCCGGCCACCGCCCGCCATCTGGCCGGCAAGCTGGCCCTGCATTTCGTCAGCGACACGCCACCGCCGGCCCTGGTGGACGCCCTGGCGCGGCGCTGGCGCGAGAGCGGCGGCGATCTGCGCCAGGTGGCCCAGGCCCTGTTCGAGCATCCGGCCACCTGGTCGCCGCAGAACCCGCCCAAGCTCAAGCGTCCCGAGGAGCTGCTGCTCTCGGCCCACCGCCAGCTCAAGCTGCCTCTGGGAGACCGGGAGCTGGATGCCGGCATGCGGACCCTGACGGCCCTGGGCCAGGCGCCCGACCGCGCGCCCTCGCCCCAGGGCTGGCCCGACCGCAGCGAGGACTGGCTCTCGCCCGATGCCCTGCTCAAGCGTGTGCAATGGGCCGAGCGCTTCGCACAGCGCCATGCCCAGGCCGCGGACGCCCGCGCCCTGGCCCGCCTGGCCCTGGGCGAGGACCTGGGCGAGAGCACCCGGCTGCAGATCGAGCGCGCCGCCGACGGCGCCCAGGCCCTGGCCCTGTGGCTGGCCAGCCCCGAGTTTCAACGCCGCTGAGGCACCCCAACCATGTCCTTCAAGCCCAAGATGAACCCGGCCCGCCGCCAGCTGGTGCAGCTGCTGGGTGCCGGTGCCCTGCTGCACACCTGGCCCGGTCTGAGCCTGGCCGCTCCCGGCCCGGCCGAGGCGCCGCGCCTGGTGGTGATCATGCTGCGCGGTGCCCTGGACGGCCTGGCCGCCGTGCCGGTGCCCGGCGACCCCGCCTTCGCCGCCCTGCGCGGCGAGCTGGCCCCCACGGGCGCCCTGCCCCTGGACGGCTTCTACGCCCTGCACCCGTCCCTGCCCACGCTGGCACGCTGGTATGCCGAGGGCCAGCTGCTGGTGCTGCATGCCCTGGCCAGCCCCTACCGCGAGCGCTCCCACTTCGACGCCCAGCAGCAGCTGGAAAGCGGCGGCCCCCGCCCCTTTGCCCTGAGCACCGGCTGGCTGGGCCGGGCCCTGCAGGCCAGCGGCCAGGGCGGCGTGGCCCTGAGCCCGGCCCTGCCCGTGGCCCTGCGCGGCGCAGACCAAGCCAGCACCTGGACGCCCAGCCGCCCCGGCCCCGCCGACAGCGAGGACCTGCTGGCGCGCGTGCAGCAGCTCTATGCCGGCGACACCGCCCTGCACGCCGCCTGGCAGCAGGCCATGAGCCAGCGCGATCTGGGTCGCATGGCCGGCGAGGGGGCAGCGGGCAATGGCTTTGCCGCCCTGGCCGAGCAGGCGGGGCGCTTCCTGGCCGCGGAACGCGGCCCGCGCCTGGCCTGGCTGGAAAGCGGCGGCTGGGACACGCACAACCAGCAGAACAACCGCCTGGCCCGCCAGCTGGCCGGTCTGGACGAGGGCCTCGCGGCCCTGCGCAGCGCCCTGGGCCCGCAGTGGGGCCGCAGCACGGTGCTGGTGATGACGGAGTTCGGCCGGACGGCCCGGCCCAATGGCAGCGGCGGCACCGACCATGGCACGGGCGGCGTGGCCTGGCTGGCCGGTGGGGCCGTGGCCGGCGGCCGGGTGCTGGCCGACTGGCCGGGCCTTGCCAACAGCGAGCTGCTGGAGGGCCGCGATCTGCGCCCCACCCTGGACATCCGCGCCCTGCAGGCCGCCCTGCTGCAGCGCCAGTTCGGCCTGGGCCGTGCGGCCCTGGAGGGCGGCGTGCTGCCCGGCGCCCCGCGCGCGCTGGAGGGTTTGTGGCGCAGCTGATGTGCGCCATCATCAAGGCATCCACCATGAAGAAGCATCTGCTCCCTCCCCTGCTCCTGGCCCTGGCGCTCGCGGCGCTGGGCAGCGCCGCCTGGGCCGGGCCCCCCACGGTGCCCGATCCGCAGGAATGGGCGCGCCTGAGCCCCGAACAGCAGGCCCAGCGCCGCGCCGAGCTGCGTCAGCAGCTGGAGCGGCTGCCGCCGGCCGAACGCCGCGCCTTCCGCCAGCAGATGCGCGAGCGCCTGGAGACCCTGAGCCCCGAGCAGCGCCAGGCCCTGGCGGCCCAGGCCCGCGAGCGCTGGCAGGCCATGCCGCCCGAGGAGCGCCGCCGCCAGGCCGAGGAGCGTCGCGCCCAGATCCAGGCCATGAGCCCGGCCCAGCGCCGCGAGCTGCTGCAGCAGCGCCGCGCCATGCTGGACAAGCTCAGCCCCGAGGAACGCCGCGCCCTGCGCGAGAAGCTGCCCAGCGAATGAGCGAGGCCCTCGACCCGCCCGGCGCCGCCGCCCCCCTGCGCTGGTGGTCGGCGGCGCGCGCCCGGCTGGGCCGCGCCACTGCAGCCCGGCCGGGCGGCGCAGACTGGGCGCTGTGGCGGCGCGCCTGCGCCGGCGAGGCGGCCGCCGCCACGGCCCTGGTGCAGCAGCTAACGCCCCAGGCCCTGGGCCTGGCCCGGCAGCTGCTGCGCCGCCAGGAGGATGCCGAGGACATGGTGCAGGAATCCTTTTTGCGCCTGTGGGGCAGCCGCCCCAGCGAGGCGCGGGGCGCCAGCCTGGCCACCTTCTTCAACACCATCGTGATCAACCGCTGCAAAAGCCTGCTGCTGCAGCGGCGCGAGCTCAGCCTGGAGCCCGAGGCCCTGGACGCGCTCAGCGAAGCCCTGATCGACACCCAGCGGCCCACACCCGAGGGTGCACTGGAGCTGCGCATCGAGGGCCGGGTCTTGCTGCAGGCCCTGCAGCGCCTGCCGGCCCGCCAGCGCATGGCCCTGGCCCTGTGGGCCTATGCCGACGCGAGCGTGGCCGAGATCGCCCAGGCCCTGTCCCTGAGCGAAGCCAATGCCGCCCACCAGCTGCTGCACCGCGCCAAGCAGGCCCTGCGGCGCCAGCTGCAGGCGAGCGAGCCCCCTGCCGAACCGGAAGTACGCGCATGAAACCCGACCCCGAGGACACCCCGCTGCAAGAGGCTCTGCGCCAGGCCCTGCCCGCGGAAGACAGTGCAGCCCTGCAAGAGCGGGTGCTGGCGCAATGGCAGCAAAGGCATGCCAGCGCCCAGGGCGCGGCCCTGCAGCGCGGCAGCGGCGGCCAGCTGATGCTGGCGCGCTGGCGCGATCACCCCCTGCGCTGGCTGGGTGCTGCGCTGCTGGCCAGCAGCATGCTGGTGCTGGCCTGGTGCGGCACGCGGCCCGATCCGGGCGTGCAGGAGCTGATGCAGCTGGACGTGCTGTCCCAGATCGCCATCGGCGAGCTCTGAAGCCGGGGCGTCGCCCGGCGCCGGCTCAATGCAGCAGACCCAGGGCGCGCTGCACCTCGCACTGCCAGGGCAGGGTGTGCACGATGCCATTGAGCTGCAGCACCGATTCCATGGGGGCCAGCACCTCGCCCTGAGGGCTGAGAAACTGAAGATTGGTCACCAGGGCCATGGGATCCGCCATGGCCACCACACCCTCGGGTAAACACACCCAATCCCAGGCCACACCGGCCTCGGCCCCATTTTCAGAGGCGCCGATCCACAGGGTTTGCCCCATGGAAGGCTGAGCCGCGTCGCCCGACACCAACACGCGCGTCGTGGAATGCGCGAATTGCAGGCGACCTGCCCGCTTTGCTTCGCACAAAATTCGCGGCCATGCGTACACAATCCAAGTTGGAGTCATTTTTCTGGAGTTTTCTCTGGATGAGGGGAATGGCTCGGGCAAACCCGGCGAGCATGTCGAAAGTTTGCTGACACCTGGGATGAATCGCTAGCTGTAAACCTTGTCAGGGATATGAAGGCCCCGTTGCGAAACCAGCGCGGGAACTGCGTGGAAAGAGTTTGATGCTGCAGGGCGGTTACCAATCCGTACTCGAAGCCAGAACCCGCGAAGAATTCCGCGGGGAAGTGGCTCGCTTTACGAAGCAGTTGGAGTTCGAGACCTTCTCCGCGATCACGGTGGTGGATCACGCGTTGGGGCAGTCCGAGTTCATCTTTCTCGACAACTGTCCGGCAGGCTTTAGGGATGCCATGGACAGCCCGCAGCTGCGCCGCCAGGATCCGGTCATGCAGCACTGCAAGCGAAATAGCGTGCCCATCGTCTGGGACCAGGCGACCTACGTACGCCATGACGCTGGAGACCTCTGGGAGGCCCAATCCCAGTTTGGATACCGCACCGGCATCTGCCTGGCCCTGCATTTGCCGGAGGGCCGGCATTTTGTTCTTGGTCTGGACAGGGATCGAGCGCTGCCAACGGACAACACGGCCCTGACACGCATGGTGGCGGATATTCAGTTGTTCGCTGTCCACGCTCTTGATGCCGCCATGCGTGTCTTGCTGCCGGCCGAGCAGCAGCTGGAAGCGCCCAAACTCACGCCGCGTGAGCTGGAATGCCTACGCTGGACCATGGAGGGCAAGACCGCCTGGGAGGTGGGCGGCATCCTGAATATCTCCGAACGCACCGCCGTGTTGCACCTCAATAACGCCATGCACAAGCTGGGCAGCAGCAACAAGCATCAGGCCGTGCTCAAGGCACTCCGCCTCGGCTTAATACGTTAAGCCGTGCCGTGACCATCCCCCATCTGTAAGAGTTGACAGTTACGCATGATTGCGTTCGCCGTTTCAATCCGGGCTGTGCACTTCTTCGCACGTCACAGAACACCCGGAGCCGGTCATGCAAAAGCAACAAGTTCAAGCGCAACAAGTCCTCGCCACCGAGAAGCTTGCAGCCCCCGTCGAGATCGATGCCAGCCTGCTGGATCTGGTCAGCGGCGGCGCCCCCAAGAGTGGCTGGGGCGCTCTGGATCAAGTCGAAGCCTTCAGCCTCGCCTCCACGGGCGCGCCGAAGTCCGGCTGGTAAACACAACACAATTCGCTGTCATCCCCCGCGAGGGAGCAGCGTGGCAACTGAGCTGAATGCTGTTCCGTCCTGAAGCACTGGCCGGGCAGCAACAGTCCTGGTTGGGCAGCATTCAGCTGCTGCGCCCTCTCTCGCTCAAGCTGCTCACGGCCTGCGCCGTGGGCAGCGTCGTTTTGGTTGGTGTCTTTCTCTGCACCGCCGAGTACAGCCGCAAGGCGCGCGTGAGCGGCTATCTGGTGCCGGACCGCGGCGTGCTGCGCATCACCGCCCCGCAGGCCGCCACCGTGCTGGCGCGCCGCGTCAGCGAAGGCCAGGCCGTCAAGGCCGGCGACATCCTCTTTGAGCTGAGCCTGGACAGCGCCAGCAGCCAGGCCGGCGAGGGCGTGGCCCGGAGCCTGCTGGAGCGCGAAGCCTCGCTGCGCGAGGCCCTGGCCCAGCTGGAGCCGCAGTTCCAGCAGCAGCGCCAGGGTCTGGAGCGCCGCCTGGCCGCCCAGCAGGGCGAGCTGGACGCGGCCGAGCAGGAATCCAAGGCCCACCGCGAACGCCGCCGCCTGGCGCGCGAGGAGCTGACGCGGGCCGAGGCCCTGCGCGCCCAGGGCTTCTATTCCGACACCCAGCTGCAGGCGCGCCGCCGCGAGCTGCTGGACACCGAGGCGCAAGCCCTGAGCCTGGAGCGCGAGCGCGAGAAGCTGCGCACCGAACAGGCCGCCCTGCGCGCCGAGCGCGAGGCCCTGCCCCTGCGCCTGACCGAGCGCCGCGGCGAGCTCACGCGCGAGCTGGCCTCGCTGCGCGCCCTGGGCCTGGAGACCGAGGCGCGGCGCCGCCTGGTGCTGCGCGCGCCCAGCGACGGCATCGTCTCCACCCTGCAGGCCGAGCCCGGCCAGCCCGTGACGCCGGCCCTGGCCCTGGCCAGCCTGCTTCCAGCCGACACGCGCATGCAGGCCTATCTCTACGCGCCCTCCAGCGCCGTGGGCTTTGTGCGGCCCGAGCAGGCGGTGCGCCTGCGCTACCAGGCCTATCCCTATCAGAAGTTCGGCCATCAGCAGGGCCGGGTGCTGCAGGTCTCGCGCACCCCCCTGCCCGCGGCCGAGCTGGCCGCCCTGCCCCTGGGCCCGGCGGCCGGCGGCGCCGAGCCGCTGTACCGCATCACCGTGGCCCTGGAGCGACAGAGCGTGGCCGCCTATGGCGCCGAGCAGCCCCTGGCCGTGGGCATGCAGCTGGATGCCGATGTGCTGCTGGAAAAGCGCCGCCTGATCGAATGGATTTTTGAACCCCTGCTGGCCTTGGCGAACCGTGTCTGAATCCGCAAACTCAAATCACAGCGGCAGTCTGCTGGAGCGCCTGAACCTGGGCTGGCGGCGCGGCTCGCGCCTGCCCCTGATCCTGCAGACCGAAGGCGCCGAATGCGCCCTGGCCTGCCTGGCCATGGTGGCCAGCTTCCACGGCCAGCGCTGCGATCTGGCCGAGCTGCGCGCGCGCTTCTCGCTCTCGCTCAAGGGCGCGACCATGGCCGATCTGGTGCGCATGGCCGCCCAGCTGGGCCTGGCCAGCCGCGCCCTGCGCGCCGAGCCCGAGCACCTGGCCCAGCTGCAGCTGCCCTGCATCCTGCACTGGGACTTCCGCCACTTCGTGGTGCTGGCCGAGGTGCGCGGCGACCGCGCCCTGCTGCACGACCCGGTGGCCGGCCGGCGCTGGATCAAGCTGGCCGAGCTCTCGCGCCACTTCACCGGCGTGGCCCTGGAGCTGCGGCCCGGCCCCGACTTCGCACCCAAGCCCGCCGCACCCAGGATTCGCTGGCAGCAGCTGCTGGGCCGGGTGCTGGGGCTCAAACGCTCCCTGGCCCAGATCCTGGCCCTGGCCCTGGCGCTGGAGCTGCTGGTGCTGCTCTCGCCCTTCTTCCTGCAATGGGTGGTGGACGGGGTGCTGGTCAGCGACGACCGCGATCTGCTCGTCACCCTGGGCCTGGGCTTCGGCCTGCTGGTGCTGCTGCAGGTGAGCATAGGCGCCCTGCGCTCCTGGGCCGTGCTGCAGCTTTCGGCCAGCCTGAACCTGCAGTGGCTCTCCAATGTCTTCAACCACCTGCTGCGCCTGCCGCTGGACTGGTTCGAGAAGCGCCATCTGGGCGACATCCTCTCGCGCTTCAACAGCGTGCAGCAGATGCAGCAGACCCTCACCACCCAGTTCATCGAGGCGGTGCTGGACGGGCTGATGGTGCTGATCACCCTGGCCATGATGTGGGTCTACAGCCCGCGCCTGGCCCTGATTGCGCTGGCGGCGGTGGCGGCCTATGGCGCGCTGCGCTGGGCCTATTTCCGGCCGCTGCGCCAGGCCTCGGAAGAGGCTCTGGTCCACGAGGCGCGCCAGACCAGCCATTTCATCGAGTCCCTGCGCGGCGCGCAGGCGGTGAAGCTCTTCAATGCCCAGGCCGACCGCGGCGCCCGCTTCGCCAATCTGGTGGTGGAGCATATGAACGCCCAGCTGGGCTCGCGCCGCCTGGAGCTGGCCATGGGCGTGGCGCACAAGCTGGTCTTCGGCCTGGAGCGGGTGGCCATCGTCTGGCTGGGCGCCCTGCTGGTGCTGGAACGCAGCCTCTCGGTGGGCATGCTCTTCGCCTTCCTGGCCTACAAAGAGCAGTTCAGCCTGCGCCTGGCCGCCCTGATCGACAAGCTGGTGCAGCTCAAGATGCTGGGCCTGCAGGGCGAGCGCCTGGCCGATATCGTGCTCACCGCCCCCGAGCCCCTGGACCACCAGCTGCCCGCCCAGGCCGCGGCCCCGGCCGCGCTGGAGCTGCGCGAGGTGAGCTTCCGCTATGCCGATGGCGAGCCCGAGGTGATCTCGCACTGCAGCCTGCGCATCGAGCCGGGCGAGGCGGTGGCCATCGTCGGCCCCTCGGGCTGTGGCAAGACCACCCTGCTCAAGCTGATGCTGGGCATTCACACGCCCCAGGCCGGCGAGATCCGCCTGGGCGAACAGGCCCTGAGCCAGATCGGCCTGGCCGACTGGCGGCGCCGCATCGGCACCGTGATGCAGGACGACCAGCTCTTTGCCGGCAGCCTGCGCGACAACATCTCCTTTTTCGACCCCCAGGCCGATACCGAGTGGATCGAGCAGTGCGCGCGCCTGGCCTGCGTGCACGAGGACATCCAGGCCATGCCCATGGGCTACGAGAGCCTGATCGGCGATATGGGCTCCAGCCTTTCAGGTGGCCAGCGCCAGCGCCTGCTGCTGGCGCGCGCCCTGTACAAGCGGCCCCAGTTCCTCTTCCTGGACGAGGCCACCAGCGCGCTGGACGTGGAGCGCGAGCGCCAGGTCAATGCCTCGCTACGCCAGCTCCCGATCACCCGCATCGTGATCGCTCACCGGCCTGAAACCATCGCGGCGGCCCAGCGCGTCATCACCCTGCACCAGGGTCGTGTCGCGCAGGACCTGCGCGCCCTGCCCCCAGCGCCCGGCGCCCAGGCCTGAGGGGCCGGATCGCCCAGCGGGCCGGGGGCGGCTATGGCCGCCATCAGGATTTCCAACTGGCTGGCCCGGCTGCGAATCATTAGCATTCCCCTATCTGATTTTTGATATCGATAGGAGAACGATGATGGCCAAGACCGCCAGCTTCGGTGTGCTGCACCTGGGCACCGCCTTCGGCGTGACCTATGCGATGACCGGCAGCGTCGCCATTGCCGGGGCCGTGACCTTTGTGGAACCCCTGGTCAACACCGTGATGCACTACTTCCACGACAAGTACTGGGACCGGGTGGAGGCGCGCCTGCGTGCTTGGTTCAGCCCGAAGGCCGGTGGAACGCAAACGCACGAGGGATCGGCCGTCAGCGCCTAGGTCTTCCCGAGCGGAGGCCGAGGATCCGGCTTCGCCGGTCCAAGGGCCTCGCCCCCTTGAGGGGGCGGCCGCAGGCCGTAGGGGGTGGGCCCATCAATCTGGCTTGATCTTGGCGCGGGCCACCACGGCCTTCCAGCGCTGCTGCTCCTGGGCAATGAACGCCGCAAACTGGGCCGGGGTGTTGCCCACGGCCTCGGCCGCGTCGTGGCTCAGGCGCTCGCGCGAGCCCACCGAGCGGATGGCCTTGGCGGCTTCCACGGCCAGCTTGTCGATGTTCGCCTGGGCCATGGTCGAGGGCGCGTTCAGGCCGTACCACTGCGTCATCTCGAAGCCCGGGAAGCCCTGCTCGGCCACGGTGGGCACATCGGGCAGCTGGGGCAGACGCTCCTTGGAACCGGTGGCAATGCAGCGCAGCTTGCCGGCCTTGATGAACTGCATGATGGCCGGCGCGCCCACCGAGGCGGCGTCCAGGCGGCCAGCCAGAAGATCAGTCAGCTGGGGGCCGGTGCCGCGGTAGGGCACGTGCAGGATGAAGAGGTTGCCCACCATCTTCAGATATTCCATGGCCAGGTGGCCGGCGCTGCCATTACCGGCCGAGCCGTAATTCAGCTTGCCCGGCTTGCTGCGCACCAGGGCCACGAACTCCTTGAGGTCCTTGGCCGGCACATCCGGGTGCACCACATAAAGGCTGGGCACCTTGGCCAGCAGGGTCACCGGCTTGAAGTCGCGGTTGGTGTCGAAGGGCAGCTTGTCGTAGATGTAGGGGTTCACGGCCAGGGTGCCGATATGGCCCAGGATCAGGGTGTGCTGATCGTCGGCGCGGGCCACCTCGCCCATGGCAATATTGCCGCCGCCGCCTGGCTTGTTCTCCACATAGACGGTCTGGCCCAGGGTCTTGGTGAGCTCCAGGGCAGTGGCGCGGGCCACGATCTCGGAGCTGCCGCCGGGGGCGAAGGGCACGACCAGGCGCACCGAGCGGCTGGGCCAGCTGGGACTTTGGGCGGCGGCGGGGCCCAGACCCAGCAGGCTGCCGGCGGCACCGGCCAGGCCGGATTGGAGGATGAGGCGGCGATCGGCCATGGCTGTGTGTCTCCTAGTGTTTTGTTGGTTGGTCGTGCAACAAGCCGGGAGGCAGTCTAGGCCGCGGGCCTGTCAGGGCGCTGTCTCGCGCTCCATCCAGCCAAGGGCGTGCGCGGTCACTCGACATAAACGCCGGGAACAGTAAAGGCGTGCCTCCCAAAGAGGCGCTCGAACTCCACGAGTGCATCCTCTAAAGCACACGACCTCGGTATTTCGTCCGGGTAGTGAACGGTGAGAAGCGCCGCTGAATAAGCACGCCCCCCTGCAGTGGCAACTGCATTAATAACGAATCGAATTCGCATCTTGATACTCCGATAGAGCCCAACCGATTGGGACACACCTGAGCCACCGATTGCAAGCCGCAAGGACGCATTTCGTCCAAGTTGGCAGCACACGCACTTCAACTTGGCAGAGAAGAGTGCCGCCGCGCCACAAGGTCGAGCATCAAGACTGCAAACAACACTGGTCTCAGTGAATGGCGATGGCTCGGTGCGCACCGCGGCTCTTGGTCCTGAACCGTTTACGATTGCTCATCTTTGAGGGGGACCCATGCGAATCGGTGCTGTAGTAGCGCTCTTAGTAGGAAATGGCTGTGCGTTGGCACAGCCCCCCAGTGAGATGAGCATAAGGGTTGGAGCCACCGCATGCGAAAAGCCAGAGGCGATGCAACTCTGGGAGAGTTCAGGGGCATCACCATTGATACGACGCGGCCTTCTCGAAAAGAACTTGTGTTGGGCTGCGCCAAGTGGCTTGAAAGTGTTTGCCCTGGAGCAGGTCGGTGACTACTTCGTAGTCCATTACCCAGGAAACACGCGTCGTTTCTTCGTCCACCGTTCAAAGTTGGCCAAGTGGGTGGCGAAAGAGGAGGACCGTCCTACGAGTCTTAAGCCCATCACAAATAGAGTTAAGTTTTTGAGGGTTTCCAACTCGAGCGAATTCGGGGTCGAACTAAGAAACGGGAAACCGACGTTCTTGCTCGAGTTCAATGGCATGCGCGGCAGCAGGGTTTACTTTGGCTTTGCGAAGGAGTACGTCAAGAACGGATTTTCGGCGCAGGTCACACAAGAGTCAGGCTCATCTCCGGACTTGCTTGCCGGGGGAAAAGCTGAGGGCACGTACTTGACAGTCAAGGACTCGGGAGCATTTGCCCGCGTACAGATTGTCGAGCTGAACTCGAAAACCAGAACGGCAAAGGTTGAGGTGGAGGCTTCTTTTGCGCAGACCAAGACTGGTGGCGGCCCCCACTACGTCATTCCATCGACAACGGTATCCATTACCGGACACCAGTTCGATGAGTTGATACGGCCCCATTCTGCACAAGAGCTCTCAAAGACAATTGGCAAGTAACCAACTCCATGAGCGGATCTCTGCAGCTTAGTTGAACAACAGTCTCGGAGACTCGGCACTGCGTAGGCCCTGGTTTGCCAAGTGGGTGCCCCGCAACATTATCGCGGAGACGTGTGCTCTTCCATCCATCCAAGCCATCGCATGGCTTGCTCACGGCTCTCGCCACACATCATCTCACTGGGCTGCAGGGAGCCGCAGACCGCCGGGCGCTCGGGCCGGCCGAAGATCTTGCAGCGGTCGGCCTCGTCCAGCTGCACGCAGCGCACGCCGGCCGGCTTGCTCACCCCATTGATGACGGGCATGCCCGGAATAGGCGAGCTGATGGAGGGCGCGATGCAGCAGGCGGCGCAGTGGTCACGGCAGTTCATGGTGGGGCGTATTGTCGGCCCGGGCATGGCCCTCGGCCGTGACTTATCCACAGGCCGCCCGTAAAATTCAGGGTTTGCCCGCGCCGCGCTTTCTCCCTTCTTTTTGCGGTGCCCGATCGAGGCTCAAGCCATGCTCTATCCCAAGGAATTCGACGTCATCGTGGTCGGTGGCGGCCATGCCGGCACCGAGGCCGCGCTGGCCGCGGCACGCATGGGCGTGTCCACCCTGCTGCTCACCCACAATATCGAGACCCTGGGCCAGATGAGCTGCAACCCCTCGATCGGCGGCATCGGTAAGGGCCATCTGGTCAAGGAAGTGGACGCCCTGGGCGGCGCCATGGCCGCGGCCACCGACGAAGGCGGCATCCAGTTCCGCATCCTCAACGGCTCCAAGGGCCCGGCCGTGCGCGCCACCCGCGCCCAGGCCGACCGCGTGCTCTACAAGGCCGCCATCCGCCGCCGTCTGGAGAACCAGCCGAACCTGATGCTGTTCCAGCAGTCGGTGGACGATCTGATGGTCGAGGGCGACAAGGTGGTGGGCGCCGTCACCCAGAGCGGCATCCGTTTCCGCGGCCGCGCCGTGGTGCTGACCGCCGGCACCTTTCTGGACGGCCGCATCCACATCGGTCTGCAGAACTACAGCGCCGGCCGCGCCGGTGACCCGCCGGCCGTCAGCCTCTCGGCCCGGCTGAAAGAATTGAAGCTGCCCCAGGGCCGGCTCAAGACCGGCACGCCGCCGCGCATTGACGGCCGCAGCATCGACTTCAGCCAGTGCACCGAGCAGCCCGGCGACGGCATGCCCGGCACGAACACACCCATGCCCGTGTTCAGCTTCATGGGCTCGGCCGATCAGCATCCGGCCCAGCTGCCCTGCTGGATCACGCACACCAATGCGCGCACGCACGAGATCATCCGCTCGGGCTTCGAGCGCAGCCCCATGTTCACCGGTGTGATCGAGGGCGTGGGCCCGCGCTACTGCCCCAGCATCGAGGACAAGGTGAACCGCTTTGCGGACAAGGACTCGCACCAGATCTTCCTGGAGCCCGAGGGCCTGACAACGCACGAGTTCTACCCCAACGGCATCTCCACCTCCCTGCCCTTCGACATCCAGCTGGCCGCGGTGCAGTCCATCCCCGGCCTGGAGAACGCGCACATCCTGCGCCCCGGCTACGCCATCGAGTACGACTACTTCGACCCGCGCGAGCTCAAGAGCAGCTTCGAGACCCGCGCCATCCAGGGCCTGTTCTTCGCCGGCCAGATCAATGGCACGACGGGCTATGAGGAGGCGGCGGCCCAGGGCCTGTTCGCCGGCCTGAACGCTGCCCTGCAAGTGCGGGGTTTGGAGGCCTGGCTGCCCACACGCGACCAGGCCTATCTGGGCGTGCTGGTGGACGACCTGATCACCAAGGGCGTGACCGAGCCCTACCGCATGTTCACCAGCCGGGCCGAATTCCGCCTGCAGCTGCGCGAGGACAACGCCGATATGCGCCTGACCGAGGTCGGCCGCCAGCTGGGTCTGGTGGACGATGCGCGCTGGGATGCCTTCAACCGCAAGCGTGATGCTGTTTCACGTGAAACCGAAAAGCTGAAGAGCACCTGGGTGCACCCCGGCATCCTGCCCGCCGAGCAGGCCGAGCGTCTGGTGGGCAAGGCCCTGGAGCGCGAGTACAACCTGGCTGATCTGCTGCGCCGCCCCGGCGTGGGCTATGACACCCTGGTGGATGTGGCCCAGATTGCACGCCCCGAGTCCGGTGTTTCACGTGAAACCCTGAGCACCGAGCTGGGCAAGACCGTGGCCGATGCGGTGATCGAGCAGATCGAAACCAGCATCAAGTACGCCGGCTATATCAACAAGCAGGTCGAAGACGTGGCCCGCGCCGCGCACTTCGAGAACCTCAAGCTGCCGGCCGAGCTGGACTACAGCCAGGTCAGCGCCCTCTCCTTCGAGGTGCGCCAGAAGCTGAACAAGCACCGCCCCGAGACCCTGGGCCAGGCCTCGCGCCTCTCGGGCGTCACCCCGGCCGCCATCTCCCTGCTGCTGATCCATCTGAAGAAGGGTCGCTTCAAGGGCTTCACCGACATGCCCGCCGAAGCCGGCACCCCGGCCTGAGCTCCCGCCCCAACCCGCATCCATGACCGATACCAATCCCTTGCGCCCCGCCCTGGTGGCGGCCGCGCAGCAGCTGGGCCTGAGCCTCAGCGACAGCCAGATCGAGCAGTTGCTGGCCTACCAGGGCCTGATCCAGAAATGGAACAAGGTCTACAACCTCACCGCCGTGCGCGACCCGCAGGCCATGCTGACCCAGCATCTGGTGGACAGCCTGAGCCTGCTGCCCGCCCTGCTGCGCCATGCCGAGGGCCGGCCCTTGCGAATGATGGATGTGGGCAGCGGCGGCGGTCTGCCGGGTGTGGTGGTGGCCATCTGCGCGCCGCAGATCGATGTCACCTGCGTGGACGCTGTGGCCAAGAAGGCCAGCTTCATCAAGCAGGTGGCGGCCGAGCTGGGCCTGAAGAATCTGCACGGCGAGCACTCGCGCGTGGAAGCGCTCGAGGTACCCCCCTTCGACCTGATCACCTCCCGCGCCTTTGCCTCCCTGCTGGACTTCACCAGCCTCACCCGCCAGCACCTCAAACCCGGTGCCGAATCTGGCGCCAAATCCGACGCCATATGGCTGGCCATGAAGGGCCAGCACCCCACTGAGGAACTGGCCGCCCTGCCCCAGGACCTGGATGTGTTTCACGTGGAACAGCTACAGGTGCCCGGCCTGGATGCCCAGCGCTGTCTCATCTGGATCAAACCGCGCGCTTGATCCGTCCTTGGCCCGGCTGCTTCCGGGCTACCATCGCTGCCTGCTCAGAACTACAAGACCATGGCCAAGATCTTCTGCGTTGCCAATCAAAAAGGCGGGGTCGGCAAGACCACCACCACCGTCAACCTCGCCGCCGGCCTGGCCCAGGTCGGCCAGCGGGTGCTGGTGGTGGACCTGGACCCGCAGGGCAATGCCACCATGGGCTCGGGCATCGACAAGCGCGCCCTGGAGCTGAGCATCTACGACGTGCTGCTGGAATCGGCCAGCGTGGCGGAGGCCCGCCAGCGCAATGAGAAGGTGGGCTACGACGTGCTGGGCGCCAACCGCGAGCTGGCCGGTGCCGAGGTGGAACTGGTGGAGCTGGAGCGCCGCGAGCGCCGGCTCAAGGCCGCCATCGCCGCCGCCGATGCCGACTACGACTTCGTGCTGATCGACTGCCCGCCCTCGCTCTCCATGCTCACGCTGAACGGCCTGTGCTCGGCCCATGGCGTGGTCGTGCCCATGCAGTGCGAGTACTTCGCGCTGGAAGGCCTGTCCGACCTGGTCAACACCATCAAGCAGGTGCATGCCAATCTGAACCCGGACCTGCAGATCATCGGTCTGCTACGCGTGATGTTCGACCCCCGCATCACCCTGCAGCAGCAGGTGAGCGAGCAGCTCAAGAGCCACTTCGGCGACAAGGTGTTCGACACCGTGATCCCCCGCAATGTGCGCCTGGCCGAGGCCCCCAGCTACGGCCTGCCCGGCGTGGTCTTCGACCCCGCCTCCAAGGGCGCCCAGGCCTTTGTGGACTTCGCCCGGGAAATGGTGCGGCGCGTCGCCACCATGTGATGACGGCCGCAACGAGCCCCACCCTGCCCGAGCTGGCCCGCCTGGCCGAGGAGGCGGGGCTCAATGCCTCGGCCCCGCCGCAGCAAAGCCGGATCGACGGTTGGCTGCTGCGCCTCTCCCCGGGCAAGGCCAAGCGCTCGCGCTGCGTCAACGCCCTGGCCGAAGGCAGCCTGCCCCTGCCCGAGCTGCTGGCACGCTGCCAGCAGGCCTTTGCGGCAGCGGGCCTGCCCCTGCTGCTGCGCATCACCCCTTACAGCCAGCCCGCCGATCTGGACGCCCGCCTGGCCGCCCTGGGCTGGTCTAAGCTGGATGAGGCCCTGGTGATGGTCCGCGCCTCGCTGGACGGGCTACCGCCCCCCTCCTTCCCGACGATACCCGCCTGCTGCCGGTGGACGCCACCACCTACGCCCAGGGCGTGGGCACGCTGCGCGGTTCCAGCGAGACCGAGATCGCCGCCCATGCCGAGCGGCTGGCAGCCTCGGCGACGCGCTATCAGGGCTTCTGGCTGCATCGCGAGGCCCCCGGAGGGTCAGGGCTGCTGTCCTGTGGCCAGATCGCGCTGGAAGGCGATCTGGTGGGTTTGTACGACATTGCCACCCCCGCCGCCCTGCAGGGCCAGGGCCACGCCGGCCGGCTGTGTCTGGCCCTGCTGCAGCAAGCCCGGCAACAAGGCGCGCGACACGCCTATCTGCAGGTGGATCCCAGCAACGCCCCGGCCATGGCCCTCTACCGCCGCCTCGGTTTTGTGGAGGCCTACCGCTACCACTTCCGCCAGGCGCCATGAGGCCGCCGGCCAATGGCGGCTTCGGCGCCCCGTTCCCACCCTCCCGTTCCCCGTCCTCTCCTCGCATTCTTGGGTCCTTGGCCAAACTGCTTCGCCTGACACAGGCATTGACACCATGACATACCGATCTTCATCCCCCCGCGCGATCACGAGAAGCGCGGCCATCGCCTTGCTGCTGGCCGGGGCGGCGCTGCCCGGCGCCCAGGCCCAAGGACAGGGGCTGGGCAAGGACGCGCCCGGCAGCCAGGACCACCCCCTGGTGCAACGCTTCACCGGCTCGGCGCTGATCGGCTACGCCAGGGCCGATTGGGATACAGCGCGAGTGCCCGGCTCGCCGCAAGTGGGGGCAGACCAGAAATTCAAGGACCTGCAAACGGTGGAAGGCAAGGTCACCCGGCTGGTTTACCTGGCGCCGCTGGGCAAGTCCCCGCTGGAGGTCTATCGCAACTACGAGCAAGCGCTGAGCGCCGCGGGCCTGAAGCGCAAGCTCAGCTGCGAGAAAGACTGCTACGAGCTCTACCAGGCCATGGGCCTGAGCCTGAACCCCACGCAGGGCCTGACCTGGACCGACAAGTTCTACGAGACCAAGACCGGCAGCACCTTCCAGAGCTACAACGCGCTGTACTACCGTGAAGCCCGCGTGCTGTCCGGCACCCTGCAGCGCGGCGGGGTCGAAACGCATGTGACGATGCTGACGACCAAGGCCGGCAACGATTCCTCCGACTACGCCGCCACCTATCTGCAGATCATCGAACCCAAGGCCATGCAGACCGGCCAGGTCACGGTGGACGCCAAGGCCCTGCAAAGCGGGCTGCTGACCGACGGCAAGATCGCTCTCTACGGCCTCTTCTTTGACACGGGCAAGGCCGAGATCAAGCCCGAGTCCAAGGCCCAACTGGACGAGATGGCCAAGCTGCTGCAGGGCAATGCCCAGCTGAAGGTGCATATCGTGGGCCACACGGACAATGCGGGCAGCCTGGACGCGAACCAGAGCCTCTCCCTGGCCCGTGCCCAGGCCGTGGTGGCCGCCCTGAGCAAGCCGCCCTACGGCATTGCCGCCGCCCGCCTGAGCGCGCGCGGTGTGGCCAGCCTGGCCCCGGTGGCCAGCAATGCCGACGAAGCCGGCCGGGCACGCAACCGCCGCGTGGAGCTCGTCCAGCAGTAGCCGTTCAAGGTGAAACGGGTCGGACTCTGCGCTCCAGGCGGAGCCGGCCCGCGCTCCCGCTCAATCCCGGTCGCGCCAGACCTTGAGCAGGGTGTGGCGGGTGAAGCCCGGCACATAGTCGTGCAGATGGGCCACGCAGGCATAGCCCAGGTGCTCGAAGCAATCGGCCGCCTCGTCCAGCAGGGTCTCGATCAGCGCATCCACACAGCCGCGCTTGAGCGCCTGGGCCTCGATCTGGCGCAGCAGCTGGCCACCCAAGCCCTGGCCGCGCTGCTCGGGCTGCACCCAGATATAGCTGAGATACAGGCGCTGAAACTTCGTGCGGCCCCAGGCCCCGGCGATCAGCTGGCCGTCTTCATAGCAGGCGCAGGCAATATCCCGGGCATCGCTGCCCTGGGTCTGCTGGCGGCCGTGCAGGATGACACCCTCACGGATGGCGTCCAGATCGGCGGGGGGCAGTTCGGCGTCGCGACGCCACACCCGCTCAGACATCAGAGGCCGAAACCTTCGTCCAGGCCCAGATGCACATTCATGGACTGCACGGCGGCGCCGCTGGCGCCCTTGCCCAGATTGTCCAGGCGGGCCATCACCAGCACCTGGGTCTCGCTGCCGAAAACGGCGATGTCCACGCGGTTCGTGTCATTGCAGGCCTGCACATCGTAGAAGCCGGTCTCCATCGTCGCCGGGTCGCGCAGGGGCAGCACCTTGATGAAGCGCTCGCCCGCGTAATGCGCGCTCAGGGCCTCGTGCAGATGCTCGGCCCGGGTGCCGGCGCGCAGCTGGCTCAGATGCAGGGGCACGGTCACGGCCAGGCCCTTGTAGAAGCTGCCCACGATGGGCATGAACACCGGCGCGTGCTTCAGGCCGGTGTGGGCCATCATCTCGGGCAGGTGCTTGTGGGCCAGGCCCAGGGCGTAGGGGCGGGGCGAGTCCAGCTTGGCGTCGCCACCGGACTCGTACTGGGCAATCATGGACTTGCCGCCCCCCGAGTAGCCGGTGATGGAAGTGGCGCTGATCAGGGCCTCGGGCGCCAGCAGGCCGGCGTCCACCAGGGGGCGCACCGCCAGGATGAAGGCGCTGGCGTGGCAGCCCGGGTTGGCGATGCGCTTGCTGGCGCGGATCTTGGCGCGCTGATCCTGGGCCAGCTCGGGCAGGCCGAAGCTCCAGCCCGGCACCGTGCGGTGGGCGGTGCTGGCGTCGATCAGGCAGGTGTTGGGGTTGCTGACCATGGCCGCGGCCTCGCGCGAGGCGGCGTCGGGCAGGCACAGAAAGGACACGTCCGAGGCGTTGATCAGGCGCGCGCGCTCGGCGGCGTCCTTGCGCTTGTCGGCGTCAATCTTGAGCACTTCGATGTCGCTGCGACCGGCCAGATACTCGTGAATGCGCAGGCCCGTCGTGCCCTCTTGTCCATCCACAAACACCTTGTAAGCCATGGCCTCTTCTCCAGCACAATCGATCGATCAGAAAGGACCGACAGCATAAGGCCAAACCATGATTGAACCGCGTGTATTGCTACTGCCTGGCTGGCTGAATTCCGACCCGGCGCACTGGCAGAGCCGCTGGGAGGCCCTGCATGGCGACCAGCGCGTGGAGCAGGCCGACTGGCAATGGCCGCGCCGCGGCGACTGGATGGCCCGGCTGGACGAGGTGCTGCAGCAGGACGAACGCCCTGCCCTGCTGGTGGCCCATTCCCTGGGCTGCCAGCTGGTGGCCAGCTGGGCGGCGCATTCGCAGCACACGGCCCGGGTGCGCGGCGCCCTGCTGGTGGCCCCGCCCGACACCGAGCGCGAGGACACCCCGCCCCAGCTGCACAACTGGCGCCCCATACGCCGGCCGCGCCTGCCCTTTCCGGCCCTGGCCGTGGTGAGCCGCGACGACCCCTTCTGCGCCCCCGAGCGGGGCGCCCAGATGGCGGCCGACTGGGGCGCCGAGCTGCTGATGCTGGGCGCCTGCGGCCATATCAACAGCGCCTCCGGCCTGGGCGACTGGCCCGAGGGCCGGGCCCTGCTGCAACGCCTGCAAGCCACGGCCGCGGCATAAGGGACAATCCAGCCCCTATGGTCACGAAAAAACCCAAGGGCCTGGGCATGGGCCTGGAGGCCCTGCTCGGCCCCAAAGTGAGCGATGCCCCGGCCGCGAGCCGCGAGGGCGAGCCCAGCACCCTGCGCCTGGAATGGATGCAGGCCGGCAAATACCAGCCGCGCACGCGCATGGACGAGGGCTCGCTCTATGAGCTGGCCGAGAGCATCAAGGGCCAGGGCATCATGCAGCCCATCCTGGTGCGGCCCATCACCCCCAATGGCGAAGCGCGCTACGAGATCATCGCCGGCGAACGGCGCTTCCGC
This sequence comes from Shinella sp. XGS7, assembly GCF_020535565.1. NCBI lineage: Bacteria > Pseudomonadati > Pseudomonadota > Alphaproteobacteria > Hyphomicrobiales > Rhizobiaceae > Shinella > Shinella sp. XGS7. The sequence continues at coordinate 967,704 of NZ_CP084758.1, read as the reverse complement.
GCCGCCAAGCTGGCGGGTCTGCGCGAGGTGCCGGTGCTGGTCAAGGCCGTGCCCGACGAGGCCGCGGCCGCCATGGCCCTGATCGAGAACATCCAGCGCGAAGACCTGAATCCGCTGGAAGAGGCCCAGGGCCTGAAGCGCCTGACCGAAGAGTTTGGGCTCACCCACGAGCAGGCCGCCCAGGCCGTGGGCCGCTCGCGCAGCGCCGCCAGCAATCTGCTGCGTCTGCTGCAGCTGGCCGATCCGGTGCAGAACATGCTGATGGCCGGCGACATCGATATGGGCCATGCCCGTGCGTTGCTGCCCCTGGATGGCGCACACCAGATCACCACCGCCACCGAGATCGCCGCCAAGAAGCTCAGCGTGCGCGAGGCCGAGAAGCTGGTGGCCCGCCAGGGCTCGGCCCGGCAGAAGCCCTTGCTGCGCGTCAAGAGCGACAAGAGCCGCGATGTGCTGCGCCTGGAGGAGGAGCTCTCGGACCTGCTCACCGCCCAGGTGGAGATCCGCGTCAAGAAGCGCAGCAAGCGCGGCGAGCAGGGCGAGCTGTCCATCCAGTTCGGCTCGCTGGACGAGCTCAACGGCCTGATCGAGAAGCTGCGCGGACCGCAGTAAGACCAGCACGGCCACCGGCCGCTGCACAGTCCCGGAAAGCCGTGAGCCCTTCACGGCTTTTTTCATGCGCCCTGCACAAGCTGGCACGGCGCATGCATATTCATCCTCGCTCCCCGTCCATCGCTTTGCGGGGGGTGGGCCACAGGGCCAGGTCTTGCCTTGAGCAGGAACGCACGGAAGGGCGTAGCATGATGTCAACGCCGCAGGCATCTTCCGTGTTGAAGGGCAAAGACAAGGCTTATCCTGTGTTCAAGGCTTGGTGCATGAACCAAGCTAGGTTTCAAGACCAGCAGCTTTTCCGCTGAACCTCGGAAAGCTCTGATGACGCCTCGGTCCCGTTGTAGGGGCGCCATCAGAACTTCCCAGACGACGCCGGTGTATCACGCGCCCGGCGGCCGTCTCTGCCCGACACAGGAGGTCAGCATGGACGTGATCAGCAGCTTTGCCGCCCGCTACGAGCGCACCCGGGTCGAAGAGCTCTCGCTGGAAGAGTATCTGGCCGAGTGCAAACGCAATCCCCTCGCCTACGCCACCGCCGCCGAGCGCATGCTGCAGGCCATCGGCGAGCCGCAGATGGTGGACACGCGCAACGACCCGCGGCTCTCGCGCCTCTTTGCCAACAAGACCATCAAGATCTATCCGGCCTTCGCCGAGTTCTTCGGCATGGAGGACGCGATCGAGCAGGTCGTCTCCTACTTCCGCCATGCTGCCCAGGGCCTGGAGGAGAAGAAGCAGATCCTCTACCTGCTGGGTCCGGTGGGCGGCGGCAAGAGCTCCATCGCCGAGCGGCTCAAGAGCCTGATGGAGCAGGTGCCCTTCTACGCGCTCAAGGACTCGCCGGTGAACGAGTCGCCGCTGGGCCTGTTCGACGGGGTCGAGGACGGCCCACTGCTGGAGCGTGAGTACGGCATCCCGCGCCGCTACCTGAACCGTATCATGAGCCCCTGGGCCGTCAAGCGCCTGGAAGAGTTTGGCGGTGACATCCGCCGCTTCAGCGTGGTCAAGCTGATGCCCTCGCGGCTGCGCCAGATCGCCATCGCCAAGACGGAGCCCGGCGACGAGAACAATCAGGACGTTTCGGCGCTGGTCGGCAAGGTGGATATCCGCCAGCTCGAAAACTTCAGCCAGGCCGATCCCGACGCCTATTCCTTCAGCGGCGGCCTCAATCGCACGACGCAGGGCCTTCTCGAATTCGTCGAGATGTTCAAGGCGCCGATCAAGGTTCTGCACCCGCTGCTGACCGCCACGCAGGAGGGCAGCTACAACGGAACGGAGAATTTCGGCGCCTTCCCCTATCAGGGTATCGTGCTTGCCCATTCGAACGAGTCCGAATGGCTGCAGTTCAAGCACAACAAGAACAACGAGGCCTTCCTGGACCGCATCCTCGTCGTCAAGGTGCCCTATTGCCTGCGCGTTACCGAGGAACGGCTGATCTATGAAAAGCTGCTGCGCGAGAGCGAGCTGTCCGACAGCCCCTGCGCGCCCGAAGTTCTGGAAAACCTGAGCCGCTTTACGGTCGCCACGCGCCTGACGCCGCATGAGAATTCGCCGACCTATACCAAGATGCGCGTCTACGACGGCGAGAACCTGAAGGACACCGACCCCAAGGCGAAGTCCCTGCAGGAATACCGCGATGCGGGCGGCGTCGATGAGGGCATGAACGGCATCAGCACGCGCTTTGCCTTCAAGGTGCTGTCGGAGACGTTCAACTACGACACGAAGGAAGTGGCCGCCGATCCGGTCCACCTCATGTATATCCTAGAACAGGCCATCCGCCGCGAGCAGTTCCCCAAGGAGGTCGAGGCGAACTATATCGATTTCATCCGCTCGGAAATCGCCGCGCGCTATGCAGAGTTCATCGGCCACGAGATCCAGAAGGCCTATCTGGAATCCTACAGCGAATACGGCCAGAACCTGTTCGACCGTTACATCGCCTATGCGGATGCCTGGCTGGAGGATCAGGATTTCAAGGATCCGGACACCGGTCAGATTCTCAACCGCGATATTCTCGACAGCGAGCTGTCGCAGATCGAGAAGCCGGCGGGCATCGCCAACCCCAAGGACTTCCGCAACGAGGTGGTCAAGTTCACTCTGCGGGCCCGCGCCCGAAACGGCGGGAAAAATCCGTCCTGGACGAGCTACGAGAAGCTGCGCGAGGTCATCGAGAAGCGCATGTTCGGCCAGGTCGAGGACCTTCTTCCGGTCATCAGCTTCAATGCCAAGGCCAGCGCCGACGAAGCCAAGAAGCACGAGAACTTCGTGCAGCGCATGGTGGACAAGGGCTACACGGCCAAGCAGGTGCGCCTGCTCTGCGAGTGGTACCTGCGGGTGAGAAAGAGCTCCTGATGTAGGCAAGGGCCGTGACAGGGCCAAGGACCGAAGATGCTGCAACAAATCATCGATCGTCGACTGTCAGGTAAGAACAAGTCCATCGGCAACCGCGAGCGCTTTCTGCGCCGCCACAAGGAGCAGATCCGCGAGGCGGTGCGGCGTGCGGTGGACGGGCGGGGCATCCGCGACATGGAGCGCGGCGAAGAGGTGCACATCCCCAAGAAGGACATCAGCGAGCCCGCCTTCAGCCACGGCGAGGGCGGCGTGCGCGAGGTGGTGCGCCCCGGCAATACCGAGCATGTGCGCGGTGACCGCATCGCCAAGCCCAAGGGCGGCGCCGGCCAGGGCGGAGGCGGCGAGGCCAGCGACTCCGGCGAGGGTGAGGACGACTTCGTCTTCCACCTCAGCAAGGAGGAATTCATGCAGGTCTTCTTCGAGGACCTGGCCCTGCCCAATCTGGCCCGCACCACCCTGGCCGAGACGCCCGAGTGGAAGACGCACCGCGCCGGCTTCGTCAGCGACGGCACGCCCACCAATCTGCATGTGGTGCGCTCCATGCGCGGCGCCCTGGGCCGACGCATCGCCCTGGGCATGGACAAGCGCCGCGAGCTGCGCGAGCTGGAAGAGCGCCTGGCCCTGCTGCGCCGCGAGGACGCGGCCAAGCCCGAGGTGCAGGCCCTGCGCGCCGAGACCGAAGCCCGCATCCTGCTGCTGCGCCAGCGCCTGGACGCCATCCCCTTTCTGGACCCCATCGACCTGCGCTTTCGCAACCGGGTGCGCGTGCCCCAGCCCACCACCCGGGCCGTGATGTTCTGCCTGATGGATGTGAGCGGCTCCATGGACGAGTCGCGCAAAGACCTGGCCAAGCGCTTCTTCATCCTGCTCTATCTCTTTCTGACCCGGCACTACGAGAAGATCGAGGTGGTCTTCATCCGTCACCACACCCAGGCCCAGGAAGTGGACGAGCAGAACTTCTTCCACGCCACCGAGACCGGCGGCACCGTGGTCTCCTCGGCCCTGGTGCTGATGGAGCAGATCATCCGCCAGCGCTACTCGCCCAGCGAGTGGAATATCTACGGCGCCCAGGCCAGCGACGGCGACAACTGGCACCACGACAGCGGCCGCTGCCGCGAGCTGCTGGCCGACAAGATCCTGCCCCTGTGCCGCTACTTCGCCTATGTGCAGGTGGCCGAGGCCGAGCAGAACCTCTGGGAGGAATACGCCAAGCTGGCCGACGAGGAGCCGCAGTTCGCGATGCGCAAGGCCGTGGAGGTGGCGGAGATCTATCCGGTGTTCCGCGATCTGTTCAAGAAGGAAGGGGCCAGCACATGAGCAGCCTCGAGAACCGCCGCCAGATCGGCATTGCGGCCGATCAACGCGAGTACGGCGGCCGCCGCCGCGGCCGCGAGCCCCTGCGTCAGCCCCTGCCGCTGAAGCAGCGCCCCGCCAGCCCCCTGCCCGGTCCCAGTGACTGGACCTTCGAGCTGATCGAGCAGTACCACGAGGTGATCCGCCAGACCGCCGAGCGCTACGGCCTGGACACCTATGCCAACCAGCTCGAGGTCATCAGCTCCGAGCAGATGATGGATGCCTATGCCTCGGTGGGCATGCCTGTGAACTACCGCCACTGGAGCTATGGCAAGGAGTTCATCGCCACCGAGCGCCATTACAAGCGCGGCCAGATGGGCCTGGCCTACGAGATCGTCATCAACTCCGACCCCTGCATCGCCTACCTGATGGAGGAGAACACCATGGCCATGCAGGCCTTGGTGATCGCCCATGCCTGCTATGGGCACAACAGCTTCTTCAAGGGCAACTACCTCTTCCGCATGTGGACGGACGCCTCGTCCATCATCGACTACCTGGTCTACGCCAAGAACTATGTGGCCGAATGCGAGGAGCGCCACGGCCTGGACGCCGTCGAGACCCTGCTGGACTCCTGCCACGCCCTGATGAACCACGGCGTGGACCGCTACCGCCGCCCCTCCAAGCTCTCGCTTGCCGAAGAGCGCGCCCGCCTGCAGGACCGCGAGGCCTATGCCCAGCAGCAGATCAACGAGCTCTGGCGCACCCTGCCGCGCGGCAAGGACCGGGCCGAGGAAGAGCGCGAGGCGCGGCGCTTCCCCGAGGAGCCGCAGGAGAACCTGCTCTACTTCATCGAGAAGCATGCGCCCCTGCTGGAGCCCTGGCAGCGCGAAATCGTGCGCATCGTGCGCAAGATCGCGCAGTACTTCTACCCGCAGCGCCAGACCCAGGTGATGAACGAGGGCTGGGCCACCTTCTGGCACCACAGGCTGCTCAACACCATGTACGACGACGGCTACCTCACCGACGGCATCATGATCGAGTGGCTCAAGTCGCACACCAATGTGGTGGCCCAGCCGGCCATGGCCAATCTCAATCCCTATGCCCTGGGCTTCGCGATGTACACGGACATCAAGCGCATCTGCGAGCAGCCCACCGAGGAAGACCGGCGCTGGTTCCCCGACATCGCCGGCAGCGACTGGCTGCCCACGCTGGACCACGCCATGCGCAACTTCAAGGACGAGAGCTTCATCGGCCAGTACCTGAGCCCGCACCTGATGCGCGAATTCCGGCTCTTCTCCATCGTGGACGACGAGCGCCAGAGCGAGTACGAGATCTCGGCCATCCACGACGAGTCGGGCTACCAGCATGTGCGCGAGGCCCTGTCACGCCAGTACGACCTCAGCACCCGCGAGCCCAATATCCAGGTCTGGAACGTCAATCTGCGCGGTGACCGTTCCCTCACCCTGCGCCACACCCAGCACATGAACCGGCCCCTGCATGAGGGCGCGCAGGAGGTGCTCAAGCATGTGGCCCGGCTCTGGGGCTTTGGCGTGCAGCTGGAGAGCTGCAACGACAAGGGTGAGGTCACCAAGCGCTGGAACGTGCCCGCACCGGGGCCATGAGCCCGGCGAGGGCCATACCCCCACCCCATCTCAACCCACCCGCGAACGCGCTGCGCGGCCTGAGCCGGGCTGGGGGTCTGCGCCATGTCGGAGGTCAAGGAGGAGGGCCGCTGGCGGCCCGGGGGACACGCAGACATGGCGCAGGCCCCCAGCCCGGCGACATCCCGGCCCCTCTACGACCTAGAGCCTGAAGATCTTCCCCGGATTCATGATGTTGCGCGGGTCCAGGGCCAGTTTCAGCTGACGCATCAGGCCCACGGCACCCTCCCCGGCTTCTTCCACCAGGAACTCCTGCTTGTGCAGGCCGATGCCATGCTCGCCGGTGCAGGTGCCTTCCAGGCGCAGGGCGCGCTGCACCATCTGGGCCGAGAGCCGCTCGGCGGTTTCGCGCTCGGCCGGGATGGCGGGGTCGATCAGATAGGCCAGGTGGAAATTGCCATCGCCCACATGGCCCACGATGAAGTAGGGCAGGCCCGAGGCCTCCACCTCCTTGACCGACTCATTGATGCTCTCGGCCAGGCGCGAGATGGGCACACAGGTGTCCGTGGTCACGGCGCGGCAGCCGGGCTTCATCTGCAGGCCCGAGAGATAAGCATGGTGGCGCGCGGTCCAGAGCCGGGTGCGGGCCTCGGGCGTGGTGGCCCACTCGAAATCCTCGCCGCCCAGATCGCTGGCGATCTCCTGCACCGTCTGCGCCTGCTCGGCCACGCCGGCCTCGGAGCCGTGGAACTCCATCAGCAGCATGGGCGCCTCGCGCAGGCCCAGCTTGTCGTGCAGATTCACGGCACGGATGGCATGCGCATCCAGCAGCTCGCAGCGCGCGATGGGCACGCCCATCTGGATGATCTGGATGGTGGCCTGCACCGCGGCGTCGATACTGGGGAAGAAGCAGATGGCCGCCGACACCGCCTCAGGCAGGGGGAAGAGCTTGAGTGTGATCTCGGTGATGGCACCCAGCGTGCCCTCGCTGCCCACGAAGAGCCGGGTCAGGTCATAGCCGGCGCTGCTCTTGCGGGCGCGCGAGCCGGTGCGCACGATCTCGCCCGCAGGCGTGACCACGGTGAGGCCCAGCACGTTCTCCCGCATGGTGCCGTAGCGCACCGCATTGGTCCCGCTGGCGCGCGTGGCCGCCATGCCGCCGATGGAGGCATCGGCGCCCGGGTCGATGGGGAAGAACAGGCCCTCGTGCCGGATCTCGGCATTGAGCTGGTTGCGGGTCACGCCGGCCTGCACCGTCACGGTCAGGTCCTCGGCATTGATGCGCAGGATGCGGTTCATGCGCGAGAGGTCCAGGCTCACGCCGCCCTGCACCGCCAGCAGATGCCCCTCCAGCGAGGAGCCCGCACCATAGGGAATCACCGGCACGCCATGCGCCTGGGCCTGAGCCAGCACAAAGGCCACATCCTCATTGCTCTCGGCGAAGACCACGCAGTCAGGCGGGTCCACATCGAAGGGCGACTCGTCCCGTCCATGCTGCTGACGCACCGCCAGCGCGGTGGAGCAGCGCGGGCCAAAGCGGGCCTGCAGGGCCTCCAGCATCGCGGCGGGCAGGGCGCGGCGCGGGGCCGGCTGCAGCTGATGGGCGGGGGTCGGATGGTTCATCGACGGTCTCCAGACGCAATGCAGCGATTGTGCGCCCGGCTCCCGCTGCAGACCTGCCCATGAAAAAAGGCCTGAGCGCCCTGCGCCCAGGCCTTGCTGGCGGGACCGAAGCCCGCGCCGGCTTGACTCGCTCTTACTCGCTCAGGCTCACGCTGCGGTAGGCTGCATCGGCCTTGATGTCGGCCTCGCTGAAGGGCAGCTTGGCCCACTTGGCGCCCTTGAGGAAGACGTCGGAGTAGAGCTTGGTCTGGTCCGCGTAGTTGGGGCTGAACACATGGCTGCTCTGCGAGTAGGTCAGCAGGCCCTCGGCCACCGGCCCGTTGGCATCGAAGGTGACCCACTGCATATAGCTGTTGCCATAGACCGGATCACCGTAGAGGCCGCCGCTGAGATTGCCGCGGATATTGTTGAAGGTGTAGCGGCCGCCGGGCAGGGAGATCGGGGCGCTGTCGCGCACGATCACCTGCTTGCGCGCATTGACCTCGGCCACATCGAACTTGTTCGTTGCAAACCACTGCACCGCGTCGGCCAGCAGGGTGGCCGCCTTGGTGTTGGCGGTGTTGAAGCCGCGCGGGGTCTGCACCGGATCGGCCGCGCTGAAGGCCACGCGCCAGTAGCTGGCGTCCTCCAGCTCGCCCGCCAGCTCGTAGAACTTGCGGAACAGCAGGGAGCCCGGGTCGGCCGGCCCTTCGGTCTTCTTCCAGACCGCCAGCACGCCGCAGGCCTTGCTCACATCGGTGTCCACGCCGTTGGACCCCTTGAGCAGGATGGGCGCGGTCTTGCCCTGGCAGGTGGCGGCCAGGAACTCGTCCAGCCACATCTCGGCGCGGTAGAAGCGGCTCTTGGCATAGACCTGCTGCAGATTGGCCACCGTGAAGCCGGTGCCGGCCAGGCCATCGGCGCCGCTCATGCGGTCCAGCACCTGGCGGATGCCCATGCGCGTGCGCTCGCCCTGGGGCATGGCCTCGGCATTCGGGCCGGTGCCGATGATCTTGGGGAAGCCGGTGAGGCGCACCTGGTCATTGGGCAGCCAGTGGCTGTCGTTGGCGTTCACCACATAGTCGTCGCGCAGCACATAGGGGCGCTGGGCGGCGCCGATGGCGCCCGTCCAGTTGCAGCTGCTCTTGCTGCCATCCATCAGCACCAGGCCGCGGCTGGCCAGCAGGAACTGGCCGGTGGGGCTGTTGACGCAGCTCTTGAGCTGATCGTCGCTGACATTGGCGGCCACCGAGTAGTTGGCATAAAGCGCCTTGCCACTCTTGTCGGCCGCCATGGTGTGCACCCAGGGCATGGCGTTGTAGGTGGCCAGGTTCTGGCGCAGGGACTCGGCGCTGGTGGACTTGCCGTTGAGGATGGCCTGGTCGATCAGCTTGTAGTTCGTGTAGTTGGCATCACGGATCGCAAAGGCCGCGCTGCCGCCCCAGGCGAAGGTGGCTCCATCGCTGAGCAGTGGACCGTAGTCGGTGCCATACATCGTGCGCTGATGCGTCTTCATGCTGCCATCGGCCTGCTTGGCCTCGACGCTGATCACCGTCTTCGTCATGGCCTTGTAGGCCCCGTCCATCTGGTAGCGGGTCGGGTCCGAGGGATCGAGCTTGAGCGCGAAGAGGGTGAACTTGTTGTCGTCGGTGAAGGTGTGGGTCCAGGCCACATCCTTGTTGAAGCCGATCAGGGGCACGGGCGCGCCCAGCAGGGTGGCGCCCATCACGTCGTACTGGCCGGGGATGGTCAGATGCAGCTGATGCAGGCGCAGGGCACCGAACCAGGGGAAGTGCGGGTTGCCCATCACGATGCCGGCGCCGCTCTGCGTCACGCCCTTGCCCAGGCCGTAGCCGTTGGAACCGATCACATGCTCCTGCAGCGCGGCCGTGCCCTTGAGCAGGGGGCTGTTCAGCACGGCCAGCTGGGTGTCCTTGCGGCGCAGGGCCTTGGCGCTGGGCACGGCCGAGGCCAGCTTCACCACGGGAGGCTGAGCGCTGCCGATGGCGTTGATGAACTGCATGGAGCTGCCGGCCATGGCGGCCTGGCTGAAGCGCCAGTACATCTCTGTCTCGGTGAGCGGCTGCACCCAGCCGGCATTGCGGCATTCGCTGGGCAGGCCGTTGAGGCCCTTCTCGCGCAGATAGCGGTTGTAGCCGGCCACGAAACCGCTCACCAGATCGCGCGTGTCCTGGCTGGCCGCGCTCTTCATGGACTCGGCCAGGGCCGGGGTCATCAGCAGCTTGTAGAAGAAGTCGGAGGACAGATTGGGCGTGAAGTCGCCGAACTGGCCCAGATAGGTGATGGCATTGCCCTTGGCGTCCACATCACCGAAGTGCTTGGAGCGCTCGCCGCGCATCGTGACCGTCTCTTCCGCGAAGAGGCAGATGTGGTCGTTGGCGAAGGCGTAGCCATAGCCATAGCCCAGGCCCTTGAAGTTCTCCGCCTTGACGTGAGGCACGCCATAGCTGGTGTAGCGGATCTCCGCCTGGTACTGCGCGGAGGCAACCGGCGGCGGATCGCTGGGGTTCTGATCTCCCCCCCGCAAGCCGCCAGCAGCAGGGCCGATGTCGCCAGCGCGACAGGTGTCAGGACTTGTGCGCGCAGGGCGCCCGAGGTTTTGCGCATTTAGACGTGTCTCCTTAAATTCTTGTTGTCCCGCGGCAGCAAACCACGGGCTTTCCCAGGGTGGCCGCAGGCTACCATCAAGCGGCACGGGCTCACCACGGGCCTTCCCTCACAAAGACACGGAGACACTATGCGATTCGCACCCACCCCTCTGATGCTCGGCCTGCTGTGCGCAATTGCCAGCGGCGGCGCCATGGCCTCGGGCTATCACTTCGGCTCGCAGTCTGCCTCGGCCCAGGGCACGGCCAATGCCAATGCCGCTGAAGCCGCCGACGCCTCGGTGCTCTTCTACAACCCGGCCGGCATGACCCGTCTGGACGGCACCCATGCCTCCGGCGTGCTGAACATCGTGGTGCCCAGCACCAAGTACGAGGACCAGGGCTCCTTCACCGCTACCTCGCTGCCCATCAGCGGCGGCAACACCAAGAAGTTCGTCAAGACCACTGCCGTGCCCCACGGCTATCTGACGCACAAGCTCTCCAATGATCTGTCGGTGGGCATGGCCGTCTTCGTGCCCTTCGGCTCCAAGACCGAGTACGACAAGACCTGGGCCGGCCGCTACACCTCGCTGTCCACCGAGCTGACCACCATCGCCTTCAACCCCTCGGTGGCCTACAAGCTGAGCCCCACGCTGAGCCTGGGTGCCGGCGTGACCGCGCAGTACATCGACGGCAAGCTGGCCAAGGGTGCCGACTTCGGCGCGGGCTCCATGAACCTGCTGCTCAGCCAGGTGGTTGCGGCCAATGCCGCCGCCAATCCCGGCGTGCCGATCCAGATGATCCGCGCCGCGGTGATGAACCAGTTCTCCGGCCTGATCAAGAAGGTGTCCGGCCAGCCCGACTACTCTGGTGGTGTCGAGGTCAAGGGTCACGACTGGGGTTTCGGCTTCAATCTGGGCCTGATGTATGAGTACGACAAGGACACCCGCTTCGGTGTGGCCTACCGTTCGGCCATCAAGCACAAGCTCAAGGGTGACGCCACCTGGGACGTGCAGTTCGCCGCCAGCAATATCGCTGCAACCGTGAACGCCATCCCGCAGCTGCCCGCCAACACCGGCACCGGCATTCAGCAGCGCCTGATGGCCGCCTACACCAATAGCGACGCCAGCCTGGACATCACCACACCCGAGTCCCTGTCCTTCAACTTCTTCAAGCAGCACGATCGCTTTGGCGTGATGGGTGACATCACCTGGACCCGCCACTCGCGCTTCAAGGAACTGCGCATCGACTTCGCCAACAACCTGCCGGACAGCAACACGCCGGAGAACTGGACCAACACCCTGCGCGCCTCGCTGGGGCTGAACTACCAGTGGAGCGATGCCCTGACCCTGCGTGGCGGCGTGGCCTTCGACCAGTCGCCCGTCACCCAGCGTAACCGTACCGCCTCCCTGCCGGACAGTGACCGCAGCTGGATCTCGGCCGGCCTGAACTGGAAGCTGGACAAGAAGCGCTCCATCGACCTGGCGGCCAGCTATGTGCACGTCAAGTCGGGCCAGATCGACCAGTACGACAACGGCGGCATCGTCGATGCCAGCGGCGCCCCCGTCTGCGACTCCACCCGCAACACCTCCAGCTGCGCCACCACCCGTGGCAACTACAAGCTGAACTCCCTGCTGTTCGGCGTGCAGTACAACCACCAGTTCTGATCGAACTGCGTCCCGCACAAGCCCCGCCTCGGCGGGGCTTTTTCTTGCGCTGGGGCAAGTGCCACCCGCGTGTGCCGGCTTGCAGGCCGCTCGCTCCGGTGCCACCATCACGGCAGGCATCCCGATCCGGTGAATGCCCTTTCGGTACAAGGAGAGCCAGGCCATGTCCGATACCGCCACCCTCTTGCTCCTGCTGCTGCTGGTGCTGCTCATCGTGAGCGCCCTGCGCCTTGATTCGCTGAGCCAGCTCTGGCGCGAATGGCTGCATCTGGGCGAACAGCCCGGCCGCCAGACCGCTGAGCTCCATCATGACCCGCATGCCCACGGCCCCTATGGCCTGGCCCGGCTGCGCCGCTTGCAGGCCCAGGACCCGGCGCACGCCCGCCCGGCCTTCCACCGGCGCGGCCGCCGCGGCTGAGGCGCAAGACCGGCCCCGACGGCCGGTCCGGGTTCTGCGGCAAGATGCGGGTTTTCTCAATTCCCGCTCAGCCGCCCATGGCCAACCGACTTTCCCAGATCGCAACCCGCACCGGTGACGACGGCAGCACCGGCCTCGGTGATGGCAGCCGCGTGCCCAAGGACCATCTGCGTGTGATGGCCATGGGCGATGTGGATGAACTCAATTCCCAGATCGGCGTGCTGCTGGCCGAGCCCCTGCCCGAGGACGTGCGCGAGCTGCTGATCACCATCCAGCACGAGCTCTTCAATCTGGGCGGCGAACTCTGCATGCCCGGCTACAGCCTGCTCAAGGACGACGCCGTGCTGCGCCTGGACCAGGCCCTGGCCGACCACAACGCCGCCCTGCCCCGCCTGGCCGAGTTCATCCTGCCCGCCGGCACCCGCAGCGCTGCCATCGCCCATGTCTGCCGCACCGTGGCCCGCCGCGCCGAGCGCGCCGTGGTCACCCTGGCCGCGCAGGAGTCCATCAATGCCGCGCCGCGCCAGTACCTGAACCGCCTTTCCGACCTGCTTTTCGTACTGGCGCGCGTGCTCAACCGCGCCAATCTCGATGGCAAGGGTGGGGACGATGTCTACTGGCACAGCGAACGCCTGCAGCGCCAGCAGGCGCAGGATCAGACCGGGGACTGAACCTCGCCCGGCTTAGGCAGCCGGGGCATCCAGCCGCGCCACGGCCTCGCGCAGGCGCTGTGCAAAGGCCTCGCGCAGCGCGGGCGGCTCCAGCACCTGCACTTGGCCGGCGTGGCGCAGCAGATCCATCAGCAGCTCGGTGGGTTCTCCATAGGGCAGGACCAGCTCCCAGCGCCCGTCTTCCCGCCAGCGGCTGCGCTGGGCCGGGTGCCATTCCTCGCGCGACACCCATTGCGCCGCCTCGGCGCTGAACACCAGCCTGGCCTGCTGCACCGGTCCGCCGCTCGCGGCAAAGATGCCGTAGCCCTGGTCCAGCTCGGCCTCCAGGGCCGCCAGATCGGCCGCCTGGGCCGGCGTGTCCAGCAGCCGGGCCTGCTCCATGGCGTCCAGCGCAAAGCGGCGCCAGCCCTCGCTGCGGTGGCACCAGGCATCCAGGTACCAGGTGTTGCGGTAGTGCACCAGGCGCTGGGGCGAGATCTCGCGCTCCGAGGCCTGCGCCCCACCCCCGCCGCGCTTGCGGTAGACGATGTGCAGACGCCGCCTCTGCACCACGGCGCTGCCCACGGTCTCGAAAAACTCGCTGGCCACCCGCCGCCGGGCGGTGCTGATCAACTTCACCCGGCGCGTGATCTGCTGGGCCTCCTGTGCATCGGTGCCCAGCATGCTGCTGAGCTTGTCGAACATGGGCTGCAGATGCCGGCTCAGCAAGCCGTTCTCATCCAGACCGGAGAGCAGCTGGTGCATGGTCAGCAGGGCATGCAGCTCCTTCTCGCTGAACCAGACCCCCGGCAGCTCATGCTGCTGGCCGCGCCACTGCTGGCCGAAGCGGTAGCCATTGGCCAGGGCGTCGTACTCGATGGGCGCCCCCAGGCGCTCGCGCAGGTACTGCAGATCACGCTTGAGCGTGGCCGGCGACACCTCCAGGGCCTGCAGCAGGGTGGCGAAGCTGACGCACTCCTGCCCGCGTATCAGCATCTCGATCTTGTAGAAGCGCTCGGTGCGGTCCATGGCGGGATGGGCCCTCCTGTCCAAATTTGTCAGTAGCCTGCGCGGCTTGTGCTGGCCTCGGTAGGTAGCTCATCCAGTGAGCCACCTACGGCGCAGACTGTGCCACATCAACAGGAGCACACCATGGCACAGATCGCAGCAGCCGCTTCCATCGCCCCGCAGGGCAGCCCCGTCTCCGCCGCCCAGCTGGAGCTGGCGGGCTTTGTGACGGAAACACCCGTCGCCGCCCCGGCCCCCGAGCCCGGCCCGGCCATGGCGCGCTGCAGCAACGATCTGGGCTTCGAGCTGGGTTTCGACCATGCCCGCCATGGCCTGACGCCGCCGGTGGCCCATCTCTCGCATCAGTCGCCCCTGCTGCAGGGCTGGCAGGCCGGCATGGCCACCTTCGGTCGCCGCCACGCCCCCCGCCCCTCGCGCGCCACCCGGCTCTGGCTGGATCTGCGCCTGCACGCCTGGCAGCGCGGCCGCGCCTTCGAAGAGGTGGAGCTCACCCCCAACCACCTGCAACAGCTGCTGGGCGTGAGCCACTGCCCCATCCTGCGCTGCGCCCTGGGCGAGCAGATCTCGGTGGACCGGGTGCGGGACGACGCCGGCTATGCCGCCGGCAACTTGGCCGTGATGAGCCCCGGCGCCAATGCGGCCAAGGCCCGCCATGGCTGGGCCAGCGCCAGCGAGCTGGCCCGCAGCCTGGCCCAGGGGCCGATCCGCAGCGTGGCGGGTCTGGATGCCGCCCAGTGGCAGCGCGTGGCCGTGCTGTGCAGCTTCGTCACCGAGCTGCCGCATGAGGAAGCCGCCCAGATTCCCCTGCATGTGCTGCCGCCCAATCGTCTGCGCCTGCTCAACCCCATCCAGGCCCTGCAGGCTCTGCTGACACGCCAGCTGGCCACGCCGGGCTGGAACGCTCGCCTGGCGCGGCTGGAGGCCCTGCTGCCCGGCGATGCCCTGCGGGCCGACTTCAACCGCTTTGTGCTGGCCCTGGCGCCACGCGTGCTGCAGCTGGGCCGTGGCACCCTCACCGAGCCCCAGCAGATCCGCTGGGCCTTGGAAGACGCCTGGAGTCAGCCCCTGGTGATGAAGCGCTGGACCCGCTTCGCCCTGCAGCTCAGCGCCGCCCAGGCCGAGCAGCTGGTGCAGCGTGCGGCCGCCAAGCGCCTGTGTCCCGTGCATGTGGAGCGTCATGCCCAGCCGCGAGCCACCGAGGGCTGGGCCCTGGACCGCGGCGGCTACCGGGCCCACGCGGCCCACCATGCGCACTGAGACGATGGCGAAAGGGTCGGGTCTTGCCCCTCCCTCTGCGCTAGCTCAGGGCAGGCCGGGGCTCAGACGTTCCATGCCCCCCATCTGATCCTGCAGGGCCACGTGATAGCCCAGCTGACCAAACCAGTTGGCCCATTGCTGGGCCAGGCCCTTGTTGGGCAGCCAGGGTCCGGTGCGATCCATATGGATGCGGTAGCCGCGGCGCTCGTAGAAGACGACGCGCCACATGCCGGTGGAGACGGAACGATCGAAACTGTTCATGATGAGGCGGGCAGCGCGCGCAATCTAGCAGAGCGCGTTCCGTCTCGGCGCCAGGGTTTACTCAGAGCCGCGTCAAGAATTTCTCGCTGTCCACGAGTTCCAGCGGCCGCGCGATGCGGGTGCACGCGAAATGGGTGCGCAATTCGGCGCAGTCGCTCACCAGCCAATGCGCCCGCGCCTGACGGGCGAGGGTCAGGGCTTGCCTGGACAGTGCGGGCAGGCTTTGGCGCGGCCGGCTCGCAGCCTCCGCTTCGGGCACCACCAGGGCGTAAGGCAGGAAGTCGGCCAGCAGCTCTTGCTGCTGAGCGGCACTCAGGCCCAGGGCAGGAGCCCCCAGGGCCAGCATCAGGGCACGCGCCGATCCGGCATCCACCAGGGCCTGGCAGGCACCGCCTTGCCAGGCTTGCCGCAGGCCCTGGGCCATGTGGGTGGAGCCCAGCAGGGCACGCAGCAAGACGGCGGTCTCGAAGACCACCCGCGGGGCCGCGGCCGGGCGGCGGCGGCTCACCGCGCGGCGGCCTTGCGCGCAGCCGGCTTGCGGGAACTGGGCGCCTTGGAAGGCTTGGCAGGCTGAGCGGCTGATGCCGTCTTCCTGGCCACCGGCTTGCGCGGCGCGGCCGTCTTGGGCTTGGGCTGGGAAGCCGGGGCCTCGGGCTCCAGCGCCTGGGCCGCAAAGTCCAGGGCGGCCGCAATGGCGGCCTCGTCCAGCGCCAGTTCGGCCAGCTTGGCCCGCAGCGCGTCACCGCGCTGGATGCGTACCGGGGTCAGGATGATCTGGCCGGCCCGCGCCTGCACCTCGAAGTACTGCACCGGCCCCAGCGCCTGGGTGACGCTCTTGGGCAGGGTGAGCTGGTTCTTGGAGGTGATCTTGGCGAGCACGGCCTCGGCGGCGGGCGCGGTCATGGCAAGGCTGAATGCAAGCGGCTGAGCCCGGAGGCTCAGACCAGGGAACGCTGCAGACGCAGTTCCTCGACGCGCGTGCCGCCCACCTCGGTGGTCTTGGCACTGCCCAGCTCACGCTTGAAGCCCGCCAGCTCGAAGAAGCGCAGGCCGCGCTCATTGCGCAGATAGGTCCACAGCGTGACCTTGGTGCAGCCCTCTTCCTGCAGACCGTCGCGGGCGGCGTCCCACAGGGCCAGGCCCACACCCTTGTCCCAATGCACCGGGTTGGCGTAGAGCGCCCAGATCTCACCGGTGGTGGAGGGCGTGCCCTTGTCGCGGGAACGGTCGAAACCGACAAAGCCCATGACCTCGTTATCGAGGTGGGCCACCATCACCTGGGGCTCGCACAGATCGATGGCTTCGCGCCAGAACGCCTGGCGCTTCTGCACCGAGAGGGCATCCAGCGTGGCATCGGGCAGCAAGCCCCGGTACGCGTCCTGCCAGGCTGCGACATGGATCTCGGCGATAACCTTGGCATCACGCAGTGTGGCCGGACGAACCTGGATACTCGACATACGGGGACTCGAAAGAAACTCGGACAAAGCAAAAAAGCAAGGGCGGGATTTTGCGCGCCAAATCGGCGCGGACCGGCGCTTGACAGCAGGATTTTTTAGAGCTTCAGATCGCGACCTGGCGCTGCCGGGCGTAATCGCGCACGCAGCGCCCCAGGGCCGTGCGGCTGGCACGCTGCAGCCGCGCCAGCAGGCCATGCTCGCTCACCAGGGGGCCGAGCTCGGCCCCGTAGCGCTGGCTCAGATCGGCCTGCATGCGCAGCAGCAGCTGGGCCGTGGTGCGCGCATCGGCCAGCGCGCGGTGAGCGCGGCCGTTGTCGGGCAGCCGGTGATAGCGCGCCAGGGTGCCCAGCTTGCAGTCCGGTGCCTCGGGGTAGAGGCGCCGCGCCAGCAGCACGGTGCAGGCGAACTCCTCATGCAGCGGATCCAGGGCCAGACCGGCGCGCTCATGCTCGGCGCGCCAGAAGCCCCGGTCAAAGCTCGCGTTGTGCGCCACCAGGGCGCTGCCGCGGGTGAAATCGGCCACCTCGCGCATCACGGTGGCGGCTGGCGGGGCCTCGGCCAGCATGGCATTGCTGATGCCGGTGAGCCGCTCGATGAAGGGCGGCACCCAGACGTCCGTGCGCATCAGGCTCTGGTACTGGTCCACGATCTCGCCGTCGCGCAGCAGCACGGCGGCAATCTCGGTGGCGCGCCCGCCCGCCTGGGGCGGCAGGCCGCTGGTCTCGAAGTCGATGACGGCAATGGTCGGGCTCATGGCGGGGGCTCAGGGGGCCGGGTACTTGAGCGCGTTCTTGGCCAGCTTGCGCTCCACGGCATCACCCAGGTCCACGCCGCTGTGGTCGGCGATCTGCAGCAGGTAGAGCAGCACATCGGCGATTTCCTCGCCCAGGTGCTCGTGCCGGGCGGCGTCCAGGTTCTGCGACTCTTCCGGCGTGAGCCACTGGAAGATCTCCACCAGCTCGGCCGCCTCCACCACCATGGCCATGGCCAGGTTCTTGGGCGTCTGATAGGGCTGCCACTGCCGCGCCGCGGCGAAATCGCGCAGACGCTGCTGCAGATTCTCGATATCCATGGCCGCGAGTGTGGCATGGCAGCAGCTGTCACCTCAGCGACACCACGAGCCACTCTAGACGTGGCCCTCCAAAGCAGTCAGCCGCTCGCAACAGCCCGGGGTTTGCACCCGCGTGGTCGTCCCGGGGGCTGGCTAGAGTCGGCTCACGGGCGCCCGCGGGAAGGAAATCCGACCCACAGCTTTTCGGGCTGCCGATTACTGGAGACAGACATGAACAAATTCAAGATCAGCCTGCTGAGCGCGGCCCTGCTGGCCCTCACCGCCTGCGGCGGCGGCAACGATGCCGTGCCCGTCGACGACAGCGTGAGCAGCGTCAAGGTCTTTGGCGACAGCCTGGCCGATGCCGGCACCTTCGGCTTCCGCTTCACCGTGCAGACCGGTGAGGCCAGCACCTATCCCGAGCGCGTGGCCGCGGCCTACGGCATCAGCGGCCAGTGCAGCTATTACGCCTTCACCGGCACCACCTTCACGCTCAACAGCAAGACGGGTTGCACCAATTTCGCCGTGGGCGGGGGCGTGATCAATATGAGCAATGCCTCCGACCCGCGCGGCATCCCCCTGCAGCTGATCACGGCCAATGGCTTCAAGCCCAATGACCTGCTGGTGATCGACGGCGGCGGCAATGACGCGGCCAACCTCGTCACCGCCTACCTGGCCGTGAGCAAGGACAAGGGCGCGTCCTACGCCAGCCTGCTGGGCACCCTGCTGCCCGCGGCCCAGGTGAGCACCGCCCTGGCTGGCGGCGCCAGCACCATTGCCGCCATCGGCACGCCCTATATGCAGGCCCTGGCCCAGAAGTTCGCCGGCAGCATCAAGGACCAGGCCCTGAACAAGGGCGCCCGCCGCGTAGCCCTGCTGAACATGCCCGGCATCACCAACACGCCGCGCTTCCAGACCGTGCTGGACAGCATTGCCGCGGCCAGCGGCGGCGGCACGGCCGGCGCCACGGCCCGCGCCCAGGCCGAGGGCCTGTTCAAGAGCTGGATCGAGGCCTTCAATGCCGAGCTGGCCAAGCAGTTCAGCGGCGAGGACAAGGTGCTGGTGGTCGACTTCTACGGCACCTTCAACCAGCTGATGAGCACGCCCAGCCAGTTCGGTCTCACCAACGTCAAGACCCCCGCCTGCCCCATCAAGGGCGTGGGCAGCGACGGCCTGCCCACCTATGACTTCCCCACCTGCACGGCGCCGGCCCTCTCGGCCAACCCGCCGGCCGGCGTGAGCGGCGGCGCGGACTGGTGGAAGAGCTATCTGTTCTCGGACGGCTTCCACCCCACGCCCCAGGGTCATCAGCAGATCGCCCTGACCATCAACACGGCCCTCAAGGCCAAGGGCTGGATGAAGTAAGGCCCGGACAGACTTTCCAGGGAAGCGGCGTCAGCCCTTCCTCCTGCTCAGGGAGCCCGCGGGGCTCCCTTTTTCATGTCCTGTATTTCTTCCTTGTTTTTTAACTTATCTCTTTAGTCGTATTGGTAGAGGACGGCCCCGTCTGTGGACAGCCGCCAAAAAGCTTTGCGCCACAAGGACTTGGCCGGGCTCAAAGTCTGTGAGCCGACCACGGGACAGGCTGGTGCAGAAATCGGAACAAGTTCCGGCCGCTTGCCGGCGCTGTGGACAAGCTGGCACTTGTTCAAGTGCCATCCACAGACTTGTCCACATGGGCCGATGCCGGGGCCTCAATCGATGCCCACCACCTTGTGCATCTGCACCGAGAGCTTCCACTGCGGATGGGCCAGGCAGTAGGCGATGGCCTCGCGCGTGTGCTGCTTCTGCAGCAGGGGCGTGTCCATGGGCTGCAGGAAGAAATGCTGGAAGTCCAGGCCGGCAAAGCGCTCCGGCCGGGCCAAAGGCTGGGGCCAGACCAGCTTGAGCTCGTGGCCACGGGTCAGCACGATCTCGGCATCGGCCTTGGGGCTGACGCAGATCCAGTCCAGCCCCGCCGGGGCGGGCTGGGTGCCATTGGTTTCCACCGCCACCTCGAAGCCCTGGGCATGCAGGGCCTCGATCAGGGGCTCGTCCAGTTGCAGCAGGGGCTCGCCGCCGGTGCAGACCACATAGGGCTTGCCTCCCGGGCCCCCCGCCCACTTGGCCGCCACAGCCGCGGCCAGCTCGGCCGCGGTGGCGAACTTGCCGCCGCCCTGACCATCGGTGCCCACGAAATCGGTGTCGCAGAAGCTGCAGACGGCCTCGGCACGGTCCTGCTCGCGCCCGCTCCAGAGATTGCAGCCGGCAAAGCGGCAGAACACCGCCGGCCGCCCGGCCTGGGCGCCCTCGCCCTGCAGGGTGTAGAACATTTCCTTGACCGCGTAAGTCATCGCGACGGCCCTCCCCTCAGACCGGAATCAGTTCGTCGGCGCGTTCCACGCTGACGATGGCGCCCGAACCCCGGGTCTCGTACAGATCCACCCGGTCGATCTGCGGCAGCACCGCCCGGCCCTTGGCCAGCACCCAGGCCGCCAGGCTGGCCGCATCGCCATCTGGCAGATCGGCAATCTCGTACAGCGGCCGGTGGTCTATGGCCTTGAAGATGGGATCGAACAGGGTCTTCACATCGCCGAAGTCCACGGTCCAGCCCTGCACGGCGTCCAGCGGCGCGCTCAGGTGCAGGCGCAGGGTGTAAGTGTGGCCATGGATGCCGCGCAGCGGGTGCTCGGCGGGGGCACGCTTGAGCTGGATGGCGGAGTCCAGGGTCAGCTCCTTCCAGATGCGGTAGCGGCTGCCGTCGTAATTGGCGCCGCAGGAGCCGGTTTCATAGACCGTGACCCAGCTCAGCTCGGGCAGCTGGGGCTTGAGCCGCTCCCACAGCCAGGCCGAGATCACCTCGCTGGTGGGGTTGGCCAGGCCCTCGATGCTGTTGAGGCACTGGTAGTTGAGCTGCATATGGAAGGGCGCCCAGACCTCGTCCAGATGGTCGTAGTCCACCGCCAGGTCGCGCTCGCCCAGGTCCTGGTTGGCATGCAGGATCACTTCAAAGCCATGGCCGTGCATGCGGCCGCACTTGTGGCCGGCCGGCACATTGGGCAGCTGGTGCGCGGCCTGGAAGCGGTAGCGGCGCCAGACATGGGCCTGTCCCGAAACATCCAGATCCACGCCCGAATGCTGGGTGCTCTGTATGCCCACCTGCTGGATGCCGGGCACGCCGAACTCGTTCTCCAGGCGCTGGCGTATCCAGCGCGCGAGGTTCTCGTCGGTGGGCTGGGCCAGGCTGTCATTGAGCAGGGCATGGTCCAGCGGCGCGACACAGGCTTCCAGGCGGCGGCGCAGCTCCTCCACCTCGGCGCCCGGGAAGGGCGCCCAGCCCTGCGGCAGCGAGGCCCGGACGGTGGCGAAATAGCTGTGGCCGTGCAGGCCATGGCTGCGGTGGCTGCTCGGCAGGGCCGGAATGCGGCAGGCCGACTCGAAACCGCCGGAGGCGGTGTGAAGCGTGGAATGGATCTGGGGCATGGGGACAACGCGAGGCGGCCCTCGCTGGATTCAGTCCGCCTCGGCGGAGCCGTGGGGTCACGGACATCGGGCGGACGCGCCGACAAGCGCGAGCCGGCAGTGTGACATGGGGCCAGGGCGTGCGCCTAGCGCGCAAATCTTGTCCGCCCGGGGCGCTCGGGCTCTTGTTCACGCCCTCTCTTGTTATTCCTGTCTTATTGATATCTCAAATTGGTAGTCTTAGTAGAGGGCGCACTTCTCTGTGGACAAGCCTTGTTTTCCTTTTCGTGACAAGGGCTTGGCCTGGGATAAAGCATGTGGGCCGACCCGGGCACAAAGTCGGGCTCAACCGACAACAACTTGGCAAATCACGCCGACCCTGTGGATAAGCAGGGCCTTGTTCAAGAATTATTCACAGCTTTGTGCATAAGTCCGGCGGATCTAGGGCTTGCCGGTTCCGCGCCGGGCG
Organism: Shinella sp. XGS7; assembly: GCF_020535565.1. Classification (NCBI taxonomy): domain Bacteria; kingdom Pseudomonadati; phylum Pseudomonadota; class Alphaproteobacteria; order Hyphomicrobiales; family Rhizobiaceae; genus Shinella; species Shinella sp. XGS7. The sequence goes on along the minus strand of NZ_CP084758.1, from coordinate 945,944 downwards.
CCCAAGCTGCGCCTGCCCGCTCACAGGGCAAGGGAGTTGCTCATGGCCAAGCTCTTCTCGGTAGCGTCCTGGAACGTGGAGCACTTCAAGGACGATCCGGCCCGCGTGGGACGGGTGGTGGAATTCATGAAGCAGCAGAACCCGGATGTGTTCGGGCTCTATGAGGTGGAGGGCGCCACGGTCTTTGGCGAGCTGGTCAAGCGCATGCCCGGCTACACCTTCCAGATCACCGAGGGTGAGCAGACCCAGGAAATCCTGATCGGCGTGAAGAAGGGGCTCACCGCCTTCATCACCCAGCGCACCGAGTTCCGCTCGGGCACCACCCATATGCGGCCGGGCCAGCTGGTCACGGTCAACAAAGGCGGGCAGAACCACTGCCTGCTTTTTCTGCACCTGGCCAGCGGCAGCGAGCCACGCGGCATGGGCCTGCGCGATGACATGCTGGGCCGGGCCCTGGAATTCCGCCGCGATCTGGACAAGGCGGCCGGCGGTCCGGGCCAGGCGCGCTATTTGTTTCTGGGCGATCTCAACATCATGGGTCTGGACTACCCCTTCGGCCGCGCCATCGATGCCGGCCTGGAACTGCAGAAGTGGGACAAGGAGGCCGCCCGCGCCAAATACGCCGGCATGCGCCGCCTGGCCAAGACCGGCGATGCGAGCTGGAGCAATGGCTCGGGCTCCAGCCTGCCGGATGCCAATCTGGACCATGTGTTTGCCAGCAGCAATCTGAAGTTCCGCAGCTTCAAGCGCCCGCAGGACGGGCTGGCCGTCGAGGTGCTCTTGCGCGGCTGGCCCGAGCTGGCCAGTGTGGCGGCGCGCGATGCCTGGATACGCGACTACTCCGACCACGCCCTGCTCTACTTCGAGATCCACGGCTGAGCGCTGCGATCACCGGCGGCTAATTCAGAATGAAAGTTCTAGACAACAAGTTCTAGAACGATTATTCTGAATCCATGCTGAACAAGACTCCTCCCGCGCCCAAGCCCACGGCGGCCGAGCTGGACCTGCTGCGCGTGCTCTGGCGCCTGGATGCGCCGGCCGATGCCAAGCAGGTGCATGAGGCCCTGCTGGCCGAGCGTCCCGAGGCCAGCTATGCCACGGTGCTGCGCCAGCTCCAGGTCATGCATGGCAAGGGCCTGCTGCTGCGCGACGAAAGCCAGCGCCCGCAGCGCTACACCCCGGCCCAGGCCCAGGACAAGCTGCAGACCCGCCTGCTCAAGGACCTGATCGCCAAGGCCTTTGCCGGCTCGGGCAAGGCCCTGGTGATGGCGGCGCTCAAGGGCCATGTGAGCGCGAAAGAGCGCGAGGAGATCCAGAAGCTGCTCCAGCAGCAGCAGGCGCCCGGCGCGCGCGACGGGCAGGCCTGATGAGCGAGCTCGATCTCCTGGTGCCCGCGCTGGGCTGGGCCCTGCTGCATTTCATCTGGCAGGGCTTGCTGATCGGTGCCCTGGCTGCCGTGGCCCTGGCCGCCCTGCGCGGGGCGGATGCGCGCTTGCGCTATGCCGTCTGCGCCCTGGCCCTGCTGGCCTGCCTGCTGCTGCCCTGCGGCCATCTGCTCTGGCTGCTGAGCGAGCGTCAAAGCGTCAGTGCGCCCCCGGCCCTGCCCGGCTGGCTGGCCGGCCTGGTGGCCCAGCTGCCGGCCCTGGTGAGCGCCTGGAGCCTGGGCGTGGGCCTGATGGGCCTGCGTCTGGGTCTGGGCCTGGCCTGGGTGGCGCGCCTGCGCCGCCAGGCCCTGCCGGCCCCGGCCGAATGGCAGGCGCGGCAGGACGCCCTTGGCCGCCGCCTGGGCCTGCGCCGCGCCGTGCCCCTGCGTCTGTCGCCGGCCGGCCGCCTGGATGCGCCGGTGGCCATAGGCTGCCTCAAGCCCCTGGTGCTCCTGCCGGCCGCCCTGCTCAGCGGCCTGCCTGTGCCCCTGCTGGAAGCCCTGCTGGCCCATGAGCTGGCCCATGTGCGGCGTCAGGACTATCTGGCCCATCTGCTGCAGAGCCTGGTGGAGGCCCTGCTCTTCTTCCATCCGGTGGTGTGGTGGCTGTCCTCCCGCCTGCGCCAGGAGCGGGAGCTGGTGGCCGATGCCCTGGCTGCCCGCGCCCTGGACGACCCCCGCCGCCTGGCCCAGGCCCTGCACGCCCTGGCCGAGCTGGATGTCCGAACCGAACTCGCCGCCCAAGACATCCAACCCCTTCCCCCGATGGCAATGAGTGCCCGCGGCGGCCGCCTGCTGCCCCGTATCGAACAACTGATGACCATGGTGATGATGAGTTCCTCCGATTCCCGCGTTGCCGGCTGGAAGCTGGCCCTGCCCGCCCTCTTGCTGGCCGGTAGCAGCCTGCTGGTGCAGGCCGCCCGCAGCCCGGCCGACAACAGCGCCACGCCCCTCCCCGTGTCCGACACCGCCGTGGCACCCCAGCACCAGCATGCCGGCAAGGTGGTGGAGCTGCCGGCCGAGCCCGGCAGCATGGCCGCCCTGCTCAAGCTGCCCGTCAATGCCCGCCATATGCTGGTGCTGGACGAGGACGGCCGCGTGCTGGCCAGCAAGGATCCCGATGCCGTGGTGCCCATCGCTTCCCTGACCAAGCTGCTCACGGCCATGGTGGTGCTGGATGCGCGCCAGGACATGGCGGAGACCCTGCAGGTCACCGCCGAGGATGTAGACCGCCTCAAGCACAGCGCCTCCCGCGTGCCGGTGGGCGCCCGCATGAGCCGGCGCGATGCCCTGGCCCTGGCCCTGATCAGCTCCGAAAACCGGGCCGCCTCGGCCCTGGCGCGCAGCTACCCCGGCGGGCTGGAAGGTTTTGCCCGCGCCGCCCAGGCCAAGCTCGCCGCCCTGGGCCTGAACCAGAGCCGGGTGGTGGAGCCCACGGGTCTTTCGCCGGCCAATGTGTCCACCGCCAAGGAAATGGCCCGCCTCGCGGCTGCGGCGGCCCGCTATCCGCAGATTGCCGAGATCAGCAGCCAGGCCAAGGCCAAGGTCAGCGTCAACGGCCGGGTGCGCGAACTGCGCAACACCAACCATCTGGTGGGCGGCAAGGGCTGGGACATCCGCCTGTCCAAGACCGGCTATACCGAGGAAGCCGGCCGCTGCCTGACCATGCGCCTGCGCACCGAGGGCAAGGGCGTGCGCCACTTCGTCACCGTGGTGCTGCTGGATGCCGACGGCTCGGCCCAGCGCCTGGCCGATGCCCGCCGCATCCGCCAGTCCCTGGGCAAGCTGGGCGCGATCTGATGCCTGAGGCTCTTATGGCCAACCGACGCGCCTGGCTGCGCAGCGCGGCTGCTACCAGTCTGGCCGGTCTGGGCCTGGACCGGGCCACGGCCCTGGACTTTGCGCCGCCACGCAGCGCGGCCGTGCCGGCCGCCGTGCGGGCCAGCGCCGAGCGCCTGATCGATATCGCGGTCTGCACCCGGCCCTTCCGTCCCCAGGGCCCGCGCCTGGAGGCCGAGCTGCGTCATGGCAAGCATCTGGTGCATCACTACGGCCATGGCGGCGCGGGCTGGTCGCTCTCCTGGGGTTCGGCGCGCGAAGTCCTGCCCCTGATACAGGCCGGCACCCGTGCGCCGCGCGAGCGCATCGCCATCATTGGCGCCGGGGCCATCGGCCTCACCACCGCCCGGGTGGCCCAGCGCGCCGGCCTGCGCGTTCGAATCTATGCCCGCGAGCTGCCACCCGAGGTGGCCTCGTCGGCCGCGGCGGGCATGTGGTCGCCCGAGTCGCGCTTTTGCAGCGAGGACCATGCCACGCCGGCCCTGCTGGCGCGCTGGGAACGCATGGCGCGCTATTCCTTCCGTCACTGGCAGAGCCTGCTGGGCCTGGCCGGCGAGCCCGTGGCCTGGCACGAGGGCTATGTGCTGGCCGATGTGCCCTTTGGCACGCCCCTGCCCCCGGGAAGCTTCATCGCGCCGGAGGGCGAGCCCGACTATCCCGATCTGATGGCCCGGCTGCCCGAGCTGCGTTTGCGCGGCGAGGCCCTCGCACCGGGCGAGCATCCCTTCAAGGTGGCGCATGCGCGGCGCTTCAACACCCTGGTCTTCAATCTGGCCAGCTACCAGCGCCTGCTGCTGGACGACTTTCTGCGTGAGGGCGGCGAGCTGCAGCCCCGCGCCTTCGAGCACCAGCGTCAGATCGCCGGCCTGCCCGAGCGGGTGGTGGTGAACTGCTGCGGCTACGGGGCCCGCGCCCTCTTCGGCGCCGAGGAGCTGGTGCCGGTCAAGGGCCAGACGGCGCGCCTGCTGCCCCAGCCCGAGGTGGACTACGCCCTGATCTACCGTGGCCACAACCTTCTGATGCTGCCGCGCCGCGACGGCCTGCTGCTGGCCGCCCAGGGTGAGCATGATTTCGGCAATGCCGACACCACACCGGACCGCGCGCAGACGCTGGCGGCGGTGGAGCGCCTGGCGGGCCTGTATCGCTGAGCGGCCGGCCGGACGCTAGGTCTGGCGGGCGCGCGCGAAGTCAATGGCCGCCTGGATGGCGGCCCGCGCCTGCGGGCTGTTCTTCCAGCAGGTGGAGCCCACCAGGGCTGCGGCCGTCTGCACGATGTCCTGGGTATTCGCTGCGGCCAGCAGGGACAGGGAATGGATGCCCATCTGCTCCAGGCGGGCGAGCACCGTCGGGCCGACCCCCTTTACCGACAGCAGGGCCTGACGTTCTTCATGGGGAAAGGGCATGGTGCTCCAGCAAACGGCTTGGCATGGCGCGGGTGCCGCCATGCGGGGACATGACAAGTCTCAGGGGCGTGGGCGTCGCGGACCGCCGCCACCCCGGCCACCACGGGTCTGCCACAGCGGCTTCTTGCCCTTGAGATGGCGTTCGATGCCGTTGTTCAGGCGGCTGCGCAGGTCCACCACCGCGTCCACGCTGCCGTAGACGCCGGGGAAGCGCAGGTCCAGCCACAGCCACAGGGTGCAGGAGCGCAGGGCCTGTTCCATGCGGTCCAGGCGGCTGTGCTCGTCCACATCGTCCAGGAACCAGGGCTGGCCGGCCTGGCCGGTGCGGGCGTGGCGGGCGGCCCAGTCCAGGTATTCCTGCACCTGGCCCGGGGTGCGGCTGTCCACCGGGGCCTGGGCGTAGATGAAGCGGGTCTTGAGCGGCAGGGCGCTGGCCTCGCGGTCCAGGGCCTCGGCCAGCTCCAGCATCTGCTCCAGCTCGGCCACGGCGAAGTGCGCGTCGTCCAGGCGCAGCTGCTGCATAAACACATCCAGCACCGCATGCAGGCGCGAGAGGCTCAGCTGGGAGGCGATGGTCTGCACATGCCACCAGTTGGGCGCCACGGCGGCCTTGAAGTCGCGCGGGGCCTTGGGGTTGCGGCCCAGCTGCTCGCGCAGATGGCGCGCGGCCTGGGGCTCGGCCTCGCGCAGCACGCCGGCAAAGCCCTCGTTGAACATGCCGAAGCGCCCGGCGCGGCCGGCGATCTGGTGCACCTCCGAGGTGTCCAGGGGGCGGTCGCCCACGCCGTCGAACTTGGTCAGGGTGCTGAAGAGCACGCGGCGTATGGGCAGGTTCAGGCCCATGCCGATGGCGTCGGTGGCCACCAGCACCTGGGCCGCCCCCTCGGCAAAGCGCTCGGCCTCGCGCTTGCGCACCTCGGGCGGCAGGGCGCCGTAGATCACCGAGACGCTGTGGCCGCCCTCGGCGATCTGGTCGCGCAGCATCAGCACATCGCGGCGGCTGAAGGCCACCACCGCGTCGCCGCGCTGCAGGGCAGCGATGGGCAGGGGCGTGTCCATCAGCTGCACCTGCTGCTTGCGCTCGAAGGTCTTGACCTCGCAGCGCTCGCCGGCCAGGCCCAGCAGGTTCTCGATGGCGGGCACGGCATAGGCCGAGCAGATGATCAGCAGCTCCTGGGCCGGCACGCCCACGATGGCCTGGGTCCAGGCCCAGCCGCGGTAGGTGTCGAAGAGCATCTGCGCCTCGTCGATCACCGCCACCTCGATGGGCTTGTTGGTGTTGACCATCTCGATGGTGCTGGAGACCACGCGGGCATTGTCGGCCGGCACGTTCTCCTCGCCGGTGAGCAGGGAGCAGGGCACGCCGCGGCCCACCAGGCGGTCGCGGCCCTCCAGGGCCAACAGACGCAGCGGGGCCAGGTAGGCGCCGTCGCGGGCCTGGGCCAGGCGCTCGAAGGCGGCATAGGTCTTGCCGCTATTGGGCGCGCCCACATAGAGGGTGATCTTGCGGCCCATGCGGCGGGCCAGGGGGAAGCTGTCGGGGTAGCCGCGGAAGGCCAGCTCGTCGGTCAGGCGGGCCAGGGCGCCCTGCTCCTCCACCTGGCGTTCCCAGCGGTCCTGGGCCCGGGTGCAGGCGGCCAGCAGGGCCTCGATGGGCTGGGGCGTGCCGCATTCGGACTGCAGGCGCGGCAGCAGGGAGGCCAGCTGATCGGCATTCACGCCCATGGCCTCGCTGCGCATCAGCAGCTGGTTCAGGTGCGCCAGCAGGCGGGCCTCGTGCTCATAGGCGGGCTGCTGGCCCAGGGCCTGGCGCAGGGCCTGGTGCTCGCCATCGCGGTAGTAGCGCCAGATGGCTTCCTCCTGGGCCGGCTCGGTGAGGGCCACGCGGTAGAGCACCTGGATCTGCCAGCCTTCATGCTCCAGCTTGAACAGGCGCTTGCACAGCCGGCTCCAGCCCAGGCCCTCGCGCTGCACGCCCAGGGATTCCAGCTGCTGGCTGCGCTGCTGCATCAGGGCGCGCACCTCGGGGGCGGCGCCCACCACGTCCAGATGAGCCAGGGCGGTGGCCACCAGGCGCGGCTCTATCCAGCGGCTGGGGCGCGAGCCGCTGCCGGCTTTGGCGGCCTTCTGGATCATGATCAGACCCAGGCGGTCCAGATCGGCCGGCCGGCCCTCGCCGTGGCCGCTGCCGCCCTCCTCCACATCGGCCGGGCTGAGCACCTGGGGCAGCTGGTAGGCCGCGTGGCGGATGCGCTGCCACTGCTCGGGGCCGACCTCGGGCGGAATGCGTCCGGCATGGCGCGGATTGGGCAGGGCGTAGCTGGGCGGGGCCGCGGGCGTGGCGGCGGCGGGGCTGGCGGGGCTGGCAGAGGTGTCGGACACGGATACGGCAGGCAAGGAAAGGGGCGGGCCGGGCCCGCGTCGTGATGCCGCCTATTGTCCGGCCTGCGCGCCCTTGTCGAAAACCGCTACCCTCGGGCGTCGTGAGCGGGAGGGCCGACTGTGGTCCTCGTCACCGGCCCTGGCCGGCCCATCCTTTTCATGCCTGATCGAGGAGACCCGCGTATGAGCAGCCCCGGCAACCCCAGTACCGTCCGCTTCCAGCGCGTGCTGCGCGCACCGCCCGAGCGTGTCTACCGCGCTTTTCTGGACCCCGAGGCCTGGGCCAAGTGGCTGCCGCCGCATGGCTTCACCGGCAAGGTGCACGAGATGGAGCCCCGGGTGGGCGGGCGCTACCGCATGTCCTTCACCAACTTCGGCACCCAGCAGAGCCACGGCTTCGGCGGCCGCTATCTGGAGCTGGTGCCGCATGAGCGCCTGAGCTACACGGCCGAGTTCGACCCCGCCATGGGTCTGCCCGGCGAGATGCGCACCACGGTGCAGCTGCGCGCGGTCTTCTGCGGGACCGAGATCCTGATCGAGCAGACGGGCATCCCGGCCGTGATTCCGGCCGAGGCCTGCTGCCTGGGCTGGCAGGAGTCGCTCACCCTGCTGGCCCTGCTGGTGGAGCCGGAGATCCGGCAGGGTTGAGGCCCCGCCCTCAGAGCACCACGTAGCGCCCGGGCCGGTGGTTCACCGCGATGAAGAGATTCATCACCAGGGCGGCCAGCACCGAATAGGCCACCCGCTCGGGGCTGACCACGGCCAGCGCGCTCAGCAGAATGCTGCAGTCCAGCACCATCTGCACCTTGCCGGCACGCCAGCCCCTGGCCTGCTGCAGATAGAGCGAGACGATGGTGGCGCCACCCAGGCTGGCGCGGTGGCGCGCCAGGAAGAGGCAGCCCGAGCCCAGCAGCAGGCCGCCCAGCACGGCCGCATAGCCGGGGTGGATGCGCTCGATGGCGAAGAGCCGGGGCGAGTACTCCGTCATCAGCGAGAGCAGGGCGATCGAGATGAAGGTCTTGAGCGTGAACTCCCGCCCCATGCGGGTCCAGGCAAACCAGTAGAAGGGAATGTTGATCAGGAAGAAGAGCTTGCCCAGGCCGATGCCGGTGGCGTAGTGCAGCACAAAGGCCGCGCCGGCCGTGCCGCCGGTGAGCAGGCCCACCTGGGCAAAGAGGATCAGGGCCAGGGAGACGAAGAGCACGCCGGTGAACAGGGCCTGGGCGTCTTCGAAGAAGCTGTGCTGGCGCAGGGTGGGATCTTCATCCCGCTGGGGACCGGGGGACGGGGGAGACGTGAAAGCAGGAGAACTCATGATGGGCGTTGTGCGCGCAAGTAGCATGCCATGAGTCCCGGGCCCCGGGCGGCACATCGAGGGCGGATCAGGGGCCGGCTTCCAGGCGCAGATCGCCGAACCAGGCTTCGGCGCGGTTGCGCAGATCGTCGCTGTCGGTCAGCAGGCCCACCTGGGTGATGCGGCCGGGCGTGCCGCCAAAGACACGGCGGTAGTCCTCCAGCACATGGCGCCGCATCTCCAGCCACTGGCCGGCGCGCCGCGCGCCCTGCTCCACCACCAGGTAGCGGATGCGGCTGCTGCGTGGGTACTGCAGCACGCTCTCCGGCGCGGCCTCGCCGTCCCAGGTGTACATCAGGGTGGCGAAGGGCAGGCGGTGGCCGGTGAAGAGCTCCACCTGCTCGTGAAACAGCAGATCGCGCAGATTCAGGCTGCCCAGATCGCCGTCGAAGGCCAGCACGATGCGGGCCGGGGCATCGTCGCGATCATCGTGGGCCACGGTGGGCTGGCCGCCCAGGCCCTCGATGCGCCAGCTCCAGCTCAGCCAGGGCGTGCGCTGCGGGTCCAGGTCCACATCGCAGCGCAGGCCCGAGATCGAGCCCTGGGCCAGGGCATGCACCGCCGCCCGGCCCTGGTACTGCGTGAGCTCGTAGCGGGTGGGCGGCAGGTCGCGCCGCATCACATGCGGATGCCAGCCCGGCGGCAGGCCATCGGCCTGGGGCTGGACGCCGCTGAAGGGCGGAATCTCGTGCGCTGAGGGCGGGCGCGCGCGCGGCGCGCCGGCGCAGCCGCCCAGCAGGGCCGTGCCCAGGGCACCGAGCAGCCGACGGCGCTGCGGCGATGAGGCGTCTTGCGGCGGGACTGCGGGCGGCATGGCGCGGCCGGCGCAAGGCCGGCGGGGACGTGATGACAGTGGACGGTAGCCTAAGCCGCGCCCATGAGGGCTTGATGACAGTCCCCAGAACTGGGGAAGGCCGCGCTCAGGGCCGGTGGCGCTCGGCGGCCTCGCTGATGCCCTGGGTGAAGCGGGCAAACAAGGCCTCGGGCAGGTCGTGGCCCATACCGGGCACGATGTCCAGGCGGGCGCCGGGGATCTTGGCCGCCAGGTCGCGGCCGCCGGCCAGGGGCACCAGGGGATCGGCATCGCCGTGGATGATCTGGGTGGGGGCCTGGATCTGGCGCAGCAGGGGGCTGCGGTCGGCATCGGCGGCCACGGCGGCCAGGTGGCGCACCAGGCCGCGCGGACGGTATGCACGCTTGAGCGCGCGGTCGATGCGGGCCTCGATGCTGCCGGGTGCGGCCGGGTAGGCCGGGCTGCCGATCAGGCGCACGAAATCGGCGTTGTGGGCCACGCGGCCCGCATGGTCGGCCGGCGGGCGCGCCAGCAGGCCGGAGCGCACCCGCCAGCGCGGGCCCGGCAGATGGCGCGCGCCCGAGGTGCTCATCATCACCGTCAGGCTGCGCACCCGCTGCGGGTGCCGGGCGGCCAGGTGCTGGGCGATCATGCCGCCCATGGAGGCGCCGCAGACATGGGCGCTGGCCAGACCCAGGGCGTCGAGCAGGCCGCGCGCGTCCTCGGCCATATCGGCCAGGCTGTAGGGGCTTTTCACCGGCAGGTGCAGCAGATGCTGCATCGAGGCCAGGGCCACATTGGGCTCACCCAGATGATCCAGACCCTGACTCAGGCCCACATCGCGGTGGTCGTAGCGGATCACGCGAAAGCCGGCATCAACCAGCTGCTGCACCAGGCCATCGGGCCAGCCCAGCAGCTGCATGCCCAGGCCCATGATCAGCAGCAGGGGTTCGCCCGAGGTCGGGCCGTGGTCTTCAACTTCGAGGGCAAGGCCGTTGGCGGAAATCTGCATCGGGGCGGGGTACAGCGGTGGGAGCGTGAGAGCCCACATGATGCCTGCTGACACTTTCCGCCGCCTTGCGCCCTGACAATCGACGCCGCCAGACCGGCAAGACCACACGGGGAGACGAGGATGTCCTACATGCTGCTGATTGTTGAACCCATGGGCCAGCGCCAGGCGCGCAGCCGCGCCGAGGGCGAGCAGGCCTACCAGCAGATGATGGATTACGCCGCCGATCTGGACCGCCGCGGCCTGCTGCTGGGCTGCAATGCCCTGGCGTCCACCCAGCACGCCGTGCGCCTGCAGGCGCCCGAAGGCAAGCCCCGGCTGCTGGACGGCCCCTTCGCCGAGGTCAAGGAGATGGTGGGCGGCTACTTCCTGCTGAGCTGTGAGACCCTGGAACAGGCCATCGAGGAAGCCGGCCGCTGCCCCGCAGCGGCCTGGGCCACGGTGGAGGTGCGCCGCATCGGCACCTGCTACGAGGATTGAGCGCGAGGCGGCGCGGGCCTCATTCGTCGAAGAAGGTCCAGGTGTCGGCGCCATCAAAGCGCCGCACCCGCGCGCCGGCCTTGAGTCGCGGGTCGAAGTTGTTGAGGTTCACACCATGCTGGGCGCCGGGCTCGGGCGCCAGCGGTTCCCAATGGGTGGTGCAGCCGCAATGGGCGCAGCGCACCGTGCGCAGGGTGCGGTCGCCCTGGATGTAGTCGGCCGTGTGCTCGGGATGGCCCTCGATGCGCACCGTGCCGAATTCGTAATAGGCCCAGACCGCGCCCAGGCGCCGGCAGATCGAGCAGTTGCAGTCGGTGGCCTTGAGCGGTGCTGCGGGCAGCTGCAGGCGCACGGCCCCGCAGTGGCAGCTGCCTTGCAGCAGCTCAGCGGGCAGGCTGGTGACGGGGTCCTGGCTCATGGCGCGGCTCCTGTTTCGGGGGCGGACGCCATGATGCCTCAGCCGATGCTCAGTCGAGCACGGGCGTCTGCATCCGGCCATCCACCAGGCGCCAGAGGGCCTGCGGATTGGCGTCCTGCAGGGCTTCGGGCAGCAGCCAGTCCGGCAGGTCCTGGTAGCAGACCGGGCGCAGAAAGCGCTGGATGGCCAGGCTCCCCACCGAGCTGTGCTGGGGGCTGGTGGTGGCGGGCCAGGGGCCGCCGTGCACCATGGCATCGCAGACCTCCACGCCGGTGGGGAAGCCCCGGCCCAGGATGCGGCCGGCCTTGCGCTCCAGCACTGGCAGCAGGCGGCGCGCCAGCGCGGCGTCCTCGGGCTCGGCATGCAGGCTGGCGGTGAGCTGGCCTTCCAGGGCCTCGGCCACGCGCAGCAGCTCCGCCTCGTCGCGGCAGCGCAGCAGCAGGGCCGTGGGGCCGAACACCTCCTCGTGCAGGGCCGGGTTGTCCAGGAAGGCGCTGGCCGGTGCGGTGGCCAGCAGGGCACCGGGGCCCTGGGCCTGGACCTGCACGCCCGGCTGGGCGCAGAGCCGGGCGCTGCCGCTGGTGTAGGCGGCGGCAATGCCCGGTGTGAGCATGGGCGCGGCGGGCTTGGCCTGCAGGGCGGGGCCGGCGGCGGCCAGGAAGGCGTCCAGCTCCGGGCCGTCCAGGGCCAGCAGCAGGCCGGGGTTGGTGCAGAACTGGCCCACACCCAGGGTGAGCGAATCGGCAAAGCCCTGGGCCAGGGCCGCGGCGCGGCTTTTCAGGGCGCCGGGCAGCAGAAAGACGGGGTTCACCGCGCTGAGCTCGGCAAACACCGGGATGGGCTGGGGCCGGGCCTGGGCCGTGGCCAGCAGGGCCAGGCCGCCGCGGCGCGAACCGGTGAAGCCCACGGCTTGGATGGCCGGGTGCGCCACCAGGGCCTGGCCCAGGGCGGTGCCCGCATCGTGCAGCAGGGAGAACACGCCTTCGGGCAGCTGCAGCTCACGCACGGCTTGCTGGATCACGCGGCCCACCAGCTCCGAGGTGCCGGGGTGGGCCGGGTGGGCCTTTGCCACCACCGGGCAGCCGGCCGCCAGGGCCGAGGCTGTGTCGCCGCCCGCCACCGAGAAGGCCAGGGGAAAGTTGCTGGCGCCGAAGATGGCCACCGGGCCCAGGCCGATCTGGCGCAGGCGCAGATCGGGCCGTGGCAGGGGCTGGCGTTCGGGCTGGGCGGGGTCCCAGCGCTGGCCCTGCCAGTGGCCCTCGCGCAGCACGCGGGCGAAGAGGCGGAGCTGGCCGGTGGTGCGGCCGCGCTCGCCCTGCAGGCGCGCGACCGGCAGGCCGGTTTCCTGGTGCGCGCGCGCTATCAGCGCCTCACCCAGGTCCACGAGGCCCTGGGCCACGGCTTCCAGCAGGCGGGCGCGGGTCTCGGGCGGGGTCTGGCGGAAGGGGTCGAAGGCGGCTTGGGCCAGGCGGCAGGCGGCGTCCACATCGGCCGCGTCGCCGCCACCAAAGCGCTCGGGCAAGCCCTGGCCCTGCAGCATGCTCCAGGCCTGCAGCTCGCCGGCCCGACCGTAGCGCGCGCCGGCACCGATCAGCTGCTCGCCGGTGATCGTGGACACGCTCACAGCGTGGCTCCCACCTTGCGCAGCTCGGCGATCTGCGGGGCCTTGGGCAGCCAGACCTTGTCGAACTCGCGGGCCAGGGCGGCGGTGTCCAGGCCGGGCTCGGTGCGGATGGCGAAGGGCACGGCCTTGAAGCGCTCGATCAGGCCCAGCTCAGTGGTGACGATGTCGCGGATCTGCGCGTCCAGGCTCTGGCGCACCAGACCGCGGATCAGCTCCTTGTCCTTGGCGTCCAGGTCCTTCCACACCCGGCCCGAGACCAGGGGGGCGAAGGGCATGAAGAGCGCGTTCATCTGCAGCATGGCCTTGGCCACCTTGTCGAAGCGCTGGTTCCAGGAGAACTCGATATCGGCTTCCAGGCCGTCCACCTGGCCATTGGCCATGGCGTCGAAGACCTGGGGCGTGGGGATGGGCGTGGGCGCGGCGCCCAGGGACTGGTAGAAGTCGCGGTAGACCGGCGTGGGGTTGATGCGCAGCTTCATGCCCTTGAGGTCCTTGACGCCGGCAATCTCCTTGGTGGAGAAGACCACGCGCATGCCGGTGATGCCCCAGCCCAGGCCCACGGTGCCGGTCTCGCGCGGCAGCACCTCCAGCAGCTTGAGCGCGGCCTCGTGGCGCACCAGCTTGGCCACATCGGTGGTGGAGCGCACCAGATAGGGCGCGTTGATCGAGGCGATGCTGGCCACGCGCGAGCCCAGCTCGGCGGCCTGGATCCAGCCCATGTCCAGGGCGCCGGTCTGCAGCTGCTGCATCATGGCCGCCTCATTGCCCAGCTGGCCGGAGTGGAAGACGGTGGCGCTGAGGCGACCGTTGGTCTCCTTCTTCAGGGCCTCGCCAAAGGCCAGGGCGGCGCGGTTCCAGGAATGGCCGGCCGGGGTGATGAGCCCCAGGCGGAACTCCTTGCCCTGGGCGCGGGCCTGGCCGATGAAGGCCGGAGCGGCCAGCGCGGCGCTGGCTTGGACGAAGTGGCGGCGGGTCAGCAGGGTCATGGCGGAACCTTTCTGGGGTGGGTGGGGGTTCAGTTCAGCAGGCCGAGGGAGAGGCTGGGAAAGAGCGAGAGCAGCACCAGGGCCACGCAGCAGATCAGGAAGAAGGGCAAGGTGACCAGGAACATCTTTCCGGGCTTGGCGCCGGTGACGGCGGCGGCCACGAAGAAGCTCAGACCCACCGGCGGCGACATCAGGCCCAGCACCAGGTTCACCACCACCACCACGCCGAAGTGGCGCGGGTCGATGTGATAGATCTCGGTGGCGATGGGCAGCAGGATGGGCACGGTCATGATCAGGCCGGGAATGCCGTCGATCACGGTGCCTATCACCAGCAGGATCACATTGGTGATCAGCAGAAAGCTCACCGGGTCCTTGGCCACGGTCTGGATCCAGGCCGCGGCGGCCTGGGGCACCTTGCCGTAGATCAGCAGCCAGGAGAAGACCGCGGCGGCAGCCACCAGGAAGAGCACGATGGCCGAGTACACGGCGGCGCGCAGCAGGATCTGCGGCAGCATGGCGAAGCGGAACTCGCGGGTCACGAAGCGCCCCACCAGGGCCGAGACCACGGCGCCCACGGCGGCCGACTCGGTGGGGTTGGCCACGCCGGCCAGGATGGAGCCCACGATCACGACGGGGATCAGCAAGGTGGGCGAGGCGCGCAGGATGATGCGGCCGCGCTCGCGCAGGCTCTTCTTCTCGCTGCGCGGGTACTTGTAGAAATAGCCCATGCAGGCGATGACCACGAAGAAGAGCAGGGTCAGCAGGATGCCGGGCAGCAGGCCGGCCATCAGCATGTCGCCCACGGCCACCTGGGCCAGCACGCTGTAGACCACGAACATCACCGAGGGCGGGATGATGGGGCCCAGCATGCCGCCGTAGACGGTGACGCCGGCCGCGAAGGTCTTGTCATAGCCCTGCTTCTCCATCTCCGGCACCATGATCTTGGACATGATGGCCACCTGGGCGGTGGCGGAGCCGATGATGGAGGCGAGCATCATGTTGGCCAGGATGTTCACGTAGGCCAGGCCGCCGCGCACGGAGCCCACAAAGCCCATGGCCAGCTCCACCAGGCGGCGCGTGATGCCGCCGCTGCTCATGATCTCGCCGATCAGGATGAAGAGCGGAATGGCGATCAGGCCGTAGCTGTCCACCCCGCCGAACATCTGGCTGGGGAAGGACTGGAACAGCACCTGGGCGTCGCTGGCATAGATGTAGACGATGCCCGAGAGGCAGAGGCAGACGCCGATGGGCACGCCCAGCAGCATCACGAGCAGGAAGAAGATGCCGGTGCTCATCTCAATTCACCGTTTCCTCGGCATTGCCGAGATCAAAGCCGCGAATCTCGGCCCGCGGGCGCAGGCCCAGGTCCTCCACCAGATTGGCCGCGGCATGCACCGTGAAGCCGATGCCGAAGAGCGGCAGCACCAGCTGCACGGCCCAGCTGGGCCAGTTCAGGGTCTGGGTGCGCTCGGTGTAGAGGAAGTTGAAGCTGTCGGCCGCATAGGCCTTGGCGTCGAAGCCGTAGCGGGCGATGCCCACCGGGTCCATCCAGACCCAGCACATGGTCAGCAGGGCCAGGCCGAAGAGCAGCACGCCGAAGGTGGCCAGGGCCTTGACCCGCCGGGCATTGCGCTCGCTGAGCCAGTCGGTGAGCAGGGTCACCGCGAAGTCCAGGCGCAGCCGCGTCATGGCCGAGGCGCCCACAAAGCAGAGCCAGACCACGGTGTAGACCGAGGCCTCGTCCACCCAGTAGATGGGCATGCCCGTGTAGCGGGTGACGACGTTGAGCAGGATCAGCAGGGTCAGCAGACCCATCAGGCCCATCAGGGCCAGACGCTCCAGCGCCAGGATGGCGCCGGAGGCCTGCTGCACCCAGCGGGCCCAGAGGTGTCGCGTCGGTGCAGCAGGGTCTTGCATGGCGCTGTCCTCAGGCGACGGAGCGGTATTGCTCGGGGCGGCTGGCCAGGGCCTTCTCGACCACGGCGGTGACGAAGGCGCGCTCCTCGCCGATCAGGGGCAGGCGGGGCTTGCGCATATGCTCGCTGCTCACGCCGGCCACCACGTCGATGAGCTTCAGGTTCTGCACCAGCTTGTTGGACACATCCAGGTGCAGCATGGGCGTCATCCACTGGTAGAGCTTGAGCGCCTCGGCCCACTGGCCGGCCTTCATCAGCTCGAACAGGGCCACGGTCTCGCGCGGGAAGGTGCAGCCCACGCCGGCCAGCAGGCCGTCGGCGCCCAGGGCCAGGGCCTCATAGGCCAGGTCGTCCACGCCGCAGAAGAGCTGGTAGCGGTCGCCCAGGGCATTGCGCAGATCGGTGATGCGGCGGATGTCGCCGGTGCTTTCCTTGATGGCGGCGATCCACTTGCAGTCGGCCAGCTCCTGCATGTGCTCGGGCTTCAGATCCACGCGGTAGGCCACCGGGTTGTTGTAGACCATGATGGGCTTCTGGGCGGCCTCGGCCATGGTGCGCACATTCAGCATGGCCTCGCGGGCATCGGCCACATAGATGACCGAGGGCATGACCATATAGCCGGCCACGCCGATCTTGTTGCAGGCCTCGATATAGCGCAGGGCCTCGCGGGTGCTGGTCTCGGAGACATTGGCCAGCACCGGGATGCGGCCCTCGGCGGCCTGCAGGGCGATGCGCGCCACTTCCACCTTCTCCTCCAGGCTCAGGGTGCTGGCCTCACCCAGGGAGCCGCAGGTCACCAGGCCGTGGATGCCGTTGCGGATCTGGAAGTCGATGTGCTTGGCCGTGCCTTCGGCATCGATGCGTTCATCGGCATGGAACTTGGTCGTCACGGCCGGGAAGATGCCGGTCCAGCGCGGCTGGTGGGGGGTACTCATGTCTGCTCCTTGGATGCGGGCGGCCTGGGCTTTGGGCCGTCCTGGCGTTGAACTGAGGTAAATATATTTATCGTATTTCAGCGATACATCGGCATAAACCAGTACGTACTGCCGCCTGCCTGTGCCATTCGCACACGGGCCGTCCCGGCCCGGATCCCTCGGTGAAAACCCTTGAATGGGCGCTGAAAGGGCCTTGAAGCGCCGCGGCCTGTCGAGAAGCCGCGGTCCAGACCGTCGTGCAGAAGAAGGCCGGCGCAAGCGGCTGCCGGCCCCCATCCCAGGAGAGAGACCATGCGATTCATGATCATTGTTCGCGCCACCGCCCAGAGCGAGGCCGGCGTGCTGCCCCGCCCTGACGAGCCCCTGATGCAGGAGATGGTGGCCTATCACGAGGAGCTGGCCCGGGCCGGCGTGCTGCTGGACGGCGCCGGCCTGCGGCCCAGCCGCGAGGGCTGGCGCATCCATTACCAGAACGGCCAGGGCCGGGTGCTGGACGGCCCCTTCGCCGAGACCAAGGAGCTGATTGCCGGCTACACCCTGATCCAGGTGCGCTCCCGCGAGGAGGCCATGGAATGGGCGCGGCGCTTTCCGGCGCCCTTCGGCCGCGAGGGCGATGGCGGTGTGATCGAGCTGCGCCAGCTCTACGAGATGGAAGATTTCGCAACAGCGGCCTGAGCCCGCGCCAGACCCGAGGGAGCCCCCATGATCAAGACCTTTGCCCTGCTCTTTGTCGGCCTGCTGGCCCTGGTGCTGATCCTGGCCGCGAGCCGGCCCGACAGCTTCCGCGTGGAACGCAGCGCCCGCATCCAGGCGCCGCCCGAGCGCGTCTATGCCCTGATCAGCGATCTGCAGCAGTTCAAGCGCTGGAACCCCTGGGAGCGCAAGGACCCCGAGCTCCGCTACACCTTTGGCGCCAGCAAGGCCGGCGTGGGCGCGGCCTATGCCTGGGAGAGCCAGAAGGTGGGCACCGGCCGCATGGAGATCACCGAAGTCCAGCCCGGCCGCAAGGTGCTGATGCGCCTGGACTTCCTCAAGCCCTTCGAGGCGCAGAACCAGGCCGAGTTCGTGCTCCAGCCCCTCAGCGGTGGCGGCACCGAGCTGCGCTGGAGCATGGCCGGCCCCTCGCCCTTCATGTCCAAGCTGATCGGCCTGTTCATCAGCATGGACCGCATGGTCGGCGCCGATTTCGAGGACGGCCTGGGCCACCTCAAGCAGCTGGCCGAACAGCCCGCCTGACGCCTATCCTTCACGCCAATCCGGAGACCACCCCATGCATCAGCAGATCTTCGTCAACCTGCCCATCCAGAACATGGCGCGCTCGCGCGCCTTCTTCGAGGCCCTGGGCTACCGTTTCAACCCCGAGTTCAGCAACGATCAGGGCGCCTGTCTGGTGCTGGGCGAGAACCTTTTTGCCATGTTGCTGGTCGAGCCCTTCTTCGCCGGCTTCACCAGCAAGCCCATCGTCAAGGCCCATGAGGCCACCGAGGTGCTGACCTGCCTGTCCTGCAGCAGCCGCGCCGAGGTGGACGCCCTGGTGGCCAAGGCCCTGGCGGCCGGGGGCCGGGTGCCGCGCGCGGCCCAGGACCATGGCTTCATGTATGCCCATGGCTTCGAGGATCTGGATGGCCATATCTGGGAGCTGGTGCACATGGTCCAGGGCGCTCAGGGCTGAGCGCATGGGGGCAGACAAGCAGGGCGGCACCGAGCAGCAGGCGCGCCGGGCCATCGAGACGGTCTGGCGCCTGGAGGCGGCCAAGATCATCGCCGCCGTGGCCCGCATCACCCACGATGTGGGCCAGGCCGAGGAACTGGCCCAGGACGCCCTGGTGGCCGCGCTGGAGCATTGGCCGCGCCAGGGCCTGCCCGACAAGCCGGCCGCCTGGCTGATGACCACGGCCAAGAACCGGGCCCTGGACTTGCTCCGGGCCCGTCAGCTGCATGCCCGCAAGGAAGAGGAGCTGGGCCAGGACCTGGCCACCCTGCAGATGGACCACACGCCCGATTTCGTGGACGCGCTCGATGCCGCCCGCCAGGACGATATCGGCGACGATCTGCTGAGCCTGATCTTCACCGCCTGCCACCCCCTGCTCTCCACCGAGGCGCGCGTGGCCCTGACCCTGCGTCTGCTGGGTGGCCTAAGCACCGAGGAGATCGCCCGCGCCTTTCTGGCCAGCGAGCCCACCATCGCCCAGCGCATCGTGCGGGCCAAGCGCACGCTCAAGGAGGCGGCCGTGCCCTTCGAGGTGCCGCGCGGCGCGGCGCGCACCGAGCGCCTGGCCTCGGTGCTGGAGGTGGTCTACCTGATCTTCAACGAGGGTTACACGGCCACCGCCGGCGAGGACTGGCTACGCGCCGAGCTCTGCGAGGAAGCCCTGCGCCTGTCCCGCGTGCTGGCCGGCCTGGCGCCGGACGAAGGCGAGGTGCTGGGCCTGCAGGCCCTGCTGGAGATCCAGGCCTCGCGCCAGCATGCCCGCACCGATGCCGAGGGCCGGCCCGTGCTGCTGCTGGAGCAGGACCGCGGCCGCTGGGACCCTCTGCTGATACGCCGCGGCCTGGCCGCCCTGGCGGCCGCCCAGGCGCGCGGCCCGCTGGGCCCCTACGCCCTGCAGGCCGCCATTGCCGCCTGCCACGCGCGCGCGCGCCGCGCCGAAGACACCGACTGGCCCGCCATCGTGGGCCATTACGACGCGCTCTACCGGCTCAACCCCTCACCGGTGGTGGCCCTGAACCGTGCCGTGGCCGTGGGCATGGCCCAGGGGCCGGCCGCAGCCCTGGCCCTGGTGGTGGCCCTGGGTCAGGACAAGCAGCTGCAGGCCTATCACTGGCTGCCCAGCGTGCAGGGCGATCTGCTGCTCAAGCTGGGCCGCGGCGCCGAGGCCCGCGAGGCATTTCTGCGCGCCGCCGCCCTGGCCCGCAATGGGCGTGAACGGGCGCTGCTGATGACGCGGGCCGTGGAGGCGGCGGCCGGAGCGCCGCCGCAATAGGGGCTTCAGCCGCCGCCGCGCGACTCGGCCGCCGCCACCCCGCCCTGCTCCCGCTGTTCGCGCACCAGGCGCTGCATCAGGGCAAAGAAGCGGTCGTAGAACTCGCCGGCGGGAATGGTCTCGGACGCCACCTTGACCAGGGAGTCCTGGGTGGACGAGAGGGGCATGGAGATGGAGCCGATGGCGCTCACGCCGATGCTGGTGGAGTTGGGGCTCTTCTTCAGCACATAGCGGTCCTGCTGGGCGCTGACATAGGCGGTGGCCACCTGGCCGCTGCTGCCGTCGGCCACGCAGACGATGTTGAAGCTGATCTCCACATGCACCTCGCCCTCGGGCTGGAAGCGCTTGG
Organism: Shinella sp. XGS7; assembly: GCF_020535565.1. Taxonomy (NCBI): domain Bacteria; kingdom Pseudomonadati; phylum Pseudomonadota; class Alphaproteobacteria; order Hyphomicrobiales; family Rhizobiaceae; genus Shinella; species Shinella sp. XGS7. Next base: position 926,049 of record NZ_CP084758.1, on the reverse strand, counting down.
AGCCATTGACCAGGCCACCGCTGGCCTGGCTGATCACATAGCCCTGGCTCAGCAGGGCGCGGCGCGCGGCCTCGCAGGTGTCGTCCACGCCGGCATCGAAGAGGCGGGAGAAGGTTTCGTCCGCCTGGAAGCGCTCGTTCTGGTAGACGGGCTTGCGGGGCTTGGAGTCGGCAATGGGGTTGAGGCTGGAACAGCCCGCCAGGACGAGGGCCGCCAGCAGGCCGACCAGGCGCAGGGGCCGGGTGCGGCAGCGAGGGAACGTCTTTGACATGGGGCGGATTATCCCGCCTCCCGATTGCTGCTTTGCGAAGGGGCGGCTTATGGCCCGCCCTTTCGCCCGCCCTGTCCGGCCTGCCGATTTACACATCTTGTTACGGTCTGCCCATTTTTGAACGGCGGACGGGGCTGGTGTCGGCCGGCGTTTTCCGGGTCTCCCCTTTTTTGCGGCCTTTTTTGCGCCGCCGCCTGCCCGCGTTCAGGCGCACTCCCTTGTTTTGACCGTTTTTCCGGCCCCCGCCCGGCGGGGTCTCCCTCGTTTTGGCGCGTTTTTGAGGCCGTTTTTCCGCCCGCCTGGCTTGTGCTCCTATCCCGGAATCCGTGATGTCGGAAAGCAAGGAAGTAAGGAAACAAGGAAATCGGAATGTCCGCCCATGCGGCATCCAGGAAATGGCCATTCCTTGCCAATGCGCTCAGGGCGAACTCGATGCCACGGCCCAGCCTAGCGATCCCTGGCGAACGCGCAAGACCGGGCATTCCCCGGGCCGGATGGCCCGCGGAACACGCAAGAAAAAGGGAGGGGGAGAGAACCAGGCCGCGGCCGGGGCGCCGCGGCCGCACGCTTCACAGCGGCGTCAGCAGAGGCTGGCCTTGGTCCAGGGCCTGGACATTGGCGATGAAGAGATCCACGGTGGCGCGTATGGCCTCCGGCGACCAGCCGGCGATATGCGGCGTGAGGATCACATTGGCAAAACCCAGCAGGGCCTCGGGCGGGCGCGGCTCGCTCTCGTACACGTCCAGGGCCGCACCGCCCAGGCGGCCGGCGGCCAGGGCCTCGGCCAGGGCGGCGGTATCCACCAGGCTGCCGCGCGCGATATTCACCAGATGGCCTTGCGGGCCCAAGGCGGCCAGCACCTCGGCATTGACGATATGGCGCGTGTCGGCGCCGCCAGGCGCGGCCACCACCAGAAAGTCCGCCCATGCGGCCAGGGCGCGCGGGCTGTCGAAAAAGGCCCAGTCGGCCGGCGCGTCGCCGCGCGGGCGGCGGTTGTGATAGCCAATCTGCATCTCGAAGGCCTGGGCGCGCAGCGCGATCTTGCGGCCTATGGTGCCCAGGCCCAGCACGCCCAGGCGGCGGCCGTTGACGCTGGGGCGCAGGGGCAGGGCGTCGCGCCACAGGCCCTCGCGCAGGGCGCGGTCCTGCTGCGGCAGGGCCCGCACGCTGGCCAGCAGCAGGGCCAGGGTGTGGTCGGCCACGCAGCTGTCATTGGTGCCGGCGCCGTTGCACACGGCCAGGCCGCGGGCCTTGGCGGCCGCCACGTCCAGGTTCTCGTAGCCGGCGCCCTGGGCGGCGGCCAGGCGCAGGCGCGGCATGGCGTCCATTTCCTCGGCACGCAGGCCGGTGGCGCCATTGGTGAGCACCAGCTCGATCTGCGGGCCGTGCTGGGCAATGGCGGCGGCGCGCAGGGCGGCGGTGGGAGCGTCGATCAGCTCGAAGCGCTCGTGCAGCAGGGCCTTGTACTCATCGGCCAGGGCCACGAGCAGCAGGCACAGGGGTTTATGGGGCGATGTGTTCATGGTCCCATCATCGCCGCAGCCGGCACCGGAGGGGGCAGGGGCGGTGCGTGCTGCGAACCCGGGGGCCAGCCCCGGGGTGGGGTGCAAGGAATTTCTGGCAGAGTGCCGGGCCAGAACAAGACCACGCCCGATCCGGAGGACAAGATCATGGATGACAAGACCAAGCCGCTGCAGCGGCGGCAGCTGCTGCTGGCCACGGCCGCCGGCCTGAGCCTGGCGGCCGGCAGCGGTGCCGTGCGCGCCCTGGCCCCGGCCAGCACGCGCTCTCGCCTGCGCCTGGGCATGATAGGCACCGGGCTGCGGGGCCAGGTCTTGCTGCGCGAGCTGCTGCGCCGCGATGACGTGGAGGTGGCCGCGCTCTGCGATATCGAACCCCTGATGCTGGCCAAGGCCCTGGCCATGACCGAGAAGGCTGGCCGCCCCCGCCCCGCCACCTGGGGCGAGGACCGCGACCCCGAGGCCTGGCGCCAGATGCTGGCCAAGGCCGGGCTGGACGGCGTGATCATCGCCACGCCCTGGGAATGGCATGCGCCCATGGCCATCGGCGCCATGCAGGCCCGGGTGGCCGTGGGCTGCGAGGTGGTGGCCGGCATCACGCTGCAGGACCACTGGGATGTGCTGAACACCCAGCTCAAGACCGGCACGCCCTATATGCTGCTGGAGAACGTCTGCTACCGCCGCGATGTGCTGGCCGTGCTGCAGATGGTGCGGGCCGGGCTCTTCGGCGAGCTGGTGCATCTGCAGGGCGGTTACCAGCATGATCTGCGCGCCGTGAAGTTCAACAGCGGCAACCCCGCCAAGCCCTATGGCGGCGGCGTGGAGTTCGGCCCCAAGGGCTGGAGCGAGGCGCGCTGGCGCACCGAGCACTCGGTGCAGCGCAACGGCGAGCTCTATCCCAGCCATGGCATCGGCCCCTGCGCCATGTACGCCAACATCCATCGCGGCAACCGATTCACCCACATCAACGCCTTCGCCAGCAAGGCGCGCGGCCTGCAGGACTATGTGCAGGCCCAGGGCGGCAAGGATCATCCGAATGCGAAGGTGCGCTTCAAGCTGGGCGATATCGTCACCACCAGCCTGGCCTGCGAGAACGGCGAGACCATCCTGCTGCAGCACGACACCTCCCTGCCCCGCCCCTACTCGCTGGGCTTCCGCGTGCAGGGCACGAAGGGCTTGTGGATGGATGTGAACGAGTCCATCCATATCGAGGGGCGCAGCAAGCCGCATCAGTGGGAGGCCTTCAAGCCCTACCAGGACCAGTTCGAGCATCCGCTGTGGAAGAAGCACGCCGCCGCCGCCGAGGGCGCGGGCCATGGCGGCATGGACTTCTTCGTGATCCATGCCTTTGTGGAGGCGCTCAAGGCCGGCGCGCCCATGCCCATAGACATCTACGACGCCGTGGCCTGGAGCGCCATCACGCCGCTCTCGGAGCAGTCCATCGCCCAGGGCTTCAAGACCCTGGAGTTCCCCGATTTCACGGCCGGGGCCTGGAAGACGCGCAAGCCGCTGTTCGCCTTCGACGAGCGCTACTGAGGCCGTGCCGGCGGTGCTTCATGCCCGCCAGCCACCCGTTCGCCGCAAGGCGCTGGTATGCGTTCACGGCCGGGCCCACACTGCCCGCTCAGAGGAGGAGTAGTCTTGAACTTGCAGCAGTTGCCGGCCGAGGTGCGGCGTTTCGTGGGGGACGCGCCCCTGTGGCGCGATCCCGTGGGCGAGTCGCCCTGCCGGGTCTATCGCTTTGACAAGGGCGGCGCGGGCTTCTTCCTGAAGCTCTGCCCCAAGCCCTATGTGGCCACCACCTACAGCGCCCTGCGCGAGGCGCGGGTGCTGGACTGGCTGGCCGGCGCCTCGCGGCTCAGGGTGCCTGAGCTGGTGCTGGCCGTGGGCGCGGCCGAGGGCGAGTGCCTGATCACGCGCGAGCTGCCGGGGCGACCGCTCTCGGCCCTGATGGGCAGCGAGCCCGCCGCGGCCGAGGCCGTGCTGGCCGAAGCCCTGCGCCAGCTGCAGGCCGTGCCTCTGCGCGACTGCCCCTTCGATTCGGGCCTGGACCTGCGCCTGGCCGAGCTGGGCTTGCTGATCGAGCAAGGCCTGTGCGCCGACGACGCCGAGCTGCAGGGCTATCCCGGCCTGCCCGCGAATGCGGCGCCGGCCGCCGTGCTGGACCATCTGGCGCGGACTCGCCCGGCCCAGGAAGACTGGGTCTTCTCGCACGGCGATCTCTGCGACGCCAATGTCTTTGTGGACGAGGGCGAGCAGCTGCACTTCCTGGACCTGGGCCGCGGCGGCCGGGCCGATCGCTGGCTGGACATCGCCTTTGCCGTGCGCGCCCTGCGTGATGATCTGGACGAGGGCGAAGCCGCCGCGCAGCGCCTGCTGCAGGGCCTGGGCCGCCCCGACCAGGCGGAGCGCCGCCGCTACTTCGAGCTGCTGGACGAGCTGTTCTGAGCCGCCTGCAGCTGCTGGCGCAGGGCCTTTCGTCCCGCGCCATTGCTGGCGCGCCAGGCGGCCAGGGCCAGGGCCATGAACTCGCGCTCGGCCGGGCTGGGCGGCGCCTCGGGATGATCCTCGTCCAGCCAGCCCACGGGCCGCGCGCACAGCACCTCGATCTGGCGCGCCAGCTTGTCGCCGATGGGGCGGGCGCTCTTGATCTGGCTCCACATGCTGGGCGAGATCTGCAGCTGCGCGGCAAAGGCCTGCTCCAGGCCCTTGGGCGGCGCGCCCGCGGCCAGGGCCTGCTCGGCAAAGGCCTGGAAAAGAATCAGCACGTTCTGGCGACGCGCGAGAGTGGTATCGGCCACGGTGGGAGCCAGCGGACAGCTGAGGCAAAGAGACAACAGCGCGATTGTCGCAAGGGCTTGACCGTGGAGTAAAGACTATTTACAGTGCGCAGCCACGGGACAAGCCAAGCCGGCCTCCCGACCAGATCAGCCACAGATTTCCAGGAAAGGACCCATCGTGAAGACCCGCCGCCCTCTCATCAACGCCCGCCTGACAGCCGCTTGCGCGCTGCGCATGGCCGCCTTGGGCGTGATGACTGCGCGTGTCGGTATTCGCGCTGCTGAAGCAGCAGAAGGTCGGAAGCTCCTGCATCCGGGAGAGCGCGGCGCCTAGCGCGTCAGCACTCCAAGCTCTGTCACCCAGAGGCCCGGATTCCGCAAGGATCCGGGCCTCTTGCTTTTGGACGCCAAGGCGGCGTCGCTTGATTGAGAAGACACAGGGAGTCGCCGTCCGACTTCGGCTGTGTCCTTGCACTCCGTGGCCGCGCTGCAATGGTGTTGGCGGTCCGGGATGTGCGCGGGGCCGATCGCAAGGGCCAGCCCCACGTGCAGCGACACACCAGCTCCGACGGGAGCGTCGCGCTCGGGCACAGCCGAAGTCGGACCCGCGGGTCCCCTGTTTCACCAGACCGCTTCGCGTGGAGCTCGCGCTTCGCGAAGCCAAACCGGCCGCAAGGATTGGGCGGCGCCGGAACCCGTCACCGGCCACCCTCAACCATCGTGAGGGATGACCTTGACTCAAATGCGAGGCCCGCCTGGCAAACGGCCTCAGGGAGAAAACCATGAACAACAAGCAAGAACAAGAGAACCATCTGCAGGAAGAGGTGCCCGGTGGCGTGCCCATCAAGATGTGGACCCGCGGCGTGCCGGTGGAAGACTCGGCCCGCCGTCAGCTGGCCAATGCCGCGCGCCTGCCCATCGTCTTCAAGCACATCGCGGCCATGCCCGATGTGCACCTGGGCATAGGCGCCACGGTGGGCTCGGTCATCCCCACGCTGCGCGCCATCATCCCGGCGGCGGTGGGTGTGGACATCGGCTGCGGCATGATGGCCGCCAAGACCACGCTGCGTGCCGAAGACCTGCCGGACAATCTGGCGCCTCTGCGCAGCGCCATCGAGCGCGCCGTGCCCCATGGCCGCGCGCCCGGCGCCCGCGACCCGGGCGCCTGGGGCAAGGTGCCGGGTTCGGTGGACACGGCCTGGGCCCAGCTGGAGCCGGAGTTCAGCGAGCTCTGCCGCGACTATCCCAAGCTGGCCAAGACCAATCACCGCCATCACCTGGGCACCCTGGGGTCGGGCAACCACTTCATCGAGGTCTGCCTGGATGAGGAAGGCGCTGTCTGGTTCATGCTGCACTCGGGCTCGCGCGGCGTGGGCAATGCTATAGGCACCATGTTCATCGAGCTGGCCAAGCAGGACGCGCTGCGTCACAACGCCAATCTGCCCGACCGCGACCTGGCCTATTTCGAGGAAGGCGCGCGCTACTTCGGCGACTATGTGCGCGCCGTGGGCTGGGCCCAGAAGTTTGCGGCCCTGAACCGCGAGCTGATGATGCGCCGCGTGATCGAGGCGGCCAAGACCGTGATCCGCAAGAACTTCCAGTCGCACATCGAGGCGGTGAACTGCCACCACAACTATGTGCAGAAGGAGCGCCACTTCGGCGAGGAGGTCTACGTCACCCGCAAGGGCGCCGTCAGCGCCAAGGCCGGCCAGCTGGGCATCATCCCCGGCAGCATGGGCGCGCGCAGCTATATCGTGCGCGGCAAGGGCAACCCCGAGAGCTTCGAGAGCTGCTCGCACGGCGCTGGCCGCGTGATGAGTCGTGGCGATGCCAAGCGCCAGTTCACCCTGGCCGATCACCGCGCGGCCACCGAGGGCGTGGAGTGCCGCAAGGACAAGGACGTGCTCGACGAGACGCCCGCGGCCTACAAGGACATCGACGCCGTCATGGCCGCCCAGCAGGACCTGGTGGAGGTGCTGCACACCCTGAAGCAGGTGGTGTGTGTGAAGGGCTGAGCCTGAGCCCTTGGAGTGCTGGGCAGGGGCTGCGCCGGCTTCACATCTCGAAGCCGGCGCTTACAAATTGCCTGTCAGCCAGGCTCGGCGCAGCAGCGTTGAGCGCTCGTTGCTTGCCCTTCAGCGAGCCCCTCGACCCTTTGCCACCTCACCCGCCAGGAAGGAGTGCGCCCATGTTGCCGAACTCACCGCATGCCCAAGACCTGCCCCTGTCCCCGTCCGTCCGCGGCCGCGGCAAGGGTGAGAAGGCCGCGGCCGCCCTGCTGCTGATGGCTCTGGGCAGCCTGGCCACCCTGCAAAGCGCCCAGGCTCGGCCCGATGTGCAGTGGTCCGTCACCATCGGCACGCCCGTCTACGCCGCGCCGGTCTATGTGCCGCCGCCCCGTCCCGTCTATGTGCAGCCTGCGCCCGTGGTCTACGGTCCGCCGGTCTATGGTTACTACTATGAGGAACGCGGCCCGCGCTGGAGCCCGCCTGCCTATCACCACCACCATCACCACCACCACGGCGGTGGCCGCTATCGCGACAGCGACCGCGACGGCGTGCCCGATCGCTGGGACCGGCGGCCCGACAATCCCTGGCGCCGTTGAGCGCGCTCTAGGCTCAAGCTGAGTCCGCCGCTGGTTTAGGCTGGCGGCCATGAGCAAGACCTCACTCGATACGCATCTGCGTGTGCTGCCCCTGCGCGAGCGGCCGGAATTCATCCCCGAGCTGCAAGCCTGGTTCGAGGCTGAATGGCCCGGCTACTACGGCCCCGGCGGCCCGGGAGACGCCCGCCGCGATCTGCTGGCCTATGCCCAGCCCGACCCCGCCGCCCTGCCCCTGGGCCTGGTGGCCCTGCAGCTCGAGGCTTCGTCAGGCCTGGAGCGCCCCTGCGGCTTTGCCGCGATCAAGACCGAGCCCTTTGCCCCCTGCCCCGGCCTGGGCCCCTGGGCCGGCGCCGCCCTGGTGCCTCAGGCCCTGCGCCGCCAGGGCATAGGCCTGCTGCTGCTGCAGGCCCTGGTGAGCGAGGCCCGCGCCCATCATCATCAGTCCCGCATCCCCACCCTCTTCTGCGCCACCGCCACGTCGGACAGCCTGATGCTGCGCGCCGGCTGGCGGCTACGCGAGCGGGTGATGCATGGGGGTGGGGAGGTGAGGGTGTATGAGTTGGGGGTCGCGGCTGATTGATCAGCCCGCTGTGCCGAAGTGGTGACATTCAGCACAGGACGCGTGGGCCAGCATCGCGCTTGTTGGTCCACGAAAGCGGCAGAATCCGCCGCATAGGGATATGAACTACAAGACGAGGGTGGAGCTAATGCGGCATCCGCAGTAGTGGAAGTGGTGGCAGCAGCAACCCCTCGCAAACAACCGTGCTGATCAAGACCGCCGACGACAAACGCAAGCGCATACAACTTCTGAACGATCTCCAGCAATCCACGCAGTTGGACGCCCGGCAGCGGCAATGGCTGCGCGAGGAGCTGGATCGTTTGCAACTGGGCCTGCAAGGCGAACGTGACGCCGCCTACTACATCGACAACTGGCTCAAGGACAGCAGCTATAGCGCGGTACTCCACGACCTACGCGTTAGCGTCGATGGCGAGGTGGCCCAGATCGACCATCTGGTTTTGCACCGTACCTTGCAGATCTATCTCTTTGAGACCAAGTGCTTCAGCGGCCATTTGCAGATCAATGAGCACGGTGAGTTCACGGTGCGCTACGGCAACACAAGGGCCCATGGCATCCCCTCCCCCTTGGAGCAAAGCAGGCGACATGAGCGCGTGCTGACCCGTCTGCTGGAGCGCCTGGACATCACGGGTCGAGCGGGCTTGAAGCCAGTCTTTCATCACGCGGTGCTGCTCCACCCCAAGGCCATCATTGAGCGGCCGGAACCCAAGGCTTTCGATACTCGCGACGTGATCAAGGCGGACCAGATCGCCAGCTGGCATGAGCATTATGTGAATGAGCGCATAAGCGTCGGTGCCACCTTCGGCATGCTGATGAATGTGCACAGCAGCGACACTCTCAAGAGCTGGGCCGAAAAGCTTGCTCGCCAGCATCGGCCTCAAGATCCTCTCGCGCTACCGGCCTTCATGACGCCGCGATCCGCCGAGTCGGTCCAGCCGGCCACAGCCGTCAGCGTCGAGGCTCGTGGCAAGTCTGAGGTGTGTCCACAAGCCACCCAATCCGTCGAAAACCATCCGCTCTACCGCAAGCTGGAATGTGTGAAATGCCATTCAAAGATCAGCTACGCCGAGGGCAAGTTCTGCTGGAACAACCCCAGGCGGTTCGGCGGGCTGCAATTCTGCCGCGCGCATCAAGCGGAGGCTGTATGAACGCAGCTACCCAGCGCGAGCAGGTACTTGCAGAGGTCGATCAGATTCGGCGAGCGCTGCGGCGCGGCGTCTATGCGCCTCACAAGCCATTGATGCTCTTGCTGGCCTTGGCGCACCTCCAGCGGGGTGAAGCTCGCCTGCAACCTTTTGCCGCCTACGACCAAGAGCTCAAAGCGCTATTGACCCAGTTTGGCCCGAGCAGTGCTCCGGGTTCACGCCATTACCCTTTCTGGCATTTGCGCACCGACGGGAACGGCTCGCTGTGGGATTTGAAGGGGCCAGCCACCCTGCTGGAGCGGCCGCCAGGGGCAACGCCCAATCTGGGTGAACTTCGGAGCACGGGGATAGAGGCGGGGTTCAGTCCGGCCGTCTATGAGGCACTAAGACGAGACCCAGGCTTGTTGGTTGAGATCGCCGCCCGGTTGCTGACGACCACGTTTCCTCCCAGCCTGCACGAAGACCTGATCCAGGTCCTGGGTCTCGACATGTCATCTGATGCTCGGCGGTTGGCCGAGCCTGAGGCACCTGCCTATGGCAAGCCCGCGGTGTCCAAGCGCCGCAGGGATGCGGGCTTCCGAGACGAGGTGCTGCGGGCCTATGAATACCGTTGCTGTATCTGCGGCTTTGATCTGCGTGTGAGCCACATGCCAGTGGGCCTGGAGGCTGCCCACATTCAATGGCATACGGCTAATGGTCCTGACTTGGTGGTCAATGGCCTGAGCCTGTGCGCTACGCATCACAAGATGTTCGATATGGGGGCATTCACCGTCGAACCCTTGGAGCACCGCATCGTCTTCAGCCAGCACGCCATCGGCGCGGCTCAAATGCAGTTTCACGGCCGGCCCATGATCTCGCCGCAGTCACCCGCCATGAACCCAGGTGCCGAGTATCTAGCCTGGAATCAGAAGAACATCTTCAAGACACCGGTGCGGCAGTAGCGGCTACTGGAAACTAGCTCGGAATGTCACGGGATCGAGATTGCAGTGCTGTGCGATTTGACCGGGCAGCTCAAACAATCGAGGCGTCGAGCGGAAGTCAAAAACTCGGCAGAGCACGAAGGATTCGGCGTGATCCCGTGAAAACCGCTCCTCGTTGCTGGACACAAAGAACGGCGTCATTTGCCCAAACGCCGTGGTTTTAACTTCCAGATGCCGCTCGCTGCCGCTCGGATTTGAAGCGTCAATTCGGTCCCGAATTGCGCTGTGATTGAGCTGCTGGCGTCGGTCGCTGACCAGCCGGGCAGGTCCCGATCCGCAAGTGCATTTCGGCGATGCAGATGACCTGTCCGGTCGAGGGAAAGCCTGTGAGGCAGTGGCTTTGGAATGGGTCAGCAGGCGCTAGACCATGTCCCCAAACGCCGCCCGCTCCAGCACCTCATGCTGGCGCCGCCAGTCCGGCATCTGCCGGGCAACCAATGCCCAGAACGCCCGCGTGTGGCTCTTCTCGACCGTGTGGCAAAGCTCGTGCACGACGACATAGTCCTGCACGCTGGCCGGCAGCTCCATCACTCGTGGGTGGAATTCGAGGACGTTCTGCGCATTGCAACTGGCCCATCTGCTCTGGAAGTGCCTGATGCGAGCACCCCGAGCCTGCAGGCCTGACTGCCGCTCCCAGTGCCGCACGCGCGTCAGCAACTTCTCGTGCGCCTTCTCCCGGTAGAACGCATTGAGCAGCGGCGCCAGCGCGTCCGCGCTGATGCTGCGCCCGGCCGGGTTCTCGATGACGAAACGTGACGCGGTGAAGTGCAAGGTGGCGTGCGCCAGCTTCGGCGCGTGGCGCACCTCGGTGAAATAGGTGCGTCCGCAGTAGCGCAGCCGGCTGCCGGTCACGATCTGCTCGTCCGCGGCCGGTGCTTCGACCAGCGCCCGCTTCTCACGAATCCAGCGGGCGCGCTGTCGCACCAGGGCCTCCTGCTCTTCGAGCCCAACCGCTGGCCCGCGCAGCAGTGCCGGCCGGCCACGCTCCACAGTCACGTAGTGCCGCTTGAGCGTGGCATCGGCCTTGAAGCGCCACTCGATGGTCGTCTGACCGTACTGCAGGCGGGGCATGGCTCAGTTCTTCAGCAGGATGTCGAGGATGCGCGCAGCGTGCTCACGAGCCACTGCGCGCTCCCAGCCGGCCAACGGCATCAGCAGCTTGCGCAGCAGGTCGCGCATCTCGGGGTGCAGGTCCAGCATCTGCTTCCAGTTGCTGGCTGCCAGCGTCTGGCTCAGCGACGGGTCTTCAAAGAGCTTGGTCGTTGCCGCGCGTGCCGTGTCCTCACCCAGCAGGGCGGCCAGGTAGCGGAACACCGCCGAGTGCGCCGGCGTCTCGAAGCCCGTCTTGTCCTTGTCAGCCACGCGCTGGCCGAACAGCTCCAGCTGCTCCAGGAACTGCGCCTGGCTGATGCGGCCGGCCTTCTCCTCCTCCAGCAGCTTCTCCAGCTCCTCGGCCAGCTTGTCGAAGAAGGCCGGGTCCTTGTCGCGACCGGTGACGATGGTGTGCTTGAGCTGGTTCTTCATCACAAGCGCCTGGCTGCCGGGGCTGGCCAGCTGCTTCAACCGCGCCATATCGCTGGCATCCAGGATGGACACCTCGCGCCCCAGCAGGCTCTTGGCCGGGCTGGCCGCGATGTACTCATCCAGCAGCCGCTGCAGCAGGGCGGATTCCAACTGGGTGATGCGCTCGCGGTAGGTGGCGTCCGGCAGCTTGTCGCGCAGCATCAGCCGGATTTCGGCAAAGAGCGTGAAGTAGGGCTTGAAGGGCAGGCCCCGCACATCGGGCAGGATGATGTCGATGCTGCGGTTGAACTGCTTGGCCAGCGCCAGGAAGTCCTCCACCGCATCCAGCCGGCTGGCCGGGTCCAGGAAGCGCTCGGCATCGTCCTTGTAGGCCTCGCGCTCGCTGACCGGGTCGTGCTGCTTGGGCAGCAGCTTCAGCAGTCGCTCCAGCGTGCTCTGCAGCTTGGGCAGCTCGGTCTCCACGCCCTGCCACACCTGCGCGGGCTGCACCTCGCCGCCATAGAGCTTGAGCGCCTGGTCCAGGTTCTCCACCACGCCGTGGTAGTCCACGATATAGCCCGCGTTCTTGCCCGGCAGCGTGCGGTTCACCCGCGCAATGGCCTGCAGCAGCGTGTGTTCCTTCAGCGGCTTGTCCAAGTACATGGTGCTGACGATGGGCGCATCCCAGCCGGTCAGCAGCATGTCGGACACGATGATGAGCCCCACGTTGTTGGCCTGCGGCTGGCCGTCCTGGCCTTGGCTCTCGTCGCCATAGGGCAGCGGGAACAGCTTGCTGACGAAATGGCTGATCTGCTCGGCCGGCAGCGCCACCGGCCGCTTGCCAGCCTTCAGCTCATCGCGGATGCGCTCCTCGATGCTTTGCACCTTGGTGACCGGCAGCTGGTACTCGGCCGCCTCTTCCTCCACCGTGGCGCCTGTCCGCGTGCCGGTGATGCCCGCCAGGGAGATGACCACCTGGCTCTGGAAGGTCGGCAACCCCTGCGCAGCGCGCTGGGCCATCAAGTCATCGAGCAGGTCCTTGTAGCGCACCGCCATATCGCGGCCGTTGCACACCAGCATGGCCTTCAGGCCCTTGGCCTGGACATGGCTGACAAAGTGCTCCACCAGGTGCGCCGCCACCTGCTCCATCCGGTCGCCTGCCTGGCGCCAGCGGGCCAGCAGCGCCTTCTTCAGGGCCAGCTGGTGCGCCTCGGGCGCCTGGGCGAACTGCTCGTTGAAGGCCTCGTCCAGCTTGGCATCGGCCGCCAGCTTGACCCAGGCGTCCTGGTACTTGATGGGCAGCGTGGCTCCGTCGGCCACCGCTTCGTGTAGGCGGTACTCGTCGATGTAGGTCTCGCCGCCGAACTCGGCCAGCGTGTGCTTGTCGTCGTTCAGCAGCGGCGTGCCGGTGAAGGCGATGAACTTGGCGTTCGGCAGGCTGGCGCGCATGAAGGCCGCCAGGAAGTCGTACTGGCTGCGGTGCGCCTCGTCCACCAGCACGTAGAAGTTGGGCTTGACGCTCAGCACGCGAAAGTTGACCTTCTCGCGCTTGCACTCCACCCACTTCGGGTCCAGCAGCACGCCATCGGCGTCGTGCTGGCCGAAGTGCTCGTTACGCTCCTCCACCATGAAGAAGTCCTTGCCCACACGCACGCGGCGGTGCCGCGTCGCCTGCAAGACCTCGTCTGCATCTTCGGGCTCGCCGTCGGCGCGGTCCTCGGCCTGGGCGGCGGGCTCGTCACCCTCCTGGAACTTCTGCACCGTGCTCGTGAACACGCTGCCGTAGTCATTTCCCAGCATCCTCACCAGCCCGGCCACCGACACGGCCTGGATGGCGCGGATGCCCACCGCGTGGAAGGTGTCGAAGATTTGCTTGTCCAGGTCGCGCCGGTCGGTCAGCACCAGCACGGTGGGGTTGGCCAGGCCGGTGCTGTCGGCGCGCAGCAGGCGGGCCAGCAGCGCCATGGTCAGCGACTTGCCGCTGCCCTGGGTGTGCCAGATCACGCCGCCCAGCGGCGTGGCGCTGGTCAGCCGCCGCACCGTCTTGCGCACGGCGCGCCACTGCTGGTAGCGCGGCAGCTTCTTCACCGTCTTGCCGTCGCGCGTCTCGAACAGCACAAAGTGCGCCACCAGCTCCAGGAAGCGGCCGGGCTCGAACAGTGCCCACAGCAACTGCTCCTGCTCGGCGGGCTCGCTGCCCAGCAGCGCCGCCACCTCGGCAAGCTCTGGCGCTTCCAGCCGGTAGCGGGCATAGAACGCGGGCTTGGTGAGGATGGCGCCGTACAGGCCCTGGCGGCGGTTCAGCCCTACGCAGACCTGGTTGAACACGAACTGCGCCGCAAAGCTGCGCTGGTAGCCGTCGAGCTGGGCTAGCGCCTCGTCCAGCCGGTGGTGGCTGGCCTTGCACTCGATGACGGCCAGCGGCAGGCCGTTGACGAACAGCAGCAGGTCGGGGCGGAACAGCTCGCCGTCGGCATTGCGGCCCACGTACTGGTCCACCACATGGAAGTCGTTGTGGCTGGCGTCGGTGGCATCCAGAAAGCGCACGCTGCGCGGCTGGCCTGCCAGGTCCTTCACCTGGATGTCCGAGCGGTGCAGCACCTGCTGCCACACGGCCTGGTTGGCCGCCAGCAGCTCATCGTTGGCGCGCTTGCGCAGCTCGATCAAGGCCGCATCCTGAATCGCCCCGGATTCCCTAGACACCTTTGAGCCGTTGGGAATGGCGGCGCTCGAACTCTGCCGGTGAAGTATCTCCGGCACTGCCGTGACGGCGCTTGGGGTTGTAGAACATCTCGATGTAGTTGAAGACGTCCGCTCTTGCGTCATCGCGGGTCAGGTAGGTCTGGCGGCGAACGCGCTCGCGCTTGAGCAGTTGGAAGAAGCTCTCGGCCACGGCGTTGTCGTGGCAGTTGCCTCGACGGCTCATGCTGCTGACCAGGTTGTGGTCGCGCAGGAAGTCCTGCCAGTCGTGGCCTGTGAACTGGGCGGATTCAACCGGTCGTCGCAACACCTCTTCTCAAGGAGGTGTCATGGGGCGAACCGCAGGTTGGGTTCAGAATTTGACTGGGCGCGACGCGATGCGCTCACCAGGTGCGCCGTCGGTGCGGCGTGAGACGGAACGACAGTTCTGGCAGCACATCGCAACAGGGATCACCAGCGAGAAGGCCGCTGAAGCAAGCGGCGTGTCTCAAGCCGTGGGATCACGATGGTTCCGGCATCGTGGCGGTATGCCACTATTCATATCCAAGCCGGTCTCCGGAAGGTACCTATCGTTCTCCGAGCGAGAAGAGATCGCACTGCTGCATGCCCAAGGTACTGGTGTGCGCGAGATAGCTCGTCGGATAGAGCGGTGCCCATCCACGGTCTCTCGGGAGCTGACTCGCAATGCCGCGACCCGAAGTGGTCAGCTCGAGTACCGGGCCACCGTTGCGCAGTGGAAGTCCGATCGGATGGCACGCCGGCCGAAGCCGGCCAAGCTGACGCTTCAAAGCCGGCTTCGCGACTATGTTCAGGAACGCCTCGAGGGCAAGATCCGTGATGTCGACGGGCGTGCGATCGCCGGCCCTCGACAGGCGCCGTTCAAGGGCCGCAACAAGCCCCATCGCGGCGATCGCCGATGGGTGAATGGGTGGTCGCCAGAGCAAATCTCGCGTCGGCTGACGATTGACTTCCCGGAAGATGAGTCCATGCGGATATCCCACGAGGCCATCTACCAAGCGCTGTACATCGAGGGCCGAGGGGCGCTCAAGCGCGAGCTGGTGAGTTGCCTGCGAACTGGCCGTGCGCTGCGTGTGCCGCGAGCCCGTTCGCAAGCCACGGCATGGGCTCACGTCAGTGAAGCGGTGATGATCTCCAACCGCCCGGCAGAAGCGCAGGACCGCGCGGTCCCGGGACATTGGGAGGGAGACCTGATCATCGGATTGAACCGATCGGCAATTGGGACGCTCGTCGAGCGATCCAGTCGATTCACCATGCTCGTTCATCTGCCTCGTGAGAAAGGATATGGCCTGACTCCGCGAACAAAGAACGGACCAGCGCTGGCCGGCTATGGCGCCGTCACCATGACCAACGCACTCAAGAAGACGGTAGAGACGCTGCCTGCGCAGCTCTGCCGATCATTGACATGGGACCGCGGCAAAGAACTGTCAGACCATGCCCGATTCACCGTCGAATCTGGCGTAGATGTCTACTTCGCTGACCCGCACAGTCCCTGGCAGCGCGGCACCAACGAGAACACGAATGGACTCTTGCGCCAGTACTTCCCGAAAGGCACTGATCTGTCGCGATGGAGCGCCCGAGATATCCAAGCTGTTGCCAACGCGCTCAACAGCAGGCCGCGGAAGACGCTCGGCTGGATGACTCCGGCAGAGGTCTTGAACCAGCATCTACTATCTGCCTGAAAACCCGGTGTTGCGACGACCGGTTGAATCCGCCCTGGCTGCCCTGGTCCGAATGCACCGTGACCGGCTGCCTGGGCTGGCGACGCCACAAGGCCATCATCAGTGCGTCAAGCACAAGGACTGTGTCAATGCGACTGCCCATTGACCAGCCTACCACCTGGCGCGAGAACAGATCGACCACCACGGCCAGATAGAGCCAGCCCTCATGGGTGCGGATGTACGTGATGTCGGTCACCCAGGACTGATTGGGCTCGGCCACCGCGAACTGGCGCTGCAGATGGTTGGGGGCTACGACAGCAGGTTGGCCGCCGCGCATGCCAGGGCGGCGTCGATAGCCGGTCTGCGAGCGCAGCCCTTCAAGCCGGAGTAATCGGGCCACGCGATGCTTACCGCAGCGCTCGCCCAGATCGCGCATATCCAGCGTGAGCTTGCGGTAGCCGTACACGCCGCCGCTCTCCAGCCATGCATGCTTGAGCAGGCCCAGCAGCCGCTGATCGTCCTTGGCCCGAGGGCTCGCAGGCGCGGCCTTCCAGGCGTAGTAGCCGCTGGGGTGCACCTTCATGACCTGACACAGGCGCCGCACGCTGTGCTCCCGCTCATGGAGCTCGATGAACGCGTACTTCACCCGGACTGCTTGGCAAAGTACGCTGCGGCCTTTTTTAGGATGTCACGCTCCTCGGTCACGCGCTTGAGCTCAGCCTTCAGACGACGCAACTCGTCGGCTTGCGACAGCTGGACCTGACGCTCGCCGGCGGGCATGCGGCGCGCCTTGATCCACTCATACAGGCTGTGCTGGCTCACGCCGAGCCTTGCCGACACGTCGGCCACCTTGTGCCCGCGCTCGGTGATCTGCTTGATCGCTTCGATCTTGAATTCTTCGGGGTATCGCTGCTTACTCATGGCACCTCCTATTGGGCCTCAGGTTTGAGGCTCAGAGGTGTCTACTGAATCCGGGGCGATTCAGCTCGTACTGCTGCAGGCGCCAGATGCAGCCGCCCAACTTGTGCTGCACCGCGCGCTGCAGCTCGGCCAGGAGGGTGCTGCCGGGGGCGGGCGAGGCGGCGGCGTCCATGGTGGATCAGGCGGCCCTCTCGGCGTCGACCTTGACGCGCCATTCGCCGGTTAGGAGCTTTTGCATCAGGCCGCGCTTTAGGGTCTGGTGATGGTGAAGGCGCCTTCCCAGGCTCTCCAGCTTTTCGTCCAAGGCGGTCAACATCAAGCCGATCTGAGCCTGCTCCGCTGGCGGGGGCATAGCAAACCTGAATGGGCGCAGAACCTGGAGGTTGATGTTCTTTTGGGCATTCTGTGTAGCCCTGCTGTCGAAGTACCCCTTGTTCGCGGACAAGAGGTAGTACAGCCATGCCGGATCGCAAGCGCCTTCGACTGCGCGTATGCCCACCACGCTGTCAGGACAAGCCATGGGAATAGCCGCAATTGCCACATCGCCGATGTTCGCGGCGATGGTCAAGAAGATAGTCCCGGGCTCAAAGAGCTTGCTAACCTTGAGGCCTGCTTCGTTCAAGAACTGTGAGGCCGTCGAAATCAGGCGACCACTCTTCGCGACGTCGCCAGTCTGGACGAAAGGTATGTCGCCGCCTTCGAAGTATTTCGGATCGTTGCGCGGACGGGCGGAAAACTTGCCTCGCTCAACGACTGCGACCTGCTCCAATGTCTGAACACTCCAAGCCGCAGGCACGCGACCTTGCTCGGTGTCCTTGAACTCGGCGTGCGGCACCCAACGACCATCGGCATCTTGGGCACCAACACCCTGACTGAACAGCATCCGCATCAGGCCTTGCTTGAGGGTCTGGGTGGCTTCAATCTGGCGCGCAATCACGTCCAGCTTGTCGTCCACGGCGGTCAGGATGGCGGCGATCTTTTGCTGTTCAGGACGAGGGGGCAAGGGAACTGGGAAAGTCGATACGTCTTTGAGGCTGATGTTTGCCTGTGCCGAGCTAACACTAATCTGCGCAATGTGATCGAGCTGCGTCTCGCTAGAAAGGACAAAGCGAAGGTAGGCGGTATCAATCTCATCTCTTGGCCGAATGATGGCGAGCGCTTGATTTGTGTTCGCTGGTAGGTGGCAATTTTGGACGATGGCCGATCTACCAATTGCGCCTGCGATTGAATAGAGAACGTCTCCTGCCTGCAGCTTCGACCGATTTAGCGCGTTATGCGCGGCTTCCGAAATGCGCGCCGCCTTTTCCAAATTTATCTGGCCACGACCATCAATAGACTCGACTTTGATGAAATTGATACCTGACGCCTGGTAGGAGAAGCCGAGTGTTGTTGGCGTGGTTCCTTTCGTAATGAGAGTGCATAGCTCGCCGAGCTGACAGACATCCCAGCCCTGAGGAAATCCTTGATTTGCTTCCTTGCAGACAGTTTTGGCTGCGGCAGTCATGCCTCAGTCTCCATTAGGCCCAGCTCAATAAGGTAGCCATTCAGCCGCGCATCAATCTGCGCCTCTTCTTCGGCCAGCGCCGCCAACTGCGCCAAGGTCGCTGCCACATCCACGGTCTCTTCGGTCTCGCCGTTGGCTATGTACCGCGCAATGTTGAGGTTGCCGCCGTTCCCTCGAATCTCATCCAGCGAGACCACGCGGCAGTAGTTCTCTACCTCGGTCTGCTGCTCGAATGCGGCCTTGTGCGTGCGGGCGATGCGGGCGATGTCCTCGGGGCGCAGGCTGTTCTGGGCCTTGCCTTCCTGGTAGTCGCGGCTGGCGTCGATGATGATGACCTTGCCCTGCAGCGCGGCGGGCTTGCGCTTGTTCAGCACCAACACGCAGGCCGGGATGCCGGTGTTGTAGAACAGCGCGGTCGGCAGGCCGACGATGGCTTCGATGAGGTCGCCCGGCTGGCCGCCGCTGGCGGCATCGGTGCCGAAGAGCAGTCCCTCGCGAATCCGGCCCTCCTCGCCGCTGCGGAACAACACGCCGTGCGGCAGGATGATGCCCATGCGGCCGTCGGCCTTCAGGCTGGCCAGCATGTGCTGGGCAAAGGCCAGGTCGGCATAGCCGCGCGGCGGCACGCCGTAGCTGAAGCGGCCGAAGGGGTCGCTGACGGTCTTGTAGCTGGGGGTCTTGAGCTTTTTGTTGCTGCCGGCGCCGCCTTCGCTGTCTTGCGTGGCTTCGGCTTCCAGCTCCAGCGGCGTCCACCAGGCCTTGGCTGAAAACGGCGGGTTGGCGATGACGCGGTCGAAGGTCTTGAGGTAGCCGCCGTCCAGGTGCTTGGGCTCCACCAGGGTGTCGCCGCGCTCAATCTCGGCCCGCATGTTGTGCAGGTAGAGGTTGAGTTTGGCGATGGCCCAGGTGCCCAGGTTCTTCTCCTGGCCGTAGAGCAGGGCGTTGGGGCGGTCGCCCATCAGCGTGCCACCGGGCAGCTTGGCGATGTGGTGGGCGCTTTCCACCAGCATGCCGCCGCTGCCGCAGGTCGGGTCGTACACGCTGTGGCCGGGCTGCGGGTCGATGAGCTCCACCACCAACTGCACCACGGCCTTGGGCGTGTAGAACTCGCCGCCCTTCTTGCCGGCGTCGTCGGCGAACTGCTTGATGAGGTACTCGTAGGCATCGCCCAGCATGTCGGCCTTGTAGAGGTCGGCATTGCCCAGGCGGTACTGGTTGAAGTGGCGCAGCAGGCGCTGCAGCGTGGCGTCGGACAGCACGCGCTTGTCGCCGTACTGCGTGGCGGTCAGCACATGCTGCAGCTCGGTGTTGTTGGCCTCGATGTCGGCGAAGGCCTTGTCCAGTGCCTCGCCGATGTTCTCGGTGCGCGCGATCAGGCTGGGCCAGCGGGCATCGGGCGGGAAGATGCCCCACTTGGCCTGCACCTCAACGGCGGCTTCCTTCTCGCTGAGCTTCTCGTCCTGCTCCAGCTGCCGGACGCGCTCTTCGAACACGTCGTTGAAGCGCTTGAGGAACAGCAGGCCGAAGATGTAGTTCTTGAAGTCGGACGAGTCGATGGAGCCGCGCAGGATGTTGGCGGACTCCCAGAGCCAGGATTCGAGGGTGTCGAGGGTGAGTTGCTGGGCCACGGGGGTCAGATTCCAGATAGCAAAAGACTTGGCGAGTCAGGGGACCCTCAGTACCCCCATTGGGACGCAATAGGGGCAGGCGATCCATAGAAAAAGACCCATAAGTTTCCCAACTTATGGGTCCCTGATTCTCAGCTTATGGAGCGCTCTACACAAAACTCACACGTCGATATTCGCCGCCCTCAGCGCATTCGTCTCGATGAAGTCGCGGCGCGGCTCCACTTCGTCGCCCATGAGCATGGTGAACACGCGGTCGGCTTCGATGGCGTCTTCGATCTGCACGCGCAGCAGGCGGCGCACATTGGGGTCCATCGTGGTTTCCCAGAGCTGCTCGGGGTTCATTTCGCCCAGGCCCTTGTAGCGCTGGCGGCCCACCGAGTTCTCGGCTTGCTGCATGAGCCAGGCCATGGCGCTGCGGAAGTCGCTCACGGCGCTTTCCTTGGCCTTCTCGCCCTCGCCCTTCTTGACCACGGCGCCTTCGCCCACCAGGCCCTTGAAGGTGCGGCCGGCTTCGGCCAGCACTTCGTAATCAGCGCCATGCACGAAGTCGGCATTGATGACGCTGGAGCGCACATTGCCGTGGTGGCGGCGGCTGATGCGCAGGAAGAGCTTGTCGGTGCGGGCGTCGTATTCGCTGCTGACCTCGGCCTCGTGCAGGGCGGCCTGCATGGCGCGGGCGGCTTCCTCGGCGGCTTCCTTGCTATCGAGGTTGATGGCCAGGCCGCTGGCGAGCACGCGCAGGGCTTCGAAGTCCATCCAGTTGGACAGGCGGTTGATCACGTTCTCGGCCTGCACATACTTGCGGGCCAGGGTCTCGAAGGCTTCGCCCTTGAGCACCTCGCCGCCGGCGGCGCTGGTGCGCAGCTCGGCGTCCTGCAAGGCCACCTTGAGCAGGAAGGCGTCGAGCTCGCTGCCGTCCTTCAGGTACTGCTCGTGCTTGCCGACCTTGACCTTATAGAGCGGCGGCTGGGCGATATAGAGATGGCCGCGTTCGATCAGTTCCGGCATCTGACGGAAGAAGAAGGTGAGCAGCAGAGTGCGGATGTGGGCGCCGTCGACGTCGGCGTCCGTCATGATGATGATCTTGTGGTAGCGCAGCTTGTCGGCGTTGAACTCGTCCTTGATCGAGGTGCCGAGCGCAGTGATCAGCGTTCCGATTTCCTGGCTGGACAGCATCTTGTCGAAGCGTGCGCGCTCGACGTTGAGAATCTTGCCGCGGAGCGGCAGGATCGCCTGGTTCTCGCGCGAACGGCCCTGCTTGGCCGAGCCGCCGGCCGAGTCGCCCTCGACGAGGAAAACTTCGGATTTTGCCGGGTCACGCTCGGAGCAATCGGCCAGCTTGCCGGGCAGCGAGGAGATGTCGAGAGCACCCTTGCGGCGCGTGAATTCGCGCGCCTTGCGCGCGGCGTCACGGGCGCGAGCGGCCTCGACGACCTTTTCGATAAGGATCTTCGCTTCAGACGGATGCTCTTCCATCCAGGTGCTCAGCGCCTCGTTGACGAGGCTTTCGACGACCGGCCGCACTTCGGAGGAAACCAGCTTGTCCTTGGTCTGCGAGGAGAACTTCGGGTCGGGAACCTTGACCGAGAGAACGGCGGTCAGACCTTCGCGGCAGTCGTCGCCGATCAGCGAGACCTTCTCCTTCTTCATCACACTGGAGCTTTCGGCATAGGAAACGACCTGCCGGGTCAGCGCGCCGCGGAAGCCGGCCATGTGCGTGCCGCCGTCGCGCTGCGGGATGTTGTTGGTGAAGCAGAGCACGTTCTCATGGTAGCTGTCGTTCCACTGCATCGACACCTCGACGCCGATGTTGGTGCCCTGCTCCGACATCTTCTCGCCCACGGCGTGGAAGATGTTGGGGTGCAGGGTGGTCTTGCCCTTGTTGATGAACTCGACAAAGCCCTTGACGCCGCCGGCGTAGGCGAAGTTGTCTTCCTTGTTGTTGCGCTCGTCGACCAGGCGGATCTTGACGCCGTTGTTCAGGAAGGAGAGCTCGCGCAGGCGCTTGGCCAGGATCTCGTAGTGGAACTCGTTGTTCTGCTGGAAGATCTCGGTGTCGGGCAGGAAGTGCACCTCGGTGCCGCGCTTGTCGGTCTCGCCGATGACGCGCATGGGGCTGACCTCGAAGCCGTCGCGCATCTCCAGCACGCGGTCTTGCGGCACGCCCTTCTTGAACTCGATCTGGTGCACCTTGCCGTCGCGGCGCACGGTCAGGCGCAGGTTCTTGGAAAGCGCGTTCACCACCGAAACGCCGACCCCGTGCAGACCGCCCGAGACCTTGTAGGAGTTCTGGTCGAATTTGCCGCCAGCATGAAGCTGGGTCATGATGACCTCGGCCGCCGAAACGCCTTCTTCCTTGTGGATGTCGGTGGGGATACCGCGGCCGTTGTCCGTCACCGTGACGGAACCGTCGGCATTGAGCGTCACCGTCACGATATCCGCATGACCCGCCAGCGCCTCGTCGATCGCGTTGTCGACGACCTCGTAGACCATGTGGTGCAGGCCCGAACCGTCATCGGTGTCGCCGATATACATGCCGGGGCGCTTGCGCACGGCCTCCAGGCCTTCCAGGATCTGGATCGAGCTGGCGCCGTAATCGCCGCCGTCGTTGGGCTGCTGCTGCGGGGTGGTGTTCTCGCTCATCGGGGACTCTTCTCTCTCACTGCGGGGCCGGGTCTTGCCGGCCCTTTAAAAGCACGCAAGCGGGCTGGATTGGCTAATCCCGGCCCGCTGATCGTTGTTTGTGGTTCGCGTCAGATCCGCATCGGCATCACGACGTACTTGAAGCCGCTCTGCTCGGGGATGGTGATCAGCGCGCTGGCGGCGCTGTCGTTCAGGTCGATAGACACCATGTCCTGGCTCATGTTCGAGAGGGCGTCCATCAGGTAGGTGACGTTGAAGCCGGTCTCGATCAGGTCGCCGCCGTAGTCGATCTCGATTTCCTCCTTGGCCTCCTCCTGCTCGGCATTGCTGGAGGCAATGGAGAGCAGGCCGGGCTCGAAGGACAGGCGCACGGCCTTGAACTTCTCGCTGGTCAGGATGGCGGCGCGCTGCAGGCTGGCCAGCAGGGGCGCGCGGCCCAGGGTGACCTTGAACTTGTGGTTCTTGGGGATCACGCGGTTGTAGTCGGGGAACTTGCCCTCGACCAGCTTGGTGACGAACTCCATGCCCGAGAAGCTGAACTTGGCCTGGTTGCCGGCAAAGCGCATCTCGATGGGTTGTTCTTCTTCCTCGCCTCCCTTGTCGCCCTTGCCGCCGTCCTTGAGCAGGCGCATCAGCTCCAGCACGGTCTTGCGCGGCAGGATCACCTCCTGCTTGGGGATCTCGGTCTCCAGCTGGGCCTGGGCCAGGGCCAGGCGGTGGCCGTCGGTGGCCACCAGGGTCAGGGTCTTGCCCTCGGCGACAAACAGGATGCCGTTGAGGTAGTAGCGGATGTCGTGCACCGCCATGGCGAAGTGCACCTGGTTGATCAGGCCCTTGAGCGTCTTCTGCGGCACGCTGAAGGCGGGGCCGAAGTCGGCGGCTTCCTGCACCAGGGGGAAGTCGTCGGCCGGCAGGGTCTGCAGGGTGAAGCGGCTCTTGCCGCCCTGCAGGGTCAGCTTGCTGGCATTGGCCGTGAGGCTGACGGTCTGGTCCGAGGGCATGGAGCGCAGGATGTCGATCAGCTTGCGCGCCCCCACGGTGGTGCTGAAGTCGCCGGCGTCGCCGTCCAGCTCGGCCGTGGTGCGGACCTGGATCTCCAGGTCCGAGGTGGTCAGCTCGATCTGCGGGCCCTGCTTGCGTATCAGCACGTTCGCCAGGATGGGCAAGGTGTGGCGCCGCTCGACGATGCCGGCCACGGCCTGCAGGGCCGCGAGCACCTTGTCCTGGGTGGCTTTCAACACAATCATCTCGACCTCTCTCCGCTGGTTTTGGGCGCTTGCGCCGCCTTTTGGGCAATACCGTCTATTTTCACCCAGATAAGGGCTATTTCCGGACCGGGCAAACCTAGCCCTTCAGCGTCTGCTCCAGCACATGCAGCTGCTGGTTCAGCTCGGTGTTCTTCTGACGCTCGCCACCGATCTTGCGCACGGCGTGCAGCACGGTGGTGTGGTCGCGGCCGCCGAAGAGCTCGCCAATCTCGGGCAGGCTCTTCTGCGTGAGTTCCTTGGCCAGGTACATGGCAATCTGGCGCGGCCGGGCGATGCTGGCCGGGCGCTTCTTGCTGTACATGTCGGCGACCTTGATCTTGTAGAAGTCGGCCACGGTCTTCTGGATGTTTTCCACCGAGATCTGGCGATTCTGGATGGAGAGCAGGTCCTTGAGCGCCTCGCGGGCCAGCTGGATATTGATTTCCTTGTGCGAAAAGCGGCTGTAGGCCAGCACCTTGCGCAGGGCGCCTTCCAGCTCGCGCACATTGGCGCGCACGTTCTTGGCGATGAAGAAGGCCACGTCCTCGGGCATGGGGGCTTGTTCGGCCTCGGCCTTCTTGATCAGGATGGCCACTCGCATCTCCAGCTCGGGCGGCTCGATGGCCACCGTCAGGCCGGCGTCGAAGCGGCTGGTCAGGCGCTCGTCGATGTCCACCAGACCCTTGGGGTAGGTGTCCGAGGTCATGATGATGTGGGCGCGCTTGGCCAGCAGGGCCTCGAAGGCGTTGAAGAACTCCTCCTGCGTGCGGTCCTTGCCGGCGAAGAACTGCACATCGTCGATCAGCAGCAGGTCCAGCGAGTGGTACTTGGCCTTGAGCTCGTCGAAGGTCTTGCGCTGGTAGTTCTTCACCACGTCCGAGATGAACTGCTCGGCGTGCAGGTACAACACGCGGGCGTCGGGCTTGTCCTTGAGCAGGGCATTGCCCACGGCGTGGATCAAATGGGTCTTGCCCAGGCCCACGCCGCCGTAGATGAAGAGCGGGTTGTACATCTGGCCCGGGGCGCCGGCCACATGCAGGGCGGCGGTGCGGGCCATCTGGTTGGCGCGGCCGGGCACCAGGGTGTCGAAGGTCAGGGCCGGGTTGATGCGGTGGCGGCTGGCGCTGGGCGGCGGGGTCTGGGCCGCCAGGTTCACGGCCGGGGCCTGCACCACGGCAGGCTGCTGTACCTGGGTGGCCGCCATGGGCATGGCGGCCTGGGCGACGGGGGCGGCCGGCACCGGCATGGGGCGCAGGCCGTTGTGCAGCACCTGGCCCATGGCCACGGGCTGGTTGGCGGGCTGGGCGACGCGGCCCAGGGCTTCACGCGGCGCCAGGGCCAGTTCCAGCCGGGCCGGGCGGCCGGCCAGTTCACTCAGGATGGATTCGATGCGGCCGGCGTACTGGTTGCGGATCCAGTCCAGCTTGAAGCGGTTGGTCACCCGCAGAGACACGACCACGCCATCGGCGCCACCATCGGCCACGTCGGCCGGGGGGAGAGGGCGGATCCAGGTGTTGAATTGTTGTTCGGGCAGTTCCGCGGCCAGCCGTTCGCAGCCGCGCTGCCAGAGATCAGCGCTCATTGTGGAAAACTTGTTCTTGAGCGGCTGGATTGTACGGGTCTTGGGGCCGCCAGACCCATGGTTATCCACAGTTTTTTTGGACGGGTCAATCCCCGGTAAACCCCATCAGGCGCAGGCCGCGCGTTGACCGCCAGCGAGATTTTTGGTGTAATCGCGGGTTTTCCGGGCGCTGGAGGTTCAGGCGCGCGGGTGCCAGGCATCCAGCAGCATGCCGTTGTGGCTCCTACTCAGGTGGGGCTGCGTCGGATATGCCGTGAGCTGATTGACTCGTTCAATCGGCAGGCCCGGCGCGATGGCTTCGCCTATCTCCTCCGAGCTAACCGACCTGGGCTGTAATCCACAGCCCCCTAGGCGCAGTTAGCGCACCTAGCATTACTCGCCTTCGTAGAGGTTCCAGCATGAAACGCACTTACCAAGCTTCCAAGACCCGTCGCGCCCGTACCCATGGCTTCCTGGTTCGCATGAAGACCCGCGGCGGCCGCGCCGTGATCGCTGCTCGCCGCGCCAAGGGCCGCAAGCGCCTGGCCGTCTAAGCCGGGACGCACAGACCGTGATCGGCCGCATCCAGCGATCGGCCGACTTTGAGCGCGTGCTGGGTTTTCCCAGCCGGGCGCGCAGCGCCCATTTCGCCGCTCACCACGTCGCGACCGTCCCCAGCCGTCCCGGACAGCACTTGTCCACAGCGGCTGGTGACTTATCAACAGGTGATGCACCGGTGGTCCACAAGCTTGTGGATCAAGTGCCGGCCGAAGCCCTGCCTCAGGGCTGCTGGCTGGGCCTGGTGGTGCCCAAGCGCCATGCGCGCCGCGCCGTGACCCGCTCCCTGCTCAAGCGTCAGATCCGCGCCGCCTTTGCCAGCGGTGCCGAGCGGGGCGTCGTGCCGCCCGGACTCTGGGTGGTGCGCCTGCGCGCCCCTTTTGATCGCAAGCAGTTCCCCAGCGCCTCCTCCGAGGCGCTGAGCCGGGCCGCGCGCGAAGAGTTGGCGCAGCTGGTGAACAAGCTCACGCGCCCCGCCCGGGCCGCCCCGAGCCCGCAGCCACCTGCTGCGCCCACGCCATGAACGCCGCCGCGCGCCCCCTGTCCAAGCGCCTGCTGATGGGGCTGGTGCGTGGCTATCAGCTGCTGTTCAGCCATTGGCTGCAGGCCGGTTGCCGCTATCAGCCCAGCTGCTCCAACTATGCGCTCCAGGCCCTGGAGAAGCATGGCGGCGCTGTGGGCAGCTATCTGGCCGCGGCGCGCATCCTGCGCTGCAATCCTTTCTGTCTGGGCGGGCATGATCCGGTGCCCGACAATCCGCCACGCCTGTTCAGCCGCTTTGGCGGCGGACTGGCGCGCACGCCCAGGTCCTCTTCCTGTTCTTCTTCCAATCAAGAAGCTTCCCCATGACTGATATACGCCGCACCGTGCTGTGGGTGGTGTTCACCATGTCGCTGGTCCTCCTCTGGGACGGCTGGCAAAAGCACAACGGTCACCCCTCGATGTTCAGCCCTGCGCCGGCCAAGACGGCGCCGGCCGCGGCCGCCTCGGCTCCTGCCGGCGTGCCGGCCGCTGCGGGCACCGCCTCCGGCGCGACCGCGGTTGCCGCCGGTGTGCCGGCCGCGCCGGCTTCCGCCCCGGTGGCGAGCCAGACCGTGGAGATCAGCACCGATGTGGTCAAGGCCACGCTGGACACCCAGGGTGGCAGCCTGGTGCGCGTGGAGCTGCTCAAGCACAAGGACGAGACCGACCCCAGCGGCCATGTGGTGGTGCTCAACCGCAGCGCCGGCCACAACTATGTGGCGCAGACCGGCCTGGTCGGTGTGGCGGGTGCCCCCAACCACATGAACCTGATGACGCTGCAGCCGGGGGCTCGCAGCCTGGCTGATGGCGCCCAGGAACTGGTGGTCCGCTTCGAGTCGCCCGAGATGGGTGGCGTCAAGCTGATCAAGACCTACAGCTTCAAGCGCGGCGACTACGCCATCTCGGTCAAGCACGAGGTGCAGAACGTCTCGGCCGCGCCGGTCTCGCCCCAGCTCTATGTGCAGCTGACGCGTGACGGCAGCGCCGGCCCCGGCGAGTCGAGCTTCTACTCCACTTTCACCGGTCCGGCCCAGTACACCGAGAAGAACAAGTTCCACAAGATCGACTTCAAGGACATCGAGAAGGGCAAGGCCGAGTACGAGAAGAGTGCCAACGATGGCTGGGTGGCCATGGTGCAGCACTACTTCACCAGCGCTTGGCTGCGCACGGCGCAGAGCCCGCGCGAGTTCCGCGTGAACAAGGTGGACAACAACCTCTACGCCATCGGCATGGTCTTCCCCATGGGGCAGGCCGCGCCGGGTGCCAGCGTCAGCGCCGAGGACCAGCTCTACGTCGGTCCCCAGGAAGAGAAGAAGCTGGCCCAGCTGGCCCCGGGCCTGGAGCTGGTGAAGGACTACGGCTGGTTCACCATCCTGTCCAAGCCCCTGTTCTGGCTGCTCGACCAGCTGCACGGCAAGGTCTTCGGCAACTGGGGCTGGGCCATCATCGCCCTGGTGGTGCTGCTCAAGATCGCCTTCTACTGGCTCAACGCCAGCGCTTACCGCAGCATGGCCAAGATGAAGGCGGTGAACCCGCGCATCATGGAGCTGCGCGAGCGTCTGAAGGACAAGCCGCAGCAGATGCAGCAGGAGATGATGCGCATCTACCGCGAGGAGAAGGTCAACCCCATCGGCTCCTGCCTGCCCATCTTCCTGCAGATGCCCTTCTTCATCGCCCTGTACTGGGTGCTGCTGTCCAGCGTGGAAATGCGCCACGCGCCCTGGATCGGCTGGATCGTCGACCTCTCGGCCAAGGACCCCTACTTCATCCTGCCCGTGCTGATGACGGCCACCAGCCTGTTCCAGGTCTGGCTGAACCCGGCCCCGCCGGATCCGGTGCAGGCCAAGATGATGTGGATCATGCCCCTGGCCTTCAGCGTGATGTTCTTCTTCTTCCCGGCCGGCCTGGTGCTGTACTGGCTGGTGAACAACATCCTGTCGATCGCCCAGCAGTGGATGATCAACAAGCGCATGGGCGTGCAGAAGTAGGCACGCCGCCGCGCCCCCCCTTTCGAAGCCCCCCACCTGGGGGCTTTTTTCATGGGCGCGCGGCGCCTTTAATCAAGTCATGCGGGGCAGTGACCCGCCCACCGGCCGAAACGGGCGCAGGTAGGGCGGGCTGGGCTGGTGCCCGGTGCTCACGAGAGCGCCCGGTGCAGCCTCCCCCGCGCCATACACGCTCCGGCGAGGGCGCCACCCTCGCCGAACCTCGCGGACAATGGCGCCCATGCTGTCCCGCCACCAGGATCCCATCGCCGCCATTGCCACCGCTCCCGGACGCGGGGCCGTTGGCATCGTCCGCATCTCGGCGCGGCAAGACCTGACCCCCGTCATCGAAGCGATCTGCGGCCGTACCCTGCGCCCGCGCGAGGCCCATTACCTGCCCCTGCGCGCGGCCGACGGCTCGGCCATCGACCACGGCCTGGCCCTGCACTTCCCGGCGCCGCATTCCTATACCGGCGAGCATGTGCTGGAGCTGCAGGCCCATGGCGGCCCCGTGGTGCTGCAGCTGCTGCTGGCCCGCTGCCTGGAGGCTGGCGCCGAGATCGAGCCCGCCACGGGAGTCGCCCGCGCTGCCGGCATGCGCCTGGCCGAGCCCGGCGAGTTCACCCAGCGCGCCTTCCTCAACGGCAAGCTGGACCTGGCCCAGGCCGAGGCCGTGGCCGACCTGATCGACGCCAGCACCGAGGCGGCGGCCCGCAGCGCCAGCCGCGCCCTCTCCGGCGCGCTCTCCAGCGAGGTGGGCGCCTTGCGCGACGCCCTGATCCAGCTGCGCATGCTGGTCGAGGCCACGCTGGACTTCCCCGAGGAAGAGATCGACTTTCTGCAGCAGGCCGACGCCCTGGGGCGCCTGGCCCGCCTGACCGAGCGCCTGGACGGCGTGCTGGACCGAACCCGCCAGGGCGCCCTGCTGCGCGAAGGCATCAAGGTGGTGCTGGCCGGCCAGCCCAATGTGGGCAAGAGCTCCCTGCTCAATGCCCTGGCCGGCGCCGAGCTGGCCATCGTCACGCCCATCCCCGGCACCACGCGCGACAAGGTCAGCCAGACCATACAGATCGAGGGCGTGCCCCTGCACATCAGCGACACCGCCGGCCTGCGCGAGACCGAGGACGTGGTGGAGCGCATCGGCGTGGCGCGCAGCTGGGAAGCCATCGAGGACGCCGACGTCGTGCTCTTCCTGCACGACCTCACCCGCGTGGGCGAGCCCGCCTACGAGGCCGAGGACGCCGAGATCCGCACCCGCCTGGCTGCTGTGGATCCGGCCCGCATCCTGCAGCTCTACAACAAGGCCGATGCCGTGGCCGCCGAAGCCCTGCCGGCCGGCGCGCTCACGCTCTCGGCCAAGACCGGCGCCGGCCTGGAGGCGCTGCGCCGCCGCCTGCTGGAGCAGGTGGGCTGGCACGCCGTGCCCGAGGGCCAGTTCATCGCCCGCGAGCGCCATGTGCAGGCCCTGCGCCGCACCCGCGAGCACCTGGAGCTGGCCCACGCCGTCTCCACCCAGCAGCCCCCGGCCCTGGACCTGCTGGCCGAGGAGCTGCGCCTGGCCCACGACGCCCTGGGCGAGATCACCGGCGCCTTCACGGCGGACGAGCTGCTGGGGGTGATCTTCAGCAGCTTCTGTATTGGCAAGTGAGGACCATACACGGGGAGGGACGATGATGGTGCCAGCTGAGCTCAGCATGGATGCCAAGGTCGCGGTCCTGGTGGACTGCGAGAACGCACAGCCGGAAGTCCTGGAGTACGCCTTGCAGGTTGCCGCACAGTTTGGCCGCGTGGTGCTGCGCCGGGGGTTCGGCAACCAGAATGCCTTGGCCAACAAGTGGCAGGAGGCCCTGGTCAGGCGGGCCTTCACGCCCTGTCTGCAATACACCTACGCCTCAGGCAAGAACACCTCGGATATCGCCTTGGCTATGGATGCCATCGAGGCCATGTTCGACGGTCGGGCCGATACCTTCTGTCTCGTCACCAGCGACTCCGACTTCGCCGGTCTTTGCCGCAAGCTGCGCGAGCGCGGGGCTACTGTCCATGTTGTGGGCGAGGTCAAGACACCCGAAGCGCTGCGCAATGCCAGCGACCAGTTTTTTGAGTGGACTCCAGTCGAAGCGACTGCAACACCGGAGTCGTTGGCGCAGCCCACCAAGCCCGCGGTGCCACCCAAGCCCAAGCAGCGACCCAAATCGGTCGTCAGTGCCGTCAAGCTGATGGCGGCCGAGACCCCGGATGGTCGTGTACATGTCGGCACCTTGGGCTCCTACCTGCGACGAGCTGATCCCGCCTTTTCACCGCAAACCTACGGGCATGCAGGCTTGGTCAATATGCTCAAGACTTATGACCTGCTCAGTCTTCGTCAGGAGCCTGGGGGTCATTGGACGGTTGCGCTTGCGACGCCCAAAGAGTCACTTGGTGCTGCAACAGCGGGATCGGTCAACTGAACTGCAATCGGCACGCGAGTGCGGCCTTCACCCCGCCGCCCGCAACTGCTCCAGCGTCACAAACTTCAAGGCCTGGATGTGCGTGCTCTCCAGCACCACGGGCGGGGCCACGCCGGCCTCCCAGGCTTGCAGCCAGCGCAGGGCGCACAGGCACCAGCGGTCGCCGGGCCTGAGGCCGGCGAAACGGTACTCGGGTCGCGGGGTGCTCAGGTCGTTGCCAGTGGCCTGCGAGAAGCGCAGGAACTCGGCCGTGACGCGGGCGCAGATCAGGTGGCTGCCCAGGTCCTGCGCGTCGGTGTTGCAGCAGCCGTCACGGAAGAAGCCGGTGAGCGGGTCGTAGGAGCAGGGCACCAGGGGCGTGCCCATCACATTGAGGGCGCCCAGGGGCAGGGGCGACGGCTGGGCCGCGCCTTCGGGCTCAGCGGCCATAGGGCCAGCGGGCTTTCACGGTGGGGGCCTTGGCGGCCTTGGCGCGGGCCTGCCAGAGCTTGAAGGCGCTGCTGGTGAGCTCGCGCTTCATCAGCTGCACCAGGGCACCGGCGCCCACGCCGTGCTCCATCAGCACCTTGTTGTAGGGCGGGCTGTCTTCCCAGGCGGTCTTGACCACGGCCTGGATCTGTTCGGCGCTGAGGCGGGGAATGGGTTTGGCCATGATGAGTGTCAGTGCCCTTCGAAATCGACCAGGGTGAACAGCTGCAGGCCGCTGTCGCGCAGACGCTTGGAACCGCCCAGCTCGGGCAGATCCACGATGGCGGCGCCTTCGATCACGGTGGCGCCCAGGCGCTCCAGCAGGCGCTTGCCGGCCATCATGGTGCCGCCGGTGGCGATCAGGTCGTCGATCAGCACCACGCGGTCGCCCGCCTGCACGGCGTCGGTGTGCATCTCCACCGTCGCATTGCCGTACTCGAGCTCATAGGTCTCCTCCACCGTGGTGAAGGGCAGCTTGCCCTTCTTGCGGATGGGCACGAAGCCGATATTGAGCTCGTAGGCCAGCACCGAGCCGATGATGAAACCGCGCGCGTCCAGCCCGGCCACGGCCGTGGGCCGCTGGTCGAAGTAGCGGTGCACGAACTGGTCGATCAGCACGCGGAAGGCGCGCGGATTGGACAGCAGGGGCGTGATGTCACGGAACTGCACGCCCGGCTCGGGCCAGTCCGGCACGGTGCGGATCTGCTGTTTCAGGAAGGCGAGGGCGTCTTGCATGGCCCGATTGTCGCGCCTTCAGGCCCGGCCCATCAGGGTTTTGGAGCATGCGGGCCTTGCGCCGGCCGGGGCTTGTGTAAGGCCGCCGCAATGAAATCCATCAAAGCGCAACGTGCCGCGCCAGGGGCCCCGGCCGCGCCTACATTGCCCTGCGACAACAGGCTGTGGCCGCTTGCGGCGGCTGCGGCAGCCCCCCTCAAAAGTACAGGAGACAAGACCGTGGCCCCCAAGACGATGCATGCAAGCACAGCCCTCCCGGACAACGGCCGCCCGGCCCTCACGACGCTCAAAGCCCTGCCCCGCCTGATGGCCCTGGGCCTGGGTGCCTGGGCCAGCCTGGGCACGGCCGCCTGGGCGGCCGAGGACCAGGTGCTGGCCCAGGCCGACACGAGCGCTGCGGCCGCGAGCCGCAAGGCGGCCGGCGGCGAGGTGCAGGCCCTGGACACGGTGGAGGTGCGCGGCGTGCGTGCCACGGTCAAGCGCAATCTGGCCGAGAAGCGCGAGTCGCAGAACATCGTGGACACCATCAGCGCCGAGGACGTGGGCAAGTTCCCCGACAAGAACGTGGCCGATTCGCTCCAGCGCGTGCCCGGCATCTCGGTGGACCGGACCTGGGGCGAGGGCCGCGACATCTTCGTGCGCGGCACCGACAAGAACCTCAATATGACCCAGCTCAACGGCCAGGCCGTGGCCTCGGCCTATTGGTGGAAGAACGACGCCCAGAGCCGCGGCTTCAACTACGACATCCTGCCCTCCGAGATCGTGGGCAGCCTGGACGTGTACAAGAGCCCCTCGGCCGATCTGGACGAGGGCAGCATCGGCGGCCTGGTGATCGTCAAGACCCGCCGGCCCATGGACTTCAAGGCCCCGCTCACCCTGCAGGCCTCGGCCGAGGCCACCTACAGCAAGCTGCCGAAGAAGACCGACCCCCAGGTCTCGGGCCTGCTGAACTGGAAGAACGAGGCCAATGACTTCGGCGTGCTGCTGGCCCTGAGCCGCCAGGAGCGCAGCATGCGCCGCGACGGCCTGGAGAACTTCACCGACACGACCAAGTACACCATCGTCGACCAGAACGGCGTGAGCACGCCCAATGCCTACGCCTCCTGGGGCGGCGGCTCGGCCATCTTCCGTCAGGACCGCAAGCGCACCACGGCCAATCTGGTGCTGCAGTTCCGCCCCAACAGCCGGACCGATCTGGTGCTCAACGCCCTGAACTCGGACATGGACATGAACAACAACAACCAGAACTACCTCTGGTTGGCCGGCGGCCTGGCGGACAAGAACAATGTGCTGCGCGTCAGCGACCCCAAGTTCATCACCACCTCGGACGGCACCAAGGCCCTGGTCTCGGGCACGGTGGGCCCCACCGACGGCGTGGCCTTCGAGCCCATCTACCGCGAGGCCTATATCAAGTCGCGCCTGCTGGACCTGGACGGCAGCTATGTGGGCGAGGGCTGGAAGCTGCACGGCCAGGTGGGCATCACCTCGGCCGCGGGCGGCAGCAAGCACGACCGCAACTTCTGGTTCACCGGCAACACCCGCACCAGCTTCGACATGGCGAAGGACCGCTATGACGTGAAGTACCTGGACATCAGCCCGCTGGACGCCAGCAAGCTGACCCTGCAAGGCGCACGCGACTGGATCCGCCGCATGGAGGGCAAGGAGAAGTACGCCCAGGGCGATCTGAGCTGGGACCTGGACGGCAGCTTCTTCAGCGGCGTGAAGGTGGGCCTGAAGTACCGCGACAACACGGTCAGCAACCGCCGCACCATCGGCACCGTGGGCCCGGGCAGCACCGGCTGGCAGTCCCTCTCCCTGGCCGACCTCTCCACGGGCGCCTCCCCCCTGCTGAGCCAGGCCGCGGCCTCGGCCGGCTCCCTGGTGCAGTACGCCTGGGTGGACGACGGTCTGGCCGCGAGCAAGGGCTTCACCATGTACGACAAGGGCATGGTCTACAAGGAAGCCCTGGGCGAGTACTACCGCCTCAACGAGAAGATCACCGCGGCCTATGCCAAGGCCGACTTCGCGGTGGATCGCTGGCGTGGTGACTTCGGTCTGCGCGTGGTGCGCACCCAGCAGACCTCGCAGGCCAACCAGGACCTGGACGGCAAGGGCAACTACCAGCCCGTGAGCCTGGGCCGCAGCTACACCGAGGTGCTGCCCAGCCTGAACGCGGTCTACGAGCTGCGCCGCGACATCGTCGTGCGCGGCGCCCTCTCCCGTGCCATGGCCCGCAACACCTACAGCGATCTGAGCGCCAGCACCGAGGTCAGCGGCACCACCAATGCCGCCACGGCCGGCAACCCCCTGCTCAAGCCCTATCACGCCAACCAGGCCGAGATCGGCATCGAGTGGTACTTCGCCGATGCCTCCCTGCTCTCGGCCACCTTCTTCGCCAAGCGCCTGGACACCTTCATCTACACCGCCTCCAAGCAGGAGAGCGTGGGCGGCGTGATGCGCAGCGTGACCCGCCCCTTCAACGCCGACAACGGCGCCACCATCAACGGTGTGGAGATGCAGTGGCAGCAGGCCTTTGCCGGCGGCTTCGGCACCCTGGTGAACTACACCCTCACCGATGCGAAATCCGGCAGCCTGGCCGGCGGCCAGCGCCTGAACGTGGTGGGCAACTCGCGCCACCAGCTCAACGCCAGCGTCTACTACGAGCGCAACGGCGTGAGCCTGCGGTTCTCGCACAACTACCGCTCCAAGTCCTATGGCGGCCTGAACGAGGGCGGCCAGGACGTGACCAGCGCCTACGGCCAGTGGGACGCATCGGCCAACTGGGACCTCACGCCCGCACTGAGCCTCTTCGCCTCGGCCGTGAACATCGGCAATGCCGTGATCCGCACCAACACCACCGACGGCCTGCCGGTGGGCGTCTACGAGAACGGCTCGCGCTACAGCCTGGGCCTGCGCGCCAAGTTCTGAAGTCCTGCCCCCCGGGCCCTGCTCAGGCAGGGCCCGGTGTCGGGCTTCACGCCCTTCCTTCCTGCGCCGCCCACGCCCCATGAATCAAGTGAAACCGCTGTCTTCCGCCTCCCGCCCGGCCGCCGCCGGCTCGGTGCTGGTGCCCATGCTCTTCATCGGCCTGATGTTCTTCGTGCTGGGCTTCGTGACCTGGCTCAACGGCTCGCTGATCCCCTTTCTCAAGCTGGTCTGCGGGCTCAGCAACTTCCAGGCGCTGTGGGTCACCTTCGCCTTCTACATCGCCTACACGGTGATGGCCCTGCCCTCGGCCGCGGTGCTGGGCCGCATCGGCTACAAGCGCGGCATGTCCCTGGGCCTGGCCGTGATGGCCCTGGGCGCCCTGCTGTTCATCCCGGCGGCGCAAAGCCGGCACTACGGCGTCTTCCTGCTGGCCCTGTTCACCCTGGCCAGCGGCATGACCCTGATGCAGACGGCCATCAACCCCTACATCGTCTGCATAGGTCCGCGCGAGAGCGCGGCCATGCGCATCAGCATCATGGGCCTGTTCAACAAGGGCGCGGGCATCATCGTGCCCCTGGTGTTCTCGGCCCTGGTGCTCTCGGGCGTGGACCAGTACGCCAGCGCCAGCCTGGCCACGCTGGACGCCGCCGCCCTGGAGAGCCTGCGCCAGGAGCTCTCGGCCCGCCTGCCCAAGCCCTATCTGGTGATGGCGGGCGCCCTGCTGCTCTTCACCGCCATCATCCACTTCTCTTCCCTGCAGGAGCCCGAGCTTGACGCGGGCCAGGAGGAGCCGGCCCGCCTGCGCCGCGGCGTGTTCGCCTTCCCCCAGGTGGTGCTGGGCGCGCTGGCCCTGTTCTTCTATGTGGGCGTGGAGGTGATCGCGGGCGACACCATCGGTCTCTACGGCCAGCAGCTGGGCGTGCAGCACTTTGCCGTGCTCACCTCCTACACCATGGGCTTCATGGTGCTGGGCTATCTGCTGGGCGTGCTGCTGATCCCACGCTATCTCTCGCAGCGCAGCGCCCTGCTGTGCTCGGCCCTGGCCGGTCTGCTCTTCACCACCGGCGTGGCCCTGGGTTCCAGCGAGTCCACCCTGCTGTCCCGGCTGCTGCTGGGCTGGGCCGGCGTGCCCCTGGTGCCCGACACCGTGATGTGCCTGGCCCTGCTGGGCC
Source organism: Shinella sp. XGS7 (assembly GCF_020535565.1). Taxonomy (NCBI): domain Bacteria; kingdom Pseudomonadati; phylum Pseudomonadota; class Alphaproteobacteria; order Hyphomicrobiales; family Rhizobiaceae; genus Shinella; species Shinella sp. XGS7. The sequence goes on along the minus strand of NZ_CP084758.1, from coordinate 889,970 downwards.
TGGCCAATGCCCTGGTCTGGCCGGCGGTCTGGCCCCTGGCCCTGGAAGGTCTGGGCCGGCACACGGCCAGCGGCTCGGCCCTGCTCATCATGGGCATCGCCGGCGGCGCCCTGCTGCCCATGCTCTACGGCCGGCTCTCCGACACCGGCCATGTGCAGGCCGCCTACTGGATGATGCTGCCCTGTTATGCCTTCATCTTCTTCTACGCCCTGATCGGCCACCGCCTGCGGCGCTGGGGCGGCGAGGAGGACTGAGCGGGCTCGGCCTCAGTCCGGGTCGGCCCGGCGCTCGTAGTGCTTCAGGTCAAACCACTGGCCCCCCAGCTCGAAGCTGCGGCTTGAGCGGCCGAAGGCCTGGAAGCCGTTCTTCTCCAGCACCCGGCAGGAACCCAGGTTCTCGGGCCGTGCGGTGGCTTCCAGGCGCTGCAGGGCCAGCTCGCCAAAGGCCTTGTCCAGCAGCAGGGCCACGGCCCGGCTGGCATGGCCCTGGCCGCAGGCCGCCTGTGCCACGCGGTAGCCCAGCTCGGCGCTGTGGAAATGCGCCCGCCGCACCCGGGTGAGATTGGCCCGGCCCACCAGCCGGCCCGTGCCGTCGCGCAGCAGGTGCTGGTAGGCCTTGTCCTCGGCCGCCTCGCGCTGCGCCGCCGCGATGGCGGCGCGCACGGCGTCCAGGCTGTAGTAGTCGGCCGGCCGGGCATTGATATGGGCCTCGAAGAAGGCCCGGTTCTCCAGCTCGAAGGCCAGCAGCTCCTCGGCGTCGGCAAGGCTGGGGAGGTGGAGCTGGAGCAGGGCTTGGGTCATGCGCGGTGCTTCGTGGCGATGAGGAAGGCCGCAGTATGGCGCCGCGCTGCCTTGTGGACCGGGACGGCTGTGCGAGCCTCAGGCCACCGGCGCCGGCAGGGCCATGCAGACCTCCAGCCCGCCCAGCGGGTGGTTGCGGAACAGCAGCTGGCCGCCGTGGTCGGCCACGATATCGCGCACGATGGACAGGCCCAGACCCATGCCGTCCTGGCGCAGGCGCTCGCCATGGTCCAGCCGCGTGTAGGGCTGGCCCAGGCGGGCCAGGGCGGCCTCGGGCACGCCGGGCCCATGATCGCGCACCGTGAGCAAGACCTGGCCCTGCAGCGGCGTGCCGGGCAGGCCTTCGGACATGCGCAGCTCGGTGCGCTGCACGCCGGCGCTGGCGCCGTAGAAGGCGGCGTTGTCCAGCAGATTGCCCAGGGCGCGCTTGAGCGCCAGCGGCTTGCCGAAAACGGTGAGTGGTTTCTCCTCCAGCTCGATCTGCTGGCCGGCCATGCGCGCGTCGCGCACCATCTTCTGCAGCACAAGGTCTATGCGCACCGGCACGCGGTTCTCGTGGATATCGGTGTCCTTGACGATCTGCAGGGCCGTCTTGACCATCATGTCCAGCTCGTCCAGGTCTTCGTGGAAGGCGTCCTGCACCGCCACATCGTCCAGCAGCTCGCTGCGCAGGCGCAGGCGGGTGATGGGGGTGCGCAGGTCGTGCGAGATGGAGGCGAAGAGCCGCTCGCGGTCGCTCAGATAGCGGCGTATGCGCTCCTGCATCTCGTTGAAGGCCTGGATGGCGCGCCGCACTTCCGAAGTGCCGCTCACGCGCAGCGGCTTGGGGTTGGAGCGGTGGCCCATGCGCGCCGCCGCGCGGCTCAGGCCCAGCAGGGGGCGGGTCAGGGCGCGCGCGGCGCCCAGGCTCAGCAGCAGCACCAGGCCCAGCATCAGCAGCTGCGGGGCCAGGCGTTGCCAGGTGAAGAACTCCAGCTGCTCCAGGAAGTAGGGGTCGGGCATGGCGCTGCTGAGAAAGAGCCATTGCCCCGGCTCGGTCTCCACCTGGATCACCAGAAAGGGCGCGGGCCGCTCGGCCGAAACCAGGGCGGGGTCCACCCAGCTGTCGGGCAGGTCGGGCAGCAGGGCACCGCCGGGCGCCACCGGCAGGTTCAGGGGCGAGGCCAGGGTCACGCGCAGCGGCACCTGGCTGCCCAGCTGGGCCCGCAGCTCCTGGCTGACCTTGTCTTCCAGCAGGCGCGCCAGGGCCTGCTCGGGCAGGGGCTCGGCCTCGACCGGCGCGCGGTTGAAGAAGACCAGGAAGCGCGTGCCACCCATGGTGCGCAGCTGCTCCAGCAGCAGGGGCCGGTAGGCGGCCGGCAGCTCGCGCAGGGCGCGCAGGGCGCCGAGCGCGCCGCTGGCCACATGGTGGGCGGCCAGCTCGGTCTGGCGCCGGGTGCGCTGCTCGATCTGCTGGTACCAGACCAGGTTCACCAGCAGCTGCACCAGCACCAGGCCGCCCAGCATGGCCAGCACGAAGCGACCCTGCAGGCTGTCGAAGAGGAAGCCGACCAGGCGCTGCGGCGCGCGGCGCCAGGCGCCGCGGCCGGCGTCCTCAGGCCGCATTGCTGGCGCTGACCGTGGTCGAGAACACGTAGCCCGAGCCGCGCACGGTCTTGATCAGGGCGGGCTGCTTGCCATCGTCCTGCAGGCGCTGGCGCAGACGGCTGACCTGCACGTCCAGCGAGCGGTCCAGGGGCCCCAGATCGCGGCCGCGCGTGACCTCGGCCAGGCGGCCGCGGTCCAGCACCTCGCCGGGGTGTTCCACCAGCAGCTTGAGCAGCTGGAAGTCCATGCCCGAGAGCGGACCCACCTTGCCGTCGGGCTCGATCAGGCTGCGCTCCAGCACATCGAGCACAAAGCCGTTGAAGCGATAGAAGCGCGGCGCCTGGCTGCGGTCCATGCCGGCGCGGCGATGGATGGCCTTGATGCGCGCCAGCAGCTCGCGCGGGTTGAAGGGCTTGCCGATGTAGTCGTCCGCGCCCAGCTCCAGGCCCACGATGCGGTCGGTCTCCTCGCTGCTGGCGGTGAGCATGATGACCGGCACCTCGGAGCGGCGGCGCACCGCCTGGCACAGGGCGAAGCCCTCGGTGTCGGGCAGCATGATGTCGAGGATGCACAGGCTGATGGCCTCGGCATGGCGCTCGAACTCGGCCATGAAGCTCGCGCCGTCATGCGCCATCAGCACCTCGTACTGGTTCTTCTCCAGATAGGTCTTGAGCAGTTCGCGGATTTTCTGGTCGTCGTCGACGATCAAGATCTTGCGGTTCATCGGGCGGGTCGGGGCGGTTGGGTGGGCGCGGCCTGCGGGGCCAGGGCGCGCAGCAGGCCCTGCAGCTTGCGCTGCGCGGCCGCGGGGGTCTGGGCCGGGTCCAGGGCGAAGCGGTGCACGGTTTCGATGATGGCGTTCTTGCCCACCTCGCTGAAGGCCATGCGGTGCACCAGGCTGGGCACGCGCGGCGTGGCGGGGTTGGCGAAGAGGGCGAAGGACTGCTGGGCGCAGGGGTCCAGCTCGTCCACCGGCACGTCGCGGCGCACCGGCACCGAGCCCTTGATGCGGTTGTAGCCCAGCTGCAGGGTGGCGCTGCCCAGCAGCTCGGCCATCTTCTCCTGTTCGGCCTGGGCGCCGCTGCCGGCCAGCATGGCCAGGGTGTCGATGCTGTAGAGATGGGCCTGCGCGGTGCCGGGCACGGCGCGACAGTCGAAATCGCGCCCACCCTCCAGGCCCAGGCTGCCCAGCTCGCCGCGCGCCCAGTCGCCGGTGATCAGCATGGCGGAGCGGCCGGCGGCGAAGTCGGCCACCAGATCGGTCCAGGGCCGCTCGCCCAGCATCACCGGCTGCGGGCCGCTGGCCGCACCCGGTGGCGTGGCCGGCAGGGCCAGGCCACGCCAGTCGCGCAGGCGGCGCAGGCTGCGCTCCAGGGCCGGATCGTCGAAGGCCTGGGGCTCGCGCTCCACCATCATGCGGCGGTACAGGGCGGGCCCGGCCTCGCCCAGCAGCAGGGCCTCGAAGACCGTGGCCACCTGCCAGGGCTCGTCGCTGAAGGCCACGGGCGTGATGCCTGCGGCGCGCAGGGCCTTGGCCGCGCGCAGCACGCCGGGCCAGTCCTGCGGCAGCTCGATGCGCTGCTGCGCGAACACGGCCTTGTTGAGGTAGAGGTTGTTGATGCGGTGTATGCCCAGGGGCGCGGCCACCACATGGTTGCGCACGGTGAGCTGGCTCATCACCTGGGGGAACAGGGTGCGCGACCAGTTGCGGCGCTGGGCCACGCCGTCCAGCTCCAGCAGCAGGCCCATATCGGCCCATTCGCTCATGGACTGGCCGTTGAGCTGGGCCACCTTGGGTGCCATGCGGCGCAGGGTGCGCTCATTGAGCACCTTGATGGCCGCGCCGCCACCGCCGCCGGCCACCGCGCCGTCCACCCAGCGCAGGCCCTGCTCGGCCATGCGTGCGGCCACATGGTCGGCCGCCGCGCGCTCGCTGGCCGAGGTCCACCAGTGCAGCACGGTGAGCTCGGCCGCAGGCTCGGCCAGGGGCTTGGCGGCACCGGCCTCCAGCACCAGCATCGTCGGAAGCAGCAGCGCCAGACCCATGCGCCAGATCTTGCCGCCGCGGCCGGGGGGCGCATCTGCAGAAGTGTTGGACTTGTGTATGGTTGTGTAAGACACGGGCGCCAGCCAGACCGGGAGTGGGCGGATTCTCTGTGGCACGCGGCCCCGTGGCGATTGGGAGTTTCGCCCGGTGCCCGGCGGCATGGCACAGCGTGCCTGTGAACTCAGGTAACGCGACGTACCCGCGGGGCCGCATCCGGCGCCCTCCAGCACGAGAATGCCCCCTGGGCAGGCCGGCGACACGGCGCTACGCTCGCGACGTCGTGGGGCCCACAAGGCCGGCGACGAACACTGCTCCTTGCGGCATCGGGGCCGTCCTCGGGCGGCCTCGATGCTGATTTTTTCTGAGGGAGCGCAGGTGTGAAAGGCGCGGGCTTGCTTCAGCAGACCTTCTGCGCGTGGCAGGTCATGCGCGCCCGCCCGCCCTGCTTGGACTGGTAGAGCGCGGTATCGGCCGCTTCGATCAGGCGCTGGGCGGGATGATCCGAATGGGCCACGCAGGCCGCCACGCCGATGGACAGGCTCACCGACTGGCGCACCGGCGAGGCCGCGTGCTCGATGGCGGCCAGGCGCACGCTGTCCAGGCAGCGCTGGGCCACGACCTGGGCGCCGCTCAGATCGGTGTCCACCAGCAGCACCGCGAACTCCTCGCCGCCATAGCGGCACACCGGCTCGCCGCCGCGGCCCACGCAGGAACGCAGCAGGGTGGCCACGCGGCGCAGACAGTCGTCGCCGGCCACATGGCCGTAGTGGTCGTTGTACTGCTTGAAGTGGTCGATATCGACCAGCAGCATGGCCAGGGGCTTGCCAGCCCGCGCGCTGCGCTGCCACTCGATCAGCAGGGCCTGGTCGAAGAGGCGGCGGTTGCCCACGCCGGTGAGGCCGTCGGTGGTGGACTGGCGGGCCAGCACCTCATTGGCCTGGCGCAGGCGCAGCTCCTGGCGCTTGCGCTCGCTGAAGTCGGTCAGGATGCCCACGAAGATGTGGGTGGTGGCGGTGCGCACCTCGGCCACGGCCAGGTGCACGGCCAGCTCGTGGCCGTCGCGGTGGCGGGCGCCGAACTCCTGGCCGCCCTGGGCCCGGGCCAGCTCCAGCGGGCCGGCGCTCAGGTTGTTGATCAGCATGCTCAGGTGGCTGCCGCGCAGCTCGGTGGCCGAGAAGCCGAAGAGCCGTTCGCAGGCCGGGTTCACCTCAAGCATGTGGCCGGCCACGTCCAGGGTGACGATGCCGTTGGTGGCCGCATTGATCAGGGCCTGAAGATGGGCTTGGCTGGCGGCCAGGCGCTGCTGCTCGCGCACCAGTTCGCTCACCTCCAGGCGCACGCCCACGATGCCGCCCGAAGGGGTGCGGCGCTCGAAGATGTGCAGCCAGATGTCGTCGTGCACGCGCTGCAGCAGGGGCGCGGTCTGGCTGCCGCGCTGGCGCTTGCGCTCGGCCAGCCATTCGTCCTCGCGGCCCTGGGCCTCGGGCACGCCCTGGAACTCGAGCGAGGCGCGCACCAGCTCTTCGAAGCTCGCACCGCGCTGGAATTCGCGCAGCTTGTGCGGATAGAGCTCGACCAGGCGCTTGTTGTAGGCCACCAGGCGGTCGTCGGCATCGAAGATCTCCACGCTGGCGGGCAGGGCGTCTATGGCTTCCTCCAGCGTGGTCTGGGCGCGCTCGGCACGGGCGCGCTCATGCGCCAGGGCTGCCAGGGCAAGACCTGCCACCAGGGCGCTGAGCCCCAGGCTCGTCACGCTGAGCCAGGGCAGCCAGCCGCGCTCCAGCAGCCCGCCCAGGCTGCTGACCAGCACGGCGGCCTGCAGCAGCAAGACCAGGCCGAAGGCCAGCAGGGGCCAGGTTCGGGACAGGGTGGGTCTTTGCATGGCAGGGCTGCGCGGGCTGAAGCCGGCGATCCTAGCCGCCCAACTGCCGTGGCGCCAGCTCAGTGATGCCCCCCCTGGAGGGATTGCCGCGCCAGCCCGGGCGCGGCGTGGGCGCTCAGGCGCCGCGGGTGATGGGCATCTGCACCTGCTCGGCCGGCAGCTTGAGGTGGCGGGCCAGCTCCAGCTTGGCCAGCGCGTTGCGATGCACCTCGTCGGGGCCGTCGGCCAGGCGCAGGGTGCGCTGGTGGGCCCACATCATGGCCAGGGGCGTGTCGTCCGACACCCCCATGCCGCCGTGCACCTGGATGGCCCAGTCGATCACCTTGAGCGCCATGTTCGGCGCCACGATCTTGATCATGGCGATCTCGGCCTTGGCCACCTTGTTGCCCACGGTGTCCATCATGTAGGCGGCCTTGAGCGTGAGCAGGCGGGCCTGCTCGATGCTGCAGCGGGCCTCGGCAATGCGCTCCTGGGTGACGGTCTGCTGGGCGATGGTCTTGCCGAAGGCATGGCGCGCGATGGCGCGCTGGCACATCAGCTCCAGGGCTCGCTCGGCCGCGCCGATGGAGCGCATGCAGTGGTGGATGCGGCCCGGGCCCAGGCGGCCTTGAGCGATCTCAAAGCCGCGGCCCTCGCCCAGCAGGATGCTGCTGCCGGGCACGCGCACGTTCTTGAGCTCGATCTCCATATGACCGTGGGGCGCGTCGTCGTAGCCGAAGACGGGCAGGTGGCGCTTGACCGTGATGCCCGGGGCATCGGCCGGCACCACGATCATGGACTGCTGCTCGTGGCGGCCGGCCTCGGGATTGGTCTTGCCCATCACGATGTAGACGGCGCAGCGCGGATCGCCCGCGCCGCTGGACCACCACTTGGTGCCGTTGATCAGGTAGTCGCCGCTGCCGTCCAGGCAGGGCTCGATGCGGCACTGGATATTGGTGGCGTCCGAGGAGGCGACGTCCGGCTCCGTCATCAGAAAGGCCGAGCGGATCTCGCCGCGCAGCAGGGGCGTGAGCCAGCGGTCCTTGAGGGCCTCGCTGGCGTAGCGCTCCAGGGTTTCCATATTGCCGGTGTCGGGCGCCGAGCAGTTGAAGACCTCGGGCGCCCAGGAGACGCGGCCCATGATCTCGCACAAGGGCGCGTACTCCAGATTGGACAGGCCCTCGGGCGCACGCGCCGAATGCGGCAGGAAGAGGTTCCACAGCCCGGCCTCGCGGGCCAGGGGCTTGAGCTCCTCGATCACGCGGGTGGGCACCCAGGCATTGCCGGCACGGCGGTTGGCCTCCACCTCTTCGTGGTAGCGGCGCTCATTGGGATAGATGTGCTGCTCGAAGAAGGCGAGCAGGCGCTCGCGCAGTTGCTGGACCTTGGGGCTGTAGTCGAAGTGCATGGCGCAGTTTCCCGGGGGCTGGGCGGATGCGGACAGTGTCGCGCAAGCCCCGCGCCGCGCCTGTCGCGCAGGCGCCAGGCGGGCTGTCGCCCAGGCATCAGCTGCGCAGCAGCTTTTCCTCGGCCAGGGCCAGGGCCTCGGGCTGGCCGGAGAGCACCAGGGTGTCGCCGCCGGCCAGCTTCAGCGCGTCGCCGGCGACCACCACCGCCCCGCTGGTGCGCCGCACCGAGACCACCGAGACGCCGATGGCGTGCAGGGCCAGATCGCCCAGGGGCTGCTGGGCATAGGGTGTGGCCGGAGGCAGGGTGACGGAGCGCAGGCGGGCCTGCTCGCGCTCCTCGGCAGTGTCGTCGTCGGCGCCATGAAAGTAGCCGCGCAGCAGGCCGTAGCGGGCATCGCGCGCATCGCGGGTGATGCGGATCACACGGCGCATGGGCACGCCCACCAGGGCCAGGGCATGGCTGGCCAGCATCAGCGAGCCCTCGATGGCCTCGGGCACCACCTCGGTGGCGCCGGCCGCGCGCAGGCGCTCCAGATCGGTGTCGTCGATGGTGCGCACCACCACCGGCACCTGGGCCGCGTGCGAGCGCACCAGCTGCAGGATCTTCAGGGCCGAGGGCGTGTCGTGATAGCTCACCACCACGGCGCTGGCACGGGCCAGGCCGGCGGCCATCAGGCTCTGCAGCCGCGCTGCATCGCCGAAGACCACGCTCTGCCCGGCGGCCGCGGCCTGGCGCACGCGGTCGGGGTCCAGGTCCAGGGCCATATAGGGAATCTGCTCGGCCTCCAGCAGCCGGGCCAGGTTCTGGCCGCTGCGGCCGTAGCCGCAGATGATGACGTGGGCATCGGCCTTGATGGACTTCTTGGCGATGCTGGTCAGCTGCACCGACTGCAGCAGCCAGTCATTGGCCGAGAGCTTCATCACGATGCGGTTGCTGTACATGAAGAGCACGGGCGTGGCCAGCATGGACAGCACCATGCCCGCCAGCACCGGGCTCACCCACTGGGCCGCGATCAGATTGTGCTGGGCCCCCAGGGTCAGCAGCACGAAGCCGAACTCGCCGGCCTGGGCCAGGTAGAGGCCGGTGCGCAGGGCCACGCCGGTGGGCGCGCGCAGCAGGCGGGCCAGGCCGGTGATCAGCAGGAACTTGGCGAAGGTGGGCGCCAGAGTGAGGGCCAGCACCAGGGGCCACTGCTCCCACACCGGCCGCCAGTCCAGCTTCATGCCGATGGTGATGAAGAACAGGCCCAGCAGCACATCGTGGAAGGGCCGGATATCGGTCTCCACCTGGTGCTTGTACTCCGTCTCGGCGATCAGCATGCCGGCGATGAAGGCGCCCAGCGCCAGGGACAGGCCGGCGTGCTCGGTCAGCCAGGCCAGGCCCAGGGTGACCAGGAGCAGGTTGAGCATGAAGAGCTCTTCGCTCTTGCGCCGTGCCACCAGGGTCAGCCACCAGCGCATGGCCTTCTGCCCGCCCAGCAGCAGGATGCCCAGCAGCACCACGGCCTTGAGCGCCGCCCAGGACAGCGAGTGCAGCAGGGTGCTGGCATCGCTGCCCAGGGCCGGGATCATCACCAGCAGGGGCACCACGGCCAGATCCTGGAACAGTAGCACCCCCAGCACGCGCCGGCCATGCTCGCTCTCCAGCTCCAGGCGCTCGGCCATCAGCTTGACCACGATGGCGGTGGAGCTCATGGCCATGGCCGCGCCCAGCACCAGGGCGCCCTGCCAGGACAGCTCCCACTGCACGCCCAGCAGGGCCAGGCCGTGCCGCAGCATCACGTGGCCGAGCAGGGTGCCCAGAATGGTCAGCAGCACCTGCAGCAGGCCCAGGCCGAAGACCATGGCGCGCATGCTGCGCAACTTGGGCAGATTGAACTCCAGCCCGATCACGAACATCAGGAAGACCACGCCGAACTCGGCCAGGTAGCGGATGCCCGCGTTGTCGCCCGCCAGGGCCAGGGCATTGGGCCCGATCAGCACCCCCACGGCCAGATAGCCCAGCATGGGCGGCAGCTTGAGCGTGCGGCAGACCACGACCCCCAGCACGGCGGCGACGAGATACAGCAGGGCGAGGTCCAGTGAACTGATCATGATGGGTTCCGATGGTAACCAGCGCCCTGCATGGCGATCGCCGGAGAACGGACCTCAGGGCTTTGCCCGAGTGGCCGGCTCGGGCCCCGCCCCTATAGTTCCCCCGCGCCGACCGACCGTCGAGACGGCGGCCGGGGTAGCGCGATCTACCCATAGGGAGGAAAAGAAGTGATGAGGATTCAATCCTGGGCCGGCGCCTTCATGCGTCTGGCCGGAGTGATGCTGGCCGCGGTGCTCGGTGGCTGTGCCAGCCACTATGTGGATGGTTCGGTCCGAGAGGTGGCGGCAGCCGACTACCAGAAGCGGGCCCAGGCCCAGCCGGTACAGCTGCTGTTCGAGTTCCAGACCAAGGGCGTGACCAATGCCGCCGCCACCAATCTGCTGAAGAAGCGCATCAGCGATCAGGTTCAGGCCAGCGGCCTGTTCACTGAGGTGAGCGAGGCGCCGGTCAAGGATGGAGCAACCCTGAGCATCGTGCTCAACAATGTGCCGATGTCGGACGATGTCTTCTCCAAGGGCTTCATGACCGGCCTGACTCTAGGTCTGGCGGGCTCACAGGTCTCGGACGGCTACATCTGCACTGCCAGCTATCGCGGCGGTGCCGACCTCCCGGCCATCGTGAGCAAGGCTCGGCATGCCATCCACACCACGATGGGGGCGGCCGCCCAGCCCGGAAATGCCCAGAAGGCGGCCAGCATTGATGAGGCCGTGACCCAGATGAGCCGTCAGGTGTTGAGCCAGGTGCTCAACGATCTTTCGCGGGATCCCGCCTTCAAGTAATTGCTCTCAGATAGCCAGGACATGAACATGATCAATAACTCTATGGGCTCCCGTGCCTTGACGCGGCTGGGTGCCGCAGGCCTTCTCGCTGTGCTGCTGACCGGTTGTGCTTCGGTACAGCTGCCGGCACCCGCCGCCAGCGCCGCGAATGTCGAGAAGCTGCGTGCTGCCAAGCTGCCACCGCTGGCCACGGGCAGCTTCGTGCTGGCGCCCGGCAAGCCTGCCGAGATGGATAAGAGCCTGGGCGGGCTGCGCGGTTCTTCGGTGTCTCCGGCCGGCGGCAGCTTTGCCGTCCAGCTGCGCGATGAGCTGCTGGCCGAGCTCAAGGCAGCGGGGCTCTATGACGCCAACGCCAAGCATGTGATCGAGGGCCAACTGACCGACAGCATGGTCGATGCCGCCATCGACATCGGCAAGGGCCGACTGGCCGCGCGTTTCACGGTGAAGCGCGAGGGCAAGACGATCTACGACAAGGAGCTGGTCGCCGATGCGCACTGGAATTCCTCCTTCATCGGGGCCACTGCGATTCCCATGGCTGTCAACCAGTATGGCGCCCTGTACAAGACCTTGGTGGGCAAGCTGGTCGACGATGCCGACTTCCGGGCTGCCTTGACGCGCTGAGCGTCTGGCGCATACGCCCGCCAGGGCGCCAGCTCCTGTTTGGGGCTGGCGCCTTTTTGCGCGCGGCGAGCTCGGCACCTTGCATGCCGGCAAGGGGGAGGGGGCGGGATTCCGCGCAACAAGCTTGCCCATAAGCCGCTTGCGGCGCACACTTTTGATCGCTATGCATTGGCCGCATGGCCGCATGTGCACTCGGCTTTGGAAACCGTGGTGCGCGGGCTCCGGTTCGCGCTACCGTTCGCGCCACCCAAAAGTTACGGAGCATTTCATGCCCAACCTGTCCTTCGTTTCTCCCACGCGCAACAGTCCCTGGGGTACCTACCTCTCCCAGATCGACGCGGTCGAGCCCTACCTGGGCAAGCTGGCCCGCTGGGTGGAAACGCTGCGCCGCCCCAAGCGTGCCCTGATCGTGGACATCCCCATCGAACTGGACAACGGCACCATCGCGCACTACGAGGGCTACCGCGTCCAGCACAGCCTGACCCGCGGCCCGGGCAAGGGCGGTGTGCGCTACCACCCCGACGTCACGCTGGAAGAAGTGATGGCCCTGTCGGCCTGGATGACCATCAAGAACGCTGCGGTCAACCTGCCCTACGGCGGCGCCAAGGGCGGCATCCGTCTGGATCCCAAGACCCTGTCGATGAAGGAACTGGAAAAGGTGACGCGCCGCTACACCAGCGAGATCGGCATCATCATCGGCCCGCAGCAGGACATCCCAGCCCCGGACGTGAACACCAATGGCCAGATCATGGCCTGGATGATGGATACCTACTCGATGAACGTCGGCGCCACCGCCACCGGCGTCGTCACCGGCAAGCCCATCCCCCTGGGCGGCTCGCTGGGCCGTGTGGCCGCCACCGGCCGCGGCGTGTTCGTGATCGGCCGTGAAGCCATGCGCCGCCTGAACGTGCCCATGGAAGGCGCACGCGTCGCGGTGCAGGGCTTCGGCAATGTGGGCTCCATCGCCGCCAAGCTCTTCCACGCCAATGGCGCCAAGGTCGTGGCCGTGCAGGACCACACCGGCACCATCCACAACGACAGCGGCGTGGACATGGGCGCCCTGCTGGACCATGTGGCCCTGGCGGGCGGCGTGGCCGGCTTCAAGGGCGCGGACGGCATTCCCAACGAGAACTTCTGGGATGTGAAGACCGATGTGCTGATCCCGGCCGCCCTGGAAGGCCAGATCACCGCCGAGCGCGCCCAGCGCCTCTCGACCAAGATCGTGCTGGAAGGCGCCAACGGCCCGACGACGCCGGACGGCGACGCCGTGCTGGCCGACCGCGGCATCATCGTGGTGCCGGACGTGATCGCCAATGCCGGCGGCGTGACCGTGTCCTACTTCGAGTGGGTGCAGGACTTCTCCAGCTTCTTCTGGACCGAGGACGAGATCAATGTCCGCCTGGACAAGATCATCACCGGCGCCTTCAAGGGCATCTGGGAGACCAGCGAGCAGCACAAGATCACGCTGCGCACCGCGGCCTTCACCGTGGCCTGCACCCGCGTGCTGCAGGCCCGCGAAGAGCGCGGCCTCTACCCCTGAGTCAGGGCCGCAGGCAGCTTTCACGGGCTGCCTGCCGCCGCATCGACGCTGCGACCAAAAAGGGCCCACCGGGCTTTTTTCTTGGCGAAGCGCTCAGATCCAGTACTTGGGATAGCTGCCGCGCTGGCGCAGATTGTTGACCGCCAGCGCGATCAGCAGGATCAGCAGGGAGCCGGCCAGCACCGGCGTGAGCAGCGTCTCCAGGCCGGCCTGGCCGGCCATCAGCACCAGGGGATCGGCCCCGGCCGGCGCATGCACGCTGCGGCTGAGCTGCATCAGGGCCAGGGCCAGACCCACGGCCAGACCGGCCGCCCACCAGGAGGGGCCCAGGGTGTGCAAGACCAGCAGGCCCACCAGGCTGGCCACCAGATGGCCGCCGATCAGGCTGCGCGGCTGGGCCAGGGGGCTGTCCGGCAGACCGAAGACCAGCACGCAGCTGGCCCCGAAAGGCGCCATCAGCCAGGGCAGACCGCTGGCCTGGCTGAGCCAGCCCGTCAGGGCGATGGCCAGGCTGGCTCCCAGAAAAGACCAGAGCACAAAACCCAGGGCCGGGCTGGCCGGGGCGCGAGAGGCCGGCAGGCGGCGGGTCCAGGTGGACAAGAAGGCAGGCATGGGGTGGCTCCGGGTGTTTCAGGGCTGGGAATGGCGGTGATGGTAAACAGATCGGTATACCGAAGTCAACCGATCGGTTTACTTGTGGGCCGGGGCGCGGGATACTGGCGCCTCCCGATTCGCCCCCGGGCGCCGCCGCGCCCCATGCCATGAGCAGCAAAGCCGAACAACTGGTGCAGCGCGCGATGCAGCTGTTCTACCGCCAGGGTTTCCACGCCACCGGCGTGGACCAGCTCAGCCGCGAGGCCGCGCTGACCAAGAAGACGCTGTACCGCTACTTCCCCACCAAGGAGGCCCTGGTCCAGGCCGCGCTGCGCTGGCGGCACGAGGAGCTGATGGCGCGCATCCGCGCCCATGTGGAGGCCGCGGCGCCGGCCGGACGGCCCCTGGCTTATCTGGACTTCATCGCCCTGTGGGTGGCCGAGCCCGATTTCTGCGGCTGCGCCTTCATCAATGCGGCGGCCGAGTACCCGGCCGCCGCCGAGGCCGCCCACGCCATAGCTGCCGAGCACAAGCAGGCCCTGCGCGACTATCTGCAGGGCCTGTGCGAGGCCGCCGGCCTGGCCCAGCCGGCGCACAAGGCGGCCGCGCTCTTCCTGCTGGGCGAGGGCCTGACGGTGGCGGCCCAGGTCAGCGGGGCCGATGCGGCCCTGCTGGCCCTGGCCCGTCGCCAGGCCGAGGCCCTGCTGCAGGCCTGAGGCGGCCGCTCAGGCGTCCGACGGCCCCAGCGTCACGACCCGGGTGGGCCGGGCCCAGCTGGCCGGCAGATCGCGCAGCACCGCGCCGGCATCCAGCGAGCGGATGGGCACGCTGAGGTCGGCCGGGATGCGTTGCTGCGCCTGCAGCGCCATGTAGCGCAGGGCGCTGACCCGCAGGAAGGAGGCGAAATTGCCCACCGCGCCGCGGGCCTGGACCAACTCGTCGTAGAGCTTCTCGATCAGCTGGGTGACGCTCATGCCGTCACGCGCGCCGATCTCCTCCAGCACCTCCCAGTGCAGGTTTTCCAGCCGGATGCTGGTGACCACGCCATGCAGGCGGACCGAGCGGGTGCGCGATTCATAGGACTGCGGATCGGCGCTGATGAAGACCTGGCACATGGGCGTCTCCCGGATACGGTGGCGGCAGTGGGGCGGTGCGCCCCTCGCCTATCTTCTCAGTGCCGGATCTCCGTGCCCAGCACCGCCAGGAACTGCGCGATCCAGGCCGGGTGCGCCGGCCAGGCGGGGGCGGTGACCAGTTTGCCGTCGGTCACGGCCTGGTCCACGGGGATGGCGGCATAGCTGGCGCCGGCCAGTTCCACCTCGGCGGCGCAGGCCGGGTAGGCCGAGACCTGCTTGCCGCGGATCACGCCGGCCGCGGCCAGCAGCTGGGCGCCGTGGCAGATGGCGGCAATCGGCTTGTCCGCGCGCGCGAAAGCCTGCACCAGGGGCACGACGCCGGCCACGGTGCGCAGGTACTCGGGGGCGCGGCCGCCGGGGATGACCAGGCCGTCATAGTCCTCGGCCCGGGCTTCGGCAAAGCTGGCGTTGAGGGTGAAGCGGTGGCCGGGCTTTTCGGAATAGGTCTGGGCGCCCTCGAAATCGTGGATGGCGGTCAGCACGAAATCACCGGCCGCCTTGCCGGGGCAGACCGCGTCCACCCGGTGGCCCACGGCCTGCAGGGCCTGGAAGGGCACCATGATCTCGTAGTCTTCCACATAGTCGCCGGCCAGCAGCAGCAGCTTCTTGGCATTGCTCATCGTTGTCTCCTCTTTGGGGGGTGGCGCTCGCGCCCGCGAGGCCTGGCCCATTGTGAAAAGGCCGCTGCCCGCGCGGGTAACAGCCGGGTACGACGCCGCTACACTGCCGGCCTATGAGCGCAGTCCCGTCCTTTGATGCCGCCCTCGCCCTGCAAAGAGGCCGGCAGACCCTGGAGATCGAAGCCGCCGGCATCAGTGCCATGGCGCCGCGCCTGGGCGAGTCTTTTGTGCGGGCGGTGCAGACCGTGCTGGCCTGCCAGGGCCGGGTGGCCGTGATGGGCATCGGCAAGTCGGGTCATGTCGGCGCAAAGATCGCCGCGACGCTCGCCTCCACCGGCACGCCCGCATTCTTCGTGCACCCCGTCGAAGCCAATCACGGCGATCTTGGCATGATCGGGCGTGACGACGTGATCCTCGCGCTCTCCAATTCCGGCGAGAGCGACGAGCTCAACGCCATCCTGCCGGTGCTCAAGCGCCTGGGCGTGAGCATCATCGCCATGACCGGCCGCGCCGAGTCCAGCCTGGCCCGGCATGCCGATATCGTGCTGGACAGCCAGGTGGCCCAGGAAGCCTGCCCACTCAATCTGGCGCCCACGGCCAGCACCACGGCCCAGATGGCCCTGGGCGATGCCCTGGCCGTGGCCCTGCTGGATGCGCGCGGCTTCAAGGCCGAGGACTTTGCCCGCTCCCACCCCGGTGGTGCCCTGGGCCGCAAGCTGCTCACCCATGTGCGCGACCTGATGCGCAGCGGCGAGGCCCTGCCCACCGTGGCGCCCGAGACGCCTTTCACCGACATGATGCGCGTGATGTCTGCCAAGGGCCTGGGCGCGGCCGTGGTGGTGGACGCCCAGCAGCGCGTGCTGGGCATCTTCACCGACGGTGATCTGCGCCGCCTGGTGGAGCGCGGCGGCGATCTGCGCGCGCTCACGGCCGCCGACGTGGCCTCCCGGAACCCCCGCACCGTCGCCGCCGAGGCCCTGGCCGTGGACGCGGCCGACCTGATGGAATCCGCCCGCATCACCCTGGTGCTGGTGGCCGACGAGGCGCAGCGCCTGATCGGCGCGATCAGCATCAACGATCTGATGCAAGCCAAGGTCATCTGATGCACAGCCTGACACCCGCCCTGCGCTTTCCCCCCGAACTCCTGCTCAAGGCCCAGGGCCCCGGCCTGGGGCTCAAGGCCGCCATCTTCGATGTGGACGGCGTGCTGACCGATGGCCGCATCTACATCGGCGAGCAGGGCGAGGGCTTCAAGGCCTTCTCCACCCTGGACGGCCATGGCCTCAAGCTGCTGGACCAGGGCGGCATCACGCCCATCGTGATCACCGGCCGCGACTCGCCGGCCGTGCGCCGCCGTGTGGCCGATCTGGGCCTGAAGCATGCCGTCTACGGCGCCAAGGACAAGCTGGCTGTGGCCCAGCCCCTGCTGGACAGCCTGGGCCTGGCCTGGGAGCAGGTGGCTGCCATGGGGGATGACTGGCCCGACCTGCCCCTGATGCTGCGCGCCGGCTTTGCCTGCGCCCCGGCCCAGGCCCATGCCGAGGTCCGGGCCGTGGCCCACCATGTGACCGCCGCGCCCGGCGGCCATGGCGCCGCGCGCGAGTGCTGCGATCTGCTGCTGATGGCGGCCGGCCGCTATGCGGCCCTGCTGAATGGCCATCTGTCCACCCTGGACGGAGGTCGCCCCTGATGGCCACCCTCGCCCCGCCGCCCGCCGGCCCGCGCCGCGCCCTGCCGCGCGGTGGCCAGGCCTGGCTCTGGCGCCTGCAGAGCCTGCTCTCCAGCTACCTGCCCCTGCTGCTGATGGCCCTGCTGGCCGCCGGCACCTGGTGGCTGGTCAAGAACACCCCCCTGCTGGACGGGCCCATGGAGCCGGTGCCGCCGCGCCACATCCCCGACTACCGCATGGAGGGCTTCGAGCTGCAGCGCTTCGATGCCCAGGGCCAGCAGCGCTTTCGCATCGAAGGCAGCGAGATGCGCCACTACCCCGATACCGACACCATCGAGATCGACCAGGTGCGCCTGCGCGCCATCGGCCGCGATGGCAGCCTGACCCTGGCCACCGCGCGCCGTGCCGTGGGCAATGGCGACGGCAGCGAGCTGCAGCTGCAGGGCGATGTGAGCGTGGAGCGCTACGAGGTCCTGCCCGGCGGCGAGCTCTCGGCCAGCCCGCGCCTGCGCATGGACGGCGACTTCCTGCACGCCTTCCTGGACCGCGAGCTGCTGCGCTCTCACCTGCCCATGCGCCTGCGCTATGCCGGGGGCGACATCCAGGCGCGCAGCTTTGAATACGACCACCTGAACGGGCGACTGAGCTTCGGCGGCCGCAGCCACGCCCGCCTCGACCCGCGAAGCCCCCGTCCATGAGCGCTCTTGTCTCCGCCGCCCCCCTGGTCTTCATCACCGGCGCCTCCAGCGGCATCGGCCAGGCCCTGGCCCTGCGCTACTACCAGGCCGGCTACCGCCTGGCCCTGGTGGCGCGGCGCGAGGCCGAGCTGCAGGCCTGGGCCCGCGAGCAGGGCCTGGAGGCCGGCCGCTGGGCCGTCTACGGCGCCGATGTGCGCGATATCGCCTCCATCACCGGCGCCGGCCGCGCCTGCCTGGCGGCCCAGGGCCTGCCCGATGTGGTGATCGCCAATGCCGGCATCAGCATCGGCATTGACAGCGCGGTCTATGAGGATCTGGAAGTCATGCGCCGCCTCTACGAGACCAATAATCTCGGCCTGGCCGCCACTTTCCAGCCCTTCATCGCCGCCATGAACGCGCGCGGCCGCGGCGCCCTGGTGGGCATTGGCAGCGTGGCCGGCATCCGCGGTCTGCCCGGCCATGCGGCCTACTGCTCCAGCAAGGCCGCCGTGATCAGCTATTGCGAGAGCCTGCGCGGCGAGTGCCGGCCCCAGGGCGTCAAGGTCGTGACGATCTGCCCCGGCTATATCGACACCCCGCTGACGCGCGAGAACCGCTACAGCATGCCCTTTCTGATGCAGCCGGCCGACTTTGCCGACCGCGCCTTCGAGGCCATCACGGCCGGGGCCAGCTACCGCGTCATCCCCTGGCAGATGGGCGTGGTGGCCAAGCTGCTGCGCCTGCTGCCCAATGCCCTGTTCGACAAGCTGCTGGCCGGCCGTCCGCGCAAGCACCGCGCGGGCCACTGAAGCCGGCCGCGCTGCGCTTACACTGCGCACGCTTTTCAGCCCGCACCAGGCCATCACCATGCTCAAGGTTCTCCACCCCTGCTAGGGGCGCTCACGCGACCCCCGCCACCTCGGCCCCGCCACAAGCCTGGCGCGGCCTGCCCGTGATGAGCTGCGGCGCCGCCCCATGGCCGCGCCCCTTCAATGATGATGAACCTGCGACTCAACCCGCTGGCCCTGGGTGCCCTGCTGTGCCTGGCCGCCAGCCTGCCCGCCGCCGCTTCCAATCCCCAGGCCCTGCGCCTGCCCGCGGCCGAGGCGGCTGGCCTGCGCATCGATGGTGCGCTGGACGAGCCCGCCTGGGCCCGCGCGCCCGTGCACGAGGCCTTCCACACCTTTTTGCCCGAGGACGGCCAGCGCCCGCCCTGGCGCACCACGGTGCAGGTGCTGGTGCAGGGCGATGCCCTGGTCTTCGGCATCCGCGCCTATGACGACGCGCCCGAGCGCATCCGCGCGCCGCTGACGCGCCGCGACCAGGTCAAGCGCGACCAGGACTTCGTGGCCGTGCTGCTGGACCCGGTGGGCCTGCGCCGCTCGGCCCAGTTCGTGCGCGTCAACGCCGCGGGCGTGCTGGCCGACGGCGTGTTCACCGCCGAGGACGATGTGGAGGACTTCGCCCCCGATTTCGAGGTGCAGGCCGCCACCCGGCGCCTGGACGACGGCTACAGCGTGGAGCTGCGCTGGCCCCTGGCGGCGCTGCGCTATCCCGATGCCAGCTGCCCGGCCGGCGCGCCGCCCCAGGCCGATTGCGGCGCACGCCCCTGGCGCCTGATGGTCACGCGCAGCGTGCCGCGCGAAGCCAGCCATCTGCTGGTCAGCGCCCCGCTCACGCGTGAGGCCCTGAACTTCATCGCCGAGCTCCAGCCCCTGGAGGGCCTGGGTGATCTGGTGGAGACGGTGCGCGAGCGCAGCTTCCTGAGCCTGCGCCCCGAGCTCACCGCACGCGCCAGCCGCAGCCGCGGCCCCGCGGGCCGGCAGCGCGAGCAGGACCTGTCCCTGGGCGCCGAGATCAAGTGGCGCCCGCGCGCCGACTGGGTGCTGGACGCCACGCTCAACCCCGACTTCTCCCAGGTGGAGCTGGACACGCCCCAGCTGGCCGGCAACACGCGCTTTGCGCTCTCGGTGCCCGAGAAGCGGCCCTTCTTCCTGGAGAGCACCGATATCGCCGGCTCGGCCGAGCTGGACGACAGCGGTTCCCTGCGCTCGCTCGCCGCCTTCTATTCCCGCGCCATCACCGACCCCGACTGGGGCCTGCGCGCCACCTGGCGCGGCAGCGATGCCCAGGCCACGCTGATGCAGCTGCGCGATGCCGGCGGCGGCGAGCTGCTGCGCGCTCATGCCTATGGCACCGAGTCCTATCGTCAGCCGGCCGGCTCCACGGTCAGCTTTGCGCGCGGGCGCTGGCACCAGGGGCCCTGGTCGGTGGGCGGCCTGCTCTCACAGCGCGACTACGGCGCCGGGCGCAGCAATCGCGTGCTGGGTCTGGAGGCCAGCTGGCATGCCAGCGGCAGCGATCTGCTGCGTGGCCAGCTCCTGCTCTCGCGCACCAGCGTGGGCTTCGATGCCGCGCAGGGCGACCGCCCGCTGGCCCAGGCCGCCGAGCAGGGCCAGCATCTCTGGCTGAGCTGGCAGCGCCGCAACGAGGACTGGAACAACCTCGCCTACTACGAGCGCATCAGCGCGCGCTTTGCGCATGACAACGGTTTCGTGCCCCAGTCCGGCGTGCAGCGCCTGCTGCTGCAGACGCACCGGCGCCTGGGCGGCGGCCTGCTGGCGGGTCTGCCGGTCTATGAGTCCGAGCTGCAGCTCAAGCTGCTGCAGACCCAGACCCTGAGCGACCCCCGCCACGGCGTGCCCGGCGGCGAGCTGCTGGAGCGCCGCGTGCAGCCGGGCTTCTGGTTCACCTCGGCGCGCAACAGCGAGTTCTGGGGCCATCTGGGCCTGGACGCGCAGCGCGCCCGCAGCGGCGGCCGCCTGCATGCGCTGCGCACCCTCAGCCTGGGCACGGGCAGCAATCCCGCGCCCTGGCTCACCTGGCTGGCGGCCGAGCTGGAGTGGGGACGCCGTCTGGATGTGGAGGCCGACCGCACCGGCCGCGGCGCCTGGCTACTGCTGGAGGCCAAGCTGCGCACCGAGCTGCCGCGCGGTGTCTGGCTGGAGTTCGAGCAGCGGGCCGAGCAGGGCTTTGTGCGCGGGCCCGAGCACAGCCGCGCCTTCCGCGACCTGGCCCTGCAAAGCCTGGCCGTGCTGCACCTCAGCGCCCGCGACTCCGTGCGCCTGATCACGCAGAACAGCCACTTCAAGCGCCGCGCCGAGCCCCTGGCCGAGCCAGCGCTGGAGGGGGCGCACGAGCGCCAGCGCCAGGTCTCCCTGGTGGCCCAGCATCGCCAGGGCCTGAACCGGGTGTTCAGCCTGGGCCTGGCGCGCTCGCGCGACTGGGGCCAGCAGCAGCGCCAGACCGAAGTCTTTGCCAAGGCGGTGCTGGGCTACGAGTGACCCATCGGGAGGGGGCAAGGGCCCCCCCGGCCGCTCTCATGGGGCCATGAAAAAAGGCGCCCGAGGGCGCCTTTTCGCTTGTGGAGCTCGAGGGCTCAGTAGCCGCCGCGGCTGCCGCCGCCGCCATAGCCACCACCGCCGGAGCGGCCGCCGCCGTAGCCACCGCCACCGCCGCCACCACCGAAGCCGCCGCCGCCCGAACGGCCACCGCCGCCGAAGCCGCCGCCACCGGAACGGCCGCCGCCGTAACCGCCGCCGCCACCGCCACCGAAGCCGCCACGGCTGCCGCCGCCGCCGAAGCCGCCCGGACGCTCTTCACGGGGACGTGCCACGTTCACGACGATGGCACGGCCTTCCAGAGGCTGACCGTTCATGCCGTTGATGGCGGATTGCGCTTCGGCATCCGAAGCCATTTCCACGAAGCCGAAGCCCTTGGAACGGCCGGTTTCGCGATCCATCATGACCTTTGCAGAGGTCACGGTGCCGAATTGCGAGAAAGCCTCTTGCAGAGACTCGTCACGCACGCTGTAGGCCAGATTGCCCACATAAAGCTTGTTTCCCATGGGGAAGCCCTTTCAATACCTAAGAACCATGTCGAGCTTCAACCCATCGTGAACAATCAATCGACGGCGTGGCGTCCAGACACAGGCCGACCCATTATGGGTGAGCGCCTGAGCGATGCGCAAAGCGCACCTGTCAATTGTTGTTTTTCGGTTCCACGAGAAAACCCGTAAAAGCGGAATTTCTGCCGGAAAACAAGGCCGGCGCGGCGTCATGGTGGCTGGCTATCATGCGCCCAGCCCGCTTTATCCCCTCATGACCGACCGTCTCACGCTCCAGGCCCTCAACCGCGTTCTTGCCAGTCTGGATGCGGCCCGCAACGGGGCCGCGCTCTACGCCCTGCTCAGCACCTTCTGCATGGCCGGCCTCTTGCTGGCCATGGCCGAATCGGCCCTGGCGCGCCAGGACGGGGCCTGGGGTGGCGTGTGGGCGGGGCTCGCACTCGCTGTCGCCTTTTATGGGGTCAATGCCACCGGCCTGCTGCTGATGGACCAGAGCCTGGGCCGTCCGGTGCGCGATGTGCAGGATGCTTTTCGTGACGCCCTGCTGGGCGCCCACCGGGTGCTGCTGTGCCTGCTGGTGGTGCTGGCCCTGCTGGGGCTGCTGCTGGCGGGCCTGGGCGGCCTGCTCTGGGCGGCGCGCCTGCCGGGCGTGGGTGTGGCGCTCTTTGCCCTGACCGTGCCCCTGGGCGTGCTGCTGCTGGGCCTGGCGGCCCTGGTGATCGCGGTGCTGGTGGGGCCGCTGACCGGCCCGGCCATCTGGTCCGGCCGCGGCGTGCGCGACACCCTGGCCCTGCTGCGCCGCCAGGCCCGCCGCCGCCTGCCCGAGGCCGCGGTGCTGATGGCGGCCGTGCTGCTGCTCACCGGTCTGGTGAGCGCGGCGGTGAGCTTTGTGGTGATCGGCGGCGGCCGGGCCCTGGCCTTGCTGGCCGTCTGGGGCGCGGGCATCGAGCTGCCGCCCCAGCAGCTGATGGCCGGGCTCTTCGGCTACGGCCTGCGCAGCCTGGGCGCGGCCGGCGCGCCGGTGGCGGCCAGCCCCCTGGGCATGGCGGCCCTGGTGGGCGGCGGCGTGGTCTTCGCCCTGGCCCTGGTGCTGCCGGGTCTGGTCTATCTGCGCGGCTGCTGTGCGGTCTACCTGGTGCTGCGCGAGCCCGAGCTGCCGCGATGAGGGCCGCGCCGCGCATCGCCTGCCTGGTGCCCTCCCTCAGCGAGCTGCTGGCGGCCCTGGGCCTGGCGCCCTTCATGGTGGCGCGCACCGGTTTCTGCATCCACCCCGCCGAGACCATGGCCGCCATTCCCAAGGTGGGCGGCACCAAGGATGTGAACCTCGACAAGCTGCGCCGCCTGGCGCCCAGCCATGTGATCGTCAATGTGGACGAGAACCGGCTGGAGACCGTGCAGGCCCTGCGCGAGTTCGTGCCCCACATCCTCGTCACCCACCCCATGGACCCGGCCGACAACCTGGCCCTGCTGGGGCAGCTTCAGGCGGCCTTCGGCACCCTGGAGGGCGTGGCCGCGCGCGCCGCGGCCCTGGGCGAGGCCCTGCAGGCCGAGCTGGCGCGCTGCGCCGCCCAGACCTGGCCGGGCGAGGACGTGCTCTACCTGATCTGGCGCGAGCCCTGGATGACGGTGGCGCGCGACACCTATATCGCCCGCATGCTGGCGCGCGTGGGCTGGCGCAGCTGGCCCGATGTGCAGGGCGGCGAATCCGGCGCGGCCCGCTACCCCGTGCTGCGCGGCGACGAACCCTGGCTGGCGCGGGTGCAGCGCGTGCTGCTGAGCTCCGAGCCCTACCGCTTCGAGGCCGCCCACCTGCCCCTGGCCCAGGCCCTGTGCCCGCAGGCCCGGGTGCAGCTGGTGGATGGAGAGCTGCTGAGCTGGTACGGCCCGCGCGTGGCCCAGGGTCTGGCCTATTTGCGGGGCCTGGCCCAGCACTCACAATGAAGCCATGGATCTGCTCAAGCCCCTGATCGCCCTGCTGGCGATCGTCAACCCGATCGGGGTCATCCCCTTCTTCATCCACTTCACGCAGAACTTCTCGCGCCAGCAGCGCCAGCGCACCATACGCGTCAGCGCCTTCACCGCCTTCATCGTGGTGGCGGTCAGCGCCCTGGCCGGCCTCAAGGTGATCGAGTTCTTCAACATCTCCCTGGCCAGCTTCCAGGTGGGCGGCGGCACCCTGCTGCTGATCAGCGCCATCCAGATGCTGAACGCCCAGCCCGCCGAGACCCGGCAGGAGGATGTGAAGGAGGGCTCCAGCAAGGCCGACGCCGGCGCCAGCATCGCCGTCGTGCCCCTGACCATTCCCCTGCTGACCGGCCCGGCCACCATCTCCACCATGGTGATCTATGCCGAGAAGACCCGCCACTGGTGGGAGCAGGGCGTGCTGGTGGGCTATGGCGTGGTGGTGGGCCTGGTGACCTTTGCGGTGTTCAGCGCCTCGGGCCGCATCGCCCGCGTGCTGGGCCAGACCGGCATCAACATCATGACCCGGCTGATGGGTCTGATCCTGGCCGCCCTGGCGGTGGAACTGCTGGCCGACGGCCTGACCAAGCTCTTCCCGGTGCTGGCCTCGCATCTGGCGCGATGAATCTCCCCGTCGTGCCGGGCGCCAGGCCGGGCACCGAGCTGCTGCTGCTGGAGGATGACCCGGCCATTGCCCAGACCGTGCAGTTCGCGCTGCAGCGCGAGGGCTTTCGGGTCGAGATCTGCGGCTGGCTGCACGAGGCGCGTGCGCGCCTGAGCGCCGTCGCCCCGGCCGCCGCCATCCTGGACGTGGGCCTGCCCGATGGCAGCGGCCTGGATCTGTGCCGCGAGCTGCGTGCCGGGCCCCTGGCCCATCTGCCCATCCTGATGCTGAGCGCGCGCAGCGAGGAGATGGACAAGGTGCTGGGCCTGGAGCTGGGCGCCGACGACTATCTGGCCAAGCCCTTCAGCCCGCGCGAGCTGGTGGCGCGGGTGCGTGCCCTGCTGCGCCGCGCGGCCACGCCGCCGCCGGCCGCTGCTGCGCCCGCGGGCCTGGCCCGGGCCTTTGTGCTGGAGGGCGAGGGCTCGCGCGTGCGCTTTCATGGCGAGCTGCTGCAGCTCACACGCCGCGAGCTGGGTCTGCTGCTCAAGTTGCTGGAGGCGCCGCAGCGCATCCACAGTCGCGAGCTGCTGCTGGATGCCGTCTGGGGCCAGGACGCCGACAGCAGCGATCGCACCGTGGACACCCATATCAAGACCCTGCGCGCCAAGCTGCGCGCCCTGCGGCCCGAGCTGGACCCCATCCGCACCCATCGCGGCCTGGGCTACTCGCTGGAGTAGGGGCGGGAGCGCATCGTGCGTCTGGGTCTGCGGGTCTTCTTCGCCTTCTTCCTGATTGCGGGCCTGTCCTCCTTCCTGCTGCTGCGGGTGGTGCTGACCGAGGTCAAGCCCAGCGTGCGCGAGGTGATGGAGGACATGCTGGTGGACACGGCCAATCTGCTGGCCGAGCTGGCGCGCGACGACCTCGCCGCCCTGCAGTCCGGCCAGACCCTGGAGGGCAGCCGCTTTGCCGAGCGGGTGCGCGACTATGCGCAGCGTCCCATCGATGCGCGCATCTGGGGCCTGCACAAGCAGAGCCTGGACCTGCACATCTATGTGACCGATGCCGAGGGCCGCGTGCTGCTGGACAGCGGCCCCGCGCGCGCCACCGGCCAGGACTATTCGGCCTGGCGCGATGTGGCCCTGACCCTGCGCGGCGAGTACGGCGCGCGCTCCAGCCGCGCGGTGGCGGGCGATGACCGCAGCACCGTGATGTATGTGGCCGCGCCGGTGCGCCGCGGCGAGCAGCTGCTGGGCGTGGTGACGGTGGCCAAGCCCGTGGCCACCATCCAGCCCTTCATCGACCGGGCGGAGCGCCGCATCCTGCTGGCCGGTCTGGGCCTGCTGGCCCTGTCCCTGGCCGTGGGCGTGGCTGTGACCTGGTGGCTGGTGCTCAGCGTGCGGCGCCTGCGCGAGTATGCGCAGCGCGTCCAGGCCGGGCGCCGCCAGCCGCCGCCGGCCGTGCCCGGCGAGCTGGGCGATCTGGCCCGCGCCATGGACGCCATGCGCGAGCGCCTGGATGGCCGCGAGCACATCGAGCACACGGTGCGTGCCCTCACCCACGAGCTCAAGAGCCCGCTGGCCGCCCTGCGCGGTGCCGGCGAGCTGCTGCAGGAGGAGCTGGACGCGGCCGACCGCCAGCGCTTTGCCGGCCAGGTGGTGGCCCAGAGCGAGCGCCTGACCGAGCTGGTGGAGCGCCTGCTGGAGCTCTCCAAGCTGGAGATGCTGCCCGCGCCCGCCCACCCCGAGCCGCTGTCGCTGCAAGCCGCGGTGGAGCAGGCCTTGCACGCCCTGGCAGACCGCCTGCAGCAGCAGGACCTGCACCTGCAGTGGCTGCAGCGCGACCCGGCGCTGCGCCTGCGGGCCGATGCCGAGCTGCTGGCCCTGGCCCTGGCCAATCTGCTGGGCAATGCCCTGGACTTCGCGCCGCCGGGCTCCACGCTGGAGCTGTCCGTCCATGCCGAGGCGGGCGGCCAGGCGGTCTTCGCGCTGCGCGACCATGGGCCCGGCGTGCCGGCCGCGGCCCTGCCCCAGCTGGGCCAGCGTTTTTTCTCCACCGCCCGGCCCGGCAGCCTGCGCAAGGGCTCGGGTCTGGGCCTGGCCATCGTGCGCCGCGTGGCCGAGCTGCATGGCGGCCGCCTGGACTTCGAGCCCGCCACGCCGGGCCTGCGCGTGCGCCTGAGCCTGCCGGCCCTGGCCTGAGCCGACCCGGGGGCGCGGACTTCACCGCGGCTTCACAAACTTCCTCCTGCGCTCACGCGAGCGACCCAGACTGGCCAGCCTGTTCATCAACCTGCCCGCCCGGGCCGCGCCGGCATGATCGCCATCCCCACCACATCCTCCCCACCCGCCAGCCGCGCCTGGATCTGGAAGCTGCTGATCCTGGCCGGCGTGGGCCTGCTGCTCATGGTCGTGCTGCTGCGCATCGGCTTTCTGATCGACGAGCGCCAGGCCCGGCAGCGCGAGGCCGAGGCCAGCGTGGCCGAGGCCCAGGCCGGCGAGCAGACCCTGATCGGCCCCCTGCTGCTGCGGCACTGCAGCGAAAGCTGGGTGGACCGCAATGGCGAGGCCCAGCGCCGCGACTTCCAGCTCAGCGTGCTGCCCCAGCAGCTTGCCGTGAACGGCGCGCTGAACCAGGCCTCGCGCTACCGTGGCCTCTTCAAGGTCAATGGCTATGCCGGCCGCGTGCAGCTGCAGGCGCAGTGGGAGGCCGGTCTGGCAGCGACCCTGCAGCCACGTGCCGAGCAGCCCAACAGCCGCCTGGACTGCCAGCCGCCCAGCCTGATGCTGGCGGCCAGCGATCCGCGCGGCCTGCGCAGCGCCCGCCTGCGCAGCGAGGGCGGCCAGAGCCTGCCCATACGCCCCGGCACCACCCATGCGGTCTACAAGCAGGGCCTGCACGCCAGCCTGCCCCCGCTGACGGCGGACCAGCCCCTGAACCTGGTGCTGGAGCTGGACCTGGTGGGCACCCAGCGCTTCGCCCTGGTGCCCGCGGCGGCGGCCACCACGATGAATCTGCGCTCCGACTGGCCGCATCCCAGCTTTGGCGGGCGCTTCCTGCCCAGCCAGCGCGAGGTGGCCGAGACCGGCTTCAGCGCGCAATGGCAGGTTTCCGAGCTGGCCAGCAGCGCCGGGGCCGAGGTGCTGGACCACCGGCCCGCCGCCAGCCTGGACACCCTGGGCTTCGAGCTGCGCGACCCGGTGAACCCCTATGTGATGAGCGACCGCGCCATCAAGTACGGCCTGATGTTCATCCTGCTCACCTTCCTCTGCGTGGGCCTGGTGGAGCTGCTGGCGGGCCGCCGTGTGCACCCGGTGCAGTACCTGCAGGTGGGCCTGGCCATGAGCCTGTTCTTCCTGCTGCTGCTGAGCCTGTCCGAGCACCTGAGCTTCGGCCTGTCCTACCTGCTGGCGGCCGCGGCGGCGGTGGGCCTGCTGGGCTTCTACGGCGCGGCCATGCTGGGCGGCTGGGGGCGCGGCGCGGGCTTTGGCGCGCTGATCGCCCTGCTCTACGCCACGCTCTACGGCCTGCTGAGCCTGGAGCAGAACTCGCTGGTGATCGGCGCGCTCCTGCTCTTCGTCATCCTGGCAGCTGTCATGACGCTGACGCGGCGCATCGACTGGTATGCGCTGGGCGCAACAGGCGGGGCCCTCTCTCGGTAGCAATGCCCTTGTCCCGGCTCCGGGCCTGGGTCAGCATCGGGCCCCATGAGCAGCCAAGAGAACGTCTTTGACACCATCATCACGGGCGCGGGACCGGCCGGCTGCGTGCTGGCGAACCGGCTTTCGGAAGACCCCACCGTGCGCGTGCTGCTGCTGGAGGCCGGCGGGACGGACGACTACCACTGGATCCACATCCCGGTGGGCTATCTCTACTGCATCGGCAATCCGCGCACCGACTGGCTCTACCAGACCGAGGCCGCCGCGGGCCTGAACGGGCGCCGCCTGCGCTATCCGCGCGGCAAGGTGCTGGGCGGCTGCTCCAGCATCAACGGCATGATCTATATGCGCGGCCAGTCGCGCGACTACGAGGCCTGGGCCCAGGCCAGCGGCGACGAGAGCTGGCGCTGGGGCCAGGTCTTGCCTTACTTCAGGAAGCACGAGAACCACTGGCGCCTGGACCCCGGCGCCGCGCCTGTCTCCGAGGCCTTCAAGGCCCTGCACGGCCAGGGCGGCGAGTGGCGGGTGGAGAAGCAGCGCCTGCGCTGGGACATCCTGGACGCCTTCGCCCAGGCCGCCCAGCAGGCCGGCATCCCGGCCAGCGAAGACTTCAACGGCGGCAATAACGAGGGCGTGGGCTATTTCGAGGTCAACCAGCGCGCTGGCTGGCGCTGGAACACGGCCAAGGCCTTTCTGCGCCCCACCTGCCTGGGCCGGCCCAATTTCGAGCTCTGGACCGGCGCCCAGGTGCGGCGCTTGCTGCTGGAGCGCGAGGAGGGCGCCCTGCACTGCCGCGGCGCCGAGGTGGGCACGCCCCATGGCCTGGAGACGGTGCGGCTCAAGGCGGGGGGCGAGCTGCTGCTGGCGGCCGGCGCCATCGGCTCGCCGCAGATCCTGCAGCTCTCCGGCCTGGGGCCGGCGGGCCTGCTGCAGGGCCTGGGCATTGCGGTGCAGCAGGACCTGCCCGGCGTGGGCGCCAATCTGCAGGACCATCTGCAGATCCGCGCGGTCTTCAAGGTGCAGGGCGCCAAGACCCTGAACACCCTGGCCAACAGCCTCTGGGGCAAGGCCGCCATCGGCCTGGAGTACCTGCTGCGCCGCAGCGGACCCATGAGCATGGCGCCGTCCCAGCTGGGCGCCTTCGCCAAGAGTTCGCCGGACAAGGCCTGGCCCGATCTGCAGTACCACGTGCAGCCGCTCTCGCTGGACGCCTTCGGCGAGCCCCTGCACGGCTTCCCGGCCTTCACGGCCAGCGTCTGCAATCTCAATCCCACGAGTCGCGGCACGGTGAGCATCCGCTCGGCGGATGCGGCGGACGCGCCGGCGATCGCGCCCAACTACCTGAGCACCGAGGAGGACCGGCGCATCGCGGCCGAAAGCCTGCGCCTGACCCGGCGCATCGTGGCCCAGCCGGCCCTGGCCGCCTACCGGCCCGAGGAATACAAGCCGGGCCCGCAGTACCAGAGCGACGAGGAGCTGGCCCGCCTGGCGGGCGATATCGCCACCACCATCTTCCACCCCGTGGGCACCTGCAAGATGGGCCGCGCCGAGGACGCGATGGCCGTGGTGGACAGCCGCCTGCGCGTGCGCGGCGTGGCGGGCCTGCGCGTGGTGGATGCCAGCGTGATGCCCAGCATCACCAGCGGCAACACCAACTCACCGACGCTGATGATTGCCGAGAAGGCCGCCGAGTGGGTGCTCGGCGGCGCCTGAGCGCGCTCAGGCCGTGAAGCGCTGCTCCAGATAGGCCAGCAGGGTGCGGATGGTCTGCGCCTCGCCGCCCACGGGGCGGCCGGGGCGGGCCCCGTCGTTCCAGGCGAAGAGGTCGATGTGCAGCCAGTCCTGGTGCTCGGGCACGAAGTACTCGAGGAACAGGGCCGCGTTGATGGCGCCGGCCAGGGCGCTCTTGCCGGTGTTGACGATGTCGCCGATCGTGCTCTCGATGCCGCCCTTGTAGGGCGCCCACAGCGGCATGTGCCAGAGCGGGTCGTCCAGCTTCAGGCCCAGGTCCACCAGATCGCGCGCGGTGTCGAAATGCTTGCTGAACAGGGCGGGCAGCTGGGCACCCAGGGCCACGCGGGCGGCGCCGGTGAGGGTGGCCAGGTCGATGATCAGCTCGGGCTTGCCTTCGCTGGCATAGGCCAGGGCGTCGCTGAGGATCACGCGGCCCTCGGCATCGGTGTTGCCGATCTCGATGTTCAGGCCCTTGCGGGTGGGCACGATATCGCCGGGGCGATAGGCATTGCCCGAGATCGCGTTTTCCACCGCCGGGATCAGCAGCTGCAGGCGCACCGGCAGCTTGAGCGCCATGATCAGGGAGGCCAGACCCAGGGCATTGGCGGCACCGCCCATGTCCTTCTTCATCTGGCGCATACCCTCGCCGCCCTTGATGTTCAGGCCGCCGGTGTCAAAGCACACGCCCTTGCCCACGATGGCGATGCGCGGGTGCTTGGGGTTGCCCCAGTTCAGCTCGATCAGACGCGGCGCGCGCGCGGCGGCGCGGCCCACGGCGTGCACGGCCGGGAAGTTCTTCTTGAGCAGGGCCTCGCCCACGATCTGGCTGAACTTCGCGCCATGCTGCTTGGCCACCAGCTGGGCGGCCTGGGCCAGCTCCTCCGGACCCATATGTTCGGCCGGGGTGTTGACCAGGTCGCGCGTGGCGGCAATGGCCGTGGCCAGGGCCAGGCCGCGCTGGGCCTCGGGGCTGTCGGCCATCACCAGGGTGGCGGGCTCGCGCTTGGCCTTCTTGTAGAGGTCGAACTGGTAGCCCCCCAGCTCCCAGGACAGGGCCGCGGCCTCGGCGTCCAGGCTCAGGCCGCTGCTGGCGTCCAGCCAGTAGCTGCCGGCCGGCAGGGCCAGGGGCAGATGGGCCAGGGCGAAGGGCGCGTTGGCGCCGGACACGCCGGCAAAGACCTGGCCCAGCTTGCCGTCCGGGCCGGGCACCAGGGCCTGGGTGTCGGGCGCACCGCTGAAGCCCACGGTGGCCAGCCAGTGGCGGGTGGCGGCGGGCAGGGAGGCGCTCAGGGCCTGGAAGGCGGCGCGGTCGACCACGGTGATGGCGATCGCGTTGGCCGGCGTCTTGTTCTTGAGTTGAACCGTCATGGCAGCTGTCCTGGTGGGGAATGAACAGCCGGCGATTGTCTCAGCAGCAGCTCTGCCCCAATCGTGCGAGCAGCGCACGCCCTGCTGGGCTGGGCTGGGCCTGGGGCGGGGCGGTTTCGAGCGCGGTCAGCAGGCGCTGCACCGTGGCCAGCTCGGGCGTCACCGGGCCCAGGAAGAGCAGCTCGGCGCCGCGGCCCACCAGCAGGGTGGGGAAGGTTTCCACCTCCAGATCGTCCACCAGCTCGGCGTCGTCCTCGATGTCCACCCAGAGGAAGCGCCAGTCCGGGTGCTCTTCGCGCAGGCGGGCAAAGACCTCGTGATAGCCCTCGCAGACCCGGCACCAGGCGGCGCACAGGCAGGCCACGAGCAGGGGTTGGGCATCGGTGGGGGCGGGCATGGCGCCGACTGTAGCGAGAAATCCTGCGCAAAGATTTGTTGCACCAAGCTGTCAACCATGCACCGAGGACCGGCGTTAGATCGGCACGGTGGCCCCGTTGGGCACCATGTTGGGGCAGATAACGCCATGATGAAAAGCCAATTCCGTACCGAACCGCAACCCCGCCGCCTGCCGCTGCCGGACTGGCAATGCGACAGCAAGGGCCGCAAGCACGAAGCTTTCGAGACCGCCAGCCTGGGTTGCGACCGCCGCAGCCTGGCTCGCGCGCTGCGCTTCGACCGCAAGCGCTGAACGACGGTCCACCCCGACGGCCTTCGGCCGACCCCCTCCAGGGGGCGCATCCGCAGGACCGGCCCAGCCGGATCCTCGGATGCCACGCGAAAATGCACCCCCTTGATGCCTATGAGCCCAAGGGCGCCAGCAGGACCCGCAGATCCGCCTCGCTGAACTTGGCCGCCTCGGCCGGGTCGCTGCCCAGCAGGCCTTGCGCCAGCGCTTCCTTGCGCTGCTGCAGCTCCAGCATCCGCTCCTCGATGCTGCCTTCCACCACCAGCTTGTAGACCAGCACCGGCTTGCTCTGGCCGATGCGGTGCGCCCGTGCGCTGGCCTGGGCCTGCACGGCCGGGTTCCACCAGGGGTCCAGATGGATCACGGTGTCGGCCGCCGTGAGGTTCAGGCCCACGCCACCGGCCTTCAGACTCATCAGCAGCAGAGGCTGCTCCTCGGCCTGGAAGCGGGCCACGATCTCGGCGCGCCGCGCCGCTGACACCCGGCCGCTCAGGGTCTCGAAGCCCAGGCCGCGCTCCTTCAATGCCGCGCCCACCAGATCCAGCAGGCGCGTGAACTGCGAGAACACCAGGACCCGCCGCCCCTCGGCCAGCAGCTCGGGCAGCATGGCCATCAGCAGGTCCAGCTTGGCGCTGCCGGCCTCGGGCGGGCTGCCGGCCAGCAGGCGCGGGTCGCAGCAGACCTGGCGCAGCTTGAGCAGGGCGTCCAGCACCGTGATCTGGGCCGCGCCCAGGCCCTGCTTGGCCAGGGCGCGCCGCACCTGGATATCGGCCGCCACGCGCACGCTCTCATAGAGCTCGCGCTGCCGGCCCTCCAGGCTCACCCGGCGCAGGGCCTCGCTCAGCGGCGGCAGCTCGGTGGCCACCTCGCTCTTGCGCCGGCGCAGGATGAAGGGCCGCACCCGGCGCGCCAGCAGCTCGGCGCGCAGCGTCTCGCCGCCCTCCTCGATGGGCTTGCGCCACTGGCGCTGGAAGCCGCGCTCATCGCCCAGAAAGCCGGGCATCAGGAAGTCGAACTGGGCCCAGAGCTCGCCCAGATGGTTTTCCAGCGGCGTGCCGGTCAGCGCCAGGCGGTGGCGGGCGCGCAGGCGGCGCAAGGCCTGCGCGGCCCGGCCTGACGCGTTCTTCACCCACTGGGCCTCGTCCAGGATCAGCAGATGCCAGGGCTGGGCCGCCAGGGCTTCGTGGTCGCGCCAGACCAGGGCATAGCTGGTGAGCACCAGATCAAACTCGCCCAGCCGGCCCAGGTCGGCATGGCGTTCGGCGCCGTGCAAGGTGAGTACCCGCAAACCGGGCGTCACGCGCGCAGCCTCGGCCTGCCAGTTGAAGAGCAGGGAGGTGGGCAGCACCACCAGGGCCGGGCAGTCCAGGCGGCCTGCCTCTTTTTCGAGCAGCAGATGGGCCAGGGTCTGGGCCGTCTTGCCCAGGCCCATCTCGTCGGCCAGGATGCCGCCCAGGCCCTGGGCGCGCAGGTATTGCAGCCAGGCCAGGCCGCGCCGCTGGTAGGGGCGCAGGGCCAGGCCCAGGCCGGCGGGCGGTTCCACGGGCGGCGGGCTCCCGGCCGCCAGCAGGCGCTCGGCCAGGCGGCGCAGCTCGCCCTCGCCGCGGAACTGCCAGCGCCGCGGGTCCAGGGTGGCCAGGCGCAGGCCGTCCCAGTCCGAGAGCGGCAGCGGGCCGCCTTCCAGGGCCTCGCGCCGGTCCAGCAGATCGACCAGGGCGCCCAGAATGCTCTTGAGCAGCTCGGCCGGCGCCAGCACCCGGCGCCCGCCCGGGGCGCGCAGGGGGATCAGGGCCTCGTCCGGGATGCGGGCCAGCTCGGCCCGGTTGCTCCAGCGCGCATCGCGGCGCAGCAGATCGGCCAGCAGGGGCGCCAGGTCCAGGTTCTCGCCGTCCACCTCCACGCCCAGGCTGAGCAGCCAGGAGCCCTGGCGCCGCGCCAGGCCCAGGGGCTGGATGTCCAGGGTCCAGGCCGTGGCGGGCTGCGGCCGGTGGGCAAAGCCCGGCCGCACTTCCACCAGCCAGCCCTGCTCGCGCAGGCGCGGCAGCTGCTCCAGAAAGAAGTCGGCAAAGAAGTCTTCCTGGGCCAGGGTCCAGAGCTGCTCGTGGCCACGCGCCGCCAGGGGGCTGCGCCACTGCAGCAGCTCGGGCTCCAGGGGGATGAGTTCGGTGGCCCAGAGCTGGTCGCGGGCCTCGGCCTCGGCCACCAGATCGCGCTGCAGCCAGCGCGCGCCCAGGTTCAGCCGGGCGGCCGGGCGGCTGTTGAGCAGGCGGCGCGGCGCGGGCAGGGCGAGCAGCTCGCCATCGGCCAGCTGGTAGGTCCAGTCCACCTGGGCCACGCTGACCTGCTCGCCGCGTGGGCCGATGGGGCCGCGGGGCGCCAGGCCCAGCAGGCCCTCGCCGCGGCCCAGGGTCTGCAGGATCAGGCGCGGGCGGAAGCGCCCGCTCTCGCCTGCGGGCTCGGGCGGGAGCACGGGCTCTGGCCGTGGCTCCGGCTCCGACCGGGCGGCCTCCTCCTGATGCACCAGCAGATCCATCAGCCGTGCGGCATCGGCCTCGGGCAGGCGCGGCAGGGCCTGCAGCTCGGCGCGGCTGGCCCGCCGGCGCAGGGCCTGGACCCAGGTCTGCAGCAGGGCCTCGCGGCGCGGCGCGTCGGCCTCGTCCACCAGGCGCAGCATCAGGGCGGCGGCATGCTCGCAGAACTCGCGCGTCTTGCAGCTGCACAGGGCGCTGTAGCGCGGCTCGCCCTGGGCGTCGGCCACGCCCTGCAGCACCAGCTCGTGCGCCCCCAGGCGGGCGCTGGCGCCTTCCCCGTCGGCCCGGACCTCGCGCAGCTCGGCCTGCAGGGCCCGGCCGCGGCGCAGACGCGCGGCGCTGAAGAGCCGGGGCAGCACCTCGGCCTCCGGGGGCCAGAGGCGGGGGCGCTCGCTCATGCCGCGGTCTTGGGCTGCTTGGGCACCAGCATCAGCAGCACGGCGCCCAGGGCCAGCACGCCCACGCCCACCAGGGCGCCGGCCTTCACATAGACCAGGCTGGCCCACAGCAGATAGAGGCAGCCGGCCACGAAGAGCAGGGGCAGCAGGGGATAGAGCGGCACCTTGAAGGGCCGCGGCGCCGCAGGCTCGCGCCGGCGCAGCACCATCAGGGCCGCGCCCGAGAGGCTCAGAAAGGCCCAGTACACCGGCGAGAGATAG
The DNA here is from genome assembly GCF_020535565.1 of Shinella sp. XGS7. Taxonomy (NCBI): domain Bacteria; kingdom Pseudomonadati; phylum Pseudomonadota; class Alphaproteobacteria; order Hyphomicrobiales; family Rhizobiaceae; genus Shinella; species Shinella sp. XGS7. The sequence continues at coordinate 855,429 of NZ_CP084758.1, read as the reverse complement.
TCCACCATGGTGGCAAAGCCGCCGCGCGTGGCTGCGCCAAAGCCCACCAGGGCCAGGGCCACCGCGCTGGTGGCCAGCACGGCGGTGGTGGGCGTGCCGCGCCGGGCGTTCCAGCGTCCCAGCTGCAGCTGGGCCTGCAGATCGCGGGCGGCGGCATAGGTGGTGCGCGGGCCGGCGATCAGGATGGCATTCATCACCGAGAGCGCGGTGAGCGTGACGATGGCCACCATCAGGATCTCGCCGCCGCGGCCGAAGGCGGCGCGCATCAGCTCGGCCGCCGGGGCCGGGCTGGCGGCCAGGCCGGCCAGGCCCAGGCCCTGCAGATAGGCCCAGTTGGCCAGCAGGTACAGGCCCGTCACCAGGCCCAGGCCGATCAGCAGGGCGCGGGTGATGCCGCGGCGCTCGTCGCGCATCTCGGCCGAGAGCGTGGCCGCATCGCTCCAGCCCCCATAGGCCAGGAAGACGAAGATCAGCGCCGTGCCCCAGTCCGCCGGGGCCGCGGGCGCGCCGCTGGCCAGCACGGCCGGCGCGGGCGCGCTGGCCCCGCCCAGGCCCAGCAGCAGCAGGCCGCCCAGCACCACGGCCATCAGCGAGAGCTGGGTGTTCAGCCCCACATGCACGCCGGCCAGGTTCAGGCCGGTGAGCAGCAGGATCAGGCCGGCCGCCAGCCAGGCGCTGGCCTGCGGGCCCAGCCAGGGGCTGAGGTCCACCACCTGGGCCAGGTAGTCGCCGAAGACAAAGGCCAGCAGGGCCATGGAGCCGGTGTGTATGACCGCGAAGCGCGACCAGGCGAAGAGAAAGCCCAGGCGCTGGCCATAGGCGCGGCGCAGGAAGTGGTAGTCGCCGCCGGCATCCGGAAAGGCCGCCGCCAGCTCGGCAAAGCACAGGGCGCCCACCAGGGAGAGCAGGCCGCCCAGGGCCCAGGCGGCATAAAGCTGCGCAGGGCTGCTGAGGGCCTGGGCCACCATGGGCGAGGTCTTGAAGATGCCGGCTCCGATCACCATGCCGACGCAGACAGCGACGGCATGGCGCACATCGAGCTGGCGCTGGGGCAGGGCGGTGTCGGACATGGGCGGCGATGCTAACCGCCACGGCGGTCATGAACATATGTCCAAACGATTGTTGTGGCCGCTGCCGCCTGCCCTTAGGCTCGCGGCTCCCCGCAAACCACGCTTCCCCACCCGCGATGCAGAACAAGACTCCCGCGCGCCTTGGCAGCGCGCTCGCCGCCGCCCTGGCCCTGCTGCCCCTGAGCCCCGCCGCCCTGGCCGCCGCCAGCGACACCGCCCAGCTCGACACCGTGCTGCTCACCGGCAGCCGCGCCAAGGACCGCAGCCTGCTCAACACCCCGGTGCCGGTGGATGTGCTGAGTCAGGAGGAGCTGCGCCGCGCCGTCAGCGGCGACGGCAATCTGGCCGGCGCCCTGCAGGCCCTGCTGCCGTCCTTCAACTTTCCGCGCCAGTCCAACTCGGGCGGGGCCGACCATGTGCGCGCCGCCCAGCTGCGCGGGCTCTCGCCCGACCAGGTGCTGGTGCTGGTGAACGGCAAGCGCCGCCACAGCAGCGCCATCGTCAACCTGGAGTCCAAGGTCGGCAAGGGCACGAATCCGGTGGACTTCAATGCCATCCCGATCTCGGCCGTGCGCCGCATCGAGGTGCTGCGCGACGGCGCGGGCGCGCTCTACGGCTCGGATGCGATCGCCGGCGTCATCAACATCATCCTGGACGACAGCCCCCAGGGCGGCGAACTGCAGGCCGGCCTGGGCGCCCACCACACGCGCTTCGCACCCACGGACCAGCGCCTCACCGACGGCCAGAGCCGCGAGCTGAGCGCCAGCTGGGGCCGGGCCCTGGGCGCCGGCGGCTTTCTGCGCCTGGGCGCCGAGGCGGCTCACCGCAAGCCCACCAACCGTGCCGGCGCCGACCAGCTGCCGCCCTGGGAGGACGCCACGCCCGACAACCTGGCCACCCAGGGCCAGCGCAACTACGCGCCCGGCGAGCCGCAGAGCGAGAGCCTGGGCCTGTGGTTCAACAGCGGTCTGGGCCTGGACTCGGGCGCCCAGGCCTATGCCTTCGGCACCCTGCAGCAGCGCCGCAGCGCGGGGGCGGCCTATTTCCGCTATCCGGATTCGGCCGCCAATCTGAAGTCGGTCTATCCCCGGGGCTTCCGGCCCCAGACCACGGGCAGCAACCAGGACCTGCAGCTGGTGGCCGGCCTGCGCGGTGATCTGGGCCCGGACTGGGCCTATGACGCCAGCCTGAACCTGGGCCGCAATGTCTTCGAGTACGGCCTGCGCGGCTCGCTCAACACCTCGCTGGGCGCGGCCAGCCCCACGCGCTTTCATCTGGGCGATTTCGCCAGCCGCCAGCTGGGCCTGAACCTGGACCTGAACCGCAGCCTCAGCCTGCCGGGCCTGGACAAGCCCGCCACCCTGGCCGTGGGCGCCGAGCTGCGCCAGGAGCGCTTCCGCACCGAGGCGGGCGATCCGGCCTCCTATGCCGTGGGCCCCTTCGACGGGCCCGCCGGAGCCCAGGCCGGCCCGGGCCTGCAGCCGGGCGACGCGGTGAGCCTGCGCCGCCAGGTGAGCGGCCTGTATGCCGATCTCAGCGCCGACCTCACGCCCGCCCTCTTCGCCGACCTGGCCCTGCGCTGGGACCGCTACGGCGACTTCGGCTCGGCCACCACGGCCAAGCTGGCCGCCCGCTACAGCCTGACGCAAGACCTGGCCCTGCGCGGCGCCCTGTCCAGCAATTTCCGCGCGCCCTCCCTGGCGCAGACCGGCTTCAGCTTCACCGTCACCGACCGCGGCGAGGGCGGCGTCCTGAGCCAGGTGCGCACCCTGCCGGTGAACGGCGCCATCGCCCGTGCCCTGGGCCTGCCGGCCCTGCAGGCCGAGAAGGCGCGCAACGCCAGCCTGGGCCTGACCTGGCGCCCGGCCCAGCGCCTGAGCGTCTCGGCCGATGCCTATGCCATCCGCGTGCGCGATCGCATCACCCTGTCCGAGCGCCTGTCCAGCCCGGCGCTCAGCGCCCTGATCGCGCAGGACTTCGCCACCCCCGGCGTGGATGCCATCAACTTCTTCACCAATGCCGCCGACACCCGCACCCGCGGCCTGGACCTGGTGGGCCAGTGGAGCCAGGCGGCCTGGGGCGGCGAGCTGCGCTGGAGCTGGGCCTCGTCCTTCAGCAAGACCACGCTCACCGGCGTGCGCAACACCCCGGCCAGCCTGGCGGCCCTGGGCATCAGCCAGCCCCTGGTGGGCACCGAGGAGCGCAACACCCTCACCGACGCCAGCCCGCGTCAGCGCCATGTGCTGGGCCTGGCCTGGAGCGGCAGCGCCTGGAGCACGCAGGCCCGCCTGACCCGCCACGGCAAGGCCACCCGGGTCTTCGACTTCGGCGATGGCTTCACTCCCAGCCAGACCTATGCCGCGCGCTGGCAGCTGGACCTGGAGGCCGAGTGGCGCCTGAGCCCGGCGCTGAGCCTGGCCCTGGGCGGCGTCAATGTGGGCGACCGCTACCCCAGCCGCTCCGAGCCCGACATCAGCTACTTCGGCAACTTCCCCTACGACGTGCTCTCGCCCATCGGTTTCAACGGCGCCTACTACTACGCCAAGGCGCGCTACAAGTTCTGAGCTTTGGGGAGCCTGGTCGCAGGGGGACGGGCAGGCCTGATGCTGCGTGTCCCCCGGCCGCTGCGCGGCCTCCTCCTTGACCTCCGCATCAGGCCTGCCCATCCCCCTGCTGTTCGTTGCAGTGCTGGCCTGCGTGTACCCAAGCGATCCGGGGCTTCACGAAAAGCTGGCAGACTGGCCGGCCGATGAGAAGTCTTGTGCGTTGTCTGGGCTGGGCGCTGGCGCTCTTGGCCCTGGGAGCGGCGCTGGTCCTGGCCCTGGCGGTCCAGACCCGCGCCCTGGTGCCGCCGCCGGCGGCGATCTCGCCCTTTGATGTGGAGCAGGCGCGGGGCTTTCTGCGCCGCAACGACCCGCGCCAGCTGCCGCCCGGCAGCCTGGGCACCCTGCGGGTCAGCGAGCAGGAGCTGGGCCTGCTGCTGAACTACCTGGCCAGCCGCGAGCCACGTGCGGCCGCCCGGGTGCGCCTGCTGCCGGGCATGGCCGAGGCCGAGGCCAGCTGGGCCCTGGGCGGGCCCTTCTGGCTCAATGCCCGGGCCGAGCTGGTGCAAAACGGCGGCCTGCCCGCGCTGCGCGAGCTGCGCATCGGCCGACTGCCCCTGCCCGATGCCCTGGCCGCCTGGCTGCGCGAGCGCCTGCTGGAGCGCCTGGCCGCGGTGCAGGAGTTCCGCCAGGCGCGTCAGCTGCTGCGTCAGGTGGCCCTGCAGCCGGGCCAGCTGCAGCTGGTCTATGAATGGCGGCCCGAGAGCTACCGCCAGCTGCTGGACGGCCTGGTGCCCGCGCCCGAGCAGGCGCGGCTGCGCCTCTACAGCGAAAGCCTGCACCGCCTGGCCCAGGGCTGGCGCAATCCGGTCTCGCTGAGCCAGGCCCTGCCGCCGCTCTTTGCCCTGGCGGCCGAGCGCAGCGCGATGCCCGGCGCCGATCCCGCGGCCGAGAACCGGGCCCTGCTCCTGGTGCTGGCGGCCCAGGCCAGCGGCCGCGGCCTGGGTGCCCTGCTGCCCGCGGCGCGGGCCTGGCCGCAGGCGGCGATCGAGTTCAGCCTGCATGGCCGGCCCGACTTCCCCATGCACTGGCTGATCTCGGCCGCCCTGGCCGCCCATGCCGGTGGGCCCCTGGCCGATGCCATAGGCATCTACAAGGAGATCGCCGACAGCCGCGACGGCAGCGGCTTCAGCTTCAACGACATCGCGGCCGACCGCGCCGGCAGCCGCCTGGGCCTGCTGGCGGTGCGCGAGCCTCTGCGCCTGCAGCAGCGCCTGGCCGCGGGCGTGAACGAGTTCGCCCTACTGCCCGATGTCCGGGACCTGCCGGAGTTCCTCAGCGCCGCCGAGTTCCGCCAGCGCTATGGCGAGATCGGCAGCCCCGCCTACCAGGCCATGCAGCAGAGCATCGAGTCGCGCCTGGATGCGACACCCCTCTTATCCCCCTTGTTGCCCTGAGCGCGGCCTCGCATACTGTCCCGCGTGACCCAGGCCCTGCCCGACGATCATCCCCTGCACGACACCCTGGCCAGCTATGCGGCCCTGGTGGACCATCTGCCGCAAAGCGTCTTCGTGAAGGACGCGCAGGGCCTTTACCGCGCGGTGAACCGCCGCTATCTGGAATCCCTGGGCCTGCGGCGCGAGCAGGTGCTGGGCCGCAGCGATCTGGAGCTGCACCCGCGCGAGCTGGCCGAGAAGTACCGCGCCGACGACCTGCGCGTGATGGCCGCCGGCCGGCCCGAAGCCTTCGAGGAGCGGCATCTGGGCGGTGGGCGCGAGAGCGTGGTGCACACGGTCAAGACGCCCATCTTCGACGCCAGCGGCCGGGTGGTGGTGGGCGTGTGCGGCAGTTTCTGGGAGGTAGGCGAGCAGCAGGCCCTGGAGCGGCGCCTGCGCGACAGCGAAGCCAAGCTGCGCGCCATCTACGACAACGCGCAGGAAGGCATCCTGCTGGCCGATCTGGCCGCCGGCCGCCTGCTGATGGCCAACCCGGCCTGCTGCCGCATGCTGGGCTATGAGGAGGCCGAGCTGCGTGCCCTCAGCCCGAGCCAGCTGCACCCGCCCGAGTCCCTGGCCCGGCTGCGCAAGCTGCTGGCCCAGCTGCAGCGCGGCGAGAGTCCGCAGCTGCAGGAGCTGGCCTTCCGGCGGCGCAGCGGCGAGCTCTTCCATGCCGATGTCAGCCCCAGCCTGGTGAACCTGGCCGAGGGGCCCTGCCTGTTGGCCGTGCTGCGCGATGTGAGCGACAAGCGCCGCGCCCTGGAGCAGCTGGCGCGCAGCGAGGAGCTGCTGGCCGAGGCCCAGGCCCTGGCCCATCTGGGCAGCTGGAATGTGGACCTGCGCAGCGGCGAGGCCAGCTGGTCGGACGAGGAGTACCGCCTCTTCGGCTTTGCGCCGGGTTCGGTGCAGCCCAGTGCCGAGCTCTTCAAGCAGGTGGTTGAGCCCGAGGACTACGAGCGCGTGGAAGCCCAGCTGGCCATGCTGCTGGCCCAGGGCCGCGACGGCCACTACCACGCCGAGTTCCGCGTGCGCCGCCCCGATGGCGAGCGGGTGCTCGAAGAGGTAGGCCAGGTGCGCTTCGATGCCCAGGGGCAGCCCCTGCGCATGTTCGGCAGCACCCTGGACGTGACCGAGCAGCGCCGCGCCGCCCGGGCCCTGGCCGAGAGCGAACAGCGCTTTCGCCTGCAGATCGAGCTGGCGCCCGAGGCCATCGTGGTCTTCGACCTGGATGCGGGCTGCTTCATCGAGGCCAACGAGAACGCGCTGCGCCTCTTCGGTCGCGGCCGCGAGGAGCTGCTGCGCCTGAGCCCGGCCGAGCTCAGCCCGCCCCGTCAGCCCGATGGGCGGCCCAGCGATCTGGCCGCCATGGGCTGGATGCTGCAGGCCCTGAACGGTGGCCTTCCCGTGTTCGAGTGGACGCACCGCCATGCCGGCGGGGTGGATGTGCCCTGCGAGGTGCGCCTGGTGCGCATGCCCGCCAGCGGCCAGCGCCTGGTGCGCGGCTCCATCACCGATATCAGCGACCGCAAGCTGGCCGAGACCCGCCTGCGCCAGCTCAACGAGGAACTGGAGCTGCGCGTGGAGCAGCGCACCGCCGAGCTGCGGCGCGCCAAGCAGGAGGCCGAGCGTGCCAATGCGGCCAAGAGCGACTTCCTCTCGCGCATGAGCCACGAGCTGCGCACGCCCCTGAACGCCATCCTGGGCTTCGGCCAGCTGATGGCCCTGCAGTCGCGCGAGCCGGCCACCCAGGACTATGTGGGCGAGGTGCTCAAGGCCGGCCAGCATCTGCTGCAGCTGATCAACGAGGTGCTGGACCTGGCGCGCATCGAGTCGGGCAAGTTCAATGTGCTGCGCGAATCCGTGGCCCTGGGCCCGGTGCTGCAGGACTGCCTGTCCCTGCTGCGGCCCCAGGCCCAGGCGCGCGGCGTGCAGTTGCCCGCCGCGGAGCAGCTGCCTCAGGCCCAGGTCTGGGCCGATCCGGTGCGGCTCAAGCAGGTGCTGCTCAACCTGCTGTCCAACGCCATCAAGTACAACCGCCCGCAGGGTGCCGTGGACCTGAGCGGCCGCGTGGTGGAAGACCGCCACGGTACCCGGCTGCGCCTCGGGGTGCGCGACCAGGGCCCGGGTCTGAGCGCCGAGCAGCTGACGCGGCTCTTCGTGCCCTTCGAGCGCCTGGAGGCCGACCGCGCCGCCATCGAGGGCACGGGCATCGGCCTGGCCATCGTCAAGCGCCTGGTGGAGCTGATGGAGGGCCGGGTGGGCGTGGACAGCGAGCCCGGTGCGGGCAGCGAGTTCTGGATGGAGCTGCCCCTGGCCCCGGCGGCCGTGGCCCTGCCCCTGCCGGTGACGGCGGCCGGCTCCGGTGCGGCGGTGCCGGCGGCGGCCGGCCTGTCCCTGCTGTGCATCGAGGACAACCCCGCCAATCTGCTGCTGGTGGAAAGCATCGTGGCCCTGCGTCCCGGCGTGACCCTGCTCAAGGCCCTGGACCCGCAGCTGGGCCTGGACCTGGCGCGCCAGCACCAGCCGGCCCTGGTGCTGCTGGACATCAATCTGCCCGAGATGGACGGCTACGAGGTGCTCAAGCGCCTGCGCGCCGACCCCGCCACCGCCGGCCTGCAGGTGGTGGCCCTGAGCGCCAATGCCAAGCCCGACGACCTGGCGCGCGGCCATGCCGCGGGCTTTGACGACTACCTGACCAAGCCCCTGGATGTGGCGCGCCTGCTGGCCCTGCTGGACGCGCTGCCGCGGCCCCAAGCGCGCTGAGCGCATAAGCAAAGCAGAAGTTCTTGCTTCCGCGCAGGAGGCGGGGTCCCTAGAGTGACGTTCACCCTCTTGAACCCCTGACCGAGAACCCTGTGAACATGCAAGCCACTTCCCTGCTGCGTCGCTCCCTGCTGGCCCTGGCCCTGGGGGCAAGCACCCTGGCCGCCCAGGCCCAGACCAGCCTGCTCAACGTCTCCTACGATCCGACGCGCGAGCTCTACAAGGATTTCAACGAGGCCTTCGCCAAGCACTGGAAGGCGGAGACCGGCGAGGACGTCACCGTGCAGCAGTCGCACGGCGGTTCGGGCAAGCAGGCCCGCGCGGTCATCGACGGCCTGGAAGCCGATGTGGTGACGCTGGCGCTGGAAAGCGACATCAACGCCATCGTCGACAAGACCGGCAAGATCGCCAAGGACTGGCGCCAGCGCCTGCCGAACAATTCCTCACCCTATACCTCGACCATCGTGTTCCTGGTGCGCAAGGGCAATCCGAAGGGCATCCATAACTGGGGCGACCTCGTGAAGGGCGACGTGCAAATCGTCACCCCGAACCCGAAGACCTCGGGCGGTGCGCGCTGGAACTATCTTGCGGCCTGGGCCTATGCGCTCAAGCAGCCCGGCGGCAATGCCGATTCGGCCAAGGCCTTCGTCAAGCGCATCTACAGCAACACCAAGGTGCTGGACTCCGGCGCCCGCGGCTCCACCACCACCTTTGTGGAGCGCGGCATCGGCGATGTGCTGATCGCCTGGGAGAACGAGGCCTATCTGGCCGTCAAGGAGCTGGGCCCGGACAAGTTCGAGATCGTCACGCCCAGCCTCTCCATCCTGGCCGAGCCGCCGGTGGCCGTGGTGGACAAGAACGTGGACAAGAAGGGCACGCGCAAGCAGGCCCAGGCCTATCTGGACTATCTCTACAGCCCCGAGGGCCAGGAAATCGCGGCCAAGCACTACTACCGCCCGCGTGACGCCAAGGTGGCCGCCAAGTACGCCAAGACCTTTGCCCCGGTGAGCCTGGTGACCATCGACGAGGTCTTCGGCGGCTGGCGCACGGCGCAGAAGACCCACTTCGACGATGGCGGCGTCTTCGACCAGATCTACACCCCGGGCCGCTGAGCGCCCGAGACCCGCCAAGGCCGCCACCATGTCCCTGCTCCTGATTGCCGCCAGTCCCAGCCCTTCCTCGCGCTCCGGCAGCCTGCTGGCGGCGGCGGGCGAGAAGCTCAAGCATCTGGGCCTGTCCACCCGCAGCCTCTCGCTGCGCGAGCTGCCGGCCGAGGCCCTGCTGCAGGCGCGCGCCGATGCGCCCGCCCTGCGCGAGGCCCTGCAGCAGGTGCATGAGGCCCGGGTCGTGGTGCTGGCCACGCCCATCTACAAGGCCGCCTACAGCGGCCTGCTCAAGGTCTTTCTGGACCTGCTGCCCCAGGACGGCCTGCGCGGCAAGCTGGTCTGGCCCCTGGCCACCGCGGGCAGCCCGGCCCATCTGCTGGCCCTGGACTATGCGCTGGGGCCGGTGGTCGCCAGCCTGGGCGCGCGCGAGCTGGTGGACCCGGTGCTGGCCGCCGATGCCCAGATCGCCCGCGGCGAGGCCGGCGAGTACCTGATCACCGACGAGATCCAGCGCCGCCTGGCCCTGGGCGCGGCCCAGGTCTTTGCACGCGCCTCGCAGCTCGGCCAGGCGGCCGAGGAACGATGTAGCGCCTGATCACTTCGAACCGTTTGTCTCCTCGATAGAACCCGGGTGCCGGAGCGCCTCGACGCTTCGCGGGCTATCGCTTCGCTCGATTGAGCTCGCCCTGTCGTGAGGCGGTGCGCCCTGGTGGCGCGCCGTCCGGGGGCTTCTTTTTCCCAGGGATGACCTCGAAATGATCAAGACCCTGCTGTCCCGCGCCGCCGCGCGCCGCCCCCTGCTGGCCCTGATCGGTGCCGGCGCCCTGCTGGCCACCGGCCTGGTGCAGGCCCAGAGCCCCGCGCCCAAGGAGCTGCGCATCGGCTTCCAGAAATACGGCACCCTGACCCTGCTCAAGGCCAAGGGCGATCTGGAAAAGCGCCTGGCCCCGCTGGGCATCGCGGTCAAGTGGACCGAGTTCCCCGCCGGCCCCCAGCTGCTGGAGGGCCTGAATGTGGGCTCCATCGACTTCGGCACCGTGGGCGAGGCCCCGCCCATCTTTGCCCAGGCGGCCGGCGCCGATCTGGTCTATGTGGCCAATCAGCCACCCGCGCCCGCGGCCGAGGCCCTGGTCGTGCCCAAGGATTCGGCACTCAAGTCCGTGGCCGATCTCAAGGGCCGGCGCGTGGCCCTGAACAAGGGCTCGAATGTGCACTATCTGCTGGTGAAGCTGCTGGAGAAGGCCGGCCTGCGCTACAGCGATGTGCAGGTGGTCTTCCTGCCGCCGGCCGATGCGCGCGCCGCCTTCGAGCGCGGCGCGGTGGACGCCTGGGCCATCTGGGACCCCTTCCTGGCCGCGGCCGAACGCCAGCTGGGCGCGCGGGTGCTGGCCGACGGGCGCGGCGCCGTCTCCAACCACCAGTTCTATCTGGCTGCCCGGCCCTATGCCGACAAGCACCCCCAGGTGGTGCAGGCCGTGGTCGAGGAGCTGGCGCGCCTGGACCGCTGGGCCGAGGGCAATGCGCGCGAGGTGGCGCAAGTCCTGGCCCCGCAGATCGGCCTGGACCTGGCCATCACCGAGCTGGCGGCCAGCCGCTTCAGCTACGGCATCCAGCCCATCAGCGCCGCCGTGGCGGCCGAGCAGCAGAAGATCGCCAATGTCTTCTATGACCTCAAGCTGATTCCCAAGGCCATCCGCGTGGCCGAGGCCCTGCCCGCCCCGCTGCGCAGCGCCGCCGCGGCACCGACCAGCGCCAGCCCCAAGTGAGCGCCATGAAGATTCTCTGGTTCATCCCCACCCACGGCGACTCGCGCTATCTGGGCACCTCGCTGGGCGCGCGCAGCGCCGACTTCAACTACTTCAAGCAGGTGGCCGTGGCGGCCGACACCCTGGGCTACGAGGGGGTGCTCCTGCCCACCGGGCGCAGCTGCGAGGACTCCTGGGTGGTCGCGGCCAGCCTGATCGACGCCACGCGCCGCCTCAAGTTCCTGGTGGCCCTGCGCCCGGGCCTGGTGGCGCCGGTGCAGTCGGCCCGCATGGCCGCCACGCTGGACCGGCTCTCGGGCGGCCGTCTGCTGGTGAACCTGGTCACCGGCGGCGACGCCGAGGAGCTGGCGGGCGACGGGCAGTTCCTGCCCCATGCCCAGCGCTACGAGCAGTCGGCCGAGTTTCTGCAGATCTGGCGCGAGGCCCTGGCCAGCAGCCACGAGGGCCGCAGCTTCGACCACGAGGGCCAGCATCTGCGCGTGCAGGGCGGCAAGCTGCTCTATCCGCCGATCAACAAGCCCTATCCGCCCATCTTCTTCGGCGGCTCATCCGAGCCGGCCCATGAGCTGGCCGCGGCCCAGGTGGACACCTACCTCACCTGGGGCGAACCGCCCGCGGCCGTGGCGGCCAAGATCGCCGATGTGCGCGAGCGCGCCGTGCGTCAGGGCCGCACGCTGGAGTTCGGCATCCGCCTGCATGTGATCGTGCGCGAGACCGAAGACGAGGCCTGGCGCGCCGCCGCCGAGCTGGTCCAGCATCTGGACGAGGGCGTGGTGGCGGCGGCCCAGGCCAAGTTCGCCAGCATGGACTCGGTGGGCCAGCGCCGCATGGCCGAGCTGCATGGCGGCCGCTTCAACAAGGCCGATGTGCGCCAGGGCCTGGAGATCGCGCCCAATCTCTGGGCCGGCGTGGGCCTGGTGCGCGGCGGCGCGGGCACGGCCCTGGTGGGCAATCCCCAGCAGGTGGCCGATCGCATCAAGGAGTACGCCGCCCTGGGCCTGAACTACTTCGTGCTCTCCGGCTATCCGCATCTGGAAGAGGCCTACCGCTTCGCCGAGCTGGTCTTCCCCCTGCTGCCCCTGGACCTGCGCGAGAAGCTCAGCGGCCCGCAGCTGACCGGCCCCTTCGGTGAGATCGTGGCCAACCACTACGTGCCGCAGCGCGCGGCCAGCGCCTCATGAGCACGCCCGCCCTGCGGCGAGGCGCGGCCACGGCCCTGCTGCCCCTGGCCATCCTGACGCTCTGGCAGGCCAGCTCGCAGCTGGGCTGGCTCTCCACGCGGGTGCTGCCCGAGCCCTGGGCGGTGGCCAAGGCGGCCTGGGGCCTGACCCTGTCGGGCGAGCTCTGGACGCATCTCAAGGTCAGCACCGGCCGCGCCCTGCTGGGCTTTGCCATCGGCGGCGGCCTGGGCCTGCTGCTGGGCCTGCTCACCGGCTCCCTGCGCTGGGCCGAGACGGCGCTGGACTCCACGCTGCAGATGCTGCGCAACATCCCGCCCCTGGCCCTGATCCCCCTGGTGATCCTGTGGTTCGGCATCGACGAGACGGCCAAGCTCTTTCTGGTGGCCCTGGGCGTGTTCTTCCCGGTCTATCTCAACACCTTCCACGGCATCCGTTCGGTGGACGCGCAGCTGATCGAGATGGCGCGCTCCTACGGCCTGCGCGGCTGGGCCCTGTACCGCCGCGTGATCCTGCCCGGCGCCACCGCCTCCATCCTGGTGGGCCTGCGCTTTTCGCTGGGCCTGATGTGGGTGCTGCTGATCGTGGCCGAGACCCTCTCGGCCCAGGCCGGCATCGGCTATATGACCATGAATGCGCGGGAGTTCCTGCAGACCGATGTGGTGCTGGTGGGCATCCTGCTCTACGCCCTGCTGGGCAAGCTGGCCGATTTGCTGGCGCGCGGCCTGGAACGCGCCTGGCTGCGCTGGCATCCGGGGTATCAGCCATGAGTTTTGTGCACGAGATGGACCTGCTGCATGCCGGCGCGCTGAGCCTGGGGCCGGCGCCGGTGCGTCGCGAGACGGCGGCCGCTCCACCGGCCCCCAGCCCGGGCCTGGGCCTGAGCCTGCAGGGTCTGGCCAAGCGCTATGGCGAGCGCCCCGTGCTGCAGTCCCTGGACCTGCGGATCGCGCCGGGCGAGTTCGTGGCCATCGTGGGCCGCAGCGGCTGCGGCAAGAGCACCCTGCTGCGCCTGCTGGCCGGCCTGGAAGCGCCCAGCGAGGGCCGCATCGAAGGCCTGGCGGCGGCCCAGACCCGCTTCATGTTCCAGGAGGCGCGCCTGCTGCCCTGGGCACGGGTGCTGGACAACGTGGCCCTGGGCCTCAAGGGGCCGGACGCACGCGAGCGTGCCGCCGCGGCCCTGGCCCAGGTGGGTCTGGCCGAGCGCGGCGGCGACTGGCCGGCCCGGCTCTCCGGCGGTCAGCGCCAACGCGTGGCCCTGGCGCGCGCCCTGGTGCACGCGCCGCGCCTGCTGCTGCTGGACGAGCCCCTGGGCGCGCTGGATGCGCTTACCCGCATCGAGATGCAGGGCCTGATCGAGGGCCTGTGGCAGCGCCAGGGTTTCACGGCCCTGCTGGTGACCCATGATGTGAGCGAGGCCGTGGCCCTGGCCGACCGGGTGCTGCTGATCGAGGAGGGCCGCATCGCCCTGGACTGGCGCGTGGGCCTGCCGCGGCCGCGCCGGCACGATGCGGCCTTCGCGGCCCTGGAGCAGCGCCTGCTGGAGCGGGTGCTGAAAACCCAGGCGGCCGATGCGCCGAGCACGACGCCCGAAGCCCTGGCCCCGGTGGCCGTCGGCGCGCTGCGCTGGGCCTGGTGATTCAGCCTGCGCTGCCGCCGCCGCAGAGCTCGACGATGCGGGCATAGGCCCGCTGCCGGTCCTCGGGGCGCTGGGCGTAGTGCGCATCCAGCTTGTGTCCGGCCTGGGGAATGCGGTGATGGGCGCGCCAGCTGGCCTGGGCGGCGGCCTCATAAAGCCGTGGCGGGATCTCGGGCGGGATCACCGCATCGGCCTCGGCCGAGAGCACCAGCAGGCGGCCGCGATAGCCGGCCAGGATCTCGAAGGCCTGGCTGTGCTCCCAGCTGCGCGGCTGGCGTATGCAGGCGCTGAACTGCGGGCCGAAGGGCAGGGCGTAGGCCGCCGGCGCATAGGCCGCGGGAATCGCCAGGCCCAGGGCGGCCGGGCCGCGCAGGCCGGCCACCCGCGTGGCCACATAGGCGCCCATGCTGAAGCCCAGCAGACTCAGACCGGCCGGGTCCAGGCCCAGAGCGTCCTGCACCGCCAGCACCTGCTGCACGCGGTCGGCCAGGCTGGAGTCCGCCAGCTCACCGCCGCTGCGGCCCTGGCCCACGAAATCGAAGGCCGTGCTGGCAAAGCCGGCCGCGGCCAGGCTCTGGCGCAGGCCCTCGAAACCGGCACTGCTGGAGCTGCCGCCGCCGTGCAGGATCAGGGCCTCGCCGCGGGCCCCCTCCACCTGCCAACGCTCCCCGTGCAGCTGCAGGCCGCGGTAGGGCAGGACGAGGGTGTGACGGCGGATGGCGGGTGGGGCAGACATGGCCGGGCATCTTAGTGAGCCTGGCGCCCGCGCGGGGCCGGGCGCTGCGCGTGGCGTGCCATGATCGCCCCCTTCTTGCTCCGCGCTCCCATGGCCCGCCCCCGCTGTCCCCGCTGCCTGCACCCGCTGAGCACCTGCCTGTGCGATCTGCTGCGGCCGGTGCACACGGCCACCGAGCTGCTGATCCTGCAGCATCCGCGGGAGGTGCTGCAGGCCAAGAACACCGCGCGCCTGCTGCATCTGTGCCTGGCACCGCGCAGCGAGCTGCTGACGGGCGAGCAGTTCGCGCCTGAGATCCTGGCGCCGCGCCTGGCCGGAGCGGCCCTGCTCTATCCCGGCGAGGGTGGCGCGCCCTGGCCCGCGGGCTGGCGGCCGCAGCGGCTGGTGGTGCTGGACGGCACCTGGCGCAAGAGTCGCAAGATGCTGGCCCTGAACCCCGCGCTGCAGGCCCTGCCGCGCCTGTCCTGGCCCGAAGCCCCGGTCTCGCGCTATGCGGTGCGGCGGGCCGAGCGGGCCGGCCAGCTCTCCACCCTGGAGGCCGCCGCCCTGGCCCTGCAGCAGCTGGAGCCCGCCGCCTCGGGCCTGGATGGCCTGTGGCAGGCTTTTGACGTTTTGATGAATCGGCTGGCCGACCACCGGAATCGGGGGTAATCCGGCCCCTCAGAGCGGGGGGCCTTGTGATGCACAAGTTCAGTCTGTCGCCGGAGAATGGGACACAATCTGTCTGAACCCTGAGTCACCACCATGATGCTGCACTCGCGGCGCATCGGCGCCTTCTTCTCCGGTCTGGCCCTCTACAGCGCGGCCATGCTGATGAGCGGCCTGATGGCCGAGCTGTTCGGCCCCAGCGACTTCTTCTACCTCTTCGGCAGCCAGGACAGCGCCTCGCGCATCGTGGGCGAGTCCCTGATCTACGCCCTGCCGGTCTTTCTGCTGGCCCTGGGCTGGAGCTATCTCACCGTGCGGCCCCAGCGCCGCGGCCGTCGGCCGACGACCGGCGCCTGCATGTGGGGCATGGGTCTGGCCTGGCTGGGCTGGCTCTTCTACGGCGTGCTGGCCGCGGCCCAGATGCCGCACTACAGCAGCCTGCCGCTGACCGCCATGCTGCTGTCCTCCCTGGTGCCGCCGCTGTGGGGCGTGCTCAATATGGTGGCGGCCCTGGCCGGCGTGATCACGGCCGGCACCCTGGTCAAGCGCCTCAAGCCGGCGGCCTGAGGCCGCCCGCCCCCGTCCCCGGCTCCGGCCGCGGGCCCGGCGTCTGCTCGGCCCAGTCGCTGGCTGCGAGCTGCGCGGCCAGATGGTCCAGAAAACAGGCGATGCGCGCCGCCAGCGCGCTGTTGCGGTAGTAGACCGCGTGGATGGACTGCAGCTGCTCCACCGTTTCCTTCGCGAAGAGCTGCACCAGGTCGCCACGGCGCCGGTCCTCGCAGCTCATGAAGTCCGAGAGGCAGACGATGCCCTGGTGCGCCAGGGCCAGCTGGCGCAGGGTTTCGCCGCTGGAGGCGCTGAGGCTGGGCTGGATGCGCAGCAGCTCGCCGCCGGCCAGGCGCAGCGGCCATTCATTGAGGCTGTCCGGCTGGGTGAAGCCCAGCAGGCTGTGGCCGGCCAGCTCGGCCGGGCTGCGCGGCCGGCCCCGGGCCTTCAGATAGGCCGGGCTGGCCAGCACCCGCAGGCGGCTGGCACCCAGGGGCCGGGCATGCAGGGTGGAGTCGCGCAGGGCACCGATGCGCAGGGCCACATCGGTGCGCTGCTCCAGCAGATCGATATTGAGCTCGTCGCTGTCCAGCACCAGCTCCAGCTCGGGGTAGCGCTCGCGCAGCCCGCCCAGCAGGGGCACCAGCACATGCAGCATGAAGGGCGTGGCGGCATTCACCCGCAGGCGCCCGGCCGGGCGCACGCGCCGGGCGGCCAGCTGCTGCTCGGCCTCGTTCACGGCGTCCAGGATGGCGCGGGCCCGCGCCAGAAAGAGCTGGCCCTCTTCGGTCAGGGCCAGGCGGCGGGTGGTGCGGTTGAGCAGGCTGGTGCCCAGCTTGCCCTCCAGGCGCGCCAGGCTGCGACTCAGGGCCGAGACCGTCTGCGCCAGGCGCTCGGCCGCGGCGGTGATGGAGCCGCTGTCCACCACGGCCACAAAGGCCTGCAACTCGTCCAGCGTGGTCTTCATTATTGATTTCAGATCAAGAATGAATCGCAGGATAACGGCTTTTTCTGCAAGCAGCGCCTGCGCACACTGGCGCCCTTTCCCGCTCAAAACCTGTTTCGGAGTGCTTGCAGCCATGCCCATCGCCCTGCTGGCGCTGACCCTCAGCGCCTATGCCATCGGCACCACGGAATTCGTGATCGTCGGCCTCCTGCCGACCGTCGCTTCCGACCTCCACATCACCCTGCCGCTCGCCGGCCTCATCGTTTCCGTCTATGCGCTCGGCGTCACCTTCGGCGCGCCGGTGCTGACGGCCCTCACCGGAAAGCTCGGCCGCAAACCGCTGCTTTTGGGCCTCATGGCCCTCTTCATCGCCGGCAATGCGCTGGCCGCGCTCGCGCCGAGCTACGGCATGCTGCTGGCCGGCCGGGTGCTTTCGGCCTTCGCGCACGGCGTCTTCTTCTCCGTCGGCGCCACCATCGCGGCCGATCTGGTCGCACCCGACAAGCGCGCCTCCGCCATCGCCATGATGTTCATGGGCCTGACGGTCGCCATCGTCACCGGCGTGCCGCTCGGCACCTTCATCGGCCAGACCTTCGGCTGGCGCGCCACCTTCTGGGCCGTCGCCGGGCTCGGCGTCGTGGCCCTCGCCGCCATCGCCTTCCTGCTGCCGGCGAACCTGCGCCGCGAAACGCCCGCCGGCCTGATGGAGCAGGTGCGCGTGCTCGGCTCCGGCCGCCTGCTGATCGTCTTCGCCATGACGGCGCTCGGCTATGGCGGCACCTTCGTCACCTTCACCTTTCTGGCGCCCATGCTGCAAGAGCGTGCGGGCTTCGAAGCCGGCACCGTGGGTCTGGTGATGCTGGTCTACGGCGTCTCGGTGGCCGTGGGCAATCTCTGGGGCGGCCGCCTGGCCGACCGCCGCGGCCCGGTCGCCGCGCTGAGCCTGATCTTCGCCCTGCTGGCGGCCGTGCTGCTGCTGCTGAACTTCACCGCGGCGTCCAAGCCCCTGATGCTGCTGACCGTGCTGCTCTGGGGGGCCGTGGCCTTTGGCAATGTGGCGGGCCTGCAGGTCTATGTGGTGCAGCTGGCCGAGCGCCATGCGCCGCGGGCCGTGGACGTGGCCTCGGGCCTGAACATCGCGGCCTTCAATGTGGGCATTGCCGCCGGCGCCCAGCTGGGCGGCGAGATCGTGGCGGGCTGGGGCCTGGCGCCCCTGCCCTGGGTGGGCGCCCTGGTGGTGCTGGGCGCCCTGGCCCTCACCCGCCTGAGCGGCCGGCTGGATGCCCGCCAGCCGCTGCCGCCCAGCCGCTTGCCGCTACCCGTCGGTCACTGACCCGTTGCGCCTGCCCGCGCGCGCGCTCGTTCGCTCGTTCGTTCGTTCGTTCGTTCGTTCGCTCAGAAGGATTCCCACTCGTCGCTCACCGCCGCGACCTTGGGCGCGGGGGCGGGGGCTGCCTTGGGCGCGGGTTTGTGCGCCGCTTTCGGCGCTGCCGTGGCCGGCCGTGCGGTCGCAGGCGTGGTGGGCTTGCGGGCCGGCGCCGGGGCGCGCGGTGCGGCCGGGGCTGGCGTGCGGCTCACGCTGCCCTGCTCCAGCTTGAAGACCGACACGGCCTCGGCCAGGCGGGCCGACTGCTCGCGCAGGGACTGGGCGGCGGCCGCGGATTCCTCCACCAGGGCCGCATTCTGCTGGGTCATCTGATCCAGCTGGGTCACGGCCAGATTGACCTGGGCGATGCCGTCGCGCTGCTCGGTGGCCGAGGAGGCGATCTCGCCGATCAGATCGGTCACGCGCTTGACGCTGCTGACGATGTCATTCATCGCCTCGCCGGTCTGGCCCACCAGCTGGGCGCCGGCCTCCACGCGCTCGACGCTGGCATTGATCAGCGTCTTGATCTCCTTGGCGGCATTGGCCGAACGCTGGGCGAGTTCTCGCACTTCCTGCGCGACGACGGCGAAGCCCTTGCCGGCCTCGCCCGCACGAGCCGCTTCCACCCCGGCATTCAGGGCCAGCAGGTTGGTCTGGAAGGCGATTTCGTCGATGACGCCGATGATGTTGGAGATCTCGCGCGAGCTCTCGGTGATCTGGGCCATATTGCCCACCACCTGCTCCACCACCTGGCCGCCGCGGGTGGCGGCCTCGGCCGCCGAGCTGGCCAGCTGGTTGGCCTGGCGTGCCGTGTCGGCCGAGTGGCCCACGGTGGCGGTCAGCTCTTCCATGGAGCTGGCCGTCTCCTGCAGGCTGGAGGCGGTCTGCTCGGTGCGTGCGCTCAGGTCATGGTTGCCGGTGGCGATCTCGCTGGAGGCGGTGGACACCGAATCGATGCCCTGTCGCACCTCGCCCACCACGCGGCGCAACTGGCCCACCATGCGTTCCATGGCGCCCAGCAGCTGGCCGAACTCGTCCTGGCGGTCCACATGGACCTGGGTGCCCAGATCGCCGGCAGCGATGCGGTCGGCCGCCTCCATGGCCTGGGCCAGGGGCTGCTGGATGGAGCGCACCAGCCAGACGGCGCCGGCCACCAGGCCGATCACCACCAGGGCGATCAGGCCGGCGGCGATGCGCACCGTGCTTTTGCGCTCCTCGGCCAGCTCGCCCAGGATGCGCTCCTTTTCCTTGACCTGGAGCTCGGCGAACTCATTGAGCGACTTCAGATAGACATCCACGGCCGGGTTGAAGCGCTGCGTGACTTCCTGGGCTGCGGCCGCGGGATCGCTGGCCTTGAGCTGGCGGGTGCGGGCCAGGGAGTCCAGCACCGCCTTGCGCTCGCCGGTGATGCGCTCCATCAGGGCCTTGTCGGCGCTGCTGAGCTCGGAAGCCTCAATGGACTTCTGCACCTTGCTGATCTCGGCGATCACGGCCGGGATCACCTCCTTGTACATGGCCTCGATGGCCGGATCGCTGCTGGCGGCCGAGGCCTGCACCCGCACCACATTGGCCGTGGTCATGCCAGCCCAGCGCCGCGCGGCGTCCACCTTGGCGTCCATGGCGGCGGCGATGGCCGTGGTGCGCTCCTGGACCTGGTTGCTGCGCAGCGAGGAATAGCCGATGACGGCGAACAGGGCCACGATGACGGCAATCACCGAGGCCCACAGGCGAAAGGCCACGCTGTGGCGGCCCAGGGAATGGACGGTAGAGGAGCGGTTCATGGGAAAGGGAAGGCTTGAGGGGTGGGGCAAGCCTAGTCCTCCCGGCCCATGAGATACCAGGGTGAAACCGTCATTCGGCCCCGTTTATGCGATTTAAGTCGGGTTTTGTGGCCGGTCCTGTGGTGGCAGAGCGACTCGCAACGCCCGATTCGGGCGCTTGTCGAACAAGCGCCAGCCCAAGCTGCTCGAAATTCATGTTTGATTCATGTGAGCGAAACACAATCTTTACGTATAGAAACATTGAACTTCGTTGTAGGGTATTTGTCTCCTTGACTGGGGAGAACTTGTCGCGAGCTCCTAGAATTCTCGCGGGCAGCTAGCCCGAGGATTCAAGGCAGATGCTCAAGCAAATCGTCGTCGTCAAGTGGGGAACCCGTTTCGGCCCCGAATATGTGAACCGCATGTATGCCATGGCGGCTCGCAACATCACCGGTCCTTTCAAACTGGTGTGTCTGACCGACGATCCCAGCGGCCTGCGGCCCGAGGTGGTGGCCCAGCCCCTGCCCGAACTGGGTTGTGAATGGCCCAAGAACAGCCCTGGCAAATGGCGCAAGCTGGTACTCTGGGGGGCTGAGGTGCCGGGCCTGGAGCCCGGTCCCGCCCTGTTTGTGGATCTGGACTCGGCCATCGTCGGCAATATCGACGGCTATTTCGAGTACGGCCACCCGGATGATGTGATCCTGGCCCGCAACTGGGCCAAGCCCCTGCAGCGCCTGGGCCAGACCTCGGTCTTCCGTTACCCGGTGGGGCGCAATCCGCAGATCCTGGCAAATTTCCGTGCCGATCCCCAGGGGGTGGCGGATCGCTGCCATTTCGAGCAGCACTACATCACCGAATCCGTGCCGGGTGGCATCAAGCTCTGGCCCGAGCACTGGACCCGCCATTTCCGCCTGCACTGCCTGCCGCAGTTCCCGCTGCGCTACTTCAAGGTGGCGCGCCTGCCCAAGGGCGCCAAGATCGTGACCTTCCCCGGCGGACCCAACCCCGGCGAGGTGATTGACGGTCGCTGGTTCGAAACCCAGGACCAGCCCCCCACGCGCTGGCAGCATGTGCGGGATGCCTTCAATCCGCAGCGCCGCGTGGAGAAAAGCGCCTGGAAGCACCTGACCCGTTTCGTGCTGCCCGTGCCCTGGCTGCAGAAGCACTGGGCCGATTGAGGTCCCCACGCCCCGCCTGGAAGCCGCTGGTCCGAGACCCAGCGGCTTTTTTCATGCGGACGGGTCCCCAGGCTTATGCAGCGGCCGCAGGAGCTCAGGCGTTTTGCTTCGTCGTCACCGCGGGCGCCCGGCCCTAGGCTGCAAAGCCTGAGAACCAGAAGGAGGGAGCTTCTTCGCAGCAGCGAGAAGTTGCCCGCGAGGCCCCGGCCTGGCGGGACTGCGGGCCAGACCGTGGGCAGCGGCTCATGGGGTGTCATAGGGGTATGGCGAAGGAGCGCCCTGCCCATGGTCTGGGCCATTTTTTGCGCGCGCACCGGCCGGGTGGGCGCGCTTTGGTGCGTTCGTGAAAAGCTTTTTCCGGATAAGCAAATACAAAAACTGTTCTTCCTCGAATAAGCGCTTCTTGGCACGCTGGCGGTCCTTCACAACACCGACACGCCACCCGGTCCCTCAGGCCGGCGCCCGAGAAACGCATGCTGCTGACTACCGCCCGCAAGACCTGGCTCGCCCTGTCCCTGCTCGGCCTGACGGCCGGGCCCGCCCTGGCCCAGGAGGCCCTGCTCAATGTCTCCTATGACGTGAGCCGCGAGCTCTACAAGGACATCAACCCCGCCTTCGCCAAGCAGTACCAGGCCCGCACGGGCAAGAGCGTGAGCGTCAACCAGTCGCATGGCGGCTCCAGCCGCCAGGCCCTGGCCGTGGTGGGCGGGCTGGAGGCCGATATCGTGACCATGAACCAGGCCACCGACCTGGACCTGCTGGCCGAGAAGGGTCTGATCAAGACGGACTGGCGCCGCGCCCTGCCGCATGGCGCCGCGCCCTACACCACCACCACCGTCTTCCTGGTGCGCAAGGGCAACCCCAAGGCCATCAAGGACTGGGCCGATCTGGCGCGCAGCGGCATCGCCGTCATCGTGCCCAACCCCAAGACCTCGGGCAATGGCCGCTACACCTATCTGGGCGCCTGGGGCTCGGTTGTCGCCAAGGGCGGCAGCGAGGCCCAGGCCCGCGAGTTCGTGGGCAAGCTGCTGGCCAATGTGCCGGTGCTGGACGGCGGCGGCCGCGGCGCCACCACCACCTTCACCCAGCGCGATATCGGTGATGTGCTGGTGACCTTCGAGAACGAGGCCGAGCTGATCGAGAACGAGGTGGGCAAGGGCAAGTTTGACGTGGTCTATCCCAGCATCACCATCGAGGCCGAGGCGCCGGTGGCCGTGGTCGAGAAGGTGGTGGCCAAGAAGGGCACGGCGGCCGCGGCCAAGGCCTATGCCGACTTCCTGTTCTCGCCCGAGGGCCAGGAGATCATCGCCCGCCACAACTTCCGCCCGCGCGATCCGGCCGTGGCCGCCCGCCACGCGCAGCGCTTCCCCACGGTGAAGACCTTCACGGTCGATTCCCTGCTGGGTGGCTGGCCGGCCGTGGCCAAGACCCATTTCGCCGATGGTGGCGTCTACGACCAGCTGGTGCTGGCCAATGCCAAACGTTGAAGATCCGAGATCGCCATGAGCTCTTCTGCCGTTCTTCAACCGGGTGCCGCTGCGGCGGCCGCGCTGCCGCGGCGCAAGCCACGCCGCGTGCTGCCCGGCTTCGGGCCCACCCTGGGCTTCACGCTGTTCTACCTCTCGCTGCTGGTGCTGCTGCCGCTCACGGCGGTCTTCCTCAAGGCGGCCGGCCATGGCTTCGAGGCCTTCTGGGCCGCGGCCACCGCGCCGCGCGTGCTGGCCTCCTACAAGCTGAGTTTTGGGGCGGCCCTGCTGGCCGCAGCCATCAATGTCGTCTTCGGCGTCATCGTCGCCTGGGTCATCGTGCGCTACGAGTTTCCCGGCCGCCGCATCGTCGATGCGGTCGTCGACCTGCCCTTCGCGCTGCCGACCGCCGTCGCGGGCATCGCGCTTGCCGCGCTCTATGCGCCGAACGGCTGGGTCGGCCAGGTGCTCGGCCTCGTCGGCATCAAGGCGGCCTTCAATCCCACCGGCATCGTCATCGCCCTCGTCTTCATCGGACTGCCCTTCGTGGTGCGCACGGTGCAGCCTGTCATGGAGGAGATCGACAGGGAGGTGGAGGAGGCGGCCGCAACGCTCGGGGCCAATCGTTTCCAGACCGTCTTCCGCGTGCTGCTGCCGGGCCTTGCCCCGGCGATCCTGACGGGCTTTGCGCTCGCCTTCGCCCGCGGCGTCGGCGAATACGGCTCGGTCATCTTCATCGCCGGCAACATCCCCATGGTCAGCGAGATCACGCCGCTGATGATCATCTCCAAGCTGGAGCAGTACGACTATGTGGGCGCCACCGCCATTGCCACCGTGATGCTGCTTTTCTCCTTTGTGCTGCTGCTGGCCATCAACGGCCTGCAGGCCTGGAGCGCCCGCCGCAATGGTCTGGAGGGGCGCAAATGAGCGGCGCCGTCACATCCACGTTGGGGGCGGCCAAGGGCCGCTACCAGAGCAACCCCGCCACGCGCGAGGCGCCCTGGGTGCGCCGCACCCTGCTGGCCCTGGGCCTGGGTTTCTTTGTGCTCTTCCTGATCCTGCCCCTGGTGGCCGTGTTCACCGAGGCCTTGCGCAAGGGCTGGGACACCTATCTGGCCGCCCTGATCGAGCCCGACGCCGTCTCGGCCATCCAGCTCACCCTGCTGGCGGCCCTGGTCGCGGTGCCGCTCAATCTCGTCTTCGGCGTGGCGGCGGCCTGGGCCATCGCCAAGTTCGAGTTCAAGGGCAAGGCCTTTCTGACGACGCTGATCGACCTGCCGTTCTCGGTCTCGCCGGTCATTTCCGGCCTCGTCTATGTCCTGCTCTTCGGGGCCGGCAGCGCGCTCGGACCCTGGCTGAAGAGCCATGGCGTCGAAATCCTCTTCGCCGTGCCGGGCATCGTGCTCGCCACGGTCTTCGTCACCTTTCCCTTCGTCGCGCGTGAGCTGATCCCGCTGATGCAGGCACAGGGCCGCGACGACGAGGAGGCGGCCTCCGTCGCTCGGCGCGAGCGGCTGGCAGACCTTCTGGTACGTGACGCTGCCCAATATCAAATGGGGCCTGCTCTACGGCGTGCTGCTCTGCAACGCGCGCGCCATGGGCGAGTTCGGCGCGGTGTCGGTGGTCTCGGGCCATATTCGCGGCCTCACCAACACCATGCCGCTGCATGTCGAGATCCTCTACAACGAGTACAATTTCGTCGGCGCCTTCGCGGTGGCCTCGCTGCTGGCCCTGCTGGCCCTGGTGACCCTGGTCCTGAAGCAATTCATCGAGTGGCGCGCCAGCCTCGCGAGCAAGGAAGTGCAATGAGCATTCAAGTCCGCAATATCCACAAGTCCTTCGGCAGCTTCACCGCCCTGGGCGATGTGAGTCTCGACTTTCCGACCGGCGAGCTGGTCGCCCTGCTCGGCCCCTCGGGCTCCGGCAAGACGACGCTGCTGCGCATCATCGCCGGCCTCGAAACGCCGACCTGGGCAGCATCTATTTCGGCGCCGAGGACGCGTCGGACAAGCCGGTGCGCGACCGCCACGTCGGCTTCGTCTTCCAGCACTATGCGCTCTTCCCGCATATGACGCTCGGGGAGAACATCGCCTTCGGCATGAAGGTCTCCAAGATCAAGCGCACGCCGCAGGCGATCGAGGCGCGCGTCAGGGAACTGCTCGATCTCGTGCAACTCGGTGGGCTGAAGGACCGCTTCCCCGGCCAGATCTCCGGCGGCCAGCGCCAGCGCGTGGCGCTTGCAAGGGCGCTTGCCGTCGATCCGCGCGTCCTCTTGCTCGACGAACCCTTCGGCGCGCTCGATGCGAATGTGCGGCGGGATCTGCGCCGCTGGCTGCGCAAGATCCATGACGAACTCGGCATCACCACGCTCTTCGTCACGCACGACCAGGAAGAGGCGCTGGACCTCGCCGACCGCGTCGTGGTGATGAGCCAGGGCAAGATCGAACAGGTGGGCTCGTCCGACGACGTCTACGACCGGCCGAACTCGCCCTTCGTCTACGGTTTCCTGGGCGCGGTCAACCGCTTCGAGCAGGCCGAGGAGATCGGTCAGCTGGGCCATGGCGGCGGCGCGGCCGGCCCGGTGCTGGCTTATGCCCGCCCGCATGAGCTGCTGATCCTGACCGACCCGGCCGCCAGCGGCCTGGCCGCCCGGGTGGAGCGGGTGCTGAGCTTTGGCGCGGCCAGCCGCGTGGAGCTGAGTGCGGCCGACGGCCGGCATCTGGAGGCCGAGCTCAGCCGCGAGCAGGCGGCGGCGCTGAATCTGCAGTCCGGCCAGGCGGTGCGCCTGAGCGCCTCGCGGCTCAGCCTCTTCGAAACCGACTCCCAGGCAGCATGAACTTCCAGCAACTGCGCATCATCCGCGAGGCGGTCCAGCAGAACTTCAATCTGACCGATGTGGCCGCGGCGCTCTTTACCTCGCAGTCCGGCGTGTCCAAGCACATCAAGGACCTGGAGGACGAGCTGGGCGTGGAACTCTTCGTGCGCCGTGGCAAGCGCCTGCTGGGCCTGACCGAGCCGGGCAAGGAGCTGGCCGTCATCGTCGAGCGCATGCTGCTGGACGCCAAGAACATCAAGCGCCTGGCCGAGCAGTTCTCCGGCGCCGAGCAGGGCCGGCTGACCATTGCCACCACCCACACCCAGGCGCGTTACGCCCTGCCCCAGGTGGTGGCGCGCTTCAAGGCCGCCTTTCCCCGGGTGCATCTGGTGCTGCACCAGGGCAGCCCGGCGGAGATCGTGGCCCTGCTGCAGTCGGGCGAGGCGGACATCGGCATCGCCACCGAAGCCCTGCAGACCCAGGAGCAGTTCGTCACCTTTCCCTTCTACGAGTGGCGCCATGCCGTGGTCGTGCCCGAGGGCCATGCCCTGGCGCGCGCCGGGGCCCTGAGCCTGGAGCAGCTGGCCGAGCACCCGCTGATCACCTACCACGAGGGCTACACCGGCCGGGCGCGCATTGATGCCAGCTTCGCCGCCGCGGGTCTGAGCCCGGACATCGTGATGTCGGCCCTGGATGCCGACGTGATCAAGACCTATGTGCAGGTGGGCCTGGGTGTGGGCATCGTGGCGGCCATGGCCTTCGAACCCCAGCGCGACCAGGGCCTGCAGCTGCTCGACGCCTCGGCCCTGTTCCAGGCCAACACCACCCGCATCGCGCTCAAGCGCGGTCACTATCTGCGCGGCTTTGCCTACCGCTTCCTGCAGGAGTGCGTGGCCGAGCTCAGCGAGGATGTGGTGCGCGCCGCCCTGGAGCGCCCGGCCGACTGAGTGCCTTCGGCGTTCGCCTTGCGCCCTAAAGATCGGAAAGCGTGCTTGTAGTCGCTAACCTGAACGCCATCATTCATGCGGAATATTTGAAAAGTGAGTGCAGGCTCACGCACCTGATTGGTGCCGTCACACAAGTGAAAACCCCAAGTGCGTGCATGGGTTCAAGTGCCTACATTGCCAAGCACTCGATGCAGTCAATGTGCGAACAGCGGCTGCCAGGCGGGGCTGAGGAGACAAACAAAGCAAAGCTTTCAGAATCAAGACAAAAGAATTCGGTGACACTGTCACCATTCGCGGGCACCTGGCTGGTGCCCGTTTTTATTGGTGCTGCCGGATGTTTGTGAATGCTTGAACTTCTGACCGTGGCCCTGGCCTCCCTGCTGGCCGGTTTTGTCGATGCCGTCGTGGGAGGTGGGGGCCTGGTCCTGGTGCCGGCCCTGTTCAGTGTCTTTCCCAGCGCCGCGCCCGCCACCCTGTTCGGCACCAACAAGGGCGGCGCCATCTGGGGCACGGCCTGGGCCAGCGTGCAGTTCGCGCGCCGCGTCACCCTGCCCTGGCACGCCCTGCTGCCCGCCGCCGGCGCGGCCTTGGGGGGCAGCTTCATCGGCGCCTGGGCCGTCACCCTGGTGGACCCCAGCGGCCTGCGCAAGGCCCTGCCGCTCATCCTGCTGGCCGTGTTGCTCTACACCCTGGCCAAGAAGGACCTGGGCCGCACCCATGAGCCGCGCTACCAGGGCAGGGTCGAGGCCCTGCTGGCCAGCGCCATCGGTCTGGTGATCGGTTTCTACGACGGCTTCTTTGGCCCCGGCACCGGCAGCTTCTTCGTCTTCCTCTTCGTGCGTCTGCTGGGCTTCGACTTTCTGCACGCCTCGGCCAGCGCCAAGCTGCTGAACACCGCCACCAATGGCGCGGCCCTGCTGCTGTTCGCGCTCAAGGGCCATGTGTGGTGGCATATCGCGGCCGTCATGGCGGTGACCAATGTGATGGGTAGCCTGCTGGGCACGCGCCTGGCACTCAAGCATGGCGCGGGTTTTGTGCGCGGCATGTTTGTGCTGGTGGTCAGTGCACTGATCCTGAAAACGGGCTGGGATGCCTTCTTCCGCTAGCGCTACCATTCGAACTGAACTTTTCAATCCGTTAAAAGTCATGCCCGTAGACCCACAGCTTCGTTCGCTCGACATCGAGATCCCCACCCAACCCGAGGTGCTGGTCAAGCTGTCCCTGCTGATGGCGGCCGAGGAGGTGGATCTGCCGGCGATCTCCGCCCTGGTGGAATCGGACATGGCCCTGGCGGCCGCGGTGCTCAAGGCGGTGAATTCCTCGCTCTACGGCCTGCAGGGCCGGGTGCAGACCGTGCACCAGGCCCTGACCTATCTGGGCATGCGCGAGGTCGCCGCCATCACCTTCGAGATGGGCCTGCGTGCGGCCTTCCCGCCGGCCGCCGAGCTGGAGCCGGTCTGGCAGCGCGCCTCGCAGCGCGGCCTGCTGATGGGCCGCATGGGCCAGATGCTGGGTGTGGACCCCTGGGCCGCCCACTCGGCCGGCCTGTTCGAGGAATGCGGCAAGGCCGTGCTCTACCGCCATGCCTCGGCGCATTACCCCGCCATGCTGCGCGCCACCACCCTGGACGCCGAGCTGGTGCAGCTGGAGCACACGGCCTTTGGCGTGAGCCACGACGCCCTGGGCGCCGCCCTGTGCGAGAGCTGGGGCCTGGCCCCGGCGGCGGTGGCCAGCGTGCGCCACCATGTGCAGCTGCAGCAGAGTCTGCAGATTCCCGAGCTGGTGCAGCGCGGCAGCATCTGCGCCATCTCGGTCATGGCCTGGGCCCTGATGAACAAGCCCGAGGCGCTGGAAGACGTGGCCCGGGTCATTGCGCCGCAGGCTCAGCTGGACGAGACCCTGGTGCTGCGCGCCGCGCGTCGCGTGAGCGAGCAGCTGCTGGAAGCCCAGGCTCGCGGCCGCTGAACCGGCGCCCCGCCTGGCAGGGGGCTCAGGCCGCCAGGCTCAGGCGGTCGCGCCCGGCGTGCTTGGCCACATAGAGCGCTTCATCGGCCGCCTGCAGCAGGGCCTGCGGGCTCAGATAGGGCTGGGCCGGCCGGTAGCTGGCCAGGCCGATGCTCAGCGTGAGCTGTTCGGCATGGGCGCTGTTGGCGGGGTGGGGAATGGCCAGCTCGGCCAGGGCCTCGCGCAGCTGTTCCATCAGGTCCTGGGCCTGGCCGCGGTCGCAGCCCGGCAGCAGCACGCCAAACTCCTCGCCGCCCAGGCGGGCCACCAGATCGGTATCGCGCTTGAAGCGCTCGGCCAGCAGCCGGGCCACGGCCTGCAGGGCGGCATCGCCCGCCGCGCGGCCCAGGCGCTCGTTGTAGGCCCGGAAGCAGTCCAGATCCAGCACCGCCAGGGCCAGCAGGCCCTGCTGGCGCTGGGCGCGCTTGAATTCGCGGCGCAGCGCGTCGTCAAACTCGCGCCGGTTGGCCAGGCCCGTCAGCGGGTCATGGCGGCTCAGGCTGGCCAGCTCGCGCTGGGCCTGGTCCAGGGCCAGCCGGGCCTGCTCCAGGGCCAGGCTGCGCTGCTCCACCTCGGTGCGCAGCTGCTCGGCACGGTGCTGCTCGCGGCGCAGCTGGGCGCCGAGGCTTTGCTGCACGCGCTCGAAAGCCTGGTTGATCTGCTGCAGCTCGCGCGGTCCGTCCCGGGGCGGCTCCAGCCAGGTCTGGGGCGGCTGGGTGGGGTCGAAAGCATGGGCCTGCTCGGCCAGGCGGCGCAGCGGGCGCAACAGGGTGCGCTCCAGCATCAGCACAAAGACCAGGCCCAGGGCCAGCACCAGGAGCAGGTCCTGCACCGCCATGCCCAGCACATGCTCGGTGGCGAGCTGGGCCTCGTGCTGGGTGCGTATCAGGCTGGCCAGACCCACGCCCGACAGACCCACGCCCAGCATCAGCAGCATCGCGCGGGTCTTGAGCGAGGCGCCGGCGGGGGAGGTCAGGGCCTTGCGGAGGTGCTGGGGGCTGAGCTTCACGGCGGTACGGCTGAGTCTTCACAAATTGTGCCCGGCCCGGGCGGCCGCGCGGTGGGCGCCCAAGCCAGGGTATGCCCGGGGTGCGGCGTTCTTGATTCGGAATAGATTCGTATCTGCTTATATTTTGATAAAAAACAATGGAGACAAGCAGCACCCCGGCTAAGGGCCTGGCCGAGGCCGACCGCGTCTACGAGATCGCGGCCGAGCTCTTCGGCCTGATGGCCACGCCCCTGCGCCTGAAGATCATCAGCGCGCTGTGTCAGTGCGAGAAGACCGTGGGCGAGCTGGTGGGCGAGCTGGGCAGCAGCCAGCCCAATATGTCCCAGCATCTGGCCCATCTCTACCGGGCCGGCATCCTGGCCAAGCGGCGCGAGGGCGTACAGATCTTCTACCGCGTGCAGAACGAGCGCGCCGTGGCCCTGTGCCGCGCGGTGTGCACCCAGATCGCCATCGAGATCGACGACCCCGCGGCCCTGGCCCCGGAGCAGCGCCTGCTCGCCTCGCGTCAAGACCGGAGCTTCCAGCCATGAGTGACGCTTCCCGCCCCGCCCGCCTGCTGCGTGCGCCCGAGAACTTCATCGACCTGCCCGGTCTGGCCGCCGAGCCCTCGCCCGAGGGCCGTCGTCGCCTGCTGCGCGGGGCCTTTGCCGCGGCCAGCACCGCGTTGCTGGCCGGGGCCGCGCGCGCTCAGGCCAATCCCGTGCCAGCCGAGGGGGGCGACCCCAACATCCTGAACCTGCCGCCGCACTCGGTATCGCTGGGTCAGCCGGTGGCGCTGGAGGGCTATGGCAAGCCGTCCAAATATGAGGCCAATCTGCAGCGCCGCCAGAGCCCGGGCCTGACCCAGACCCGCCAGGCTTCGGTGTCCTTTGCACCGCTGCAGGGCCTGTTCGGCATCGTCACGCCCAGCGGCCTGCATTTCGAGCGCCACCACCAGGGCTGGTGGGACATCGATCCCAGCGGTCACCGCCTGATGATCAATGGCTCGGACGAGAAGATGCTCAAGCGCCCCATGGTCTTCACCATGGACGAGTTGATGCGCCTGCCCAGCGTCTCGCGCTTCCACTTCATCGAGTGCGGCGCCAACACCGGCATGGAATGGGGCAATGTGGCCGTGCCCACGGTGCAGTACTCCCACGGCATGCTCAGCTGCAGCGAGTTCACCGGCGTGCGCCTGATCGACGTGCTGGACATGTGCGGCGTCGATCTGAAGCGCGGCCGCTTCGTGCTGGCCGAGGGCGCCGACGGCTCCTCCATGACTCGCACCATCCCCATGGAACTGGTGACGCGCGGCGAAGTGCTGCTGGCCTATGGCCAGAACGGCGAGATGCTGCGTCCCGAGAACGGCTATCCGCTGCGCCTGGTGGTGCCCGGGGTGCAGGGCGTGAGCTGGGTCAAGTATCTGCGCCGCATCGAGGTGGGCGACCAGCCCTGGGCCAGCAAGGATGAGAACGTCCACTACATCGACCTGATGCCCGACGGCCTGCACCGCGAATACACCTCCACCCAGGAGGTCAAGAGCGTGGTGACCACGCCCAGCGGGGGCCAGGTCTTGCTGGACAAGGGCTTCTACAACATCAGCGGCCTGGCCTGGTCGGGCCGCGGGCGCATCGCCAAGGTGGACGTCTCGGTGGACGGCGGCCGCAACTGGCGCCCGGCGCGCCTGCAAGGTCCGGTGATGGACAAATGCCTCACCCGCTTCAACCTTGACTGGGTCTGGGACGGCAAGCCCGCCCTGGTGATGAGCCGGGCCACCGACGAGACCGGTCATGTGCAGCCCAATTACAGCCAGCTGCGCGCGGTGCGCGGCACACGCTCAATCTATCACAACAACGCCATCCAGACCTGGCTGGTGCAGGAGTCCGGGGAGGTGAAGAATGTTCAGCTCTCGTGAATGCCTCTTGGCCATCGCCCTGGTGGTGGCAGGCGGCGCGGCCCTGGCCCAGAAGTTCGACGGTGTCGGCCGCACGGCCACCCCGGCCGAGCTCAAGGCCTGGGACATCGATGTGCGCCCCGACCTGCGCGGCCTGCCGCCGGGCCGCGGCACCGTGGCCCAGGGCCAGGATCTGTGGGAGGCCAAGTGCGCCGGCTGCCACGGCGTGTTCGGCGAGTCCAACGAGGTCTTCAACCCCCTGGTGGGCGGCACCACCAAGGACGACATCAAGACCGGTCGCGTGGCCGCCCTGCGCAACAACGGCTACCCCGGCCGCACCACGCTGATGAAGGTCTCCGAGCTCACGTCCTTGTGGGACTACATCAACCGCGCCATGCCCTGGACCGCGCCCAAGACCCTGAAGCCCGACGAGGTCTATGCGGTCACGGCCTATCTGCTCTCGCTGGCCGATGTGCTGCCCGCGGACGGCGAGCTGTCCGACAAGAACATGGCCGAGGTGCAGCAACGCCTGCCCAACCGCAACGGCAAGATCAACACGCGCACCATGTGGCCCGATGGCCAGCGGCTCAAGCCCGATGTGCAGGGCTCGGCCTGCATGAAGAACTGCGTGACCGAACCCAGGATCAGCTCCTACCTGCCCGAGTTCGCCCGCGATGCGCACGGCAATCTGGCCCAGCAGCAGCGCCTGGTGGGGCCGCAGCGCGGGCAGGACACGCAGCGCAAGGCGGCGGCCCCGGCCCCGGCGGCACCCGCCGCGGCCAAGCCGGTCACGGCCCTGCTGCAGCAGCACGCCTGTCTGGCCTGCCACCAGGTGGACAGCAAGGTGGTGGGCCCGGCCCTGCGCGAGGTGGCGGCCCGCTACCGCGAGCGCGCCGACCGGCGCGACTACCTCAGCGAGAAACTCAGGAATGGCAGCGCCGGCGTCTGGGGGCCGGTGCCCATGCCGGCCCAGGCTCACCTGCCCGAGGCCGACCTCAAGGCCATCGTGGACTGGCTGGCCGAGGGGGCCAAGCCGTGATGCGCACGCCCCCGCTGCGGACCGGGCGCCCAAGCCCGACAATATGTGATCGAGATCAAGGAGACGCCATGCTGAATCGCCGAGACATGATGCAACACAGCGCCGTGGTGACGGGCCTGCTGGCCAGTGCCGGCCTGCTGCCGGGCCTGGCCCAGGCCCAGGCCGCCAACCGCGCCGCCTTCGACGCCAAGAGCATGGACGAGATGCTCAAGGCCATGGGCCTGACGGCCAAGCCCGTGGAGAGCAAGGAAGTCACGCTGACCGGCCCCGACATCGCCGAGAACGGCGCCGTCGTGCCCCTGGGCGTGGCCAGCTCGGCCGCCGGCGTCAAGCGCCTGCTGCTGCTGGTGGAGAAGAACCCCAGCGTGTTGGCCGGCGCTTTCGACGTGAGCGAGGCGGTGGAAGCCAATATGTCCACCCGCGTGAAGATGGGCCAGACCTCCAATGTCTACGCGGTGGCCATCACCGCCGACAACAAGGTGCTGTTCGCCCAGAAGGAAGTCAAGGTCACCCTGGGCGGCTGCGGCGGGTGAGGTGTGAGCCCCTCGCTCGCGGGTACGCGAGCGGCCCCCCGAGGGGGCGCAAGCGCCTCGGGGCCCTGGCCCCATCGGCCCTTGCAGGCGTCGTTCTTGGGGCGGCCCGGCGAACGACTTGAATACGAACAGGAGATAGACAAATGGCAGATCCGATGCGAATTCGCGCCCAGGCGCAAGGCGGCAATGCGGTGGTACGCGTGCTGATGAGTCACGAGATGGAAACCGGCCAGCGCAAGGACGCGTCCGGCAAGACCATCCCGGCCTGGCACATCACCGAGGTGAGCGCTGCGCTGAACGGCAAGCCCGTGCTGACGGCCCAGTGGGGCCCGGCCATTTCCAAGAACCCTTTTCTGCAGTTCACGGTCAAGGGCGCCAAGGCCGGCGACAAGATCAGCGTCAGCTGGGTGGACAACCGCGGCGACAAGCGCACGGACGAAGCCACGGTATCCTGAGGTCCACCCAGGCCGCCCGCCCGGCCGAGAACAAGAAGGAGACACGCATGCGGAATCTGGCAAGCACCGCGCTGGCCTGCACGCTGGCCGGCCTGTGCGCCGCGCCGGCCCTGGCGCAAACCAGCTCGGCCGACGGCATCGCGCAATACCGCGCCATGCTGGCCGATGGCAATCCGGCCGAGCTGTTCGAGGCCAAGGGTGAGGACCTGTGGAAGACCAAACGCGGCCCCAAGAACGCCTCGCTGGAACGCTGCGATCTGGGCAAGGGCCCCGGCGTGGTCAAGGGCGCCTTCGTGGAGCTGCCGCGCTACTTTGCCGACACCGGCCGCATGCAGGACCTGGAGTCGCGCCTGCTGAGCTGCATGGAGACCCTGCAGGGCCTGGACGCCAAGCAGATCGCCGCCACCGGCTTCGGTCGCGACGAGCAGAAGAATCTCGAAGGCCTGGTGGCCTGGATCTCAGCCGAGTCGCGCGGGCTCAAGTTCAATCTGCCCCAGGCGCATGAGCAGGAGCGCCGCAGCTACGAGTTGGGCAAGCGTGCCTTCTTCTTCCGCGGCGGCCCCTACGACTTTTCCTGCGCCTCCTGTCACGGTGAGGACGGCAAGCGCATCCGCCTGCAGGACCTGCCCAATCTGACCAAGAATCCGGGCGACGGCGTGGGCTTCGCGGCCTGGCCGGCCTACCGCGTCTCCAGCGGTGAGCTCTGGGGCATGCAGCGCCGCCTCAACGACTGCTTCCGCCAGCAGCGCTTCCCCTTCCCGGGCTATGCCTCGGACGTGACCATCGCCCTGGCGACCTATATGGGCGTCAACAGCAAGGGCGCGGTCTCGATCGCACCGTCCATCAAGCGCTGAAGCCCGCAGGAGAGCCCCATGCACAGCAAGCACAAGAAGATGCTGGCCCTGGCCGGCGGCCTGACGGCCCTGGCCCTGGTCGGTTGCGCCAGCCTGCCCAGCAGCGCCGAGCTGGACGCCGAGGCCAAGGCCTTGTTCAAGACCTCCTTCCGCGAGCAGGGCATTGCCAAGATGGACCGGGTCGAGCAAGACCTGGCCCAGCAGGCCTGCTCCGGCGAGCAGCCGCCCGACGAGGCCACCACCAAGCGCATCGAGGCCGAGCAGATGGCCACGATCAAGTGGCCTGCCGGCGGCCAGTACCTGGGTGACTGGCGCGAGGGCGAGAAGCTGGCGCAGAACGGCCGCGGCATGACCTGGACCGATCCGGCCGGCATGCCCAGCGGCGGCAACTGCTACAACTGCCACCAGATCAGCAAGGCCGAGATCAGCTTCGGCACCATCGGCCCCAGCCTCTACCAGTACGGCAAGCTGCGCGGCGTCAGCGATCCGGCCGCCCCCGAGACGGCCGCCATCGTGCAGTACACCTGGGGCAAGATCTGGAACGCCAAGGCCTACAACGCCTGCTCCGGCATGCCGCGCTTCGGCCACGCCGGCGTGCTGACCGAAGCCCAGGTGCGCGACATCATGGCGCTGCTGCTGGATCCGAAATCCCCCGTCAACGCGCAGTAGCGCGTTCGTCTCCCCTGTCTTGATCGGCCCCACGGGGCCGGCGGAGCCTCGCCCTCATGAACCTCAGCAAACGCGAATTCGTCCAGCTGCTGGGCGCCGCCTCGGTGGCGGGCTTCGGCCTCGGCCGCCAGGCCCATGCCGCCGCCGCCTCGCCCTACGAACTGCCGGCGCCCTTCAAGGGGCCGGGCGCGGTGTCGCTGCTGCACATGACCGACTGCCATGCGCAGCTGCTGCCCATCCATTTCCGCGAGCCCAGCGTGAACCTGGGCTTTGGCGAGCAGAAAGGCCAGCTGCCGCATCTGGTGGGCGAGCATCTGCTCAAGGCGGCGGGCATCCGCCCCGGCACGGCCGAGGCCCATGCCTTCAGCTATCTGGACTTCGAGCGCGCCGCGCGCCGCTATGGCCGTGTCGGCGGCTTCGCCCATCTGGCCACCCTGGTCAAGCGCCTGAAGGCCAGCCGGCCCGGCGCCCTGCTGCTGGACGGCGGCGACACCTGGCAGGGTTCGGCCACCGCGCTGTGGACCCAGGCACAGGACATGGTCGAGGCCTGCAAGCTGCTGGGCGTGGACGTGATGACCGGCCACTGGGAGTTCACCTATGGCCAGCAGCGCGTGCAGGAGATCCTGGACAAGGACTTCAAGGGCAAGCTGGATTTCGTGGCCCACAACGTCAAGACCAATGACTTTGGCGACGATGTGTTTGCGCCCTACACGCTGAAGGAAATCAATGGCGTGCCGGTGGCCATCATCGGCCAGGCCTTTCCCTACACGCCCATCGCCAACCCGCGCTATATGGTGCCGGACTGGAGCTTCGGCATCCGCGAGCAGGAGTTGCAGCAGCAGATCGACGCGGTGCGGGCCAAGGGCGCGCAGCTGGTGGTGCTGCTCAGCCACAACGGCATGGACGTGGACCTGAAGCTGGCCTCCAAGGTGTCAGGTCTTGACGCCATCCTGGGCGGCCACACCCACGACGGTGTGCCGGTGCCCGTGGCGGTGAAGAACCGCGGCGGCCAGACCCTGGTGACGAATGCGGGCAGCAATGGCAAGTTCCTGGGTGTGCTGGACGTGCAAGTGAAGAACGGCCGCGCGGCCGAGCTGCGCTACCGCCTGCTGCCGGTGTTCGCCAATCTGCTGCCGGCCGACGCCGAGATGCAGGCCCTGATCACCCAGCTGCGCGCGCCCTATGCGGCCCAGCTGGCCGAGCCCCTGGCCGTCACCGAGGGCCTGCTCTACCGCCGCGGCAATTTCAATGGCAGCTGGGACCAGCTGCTCTGCGATGCGCTGATGGAGTCGCAGGGCGCTGAAATAGCCTTCTCGCCGGGCTTCCGCTGGGGCACGACCCTGCTGCCGGGCCAGACCCTCACGCGCGAATTCCTGATGGACCAGACCGCCATCACCTACCCGCACACCACGCTCACCGAGATGACGGGCGAGACCATCAAGACCGTGCTGGAGGATGTGGCGGACAACCTCTTCAACCCCGACCCCTACTACCAGCAGGGCGGGGACATGGTGCGGGTGGGCGGCCTCAGCTACCGCTGCACACCCACGGCGAAGATGGGCGCGCGCATCGATGAGATGCGCCTGAACGGCCGCCTGCTGGAGGCCGGCAAGACCTACAAGGTGGCCGGCTGGGCGCCCGTGTCGGAAGAAGCCGCCCAGGCCGGCAGCAAGCCGGTGTGGGAGCTGGTGGAGGGCTGGCTCAAGGCGCGGCCCGGCGGCCGCGTGGCGCCACGCCGGCTCAACAGCCCGACCCTGGTGGGCGCGGGCGGCAACCCCGGCATGGCCTGATCCGGGTTCTCCCCCCGAGACGAGGGGGGAGGCGGGGCCGCGGGCGCGGACCGTCAAGCGCCTGACATATGCGCTGCCTAGCCTGCAGGGCTTCCCAGCCCTCAGCCCTTGTCAGGATCCGCCATGCAGACGCCCCGCCTCCCGCTCCGCCCCCTGCTCGCCGCTCTGGCCCTGGTCGCCGCCTCGGGCGCCAGCCAGGCCGCCGCCAGCTTCGTCAACGGCCTGGTCCTGCCCGGCGCCCTGCTGGACCTGAGCGGCGGCAGCGATGCCAACACCGGTCGCGTGGGCTACTTCTCCGACATCTACTACGACCGCAGCCGCAACGAGTGGTGGGGCCTGTCCGACCGCGGCCCCGGCGGCGGCACCATTCCCTACGAGACCCGGGTACAGCGTTTCAGCCTGGACGTGAACGCCACGACCGGCGCCATCTCCAACTTCCAGATCCGCGAGACCCTCAAGTTCCGCGATGCCAGCGGCCAGGCCTTCAACGGTCTCGCACCCAGCAGCAGCGGCGTGCTGGGCCGGGCCTTCGATCCCGAAGGCTTTGTGATCAACCCGCGCAATGGCAACCTCATCGTCTCCGACGAGTACGGCCCCTCGCTCTACGAGTTCGACCGCAGCGGCCGCCTGGTCAAGCAATACGCCACCCCCGCCAATCTGCAGCCCAAGGCTGCCGGCGGCGCCCTGGACTACAACGTGGCCCCGGGCTCC
Source organism: Shinella sp. XGS7 (assembly GCF_020535565.1). Taxonomy (NCBI): domain Bacteria; kingdom Pseudomonadati; phylum Pseudomonadota; class Alphaproteobacteria; order Hyphomicrobiales; family Rhizobiaceae; genus Shinella; species Shinella sp. XGS7. The sequence goes on along the minus strand of NZ_CP084758.1, from coordinate 818,523 downwards.
CAGAGTGCCGGTCGCGAGATGAACCGCGGCATGGAGGGCCTGGCCATCAGCCCGGACGGCCGCTACGCCTACGGCATGCTGCAGAACGGCAGCATCCAGGACGGCTGGAGCGCCGACGCCCGCGGCGCCTACACCCGCATCGTCAAGTACGACACCGAGACCGGCCAGGCCCTGGGTCAGTACGCCTACAAGCTGGAGAGCTCGGGCCAGGGCCGTGGCATCTCGGCCCTGGTGGCCCTGGGCGACGACAAGTTCATGGTGCTGGAGCGCAATAACCGTGGCATCGGCGTGGGCGCCACCCTGGCCAGCCCGGACAAGAACGTCTTCTTCATCGACCTGACCGGCGCCGCCGACGTCAGCGGCGTCACGCTGCCAGCCAGCGGCAGCTTTGCCGGCGCCGTGGCCAAGGGCGCCAAGTACATCGATCTGGATGCCAACACCCTGGCCGCCCTGGGCAACAAGTCGCCCGAGAAGTGGGAAGGCCTGGCCGTAGGCCCCAAGCTCGCCGATGGCAGCTACCTGATCCTGGCCGGCACCGACAACGACTACAGCGTGACCCAGAACGCCAGCGGCGCGCAGTTCGACGTGTACTTCCGCTTCGGCGACAAGGACCCCTTCGCCAGCGCCATCCAGTGCCCCCTGGGCCAGCTCACGGGCTGCACCGGCGCGGCCAGCGCCGTGCCGGCCGACGGCAGCTACCAGCTGCTGCCCGGCGTGCTGCACGCCTACAAGAGCGGTGTGAACGACTTCAGCTACACCGCGGCCGTGCCCGAGCCCTCCAGCTACGCCCTGCTGCTGGCCGGTCTGGGCGTGGTGGGCGCGCTGGCGCGCCGCCGTCGCCCGGCCTGATCAGGGCAGGACGCAGGAGGGCAGGCGCAGCGCGCTGTGAAAGCGCCGCGCCTGGCCCGTCAGCGGGTCCGTGAAAGCAATCTCGCGGGCCAGCAGCTGCAGCGGGCGCTCGAAGCTGGGCTGCGCCTCGTCCGGCTGCAGCAGGGGGTAGATGCGGTCACCCAGCAGGGGCAGGCCCAGGGCGCTCATCTGGGCGCGCAGCTGGTGCTTCTGGCCGGTGCTGGGGCGCAGCTCATAGCGCGCCAGGCCGCCGGGCAGGCGCTGCAGCAGGCTGATCAGCGTCTCGGCATTGGGCTCGCCCGCCACCTCGGCCATCTGCATGAAGGCCTCGGCACGTTCCTGCAGGCGGCTGCGGTAGCGCAGGGGCAGAGTCAGGTCTTGCCCTGACGCCTCGGGCGCGGCGGCGATGGCCTCGTACACCTTCTCCACCGCGCGCTCGCGGAACAGGCCCTGGTAGGCATCGCGGTCCTGCGGCCGGATGGCAAACAGGCACAGGCCGGCGGTTTCACGGTCCAGGCGGTGGATGGGCGTGAGCGCAGCCAGGCCGGTGCGCCGGCGCAGCCGGGTCAGCAGGGTCTGCTGCACATAGCGGCCCTTGGGCGTGACGGGCAGGAAATGCGGCTTGTCGGCCACCAGCAGATGCTCGTCCTGGAACAGGATCTGCTCGGCGAAGGGAATCTCGGGCTCCTGGGCCAGCTGGCGGTAGTAGTAGATGCGTTCACCGGCGCGGTAGGGCGGGTCCGCGGGCAAGACCTGGCCCCGCGCGTCCAGCAGCTCGCCGGCGGCCAGGCGCGCGGCCCAGTCGGCGCGGCTCACCAGGGGCAGGCGCTCGGCCAGAAAGTCCAGCAGGCGCGGCCAGGGGCCGGGCGGGCAGGCCAGGGCGCTGGCGGCCACACCCTCGCGCAGGGGCAGGGCCAGCTTGGGCGGGCGGGCCATGGCGCGGGCCTACTCGATCTGCGGGCCGCCGCGGCCGCGCTCGTCCAGATAGCGCAGCAGGCGCTGGCGCTCGGCCTCGTCGCCCGCCAGGCCGTCGCCGCGCCATTCACGCAGCCAGCGCTCGCGTTGCGGGTCGGTGGCCAGGCGGCGCACGGCCAGGTCGATGGCCTCGATCTGGCGCCTGCCCTCGGGCGTGCGGCTGCAGGAGGCGGTGGCCAGCTGGGTGCTGCGGCCCTCGGCCACGGGCAGCTTGACCAGCTCGGCCGGCCCCCCCAGGCTGCGCTGGTACTCATCCACGGTGGCGGGATATTCCAGGGTGTAGTCCATGCGCTTGGCGCGCAGCATGGCCAGCAGCTGGGGGCCGCGGGCCGCCGAGATGCTGCGCGGACCGCGTTCGCCCTGGGCCTGCAGCAGGGCATCAATGCGCGGGCCGAAGCTGCGCTCGCGCGCCACCAGGCCCGTCAGATCGTTGCGCTGCAGCAGTTCACCGAGCTGAAGCGCCTGGCCCTCGCGCTGAAAGCGCGCCAGATTGTCGCGGTGCACGATCACATGGATCTGGCGCGAGCCTAGGGCCGGGTGCAGGGGCGTGAAGTAGAGCCAGTCCAGGCGCTCGGGGCTGCGCAGATGCAGCACGCTGCACAGGGTCTGGCCCTGGCGCGAGAGGCTCTCATAGCGCGGCGTGCTGGCCTCCACGAACTCGTGGCGGTACTCGGGCAGGCGCTGGATCAGCAGGCGCAGAAAGCCGTCCACCTCGCCCTGGCCCAGCTCCTCGGGGCGGCTGGGCGCGCGCCCGGCCGGGTAGCTGAAATGTGGCGGGATCTCCTGCACCAGCCAGCGCAGGCGCGGCGGCTCGGAGCCCTGGGCCCAGCCCGCCGCGGCCAGCAGGGCCAGCGCGGCGACCATAGAGCGCCTCAGCATTGCGCGTGCGGGCAGGGCTCAGTCGCCCTCGACCCACTCGACGCGCACGCCCAGCTTGCCGATGTTCTCGGCGAAGTGGGGGTGGGCGCGGCGGATGGGTGTGGCGTTGCGGATCACCGAGCGGCCCGGGATGCTGGCTGCCACCATCAGCAGGGCAATGGCCACGCGGATGATGTAGGGGCTCTCCACCTCGGCGGGCGAGAGCGGCTTGCCGCCGAAGGTGACCATGCGGTGCGGGTCGGACAGGAAGGCGTGCGCACCGAACTTGGAGAGTTCCGAGGTCCAGCCCATGGCGCCGTCATAGACCTTGTTCCAGAACATCATGCTGCCCTCGGCCTTGACACCCAGGGCCACGAAGATGGGCAGCAGGTCCACCGGCAGATAGGGCCAGGGGGCGGCCTCCACCTTCTGCAGGATATTGCGGGTGAAGGGTTCCTTGACCTTGAGCTTGCCGTCGGGCGCCACGATGCTGGCGCGCGACCAGCCGTCCTCATGGGTGATCTGCACGCCGAACTTGGCGAAGGTGCGGTCGATCAGGGGGAACTGCTCGGGGTGCGAGTTCTTGACCTGCACATCGCCGCCGGTGATGGCGCCCAGGGCCAGGAAGGTGACGATCTCGTGGAAGTCTTCGGCAAACGTGAAGTCGCCGCCGCCCAGGCGTTCCACGCCGTGGATGCTCAGGCGCGAGGTGCCCAGGCCCTCGAGCTTGGCGCCCAGCATCTGCATGAACTGGCAGAACTCCTGCACATGCGGCTCGCTGGCGGCATTCATCAGGGTGGAGCTGCCGTCGGCCAGGGCGGCGCAGAGCACGAAGTTCTCGGTGGTGGTGACCGAGGCGTAGTCGGTCCAGTGGTCGTTGGCGCGCAGCTTGCCGGCCACATGCAGGGACAGGCCGTCGGCCAGGCGCTCGACGCTGGCGCCAAAGCGCTCGAAGACATCCACATGGGGATCGATCTCGCGCGCGCCCAGGGTGCAGCCCTTGACGTCATCTTCCACCCGCGCGGCGCCGAAGCGCGCCATCAGGCCCGGCACCAGCATGATGGAGCTGCGCATCTCCTCGGGCAGGCGGTCCACGGCGGGGTCGAAATGCGTGTCGCGGTGGTGGATGTCCAGGATGCCGGTCTTGAAGTCCATCTGCACCGTGCTGCCCAGCTTGCGGAAGACCTCGAGGATCTTCTTCACATCAGTGATCTCGGGCACGCCGCGCAGGCGGATGGGCTCGGCACTCAGCAGGGTGGCGCAGAGGATGGGCAGGACGGCGTTCTTGTTGGCCGAGGGGATGATGCGGCCCTTGAGGGGGTTGCCGCCGTGGACGATCAGATTGGACATGCTGCGCGGTGTGGCCGGGAAAGCGGTGGGCTGGAAGGCAATTATCGGGCTTGGCGAAAAGCCGGGGGCGGCTCCCTTAGACTTGCCGGGCATTCGAGGAGTGGCTAGGCATGGATCAGCTCAGGGCACTGCGGGTTTTCGTACGCGTGATCGACGAGGGCAGCTTTGCCTCGGCCGCGCGGGCCCTGGATCTGGCGCCGGCCGTGGTGACCCGCCTGGTGGCGGAGCTGGAGGACCATCTGGGCGCCCGGCTGATCAACCGCACCACCCGCCGCCTGGCCCTGACCGATATCGGCGAGGCCTATCTGGAGCGCGCCCGGCGCATCCTGACCGAGGTGGACGAGGCCACCGCCCTGGCCACCAGCGCCACCACCGAGCCGCGCGGCCATCTGCGGGTGCTGGTGCCACCGGCCATTGCCGTGCACCAGCTGGCCAAGCACCTGCCCAAGTTCCACAAGCAGTATCCGCAGGTCACGGTGGAGCTGAGCTCGCCCGGCGGCATCGATGCGGTGGACGAGGCCTACGACATCACCATCCTGCAGACCCGCCAGCCCCTGGACGGGGACTTCGTGGCGCGGCGCCTGGCGCGCACCGAGGTGATTCTGTGCGCCGCACCCGAATACCTGAACCGCCGCGGCCGGCCCAGCCATCCCCACGATCTGCGTGATCACGACACCCTGCTGCCCCCGGTCTCGGAGCTGCAGCGCGGCATCGTGTTCCAGCGCGGCGCCTGGGGCGATGATGAGCCCGGTGGCGACAGCCTGACCCTGGTGCCCAAGAAACCGGTGCTGGCTACCGGCCATGCCGACACCAACTACGCCGCAGCCCTGCACGGCCTGGGCATTGCCGGCCTGCCGTCCTTCCTGATCGAGGACGCGCTGCTGGAGCATGCGCTGGAGCGCGTGCTGCCGGAGTGGCGCTTGTTCAGCCTCACGATCTGGGCCGCCATGCCCTCGCGCAAGCACATGCCGGCCCGCACCCGGGCCTTTCTGGACTTTCTGCTGGACGTGTTCGGGGGCGAGGACCGCGACCCCTGGCTGGCGGCCGCGGGCTGCGAGACCAATCCCGGCGTCTGCGGCAGCCCCACACCGGCGCCGGCCGAGGCCTGGGTCGCGCCCGAGCCGCTCAGCGCAGACTGAAGCCGGTCTGCGTCAGATGGCCCTGCAGCTCTTCCAGCAGGCGGGTCAGGGGCGAGAGCTCGATATAGCGGGTGGAGACCTTGATCGCATAGGCGAACAGGCGCGGCAGGTCCTCGGCATAGGCGGGCTTGCCGTCGCGGTGCTTGAGGCGGCAGAAGATGCCCAGGATCTTGAGGTGGCGCTGCAGCCCCGCCCATTCCAGGGCGCGCCAGAAGGCGCCGAAGTCCTCGCCAAACTCGTGGTCCGCCAGCAGGCCGGCCTTGCGGGCCTGCTCCCAGTAGCGGATGGCCCAGTCCAGCTCGCGCTCCTCGTCCCAGGAGATGAAGGCGTCGCGCAGCAGGGAGGCCATGTCGTAGGCGATGGGGCCGCGCACCGCGTCCTGGAAGTCCAGGATGCCGGGATTGCCGGCCTCGGCAGGGCAGACCATCAGATTGCGCACCATGAAGTCACGGTGCATGGGCACCTGCGGCTGGGCCAGCATGGCGCGCACCAGGGCGGCGCAGGTCTTCTCCCACCAGGCCTGCTGGGTCTCGTTCCACTGGCGGCCGAACTCGCGGCCCACGCACCAGTCCACAAAGATCTGCAGCTCGCGGCGGATGAAGGCCTCGTCGTAGACGGGCAGGCGGCTGGCATCGCCGCCACGCTGCCAGCGCAGCAGGGCGGCGGCGGCATCGCGCATCAGGCGGTCGGCCTCGGCGGCCGAGGCCTGCTGCAGCGCTTGCAGATAGGGCTGCTCGCCCAGGTCGCTGAGCAGGAGCAGGCCGCGGTCCTCGGCAAAGTCCAGCACCTCGGGCACATGCAGACCGCAGGCCGCCAGCTGGGCCCCCACCTCCACAAAGGGGCGCATGGAGCCATGCTGGGGCGGGGCGTCCATCACGATGCGGCTGCCGCCGTCCACGCAGTCCAGGCGCAGATAGCGGCGCGTGCTGGCGTCGGCGTGGGCGAGTCGCAGGGTCTCGGGGCGCAGACCCTGGGGGGCGGCCAGGGCATTCAGCCAGTCGAGAAGGATCGTTTTGCGGGCCGGTTCGGGCCAGTCTATGGGCTTCATGCGGACGGGGCGGGGTTTGGGCGCGCCAGGTCGGGGCCCTCATGGATAATGAATTCTACAAACCGTCGGCAAGCGGCCGAGGGTTGACCACCTCACCGCCCCAAGAAGACGTTCTTCGACGCCGTGCTGCGCCCTCTGCCGCCCCCCTCCAAATTCCCCCTGCATCCCCTGCTGCTCGCCATGAGCCTGGGGGCCACGGGCTGGGCCCAGGCCGCGGCCGAGCCGCCCCTGCCCGCTGCGGCCGCCGCATCGGCGGCCAGCGAAGCGCCGCGCCTGCGCCCGGCCCGCATGCTCACCCCGCCCGGCAGTCCCGGCCAGGAGAGCAAGCCGGCCCTGGTGATGAGCGCCCGCAAGCTGGAGTCCCAGGTGGACCAGCGCGCCCAGGCCGAGGGCGAGGTGGAGCTGCGCTACGGCGAGCTGCTGCTGCGCGCCGACACCCTGAGCTACGACCAGCCCAATGACCTGGCCCGGGCCGAGGGCTCGGTGGAGGTGAGCCGCGGCGGCGCCGTGGTGCGCGGGCCGGCCGTGCAGCTCTTCGTGGACCGCTTCGAGGGCGAGTTCACCCAGCCCAGCTATTTCTTCTCGCAGACCGGCGGTGGCGGTCAGGCGCGCAGCCTGCGCTTCCTGGGCCAGCAGCGCCTGCGCGCCGAGGCGGCCACCTACAGCAGCTGCCCGGCGGTGGAGCCGGGCCAGACCCCGGCCTGGGAGCTCAGCGCCCAGACCCTGCGCATGGATTTCGAGGCCAATGAGGGCCTGGCCACCGGCGCCGTGCTGCGCTTCCAGGGCGTGCCCATCCTGGCGGCCCCGGCCCTGAGCTTCCCGCTCAGCAGCGAGCGCAAGTCGGGCTGGCTGCCGCCCAATCTGGGCCTGGACAACCGCAGCGGCTTCGAGCTGGGCCTGCCTTACTACTGGAATATCGCGCCGCAGCGCGATGCCACGCTGACGCCCTTCATGATGACGCGTCGCGGCATGGGCCTGGACAGCGAGTTCCGCTATCTGGAGGCCGAGCACCGCGGCCAGCTCAATCTGGCCTGGCTGCCCTGGGACCGGGTGGCCGAGCGCAAGCGCTGGGCCCTGAACCTGGCCAATAGCGGCGAGCTGGGCATGGACTGGAAGTACCGGCTCAATGCCGAGCGGGTCTCCGACGACAACTACTGGAAAGACCTGCCCAAGCGCATCAGCAGCCCCACGCAGCGCCTGCTGGCCAGCGATCTGCAGCTGGGGCGCATGCACAGCTTCAGCTGGGGCGAGGCCACGGCCTATGCGCGGGTGCAGCAATGGCAGCTGCTGCAGGGCACGGACCTGGCGGCGCGCTTTGAGTCGCCCTACCAGCGCACGCCCCAGATCGGCGTGCGCCTGTCCAGCGCGGCCGACGAGGGCGTGCTGGCCGGCTTCATCCCCTGGGGCCGCAAGGCGCGCCTGGAGGGCGGCCTGGAGCTGGAGTACAACCGCTTCGACCTGCCCCGCGAGGCCCTGAGCACCCAGCTGATGACGGGCTCGCGCGTGCACGCCCTGGGCCATGTGAGCCTGCCCATGGGCGGCGCGGCCTGGTGGCTGATCCCCAAGCTCTCGATCAATGCGGCCAGCTATTCGCTGGACCGGCCCCTGAGCGACGGCCGGCGCAGCGCCAGCCGCACCGTGCCCACCTTCAGCATCGACCATGGCTGGATCTTCGAGCGCCAGACCCGGCTCTTCGGCCGCGAGCTGCAGCAGACCCTGGAGCCGCGCCTGCTCTATGTGAACACGGCCTACCGCGACCAGAGCGCCCTGCCCAATTTCGATGCCGCGCCCAAGGACTTCAACTTCGATTCCATCTACACCGAGAACCAGTTCTCGGGCGTGGACCGGGTGTCGGACGCGCACCAGCTCGCCGCGGGTGTGACCACGCGCTGGCTGGAATCCGAGCGCGGCGAGGAGCTGCTGCGCCTGGGCCTGGTGCAGCGCTTTCTGTTCCGTGACCAGCTGATCACGCCGGACGGCCAGCCCTATACCCAGAACTTCTCCGACCTGCTGCTGCTGGGCTCGGCCCATGTGAGCCGGCGCTGGTGGCTGGACGGCACCCTGCAGTACAACCCCGACAGCGGCCGCAGCGTGCGCTCCACCTTCCGGGCGCGCTACTCGCCGGGCCCCTACCGCACCGTGAGCGCCGCCTACCGCCTGGCGCGCGACCAGAGCGAGCAGCTGGAGCTGGGCTGGCAGTGGCCGCTGTTCGGTGCCGCGGCGGCGCGCGAGCAGGTGCGCAGCTTCAACGCCGGCGCCTCCGGCGGCGCCAGCTGCAGCGGGGGCGGGGCCTGGTACAGCGCCGGCCGCCTGCAGTACAGCCTGCGCGACCGTCGCCTGACCGATTCGGTGGTGGGCGTGGAATACGACGCCGGCTGCTGGATCCTGCGCATGGGCGCCGAGCGCCTGTCCACCGGCCGGGCCGAAACCAATACCCGGCTGCTGCTGCAGCTGGAATTCGTGGGACTGTCCCGTCTGGGCTCCAATGCCCTGGGGGTCCTGAGAGACAATATCCCCGGTTATCGCCAGCTGAGCGAACCCCGCTCGTCCACTCGATCCTATGACTGATCTGACCATTCGAACCCTGGCCGGCGCCCTGAGCCTGGCCCTGGCCTGCGGCGCCGCCGTGGCGCAAAGCGGGGCCAGCACCCTGAAGCCAGGCGACCATATCGCCGCGGTGGTCAACCAGGACGTGGTGGCAGCCAGCGAGGTGAATCAGCGCTACGAGCGCCTGCGCGCCGAAGCCCGTCAGCGCGGCGAGGCGGCCGATCCCGAGGTGCTGCGCAAGCAGGCCCTGGAGGCCCTGATCGAGGACCGTGTGATCGTCACCTACGCCCGCGAGAACGGTTCGCGCGTGGACGAGCCCGAGCTGGACCGGGTGGTGGGCAATGTGGCCACCCAGAACCGCCTGAGCATGGAGCAGCTGCGCGAGCGCCTGCAGGCCGAGGGCATGGATTACAAGCGCTTCCGCGAGAACCTGCGCGATCAGATGATGACCGAGCGGGTGCGTGAGCGCGAGGTGCAGGGGCGCATCCGCATCACCGATGGCGAGATCGACCAGTTCCTGGACGAGCAGCGCAAAAAGAGCGTCGGCGGCGTGCAGCTCAACCTGGCCCAGATCCTGGTGACCGTGCCGGAAGGCGCCTCCGAGGCCCAGGTCGCCGAGCGTCGCGCCAAGGCCGAGGCTGCGCTCAAGCGCGTGCAAGGCGGCGAGGACTTCACGGCCGTGGCTCGCGAGGTCTCGGAAGACGGCAACAAGGCGCGCGGCGGCGAGATCGGCCTGCGCCCGGCGGACCGCCTGCCCGATATCTTTGTGGACTTCGTGCGCGACCTCAAGAGCGGCCAGGTGGCGCCCCAGCTGCTGCGCTCGGGTGCCGGCTTCCATGTGCTCAAGCTGGTGCAGCGCCGCGATGGCAGCGAGGCCGCCAGCCTGGTGACCCAGACCCGCGCCCGCCATGTGCTGCTGCGCCCCTCGCCCCAGCTGCCGGCCGAGCTGGCCGCCCGCCGCCTGCAGGAATTCAAGCGCGCCATCGAGTCCGGCCGCGCCAGCTTCGAGGATGTGGCCCGCGAGAACTCCGAGGATGGCAGCGCCCCCCAGGGCGGTGATCTGGGCTGGGTCTCGCCCGGCGCCTTCGTGCCCGAGTTCGAGGAGGCGATGAATGCCCTGCCCCTGGGCGGCCTGTCCGAGCCCGTGGTCTCGCGTTTCGGCCTGCACCTGATCAAGGTGGAGGAGCGCCGCGACGTCGAGGTGGATCCCAAGCAGCTGCGCGAGCAGGCCCGCAATGCCCTGCGCGAGCAGAAGTACGAAGACGCCTACAAGGACTGGGTGCGCGATCTGCGCGCCCGCGCCTTCGTCGAACTGCGCGAGTGGCAGTAAGCGCTCGATGGCTCATATCCCGCGCAAGCGTTTCGGCCAGCATTTCCTGACCGACCGCGTCATCATCGATGGCATCGTCGATGCCATCGCCCCGGGCGAGGGCGAGGCCCTGGTCGAGATCGGCCCCGGCCTGGGTGCCCTGACCCTGCCCCTGCTGGAGCGCATGCCGGCCAGCAGCCGGCCGCTGACCGTGGTCGAGCTGGACCGCGATCTGGCCGCGCGCATGCGCAAGCGCGAACACATCGAGGTGGTGGAGTCCGATGTGCTGAAGGTGGACTTCGGCGCGCTGGCCGAGGCCCGGGGGCAGAAGCTGCGCGTGGTCGGCAATCTGCCCTACAACATCTCCACGCCCATCCTCTTCCATCTGCTTGGCTTCGTCGACCGCGTGGTCGATCAGCACTTCATGCTGCAGAAGGAGGTGGTGGACCGCATGGCCGCCGGACCGGGCGGCAAGGACTACGGCCGCCTCTCGGTGATGCTGCAGTGGCGCTATCAGGTGGAGTCCATCATGGACGTGCCGCCCGAGGCCTTTGATCCGCCGCCGCGGGTGGACTCGGCCATCGTGCGCATGCTGCCCTATGCTCAGCCGGCCGTGCTGGATGCGGCCCTGTTGGAGGAGATGGTGGCCAGCGCCTTCTCGCAGCGCCGCAAGCTGCTGCGCCACAGCCTGGGCCGCTGGCTGGAAGGCCGCGGCTACGGCGGCCACTTCGATCTGCAGCGCCGCGCCGAGGAGGTGCCGGTGGCGGAGTTCGTCGCGCTGGCGCAGGACCTCGGCGCCTGAGCGGCGCCGCGGGCTGAATCAGGCCCGCTTGCTGCGGCCCAGCAGGGCCCAGAGGATTAGCGCACCGAAGGTGGCGGTGCCGATGCCACCCAGGGCGAAACCACCGAACTTGAGCGTGTAGTCGCCGGTGCCCAGGATCAGGGTGATGGCGGCCACGATCAGATTGCGCTGGTCGCTGAAGTCCACCTTGTTGTCCACCCAGATCTTGGCGCCAGCCACGGCGATCAGGCCGAAGACCACGATGGACACCCCGCCCATCACCGCCAGGGGAATGGCCTGGATCAGCGCGCCGAACTTGGGGCTGAAGCCCAGCAGCAGGGCGATCAGGGCCGCGACCACAAAGGTGGCGGTGGAGTAGATGCGGGTGGCGGCCATCACGCCGATGTTCTCGGCATAGGTGGTCACACCGGTGCCGCCGCTGGCACCCGAGACCATGGTGGCCACGCCGTCGCCCACGAAGGCGCGGCCGATCAGCGGATCCAGATCGCGGCCGGTCATGGCGCCCACGGCCTTCAGATGGCCCAGGTTCTCGGCCATCAGCACCACGGCCACCGGCGCGATCAGCAGCATGGCCTGGGCGTCGAAGCGCGGTGCACTGAACTTGGGCAGGCCGAACCAGGGGGCATTCGCGATGCCGCTGACATCGATGGGCTTGCCCAGGCCCAGGCCATTGGTCAGCAGCGCGTAGACCAGGCCGGCCAGGATCAGACCCAGCAGGATCAGCAGGCGCTGCGCCATGCCACGCGCGAACACGGCCACCAGGCCCACGCAGACAAAGGTCAGGCCCTGCATCCAGGCGTCAAAGGCCGTGGGTGCCATGTTCTTGACCGGGATGGCGGCCAGGTTCAGGCCGATCACGGCCACCACGGCGCCGGTCACCACCGGCGGCATCAGGGCGTCGATCCAGCGCGTGCCCACGGCCATGACCAGAAAGCCCATCAGCATATAGATCAGGCCGCAGGCGATGATGCCGCCCAGGGCCAGGCCCAGATGGGGGTTGGGGCCGGCCCCGGCATAGCCGGTGGCGGCGATCACCACGCCGATGAAGGCGAAGCTCGAGCCCAGGTAGCTGGGCACGCGGCCGCCGGTGAGCACGAAGAAGATCAGCGTGCCGATGCCGCTCATCAGAATGGCCAGATTGGGGTCGAAGCCCATCAGGATGGGCGCGAGTACGGTGGCGCCGAACATGGCGATCACATGCTGCACGCCCATGGCCAGGGTCTGGGGCCAGGGCAGGCGCTCATCGGGCGCCACCACCGCGCCGGGCGCGGGGCGGACTTCCCGCCATTGGAAGAGGGCTTTGTTCATGGGCTGATCTCGTTATTTGAAGTGCCGGGAGTGTAGGAGCGGCCCGCGGCGCCAGCGCTTGGGGGCCTCCAAAGAAAAAGGCCTCCGCACTGCGGAGGCCTTTGGGGCAAATCTGTACGGGGCCGGCCGGCCCCGCAAACTCATGCGGCGTTGAGCCACATCGAGGTATCGAAGGCGCTGCACATCATCGGCATGTTCATGCCGAAGTTGGCGTTCGCCGCCGTCTTGCTGCTCTTTGCAGCGGGCTTTTCAGCAACCGGGGCCACCTCAGCAGCCCGCTCCCATGACCCGTTTTCTTGGGAGCGGGCTACTGAAAAGAATAGAAACACCGGAACTGGACCTTGCGGTCGCCCCAGTAATCGGCCGTGTCGCGGAACACATCGAGCAGCTGCTCGCGGGCTTCGCGGTCAAAGCGGATGTTGTCGGGCAACTGCTCCAGCACCACCACGAAGCCGGGCTGGGCGCCCGACTTGTGGACCAGATCGGTCATGCAGTCATGCAGGGCGTCCAGGTTCTTGCCGAAATGTGCGGGGAAGAGGAATGACTGGGCGATGAGCTCCAGCACATCCTGCTTCGACTGAGCCTCGCTCAGATTGGCGTAGAGGAAGTGATGGCCAGCCTCCTGGGCGGCGCGCATCAAGTCCTCCACGCGGTAGGCCCGTATGGCCTGCACGATATTGGGACGGACGTTCTGCAAAAGCATGGTCGCGATCCTCCTAGATAGTCACAAGAACTCTGGCCGCCGTTCACTTCGCCGGCTTCAGGGCGTGGGGATCACGCGTCTGAAACTGTTGTAGTGATCGTCGGTGTAATAGCAAGCATCGGGTGTGGTGGGGGGCTTGCCGCCGCAGACCAGTCGACGAGCACCGCGGTCGCGGGAGCCCGGCGTCTTGACGGTATATTCGCGGTAGTAGCCCCTGGCCTTGGTGGGCAGCAAGCGCTCGCGGTTGCCGAACACGGTGCCGTCCTTGTCGTAGGGGAAAGGTCCCCCGGCCAGAACAAGGCGATGAGTGTTCTGCGCTTCGCGAGGCAGATCCGCCAAGGCCACCGTATCCTGCTTTGCATCGGCCGATGGCTTGGCATGCACCGAGACACCGGAGGCCAGCGTCGCCACCAGGGAGACGGCCAGACCAAGCCTGCGCCAGGATGGCCACACCGGTGACCGATCGAGCAAAAACACGGGTTTACCCTGAACTTTGAAAGCAAGATGGTACCGAATGAGACCGGAAATCTCAAGTCGGGGCCAGACCTTAGGCCGGATTCAGGGGTTTTGTTAGCGTGCGCACACACTGCCGCTATGCGTTGATCTCCATGGATCAGCGCTGCCAAATATGCCCTGGTGAGCTCTTACAAACTTTTGTAAAAGCCCGGGCGTGGCCGGCGGCATAGGCACCAGAGTGGTGCGTGTTTTCGGGCTTAAAGGCCGTGATTTTGCGTGAGGCCAGGCCCCGTCCGGCCTGCCGCAAGGCCTGCGCGGCAGGGCCCCGGACCCGCTGGCGGGCCCGGGTTCGGGCGGACGGACTTGGCGTTCAGCGCGCGGCGTTGGCGTCTGCGACGGTCAGGGCCGTCATGTTCACGATGCGGCGCACCGTGGCCGAGGGCGTGAGCACATGCACGGGCTTGGCCGCGCCCAGCAGCACCGGGCCGATGGCGATGCCGCCGCCGGCGGCCGTCTTCAGCAGGTTGTAGCTGATGTTGGCGGCGTCGATATTGGGCAGCACCAGCAGATTGGCCTCGCCGCTGAGGGTGGAGCGCGGCATCAGCTGGGCGCGGTAGTTGGCGTCCAGGGCGGTGTCGCCATGCATCTCGCCGTCCACCTCCAGCCAGGGCGCCTGGCCCTGGATCAGGCCCAGGGCCTCGCGCATCTTCAGGGCCGAGGGGCAGTTGCTGGAGCCGAAATTGCTGTGCGAGAGCAGGGCCGCCTTGGGGCGAATGCCGAAGCGCATCAGCTCTTCGGCCGCCATGATGGTGATCTCGGCGATCTGCTCGGCCGTGGGGTCGTAGTTGACGTGGGTGTCCACCAGGAAGACCTGGCGGCCCGGCAGCAGCAGGCCGTTCATGCAGGCGAAGTTCTTGACGCCGGCGCGCTTGCCGATGACCTGGTCGATGTACTGCAGGTGCATGGAGGGCGTGCTCCAGGTGCCGCAGAGCATGCCGTCCACCTCGCCCTTGTGCAGCATCATGCAGCCGATCAGGGTCAGGCGACGGCGCATCTCGATCTTGGCCAGCTGCTGGGTCACGCCCTTGCGCTCGGCCATCTGGTGGTAGGTCTGCCAGTAGTCGCGGTAGCGCTCGTCGAACTCGGTGTTGACCACGTCGTAGTCGCGGCCTTCCTGCAGGCGCAGGCCGAAGCGCTCGCAGCGCTGGGCGATCACGGCCGGGCGGCCGATCAGGGTGGGGCGGGCCAGGCCCTCGTCCACCACCACCTGCACCGCGCGCAGCACGCGCTCCTCTTCACCCTCGGCATAGGCCACGCGCTTGTGCAGCGCGCGCTTGGCCAGGTTGAAGATGGGCTTCATGGTGGTGCCCGAGGCGTAGACGAAGCTCTGCAGCTTCTCCAGATAGGCGTCCATGTCCTTGACCGGGCGGCTGGCCACGCCCGAGGCCTCGGCGGCCTTGGCCACGGCCGGGGCGATCTTCATCATCAGCCGCGGATCGAAGGGCTTGGGAATCAGGTACTCGGGGCCGAAGCTCAGATTGGCGCCGGCATAGGCCGCGGCCACCACCTCGCTCTGCTCGGCCTGGGCCAGCTCGGCGATGGCGCGCACCGCCGCGATCTTCATCGCGTCGTTGATCGTGGAGGCCCGCACGTCGAGCGCGCCGCGGAAGATGTAGGGGAAGCAGAGCACGTTGTTGACCTGGTTCGGGTAGTCCGAGCGGCCGGTGGCGATGATGGCGTCGTCGCGCACCGCCGACTTCTTCGGGCATGATTTCCGGCGTCGGGTTGGCGAGCGCCATGATGAGCGGCTTTTCCGCCATGCGGGCGAGCAGTTCCGGCTTCAGGACGCCGGCGGCCGAAAGGCCGAGGAAGACGTCGGCGCCGTCGATCACCTCGCGCAGGCTGCGGGCCTCGGTCTTCTGGGCGAACAGGGCCTTGTCCGGGTCCATCAGCTCGGTGCGGCCTTCATACACCACACCGGCCAGGTCGGTCACATAGATGTTCTCGCGCGGCAGGCCCAGCTTGAGCAGCAGGTTCAGGCAGGCCAGGGCGGCGGCGCCCGCGCCCGAGGTCACCAGCTTGACCGACTTGATGTCCTTGCCCTGCACCTTCAGGCCGTTGAGCAGGGCCGCGCCCACCACGATCGCCGTGCCGTGCTGGTCGTCGTGGAAGACCGGGATGTCCATCTTCTCGCGCAACTGGCGTTCGACCTCAAAGCATTCCGGCGCCTTGATGTCCTCGAGGTTGATGCCGCCGAAGGTCGGCTCCAGCGCGGAAACGACATTGACCATCTCGCCGACGGTCGGCGCGTCGATCTCGATGTCGAAGACGTCGATGCCGGCGAATTTCTTGAACAGGACGGCCTTGCCTTCCATGACCGGCTTGGAGGCGAGCGGACCGATATTGCCGAGGCCGAGAACGGCCGTGCCGTTGGAGACGACGGCGACCAGGTTGGCGCGCGCCGTATAGTCGGCGGCGGTGTCCGGATTGTCCCGGATGGCGAGACAGGGCGCGGCGACGCCCGGCGAATAGGCAAGCGCCAGGTCGCGCTGGTTGCCGAGCGGCTTGGTGGCGGTGATCTCGAGCTTGCCGGGGGTCGGGAACTCGTGGTACTCCAGGGCGGCTTGGCGGAGCTGGGCGCGTTTTTCTTCGGACGTGGGCATAGGCGTATTCGGTATCTGGGCGCCGCGAGAGCGGGTCAGGGATTGTAGGGAGCCATTTGACAGCCCGCAGTGTGAACCCTCCAGCGCGGCAGCGGATACGCGAAACTGCGCATCCGGGCTGCATGGCCCCACAGGATACTGCGCCCTGCATGGATGCCCCGCTGACCGAACTTTCACCCCCGCCGCCTCCGCCCTCGCCGCCCGTGCTGCGGGGCTGGCGGCGCTGGCGCCGCGCCCTGCTGTGGGGCGCCCTCGTGGCCCTGCTGCTGGTGGCCCAGACCCTGCTCGTGCTGCTGACCCTGAGCTACGAGGCCTCCAAGGCCCAGGAGCAGGTGGACCTGGCCGCGGCCGAGGTGGCGGCGCGCGCCAAGCAGCTGGCCGGCCGCGATCTGCAGGGCCTGCAGGCCCTGCTCTGGCAGAACGTGCAGGACCCGCGCTGGCGCGACGACGCCGCCGAGCTGCTGCGCCGCACCCGCCCCCTGCTGCGCCTGGAACTGCGCGACGAGCACCGCGAGGTGCTGGAGGCCGTCAACTCGCCCTACACCGCGCCGCTTTTCACCCAGATCGGGCGCGACCAGCTGCAGCTGGAAACCGAGCTGGCCTGTGCCGCGGCCCTGCGCCACGGCTCCCAGCTCTACTCGCGCAGCTATTTCGTGCCCCTGCCCGGGGGCGAGGGCCTGGAGGTCATGGACCTGTGCCTGCCCCAGCTGCGTGCCGGCGAGGTGGCGGCCTTTCTGGTGGCCACGGTGGGCCTGCGCCAGCTGCTGGAGGAATCGGTCTCGCGCGATCTGGCGCGCAGCAACGAGATGTCCTTTGTGGAGGGCGATGGCACCCGCCTGGCCCGCACCGGCCTGACCCGCGGCGCTGGCGTCTACATCGCCGAGCGCGTGGTGGACCTGCCGGGCCTGACCCTGCAGCTGCGCGCGGACAGCGCCACCGGCCAGCCCAAGCTGATCCCCAATCTGGCCACGGCCCTGGTCATGGGCCTGTCGCTGGCGCTGTTTGCCGTGGTGCTGCTGCTGGCGCGCGACGGCCGCCGCCGCGCCTTTGCCGAGCATGCGCTGGCCGAGTCGCTGAGTTTTCGCCAGGCCATGGAGAACTCCCTGATCACGGGCCTGCGCGCCCGCGATATGGAAGGCCGCATCACCTATGTGAACCCGGCCTTCTGCAAGCTGGTGGGTTTCGAGCGCGAGGAGCTGCTGGGCCGTGGCGCCCCGCCCCAGGCCCCGCCCTATTGGCCGCCCGAGCATGTGGACGAGTACTGGCGCCGCCATGGCAGCCGGGTCGAACGCTGGGAGGCCGGCCAGGAGCGCCAGGGCTTCGAGACCGTGTTCATGCGCCGCAGCGGCGAGCGCTTCCCGGTGATGATCTACGAGGCCCCCCTGGTCAGCGCCCAGGGCCAGCAGACCGGCTGGATGAGCGCGGTGCTGGATGTGAGCGGCCAGCGCAAGATGGAGGAGCTCTCGCGCCAGCAGCAGGAGCGCCTGCAGGCCACGGCCCGCCTGGCCACCGTCGGCGAGATGGCCTCCCTGCTCAGCCACGAGCTCAACCAGCCCCTGGCCGCCATCGCCAGCTACGCCACCGCCTCGCTGAACCTGATGACGCGCGAGGCCGAGGACCCGCAGACCCCGGCCATGGTGCGCCAGGCCGTGACCCGCATCGCCGAGCAGGCCGAGCGGGCCGGCCGCGTGATCAAGAGCGTGCATGACTTCGTGCGCCGCCGCGAGCAGGCGCGCGAGGCCATCGGCGCCGACCAGGTGCTGGACGCCGTCCTGCCCCTGGTGCGCCTGCAGGCCCGCAAGAGCGGCGCGCGCATCGACCTGGACCTGGAGCAGCCCGCGCCGCGCCTGCGCTGCGACCGCACCATGGTCGAGCAGGTGCTGCTCAACCTCACGCGCAACGGCATCCAGGCCATGGACCCGGCCACGCCCCTGGCCGAGCGCGTGCTGCTGCTGCGTGTGCGCCGTGCCGGCCCGCGCTGGGTCAGCTTTGCCATCATCGACCGCGGCCCCGGCATCGCCCCCGGCGTGGCCAAGCAGCTCTTCACGCCCTTCTTCACCACCCGCAGCGAGGGCATGGGCCTGGGCCTGAGCCTGTGCCGCACGGTGGTGGAGCAGCATGGCGGGGCCATGGACTTCAGCAGCCCCGTGGCCGAAGGCCGCGGCACCGAATTCCGCTTCACCCTGCCCGCGGATAATCCGGCCAGCGGCGCCGCTTCCGGCCGCGCGCCCAGCCCGATTCCGCAGGAGACAGACCCGCATGCAACAGACAACGGTCAAGCTGCCGATGGTGTACCTCGTCGATGACGAGGACGTGGTGCGCGACGCCCTGGCCTGGCTGCTGCGCTCGCGCCGCCTGCTCTCCGAGGGCTTCCCCAGCGCCGAGGCCTTCGAGGCCATGCTCGATGCCCGCCCCGGTCAGGGCGCGGGCTGGCCCGATGCGCCCAGCTGCCTGCTGCTGGACGTGCGCATGCCCGGCATGAGCGGCCTGGCCCTGTTCGAGCGCCTGATCGAGCGCGGCCTGGCCGCCTCCCTGCCCGTGATCTTCCTGACCGGCCATGGCGATGTGCCCACGGCTGTGGCCGCGGTCAAGCGCGGCGCGTTCGACTTCGTGGAGAAGCCCTTCTCCGACAACGCCCTGGTGGACCGGGTGGAGCAGGCCCTGGCCCTCAGCGCCCAGGCCATCGCGGCCCGTTCCCAGCGCGGCCAGCTGAGTCAGCGCATGGGCGAGCTCACCGAGCGCGAGCGCGAGGTCATGGGCCTGGTGATCCAGGGCCTGCCCAACAAGCTGATTGCCGACCAGCTCAATATCAGCGTGCGCACCGTCGAGGTCCACCGCGCGCGGGTGTTCGAGAAGATGAACGTCAAGTCTGCGGTGGAGCTGTCCAATCTGCTGCGCCAGCCGGGCTGAGCGGTGTCTGAAGAGCCGCCAAATCGAGGCTAAAGGGGGTCTAAAGAGCGCATTTGTTGGAGCCGGGAGGCGGTGCTAGCCTGCGCCGCCATGAGCACTTCCACCTCGACATTCCGCTGCCGCCCTCTCCTCGCCCTGGCCCTGCTGCTGGGGCCACCGGCCTGCAGGCCCAGTCGGCCGCCACGGCCTGGAGCCGGGCGCCCGATCTGCCCGTGGCGGTGCAGGAGATCTACCCGGCCGTGCATGGCGGCCGCATCTATGTGGCCGGTGGCGTGAGCAGCGAGCTGCCGGCCGCGCAAGGCCATGTCAGCGCGGCGCTGCAGGTCTTCGATCCGGCCTTGCAGCGCTGGAGCCTGGGCCCCGAGCTGCCCGTGCCCCGTCACCATGCCCAGCTGATCAGCGTGGCGCAGCGCCTCTACCTCTTCGGCGGCTTCGAGCGTTGCGCGGGCGGCGACTGGTGCGCTACGGACAGTGTGCTGCGCCTGGACGAGGCGGCCGGCCGCTGGGAGACGGTGGGCCGCCTGCCCCTGCCGCTCACCGAGTCCAGCCTGCTGGCCGAAGGGCCGAGGGTGCATCTGCTGGGCGGTCGCAGCCCGCGTGGCGCGGCCAATGCGCAATGGGGCGATCACGAAGACCGCGCCGAGCACCTGGTCTACGACACCCGTGACGGCCGCAGCCGGCGTCTGCCCCGGCTGCCCGAGCGCAAGAGCAGCACGGCCGCCGTGCGCTTGGACGATGGCTGGCTCTATCTGGTGGGAGGGCGCGAAGCGCAGGGCGCCAACAGCACGACCCTGCATGCCTTCGATCCCCTGCACGGGCGCTGGCAGGCCCTGCCGCCCAGCCCCCAGGCTCAGGCCGCCCATGCCAGCGTGGCCCTGGGCACGCGGCTGTGCAGCTTCGGCGGCGAGTACGCCGATGCGCAGGGAGCCGGCGTGCTGGACCTGGTGCAGTGCTATGACAGCTACAGGCAAGGCTGGCAGCAGCCCCTGCGCCTGCCCGAGGCCCGCCACGGTCTGGGCGCGGTGCTGCTGGGCGACTGGCTCTATGTGATCGGCGGTGCGGCGCGGCCGGGCCTGGCCGCCACCCGCGCGCGGGTGGACCGGCTGCCGCGTGCGGCGCTCTGAACGCTACCCGTCCTCGCCCCCCAGGCTGATGCGGGCGGCCAGGGCCAGATCCTGCAAGGCCGCGGGCAGGGCGTAGTCGGCCAACACCCAGGCGCGGTGCGGGTCTTGCGCGGCCTCCGCCAGCAGCTCGCTGAGCAGGCGGGCCGAGCGCGCGTCCAGGGCGGCATAGGGCTGGTCCAGCAGGGTCAGCCGCGCATCGCTGGCTGCTGCCGCCACCAGGCCCAGCTTGCGCCGGCTGCCGGCCGAGAGCATGAAGAGGCGCTTGTCCAGGTGTTCATCCAGCGCCAGGGCCTGGACCAGCTCGCCCGCCAGCGGCTCCCGCCAATGGGGGCCGTGCGCAGACTGCTGCGCCGCCAGCCAGTCGCGGGCCAGGGTTTCGTCCTGTGCCGGGTCCAGGGGCTGGGGCAGGCAGTGGCTCAGGCCCTGGGCTGCGGCGGCCTCGGCCAGCAGGCGCAGCAGGCGGCTCTTGCCGCAGCCCTCGCCGCCGCTCACCAGGCTCAGGCCGGGGCGCAGTGCCAGGTCGAGCGGGCCGCAGCGGCTGCCGGGCACCGTCAGGGCGCTGAGCTGCAGCAGGGGGGCGTCGCTCATGCGGCCTGCGCGTCCAGGCGGAACAGCTCGGCCGCGCGCTCGCGCAGCCGGGTGGGCACGCTGCCAGCCAGGGCCACGGCGGCGGGCTGGGTGGCCGGACCGCCGCCATGCAGGCCGGCAAACACCGCCTGCACCTCGGCCGCGCTCACGCTCTGCAGGCGCTCCAGCCAGTCCTGCGGGCGGCGCAGGCGGCCGAAGCTGAACAGGTCCAGGGCCGCGGCCTCCATGCGCCGGGCAGGCTGCTCCAGGGCGCGCAGAGCCCTCAGTGCCAGCTGGCGGCGCGCCCGCTCCAGGGCCACGGGGTCGGGGCGCGCGGCCTCGGCCAGGCGGCGCAGCAGGGCCTCCACCGCCTCGATCAGCTCCAGGCCCTGGGCCGGGGCGGTGGCGGCGTCGATCACGAACTGGCCCGCATGGGGCAGGATGTCGGCCACGCAGCCCACCTGGTAGGCTAGGCCGCGGCGCTCGCGGATCTCGTCCAGCAGGGGCGAACTCATGCCCTCGCCCAGCAGGGCGGCGGCCAGCACATGGGGCAGGTGGGACTCGTCCTCGCTCAGGCGCGGGGCGGCAAAGCCCATCACCAGCTGGCACTGGCCGCTGCCGGCCAGACGGCGCTGGCGCAGGCCGCCCTGCCAGGCGGGGTGGTCGATGGTGTTGGGCTGGCCCGTAGGCATGGCGCCGAAGGCCGCGCTCACCAGGGGCAGCAGGCGACGCTCGAAATCGCGCTCGTCCAGCGGGCCGGCCAAGGCCACCACCACATTGCTGGCGCTGTACTGGCGCTGCACATAGCCCAGCAGATCGGCGCGCGAGAAGCGCTGGATATTGGCCCGCGTGCCGATGATGGGCCGCCCCGCCGGATGGCGGGCGCCGAAGCAGGCGCGGTCGAAGAGCTGGAAGGCCTGGGAGACCGGGTCGTCCTCGTACTCGCTGAACTCCTGGGTGATCACGCCGCGCTCGCGCTCCAGCTCCTCCTCGGGGAAGCTGGGGTTGAGCACGATATCGGCCAGCAGGTCCACAAAGGCCGGCAGGTCCTCGGGCAGGCCTTCCAGGTGGAAGGCCGTGTGGTCCTTGTCGGTGTGGGCGTTCATGTCCGCGCCCAGGGCCTCGGCATCCAGATTGATGCGCTGGCAGTCGCGCGTGGCCGTGCCCTTGAAGGCCATGTGCTCCACCACATGGCTGATGCCATTGAGCCGCGCCGACGTCTCGTGCAGGCTGCCCGTGCGCACGAACACGCTCAGCGAGACCGTGGCCCGCCAGGGCATGGGAATGGCCAGCACGCGCAGGCCGTTGGGCAGGGCGGCCACCAGGGGCGCGGCGGCCTGGGCGGCGGTGAGGGCGGGAAGCGGGTGAGCGGCGGTGGCGGACTTCAAGATCGGACGGCGAACAATCGGAGATGTTGGAAGGACGGCCCGCGTGGGCGGGCAGGGCTCTAGTGTCGTCGCTTGGCGATCTGAAGGGGTGTCCGGGGCTTTGTGTGGCGCCTCGGGCTTGCCGTATGGCGAGAATGGCCCCGCCATGAATCCCGCCCAGCAGCACGCCACCCTCATCACCCTCGCCCGCCGCAGCCCCTGGCTGATGGAGGCCCTGGCTGCGGTGCGCGAGCTGGGCCTGGGCGACTGGTGCATAGGCGCGGGTGCCATCCGCAATCTGGTCTGGGACGCGCTGCATGGCCATGCCCAGCCCTCGGCGCTCAGCGATGTGGATGTGGCGGTCTTCGAGCCCCTGGCGCCGGGGCCGGCGGCCGAGCAGCTGGCGCGGGCCCAGGCGCGCGATGCGCAGCTGCAGGCGCGGCTCCAGGCCCGCCGGCCCGGCCTGCCCTGGGAGCTGACCAACCAGGCCGCGGTGCACCTCTGGTTCGAGGACTGCTTCGGCCATGCGGTGGCGCCGCTGGGCTCGCTGGAAGAGGCGGTGGCCAGCTGGCCCGAGTACGCCACGGCCGTGGGCCTGCGCCTGGCGGCCGATGGGACCCTGCAGGTGATCGCCCCCCTGGGCCTGGACGATCTCTTCGCAATGCGGGTGCGGCGCAACCCGCGCCGGGTGAGTCTGGCGACCTATGCCCGGCGCGTGGCCAGCAAGCGCTATGCTGAACGCTGGCCCCGGGTCCAGGTCTTGCCTGCCGACTGATTCAGCTCAGGTCTTCACGCCCATGTACAGCTCCACCTTCATCTTCGCCCCTGGCGAGTACGACGCCGAGTTTCACGCCCTGGATGCCTCGATCGCCGAGGCGGCGCGCGCCATTCCCGGCTATCTGGGCGAGGAGAGCTGGGAAGACCCGGCGCGCGGCCGGATCAGCAATGTCTATTACTGGGCCTCCATGGAAGCTCTGCAGGCCCTGATGCAGCACCCTGCCCATCTGCGCGCCAAGCAGGCCCAGGCGCGCTGGCTCAAGGGCTACCAGGTGCTGGTGGCCCAGGTGCTGGCCAGCTATGGCGATGGCGGCCTGCCGGACCACCCCCTGGCCGGCCACGCCATCCGTCCCAAGGCCGTCGCGGCCTGAACCCGCAGGGAGTGCGCCATGCCCGTCACACCCGGTCGTGATGCCGTCGCCCTGCAGATCGATCAGCGCCTGGCCGAGCTGGCCGACTGGCGCGGCGCTCTGCTGGCTCGGCTGCGCGCCCTGATCCTTGCGGCCGATCCGGCCGTGCTGGAGGAGTGGAAGTGGAACGTGCCGGTCTGGTCCTGCGCCGGCATCCTCTGCACCGGCGAGAGCTACAAGAAGGCGGTCAAGCTGACCTTTCCCCAGGGCGCGTCCCTGCCCGACCCCAAGGGCCTGTTCAACGCCAGCCTGGAGGGCAAGGTGCGGCGCGCCATCGACTTTGCGGAAGGCGCGCCCCTCGACGAGGCGGCCTTCACGGCCCTGATCCGGGCCGCCATTGCCTTGAACCGCAGCAAGGCCTGAGGCTGGCGGGCCCCACCCCGTCTCAGGCGTGGCCGGTCTCGCCAAAGGCCTGGGCGATGAAGCGCTCCAGTTCATCCTCCTGCAGCAGCTCGATGGAGAACTGCCCGAAGCGCTTGGGCAGCCAGAGGATGCGCGCGCCGCTGGGCGTGCTCAGGCGTTCGCGCGCCAGCGGCCGGCCCAGCTCGTCCTCGGGCTGCACGCCGCGGGCCAGCAGGGTGTCGTAGGCCAGCTCGATATCGGGCGTGCTGTAGCAGTGGCGGTAGATGCAGCCCTCGCCCTGGCGCTCCAGCAGCTCGCGCAGATTGCCGGCGATGGGCTGGACCAGCATGAAACGCTCGCGCCGGCCCCCGGCCTCGGGCAGGCGCACGATGGCGTAGCGCACATGCAGGCCGTCGCGTTCCCAGATCTGGGTGGCGGAGACCTCGGCGGCGAAGAGATCGCGGTAGTAGGCGCAGGCGGCCTCCAGCTCGTGGACCAGCACGTCGATATGACTGAACTTCAGAAGCATGGGCCGCTCAAGGGGGGCTGATATCGGGCCTGGCATCTTAGGGGCCGCATGGCCAGGGGCTTACAGTCGGGCTCCATCCGCAAGCGCGGCCCGTGCCCGCCCCATCCTGCCGATGCACCCCGACACCGCCGTCCGACTCGCTGCCCCCCTGATTACGCCCCGGCTCGCGCTGGAGCCCCAGAACGCGGGCCATGCCGAGGCCTTCCATCTCGCCCTGCTCGGCGACGAGGCCCTGTACCAATGGATCTCCATGGACCGGCCTGCCAGCCTGGAGAGCCTGAGCCGGCACTGGCTGGCGCTGGCGCAGCGGGGCTACCGCGCGCCCGACGGCCTGCATGCCTGGCCCACCTGGGCGGTGCGCCGTCAGCACGATGGCGCCCTGATCGGCCGTGTCGATGCCGAGGTGCTCGCGGCCGAGGACGACGAGGGCGGCAGCACCCTGCTGGCCAGCAATCTGGGCTTCTACTTCTTCAGCCCCTTCTGGGGCCTGGGCTATGCCAGCGAGGCCGCCGCCGCGGCCCTGGCCCATCTGGCCGCCTGCGGCGTGCGGCGCTGCGCCGCCACCGTGACCGTGGGCAACCACGCCTCGGGCCGTGTGCTGCGCAAGATCGGCTTTCGCCTGCATCGCATCCTGCCCGGCAACGATGTGATCCGTGGCGTGGCCATGGATGATGAGGAATATGTCTGGGAGGCGGTGCAGGCCTGAGGGCGACCGGACTCAGACCCTCTTCATGCGCGGGTGCTGTAATTCCAGCCACCCCTTCTCCCGGCAACAGGAGTGCCCGCCATGACATCAAGAACCGGTCGCTGCCTCTGCGGCAGCGTGAGCTTCACCCTCAGCAGCGAACCCATCGCCTCGCGCGTCTGCTGGTGTCGCGACTGCCAGCATCTGGCGGCCAACGGCACCGTCAGCCTGCTGGTGGCGGCCGAGGGCCTGAGCGTGAGCGGCGAGCTGGCCGAGCACAGCACCACCGCCGACAGCGGCAGCGAGGTCACGCGCCAGTTCTGCCCGCGCTGCGGCACGCATCTCTTCGCGCGCTCCTCGCTGCGGCCGCAGTTCCGCGCCGTGCGCCTGGGCAATCTGGACGAGCCCTCGTCCGTGCGCCCCAGCGCCAATGTCTGGGCCGACAGCGCGCCGGCCTGGGCCTGCCTGGATCCCGCGCTGGAGCGCGTGGCGCGCCAGGCCCAG
Source organism: Shinella sp. XGS7 (assembly GCF_020535565.1). NCBI lineage: Bacteria > Pseudomonadati > Pseudomonadota > Alphaproteobacteria > Hyphomicrobiales > Rhizobiaceae > Shinella > Shinella sp. XGS7. The sequence continues at coordinate 793,301 of NZ_CP084758.1, read as the reverse complement.
CCCGCCGCGCCGCGCCCGGCCTGAGACGGCCGGATTCCATCCCCGGGGCTGAGACAATCCGGCCCATGGGTGAATTCGAGCTGATCCAGCGTTTTTTCCAGAGCCGCAGCCAGGCGCCGGCCGCGGCGGTGCCGGTGGGCATCGGCGACGACTGTGCGGTGCTCAGCGCCACGCCGGGCGCGCAGTGGCTGGTGTCCAGCGATATGCTGGTCGAGGGCCGGCACTTCCTGTCCACCGTGGCGCCCGAGCGCCTGGGCCACAAGGCCCTGGCGGTGAATCTCTCGGACCTGGCCGCCTGCGGCGCCACGCCGCGCGCCTTCACCCTGGCCCTGGCCCTGCCGCGCGCCGACGCGGCCTGGCTGGAGGGTTTTGCCAACGGCCTGCTGGCCCTGGCCCAGGCCCATGGCATCGCCCTGGTGGGTGGTGACACCACGGCCGGCCCGCTGAACATCTGCATCACCGTGATGGGCGAGGCCCCGGCCGGCCAGGCCCTGCTGCGCAGCGGCGCGCGGGCGGGCGACGATCTCTATGTCTCGGGCAGCCTGGGCGATGCACGCCTGGCCCTGGAGGCCTTCCGCGGCAGCGTCTCGCTCAGTGGCGAGGACTTCGAGACCGCCCGTCGCGCCATGGAATGCCCCCAGCCCCGCGTGGTCCTGGGCCAGGCCTTGCGCGGCCTGGCGCACAGCGCCATCGATGTGTCGGACGGTTTTGTGGGCGATCTGGGCCATGTGCTGGCGCGCTCCGGCCTGGGCGCCACGGTGCAGGCCGATGCCCTGCCACGCGGTCCGGCCCTGGCGCGCCAGGCACCGGAACTGCAGCGCCTGTGCACCCTCTCCGGCGGCGATGACTACGAGCTCATCTTCAGCGCCCCGCCCGCGGCCCGCGCCGCGGTGCAGGCGGCCAGCGCGGCCAGCGCCACGCCGGTCACGTGCGTGGGCCGGCTGGAGGCCGAGCCGGGCCTGCGCCTGCTCGATGCCCAGGGCCAGCCCATAGCCTGGCGCGTGGCCTCCTTCGACCATTTCAAGGCCTGATGACGATGAGCAGCAGCAGCACGGACACCGACAGGCCGGCCGTCGAAGCGCAGGCCGGTGAGCTCGAGCAAGACCTGGCCCCGCGCCGCGCCACGGCCGGCTTCATGCTGCGCCATCCGGCGCACTGGATCGCCCTGGGTTTTGGCAGCGGCCTGGCGCCCAAGGCGCCGGGCACGGTGGGCACGCTCTGGGCCTGGGCGGCCTTTCTGGTGCTGGATCTCTGGCTCAGCGATGCGCAGTGGGGCTGGCTGATCGGCGGCGGCACCCTGGTCGGCTGGTGGGCCTGCACCGTGACGGCGCGCCATCTGCGCACGCCCGACCCGGGCGCCATCGTCTGGGACGAGGTGCTGGCCTTCTGGGCGGTGCTGTGGCTGGTCATGCCCGCGGGCTTCTGGGGCCAGGCCGTGGCCTTTGCCCTGTTCCGCTTCTTCGACGCCGCCAAGCCGGGCCCGGTGCGCTGGGCCGACGGCCTGTTCAAAGGCGAGCGCGGCCGGACCGTGGGCTGGGCCCAGGGCTTCGGCATCCTCTTCGACGATTTCGTGGCGGCCGGATGTACGCTTCTGGTCATCGCCTTGTGGCGCAGTCTTGTGGGGTGAGCGAGCCATGCTGTTTCCCGAAGAACATGAGCTGATCGACCGCATCGCGGTCGCCCTGATCCAGCGCCGCGAGCGCATGGGCACGGCGGAGAGCTGCACCGGCGGCATGATCGCCGCGGCCTGCACCAGCCTCTCGGGCTCCAGCCAGTGGTTCGAGCGCGGCGTGGTGAGCTACAGCAACCAGGCCAAGACCGAGCTGTTGGGCGTGCCGCCGGCCCTGATTGATCTGCATGGCGCGGTCAGCGGCGAGGTGGCCCTGCATATGGCGCGCGGCCTGCTGGCCCATGCGCCGCTGGACTGGGCCCTGGCCGTCACCGGCGTGGCCGGCCCCAGCGGCGGCAGCGCCGAGAAGCCGGTGGGCACGGTCTGGCTGGCCCTGGCTCATGGCTGCGAGCCGCCCAAGGTCTGGCAGGAGCATTTCCCCGGTGACCGCCATGCGGTGCGCATCGCCACCCTGCGCTCGGGCCTGATGGCCTTGTGCGAGGCCCTGGAAGACAAGGAAGCCTGAGCCCATGAGCATTCTGCTGAGCGGGCGCTGGTCTGCCGCCGAGCGCGATCAGTGGCTGGCCCTGCTCGGCGCCGCCCTGCCCGAGGAGCGCTGGGTGCTGGCGCCCGAGCCCGAGGTGGAGATCGCCGTGGTGGCCAACCCCGCGCCGGGCGCCCTGCAGGGCCTGCCGCGCCTGGGCTTCATCCAGTCGCTCTGGGCCGGGGTGGAGAAGCTGCTGGCGGACGAGACCCTGCCGACTGGCATTCCCCTGGCGCGCATGGTGGACCCGGCCATGAACGAGGCCATGCCCCAGACGGCGCTCTGGGCCGTGCTGGGCCTGCACCGCGGCTTCTTCCAGGTGCAGGCGCAGCAGCGCCGCCGTGAGTGGCGCCAGCCGGCCCAGCCGCGCGCCGCCGAGTGGCGGGTGCTGGTGCTGGGCCTGGGCGAGCTGGGCGGCCGCGTGGCCCAGGGGCTGGCGGCCCAGGGCTATGCGGTGAGTGGCTACAGCCGCAGCCCGGCCGATCTGGCCGGCGTGCGCTGCCTGCACGGCGGCCTGGAGGTGCTGGACGCGGCCCTGGCCGAGGCCGACACCGTGATCAATCTGCTGCCCCTGACCGAGACCACGCGCGGGCTCTTCGACGCGGCGCGCTTTGCCCGCTTCAAGCCCGGGGCCGGTTTCGTGAACCTGGCGCGCGGCGCCCATGTGCAGGAGGCCGATCTGCTGGCCGCCCTGGCCCAGGGCCGGCCGGGCCACGCGGTGCTGGACGTGTTCCAGCTCGAGCCCCTGCCGCCCGAGCATGCCTTCTGGGACCATGAGCAGATCACCGTGCTGCCGCACACCGCGGCCCAGACCGATGCGCGCAGCGCCGCCGCCCTGGTGGCCGCCAATGTGCGGGCCTGGCGCGCCGGAAGCCCCCCGGCCCATGGGGTCAAGCGGGAGCGCGGTTACTGAGCGCCTGGGTTAGCCTAGTCGCACGTTGGGATTCAAAAACCTAGAGCGATATGGCTGTTGCTGTTCCGGGCCCGATCGAGATGTTTGCCTCCGAGGCGGCCGTGCAGGCCCTGGAGGCGCGCTACCAGGCGGCGCCCGAGCCGGCCCTGGCCCTGGAGCTGGCCTGGGCCCTGCGCCAGCGCGACACGGCGCGCGCCCTGCAGCTGCTGCGCAGCGTGCCGCCCTCGCCGCGCCTGTGGCTGACCGAAGCCGAGTGCGTGCTGCTGCTGGGCCGGCTGGAGGAGGCCGAGGGCCTGCTGCGGCGGGCCGAGCAGGGTTTCGAGGCCGCGGGGGATGCCCTGGGCCTGGCCGATGCGCAGTGGCTGCGCTACTACCTGGCGGCCGACCGGGGCGATACCCCGGCCCTGCACCGGGCGCTGGAGCAGGCCATAGCCCTGGCCGGTCGTGGCGGCGATGCGCGCCGCCGCCTGCTCTTCGAGGCCAGCCTGGCCCGGGCCGAGGTGCTCAGCGAACGCAGCGCGGCCCAGGAGCGCTGGGCTGAGCGCCTGCCCGCGGCCGAGGAGGCCGACCCCCTGTGCGCCGCGGCGCTGAACGACTTCCGCGGCCTGCTGGCCGGCCTGGGCGGGCAGTTTCTGGAGTCCATCGAGGCCCTCTCCGCCGCCTACAACCAGGCCCTGCAGAGCGGCCAGCTGCGCCGCGCCATCGCCCTGGCCACCAATCTGGGTTTCACCTTCACCCGGATGCATGACTACGAGAGCGCCATCGCCTGGCTCAAGCGGGCGCTGGAGCTGGCGCGCTCGGTGCGCTGGCCGGGCCTGATCAGCCTGTGCCTGGCCCATACCGGCGAGGCCCTGCGGCGCCTGGGTCAGCTGGGCGAGGCGCGCGAGCTGCTGCAGGAATGCCTGCAGCTGCAGGCCGCCCATCCCCAGGCCCGCACCATGGCCCTGGGCCGCCAGTGCCTGGCCGATGTGACCATGGATCTGGGCGATGCCCAGGCGGCGCTGGCCGGCTTCGAGCAGCTGGCGCAGGAGGCCGAGGCCGGTGCCTGGGCCGATCTGCAGATCCAGGCGGCGCGGGGGCGCGCGCGCGCCCTGCTGGGCCTGGACCGTGCCGAGGCCGCCGCCGCCGCGGTGCAGGACGCTCTGGGCCTGGCCCAGACCCAGCATGAGCAGGGCCTGGCCCCCGAGCTGCGTGGCCAGCTGGGCGAGATCCAGCTGCGCCAGGGCCGGGCCGGTGCCGCCCTGATGAGCTATCGCCAGGCCCTGGCGGAGGCCGAGGCCCTGCCCGGCTACCGCCTGCCGCCGGCCCTGCTGGACGGCGCGGCGCGGGCCCATGCGGCGCTGGGCCAGTACGAGGCGGCCTTCGAGCTTTCGCGCCGCGCCGGCGAGCTGCGCGAGCAGGGCTTCAGCGAGGACGCGCGCCAGCGCTCGCGCGCCATGCACACCCACCACCAGATCGAGCGGGCGCGCGCCGAGAGCGAGCATCTGCGCCGCCTGGCGGCTTCGGAGGCGGCGCGCTTCGAGGCGCTCAAGGACGCGAACGCCGTGCTCCAGCATCTCAGCGATGTGGGCCAGGAGATCACGGCCGAGCTGCAGGTGGACCGGGTGCTGGAGGTGCTGGAGCGACGCGTCCACGCCCTGCTGCATGCCAACTGCATGATGGTCTATCTGCTGGATCCGAGCGGCGCCCGCCTGGACTGCGAGTTCGGCATCGAGGACGAGCAGCCCTTCCATGACCCGCCCATTGCCCTGGACGCGCCCGACTCCTATGTGGCCCGCTGCGCCCGCGAGCGCCGCGAGTTCCTGCTGGACGGGACCGACGCCCTGTGCCGCGCCGGCCAGGTGGCGGGCACGCCCCAGCCCCGCAGCCTGGCCTTCATGCCCCTGATGGTGGCGCAGCGCCTGGTGGGCGTGCTCAGCCTGCAGTCGCCGCGCAGCGCCGCCTATGGCGAGCGCGAGCTGCTGGTGCTGCGCAGCCTGGCGGCCTATGCCGCCATCGCCCTGGAGAACGCCCATGCCTACCAGCGCCTCTCGGCCCTGCAGCGCCAGCTATTGGCCCAGGAAAAGCTGGCCGCCCTGGGCTCCCTGGTGGCCGGCGTGGCCCACGAGCTCAACACCCCCATTGGCAACAGCCTGCTGGCGGCCGGCACCCTGCTGGGCGCCACCCGCCAGCTGGCGCAGCGCGTGGAGGGCGGCACGCCGCTGCGCCGCAGCGATCTGCAGAACTACGCCCGCGACTCGCTCAGCGGCCTGGAGCTGATCGAGCGCAGCATGCACAGCGCCGCCGGCCTGGTGGACAACTTCAAGCAGGTGGCCCAGGACCGCGACTCCCAGCAGCGCCGCGAGTTCGCCCTGGCCGAGCTGGTCGCGCAGGGCCTGCGCAGCCAGGCCGCCCAGGCCGCGCGCGCCGGCCATGAGCTGCGCCTGGAGATCGATGCGGGCCTGCGCCTGGACAGCTATCCCGGACCGCTGGGCCAGGCCCTGGAGATCCTGGTGGGCAATGCCCTGCTGCATGGGCTGGAGGCGGGCCGGCCCGGCGTGGTGAGCGTGGTGGCAGCGCCCCTGGATGCCCAGCACTGCCGGCTGGAGGTGCGCGACAACGGCCGCGGCATGAGCGAGGCGGTGCTGGAGCGCATCTTCGACCCCTTCTTCTCCACCCGCTTCGGCCAGGGGGGCAACGGCCTGGGCCTGGCCATCTGCCACACCATCGTGCATGCCGTGCTGGGCGGTGAGATCCATGCCCACAGCAGCCCCGGACGGGGCAGCCGTTTCATCCTGGAGCTGCCGCTGCGCGCGCCCTGAAGGGCTTCAGCCCAGGCCGGCGAACACGGTTTCCAGCGACTCGCCACTGAGGTCAGGCGCGCGCCAGCTGGGCAGCCAGTCCAGCAGCTGGGCGGCGGGCACGGGGCGGCCGATGAAATAGCCCTGGCCCTCGTCGCAGCCCAGGGCCTCGAGCAGCTTCCAGGCCTTGCCGGTCTCCACGCCCTCAGCCACCACGGACAGGCCCAGGTTGTGCGCCAGCTCGATGGTGGAGCGCACGATCTTGGCATCGTCCATATCGCGCTCCATGGCCATCACGAAGCTGCGGTCGATCTTGAGCTCGTTCACCGGCAGGCGCTTGAGATAGGCCAGGGAGGAGTAGCCGGTGCCGAAGTCGTCGATGGAGAGGCGAAAGCCCATCTCCGAGAGCCGCTCCAGGGTCTGCAGCGCGCGCTGCGGATCGTCCATGATGGCGCTCTCGGTGATCTCCAGGCATTGCATGGCCGGCGTGGCGCCGTGGCGGCCCAGCAGGGCCTCGATCTTGGCGGGCAGGTCCTGGTCCAGCAGGTCGCGGGTGGAGAGGTTGACGCTGATGCGCAGATCCAGGCCGCGGGCCTGGGCCTCGCGGGCGCAGCGCGCCGAAGCCTCGATCACCCAGGCCGTGAGCTGGCGGATGAAGCCGGTCTGCTCGGCAAAGGGGATGAACTGCATGGGCGGCACCAGGCCGCGCTCGGGATGCTCCCAGCGCACCAGGGCCTCGGCGCTGTGCACCTGGCCGGTCTTGAAGTCCACCTTGGGTTGCAGGAAGAGTCGCAGCTCCTCGCGCTCGATGGCGCGGCGCAGCTCGCTGAGCAGGGACAGGGCCTCCTGGCTGCCGGCGTCCAGCGCGCTCTCGTAGACCATGCTGCCGCTCTGGCGGCGCTTGGCGGCATACATGGCCAGCTCGGCGCGTGCCAGCAGGCTGCGGGTCTCGCGGCCCTGGGACGGCGCCAGGGCGATGCCGATGCCGGTGCCCAGGTCCACCGTCTGGTCCTCGATGCGCAGCGGGGTCACGAAGTCCTGGTGGATGCGCGCCGCCAGGGCCAGGGCGGCGCCCTCGTCGGCGCCGTCCAGCAGCAGGGCGAACTCGTCCCCGCCCAGGCGCGCCAGCAGCACGCCCTCGCCGCTCTGCAGGGCCTGCAGGCGTGCGGCCACGCTGCACAGCAAGCGGTCGCCAAAGGCATGGCCCAGCACATCGTTGACGTGCTTGAAGCGGTCCAGGTCCAGCATCAGCACGGCGCAGGGGCGCTCGCCGGCCTCGGCCAGGCGGGCGCTCAGGCGCTGGCTGAACTGCTCGCGGTTGGGCAGGCCGGTGAGCGGGTCCCAGAAGGCCAGGCGGTGCACCTCTTCCTCGCGGGCGCGGATGTCGGTGCGCATGGTCTCCACCGCATGGGCGAGCTCGCGCACCTCGGCCACATCGCGGCGCGCGGGCGCGGCCACCGGGGTCTCGTAGTCGCCACGGCCCAGGCGCCGCGCCGCGGCGGCCAGGGCGCGCAGCGGGCCGCTGATGCGCCGTGCCGTCAGCACGCTGCCCAGGGCGAACACGGCCACGCCCAGCAGGGTGAGCTGGAGCTGGCGGTAGGGGGCGATGGCGGCGTCGAAGGAGCGCAGCAGCACCAGGGCCAGCTGGGTGTCGCCCTGCTGCAGCAGGGGCTGGAGACGGCCGCGCAGATGCTCGCCGTCCAGCTCGGCCTCGAACATGCCGGCCTGGGCCGGGAGCTGGGGGCTCAGGGCCTGGACGGACTCGATGGGCAGGGGGCTCACCAGCGGCCGCCAGGCGCCCGTGCCCTGACGCAGCACCAGCAGGCCATCCAGATCGGAGAGGTTGCGCAGATCGCTCAGTGGCGTGCCGTCCAGGGCAAAGCCCATCAGCACCCAGCCCACCGGGGCCGGGGTGCGCACCGGCGCGGCCACCACCTGGTAGGCGTCCTGCTGGTCCAGCAGGGCCAGGCGCATGCTGTTGTCAGCGGCCTTGCCCGCGCCGGGCTGGGCCTCGCCGCGCTCGCGCAGCAGGCCCATGAAGCGCTGGGCATCGGCCCGGGTGGCGGCCACCAGGCGCTGCTCGTTGTCGGCATACACCACCACGCTGGCGCCGATGCGCTCGCCCTGGTTGAGCAGGGCGTCGCGGATGGTCTCCACCGTGCCGGCCTCGGCCAGGGGCAGGCCGATGGCCTCCTTGAAGCCGTAGTCCTTGGCCAGCAGCTCGGCGGCGTCCTGGCGCTTGTCGGCCTGCTGCTGCATCAGGCGCATGAAGACGCGCTCGCCGGTGCGCAGCTCGGCCGCGATGGCGGCATCGGCATTGCGGTTGATGCCCTGGCGGATCATGGCGAAGCTGGCCAGCTGCACCACCAGCAGCAGGGCCAGGAAGAGGGCGACGATGCGGCCCTCGAGCCGGCGCAGATCGAGGAAGGAGGGCAGGAAACGCAAGGCGGCCATGCTCGCTCAGTCCAGACGGTGGGTGGAGCTGCCGGCCGTACCGGCCGCGGGCACCACCAGGCGCAGGGTCTGCATCAGGGGCTTGCCCAGGCTGGGGTGCCAGACGCGCAGGCGGTGCTCACCGGCGGGCAGGTCCAGGCGCAGCTGGCCCTGGGCGTCGGTCTTGCCAAACAGGGGCGTGTCCACCACCACGATATGGGCGCTCATCTTGTCGTGGATATTGCAGCCCAGGGCGGCGACGCCGGGCTTGTCGAAGATCACGGGTTCGGCCGGGGTGCCGGTGTAGAGCTTGATGTCGAAGGTCTTGACCGGCGAGAAGGAGTAGACATGGTGGCGCACCGTGTCGAAATTCGGGAAGTTCACCGCGGTGCCGGTCTGCACCACCAGCAGCAGGGGCTGGAACTGGCGCTCGCGCTGGGCCATATCGGCCTGGGTGCCGGCCGCGGCCCGGGCGGGCAGGCCGCGCGCTTCCACGGCCACCGCAGCGTCGGCCAGGGGCGCGCCATCCACACCCTGGATGCGCAGGGTCCAGGGCAGGGCCTGGGCCCACGGGGTTGCCAGGGCCAGGCCCAGCAAGACGATGGCAGCACGGATCTGGAGCGGGTGCTTCATGGAGGATGGAGACCTGAGGGCGTGCCGCAAGGGAGGCGCTGCACCAGCCAGCTCCGACTCTAGCGTCATCGGCGCGCCCTGGCTTGGGGCCGGGGTCGGGCGATGTGCAGTTTCGCGCGCTCCGGGGGCGCAGGGACCCCGCCGTGGGCCCGCGCTCGGGTCGCTCAGGGCCGCAGGGCCAGCTTGGGCGCGCGCGGGGCGGCGGCCACCTCGATCAGCATCAGGGCCAGGCGTTCCAGGGCGTCCCAGGGCTCCAAGGGCCAGCCGGGGTGGCGCAGGCCCTTGACGATGCCGTCGCAGATCTGGGCCGCCTCCACCAGGGGCGTGAGCTGGGCCAGGCGCAGGCCCGGCACGATGCGCTCGAAGAGCTTTTCCTTGGCACCCCAGATGCGGCCCTCGCGCAGGGCCATGGGCAGGGGCTTGCCGGCCTCCACGGCCTCGCGCACGCGCTTGAGCGCACGCACATCCTCGGCCAGGGTCCAGTGCACCAGCACGGCGGCCTCGCCCTCGGCGCGCAGGCCTTCCAGCATGCGCAGCACCCGGGTGAGCTGGCCGGCCAGCACGGCCTCGCTGAGCTTGAACACGTCGTAGCGCGCCACGTTCAGCACGGCCTGCTCGATCTGTTCGAAGGCCAGCGGGCCCTGGGGGTGCAGCAGGGCGAGCTTCTGCAGCTCCTGGTGGGCGGCCAGCAGATTGCCCTCCACCCGGTCGGCAAAGAAGGCCAGGGCGCGCTGGCCCTCCTCACCCTCGGCCACGGGCTGGCCCTGGGCCGCCAGGCGCTGGGCGATCCATTGCGGCAGGGCGCGGCGCTCCACCGGATCCACGCGCACGGTGAGGCCATGGCCGTCCAGGGCGCCGAACCAGGCGCCGTTGAGCTGGGTCTTGTCCAGGCGCGGCAGGGTGACCAGGGTGACCACGTCCTCGGGCAGGGCCTCGCAGTAGCGCTGCAGGGCCTCGGAGCCGTCCTTGCCGGGCTTGCCCGAGGGGATGCGGATCTCGATGAACTGGCGTTCGGCAAACAGGCTCAGGGCCTGGGCCGCGCCCAGCACCGGGCCCCAGTCGAAATAGGCGCCGCTGACGGTGAAGACCTTGCGCTCGCCATAGCCCTGGGCGCGGGCCGCGGCACGGATGGCGTCGCAGGCCTCCTGGGCCAGCAGGGGTTCGTCCCCATAGACCGTGTAGAGCGGCTTGAGGCCCTTGGCCAGCTGGGCGGCGAGCGCGTCGGGGCGGATTTGCACGGGCGCTGCGGGCTCAGCCGGGAATGCGGACCGTGGCCAGGCGGCGCATGATCTGCGCCACCGCGTCCGACTGCATGGCGCGGAAGAGCTGGGCCTCCTCCTGCTCCTTGGCCAGGGCGTTGGTCTCGGTGTAGTTCATCTCGCGGGTCAGGCGCAGCTCGGTGGGCGGCAGCAGGATCTCGCCGGCCGCCGTGCGCAGCAGGTAGTCCACGCTCAGGCGCAGCTCCCATTCGCGCACCTGACCGGCGCTGGTGGACACGACCACGCGCTTGTCGCGGTCGTCGCGCCGCGCCTCCAGCACCAGCTCCGCGCGGTTGAAGTCTTCCGGGACCTGCACCGGGGTGCGGCTCAGCAGCTGGCGCCGCAGCTCGGCCGCCAGGGGCGAGCCGGGCTTGAAGCCCTGCAGGCCCAGGCTGCGAAAGCGCAGCTCCGGTTCGCGCCGCGGCGCGAAGCCGCAGGCGGCAAGCCCCAGGGGCAGGGCGGCGAGCAGCAGGGTGCGGCGGCGGGCTGTCATCACACGACGATATTGACCAGGCGGCCGGGGACGATGATGACCTTCTTGGCCGGCTTGCCCTCGCTGAACTCGGCGAACTTCTCGTGCGCCAGGGCGGCGGCCTCGATGGCGGCCTTGTCGGCCTGGGCCGGCACCTTGAGCGCGCCACGCAGCTTGCCATTGACCTGCAGCATCAGCTCGATCTGGTCCTGCACCAGGGCGCCTTCGTCCACCTGCGGCCAGGGCGCGTCCAGCAGATCGCCCAGCTCGGCGGCAAAGCCCAGGTCCTGCCACAGGGTGTGGCTGATGTGCGGGCAGGCCGGGTAGATCACGCGCAGCAGCACCGACACGCCCTCGCGCACGGCGGCAGCCTGGCCCGCCACGTCCTTGAAGCCTTCCAGCGCGTTCAGCAGCTTCATGGCCCCGGAGACCACGGTGTTGTACTGCATGCGCTCGTAGTCGTAGCTGACCTGCTTGAGCACCAGATGCACCTCGCGGCGCAGGGCCTTGCCCTCCTCGCTGAGCGCGGCGAAGTCGCTGCCCGCGGCCTTCAGCACCTCGGCGTGCTTGGCAGCAAAGCCCCAGACGCGCTTGAGGAAGCGGTGCGCGCCTTCGACGCCGGCATCGTTCCACTCCAGGGTCTGCTCGGGCGGGCTGGCGAACATCACGAACAGACGCGCGGTGTCGGCACCGTACTGGTCGATCAGGGCCTGCGGGTCCACGCCGTTGTTCTTCGACTTGGACATGGTGGTCATCTCGTACTCGAGCGGCAGGCCATCGGCCTTGAGCTTGCCGCCCACCGGCACGCCATGCTCGTTGCGCAGCACGTCGACCTCATGCTCCCAGTAGTAGTTCTTGCCGGCGTCGGCCGGCTTGCGGAAGAAGGCGCCCTTGAGCACCATGCCCTGGGTCAGCAGCTTGGTGAAGGGTTCGTCGATCTTCACCAGGCCCAGATCGCGCATGACCTTGGTCCAGAAGCGGGCGTAGAGCAGGTGCAGGATGGCGTGCTCGATGCCGCCGATGTACTGGTCCATGGCAGCGCCGGGGCGCATCCAGTACTCGGTGCCGGCGCCGACCATGGCGTCCTGGTTCTGCGCATCGCAGTAGCGCATGAAGTACCAGGACGAATCCACGAAGGTGTCCATGGTGTCGGTCTCGCGCTTGGCGGGCTTGCCGCAGACCGGGCAGGGCACGTTCAGGAAGTGGGCATGCTTGGCCAGCGGGTTGCCGCTGCCGTCCGGGATGCATTCCTCGGGCAGTACGACCGGCAGGTCCTTCTCGGGCACCGGCACGGCGCCATGCTCCTCGCAATGGATGATGGGGATGGGCGTGCCCCAGTAGCGCTGGCGGCTCACGCCCCAGTCGCGCAGGCGCCAGGTGGTCTTCTTCTCGCCCAGGCCCTTGGCGCCCAGCAGTTCGGCCACCTTGTCCACGGCCTGCTTGTGGCTCAAGCCATCGAGCACACCGGAGTTGACGCAGACGCCCAGAATCTTGTCGCCGTACCAGTCGGCCCAGGTGCTGGCCGAGAAGCTCTGGCCCTCGACGGCCACGACCTGCTTGATCTCGAGGCCGTACTTGTTGGCGAAGGCGAAGTCGCGCTCGTCATGCGCCGGCACACCCATCACGGCGCCGTCGCCATAGCTCATCAGCACATAGTTGCCCACCCAGACCGGCACCTGGGCGCCGGTCAGCGGGTGCGTGACCACGAGGCCGGTGGGCATGCCCTTCTTTTCCTGCGTGGCCAGCTCGGCCTCGGTGGTGCCGCCCTGCTTGCATTCCTCGATGAAGGCGGCCAGCTCGGCATTGCCGGCGGCGGCATGCGCGGCCAGCGGGTGCTCCGGCGCCACGGCGCAGAAGGTCACGCCCATGATGGTGTCGGCACGGGTGGTGAACACATAGAGCTTGCCGTCCTGGATCAGCGCACCGTCAGCACCCTTGATCTCATGAGGGAAGGCGAAGCGCAGGCCCTGGCTCTTGCCGATCCAGTTCTCCTGCATCAGGCGCACGCGCTCAGGCCAGCCGGAGAGGTAGTTCTTGTCCTCGGGGTCGGCCACGGCCGAGAGCAGCTCTTCGGCGTAGTCGGTGATCTTCAGGTAGTAGCCCGGGATCTCACGCTGCTCGACCAGCGCGCCGGAGCGCCAGCCGCGGCCGTCGATGACCTGCTCGTTGGCAAGAACCGTGTGATCGACCGGGTCCCAGTTCACCTTGGACTGCTTGCGGTAGACGAGGCCCTTTTCCAGGAAGTCGAGGAACAGGTGCTGCTGGCGATGGTAATATTCGACATCGCAGGTGGCGAATTCGCGCGACCAGTCCAGCGACAGGCCCATCGACTTCAGCTGCTTGCGCATCGTCGCGATGTTTTCGTAGGTCCAGCCCTTGGGGTGGACCTTGTTCTGCATGGCGGCGTTTTCGGCGGGCATGCCGAAGGCGTCCCAGCCCATCGGATGCAGCACATTGTAGCCCTTCATGCGCAGCTGACGCGTGAGCATGTCGTTGATCGTGTAGTTGCGCACATGGCCCATGTGCAGCTTGCCGCTGGGGTAGGGCAGCATGGAGCAGGCGTAGAACTTGGGCTTGCTCTGGTCTTCGCTGACGCGATAGGCGTCACGGGACTGCCAATACTGCCGGGCGGCGGCTTCGATCTCGTTCGGGGCGTACTTGTCGTTCATGGTGGAGCACGGGGCGCTGAAGGCGCCGATTGTAGGAGGCGCGGCCGCACCGGCGGCTCAGCGCGGGGCGGCGGGCGCTTCGGCGATGAAGGCGATGCGGTTCAGCCCGGCGCCCTGCACCCAGCCGATCAGCTCGGCCACCCGGCCATAGGGCACGGCCTGGTCGGCCCGCAGCTGCACTTCCAGGTCCGGATGGCGGGTGGCCAGGGCCTGGATGCGGCGGCGGAACTGGCTGGGGTCCACGCGGTCGTCGTCGATGAAGAGGCTGCCATCGGGCAGCATGGCCACGCTGATGAAGGCCGGCGCCTCGCTGGGCGTGGCGGCCTCGCTGCGGGGCAGGTCCAGGCGCAGGGAGCTGCTCATCAGGGGGGCGGTGATCATGAAGATCACCAGCAGCACCAGCATGACGTCGATCAGCGGCGTCATATTGATCTCGCCCATGGGCTTGGGCGCTTCGCGGCGTTCCAGGCGGCCGAAAGCCATGACGCGGGCTCCTCAGCCAGCCGCGCTCTGCAGCAGCTCGCGCAGATCGTGGGCAAAGCCTTCCAGCTCGGCCTCGCAGGCGGCAACGAGCTTGCCGAACACGTTGTAGGCCAGCACGGCGGGAATGGCCACGGCCAGGCCGGCCGCCGTCATCACCAGGGCCTCGCCCACCGGGCCGGCGATGCGCTCGATGCTGAGCTGGCCGCCCACCGAGAGGCGCTGCAGGGCGTGGAAGATGCCCCAGACCGTGCCGAACAGGCCCACAAAGGGCGCGGTGGCGCCGATGGAGGCCAGCATGACCTGGCCGCTCTGCAGGCGCTGCAGCACGGCGTGCAGCGCGTCGCGCAGGCGGCGGGTGAGCTGGGATTCGAGCTTGCCGGCGGCTTCCAGGCTGGGCCCCGACGCGCTGGCGCGGCCGGCGTCCAGCAGGGGCAGCAGGATCTCCTCGCGGTCAAAACCCAGCAGGGCCTGGCGGCCGGCGTCCAGGTCTGGCGCGGCCCAGAAGGCGGGCACGGCCCGCTGCAGATCGCGCCGGGCGCGCCGCAGGGTCCAGCTCTTCCAGAAGATCAGCACCCAGGCGCTGAGCGACATCAGCAGCAGCAGCAGGGCCACGCCGCGCGAGACCGCATCGGCCTGGGCCCAGTAGCCCGCGAGGCCCGGCTGCATCTCAGCAGCCCTCGTGAATTTCCCGAGCCAACACCGCCGATCCGGCTTGGCCGGGCGGCCGGTGTTGCCCCCTCGAGGGGGCCGGCGAAGCCGGTGGGGGGAAGGTCATTTCAGGCCCAGCACGTCGTCCATGCCGTAGAGGCCGGGACCGTTGGCGGCCAGGAAGCGGGCGGCGCGCAGGCTGCCCTGGGCATAGGTGACGCGGCTGCTGGACTTGTGGCTGATCTCGATGCGCTCGCCGATGCCGGCGAAGAGCACCGTGTGGTCACCCACGATATCGCCGCCGCGCACGGTGGCGAAGCCGATGGTGGAGGGATCGCGCTCGCCGGTGACGCCCTCGCGGCCATAGACCGCGCAGCTCTTGAGGTCGCGGCCCAGGGCCTGGGCCACCACCTCGCCCATGGCCAGGGCGGTGCCGCTGGGAGCATCCACCTTGTGGCGGTGGTGGGCTTCGACGATCTCGATGTCGTAGCCGGTGGACAGGGAGCGTGCGGCCAGGTCCAGCAGCTTGAGCACCACGTTGACGCCCACGCTCATATTGGGCGCCATCATGACGCCGATTTCGCGGGCGTAGGCGGCCACCTCGGCCTTCTGCTCGGGGGTGAAGCCGGTGGTGCCGATCACGACCTGGGTGCCCAGCTCACGGCAGACGGCCAGGTGGGCCAGCGTGCCTTCGGGGCGGGTGAAGTCGATCAGCACATCGGCGCCGGCCAGGCCCTGGCGCAGGTCGGCGGTGATGGCCACGCCGCTGGCCTGGCCCAGCCAGGCGCTGGCGTCCTGGCCCAGGGCCGGGCTGTCGGGCCGGTCCAGCGCGCCGCTGAGGCGGCAGTCGGGGGCGTTGACCACGGCCTCGATCAGCATGCGGCCCATGCGGCCGGAGGCACCGGCGATGGCGATGTTCAGCGGGGCGGCGCTCACGAGCGCGGCTCCAGCGGCGGGTAAGCGCGCACCGGGCCCACGGGCTCCTGGGCCTGGGCGGCGGGCTTGGCCGGCACCGGCAGGGACTTGCGCTCGTCCTCGCTCAGCTCCAGCTTGGGCAGCTTGCCGGGCTTGAAGGTGTTGATCGAGGCGATGAATTCCTTCTCGCTGGGCAGGTCGTCCGGCACGTCCATGGACTTCAGGCTGTCACCCTCGAACCAGGCGACCAGGTGGCGGGCCTGCGGCGCGGTGCCCTGGCGGCGGATGGAGAAGGCGTAGTCCCAGCGGTTGTCGTGGAAGATGTCGGCCAGCAGGGGCGAACCCAGCAGGTCGCGCACCTGGGCGCGGTTCATGCCGGGCTTGACCATGGCCACCTGCTCCTTGGTCAGCACATTGCCCTGGACCACCTCGAGGCGGTAGGGGGTGACCAAGCCCAGCACCTTGTCGCCGGCCACCGAGGGCAGGCTGTCCAACGAGGGCAGCGAGGAGCAGCCGGCGAGGCCGAACAGGGCCAGGGCGGCCAGGGACGTCGGGATGATGGAGCGCATATCTTCGGGGCCGTGGGGCGCAGGACGCCCATTGCTGGCTATGATTGGACCATTCTAGCGGCAGGCCCATGGGGGTCGGCCCAGCGCAGAAGAACATGGACCGGACCGAAGAAATCAAGAACAGCGGCCTCAAGGCCACGTTGCCCCGCATCAAGATCCTCGAGATCTTCCAGACGGCGGCGCAGCGCCACATGACCGCTGAAGACGTTTACAAGGCATTGCTCAACGAGGGGGCCGATATCGGCCTGGCCACGGTCTACCGTGTGCTGACCCAGTTCGAGCAGGCGGGCCTGCTCTCGCGCAACCATTTCGAATCCGGCAAGGCGGTGTTCGAGCTCAACGAAGGGCACCACCACGACCATCTGGTCTGCCTCACCTGCGGCCGCGTGGAGGAGTTCTACGACGCCCAGATCGAGGAGCGTCAGCACACCATCGCCAAGGATCGCGGCTTCGCGCTGCAGGAGCATTCGCTGGCCCTGTACGCCACCTGCACCAAGAAGGCCTGCCCGCACCGCGGCTGAGGCCCGGCGCTTGACCGAGCCCGCGCGCCGGGCTCAGTGATCGGGATCGTCGAGCTGGCCGCTCTCGATGGCGCGCTGATGGCGCTCCACGAACTCGCGGTAGGTGTCGATGCCCCGCAGCTGCAGGATGGTGTTGCGCACCGCGGCTTCCACCAGCACGGCCAGGTTGCGGCCGGCGTCCACCGCGATCACCACCTTGCGCACCGGCATGCCCAGCACGTCCTCGTAGAGCGGCTCGTAGGGCAGGCGCTCGAAATCGCGCTCCATGGTCTCCTTGCGGACCAGGTGCACGATGAGCTTGAGCCGCATCTTGCGGCGCACCGCGGTCTCGCCAAAGATGGCCTTGATGTCCAGCAGGCCGATGCCGCGCACCTCCAGCAGGTTCATCAGCAGCTCGGGGCAGCGGCCCTCGATGGCGGTCTGGGCGATACGGAAGAAATCCACCGCGTCGTCGGCCACCAGGCCGTGGCCGCGCGAGATCAGCTCCAGGCCCAGCTCGCTCTTGCCCAGGCCGGACTCGCCGGTGAGCAGCACGCCCAGGCCCAGGATGTCCATGAACACGCCGTGGCGGGTGGTGCGGTTGGCGCAGGTCTGGGCCAGATAGGCGCGCACCACGTCGATCACATGGCCGGCGGAGTCGGCGGTGATGAAGAGCGGGATTTCGGCGCGGTCGCACATGGCCACCAGGCGGTCTGGCGGCACCTGATCGTCGGCCACGATGATGACCGGCGGCTCCAGGGTGACGATGCGCGCGATGCGGCGGTCCAGCACCTCGCCCGAGGCCTGGCTCAGATAGGCCACCTCGCGGCGGCCCACGATCTGCACCCGGTAGGGGTGGATGTAGTTCAGATAGCCGACCAGATCTGCCGCGGACTGGGCATCGCGCAGCGCGCCCTCATCGAAGCGGCGCTCCGGATGGGCGTGGCCGGCAATCCATTCCCAGCGCAGGGCCTCGCGGTGCTCTTCAAAGAGCCGGTCGGCGCTGATCGAGGTGACTTTCACGCGGCGCGGGCGGTATCAGGCGACCGACTTCAGCGGTTCCCAGGCCGAGATCAGGCGGTGCAGATCGGCGGCTTCGGGCTCGGTCTTGAGGCGCTCGCGCAGCTCCCGGTCCGAGAGCATCTCGGCGATCTCGGAGAGGATTTCCAGATGGCGCTGGGTGGCGGCTTCGGGCACCAGCAGGAAAATCAGCAGGCTGACGGGCTCGTCGTCCGGCGCATCGAAGCCGATGGGCTGCTGCACGCGCAGCACGGCGGCCAGCGGATTCTTCAGGCCCTTGATGCGGCCGTGCGGGATGGCCACACCATGGCCCAGGCCGGTGGACCCCAGGCGCTCGCGAGCGAAGAGGTTGTCCGTCACCGAGGCGCGGGAAATGCTGTGGTTGTTCTCGAACAGCAGACCGGCCTGCTCGAACACTCGCTTTTTGCTGGAGGCGTCCACATTCACCAGCACGTTGCTGGCGGGCAGGATGGCGGCAAGACGGTTCATCGGGTCGCAGCGCCGATTACGGCTTGATGGGCCTTGGGCGGTACGCTTGTTCGGTCACGGGAGAGCGGATTATAGGAATCCCGTCAAGTCGATGGGCCCCGCGCTTTCGGTGTCGGCGCAGTAATACGCATCTTTGCGGCGGTGCAGCAACAACATTGTGCGCATAGCGAAGTCCGGCCGGCCGCCCATGAAAAAGCGGCCCGTGGGCCGCTCGTTTCGGGCTCGCTGCAGCGAGCTCGGGAGGCGCTCAGGCGCCCAGTTCCAGGCGCTTGGCCGAGGCGTGGTGGTGATCCTGCACCTTGTCCTTGTGGCGGCAGACCTGGCGATCCAGCTTGTCCATCAGCTGATCAATCGCGGCATACATGTCTTCATGGGACTGCTCCACGAAGATGTCACGACCCTTGACGTGCACGGTGACTTCGGCGCGTTGCCGGCGTTCCTTCTCCTTTTGCTTCTCCACGGTGAGCAGGACGTTGATATCGACGACCTGGTCAAAGTGGCGGGTCACCCTGTCTAGCTTGGTGAGTACGTACTCACGCAGCGCTGGTGTCACTTCAAGATGGTGGCCGCTGATTGTCAGGTTCATAGAGCCTCCTTTCACGGGGGTGGACGGGAAAAAGCCTAGAAAACGGGGAAGCGCAGTGGGGTAGGGAATCGGGAGATGTTCGAAAGCCGAGGGGCTGAAAGCGGTGGGGTGTGGGAGGTGGACTGAGGCGGAGGCGGGTGCTGTTCTTGGGGGCTGATCGGTCGAGTCCAGTGTGCGCCGCCCCCTCTTCCATGACAAGCATTTGACGGAAAAGCCCGAGCCTTTCGGAGTGTTGCCCGCCCGGGGTGGCAAGTCCTGTGCTTCAATGCGCTGTTGACCTTTGCGCCACCCTGGACGCCGATGTGATAATCCGGCTTCCCCATCTCTGGAGTCTTTCTTGGACAGCGATCACCCGCGGTGACCGTCCACTCCAGTGCCTGCAGCCGGCGGCGCCCCTGAGCGCCCGGCGCCAGTCCGGAGTGAGACGGTACCCCCTACCTCAGCCCAATCCGGACGGCCAGCCCGTCCCCCTCAAGACGGCGCACTAGGCGCTGGAGACTTTTCGCATGCTCAATGTTTTCACGCTGGACAACGGCCGCCTGCGCGGCGGGCTGTTCCAGGAAGAGATCGGCAGCCCCGAGGCCCTGGCCCAGTCGCGCCCCATCTGGGTGGACCTGGAGGATCCCAGCGCCGAGGAGAAGGGCTGGATCCGCGACCATTTCGGGCTGAGCATCCCCGAAGACATCGTTGACGACGACCTGGAAGAATCGGCCCGCTTCTACGAGGAAGACAACGGCGAGCTGCATATCCGCTCGGACTTCCTGATCGATGACGACAGTTCCCCGCGCAATGTGCGCGTGGCCTTCATCCTCTTCAACAATGTGCTGTTCTCCGTCCACAAGGAGGATCTGCCGGTCTTCCGCCTGCTGCGCCTGCGCGCGCGCCGGATCCCGGCCCTGATCGAGGACGCCAAGGACGTGCTGCTCAAGCTCTACGACGCCGACGCCGAGTACTCGGCCGATGTGCTGGAGGGCATTTACGACAGCCTGGAGAAGGTCAGTGCCCGCGTGCTCAAGAGCGAGGTGAACGATACCGAGGCCGCCGAGGTGCTGGCCGCCATCGCCCGCGAGGAAGACTTGAACGGCCGCATCCGTCGCAACGTCATGGACACGCGCCGCGCGGTCAGCTTCATGATGCGCAGCCGCATGCTCAATGCCGAGCAGTTCGAGGAGTCGCGCCAGATCCTGCGCGACATCGACTCGCTGGACAGCCACACGGCCTTTCTGTTCGACAAGATCAACTTCCTGATGGATGCCACGGTCGGCTTCATCAACATCAACCAGAACAAGATCATCAAGATCTTCTCGGTGGCCAGCGTGGCCCTGCTGCCGCCCACCCTGATCGCCAGCATCTACGGCATGAACTTCAAGTTCATGCCCGAGCTGGACTGGAGCTACGGCTACCCCTACGCCCTGCTGCTGATGGCGGCCTCGGTGGCCGCGCCGCTGATCTACTTCCGCCGCAAGGGCTGGATGCGCTGAACCCCGGGGCTCCGCCGCCCCCGACCCTTTTCCTGACCCATCAAGCAAAAGGGCTTCCGCCTGAAGCGGAAGCCCTGTGCATAAAAGAGGTCACAAGACGCCCCGAAGCCAACGAGGGAGGGAGGGAGGAGGAGGAGAAGGGCTTCGGGATTGCGGCCTCCTCGCGGAGGCGGTCTCGCGACCGAAAGTCGGTCAGTGCTTGTCTTGGTCGGGCAGTCTATGCAGACCCTTGTGTGCAGTCTCCCTCAGTGCTGCGGATAAAGCGGTTTCCTGATGTGGCTTATGTGTAACCTGTGTTTGGCTTTGATGACCGGTCACATTTGCAACTGTCCCCCATAGTGGGTACAGCTCGCGAGAGTGACTGTTGCATGCCTGTATATCGGTGCGCCGCCCTGGTTTTTCAAGAGCATCCCGGCCCTTTCGGGCCATGGCGGGGCCGGCATGCCGCCCGGGACGCCGCGGCATAAAATCTGTCGACCCTTCGGACGCCCAACAAGGACGGACCATGCTTTATCCCGAACTCTTCAAGCAGCTTGAGGCCGTGCGCTGGAACATGGACACGGACATCCCCTGGGACAAATTCGATCCCGCCCTGCTCACCGAAGACCAGGCGCAGACCATCAAGATGAACGCCATCACCGAGTGGTCCGCCCTGCCCGCCACCGAGATGTTCCTGCGCGACAACCGCGAAGACAGCGACTTCTCCGCCTTCATGAGCGTGTGGTTCTTCGAGGAGCAGAAGCACTCCCTGGTGCTGATGGAGTACCTGCGCCGCTTCCGGCCCGATTTGGTGCCCACCGAGCAGGAGCTGCACGAGGTGCGCTTCGAGTTCGACCCCGCCCCGGCGCTGGAAACCCTGATGCTGCATTTTTGCGGCGAAATCCGCCTGAACCACTGGTACCGCCGTGCCGCCGAATGGCATACCGAGCCCGTGATCAAGGCCATCTACGAAACCCTCTCGCGCGACGAGGCCCGCCACGGCGGCGCTTACCTGCGTTACATGAAGCGCGCGATGAGCAAGTTTGGTGACGAGGCCCGCGCCGCCTTTGCCAAGGTGGGCGTGCTCATGGCCAGCGCCCGCCGCACGGCCCAGGCCCTGCACCCCACCAATCTGCACGTCAACGCCAAGCTCTTCCCGCGCGACACCATCCAGAGCCGCCTGCCCGACCCCGAGTGGCTGGAGCGCTGGCTGGACAAGCAGATCCAGTTCGACGCGGTCTGGGAGACCAAGGTGGTGGAACGCATCCTCCACAATATGAGCCTGCTGATGGAGCGCAGCTTTGCCAGCGTGCAGGAGCTCAACCGCTTCCGCAAGGAGATGGCGGCTCGCGTCGCGGCCGCCACCGGTGGCACCCCGCCTGCCGTGCCGGCGGCCTGAGCTGTCTCGGCGCCCAAAGAAAAAAGCCCGCTGGCCAGCGGGCTTTCTTCATGGGCATGCCATGCGCTGAAATCAGCCGCTGCGCTGGCGCTTGAGCACCAGCAGCCAGAAGCACAGGCCGGCCAGCAGCAGGCCGCCCAGCAGATGCGGCGAGGCCAGTCCCCCCAGGGCGGCCAGGCTGTCGTTCCAGGCCCATTGGCTCACGGCGCTCAGCAGGTCCTGCGGCTCATGGCGCAGATGGTCGAACTCGCCCTGGTGGTTCAGATAGGCGCCGAGCGCGCCCTGGATCTGGGCCCTGAGCAGCACCCAGACGACGGGCAGGCCATAGATCTTGTCCAGCACCAGGCCGCCCACGCCGATCACGCCCAGCACCACCGGCACGCCCAGGCGCTTGAGCCAGGCCGAGGCCGCCATCAGCAGCATCAGCAGCGGCGCCAGCCACAGCGCCATCAGCACCGTGCCCAGCACCAGGCGGGCCAGGCCGGCCAGGGCGCTGCCCAGCAGCACGGGCCAGGCAATCTCGGCCAGGGCCGCGCTGCCCCCCAGCTTGAACACCAGCCCAATCGCAATGGGCAGGCCCAGCAGGCAGCCCAGCAGCAGGGCCAGCACCGGCACCACGAAGACATGCATGCTCAGCAGGGCGCCAATGCTCTCGCTGTGGCTGGCCGGCAGGGAGCGCCAGAACTCGATGGAGCGGTCCTGCTGGTCGCGCCGCGCCAGGCCCGGCAGCTGCAGCACCAGGGCCAGCCAGGCAATGCCGCTCACCAGCACGGCGCTGATCGTCAGGGTCAGGTCGGCCAGCAGCAGCGGATGGATGGACTCCTCCACATCCACCTGCCCCACCGGCAGCAGGGCCAGAAAGATCAGCGGCGGCGCCAGCATCAGGATCAGCCAGCCGCGGTGGTGCTGCATCCACTCGCGCAGCATCAGGGTCTTGAAACGCTTCCACATGATTGGGCTCCTCGGGGTTCAGGCCTGGCTCGTGGCCTGGACATCGGGCTTGCGCGTCAGCGCCATGAACAGATCCACCAGGCTGGGGCGCACGCGCCGGCCCAGGGTCTCCAGCGGCAGCAGCGGCTCGCCGTCGAACAGGGCCATGGCCTGGCCCTGCTGGCGGTAGCGCAGCAGCGGATGCGCCGCGGCCACGGCCTCGGCGGCCGCGGGATCGTGGCTCAGCGCGACGAAGCGCGAGTCGATCTCCTCCAGGCTGATGTTCAGCACCAGGCGGCCCTCGTCCAGCATCATCACGTCCGACAGCAGGGTCTCGATCTCCTCCACCTGGTGGGTGGAGATCAGCACGCTGCGCTCGCCGTCGCACCACTCGTCGATCAGCATTTCGTAGAAGCCCTTGCGCGACATCACATCCAGCCCCAGCGTGGGCTCGTCCAGGATCATCAGCCGGCTGTCGATGGCCGCCACCAGGGCCAGGTGCAGCTGGGTGACCATGCCCTTGGAAAGGGTCTTCACCTTGTCGCGCGGGCTGACGCTGGTGCGCTTGAGCAAGGCCCGCGCCCGCTCGGCCGAGAAGCTGGGCTGCAGCCCGCTCATCAGGCGGATCAGCTCGTCCACCCGCGCCCAGCGCGGCAGCACTGCCACATCCGGGATGTAGGACAGGCCGGCCAGCAGCTGCTCGCGCTGGCGCAGCGGGTCCAGCCCCAGCACCCGCAGCTCGCCCTGGCTCGCCGGCATCAGGCCCACCAGGGCCTTCATCAGCGAGGTCTTGCCGGCGCCGTTGTGGCCCAGCAGGCCCACCACCCGCCCCTTGGGGATGTTGAAAGCGATGTTGTCCACCGCCGTCTTGGCCCCATAGCGCAGGCTCAGGCCGCGCGCCTCCACGAGGTATTCGTCACTCATTGCTTCTCCCAGTTCAGATCTTGGGGCTGCAGGCCCAGGCGGCGCAGCTTGGCGCGTAGCGCCGGCCACTCCTCACGCAGGAACTGCTCGCGCGCCGCGGTGCGCAGCCTTGTGCGGGCGCCGACTT
Organism: Shinella sp. XGS7; assembly: GCF_020535565.1. NCBI lineage: Bacteria > Pseudomonadati > Pseudomonadota > Alphaproteobacteria > Hyphomicrobiales > Rhizobiaceae > Shinella > Shinella sp. XGS7. The sequence goes on along the minus strand of NZ_CP084758.1, from coordinate 769,939 downwards.
TGACATACATGCCCAGCCCCCGCCGCGCCTCCACCAGGTCCTGCTCCACCAGGGACTGCAGGGCGCGCCCCACCGTCAGCGGATTGATCAGGTAATGGCTGGCCAGATTGCGCACCGAGGGCAAGGCCTGCCCCTCGGGCGGATCGCCGTCCAGCAGCTGCACCGCCAGGCGGTCGGCCAGCTGCTGATAGATAGGGCTCGAATCGTTCCAGCGTTGCGGCATGGCGGAGATTTCGGTGTGTTGCTGATGTAGCACACCATATCGCCACGCCGCCGCGGGACCCAGCGGGCTGCGACAGACTGCATGGGAGGGGGGACAGGCTGCATGGGTGGCGGCTGTTGTCGGTTCACGCAGAACCTGGAGCTCAAAAGCTGCCTGCACGGCATTGGCCACGCAGGAGCTTCTGGCCTAGTTGCCGTTTTGCGGCGGCTGCCGTCATTCGCCACACGCGGGGCCATAGTCTGCTGTCGGCCAGGAGCAGTCTTTCGCCAGCGACTGCATTCTGATGATTCGCAAGGTGCCGGATACAGCCAAACGCTATCAGCGCCAATGGCCGCGAGACAGACGCGCCGAGCGACTTCTTCCCACTTGACTCAAACGGCATGAATTGCGCCGACGGTTGCTTAGATGTGATGCTTCAATAGGTTGTATCCGGTGTTCATCCGGATTGGGTTTGAGAGACTGGAAGTCGCCAAACACCCAATCGTCCCAGGAGCACCAACCGGATGAACAGCCATAAGCATGCCCGACTTACCTACGCCCGCCGAGTCGAGATGGTCAGGCAGATGACCGCGGAAGGTCTCAGCGCCCCAGCAGCGGCTGCAGCGCAAGGCGTGACGGCCCCGACGGCCAGGAAGTGGCTCGGCCGCTATTTGGCCGGCGGTGAAGCCGCCTTGGCTGATGCCTCTTCGCGTCCCACGCACTCACCCAGAGCCATCGCTCCAGCCAAGGCGTTGCTCATCGTCGAGTTGCGCCGCCGCCGAATGCTGCAGTCCAGCATCGCCCGCAGCGTGGGCGTCTCGGCCGCCACTGTCAGCCGTGTGCTGGCTCGTGCTGGACTGTCCAAGCTCAGCGACCTGGAGCCGACTGAGCCCGTGGTGCGCTACGAGCGCGAGGCGCCGGGCGAGCTGCTGCACATCGACACCAAGAAGCTCGGGCGCATCGTGCGCCCGAGCCATCGCGTCACAGGTAATCGACGCGACTCGGTGGACGGTGCGGGCTGGGAGACGCTGTTCGTGGCCATTGACGATCACGCACGACTGGCCTTCACGGCCATGCATCCGGACGAGAAGAAAGCCCAGGCGGTGCAGTTCTTGAAGAATGCCGTGGCGTACTACGCCAGGATGGGCGTCACGGTCCAGCGGCTGCTCACCGACAACGGCGCGGCATTCCGCTCGCGAGAGTTCCGCCAGGCCTGCGTCGAACTCGGCATCAAGCACAGCTTCACCAAGCCCTACCGGCCACAGACCAACGGCAAGGCCGAGCGCTTCATCCAGTCGGCCCTGCGCGAATGGGCCTACGGCTGGACGTACCAGAGCTCGGCTCAACGCACGGCGGCCCTGGCCCATTGGCAGCATCACTACAACTGCCACCGACCGCACAGCGGCATCGGCGGCGTCCCGCCTATCTGCAGACTAAGTGCCTCAAGAAACAACGTCTTGACGCTTCACACTTAGACCGCTCGGCCAGGCTCTACCTTTGACGCCAACTCATCGTTTGAGCGGTCAGAAACACGTTCAAACCTTCTCAGTCATTTGGAGAACTCGGATCACTTCGTCGTAAATCGCGGGCCAGTCCTCGCAGATGTTTCCGGCGCGAATCAAGACTCCGACGTAGATGCCATCCCGCCACATGAAGCCACCGCCGCCTCCGGCCTCCGTTGGGTCCGCAGGATTGGTCTTGCACCGCAACACCGGTGGCTGACCTTCGGGGTCGCTCCTATCGGTGGCGACATACTCAGTGAACACCGCGTTCGGTGAAAGCGAAGGCTTGCCTGTTTCGTCATCCACATATCGGTACTGCAGGCGGTCCAGACCGGGCCTCAACGTGACTCTGTTGCTGACGCGCCCTTCTCGCTCGGCAAGCTGGATGCGCACGTAGCCACGAGGCTCTGGTGGGATGTCGTGGGAACGGATATGCAGTTCAATCGCCCACACATTGGGGTCATACCCGGACGGCCCCTTGAGGCGAGCCCTCTCAAGGGGCCACAGAAAGCCCATGCCTTGAGCCGCGTTGTAGTCCCTGGGCACCAAGAACCAATGGTTGTTCCACTTGCGAAGGGCGTGTTCTTTGTAGTCAACCTTGAGCTCCGCCGGCGGCCTCTCGCCACAGTCGGCCCGATCACGGCAAAGCTCTTCCTGCCGCTGCGCCTCAGCCTTCAAGCGCGCAGCCGCCTTGGCTTCCTCCTCGGCACTGGGCCGGCAACCCAGCAGTGTGAACGCCACCGCGAGCACCAAGCCTCCCATATGCCGGTGCTGTCGAAACTGGGCTTGCCCTGACGACGAGCTCTTGCGGCGAGTCCGGAAGCTGAAGATAAGCTGCATCAATGCTCTCTGCTGAGTTGGGCTTGGCGACCTATTTCGCGGTGACAGTGAAGGTGTAGCTCTAGGTTAGCCCGGTCGCTCGTCGCGAGAACTACCAGTCTCAACAATCAGTTGAGACTTGCAGGCAGCTGCCCACTGGGTTGGTGGCTGCTTCGCGGCACTGCACTTCGGGCTCATCAAAGATCTCTCCGGGTCGAGAGCTGCCTGAACTCAAACCCGCCGCGATCGCCAGCAATCATCCTGAAGTTCCCACCAGGCCGGAAAATTTTTTCCGGCCCCTGCATCCGGATGGCCTCGGGCCGGCTAGTGGGGAGTGGAAGCCGCATTTCGCGGTCCACCCAACAGGAGCATCCCATGCGTCAACTCGTTCCCCTCTCGATGGCCCTCACCCTGCTGGCCGGCCTGGCGGCCTGCAGCCAGATGCCCTCGGCCCCCATGGCGAAGAAGTTCAGCCAGGACGCCCTGCCCGAGGCGGTCAAGGTGCCGGCCGGCCATGTGGTCGCGCTCGAAACCGTGGGCGTGGGCGAGATCACCTATGAGTGCCGCGCCAAGGCCGGCACCATGGCCTATGAGTGGGTGTTCGTCGGTCCGCAGGCCGATCTGAAGAACCGCGCCGGCGCGAAGATCGGCACCTATTACGGACCGCCCGCCACCTGGGCTGCCGACGATGGCTCGAAGGTCACCGGCGCGCAGCTGGCCGTGGCGCCCGCCGCCGCCGGCAGCATCCCGCTCCAGCTCGTCAAGGCCAACCCCGCGATGGGCAGCGGTGCCATGAGCGGCACCAGCTACATCCAGCGCGTTGCGACCCAGGGCGGTGTGGCGCCCTCGTCGGCCTGCGACGCCGGCACCCTGGGCCGCAAGGAGATCGTCAAGTACCAGGCCGACTACATCTTCTGGAAAGCCGTCTGAGCCCGGACCCGGCTGTTAGAGTCGGCGGACTCTCCAGCCGCGTCATGCATGCCTGAAGCCTCGCCCTTCGACTATGAAGCCGCCGTGCTCGCCTGCGCGCGCGGCGAGCGCTTTGCGCTGCGCGCGCTCTATGAGCGTGAGTCGCGCTGGCTGCTGGGCGTGGCGCTGCGCATCGTGCGGGATCGCGAGCTGGCCGAAGACGTGCTGCAGGAGGCCTTTCTGCAGGTCTGGCAACACGCGCGCACCTTCGATCCCTCGCTGGGCTCGGCGCGCGGCTGGATCTACACCATCGTGCGGCATCGCGCCTTGCGCGAGGTGAGCGGCGCCCGGGCGGTGCAAACGCTGGATCCACAGGAGCTAGCGGCCATGGCCGATGCGCAGCAGCACGCGGGCGGCGAAGCGGATGACCGCGGGCTGGACACCGAGAGCCTCGAGCGCTGCCTGCAGCGCCTGGAGGAAGTCCGCCGCGCCTGCGTGCTGCATGCCTTTGTCGATGGCTACACCCACGAGCAGATTGCCGCGCGCATGAACACGCCCATCGGCACGGTGAAGTCGTGGATCCGGCGCAGCCTGGCCAGCCTGAAGGAGTGCCTGGCGTGATCGATTTCAGCAAGCCCGAAGAGCGCGAGGCCGCGGCCGGCGAATATGTGCTGGGCACGCTGGACGCCGAGGACCGCCGCGCGGTGGCCGAGGCCCTGGCCTCGGACCGCGACTTGCGGGCCGCGGTGTTCGCATGGCAGGACCGGCTGCTGGCGCTGAGCGCCCGCGCCGCGCCGGCTACGCCCAGCCCCACCCTGTGGCGGCGCATCGAGGCCGCGCTCGGCAACAGCGCCCCTGCCGCGGCGGCGGCGCGGCCGCCCGCGCCCAGGGCCTCCTGGTGGCAGAGCCTGCGCCTGTGGCAAGGCCTGGCCGGCGCGGCCCTGGCCATGTCCCTGTTCCTCGCCGTGCAGGTGTTGACGCCCCCGCCCGCCGCCGAGCGCTATGTGACGCTGCTGCAGAGCCCTGCCGACCAGTCCACCGGCTGGGTGGTCGAGATGAGCAGCGGCGGCACGCTGAAGCTGGTGCCCGTCGGCGCGCCCTCCGAGGTGCCGGCCGGCCACGTGTGGCAGTTCTGGACCAAGCCGCAGGGCGCTGCCGGACCGACCTCGCTGGGCCTCGTGCGCGCCGGCATGACGCTGGAGCTGCCCGTGTCGCGCCTGCCGGCGGTCGACGCACAGCAGTTGTTCGAGATCACGCTGGAGCCTGAGGGTGGTTCACCCATCGGGCGACCGACCGGGCCCATCCTCTATGTCGGGACAAGCATCCGCTTGTGAGCGAAGGCGGCCGGCCGCGCAGCGGACGCCGGCGCGAGGCCGCCCCGGCGTTTCCTCGCCTCAGTGATGCCCGTGCTGCCCCTGCGCCTTCGCGCCGGAGGCGTTCAGCGGGCGGGCGGTGGCCTGCACCTGCACGGTCTGGCGCTGGCCCTGGGCGTCTTCCAGGGTCAGGGTCAGGGGCACGGCTTCGCCGGCCTGGATGGCTTGCGGCAGGTCCATCAGCATCACGTGGTAGCTGCCGGGCTTGAGCTCCACCGGCTTGCCGGCGGGCAGGTCCAGGGCGGGGATCTGGCGCATGCGCATCACGTTGTCCTGCATGGCCATCTCATGCACTTCCACGCGCGGGCTGCGCGGCGAGCTGGCGGCCACCAGCTTGCTGTTCTGGCTGGCCGTGATGACCATGAAGGCGCCGGTGGCCTTCTGCTGGGCCACGGTGGCGCGTACCCAGGCGTCCTCCACCTTGACCTGGGCCAGGGCGGGCAGGCTCAGCAGGGCGGCGGCGCTCAGGCTCAGGGCCTGGATGAGGGGGCGAATGCGGTTCATGGGGCTGTGCTCCTTGATGAAAGATCGGGGTTGAGAAAAAGAAGAAGAAAAAAAGAAAAAGGAAGGCGAAGAAAAACACGGCGCTGCTCAGTCCGCCAGCAGGGCGCGCACGTCGTCGGCCACCTCGGCGGCGCTGGCCTCGTGCTTGAGTGCCACGCGCAGCCGGCCCTGGGGATCGAAGAGATAGCTCAGGGTGCTGTGGTCCATGGTGTAGCTGCTGCCGGTGGGCACCTTGCTGTAGAAGACCTTGAAGTCCTTGGCCGTGCGGGCGGTGCCGGCGGCGTCGCTGTACAGGCCCATGAAGCTGGGGTCGAAGGCCTGGGTATAGGCCTGCAGCAGGGCGGGGCTGTCGCGTTCGGGGTCGATGGTCATGAAGAGCACCTGCAGGCGCTCGGCCTGCGGGCCCAGCAGCTGGCGCACGGCCACGGCCCGGCTCAGCGCCGTGGGGCAGATGTCGGGGCACTGGGTGAAGCCGAAGAAGAGCAGCACGACCTGACCCCGGAAGTCGGCCAGACGTAGCTCGCGGCCCTGCGGATTGCGCAGGCTGAAGTCCTGCCCGTAGGGCGCGCCGCTGAGGTTCACGCCATGAAAACGTGGCCCGCGCTCCTGGCAGGCCGCGAGGCCCAGCAGGGTGCCGGCGCTCAGGCTCAGAAGGCCGGCGCCGCGGGCCAGGGCGAGGCGGCGCTCGCGGCACTGGGTGGGTGAGGGGGCGGCGCCTGGGGCCGCCCGGGGGGAAAGCAAGCTGAACATGGGGTCGTGGCTCGCCCAGGGGGCGAGGCGCTGTGGCCCGGCGCAGCCAGGGCCAGAGGGCTCATCAAGAGCATCCGAGCGTGCATGGTCTGCGCTGGCGGCTCGGCCAGTCTGAGGGCGCGCTCGGCCCGGTGTGGGTTCAGGCGAAGCGGGGTGGGGCGCGCGCCAGCGCGGGCGCCCAGGCGTGGGCGGCGCGCGGCGCGGAGAAGAAGCGTTCGGGCGCCGAGAAGCGCAAGAGGCCGGCCAGCAGGGGCGGCGTGGCCACCGGGGGCGGCAGGCCCAGGGCCGGCGCATGCGGCAGGCAGGCCGGGCAGTCCATGGTGCCGCCGGCCAGGGGGCCTTGGCCCTCCTCGCCCGGCACGGCGGCCGCGCGGGGCTGGCCGCTGGCGGAGCAGATGTCTGCCCAGCCCGGGCCCGCGCTGCCGGCCATCACCCAGGGCGAGATCAGGGGCAGCAGGGCGGCCAGCAGCAGCGCGGCGATCAGCAGGCTGATCGTCGGGCGCTGGACGCGGATGGGGCTCATGGCCCGGATTCTAGGCCGCGGGCCCCGGCCTCCGACCGGGGCCCGCGCGGCCGGGATGCGCTCAGCGCCCCAGGCGGCGACGGCTCATCAGGCCCACGGCGCCCAGGCCGGCCAGCAGCAGGGCGTAGCTGCTGGGCTCGGGCACGGGGGCCAGGGTGGCGTTGAGGCTGAAGTTGTCGATGGCCAGGCCGTCGTCGGCGCCGCTGGCGTCCACATCGCTCCAGCGCAGCCACAGGCTGCCGCCCTGGGCCAGGTTCAGGCCGGCGATGCTGCCGCTCAGGCTGCGGCTGTTGGCATTGCCGTCCAGGGCGCGGGCACCGCCGGTGCTGACCGGGGCGATGAAGTCCAGGGCGCTCAGGCTCTTCCAGCTGCCGTTGTTGAGGGCGGTGGCATCGGTGCTGTACTGGAAGTTCAGGCGGTCGTTGCGGTTGTTGGCACCCAGGCGCCATTGCTCGCCCACATAGCTGATGCTCAGGCTCTCGATGGCGCGATCGGCCTGGTTGACGAAGGACACGCCGAACACCGGCACCAGATTGCTGGAGAGCAGGCCGCCCAGGGCGCGATCGCTGCTGCCGGTCTTGCCGAAGCTGTAGGTATTGCCGGTGTTGCTGCTGCCGTCGCTGACGCCGTAGCTGGTGTTGGCGCTGTTGCCGGTCTCCAGAAAGCTCCAGCCGGCGGGCAGGGCGGTGCCCGTGGTGCCGCTGGCGGCCAGGCTGTCGAAGTTCTGCTGGTAGCTCAGGCTGGCGGCATCCAGATTGATGGCGGCGGCCTGGGCGCTCAGGCTGGCAGCGGCGAGCAGGGACAGGGCGAAGAAGCGCTTGTGGTTCATCGGGGAACTCCCATGAGGTGTGTGATGACTTGCCGCCCGCATCGCCTGATGCACGGCAGCACGGATCTCATGGTTGCCGCGGCCGATGAAAGCCGCGTGTCACGGGGGCGGGCCGAACGGCCCTCCTACCCCCATGTTTGCGGGACAGACCGGGCGCTACGGGGCGCTGCCGGGCGCTGTTCGCGCGCCGCTCAGCCCGCCGGGTCCAGGCGCTTGGCCCGCGCCAGGCGCCAGGGCGGCTCCTCGGCATAGACCTGCTCGGCCGTGGTGTCGGTCTCCTGCAGCCGGGTGTCCAGGGCGATGCGCTTGTCGAAGACGAAGCACTCGCCCTGCCAGTCGCGCTCGGCATCGGGCAGGGACTGGAAGAAGTTCAGGATGCCGCCCTCCAGCTGGTAGACGCTCAGGCCCTGGTCCTGCATCCAGTGGGCCGCCTTCTCGCAGCGGATGCCGCCGGTACAGTACATGGCGATCTTGCGGCCCTCGCGCTGCCACTGCGCGGCATGCGCCTGCACATAGGCCGGGAAGTCGCGGAAATGCGTGACCTGCGGATCCACCGCGCCGCGAAAGCGGCCCAGGCGGAACTCGAAGCTGTTGCGGTTGTCCAGCACCAGCACCTCGGGGTCGTCCAGCAGCTCGCGCCAGCGCGCGGGCGAGACATGGCTGTCGGGCTGCTCGGGCGCCGGTAGGCCGCTCACCCCGGGCACGCCGAAGGCCACGATCTCGGGCTTCACATGCACCTTGAGCAGGGTGAAGGGCGCGGTGCGGCAGGCGCTGCGCTTGAAGACCAGGCCCTGGAAGGCGCCGCCGAACACCGGGTCCTGGCACAGCGCGGCCTCGAAGGCGGCCAGCTCGGCCTGCGGTCCGCCCACCGCGCCGCTCATGCCCTCGGGCGCGAACAGCACATTGCCGCCCACGCCGGGCAGGCCGGCGCCGATCTCGCGTAGACGCCGGGCCATGGCCTCCGGCTGGTCCAGGGCCACAAAGCGGTAGAAGGAGCTGTGCGCCTGCACCGCTGCGCCATCAGGGGACTCAAACATGGAAGGCGGGGTCGATGCTGGTGGCGCTGCCGGTCTTGGCCGCGGCGGGCAGCAGGGCCAGGCCGCCGGCCAGGGTGAAGCTCTGCGCATGGCCCAGACGCGCCAGGGCCAGGGCGGCCTGGCGGCTGCGGTTGCCGCTGCGGCAGACAAAGAGCAGGGGCCGCGGCTGGGCCAGCCATGCGGGCAGGGCATTGAGCAGGCGCGAGAGCGGCACGGCCTCCCAGCGCGCGCCGGCCAGCTCGGGCGTGCGGCTCAGGAACTGCTCATAGGGCTCGCGCACATCTACCAGCAGGGCCTCGGGCTGACGCTCCACAAAGTCCTGCAGGGCGCGGCCGTCCAGCTGGCCGGCGTCGCAGGCGGTGGTCGGGGCGCAGCCCAGCACGATCTGCTGCTCGGCATCGAAGGCCGGGGCGATGAAGCGGGCGCCGCAGGCCGGGTCGGCCGCCGCGCCAAAGGCGATCTGCCCGTCCAGCAGCAGGCTCTGGCCGCGGCGCTCCAGGCGGCGCTGGCCCAGGGCCAGCACGGGTGTGTCCAGCGGCCAGCCGCGGGCATCGGCGGCGGGCAGGCTCAGGCCCAGCTCGGCGGCCAGCAGCTCGCGCGCCTCGGCATGGGCGGGCTCGCCGCTGCTGCTGATGACGGCGCGCAGCGCGAAGTCCTGGCAGCGCAGGCGCTGTGCCAGGCGCGAGACCTGCTCGGGCAGGGGGTCGATCAGCACGCAGGCGCGGGCCTCGCGGTCGGCAATCAGGTAGCAGCAGGCGCCGTCCTGGGCGAAGCGGGTGATGCCATCGTCCGGCAGGGGCAGGTTCTCGGCCGGGCTCAGACAGCTCTGGCGCAGCGACTCGCCGCAGGCGCGGATGCGGGCGCAGGCCTCGGCAATGAAGTTGGCATCGGCCGCGGGACCGATGGACAGGCGCACCGCGCCGGCCGCCTGCCAGTCGGGCAGGCCCATGGCCTGCAGCACGAAGCTGGGCTGGGCCTTGGCCGCCGAGCAGGCCGAACCGCCGGAGACGCGCACCTCGGCCGCATCGAACAGGTCCTGCAGCAGGCGCGAGGAAAGACCTGGCACCGCGAAGTTCAGCGTGGTGGGCAGGCTCAGCGCCAGCGGCACATTGAAGACCAGGCCCGGGAAGGCCTCCTGCAGGGCCTGGGCCAGGGCATCGCGAAAGCGCGCCAGCATGGCATGGTCACGGAAGCTCTGGCCCTCTTCCAGCGCGGCCAGCACCGCGCCCAGGGCGGCGATGCCCGACATGTTCTCGGTGCCCGAGCGCAGCGCGCCTTCCTGGCCGCCGCCGGCCATCAGGGGGGTGAAGGGCGCGCCCTCGCGCACATAGAGCATGCCGATGCCCTTGGGCGCATAGAGCTTGTGGCCGGAGAAGGGCGCGTAGTCGATGCCGCGCTCGCGCAGCTGCAGCGGCAGCTTGCCCAGGGCCTGCACGCCGTCCACCATCCAGAAGGGGCGGGTCTCGCAGGCATTCAGTACGGCGGAAATGCCGTCCAGATCGCTGACCACGCCGGTCTCGTTATTGGCCGCCATGGTGCAGACCAGGCCGGCGCGCGGCGCATGTTCGCGCAGCCAGTCCAGGTCGTGGCGGCCCTGCGCGTCCACGGGAATCGCCAGCACCTGCAGCTGCAGGCCCAGCAGGGCGTTCCAGTGCTTGAGCGCCTCGGGCACGGCCTTGTGCTCGGTGGCGCCGTAGAGCAGATAGTCCACGCCCAGGCGGCCGCGCAGCGCGGTCAGGGCGGAGAGCACGGCGGTCTGTATGCCCTCGGTGGCGCCGCTCATGAAGAGCATGCGGCCGTCCGGCGCGTTCAGCACGCGGCGGGCGCGCTCGCGCACCGCATCCATCATGGCGCGGGCCTTGAGACCGGTGCTGTGCACGCTGCTGGGGTTGCCGAAATCCTCGCTCATCGCGGCCAGGGCGGCGGCGCGGGCGGCCGGCAGCACCGGGGTGGTGGCATTGGCGTCGAGGTAGATCTCTTCCATGATTCAAGAGGCGCCCGGGCACGCCGTTCTGGGGGAAAACGCTTATGGTAGCGACCTCTACAATCCCGCCCTCAGCAACTTCTCGCCCCGGGGCCTGCCTTGTCCGATCGCCTTGCCGTGCTGCCGCAATACCTGCTGCCCAAGCAGGCCCTGACCCAGCTGGCCGGCGCCTTCGCCTCGGCGCGACTGGGCGGGCTCACCACCTGGGCCATCAAGCGCTTCATCGCGCGCTATGGCGTGGACATGAGCGAGGCCGCCAATCCCGACCCGGCCGCCTACCCGAGCTTCAACGAGTTCTTCACCCGCCCGCTGCGCGAGGGCGCGCGCCCGCTGGCCCAGGCCGAGCTGATCTGCCCGGTGGACGGCGCGATCAGCCAGTTCGGCCGCATCGAGCGCGACCAGATCTTCCAGGCCAAGGGCCACAGCTACAGCACCCGCGCCCTGGTGGGCGGCGACGCGGCCCTGGCCGCGCAGTTCGAGGACGGGCATTTCGCCACCCTCTACCTGAGCCCGCGCGACTACCACCGCATCCACATGCCCTGCGCCGGCCGCCTGCTGCGCATGATCCATGTGCCGGGCGAGCTGTTCTCGGTGAACCCCACCACGGCACGCGGCGTGCCGGGCCTGTTCGCGCGCAATGAGCGTGTGGTCTGCGTCTTCGAGGGCGAGCGCGGCCCCTGGGTGCTGGTGCTGGTGGGCGCCACCATCGTGGGCAGCATGGCCACGGTCTGGCATGGCGTGGTGAACCCGCCCCGCCCCGGCCAGCTGCGCGACTGGCACTATGCCGACCAGGACATCCGCCTGGCCCAAGGTCAGGAAATGGGCCGCTTCCTGCTGGGCTCCACCGTGGTGATGCTGTTCCCGCGCGGCCCCCTGGGCTTCAACCCGGCCTGGCAGCCGGCGCGGCCCATCCGCCTGGGCGAGTTCATGGCGGCCCACCCAGCTCCAGCTGGCGCCTGAGCCAGTCGCCCGCCCGCTCCACCGAGAGCGGCCGCGCCAGGTAGTAGCCCTGCAGCTGGGTGCAGCCCAGGGCCTCGGCGGCCAGGGCCTGGTCCTCGGTCTCCACGCCCTCGGCCACCACGGCCAGGCGCAGCGAATGCCCCAGGGCGCAGGTGGCCTGCACCACGGCGCTGGCGTCGGCATCCGGCAGGGGCTGGATCATGCTGCGGTCCAGCTTCATCGCATGGATGGGCAGCTGGCGCAGCAGGGTCAGCGAGGACTGGCCGGTGCCGAAATCATCCAGCGCGCACAGCACGCCCGCGGCGCGCAGGCGCTCCAGCTGCGGCCGTACCCGCTCCAGATGGCCGATGGCGGCGGTCTCGGTGATCTCGATCTGCAGCAGCCGGGTGGGGAGCTCGCATTCATCCAGGCGCTCCAGCAGCCGGCCCGCGAAATCGGGGTCTTCGAACTGCAGCGGTGACACGTTCACGGCCACCGGCAGGGCCTGGCCGTAGCGGCCCAGCCAGTCGACCAGCTGGCGGGTGGCCAGGTCCAGGATGCGTTCGCCCAGGGCCTGGATCTGGCCGGTGCGCTCGGCGGCGGGCACGAACTCGGCCGGGCTCACCGGGCCCAGGCCCGGCCGCTGCCAGCGCACCAGGGCCTCGAAGCCGCACAGGCGCCGCGACACCGCCTCCACCTTGGGCTGGTACTCCAGAAAGAACTCGTCCTGCTCCAGCCCGCGGGCCAGGGCCTGCTCTGTTTCAAGCCGGCCCTGGGCGGCGCGGTTCATGGCCGCGTCGAAGAAGGCATAGGTGGCGCCCGCGCGGTGCTTGGCCTGGTGCATGGCGGCATCGGCCGCGCGCAGCAGGGCCAGGCCCTCACGGGCGTCCTGCGGGAAAAGGGCCAGGCCCACCGACATATGGACAAAGAGCTCCGCGCTGTCCACGCCCTGGGTGCGGAAGGGCCGCTCCATCAGGGCCAGCAGGCGCTCGGCAAAGATCAGGGCCTCGGCCCGGCCGGGCACGCCCTCCACCAGGATCAGGAACTGGTCCTCGCCCAGGCGGGCCACCGTGGCCTGGGGCGGCAGCTGGGCACACAGGCGCTGGGCCACGGCCTGCAGCAGGGCGTCGCCCACGCCCGGGCCCAGGGTCTCGTTGATGAGCTGGAAGCGGTCCAGATCGGCCGAGACCACGGCAAAGGGCGGCGCGCCCAGCTGGGTTAGCTGGCCCAGGCGCTGCAGGGCGAAATTGCGGTTGGGCAGGCCGGTCAGCTCGTCCTGCAGGGCCTGGCGGCGCAGGGCTTCCAGCGCGGCGTGGCGCTCGCTCTCGTCCACCATCACGATCAGTTCGGCGGCCTGACCGTCCCATTCCAGGTGGCTGGACAGGCCGCGGATGTGCAGCAGGCGGCCGTTGTAGTCCAGGCGCGGCTCCTCCCACGCGATGCGGGCCGCCGGATCGGCCAGCACGCGCGCATGGCGGCCCATCACGGCCTCGTGCAGATCGGGCGGCACCAGGCCCTCCAGCAGATCGCCATGGGGCCGCTCGCCGCGGCCGAACATCTGGCGCGCGGCCGGGTTGGCATAGAGGATCTGCGGCCCGCGCAGCACCACCAGCCCCTGCAGGGAATGCTCGGCCAGGCGGCTGAAGCGCTCGGCCTGGCGGTGCTCCTGGCCGTGGGCGCGGGCGGTGGAGATCAGCATCAGGGCCAGGCTCAGGGCCGTCTGCACGAAAAGGCCCAGGGTGTGGGTGATGGGCGAGGCCGCATGTTCGTCCAGAAAGGGGCTGCTGCCATGCACCAGGGCCGAGAGCGCAAAGCACAGGGCCACGCCACGCTCGGCCGGGCTGCCCTGGCGCCACATGGCCCGGGCGCACAGCGCATTGCCCGCCACCAGCACCACGGTGGCGGCGATCACGGCGTAGCGGTGGTCGGTCTTGGCCAGGGCCACCAGCACCGCCATGGTCAGGGCCAGGCCCGGCAGCCAGTGGCGGCGCTGCCAGGGCAGGCCGCAGTAGGCACGGGTGCCGCCGATCAGCAGGGCCAGCGAGCCCATCAGCGCAGCCGAGGCGGCCAGGGCCTGCAGATCGTGCAGCAGGCCGCCGTGCTCGGGCAGGGCCGCCAGGGCCACGCCCAGGATCAGGCCCAGGGCCAGCAGCAGGGCGCTCCAGCCCCACAGGCGCACATGGGCATGGCGTCGGTCCTGCCGCCAGAGCAGCAGCAGGGCGACGCCCATCATGGCATCCAGGCTGGAACTGATCAGCAGCAAAGGGTTCATGGCGGCGGCTGCAGGCATGCTAGCCCGATGCTGGGAGAATGGGGACTACGCACCCGTTCGCATGCACCAATAAATCATGACTCTGCGCGTTTTGACCGGCATCACCACCACCGGCACCCTGCACCTCGGCAACTATGTGGGCGCCGTGCGCCGTGCCATCGCGGCCAGCCGCGAGAGCGGCGCGGAGAGCTTCTTCTTCATGGCGGACTACCACGCCCTGATCAAGTGCGATGAGCCCGACCGCATCGAGGCCTCGCGCCTGCAGATCGCCGCCACCTGGCTGGCCGCTGGCCTGGACACCTCGCGCGTGACCTTCTACCGCCAGAGCGACATCCCCGAGATTCCCGAGCTGACCTGGCTGCTGACCTGCGTCACCTCCAAGGGCCAGATGAACCGCGCCCATGCCTACAAGGCCTCGGTGGACGCCAATCTGGCCGCCGGCGAGGACGCCGATGCCGGCGTGACCATGGGCCTGTACAGCTACCCTATCCTGATGGCGGCCGACATCCTGATGTTCAACGCCCACCGCGTGCCCGTGGGCAAGGACCAGGTGCAGCACATCGAGATGGCGCGCGACGTGGCCCAGCGCTTCAACCACCTCTTCGGCCAGGGCCAGGACTTCTTCGTGCTGCCCGAGGCCAGCATCGATGAGGAGATGGAGCTGCTGCCGGGCCTGGACGGCCGCAAGATGAGCAAGAGCTACGACAACGTGATCCCGCTCTTCGAGGGCGGGGCCAAGGCGCTCAAGGAGGCGATCGCCCGCATCGTCACAGACTCCAAGCTCCCCGGCGAACCCAAGGAGCCCGAGGGCTCGCACCTGGTGCAGATCTATGACGCCTTTGCCACGCCCGCCCAGCGTGAGGCCTTCCGCGCCGCCCTGCGCGGCGGTCTGGCCTGGGGCGAGGCCAAGCAGCAGCTCTTCGAGCTGATCGACGCCGAGATCGGCCCCATGCGCACGCGCTACGAGCAGCTGATGGCCAAGCCCGAGCAGATCGAGCTCATCCTGATGGAAGGCGCGGCCAAGGCCCGCGCCATTGCCGCGCCCCTGCTGCAGCGCCTGCGCGAGGCCGTGGGCCTGCGCCGCTTCCAGCCCCTGGTGGCCAAGACCGAGGCGGCCGTCAAGCCCAAGAGCGCCCTGCCCCTGTTCAAGCAGTACCGCGAGGCCGACGGCCTCTTCTACTTCAAGCTCTTGGCCGCCGACGGCCTGCTGCTGCTGCAAAGCCAGGGCCTGGCCCAGGGCCGCGAGGCCGGCCAGTGGGTGGCGCGCCTGAAGAAGGAAGGCGCGGCTGCCCTGGCCGAGGCCCCGGTGCAGCGCGGCCCCGAGGCCAGCGAGGCCCAGCTGAGCGAGGCCCTGGCTGCCCTGCAGGCCGCCGAGAACGCCTGAGCGCGCGGGGCCCACGGCGCCGCCCATGGATCCCACGCTCGACCCCACCCTGGGCAGCGGCCCCGCCGTCGCAGCGGCGCCGGCCGGCACGCCCGGGCCCCAGCCCGGCCAGCGCCTGGGGCCCTGGACCCTGATCACGCGCATCGGCGTGGGCGGCATGGGCGAGGTCTGGCAGGCCCGCCGCAGCGACGGGCTCTATGACGCCAGCGCCGCGCTCAAGCTGCTGCGCGCCGACCTGAGCGGCCCGGGCCTGGCGGCCCGCTTCGCCCGCGAGCGCGCCCTGCTGGGGCGGCTCAGCCATCCGGGCATCGCCCGCCTACTGGATGCCGGCCTGGCCGGCGAGACCGCCTATCTGGTGCTGGAGCAGGTGCCGGGCCAGCTGCTCAATGCCCATGTGGCGGCGCGCCGCCTGGGCGTGGCCGAGCGGGTGCGCCTGCTGGTGGGCATTGCCCGCGCCGTGGAATACGCCCACGGCCAGCTGGTGGTGCACCGCGACCTCAAGCCCGGCAATGTGATGGTCACGCCCGAGGGCCAGCCCAAGCTGCTGGACTTCGGCATTGCCAGCCTGCTCGATGAGGGCGAGGCCACGGCCCGCGACAGCGCCCTCACCCGCGTGGTGGGCCGGCGTCTCACCCCCGCCTATGCCGCGCCCGAGCAGCTGCTGGGCGCGCCCATCGGTACGGCGGCCGATCAGTACTCGCTGGGCGTGATGCTCTTCGAGCTGCTCAGCGGCGAGCTGCCCTATGCCACGCATGGCGTGAGCGTGCAGGCCATGGAGCATGCGGTGCTGCACACCGAGCCGCGCCGGCTCACGCGCGGCCGCCGCACCGCCACCGCCGCCGGCCCCGACGCCAGCGCCGCGGCCCTGAGCCCCGGCCTGCCGCCCGATGCCCGGTTGGCCCGTGGCGATCTGGAGGCCGTGGCCGCCAAGGCCTTGCGCAAGAACCCGGCCGAGCGCTACCCCAGCGTGCGCGCCTTCATCGACGATCTGGAGGCCTGGCTGGCCCACCGCCCGGTGAGCGTGCGCGGCGAGGACTGGCGCCACCGCAGCCGGCTCTGGCTGCGCCGCCATGCCGGCCTGGCCCTGGGCACGGGCCTGGTGCTGCTGTCCCTGTCCGGCGGTCTGGGCCTGAGCCTGTGGCAGTGGCAGCGCGCCGAGCAGGCCGCGCGCCAGAGCCAGCAGGCCCTGGGCTATCTGGGCGATCTGCTCTCCCACGCCGACCCCGCCGAGCATGGCGGGCGCCCGCCCACCGTGCTGGACCTGCTGGAGAAAAGCCGGCTGGAGCTGGACACCCGCTTCGCCCAGGCGCCCGAGCTGCGCGCCGAGCTGCAGGGCGTGCTGGCCCATGTCTATCACGCCCAGGGCCGCATGGACCGCGCCATCGAGCTGGGCGAGCGCCAGCTGACCCAGCTGCGCGAGCGCTGGCCCGCGAGCGATGTGCGCGTGGTCGAGGCCCAGGAGCAGCTGGCCCGCATCTACAACGCTGCCGGCCTGGTGGACCGCGTGATCGAGCTGGCCGCGCCGCTGCAGCAGCCCATACGGCGCCTCTATGGCGAGCGCTCCATGGCCTACAGCGCCCTGCTGCAGATGCTGCTGGTCTGCTACACCAAGACCGGCCGCTTCGCCGAGGCCGAGGCCCTGGCGCCCGAGGTGGTGGCGGTCAACGAGGCCGTCACCGCGCCGGGCAGCATGGCGCGGGTGGCGGTGCTCAACAAGCTGGCCATCCTGCGCTACGCCCAGGGCCGCTTCGCCGCCGCCGAGGCGGCGCTGGACCAGGCCCGCCCCGCCTGGGCCGCGGGCATGGCCAAGGAGCCGGTGGAGGTGCTGGCCCAGCGCCGCAGCCTGCTCACCATCCAGATGCGCCGCGGCCTGCTGCAGGACATGCCCGAACGCGTGGCGGCGCTCACGGCCGAGATGGACCGCCTGCTGGGCCCCGACAGCGAGACCGCCCTGGGCCTGCGCAACGAGCTGGCCAGCTGGCACCACGAGCGCGGCGAGCATGCCGCCGGCCTGCGCGAGCGCCGCGCCGTGCTGGCCGCCGCGGCCGCGCGCCAGATGCAGATGCCGGCCCTGCTGCTGCCGCGCCAGGCCCAGCTGCTGCTGGGGCGGGTGCTGGCCGGCGAGGGCGAGCCCGCCGCCCTGGCGCGCGAGGCCGCGGCCCTGCATGAGTCCATCAAGGCCGAGCCGCGCCTGAGCGGGCCCAACCGGGCCGAGCCCTTGCTGCAGCTGGCCCGGGCCGCCCTGGTGCTGGACCCCGCCCTGGCCGCGCGCCTGGCCGGCGAGATCGAGGCCCTGCCCGTGCTGCAGCACAGCGCGCCCCTGCGCAGCCGCCTGCAGCAGCTGCAGGGCGCCCTGGCCCGCCAGGCCGGCGATCTGGCGCGCAGCCGCAGCCTGCTGCAGGCCCGCGTGGCCGCGCTGGACGCGGTGGACGAGCCCGAGCAGGCGCCGCGCTGGCGCGCCCAGCTCGACCTGGCCAGCACCCTGCAGCGCCTGGGCGACCAGCCCGCCCTGCAGGCCGCGCTGGCGCGCGCCGATGCCCTGCGCCCGCGCCTGCTGCCCCGGCCGCATCCCTTGGATGCCTGGCGCGCCACGCTGGCGCGCGGTGAGACCGGGATCTCACCCGACGCCGAGTTTTGAGCGAAGCCCTCTAAACAGCGCCGGGTTCGCGCAAACCCCCTCCCGGGCCGGGCGTGTCCACGCTAGCCTGCCCGCAGCACGATCGTGACGATGAACAAGAGCAAGGAGACTTCCATGGCCGCCCCCGCCAGCACCATTCCCGCCGACAGCCTGGCCCTGCAGCGCCTCTACCACTGGGAGCGGGAGACGCCGCACCGCATCACCCTGAGCCAGCCCATGGGCGGCGGGCAGATGCAGGACTTCAGCTGGGCCAAGGTGGGCGATCAGGTGCGCCGCATGGCGGCCTATCTCAAGGCCCAGGGCTGGGAGCCCGGCTCCAAGGTGGCCATCCTCTCCAAGAACTGCGCCTGGTGGCTGATGAGCGATCTGGCCATCTGGATGGCCGGCTATGTCTCCGTGCCGCTCTATCCCACGCTGGCGCCCGAGACCATCCGCCAGATCCTCACCCACAGCGAGGCCAAGGCCCTGTTCGTGGGCAAGCTCGACGGCTGGGCCGGCATGAAGGCCGGCGTGCCCGCCGATCTGCCCTGCATCAGCTACCCGCTCTCGCCGGACGAGGCGCGTGCCGCCTACGAGGGCTGGGACGCCCTCTGCGCCCGCAGCACGCCCCTGAGCGGCGAGCCCCTGCGCGGCGCCGACGAGCTCTGTACCCTGATCTACACCTCGGGCACCACGGGCAACCCCAAGGGCGTGATGCACAGCTTTGCCGGCTTCGCCTGGGCCATCCAGGCCGGCCTGGGCCGCATTCCCCTGCATGGCGAAGACCGCATGCTCTCCTACCTGCCCCTGGCCCATGTGGTGGAGCGGGTGCTGGTGGAGCATGGCTGGCTGCGCACCGGCATGCGCCTCTTCTTTGCCGAGAGCCTGGACACCTTCACCGCCGATCTGCAGCGCGCCCGGCCCACCGTCTTCTTCTCGGTGCCGCGTCTGTGGGTCAAGTTCCAGCAGGGCGTGCACGCCAAGATGCCGCCGGCCAAGCTGGAGCGCCTGCTGCGCCTGCCCCTGATCGGCGGCCTGGTGCGGCGCAAGATCATGCGCGCCCTGGGCCTGGACCAGTGCCGCATTGCCGCGGGCGGCGCGGCGCCCATGCCCCTGGCCCTGCTGCAGTGGTACTCGCGCCTGGGCCTGTCCATCAACGAGGGCTATGGCATGACGGAGAACCTGGCCGTCTCCCACATCACCGAGCCGGGCAAGAACCAGCAGGGCACGGTGGGCCCGGCCTATGAGGGCGTGGAGACCCGTCTGGACCCGGCCAATGGCGAGCTGCAGATGCGCAGCCCCGCCCTGATGCTGGGCTACTACAAGGAGCCGGGCCTGAGCCGCGAGGCCTTCACCGAGGACGGCTGGCTGCGCACCGGCGACAAGGGCGAGCTGCGCGCCGATGGCTGCCTGCGCATCACCGGCCGGGTCAAGGATCTGTTCAAGACCAGCAAGGGCAAGTACGTGGCGCCCGCGCCCATCGAGGACCGCCTGGTCATGCACCCCGCGGTGGAGGCCTGCATGGTGGCCGGCGCCAATCTGGGCCAGCCCCTGGGCATCGTGATGCTCTCGCCCGACGCCGCCCAGCGCAGTGGCAGCCAGGCCGACCGCGAACAGCTCCTGGCCCAGCTGGGCCAGCATCTGGACGATGTGAACGCCCGCCTGGACCCGCATGAGCAGCTCGACTGCCTGGTGGTGCTCAAGACCCCCTGGACCGTGGACAACGGCTTCATCACCCCCACCTTCAAGGTCAAGCGCAACCGGGTGGAAGAGATCTACGGCCCGCACTTCGAGGAGTGGAGCGCGCGGCGCGACAAGATCGTCTTCGGCGACTGAGCCCGCAGGGGCTCGTCATCGGCGGGCCGGCACAATCCGCCCATGGCAAAAGCACGTGGTTGGTGGCGCAGCTGGGCCCTGGTGCTCAAGGGCGAGATCCTGAGCGTCTATTTCGCGGCGCGCGACCCGGCCGCGCCCTGGACGCCGCGCCTGCTGGCCCTGCTGGTGGCGGCCTATGCGCTCAGCCCCATCGACCTGATCCCCGACTTCATCCCGGTGCTGGGCTGGCTGGACGATCTGCTGCTCGTGCCCCTGGGCCTGTGGCTGGTGCTCAAGCTCATGCCGCCGGCCGTGATGGCCCGTGCGCGTGAGCGCGCCCAGCGCCTGCTGGCGCGCCCGCGCAGCTGGGCGGGCGCGGCGGCCGTCCTCTTTGTGTGGGTGCTGGCTGGCGCGCTGCTGCTGGCCTGGCTGCTGCGCCACTGGGGCGGTGGCGCGGCCTAGGACCCCCAGCGCTGCTCCAGCTGCAGGCTCAGGCGCCGGCCGGGGCCGGGCTCGAAGAAGCGGCCATTGGCCTCGTTGACGATCACGCTGGCGATGTGCCGACGGTCGGCCACATTGTCCAGGCGCAGGGTCAGGCGGCTGCGCGCGTCGAGCTGCCAGCGGCTCCACAGGGCCAGCAGGCCCTGGCCCGGCGCGGCATCGCTGTTGCGCTCGTCCACCCAGAGCCGGCTGCGCGCGCTCAGGCTCAGGCCGCCCTGCCAGGCGCGGCCCTCGGCCGTGCTCAGGTCCAGGCGCAGGCTGTGTGCGGGCACGCCGGGCAGGCGTGCGCCGGCCGGCACCGCGAGGCCCGGGCTGCTGCAGGGCGGCGCGCCGCACACCGCATAGGCCTGGCTCACCCGCGCGCTCAGGGCCGTGGCGGCCAGGGCCCAGCGCGCGGCGTGCGGGCCGGGCAGCGGCCCCTGGGCCTGCAGCTCCAGCCCCTGGCGCCGGGTGCGGCCGGCATTGGCAAAGGCGGCGCGGCCGGCGCTGTTGCGGGCGCTGACGATCTCCTCGCGCGTGTCCGCGGCAAAGGCCACGGCCTCCAGCGCCCAGGCCGCGGCGCCCTGGCCGGCCTGGTGGCGCAGGCCCAGCTCGCCCTGGCGGCTGTGCTGGGGGCGCAGCGTGGTGTTGAGCCCGGCGCTGCCATCGGCGCGGTAGGCGCGTTCGGCCAGCGTGGGCGTTTCGCGCGACTGGCCCAGGCTGGCAAACCAGCGGCTTTGCGGCCCCAGTCGGTGCAGGCGCCCCACCAGGCCCAGCGCGGGCAGGGCGCTGTGGTTGGCCACGCGCCCGCTGTCGTCGCCGTTGCGCAGAAAACGGTCCTCGCTGCGCAGGCTCAGGCGGCCCAGGCGCAGGCCGGCGTGCAGGGTCAGGTCTTCACCCAGGGCCTGCTCGCCCTGGGCATAGAGCTCGGTGGAGAGGGCCTCGTTGCGCTCGTCGCGGCGCAGCGCGCCGGTCTGCCCCAGGGCGCCGCCGATGAAGTTCTCGAAGCCGCGCCGCTGCTCCTGCTGCGTGTCCAGCTGCAGGCCCAGGGTCCAGAAACGGCCCTCATGGCGCAGGTCCAGGCCGAGCTGGCGCCGCTGCAGATCGATCACGCCGCCGGGGTGGGCGGCCGGCGTCTGGCTGCTCACCGGAATGGCCTGCCACTGCCGCACCTGCCGGCCCTGGACCCAGGCGCGCAGGGCCCAGCCCTCGCCCCACTGGCCGGCCAGGCCCAGCTGCTGCTGGTGCAGCTGCTTGCGGCTGTTGAAGCTCAGGGCCGCGGCGGCCGTGCCCTCGGGATCGCTCTGCCATTGCTCGCGGCTCAGGCCCAGCGGGTCTTGCGCGGGCTGGCTTTGCAGATTGAGGCGGGCGCTCCAGCCGGGCTGCAGGTCCCAGCGCGCGTCCAGCAGGCTGCGCTCGGCGGCCGACTGCGGGCGCTGCCCGGCGCTGCGCCAATGCGCCAGACCCAGGCGCCAGGGCGCGTGGGCCGGCCCGCCCTCGGCCTGCAGGCGCAGCTGCTGCTGGTCGCCGCTGTCAGCCCACAGATCGCTGGTCCAGCGCGTGGCGCCGCCCCCCTGCGGCGCGCGGGTCGTGAGGCTGAGCACGCCGCCGCTGTGCACGCCGTAGAGCGCGCTGAAGGGGCCGCGCAGCAGCTCCAGGCCGGCGGCGGCGTCCAGCGGGAAATGGCCCACGGCGCCGCTGCCATCGGGCGCGGTGGCCGGCAGCCCGTCCACGAAGAGGCGCAGGCCGCGCACACCAAAGCTGGCGCGGGCGCCGAAGCCGCGCACGCTGAGCTGCAGGTCCTGGGCGGCATTGCCGCGGTCGGCCGCCCACACGCCGGGCAGGCGGCCCAGGGCCTCGCTGAGCTGGGCGCCGGGGCCGCTCTGGGCCAGGGCCTGGGCATCGAGCCGGCCCACCGCGGCGGGCGACTCCAGCGCCGGGGCCAGGCGCAGGCCGCCACTCACCGTGACGGCGGGCAGCTCCACGGCCGTGGCCAGCAGCAGGCTCGCGATCAAGGCTTGAGGCGCAGGATGCGGCCGGGTTCGTCCTCGGTCAGCACATAGAGCAGGCCGTCGGGGCCCTGGCGCACATCGCGCACCCGGCCGATGTCCTGCTGGAAGACCTGGGGCTTGCCGACCAGGCGGCCCTCGGCATCCAGGCTCAGGCGCTGCAGCTGGCGGAACTTGAGCGCGCCCACCACATAGCTGCCCTGCCAGTCGGCGCCGTAGGCCGTGCTGCTGATCTGGGCGAAGCCCGAGGGCGCGATGGAGGGTGTCCAGTGCCACACCGGCTGCTCCAGACCCTCCTTGTGGGTGATGCCCTCGCCGATCTTGCCGCCGCCGTAGTTCTCGCCGTAGGTGATGACGGGCCAGCCGTAGTTGCGGCCGGGCAGCACGCGGTTGAGCTCGTCCCCGCCCTGGGGGCCATGCTCATGCACCCAGAGCCGGCCCTGGGTGTCGAGCAGCGCGCCCTGCGGGTTGCGGTGGCCCAGGCTGTAGATCTCGGGCCGCGCGCCGGCGGTCTTGATGAAGGGGTTGTCGGGGTGGGGGCGGCCGTCCTTGAGCACGCGCACCACCTTGCCCAGATGGTTGTCCAGGGTCTGGGCCTGCTGCATGCCCATATAGCGCTCGCCCAGGGTCAGGAAGAGGGCCTGGCCGTCCGCCGCCTCCACGATGCGGCAGCCGAAGTGGTGGCGGCCCTCCATCTTGGGCGTCTGGCGGAAGATGATCTGCACCTGCTCCAGGCCCGTGCGGTCGGCCTTGAGCGTGGCGCGCGCCAGGGCTGTGCCATTGCGGCCCTTCTCGGCGCCCGTGCCCGCCTCGGTGAAGCAGAAGGACAGGGCGCGGCTGCGCTCGAAGTCGCGGTCCGGCACCACGTCCAGCAGGCCGCCCTGGCCCGCGAACTCGACGGCCGGCAGCCCGCTCAGCGGCGCCCCGATGCGGCCCTGCGCGCTCACCACGCGCAGCGCGCCCGTCTTCTCGCTCACCAGGAAGTCACCGCCGGGCAGGAAGGCCAGGGCCCAGGGGCGCTCCAGGCCGCTGGCCACGGTCTCCACCTTCAGGGCGGTCTGGGCCTGGACGGGCGCGGCGAGGGCCAGCCACAGGGCGGCGGCCAGAGGGCTCAGGGTCAGAGGCAGTCGTGCGTGCATGGTGGGGGGCCTTGTGGGCGGTTCATCATCCAGGCGCGCATCATGCCCAAAGCGCGGCGCCGCCGCAGGGCCGGGGCGCAAACCGGGGCGCCGTGGCCGGCTATGCTGCGGGCATCTGGGCCAGGGAGGGCATGCAGAGATGCGAAACCAGCAGCAGGAGCGCCGCGCAGGGCGCTGGGGTTCCGGGGTGTTCGTGGCCTTTGGGGGCCGCCTGGCGCGGGCGGCGCTGTGCGGTGCCAGCCTCTGCGCCGCATTCTTTGCCTCGCCTGCCCAGGCCTTCGAGCCCGCCGATCTGCGCGCCGCCGAGGCCTTGCGCGAGGCCGGGCTGAAGAGCGAGCTGGCCTATGAGCTGGTGGAAAGCCTGGTGACCGAGGTGGGCGCCCGCCCCGCCGGCTCGCTGAACGACCAGCGCGCGGTGGACTGGGCCCTGGCCCGGCTGCAGGCCCTGGGCTTTGCCAAGGTGCGGGCCGAGCCTGTGCCCCTGCGCGCCTGGCGGCGCGGCGAGGCCCATGCCCACATCACCGCGCCCTATCCCCACCCCCTGGTGATGACGGCCCTGGGCAATAGCGTGGCCACGCCGCCCGAGGGCCTGCATGCCGAGATTGCCTACTACCCCGATCTGGCCGCGCTGAAGGCCGACAGCAGCGAGCGCGCCCGCGGCCGCATCGTCTTCATCGACCAGAAGACCGAGCGCAGCCGCGACGCCAGCGGCTATGCCCGCGCCGTGGCGGCGCGCGCCCAGGCGCCGGTGGAGGCCGCGCGCCGCGGCGCCGTGGCCGTGGCCATACGCTCCATCGGCACCGACCGCGACCGTCTGGCCCACACCGGCGCCACCCGCTATGCCGAGGGCGTGAGCCCGATTCCGGCCCTGGCCGTCTCGGTGCCCGACGCCGACCTGATCGCCCGCCTGAGCGGCCCGCGCTATGCGGCCACGCCCAGCAAGATGCACCTGGTGCTGCGCAGCGAGGCCGGCATTGCCGCCACCTCGCACAATGTGATTGCCGAGATCCCCGGCCGCGAGCTGCCCGAGGAGGTGGTGCTGATCGGCGCCCATCTGGACAGCTGGGACCTGGGCCCCGGCGCGCTGGACGACGGCGCCGGCGTGGGCATCGTCACCGCCGCCGCGCGCCTGCTGCTGGACCAGGGCCTGCAGCCGCGCCGCACCGTGCGCCTGGTGCTCTTCGCCAACGAGGAAAACGGCTTCGACGGCGCGCTCGCCTATGCCGAGCGCTACAAGGGCCAGGTGCACCAGCTGGTGGGCGAAAGCGATCTGGGGGCAGGTCTTGTCTACCGCCTGCAGAGCCGCGTGCGGCCCGAGGCCCTGCCGGCGGTGGAGCGCATCGCCGCCATGCTCGCGCCCCTGGGCATTGCGCGTGGCAGCGCCAGCCAGGCCGCGCCTGGCCCCGACGCCGCCCTGCTGATGCGGCGCCAGAACTGGCCCGCCCTGGAGCTGAGCCAGGACGGCAGCGACTACTTCGACTGGCACCACACGCCCAACGACACCCTGGACAAGATCAACCCCGTCTCGCTGCGCCAGAACGTGGCCGCCTGGGCCGTGATGACCTGGCTGGCCGCGCAAAGCCCGCTGGCCTTCGGCCCCCTGCCGGCGCCCGAGGCGCCCCCGGTCCGGCCCTGATGGCCAGCCCGCCCGACCAGCCCCTGGGTTTCTCGCTCTTCAGCGCCGCGCCGCGCAAGAAGAGCGGCGAGCTGCAGATCCTGCGCGACGGCCGGCCCGTCACCCTGCTGGGCGCCGCCCAGGCCGAGCGCCTGCTGGCCGCCCTGGCGCGCTGCCCCGATGACGCCGCCGGCCAGGCCCAGCGGCAGCGCCTGCTGGCGCGGGCGACGGGCAACTACAAGCGCGGGAACGAGAAGCGGCGGGGCGGCGGGGAGTGAGTGCCCTTGTGGCATAGGCGGCGGGCGCTGGCTCCGGCAGCAGCAGCTTTCGCGGCTATGGCGACCTCAGCGCCGGGCGCATCTCCTTTGTTTGCATGGCGCGCCAGACGCGCCGCTGCCGCACATCCCGCGGTCTGGGCTCGAAGTGCAAGGCCCAGTGCGGGCTGCCGCAGGAAAAGAAAGTCCAGTCAAAAAGGCGACCGCTCTTGAGGCGGGTTTGTCCAACTGGCGTTGCAGAGCGGTCATCTCACATGCTCAAATGTTTGGAAGAAACCGATAACGATCGACCGAAAAAGATTAGCTAGATAGAGGCAAACACATGGCGCGTACTGCTCGTTGGGAACAGAAGAGGACTACTGATGGCATCAAAGAAATTCAACTTGCATCTTGGAAGTACTTCTACGACTACGTTCGCCAAGAAATGTTGGATTTTTCATATTACGTCTGGCGTGGCCAGCGGGATGCCAATTGGAGGCTCGAATCAAGCCTGGATCGCCAGATTCGTAATAAGTCAGCAAAGGCTTCGCACGCGACCGGTCATCTGAATAAGTTCAAGCTTGCCGTGCGTGGGCGGCGAGGGATAAATCCGGCAAAGATCGATAGTGAGAATGAGTGGTGGGCGCTTGGCCAACATCATGGATTGGCAACACCGCTGCTCGATTGGACGCAGTCCCCCTTCGCGGCCCTTTACTTCGCCTTTGAGAAGCCCCTTCGCCCGCCGGACGGATATAGAGCTGTATGGGCTCTAGGCCCTGTAGAGTCCAAGAACAGGGAGCTTAGGGACACGCACAAGTCCAACACCTCTTCGGGATCATCGTCGCCGGCGCTCCTGGAGTTGATTCGGCCGCAGCAAGACGAGAATGCACGTCTCGTAGCTCAGTCGGGGCTTTTTTCGCGTGTGCCTCTTGGCGAAACTGTGGATGGATGGGTGCGCAAGAACTTCGTCGGCGACTCTAAGTACGTCACACTCATCAAAATCAAAGTGCCAGAACTTGGTCGAACTGAATGCCTGCGGACGCTCAATACGATGAACATTAATCACTTGAGCTTGTTTCCAGACATTTACGGAGCGAGTCTACATTGCAACAAGGCACTGGAAATTGACAAGTACTAGCCGGATTAGTGATGCTTAACTTTGACATGCGTCGGACAGTCCAGAGCTTGCCTCGGTGCGACTCCTAGCCATTGTGGCCTTCGCTAGACCACGACGGCTGCCGCTCATGGCAAGTCTCACACACAACACATCTGGGAGGCTAAAAATGTTCGAAGATCCACTACCCTGGCTTGGCGTAGTGCTAGCAGTTATCTGGCTCACGCTTCACAA
Organism: Shinella sp. XGS7; assembly: GCF_020535565.1. Taxonomy (NCBI): domain Bacteria; kingdom Pseudomonadati; phylum Pseudomonadota; class Alphaproteobacteria; order Hyphomicrobiales; family Rhizobiaceae; genus Shinella; species Shinella sp. XGS7. Next base: position 743,635 of record NZ_CP084758.1, on the reverse strand, counting down.
GCGCCCCACGATCAGCGGTTTTGTGAACCTCGCAGCGCCACTAGGCATTGTGGTGTGCGTTATTTCTGGCCTCGGCCTATTTAAGGCAAGGACCGCTGCACCAGCGCCAGCGCCGACTCCCGCGCTCAATCCGCCACCATCGATTTCACATCCATCTTCAGTAGCTGTCGTTCGTCCACAGGGTGAAGTCAATATGCGCTCGTGCCCCGGCGCAGACTGTGACGTCATAGCTCAGTTACGGCGAAGTTCCAAAGTGTCACTAACCGGCAAGACAATGGTCGTAGAGACGTCAACAGGCTCACTGCAAACTTGGGCAGAGATTTCTACAACAGGTGGGGACTATTGCGCACTTGAAAATCTGAAACCCGGGTCGGGATGTCAGGTCTGGCAACAACAACCGCACAGAGCGGGCTGGATGAATCAGACCTTTCTGCGAGCAGAGTGAGATAGAGCTGACGAACTGAGAAGACGAGGTATTGGACCATGCTATTTGACATAGTCGAAACAAAAGACCTAGTTAAATCAAATGTTGGCTATCTTACGCCCGGAACCGCCCCATACTATTGGATAGTCATAGCACTTGAAATTGTTCTCTTCAAAGCTGCCCACGAGTTGAAATCCGAGGCTTGGTACTTGACATTTGGTTGTGCTGCCTTCGTCGCAATAATTTGCGTTTTCTTTGCCCTCAAAGACTTATGCGACACCGATGAATCCACGCAGCGCGCGCAGGTCCGGCTTGCCAGAGTCGTTGGTGTCGTGGTGCCCCTAGTATCACTGGCACTTCATATGAGTCGCCTCAAGCTTGATGGGCAGCATCTGCTGCTTGCCGTCATCGCTACCTTTGTTCAAGTTTCAGTATTCCTTTTTTTGGTTGTAGATCGAGATCTTGTTAAAGGTAAATCTTTAAACATACCGCAGGCGCTTGTAATCTGCAGTTCGGTACTTTTTCTGACCCACTCTTTATTAGCGTCTCTAGCGGCGCGAAACTATTTACTTGCTCTTCCTTCGGAATTGATTATCGAATTTGAATCTCCAAAAAAGATTGATACGGCCAAGTGGACAATTAATGAATACCAAATCGATCGAACCGCTAGGCAGATTCTTGATGACGAATCTCCTCTGCTGCTGGGAATTTACAAGCTGACAGCTGAGCTCGTTAGTTTTCATGGTATTCACCGAGCGCACATCATTACATCTGAGCGTCAGGGTAAGAATCTTGAGCAGTTGCTAACCTTAGTCGTCGCGCTTTGGTTTGTAACGCTAGGTCGGACCACTATGCATGTTCGGTCACTGCACGAAAAATGAGGCCTAACTATTTCATAGAGAGCATGTTTAATTGGCTGCGTCGGACTGTCAATTCTTTTATAGAAGTCTTGATTGAAGAAGCAGGAGCCCAAGGTGCGTGTCAATATAAAGCCATGAAACCAGCTCACTTGATCATTGCCAGTACATGCTTAACCTTATTGCCCACGCTCTCTCACGCAGTACAGCCTCCTAGATACCTTCAAGTCAATGGTTTTGAAAAGTGCCTAGCGGAACAATCGAAGGGCACATACAGCGCATGGTGTATGCCCTCAAGTAAGGTCAATGCTTGTCCCCGCGCGAGTTGGAAACAACTGCGTGCGTTAAAGGGGCCGGATGCGGTGCCACGCTGCTCAAAATAGAGGCGAGCTGAATGGCAAATTGCAAGACGCAAGACTCAAGGCAGAAAATTTAATGCCTAGCAGGGCTGCGGGGACTCCCCAGTAAGAAGGTCAATCATGCTCCAGCACACCAAAGACCTGATCCTGAGCGCCACCTCCGCGCTCTTCCGTGACGGCCAACTCGAGGCGATCGGCAAGCACTTCGCCCCTGACTACCTCGTTCACATCACGGACCAGGACCTGCGCGGTGGGCCGCAGCTGATTCGATCCGTCGTCGAGCTGTATCGCAGCGCTTTTCCCGACCTGGCGGTCGAGGTGCAGTTCTTTCTGGCCTCGGCCGATACCGTGAGCTGGCAGCGAACGATGCGCGCCACACACACGGGAGCCTTCAAGGGCTTTCCGGCCACGGGCCAGCCCATGGTCTGGCGCGAGATGGTGGTCAGCCGCTTCAGCAACTCGCGCATCGCCGAAGAATGGGTGGTGACGGACCTGGCGGAGCGACTGCTGCTGGCGCGGAAGAAGCCCCTCCCTCATCCATCGCCCAAACCGAAGCGCCCGCGTGGCGAGGCCTGAGCCATTGGACGGCTGACTCAAGCGACCCCGACAGGGCATGCGCTGAGCTGCTTGCTGAACTCGTCGCCACGACTCAAGGAGTGAGGCTCATGCCGCTGGGAGCGGCGTCGATCTGCGCCCTGCGCGCAGTGGAAACTGCTTTGCCTGGTGCACAACATCGAGAAGCTGTCGCAAAGCGGCTGGAAGCCGTGAGGACCCAACCCAGGACTCTGATATCCCCCATCAGCAGGGCTCGGTAGCGCTCATAGTCGCCCGCAGTTGGCGCCACAATCACCCGCAATGAAAACCCTGCTGAACCAGCGCCCGTTCCGCCGACTAATGTTCGTGACGCGTCGGCAATCGGTTATTGGACAGCCTATTTAGAACTCCTCCCATTAAGGAATTGCCATGAAACATCTCATGAAAAAGTCATTGATCTTCTCTGCTTTGGTTGCTATCGCCACCTCAGCATTGGCGGCAGATTACGGCACTTACAAGGGCAAGGGCGGCATGGCCGCCTACAAAATTGAACCGAATGTTTATGAATATCACTATGATAAAGGCTTCACGGGGCCTGATGCGATGGGTTGGAACCCAAACGCCCAGTTTGCATGGTCAAGAATTGCTGCTGCTAAGGTGTGTGGAGTAACTGTCTCTGTTGAGAAGCTACTGCCTTTGTTGCTTGAGAAATTTGGAGAGGATAAACTAGTACACGAAATGATTGGCATCGGCTTCCACGAGGCGCAGATCAAATCAAATCCAAAGTTTTGCGCCCAAGAACGAATAGACGAATTAAAAGCTGTAATTCCAGATTTTAATTCGGGGGCTTTTCCTGAAAAGTTTTAGCCCATCATTCAAGGGGCGCGCAAAGCGCGCCCCTTAACTCACACGTTGTCTCACAACTATGGTCTACCTCGCCATTACTCCGCAAGGATTGAAGTATGCGCTACGTGCCGTTGAAAAATGCGCGGCGCCGATTTGGTGCGGCTCTGATGCGATTTCTGAGTCGGACTTCGAAAATTCGGAATGCTCTTCTTTGACTCGATTTTCCTACCCCCTCGGTAGCGAGAGCCCTGAGGTGCTGGCTGGCGCAGTTGAAACCATCGAAGAACATCATCCCGGTGAAACAATCTGGGTCGAGCATGCGTAGAAGCGCTCACCATCTAATCAACCGAACGGCTTCTACGCGGCGCGCCCCAGTCGCCGTTATTGCAAACGCTGGGTGCCGCAGATGGTTCCATACGGTTTGAACCATGAGCAGTTTGGCTCGATGTATCAGCGCATGCTGGATCGTCTTTCAGACAAAACTATCCGTGCGCTCAGAGAGCTAGCGACCGTTCCGCTCGGACACGGCGTAGACGAGGCGCATCTGGAGATTTTTCTAGACGAGTATGGCGGACCTCCGACTGTTTGGGCCTATTGGCGTGGCAAGAACAACAAGATCGACCATGTAGATCAAAGCCTCTTTCCCGGGAGGTCACTTGAGCTTGACCTTGGCCTAGAAGACCTCGCAGAGATTGACGAGAAGTACTTTGTTGGGCCTGACGAGTTTCCTGGCTTTCAATTGACAGCCTCTCTGCTCTCTCGCTGGCTCGCAGAGTCATGGTGGAAAGCTGGCGGGTGGGCATACCCTGTGCCAGTAACTCTGGCCGTCCATGATTTTGGGTCGCATGGATGGGTGCAGTTGTCCAAGGGCAGCACCTGAAAATTCATTTAAGCCAGACCTGCCTTGCGGGTCGGCTAAATTCAGGCGGTGGATCTCATGAGTAGCGTTCGCACATTCGTAGAGAAGGTCCGCCGCGCTTTCAAGCATTGCGCGAGTTGGCTAACACGTGGACCGAGTCTCGCAACGCATGAAGTCCAACCTTCTCTTGAATTACTAGAGAAGGTGAGGCTTCATCATGCCTCGGAAAGTCTCGTTGCCGCTGTTGCACGAGAGCTATCGCCAGAACTCCGAGAACACTTTCTCGAGACGATCTGGACTGATGTTTCCCCACCGACGCTTCCAGCTCTCTTTGAGCTTGTTCGGTCGAACTACGAATGCTCGACGACGATCTTTCTTCGCGACGGCCTTTCGCAGGAGAGATATGACACCATTCAACGGCTTTCTCCACAGCTACTGCAAGAGCTAGCAGTTCTCAAGGAAACGCAATGGAGCGGCCCTGCTACTGGCGTGCATGAAACCTAACCTATTTACAGGGCTTCCCAGCGAATAAATCTGCCCGGTACTGATTGCTCCCGACAAGTGCCTTTGCTGTTTTCCCATCCAGACTTGAGTTCGGATCGCTGCAGCGCCACAGAGAACAGACCGCCACGCGGGCCTGCTGCCCCCCCATTTCGACACATCCCAGTGCTAGGCTGCACGCTCACCCTTCACCGGAGCGCTTCATATGGCACACGCACTAGACTGGTTTGAGATCCCTGTGACCGACTTCGCCCGCGCCCAGGGCTTTTACGAGACGGTGCTGGGCATCCGCATCGAGCCCATGGCGATGGGGCCGCTGACCTTGGGCATGCTGTCCAGCGACCCCGAGGCGGTGGGCGGTGCCCTGGTGTATGGCGAGGGCAGCGAGCCCTCGGACCGTGGAACCCTGGTGTACCTGCATGGCGGTGACGATCTGGCGCCGATGCTGGCGCGCGTGGAGGGCGCGGGCGGCCGGGTTGCCGTGCCCAAGACCGAGATCGGCAATGGCTACGGCTTTTTTGCCCACTTCATCGACACCGAGGGCAACAAGGTCGGCCTGCACTCGATGCGCTAGTTGTGATGCTTCAATAGGTTGTATCCGGTGTTCATCCGGATTGGGTTTGAGAGACTGGAAGTCGCCAAACACCCAATCGTCCCAGGAGCACCAACCGGATGAACAGCCATAAGCATGCCCGACTTACCTACGCCCGCCGAGTCGAGATGGTCAGGCAGATGACCGCGGAAGGTCTCAGCGCCCCAGCAGCGGCTGCAGCGCAAGGCGTGACGGCCCCGACGGCCAGGAAGTGGCTCGGCCGCTATTTGGCCGGCGGTGAAGCCGCCTTGGCTGATGCCTCTTCGCGTCCCACGCACTCACCCAGAGCCATCGCTCCAGCCAAGGCGTTGCTCATCGTCGAGTTGCGCCGCCGCCGAATGCTGCAGTCCAGCATCGCCCGCAGCGTGGGCGTCTCGGCCGCCACTGTCAGCCGTGTGCTGGCTCGTGCTGGACTGTCCAAGCTCAGCGACCTGGAGCCGACTGAGCCCGTGGTGCGCTACGAGCGCGAGGCGCCGGGCGAGCTGCTGCACATCGACACCAAGAAGCTCGGGCGCATCGTGCGCCCGAGCCATCGCGTCACAGGTAATCGACGCGACTCGGTGGACGGTGCGGGCTGGGAGACGCTGTTCGTGGCCATTGACGATCACGCACGACTGGCCTTCACGGCCATGCATCCGGACGAGAAGAAAGCCCAGGCGGTGCAGTTCTTGAAGAATGCCGTGGCGTACTACGCCAGGATGGGCGTCACGGTCCAGCGGCTGCTCACCGACAACGGCGCGGCATTCCGCTCGCGAGAGTTCCGCCAGGCCTGCGTCGAACTCGGCATCAAGCACAGCTTCACGAAGCCCTACACGCCCAAAACCAACGGCAAGGCCGAGCGCTTCATCCAGACCGCGCTCCGTGAATGGGCCTACGGCTGGACGTACCAGAGCTCGGCTCAACGCACGGCGGCCCTGGCCCATTGGCAGCATCACTACAACTGCCACCGACCGCACAGCGGCATCGGCGGCGTCCCGCCTATCTGCAGACTAAGTGCCTCAAGAAACAACGTCTTGACGCTTCACAGCTAGTTGGGGCGGCGCTGCGCGGCGGCTTAGCCGCGCTCCTTCAGCCGCGCCAGCTCGCTGTTCATCATCCGCTCGCGCAGATCGCCGCCGCCCAGGGCCAGCAGGGTCACCACGCCGTGGATGGCCAGGCCCAGGCCCCAGCCCCAGAGCGGGAAGCTGTGCCAGCGGGCCACCGGGCCGCCCTGACCCAGGCCGCTGAGCAGGTAGAGCCCCAGGTTCACCAGCACAAAGACCGTGGCGTGGGTGAGCCAGCCGAGCTTGAGCTCCACGCGACGGCGGGCCAGGCGGCGCAGCTGGGCCTCGCTGCTGGGGGTGGCGGTGCTGTGGGAGGTGGTGTCGTTCATGGCGGGCTCCTGTGGCTAAGGTGTTGGGGGTGTTGCGCTCTCGTCGATGGCTGGACTGTGATCGCGTGGCGTCAGGCCGCCCAGGGGCTTGCGACGAGCCGCCAGCGCGCGGCGCGAACAGCCGGCCGGCGGCGCGAATGGCATGCACTCCAGCAGGGCGGTGGCCAGCGGTTATGCTGGCCCCACCATGCAGCTCGGCATCCACGACCTTCCCCTCTTCATCGTCTCGGGCCTGCTGTTGAACATCGCGCCCGGGCCGGATTCCATCCTCATCATGACGCGCAGCGCCACCCAGGGCTGGCGGGCCGGCTCGGCGGCGGCGCTGGGCATAGGCGCCGGCACCTGCGTGCATGTGCTGGCGGCGGCCCTGGGGCTCTCGGCCCTGCTGGCGGCGTCCAGCTGGGCCTTCACCCTGGTCAAGTGGGTGGGCGCGGCCTATCTGGTGTGGATCGGCCTGCAGATGCTGCTGGCGCGGCGGCGCCCCGCGGGCGGCGAGCCGCAGCCCTCGCCCGGCGTAGCGCAGGACGCTACTAGCGCCAGCGCCCTGCCGCTGCGCAAGATCTTTGCCCAGGGCTTTCTGACCAATGTGCTGAACCCCAAGGTGGCGTTGTTCTTCCTGGCCTTTGTGCCGCAGTTCATTGCACCGGATGCGCCGCACAAGGCCCTGGCCTTCATCGCGCTGGGCGCGATCTTCAATGTCAACGGCATGCTGTGGTGCCATTTTCTGGCCCTGTCCACGGCCCTGGCCAGCCGCCGCCTGCGCCTGGGCGGGGCGCTGGCGCAGTGGCTGAACCGGGCCATCGGCGCGCTGTTCCTGAGCTTCGGGCTCAAGCTCGCGCTCTCGTCCGAACGATGAAGAAGAAGACAGCCGGAGGCCGCGCATGACCCTGGATGAGGAAATCGCCCGCAAGCTGCGGGAGTCGGCCGCCAGCGGCGAGCTGGCCAGCGCCCGTCACTACGGCCAGCCCCTGCCCGAGGCCGACGAGGGCTGGAGCGCCACGCCCGATGCGCTGCGCATGCCCTTCAAGATCCTGAAGGACGCCGGCTTCGCCCCGCCCGAGGTGGCGCTCTTTCACGAGCGCGCCCGCCTGCGCGAGGCCCTGGCCGCCTGCGAGCCCGGCCCGGCGCGCGAGGCGCTGCAGCGCAAGCTCGCGGAGATGGAGCAGTCCCTGGCCCTGCGCCTGGAGGCCTTGCGCGCCAGCGGCTCCCTATGAATCGAACCCGCCTCAAGTCCGGCCTGCTGGGGCTGGCCCTGCTGGCCGCTGCGGCCCTCTACGCCACGCCCTATCTCACCGTGCACCAGATGCGCGAGGCCGCGCGTGAGCGTGATGCCCAGCGCCTGGCCGGCTATGTGGACTTTCCGGCCCTGCGCCAGAGCCTCAAGCTGGGCGTGCAGGACCGCCTGGCCGGCCGCGAGCGCAATGAGCGCGGCGACCCCACGCCCGCCGCCGCCATGGGCGCGGCCGTGGCCGCCGCCCTGCTGGGGCCTATGGTGGATGTGCTGATCACGCCCGAGGCCCTGGGCCGCATCCTCCAGGGCGAGTCGCCCCTGGGCCTGCCGGGGCGGCGCGAGCCGGCCTCATCCGCCCCCGGGGCGGGCCGTGATGAGAAGCGCCCGCGCCTGCACACCGAGATGGGCTATGAGAGCCCGGGCCGCTTCGTCTTCAGCCTGCGCCGCGAGGGCGATGACGAGGAGCCGGTGGACCTGGTGCTGCACCGCCAGGGCCTGCTGCAATGGAAACTTGCCGAGCTGCGCCTGCCCTGAGCATCGCGCCGGCCTCACCCACCAGAACGAAGTAAAGAACCAGGAGCCTCGCCATGAATTCCCTGCGCCGCACCACCACCCTGCTGCTGGGCAGCCTGCTGGGCGCCGCTACCGCGGCCCGTGCCCAGTCCGGCGCCGCAGGCAGCGCCGCGGGCGACAAGGTGGTCTATCACATCGACCACAGCGAGAACCAGGCCACCAAGGGCCTGCGCAATATCCGCAACCACCTGGACGTGGCGCCCGACACGCGCATCGTGGTGGTGACCCATGCCGAGGGCGTGGACTTCCTGATGGAAGGCGCCAAGGACAAGAAAAACCCCGACATCGACTACGGCGCCCTGGTCTCCGCCCTGGTGGCGCGCGGCGTGCGCTTCGAGGTCTGCGAGATCACGCTGCGCAACCGCAAGCTGGACAAGAGCCAGTTCCAGATGGAAGCGCAGTTCACGCCCTCGGGTGTGGTGCGCGTGGCGCGGCTGCAGCAGCGCGAGGGTCATGCCTATATCAAGCCCTGACCCTCGCTCGCGCGCCTAGCGGAAGGCCTTGACCAGGGTGTCGAACATCACCCGCAGCGAATGGTCGTGGCGGGTGATGGGCGGCACCGGGCGCTGCACTTCCAGCAGCTGGTAGACGGCCATCTGGGCGGCGCGCACCGAGTACTCGACGGTGAAGACCACATCGTCCGGGATCTCCACGAACTGACTCACAAAGGCCAGATTGCGCGAGCCCGGCGGCACCGGCAGGGGGCGGTCGCCCGGGCCGCGCGTCAGGAACATGCTGGTGATGTAGGGCATGCGGCAGGGCAGGCAGACGGCGCCGGCCAGCACCTCGGGGTCGAGGTTGAGGTGGCCGCGCAGCTCGCGCAGGATCTCGGCGCCGCTGCACTCGCTCATGGGCTTGGGCACGAAGTCGCCCACGCGGTCGGGCTGCAGGGCGTAGCCCCAGAAGACCTGCTGGCCCTCGGCCTGGCCGCGGAAATGCGGCTGGTGGTAGAGCACCACCGACATCTGCCAGCGCGAGTCCTTGAAGGTGACCAGGCCGCCGGTGCCGGCCTCGTTGCCGCTGAAGGCCTGCATATGGTCGAAGAAGGCCGGCTGATTGCAGGTGACGGTGAAGGACAGCCAGTAGGACTCGCTGAGATGGCTGTTGAAGTTCTGCGGGCGGCCGAACTGCGGCCGGCCGCGTGCGACGCGCTCCCAGAGTTCCCAGCCGCCGCTGTCGGCCTTGGTCAGGCGCGGCGCCGGGGCCTGCATGCTGCCCACGCTGGAGGCGTCGGTCATGGAGGCGTTCTGCAGAAAGACCAGATCGCCCTCGGCCAGGTGCAGCACGCGCGGGCTGCGCGGATCGCTGCTGGCCTCGTTGTCCACCAGATGCAGGGCGCGCACCACGGTCTCGCCGCCGGCACGGTCCTCGATGTCCAGGTCCTGCACCTGCACGCCATGCTCGAAGACCACGCCCTGGGCGCGCAGCCACTGCTCCAGCGGGCGCACCAGGGAGTCGTACTGGTTGTAGACCGTGCGCTTGACCCCGCCCAGGGTCTCGATGCGCGGGAACTCGTTCATGAAGCGGTGCAGATAGCGCTTGAACTCCACCGCGCTGTGCCAGGGCTGGAAGGCGAAGGTGGTCTGCCACATCCACCAGAAGTTCGACTCGAAGAAGGGCGGCGAGAGCCAGTCGCTGATGCGGCTGCGGCCCAGGCTCTCCTCCGAGGCTTCGCTCAGGCGCAGCAGCTCCAGGCGGTCGGCGGCGCTGAAGCCCATGGAGTGCACATCCAGCTTGTGGCCGCGGCGGTCCACCAGGCGGGCGCGCGAGTGGGCGGGATGGCGCTCGTTGAAGCGCAGGGTCTCCTCATAGACCGAGAGCTCGGGCTGGTCCAGCGAGGGGATGCTGCGCATCAGGTCCCACAGGCATTCGTAGTGGTCGCTGGTGAGCATGCGCCCGCCGCGCAGGGAGTAGCCCTGCTCGGGGTGCCAGGCGGCGTCCAAGCTGCCGCCCGACAGGGGCGAGCGTTCGAAGATGGTGATGTGGGTGCCGGGCACGCCCGCGTCGCGGATCATGAATGCGGCGCCGGCCAGCGAGCCGATGCCGCCGCCGATGAAATAGGCCTTCAAAGTGGTTCCTCCCAAAGCAGTGAACAGCGTTGATGAGGCCTATTCTTCGCAGCCGCCGGCCCGGCCGGCTTGATCCATCACAAGGCCTAGATGTGAAGCGTCAAGACGTTGTTTCTTGAGGCACTTAGTCTGCAGATAGGCGGGACGCCGCCGATGCCGCTGTGCGGTCGGTGGCAGTTGTAGTGATGCTGCCAATGGGCCAGGGCCGCCGTGCGTTGAGCCGAGCTCTGGTACGTCCAGCCGTAGGCCCATTCACGGAGCGCGGTCTGGATGAAGCGCTCGGCCTTGCCGTTGGTTTTGGGCGTGTAGGGCTTCGTGAAGCTGTGCTTGATGCCGAGTTCGACGCAGGCCTGGCGGAACTCTCGCGAGCGGAATGCCGCGCCGTTGTCGGTGAGCAGCCGCTGGACCGTGACGCCCATCCTGGCGTAGTACGCCACGGCATTCTTCAAGAACTGCACCGCCTGGGCTTTCTTCTCGTCCGGATGCATGGCCGTGAAGGCCAGTCGTGCGTGATCGTCAATGGCCACGAACAGCGTCTCCCAGCCCGCACCGTCCACCGAGTCGCGTCGATTACCTGTGACGCGATGGCTCGGGCGCACGATGCGCCCGAGCTTCTTGGTGTCGATGTGCAGCAGCTCGCCCGGCGCCTCGCGCTCGTAGCGCACCACGGGCTCAGTCGGCTCCAGGTCGCTGAGCTTGGACAGTCCAGCACGAGCCAGCACACGGCTGACAGTGGCGGCCGAGACGCCCACGCTGCGGGCGATGCTGGACTGCAGCATTCGGCGGCGGCGCAACTCGACGATGAGCAACGCCTTGGCTGGAGCGATGGCTCTGGGTGAGTGCGTGGGACGCGAAGAGGCATCAGCCAAGGCGGCTTCACCGCCGGCCAAATAGCGGCCGAGCCACTTCCTGGCCGTCGGGGCCGTCACGCCTTGCGCTGCAGCCGCTGCTGGGGCGCTGAGACCTTCCGCGGTCATCTGCCTGACCATCTCGACTCGGCGGGCGTAGGTAAGTCGGGCATGCTTATGGCTGTTCATCCGGTTGGTGCTCCTGGGACGATTGGGTGTTTGGCGACTTCCAGTCTCTCAAACCCAATCCGGATGAACACCGGATACAACCTATTGAAGCATCACACCTAGACCTTCTGGATCGAGACCCCGCCGTCCACCAGCAGGGCGCTGCCGGTGACGAAGGAAGCCGCCGTGCTGGCCAGGAAGAGCGCGGCGCGGGCGATCTCTTCGGGCTGTGCGATGCGGCGCAGCGCATGCAGGCGCGCCACCTGGGCCAGGGCCTCGGGTGTGCCGTTCATTTCCTGGGCCATGGGCGTGTCGGTGCCGCCGGGCAGCAGGGTGTTCACGCGCAGACCCTGCGGGCCGTACTCGGCGGCCAGGGCCTGGCCCAGGCCGATCAGGCCGGCCTTGCTGGCCGCATAGGCGGCCGCGCCCGGAAAGCCGGCCGTGTGGCCCACAAAGGTGCCGGTGAAGATCAGGCTGCCGCCGCTCTCGCTGTCCAGCAGGGCCGGGATCTGGTGCTTGGCCGCGAGCAGGGCGCTGCCCAGGTTCACGTCCAGGGCGCGGCGCCAGTCCTCGGCGCGGATCTCGGTGCTGGGGCACAGCGGACCCATGGTGCCGGCGTTGTTGAAGGCCACGTCCAGCCGGCCCCAGCGGCGGCGGGCCTCCTGCACCAGGGCCTGGGCATAGGCCTCGTCCACCACATCGCCGGCCAGGGCCCAGGCCTCGCCGCCACCGGCGCGGATTTCCTGGGCCAGCTGTTCCAGCTCGGCCTCTCGCCGCGCGGCCAGCAGCAGCCGGGCGCCCTCGGCCGCGAAGAGCCGCGCCGCGGCCCGGCCGATGCCCGAGCTGGCGCCGGTGATCAGGGCCACGCGGCCCGTCAGTTGTCCTGCCATCTGTCTTTCTCCCTTGAAGTGCTGAACGGCAACAAAGCTGCACAGCCTAGGGAGGGCGGGCCCGGCTGACGCGCCGGAACCGGACATGGAGTTCCTCAGCGCGCCAGGGCGCTGGGCAGCAGGCCGGTCCAGCGCTTGAAGAAGCGGCGGAAGTTGGCGCTGTCGAAAAAGCCCAGGGCCTGGGCCACGGCCTCGTTGGGCTGGCCGCGCAGATGCAGCAGGTACAGGGCCATCAGGGCGCGCAACTGGTCCAGCTCGGCCTGGTAATGCGTGCCGTGCTGGGCCAGGCGGCGCTTGAGCGTGGCCGGGCTCATGCCCAGCTCGGCCGCCAGCTCGTCCAGCGCGGGCGCGCGGTCCAGGGCGGGCAGCAGGCGGTCGTGCAGGGCGGCGATGAGGCCGCGCGCCTGCGAGCCGGTGTCGGCCCCGGCCGCCAGGGCGGCGGCGGCGCGGCCGGGGCGCGTGGGCCAGGGGCGGCGGGCCGCTTCCAGGGGCAGGCGCATGGCATCGGCCTGGCAGCCGAAGCGCAGGCGGCCGGGCTCGCCGGCCTGCAGATGCACCATGTGCTGGGCCAGGTCGCGCGGGGCGGTGCGGTTGAAGCTATAGCACCAGGGCAGGGCCTGGCCGCCCAGCCAGTCGGCCAGGGCGCTGACGGCGCTCATGTGCAGGTCCACCACAAAGCCGCGCAGGCCGGGCGGCAGGCCGCAGGCCTCGGTCCAGACCAGGACCAGCTCCTGCTCGTCCAGCAGCAGGCGCGGCGTGAGCAGGGGGCAGAGCCGGCCGGCATGGCGGCACAGCAGCTGCAGGGCCGTGAGCAGATCGGGCGCTTCCTGCAGGGCCTGGCTGGGCAGGCCGTAGTGGCCGGGCAGCCAGTGGCGGCCGATCACAAAGGCCGCGTCCGGTCCGCCCTCGGCGCGCAGCCCTTCCAGCAGGGCCAGCAGCTGGCGCGGGCTGATGAGGCCGGCGCCGCCGCCGGGCGGCTGCAGCGGGGCCAGCTCGCGGCTGCGCGCGAACTCGGCCAGCAGCACGGCCTGGTCGGTCCAGGCCAGGCAGGGGCTGTCCAGCTCGTAGCGCGCGGCCACCGACGCCCCGGGCGCGGGCGGCGGTGGGTAGAGCGCGGGCAGCTCAAGCGCCATGCAGACCGCTCGCCAGCTGCTGCAGGCGCTGCTCGGGCGCCAGGCGGTCATCGGGGGCCAGGTCCAGGCCGGCCAGGCGCGGCGCGAGAGCCGGGCCCTGGGACCAGTCCTGCAGCACGCGGCGCAGGGCCTCGGCGCGCGCGCGCGCGGCCCCGCCCTGCAGGCCCGGCAGCAGCAGCACGAAGCGGTCCCCGGCGTAGCGGCACAGCAGCTCGCCCGGCGCCAGATGCAGGGCCAGCAGGCTGCCGGCATTGCGCAGCAGCTGGTCGGCCGCGGCCAGGCCCAGCGGGCGGGCCACGGCGGTCTCGAAACCGGGCCAGGCCAGCATGGCCAGATGGCCGCCGCGGCCGGCCTGGCGCTCCAGGGCGATCTGCGTGGCCATATAGGCGGCATCGCCCAGCTGGGTGAGGGTGTCGATGCGGCGGTGGTCGCGGAACAGGCGCTCGCGCGCGCCCAGCTGGCGCGCCAGGGCCAGCTGCTCCTGGCGCCACAGATGCAGGCCCCAGGTGAGCAGCATCATGCCCAGCAGGGGCAGGCCGGACTCCAGCCAGTTGTCCCAGACCATGGCCTTGGGCAGCACCCAGAACTCGTCCAGCAGGTCCACATAGCCGCCCAGCAGCATGCCGGCCAGGCCCAGGCAGAGCCGGTCGCTCACGGGCCCGGCGGGCCGGCTGGCGCGCAGATAGCCCAGCCAGATCATCAGCATCAGGCAGGTGCCGCCCTCGCCCAGCACGTCCATCCAGCGCCATTGCGCCAGGGGCCGCGGCGTGCCCAGCAGGGCGAAGGGCAGCATCAGGAGCGCGGCCAGCAGCAGCAGGCCATGGCCGAAATGGCGCAGGCCCAGCACCGGGGCCAGGGCGGGCAGCGGGGCGCGGTGCGGAAAGAGGCCGGCGCGCAGGCGATCAAGCAGGGGCATGGCGGCCATGCTAGGCGGCTCGCATGACAGGCCTGTCACACGGTGCGGGCAGGATGGCGGGGGAGTCCCAAAAGCTCAGCCAGGCCCGCGGCCTGCGCCGAGCGGCCCGGGGCGGGGGGCTTGTCACGCAAGCGCCATGGCCGCCGCCCAGCATGCGCAGCCATTCCAACTCCCCGAGTCCGCTGCCATGTCCGCTGCCATGCCCACCGCCTCCCTCTCCGCCCTGCCCCAGCGGCTCAGCCTGCTGAGCCTGAGCCTGGCCCTGGCCTGGTCCGCCCAGGCCCAGACCGACACCGTCAAGCCCGAGCGGCTGGACGCGGTACAGGTCACCGGCCAGGGCGCCAGCCTGCGCGGCGCCCTGGACAAGCAGCGCGCCGCGCTGGGCGTGCTCAGCGTGGTGCATGCCGACGCCATCGGCGCCCTGCCCGACAACAATGCCGCCGAGGCCCTGGCCCGTCTGCCCGGCGTCTCGGTGGAGCGCGACCAGGGCGAGGGCCGCTTCATCCGGGTGCGCGGCCTGGGTCCGGACTACAACGCCGTGACCATCAACGGCGCCACCGTGCCGGCCTCCGAGGCCGACCGCCGTGCCCCCGGTCTGGACGTGGTGCCCGCCGGCCTGATCCGCTCCCTGGTGGTCAACAAGACCCTGACCCCGGCCGATGACGCCAACTCCATCGGCGGCAGCGTGGCGGTGAACACGCTCTCGGCTTTCGATGTGGCCGGGCGGCTGTTCAGCGTGGAGCTGGGCGCCAACCACGACGCCAACGCCAGCAAGACCCGACCCCGCGCGGCGCTGACCTTCGCCGATCGCTTCCTGGGCAACAGCCTGGGCCTGGCCCTGGCGTTCTCGGCCGATCAGCGCCGCTTCGCCAGTGACAATGTGGAGACCGGCGGCGCCTGGAGCGGCAACAAGCTGGCCTCCTTCGAGCTGCGGCGCTACGAGATCCTGCGCGAGCGTCTGGGCGCCGCCTTCAATGTCGACTACAAGCCGGCCCAGGGCCAGCACTACTATCTGCGCGGCTTTGCCAGCCAGTTCGATGACAGCGAGACGCGCCAGTCGCAGAAGATCAGCTTCGACGCGGCCCAGGCCAGCGAGGCCCTGGGCAAGGCCAGCGCGTCGCGCGGCCTGAAGTCGCGCGATGAGAAGAACCGCAGCAACTCCCTGGTGCTGGGCGCTCAGCTGGGCCTGGACGCCTGGCAGCTTCAGGCCGAGACCGGGCTGAGCCGGGCCAGCGAGGCCAAGCCCGATGCGCTCTCGTCCTCATCCTTCAAGGGCAGCTTCAGCGGCGTGGGCTTCAGCGGCACAGAGCGTCCTCGGCTGCTGGGCCCGGACGGCCTGGCCGGCAGCAGCGGCTATGCCCTGGACAAGTTCAAGCTGGCCAGCTCCGAAGCGCGCGACCGGGTGCGCCACGCCAGGCTGGATCTGCAGCGCGAGTTCGAGCTGGCCGGCGGGGCCGAGCTGGAGTTCAGGGCCGGCCTGAAGGCCACGCGCCGCGACAAGCGCAATGAGCAGGAGAGCTGGTCCTACAGCGCCAAGAACCTCGCGAAGGCCGGCGTGCCCAAGACCGCGCTGAGCCTGGACCCCTATCTGGCGGGCGGCGCGGTGGGCTATGCCTGGGGCAGCTTCGGCCCCGCCCTGGATGCGGCCGCGCTGCGCCGCCTGGCCGCCGGCCTGGATGCCACGGGCTTTCGCGACGCCACGGATTCCGCGGCCAACGACTTCCGCATGAACGAGGACAGTGACGCCGGCTACGCCCAGCTGCGCTGGGAGCGGGGCGGCACCCAGCTGCTGGGCGGCGTGCGCCACGAGCGCCTGACCTTCAGCGCCGAGGGCTATGCCCTCAAGGGTGATCAGCTCAGCCCCAGCCGTGCCGACAGCCGCAGCAGCCACTGGCTGCCGGCCCTGCTGCTGCGCCAGGACCTGCTGGGCCCGCAGACCCAGCTGCGCGCGGCGCTGACGAATTCCGTGCTGCGCCCCAGCTATGCCCAGCTCTCGCCCGGTCGGGTGGTGGACGGCGACAGCGTGCAGCAGGGCAACCCCCTGCTCAAGCCCCTGCGCTCGCGCAATCTGGACCTGGGGGTGGAGCATGCGCTGGGCCGGGGCGGCCGCGATGGCGCTCTGTCGGCCTATGTGTTCCACAAGAACATCCAGGACTTCGTGTTCCAGACCGATCTGGCCGGCAGCCCGGGCTGGACGGGCTTCAGCAAGGTGCTGAGCTTTGCCAATGGCGAGCGCGCCACGGTGCGCGGCCTGGAGCTGGCCTACAGCCAGCTGCTGCGCGAGCTGCCGGCGCCCTTCAACGGCCTGGTGCTGGGGGCCAATGCCAGCTTCGTCGATTCGAAGGCCCGGATTGGCGGCTACCAGGGCGGGCAATGGAAATCGCGCGAGATCACGCTGCCCAGCCAGTCGGACCGCACGCTCAACCTCAGCCTGGGCTGGGAGGGCCAGGGCCTGAGCACCCGACTGGCGCTCAACCACAAATCGCCCTATCTGCTGGAGGTGGGCGATGTGTTCGACGGCGCGCGCGACCTGAAGGTGGACAGCCAGAAGCAGCTGGACTTCTCGCTGCGCTACCAGCTCAACCCGCGTCTGGAGCTGAGCTTCGAGGCCCTGAATCTGGCCAATGCCCGCTACTACGTCTACCAGGCCGATCAGGCCCGCAACGCACAGTACGAGCAGTACGGTCGCAGCTACAAGCTCGGCCTGAAGGCGATGGTGTTCTGATGCGGAAGGCTATCAAGTGCGGCCTGGCCCTGGCGGCCCTGGCCCTGAGCCTGGGGGCGTCGCAGGCCCAGACCCTGAGCCTGGGTCGGCAGGGCCTGGAGCTGCGCACGGCCGAGGGCCGGCCCGGCGAGGTGCTGGCGCTGCGCATCAAGCGCTGGGATCAGCACCGCGACGCCCAGGGGCGGCTGCTGGCCGTGGTGCAGGAGGCCGATACGGGGCGGCTGCGCCTGCTGCGCGCCGGCCCCGACGGCGCCCGGCTGCAGGCCCTGGCCCGCTGGAGCGGGCCGGCCTTTGCGCCCGAGCAGCTCTGCCTCTACCGCGACGCGCAGGGTCTGCTGCAGCTCTTCCTGCTGGGCGAGGATGGGCTCTCCGAGCAATGGCTGCTGGACGAGAGCGGCCGCACCGCGCCGCGCCCGCTGCGCCGCCTGGCCACGCCGCCGGCCCCCCTGGCCTGCCGGGTGCGCGATGCCGAGGCGGCGCTCTACATCGCCGAGCCCGGCGTGGGCCTGTGGCGCTATGCCGCCGATGCGGAGCGCGAGGGCCGCCGCCTGGTGCTGGCCGACGCCCACAGCGATCACAAGGCCCTGGTACAGCGTCTGGATGAATGGCTGGCGGCGCAGGCGCCCTCGCCCGCGGCCGGGCCCGCGCCGGCCATCGTGCAGCCCAGCGCCCAGACCCAGCCGGTGCGGGGCCAGGGCGATGCGGCGGACGATCCGGCCATCTGGGTGCATCCGGTCCGGGGCGAGCGCAGCCTGATCCTGGGCACGGACAAGAAGCAGGGCCTGGCCGTCTACGAACTGCAGGGCCGGGAGCGCCAGTTCCTGCCCGTGGGCCGTATCAACAATGTGGACCTGCGCCAGGGCCTGCGTTACGGCAGCCGGCGCCTGGATCTGGCGGTGGCCACGCAGCGCGACGAGCACGGCCTGGTGCTCTTCGGCATCGCCCCGCAGGACGGGCGGGTGCGCGAGCTGGCCCGTCTGCCCACCACGCTGGACGAGATCTACGGCCTGTGCGTGGGGCGCAATGCCGAGGGGGGCCTGGACGCCTTTCCCAATGACAAGGACGGCCGTGTGCAGCAGCTGCGCCTGCAGCGCGATGCCCGTGGGCGCTGGAGCGCGCGCCTGCTGCGCGAGTGGCGCCTGCCCAGCCAGCCCGAGGGCTGCGTGGTGGACGAGGCACGGCAGCAGCTCTTTGTGGGCGAGGAGAAGCGCGGTGTCTGGCGCGTGGCGCTGGACGATGCGGCGGCCGAGCCCCAGCTGGTGATTCCGGTGAGCGCGGCCCTGCATGCGGATGTGGAGGGCCTGGCCTTGCACGACTCGCCGCGCGGCCGCTTCCTGGTGGTGTCTTCCCAGGGCAATGACAGCTATGCGGTCTACGAGGCCGATGCGCCCTACACCTTGCGGGGCAG
The DNA here is from genome assembly GCF_020535565.1 of Shinella sp. XGS7. NCBI lineage: Bacteria > Pseudomonadati > Pseudomonadota > Alphaproteobacteria > Hyphomicrobiales > Rhizobiaceae > Shinella > Shinella sp. XGS7. The sequence goes on along the minus strand of NZ_CP084758.1, from coordinate 725,330 downwards.
CTTCCGCGTCGGCATCAATGCCGCGCTGGGCATAGACGGAAGCTCGGAAACCGATGGCCTGGAGGTGACGGCCGCCAATCTGGGCGGCCCCTACCGCGAGGGTCTGCTGGTGGTGCAGGACGGCCGCAAGCGCCTGCCCCAGGGCAGGCAGAACTTCAAGCTGGTGCCCTGGCGCGAGGTGGCCGCCAAGCTGGGGCTGTGAGCGCGGCCCGGGGCTGCCTCAGCTCAGCGCGAGGCTGCGCGGGGCCAGGTATTGCTGGCGGTAGCTCTCGAAGTCCAGCGTGTCGGCGGCCTCGATGCGCTGCTGCTCGGCCACCGAGGCGGCGGCCATGGCGGCGTAGCGCTGGCGGGCCGCGGCGCTGAAGGGGCGGTTGAGCAGCAGCTCGCGGCTGCGCTCGGACTGGGCGCGCACAAAGCCCACATGGCTGGCGCGGAAGTCCTGCACCATGGCGGCCAGCACCCGGGCCGAGGGCGTGAGCTCGGGCTGGGCCAGGCGCTGCTCGGCCTCGGCCAGGGCCTCGCGGTGGGCCTGGCCGCCGTGGGCGGCGTCCAGCGCGGCGGCCAGGGGCGCGAACTCGGCCAGCAGCTCGGCGCCCCAGTCGCGCAGGCTCACGGCCTGGCCGCGGCGCAGCAGCTGCAGACCCGGCTCGCGGCCGCGCGCGGCGGTGAGGTGCTGGTTCTGCGCCAGCTCGGCGATCTCGGCCGGCGTGTCCGGCGGGCTTTCGCTTTGCAGGCAGTGCAGCAGGAAGATGTCGATGAAGCGCATGGTCCGGGTATTGATGCCCAGGGGCTCGAAGGGGTCGAGGTCCATGCAGCGCACCTCCACATACTCCACGCCACGCTCGCGCAGGGCGTGCAGCGGGCGCTCGCCGGGGCGGATCACGCGCTTGGGGCGGATGGTGCCGTAGAACTCGTTCTCGATCTGCAGCAGGGTGGGGCTGAGCTGGTTGTAGTCGCCGCCCACGCCGCGCACGCCCAGCTGCTCGTAGGCCGGGTAGGGGCGGGTCAGCGCGTCCTGCAGCGAGGCCGCGTAGCTCTCCAGGCTGTTGTAGCTCACCGAGAGCGAGGCCTGGGCATCGCTCTGGTAGCCCAGACGGCCCATGCGCAGCGAGGTGCCGTGGGGCATGTGGAAGGTGTGCTCGCCCAGGCGCTGCAGCTCATGCTCGCGGCCTTCGACAAAGCTGTCGCACAGGGCCGGCGAGGCGCCGAAGAGATAGAGCAGCAGGAAGCTGTGGCGGCGGAAATTGCGGATCAGACCGAAGTACTGCTCGGTCGTGACCCCGGGCATGGACCAGTTGTAGTGGATGCCCGAGATGGTCTGCATGCGCCGGCCGTAGCGCTGACCCAGACCCATGCGGTAGACGCTCTTGGAGCGGCCGATATTGGAGGTGCCGTAGCGGCCCAGGGGGATGGTCTCGTCGGTGGGCAGGCCGCAGGGCATGGAGCTGACCCACAGGCGCTCCTCGCCCTGCTCGTTGAGCACCTGGTAGACGGCCTGGTGGATCTCGCCCAGCTCGGCCAGGCAGGCGTCCACATCGGCGTGCACGCCGGTGATCAGCTCCAGCTGCGATTCGCTGAAGTCGGTGGTGATGTGCGGATGGGTCAGGGCCGAGCCCAGCGCGGCCGGGTGCGGGGTGAGTGCGAGGTGCCCATCGGGCAGGGCACGCAGACTTTCCTTCTCGACGCCACGACGAATGCCCTGTAGTTGTGTGGCCGCGGGTGCCTGCGGCGCTTTCTTGGATGCTTCGCTCATGCGACGGTCCTTTGATTTTTGAGCGCGGAAGTTAACAGAAGCGCGTGACCGCCGCTTTAGTCCCGCTCCTGCTCCATCAGCAAATAGGTGTTATAGGCATTCATGCGATTGGCCAGCTTGAACAGGGGCAGGGCCTCGTAGCGCGACCAGTCGGTGGCGGCGTAAGCCTCGTCGAAGGGCCGCATCTCGCGCGCCGCCTGGCCCATGGTGCTGCGCAGATAGGCCAGGTAGTCGCGGGTCTGCAGCAGGTCCTGGCGGGCGGCGGTGGAGGCCGGGCCGTGGCCGGGCACGATCAGGGTGGCGGGCTGCATCAGCAGGCGGTCCAGCGAGGCCAGCCAGCGCCGGCTGTCGGCCTGGCCCACAAAGGGGATGCGGCCGCTGAAGACCAGGTCGCCCGCGAAGAGCAGGCGGTCGGCCGCCAGCCAGACCGAGAGGTCCTCGGGCGTGTGGGCCGGGCCCACGGGAATCAGGCGCAGGTTCAGCCCGTCCAGCTGCAGCTCGGTCTCGCCGTCTATCCAGCGGTCGGCCGCCACCAGCTGGGTGCCGGGCTCCACCAGGCCTTCCTCGATGCTGGCCTTCAGGCGCAGCGCCGCGGTGTCGCTGTTGAGGTACTCGCGGGCGCGCTGGTGGGCAATGATCTGGGCGCCGGCCGCCTTGAAGACCTGCAGACCGTAGATATGGTCGGCGTGGTAATGCGTGAGGATCACCTGGCGCAGGGGCTTGGGCGGGCTGGAGAGCGTGGGCAGGCGCGCCAGCAGCTCGCGCGCCAGGGCGGGCGAGCCCAGGGCGTCCACCAGCACCCAGCCGCTGCGGGTCTCGATCAGGCCGGCGTTGGAGATGTTGTTGCGGTTCTCGCGACTGCCCGCGGCCGACAGGCCCTGGAACAGCAGCACATGGGGCGAGAGGCGCTGGGCCTGCGGCAGGGCGCCGGAGTCGCCGGTCTGGGCCTGGGCCCCGATCGAGGCCAGCAGCCAGGCGGCCAGGCCCAGGCCTTGGAGGGTGGCGCGCAGCGCGCCGAGTCGCGAGTCCCTGTTCATGGCGCCAGCTTAACGGGAGCGGGCTGGCTCGGGGGGCTGAGGTGACGGTTTGTATCCGTGGGCCGGGATGGGGGTTTTTACGCCCCGCCCTGGCTACACTGCCGCACGCATCTACCAGTTTCCCGTATGGACGAGTTTTGGCGCCAGGCCTTGCAGCCTGCTCTGCGCATCTGGCGGCACGGCGAGAGCCTGCGCTGCGAACCCAATGCGGCGGCCCGGCAATGGGCCCTGGAACAGGGCCTGGATGAGGCCGCCCAGGCCCTGGCCTGGCAGGCCCTGGCCCCGCGCGTGCTGGCCGCGCCCGACGCGCAGCGCCGTGCCTGGCAGCTGGCCCCCGATCTGGGCGCCCGCGAGGGCCCGGCCTTCGAGGCCCAGGCCCTGGCCTGCGCCGATGGCGCCCTGCTGGCCTGGCTGCCGCCCACCACGGCGCCGGTGGGTGTGCTCTCGGCCCTGGATGCCGGTGGCGTGGGGGTGTGGCGCCGCGCCTTCGGCCAGGGCAGCTTCTGGAGCGAGGCCATGTACCGGCTGCGCGGCCTGAGCCCGGCCGACACGCGCTCTCCCGACGAGCTGGCCATGATCTGCCTGCATCCCGAGGACCGTGCCCAGTGGCAGCAGATGGTGCAGCGCTATGCCCAGCGCCCGCCGGCGCCCGGGGTGCGCGAGGCCCATGAGTGGGAGTTTCGCGTGGTCTGGCCCGATGGCTCCGTGCATTGGCTGGTGAGTCGCGGCCGCACGGTCTGCGACGAGCAGGGCCGGCCGGCCTATATGACCGGCGTCAATCTGGACGTGACCGAGCGCCGCAAGGCCCAGGCCCTGACGCTGGAGAACGAGCGCCTGGCCCAGCTCAAGCGCACCCAGTCGGAGTTCCTGGCCCGGGTCAGCCACGAGCTGCGCACGCCCATGAATGCGGTGCTGGGCTTTGCCCAGCTGATGAGCTACGACACGGCCGAGCCCCTGAGCCCGCGCCAGAGCGAGCGTCTGGCCCGCATCGACGAGGCGGGCCGCCATCTGCTGGCCCTGATCGACGATGTGCTGGATCTGGCCCGCATCGACGCCGACCGCCAGACCCTGGTGGACGAGCCCGTGCCCCTGGATGCCCTGGTGCGCGAGGCCCTGGGCTGGGTCAGCGACCAGGCCCTGGCCGCCGGCATCAGCCTGCGCCTGGCGCGGCCGCATCTGCCGGGTCGGGTGCGCGGCGACAAGCGCCGCCTGGGCCAGGTGCTGGTGAACCTGCTGACCAATGCCATCAAGTACAACCGCCGCCAGGGCTGGGTGGAGGTGGACACGCGCGGCAGCAGCGCTGGCTGGGCCGAGGAGGCCTCCAGCGAATGGGCCCTGGTGGTGCGCGACAGCGGCCGCGGCATGGCGCCCGACGCTCGCCAGCGCATCTTCGAGCCCTTCAACCGCCTGGGCGCGGAGCTGGAGGGCATTGCCGGCACGGGCATCGGCCTGACCATCGTGCGCCAGCTCACCGAGCGCATGGGCGGCCGCATCGAGGTGGACAGCGAGCCCGGCGTGGGCAGCGAGTTCCGCGTCTGGCTGCCGGCCGACCAGGAAGACACCCGCCCCGCCCCGCTGGACGAGCTGCCCGCCCTGAGCCGGCCCCAGCCCGTGGGCGGCGCCGGCCAGCGCCTGAAGCTGCTGTGCATCGAGGACAATCCCGCCAATCTGCTGCTGGTGCGCGAGCTGCTGGCGCTGCGCCCGCAGTTCGAGTTCAGCAGCGCCGACTGCGGCCGCGCCGGCCTGGCCCTGGCCCTGCAGCAGCGGCCCGATGTGATCCTGCTGGACATGCAGCTGCCCGATCTGCACGGCAGCCAGGTGCTGCGCGCCCTGCGCCTGGCGCCCGAGCTGGCGCATTGCAAGGTGATCGCGCTCTCGGCCAATGCCATGAGCAGCGATATCCAGACCGCGCTGGACCAGGGCTTTGACGACTACTGGACCAAGCCCCTGGAGATGGGCCGCTTCCTGCGCGGCCTGGACGATCTGCTGGAAGAGAGGCTCTAGGGCCTGCTGCCCTAGTGTTAACAGGCCCTAGTCCTGCGCTTCCATGCCGTGATGCTGGCTCAGGAAGAGCCGGCCGCGGAACCAGCGCTCCCAGTTGCCGGCGCGCAGCCGGTCCAGCACCGGGCCCTTGACCTCGCTGAGGTCCAGGCGGATCTCGCGCCGGGCCAGGGTGTCGTGCAGCTCGCGCAAGGCCTCCAGGCCGCTGAAGTCGATGGCGTTCACCGGCGTCATCTGCAGCACCACGCGCCGGGTTTCGGGGTGGGGAGCCAGATAGGTCTGCACCACATCGGTCAGGCTGCGGGCATTGGTGAAGAGCAGGCTTTCGTCGATGCGCAGGGCCAGCACGCCGGGCAGGCGCTCGACCTCGTAGCGGTCCACATTGCGGTAATGCTCGGTGCCGGGCACGCGGCCCAGCAGGGCCACATGGGGCCGCGCCGTGCGCTGCAGCAGCAGGGCGATGGAGCCCAGCACCCCCAGGCCCAGGGCGGCGGTGACGCTCCAGCACAGCACCATCAGGCTCACGGCCACCATCAGCAGGCCCTCGGGCTTGGCATAGCGCCAGGCGTCGCGGTAAGGCCCCAGCTTCAGACCGGAGAGCACGGCCACCAGGATGGTGGCGCCCAGCACCGCCTTGGGCAGCAGGGCCAGGGGGCCGGCCAGGGCCAGCATGGCGACGCCCATGGCGAGGGCGATGAAGACCCCGGTCATGCGGGTGCGGCTGCCGGCATCGGCCATCAGCACGCTGCGCGAGAAGCTGGCCGCCACCGGCATGCCGCCGCTCAGGGCCGCGGCTAGATTGGCGCCAGCCAGGCCGCGCAGCTCGGCGCGGGCATCGATGCGCACATTGGCGCGCCGGCCCAGGGATTCGGCCACGACGAGGCTGGAGACAAAGCCCACCAGGGCCACCAGCAGGGCGCCCGGCAGCAGGGCCAGCCAGAGCTGGGCGTCCAGGCGCGGCAGCGAGAGGCCCAGGTGCAGGGGCGGCAGGGTGCCCACCAGGGGCACGCCGCGGCTCAGCGCATCGCTGGCCGCGGCCAGGGCGATGGCGCCCAGCAGCACGGCCAGCGGCGCCAGGCGAGCCCACATGCCGCGCAGCCAGCGCCGCGCCGCCATCAGCAGCAGCAGGGCTGCGAGGCCGTAGGCGGCGGCCAGGGGCAGGAAGGCAAAGCCGCTGGCGGCGGCGCTCTCCAGCAGAGCCGGCAGCTCGAAGCCCTTGGCCGGGCTGCCCAGCAGCACCGGCAGCTGGCTGGCGGCGATGGACAGGGTGGCGCCGGTCTCGAAGCCGTGCAGCACCGGCACGCTGAGCAGGGCGGCCAGGGCGTCCAGGCGCAGGGCGGCGGCCAGGGCCAGGATGATGCCCACCTCGGCCGCCAGCACCAGGGCCGCCTCGCTGGGGCTCACGCCCGGCGGCGCCTGGGCCAGGGTCTGGGCAATCATCAGGGCCAGCACCGCCACCGGGCCCAGGCCCAGGTGCGGGCTGGAGCCCAGGGCCGCATAGGCCACCAGGGGCAGCAGGCTGGCATACAGGCCCACCTGGGGCGGCAGGCCGGCGAGCATGGCGTAGGCGATGCTCTGCGGGATCAGCAGCACGCTGACGACCAGGGCCGCCAGCAGATCTTCACGGAAATGGCGCTGCCCGTAGGCGCGCCATTCGGACCACTTCAACAACATCAATCGACCTTGGCGCCCGAGCTCTTGACCACCTGGGCCCATTTCCTGGTTTCGCTGGCGATCAGGGCGGCGAAGTCCTTGCTGGACATGCCGCTGGCCACCGCGCCCTGGCTGGCCAGGCGTTCCTTGAGCGCGGGCGTGGCCAGGGCCTTGGCGGTCTCGCGCTGCAGCAGGGCCACCTGCTCGGCCGGCATGCTGCTGGGCGCCAGCAGGCCGAACCAGGAGCTGGCCTCATAACCCTTGAGCGCGGGACCGCCGGCCTCCTCGATGGTGGGCAGCTCCGGCAGGGCCTCGCTGCGCCGGGCGCTGGTCACGGCGATGGCCTTGAGTTTGCCGGCCTTGATGTGCGCCATGGAGGAAGGCAGGTTGTCGAACATCAGGTCCACATTGCCGCCCATCAGGTCCAGCAGGGCCGGGCCCGAGCCGCGGTAGGGAAAGTGCAGCATGAAGGTGCCGGTCATGCTTTTGAAGAGTTCGCCGGCCAGGTGGATGGAGGTGCCGTTGCCGCTGGAGGCCATGTTCAGCTTGCCGGGGTTGGCCTTGGCCACCTTGATCAGGTCCTGCACGCTGTTGATGCCCAGCTGCTGGGCCTTGGCCGGATTGATCACCAGCACATTGGGCACGGCAGCCACCAGGGTGATGGGCGCGAAGTCCTTGATGGGGTCGTAGGGCAGCTTGGGGTAGAGCGACTGGTTGATGCCATGCGTGCCCACCGTGCCCATCAGCAGGGTGTGGCCGTCGCTGGCGCGCGCCACCTCGGCGCTGCCGGTGTTGCCGCCGGCGCCGGGCTTGTTGTCGATGATGACGGGCTGGCCCAGGGCCTTCTGCAGCTCGGGCGCCAGGGCACGGGCCAGGATGTCGGTGGTGCCGCCCGCGGCAAAGGGCACGACGATGCGCAGGGGTTTGCTGGGCCAGGCGGCAGCGCTCTGGGCCTGGGCGCCCAGGGGCAGCAGGGTGCCGGCGGCGAGGGCCAGCAGGAGCCGGCGGGTCGGGTCTTGCGTCATCGTCTGTCTCCTGTTTTTGTGCGGGTCGATGGCGCCGAGTATGCCCGCTTCAGGGGCCGGGAATGTGCAGCAGCCGCACCCGCTGGGAGTGGCAGGCGGCGTCGAAATCGGCCTCGATCTCGAGCAGGGCGGCGGCGTCCTGGGCGTCCACGGTGGCGATGCCCACGGCGCGGTTGCGGCCCTGGGCCTTGGCGGTGTAGAGCACCATATCGGCCCAGTTCACCGCCTGCTCCCAGTGCTGGCGCAGCAGGCCGGGCGGCAGGGGGAAATGCGCGAAGCCGATGGACACGGTCACGCGCAGCGGCCCGTTCTCGGTGGCCACCGGCTGGCCCCCCACGCTGTTGAGCACGCGCTCGGCCAGCAGGCTCAGCGTGTCCTGGCTGACATTGGGCGCGAAGACCAGGAACTCCTCGCCGCCCCAGCGCACCACCAGGTCTTCGGTGCGCACCGCGTCGCGGATGCGCTGGGCCACATCGCGGATCACCACATCGCCCACGGCATGACCCTGCTGGTCGTTGACATGCTTGAAGTGGTCGATGTCTATCATCAGCAGGCCGCCGGTGAAGAGCTGCTGCGCCTGCTTCTGCATCACGGCCAAAAAGTGGCGGCGGTTGGCCAGGTCGGTGAGCGGGTCGCGTTCGCTCTGGCTGCGCAGCAGGCGCTGGTTGGCCTTGAGCTGGCGGTTGGCGGCGCGCACGCGCTGCAGCATCACCACCACCAGGACCAGGGAGAGACCCAGCAGCAGGGCCACGGCCATGCCCACGCGCTGGGCCAGCTCGTGGTTGGCGAGCTGCTGGTCCTTGAGGCTGCGGTCGCGGGTGAGCAGGTCCAGGTCGCGCTGATTGCGATCGCTGTCGTACTTGAGCTTGAGCTGCTGCAGCTGGGTCTCGCGGTTGCGGGCCTGGATCTGGGCCGAGAGCGCGCGCTCGGCGTGGAAGACGGTGATGGCTTCGCGGGGTTGGCCGCTGGCGGCCCAGGCCTGGCCGATCTCGCGCAGCTCGGTGGCGCGGCGCGCGGGATTGGGCTGCTCGCTCGCCAGCTGCTGGGCCCGCGCCAGCTCGCGGCGTGCCGCGTCGAACTGCTTGAGCAGCAGCAGGGAGACGCCCATATTGTGGCGAAGCGTGCGCTCCAGGCGCAGGTCCCTGAAGCTCTGCAGCACCGGCAGGGCCAGGCGCGCCTCCTCCATGGCCACGGCGGGGCGGCCGTTGTGCATGTGCAGGTCCACGAGATTGACGCGGATCTGGGCCACGGTGTGCGGCGCCTCGGCGCGCTGGGCATGGTCCAGGGCTTCCTCGTAGGCATTGAGCTGGCCGCGCTTGTCGCCCCGGCGCACGGCAACCCGGGCCTCGGCCACCTTGTTCAGGCTCAGGGCCATCGGATCGCCCTGGGCCTGCTCCAGGCCGAGGGCCAGCCAGCGGCGGGCCTCGTCCGGCTGGTCCAGCTCCTGGCTCAGCAGGGCCAGGGTGTTCATGCTCACGCTGGCCAGATAGCGGTCCTGGCCGGCCTGGGCCAGGGCCAGGGCGCGCTGTATGGTGGCGCCGGCCTGGGCCAGCCCGCCCTGGGCCGACTCGCCGCGCTCCAGGATGCGAAGCGCCCACCAGGCGGCGCGGAAGTCGCAGCGGCCCTGCTGGATGGCGCGCGCCAGCTCGCTGGCGGGGCATTGCGCCTCCAGGCGGCGCAGGCCCTCACGCGCAAATTCGCCGGCCTCGCCGAAACGGCCCTGACGCTCGGAGATCTGGGCGCGCAGCAACAGGCTGCGGTCATGCGCACTGGCCTCGCGTTCCAGCGCGCCAATCAGGGCCTCGGCCTGTTCCGTCCGCCCCCACTGGATCAGGATCTGGGCCTCGGCCAGGCGCAGCTGCAGCAGGGCGCCAGGGCTGCTCTGGGTGTTGCGCATGGCGCGCACCGCCTGCAGCGAGGCCTCGGGGCGGTCATAGGCCAGGGTGATCAGGTGGCTGAGCTCGCTGTCCAGGGCCGGGTCCAGCGGCGGCTCAACGGCCTGCGCCTTGCCGATCAGGCCGGCAAGCAGCAGGCCGACGCAGAGCAGCAGACGCTTCATGGCGCGCCCTCCTGGCTGGGGCCGTTGAGGGCCACCAGGCCCACCTGGCCCTGCTGCCAGGCGGCCTCCAGGCGCTTGGACAGGGCTTCCAGGCCGGCCTCGTGCCGGGCCTCGGCCTGCAGCACGCCATAGGCCTTGTTGCGGCCATGGGCCTTGGCCAGGTACATGACGGTGTCCACCAGGTCGATGGCGCGCTCCCAGCTCAGGCTCAGGCCGTGCGGCGCCACCGGGAAGCTCGCAAAGCCGATGGAGGCCGTGACCGGCACGCTCAGCTCGCCATGGCGCACCGGCGTGCCCAGCAGGTCCAGCAGGCGCTGGGCCAGGGCGCGAGCGTCCTCGGCCGCGCGCGAGGGCACGACGATGAGGAATTCCTCGCCGCCCCAGCGCACCACCAGATCGTCCTCGCGCAGGGCCGCCCGCAGGCGCCGCGCCACCTCCACCAGCACGCTGTCGCCTGCGGCATGGCCCCACTGGTCGTTGATGCGCTTGAAGTGGTCGATGTCGATCAGGTAGACCGTGCCCGCCAGCTTGCCGGCGTCGGCCAGGCGCTTGATGGCGGACTGGAAGTGGCGCCGGTTGGACAGGCCGGTGAGCGGGTCGCGCTCGCTTTGCAGCTTGAGGCTTTCATTGCTGCTGGCCAGGGCGGCATTGGTGCGGCGTATGCGCTGGTAGGCCAGGCCCAGCAGCACGGCCGAGAGCAGCACGCAGCCGGCCAGGGCGGCCCAGAGCTTGAGCTCCAGGTCGTGGGCGCGGATCTGCTCGGTCTTGAGGCTGTTGTCGCGGTTGAGCAGCTCGATTTCCTTGGCGCGGCGCTCGGCGTCATAGCGCTCCTGGGCCTCGAGCACGGTCTTGCGCGTGTCGTCGCGCAGCACCTGGTCGATCAGGCGGCGGTATTCATGGTGGGCCTCGATGGCGCCGGCCCAGTCCCCGGCCCGCTCCAGGTATTCGCCCAGTTCCTTCCAGCCGTCGGCGGCGTAGGGCAGGGCGCCCTGCTGCTCGTCCAGGGTGATGGCCTGGCGCACATCGCGGGTGCCTTCGGGCACGCGCTTGAGCCCGATCTTGGCCAGACCCATATTGTGCAAAGCCACGATCTCGGCGTTCAGATTCTGGGCGCGGCGCGCCAGGGGCAGGGCCTGACCGGCCAGGTCCAGGGCGCGCTCGTACTCGCCGCGGCGCAGATAGTGGTCGCTGTAGTTGGCCAGGGCCAGGGCTTGCGGACCCTCGGCCTGGGATTCGCGCGCGTACTGCAGGGACTGGGCCCAGGCCTGCTGGGTCACGCTGGGGTCGGCGTCCTCGGCGTGGACGATGCCGCGCACCGTGGTCACCAGGTACAGCAGCACCGGATCCGGGTCCTGCTGGGCCGTGGCCAGGGCCTCCGCATTGGTCTGCTGGGCGCGCTCGGTCTGCTGGGTGCGGGCATACAGGCGCGAGAGCTCGTTGAGCGCGCCGGCGCGGCGCCAGAGCTCGCCCAGGGCATCGGCCTGCTTGACGGCGTCCAGGGTGGTGGCGAGCCCCTCCTCCAGCAGACCCTTGTCGGCCTGGATCCCGCCCATGGCCAGGCGGGCGCGCAGCAGGATGCGCGGGCTGCGCTCGGTGCTGGCGCGGTCTTGCAGCGGGGCCATGGCCTTGAGGGCTTCGCGCAGATCGCCGCGCGCCTGGTGGTACAGACCCATCATGGTGGCGGCGGCCAGCTCGGCCGAGGCCTGGCCCGGGCCGGCGGGCCAGTGCAGCAGGTCCTGCTGCACCTGTTCCAGGATGGGACGGTCGCGGTTGTAGGCGGCCATGATGCCGCGCAGGGCCAGGGCCTCCAGGCGTTCGGCGCTGCCGGGGGCACTGCGCTTTTGCAGCTCGCGCAGCTGCAGCTCGGCCTCGCGCGGCCGACCGCGGCCGGCGCGCTCCAGCTGCGACAGCTCGCGCCAGAGCGCCCGGTCCTGCTCGGACTGGGCGCCTGCGGAGTCGGAGCCCCGGGGCGTTGCCTCCTGCCGGCAGCCGCCCAGCAGCAGTCCGGCCGCCAGCATCAGGGGCAGCCAGACAGACAAGCGCGGCCCGGCAGGGGCGGTGGAAGCCGTGCACATCACTGACAAGCTATCGACGCATCCAGGGGGAGGCTTGAGGAAAAACGGCCTTTCAGGCCATGGCGGATGCGGTCGGGGGCAGCGTGCAGGCCTGGCACCCGGCACGGCGCAGGGTCTGGATCAGGCGTTTCATCTGGCGCGGCACTCCCTCATGCGGTCGCGCGCAGTGTAGGAGGCCGGCCGCTCGCGCCGAACTGGGGCCGGCCCTAGCCTGGGCGCCCCAGGCGGCATATTTGCACGCTTACAACGGCTTACGGGCGCAGATGACGGCTGATGGCGGCCAGAACCGCCGTGTCGGCGAGCAGGCGGCGGTGCCCCAGGCCCTCGGTCGGCATCAGCTGCGCCGCCGGCAGCGCGGCGGCCAGCTGCTCGGACACTGCCATGGGGGCGGCCCGGTCGGCCCGGTCGTGCAGCAGCAGGGTGGGCTGGTGCAGGCGGGTGGCGAGCCAGGGCGGCTCGAACTGCTCCAGGCCGTGGCCGCTGATCCCCTCCAGGCGCTGGCGCAAGCGGCCCAGCACCTCGCGCCCCAGACCCAGGCTGGCGCCATACCAGCCCAGCACCTCGCGCGGCGGCGCGGAGCAGGCCAGCAGGGCCAGGCGGCTGGCCTCCAGCTTCCCGCGAGCCAGGGCCTGGCTGGCCGCCAGGGCGCCCAGGGAATGGCCCACCAGGCCTTGCAAAGGCCCCAGGCGCTGGCCCACCTGGCCCAGCACCTCCACGAACTCGGGCAGATGCGTCTGCCAACCGCTGCTGCGTCCATGGCCGGGCAGGTCCAGCAGCCAGGGCTCCAGGCCGGCCTCCCAGAGCGCGTCACCCAGGGGGCGCATCTGCTGGGCGTCGCCGGCCCAGCCATGCACCAGCAGCACGCGCGCGCGCACCACGCCCGGCGCCGGGCGCTGCCACAGGGCCAGCTCGCGCGCGCCCAGGCGCCAGCGCTGCAGCTGCCAGACGGCGGGCACGGGGCGGCGGCGTGCCGCCCGCTTGAGCGGCAGGGGGGTGATGAAGAACTGGTAGGCCAGGCTGGCCGTCAGCCCCGGGCTGAGGGCCTGGAGCCGGCCCAGGGCCTGGCGCAGCAGCCTTTGGCCGGGGCCCTGGCCATAGAACAGTGCGGCGGGATTGAGTTCCTGGGTGCGATTCATCGTCGGGCCTTGCGCGGCTCAGTGCCAGACCAGGTCGTGGTTGCTGCGCGGCACGGCGCGCCAGAGGCGCTGCAGGCCGATGCCGAGCCGCCAGACCAGGGCCAGCAGGGGGAGCAGGAGGATCAGGGCAAGCATGGCGCTCTCCTTGTGATGAACGGGTTGACAAAGTTTTCGCACGGCCGTGCGAAGTTTGGCGAAGCAGAGAAACGCGCAGGCATGGCGCTCGCTCAGGCGCGGTAGTCCCGGATCAGGCGCTGGTACCAGGCCCAGCCGCGCTCCCGTGTGCTGGGTTCGCGCAGAAAGCGCGATTCGCGGACCAGGGCGGTGAAGAGGCCGTCCAGCTCGAAGACCAGCTGGTCGGGGTCGAGGTCGGCACGCAGATGGCCGGCCTCCACGGCCTGGAGCACGCTGCGGCGCAGCACCGTGCGCCAGCGCCGCACGCCCTCCAGCAGCAACTCGCGCAGGGGGCTCTCGTCACAGTCGTCGAACTCGAAGCTGCCGGCCGCGTAGAGGCAGGCGCCGCGCAGGCCGGGGGTGGTGGCGCGCTGCAGCCAGGCGGCCATGATGGCGTCCAGCCGTGGCAGGCCGCGCGGCTCGCGCAGGGCGGGCAGCAGGATGTCCTGCTGAAAGCGCCGGTCGAACTCCTCCAGCACCGCGCGCTGCAGGGCTTCGCGCGAGCCGATGCGCGAGAACACCCCGCTCTTGGACAGGTTCAGGCGCTTGGCCACCTCGCCGATGGACAGGCTTTCCAGGCCTTCGCGGGCGGCCATCTCCAGCGCCATGTCCACGATGGCGGTCTGGGTCAGCTCGCTGCGTTCGGTCTTGGCTTCCATGCGCTTCAATTTAGCACGGTCGTGCGGAAAAATTCAAAGACTTTTGGCTTGCGTTCGCTGTTTTGTGTACGTACTATTGATTGAAAGAAGTATTTAGAAATTTATTAGATAGCCGATGAAGATTTCCAAATCACAGCAAGACAAGAACCAGCGCCTGCTGCTGGCGACCGCGGTGGACCTGATCAGCAGCCAGGGCTATGAGCGGACCACCATGAAGCAGATCGCGCGCGCCGCCGGCCTGGGGGACGCCACGATCTACAAATACTTCCCCAGCAAGGAAAAGCTGGTGCTGGGCTATTACGAGCTGGCGATCAACGATGCCCTGGCCCAGACCCTCAAGACCAAGGGCCTGGCCGGCTACCAGCTGCAGGAGCGCCTGCAGCGCCTGGTGGATGCGGTGCTGGAGCGCCTGCTGCCGGATCGCGAGTTCGTGGCCATCACCCGCGGCCTGGCGCGCGAGAACCCGCTGCTGCTGATGGGTGACGCCCTGCCGGGCAAGCCCGCGCTCAAAGCCCAGGTGGAGGCCTGGCTGGCCGAGGCCGAGGCGGCCGGCCAGATCGCGCCCTGCGGCTTCAAGGGCCTGCTGGCGGGCCTGATGGCCGACTATGTGTTTGCCATCCTCGTCTACTGGCTGCAGGACGAGAGCGCCGAGTTTTCCGACACCACCCAGCTCACTGATCTCAGCCTGGGCCTGCTGGCCCTGATGCTGCAGAGCGGGCTGATCAACAAGCTGGGCGAGCTGGGCGGCTTTCTGCTGCGCAACCAGCTGGCCCGCCTGCTGCAAGGCGGCGGCGTGCTGGAGCTGCTCAGCCTGGCGCGGCGCGGCCTGGGTGTGGCGAGGGAGGCCCGTTCATGAGCCCCTGGACCCTGAGCAAGATCGCCGTGCCGGCGCAAAGCGTGCTGGCCTCCAGCCTCCCCACGGCCGACTTCGCCGACTGCTATCTGCTGCCCGACCCTGATCCCCAGGCGCCCCTGCTGCAGAGCTGGCTGCGCCTGAGCGCGCGCACGCCGGCCTGGATGGCGGCCCTGATGAGCTTGCGCAACCGCGTCGTGCGTCTGGTGGGGCTCAAGGATCTGGGCGGCCTGGCCGCGCGCCAGCCGGGCAAGCCGGCCGAGGCCTATCGCATCGGCGACCGGGTGGGCATCTTCACCCTGGAGCAGCAGCGGCCCGGCGAGCTGGTGCTGGGGGATGACGACAAGCATCTGCATGTGCGCCTGTCCCTGCTGCGACTGGCCCAGCCCGATGGCGGTAGCCGCCTGGCCCTGAGCACCGTGGTGCATGAGCACAACCGTCTGGGCCGGCTCTATATGGCGCTGGTGGGGCCGGCCCACAGCCTGATCGTGCCCCTGATGCTGCGCCAGGTGATGCGCCAGATGCAAAGGGAAAGCCGGCCATGACGGCGGCCAGCAAGCCGCCCCGCAGCGGCCGCGTGGCGCGCGGCGCCATTGCCGGCGGCGCGCTGGCGCGGGCCGGCGTCGCGCGCCTGGGCCACAAGGCCCGCGATCTGGCGCGCGACGAGGCACAGCGCGCCGCGGCCCGCGCAGCGCACGAGGCCGAGCTGGGCCGCATCCTCTTTGGCGCGCTGAACCAGCTCAAGGGCGTGGCGCTCAAGGCCGCCCAGCTGCTCAGCAGCGAGGTCCAGCTGCTGCCCCAGGGCTTGCGCGAGCAGCTGGCCCGGGCCTGCTACCAGGCCACGCCCATGAACCAGGCCCTGGTGGGCAAGCGCATGCGCCAGGCCCTGGGGCCGGACTGGGCCGAGCGCTTTGCCCACTTCGAACCCCAGGCCTTCGCGGCCGCCAGCCTGGGCCAGGTGCACAGAGCGCAGCTCGAGGATGGCCGCGTGCTGGCGCTCAAGCTGCAGTACCCGGGCATTGCCGCCACCATCAGCAGCGATATGCGCCTCTTGCGCAGCCTGCTGCTGGGGCGCCTGGGTGGCCTGGCCTTGGGCGAAGGGGCCAGGCCCGATGCGGCCCTGCTGGCGCGTGTGCTGGACGAGATCGAGGCCGGCCTGGCCGCCGAGCTGGACTATGCGCAGGAAGCCCGAGCCATGGACGAGTTCCGCGCCGCCCTGGCGCCGCGCCTGCCCCAGCTGGTGGTGCCCGAGGTCTGCCACGCGCTCAGCACGCCCCAGCTGCTGGCCATGCAGGCCCTGCCGGGTCAACATCTGGCCGAGTGGCTGGCCCAGGGCCCCAGCCAGGCTGAGCGTGACCGCTACGGCCAGCTGATCTTCGAGACTTTCATGCTGATGGTCTTCGAGCTGGGGCGTCTGCACGCCGACCCGCATCCCGGCAACTACCTCTTCATGCCCGATGGCCGCCTGGGCCTGCTGGACTTCGGCTGCACGCGGGTCTTGCCG
The DNA here is from genome assembly GCF_020535565.1 of Shinella sp. XGS7. Classification (NCBI taxonomy): domain Bacteria; kingdom Pseudomonadati; phylum Pseudomonadota; class Alphaproteobacteria; order Hyphomicrobiales; family Rhizobiaceae; genus Shinella; species Shinella sp. XGS7. The sequence continues at coordinate 709,401 of NZ_CP084758.1, read as the reverse complement.
CCTCGCCTCGTCGAGGGCCTGGCCCGGGCCTGGTCGGCCGCCCTGGTGCCGGATGGCGATGCGGCCCTGCACGGCGCCTACCAGGCGCTGGGCCTGATCGATGCGGGCCTGGATCTGGAGAGTTTCCGCCGCGAGCTGCGCCCGGCCCTGGCCCCGCTGCTGGACTGGCAGCTCGCACCCTTTCGCGAGGCGGTATTCGATTTCGGCGCCCGTGCGCCGCTGCCGCATCTGGGGCGCGCGCAGCAGCGGGTGGCCATGCGGCATCTGCATGACATGCCGCCCGAGTTGCCGTATCTGGACCGCGCCTTCCTGGGTCTGAACCAGCTGCTGGCGCAGCTGGGCGCCCGGGTACGCACCCGCAATCCCTGGATAGGAGGAGAAGAGCGATGACATCCCTTGCCACGAACCGCCCCTGGATGGGGCGCTGGCTGCTGGCCGTGGCCGCGCTGCACACCGTGTTCGGCCTGCTGGTCTTTGCCGGGCCGCTGCAGAAGATGCTGCGCCTGGGTCTGTTCAATGCGGTGGGGGCGGACCCGTTGCTCGCGGCGGCCACCTGGTTCCTGCTCTTCGGCGCGCCCCTGGCCCTGCTGGGGCAAGCCCTGAGCCTGCTGGAGCGTCAGCCTCAGCTCGACCCGGCCGCGCTGCGACCCCTGGGCTGGGGCTTGCTGGCCCTGTGGGCTCTGGGCGTGCTGCTGATGCCGGCCTCGGGCTTCTGGTTGGTGCTGCCCGTGGTCTGGGCCTTGTTGCGCCGTCATGAGCCCCGGGGCGGAGTTCAGCCCTCTTCGTCCTGAGCCGCCGGCCCGGGCGGTCGCCCGCGTCGGGCCGCCGGGGCCTTGTCGGGCCGGATGCCGCGGCGGGCCAGGGCCTCGCGCAGCAGGTACTCGATCTGGGCATTGACCGAGCGCAGCTCCTGCGCAGCCAGGCGCTCGATCTCGGCCCAGAGGGCGGGATCGATGCGCAGGGCAAAGCTCTTCTTGTCGGGGCTGGCCATCGGGCTCGCGGTGGATCGTCGTCAGTTGTAGAGCGTGCCGGTGTTGACGATGGGCTGGGTGTCCTTGTCGGAGCACAGCACCACCAGCAGATTGGAGACCATGGCGGCCTTGCGCTCGTCATCGAGCTCCACGATGGACCGCTCCGACAGGCCCTTGAGCGCCTCCTCCACCATGCTGACCGCGCCCTGCACGATCTTCTTGCGGGCGCTGATGATGGCCTCGGCCTGCTGGCGGCGCAGCATTACCTGGGCGATCTCGGGCGCATAGGCCAGATGGGTGATCTTGGCGTCCTGCACGCTGACGCCGGCCTCGGCGAAGCGCGCCTGCAGTTCCGCTTGCAGGGCGCTGATCACCTCGTCGGCGCCGGCGCGCAGCGTGGTCTCGCCCGGGGCCAGGTCTTCACCCTCGTCATAGGCGAACTGGGCAGCCAGATGGCGGATGGCGGCCTCGGCCTGGACGGCGACATAGCGCTCGTAGTCGTCCACCTCGAAGACAGCGCGGGCCGTGTCCTCCACCCGCCAGACCACGGCGGCGCTGATCTCCACCGGGTTGCCGCGCTTGTCATTGACCTTGAGCGTGGGGGCATTGAAGTTGCGCGCGCGCAGCGAGACGCGGCGCTTGAGGGTCAGGGGATTGGCCCAGCGCAGGCCGGCTGTGCGGTCGGTGCCGCGGTACTGGCCGAACAGGGTCAGCAGCCGCGCCTCGCCGGGCTGCTGGATATAGAGGCCCATCAGCAGGGCCAGGCCGGCGCCCAGCAGCAGACCGGCCATCAGCAGGGCGCCCAGGGACTCGCCCCGGGTGAGCCAGGCCAGCAGCGCCGCGGCGGCCAGGGCGGCCAGGCCCATCAGAATAGCCAGATAGCCGTTGGCGGTCTGAGCGGCTTGTTCCAGGCGACCTTGGTCAGGCACCGGGCCCGGACGGTTCTTGCTCATGAGGCTGACTCCCTTAAAAGTGATATCACTTTAATCTCGAAAACAAGCCGGGGTCAAGCGCGGCGATGGGGGGGAGGGCAAGAAAAAAGCGGCCCGCGGGCCGCTTTCATGATCGGGGCACAGGCCCTGTCTATGAGCTTCAGGCGGCCGCTGCGGCCGCGTCCTCCTGGTAGCCACGCGGCACGGCGCCCAGCAGGCGGCGGGTGTACTCCTGCTTGGGGGCGGCCAGCAGGGCGGCGGTGTCGGCCTGTTCGACCACATCGCCGTTCTGCATCACCAGCACCTCATCGGAGATGAACTTCACCACGGCCAGGTCGTGGCTGATGAAGACATAGGTCAGGCGGAACTCGTCCTGCAGATCGGCAAGCAGGTTCAGCACCTGGGCCTGCACCGACAGGTCGAGCGCCGAAACCGGCTCGTCGAGCACCAGAAGACGCGGATTGAGCATCAGCGCGCGGGCGATCGCCACGCGCTGGCGCTGGCCGCCAGAGAACATGTGCGGGTAGCGCCCGTAGTGCTTCTCCTCCAGGCCCACCTTCTTCAGCATGGCGCTGGCCGTGGCCAGGCGCTCGCTGTGGCTGGCGCCGATGCCGTGGATCTCCATGGGTTCGACCAGGGTCTGACCAATGGTGAAGCGCGGGTTCAGCGAGGCATAGGGGTTCTGGAACACGACCTGGATGCGGCGGCGCATCTTCTGCCAGTCGTTGCCGCTCATCTTGAGCAGGTCCTTGCCCTCGAACAGCACCTCGCCGCCGGTGGGCTCGTGCAGACGCAAGAGGGTCAGGCCCATGGTGGTCTTGCCCGAGCCGGACTCGCCCACCACGCCCAGGGTGTAGCCCTTCTTCAGCTGGAAGTTCACGCCCTTGACGGCCTTGAACTCCTTCTTGCCGAACAGGCCTTCCTTGAAGAAGAAGCTCTTCTTCAGGCCGCGCACTTCCAGGATGACGGGGGCGTTCGGGTCCTTGGCCTTGCCCTCGGCGCGCGCAGCGCGGCCGGCGATGTGATCGTCGATCACCATCAGGCGGGCCGGGTTCTCGGTCAGCGAGGGGCGGCAGGCCAGGAGGGCCTTGGTGTAGCTGTCCTGCGGGTTCTTGAAGATCTCGGCCACGGGCGCCTTCTCGCGGATCTGGCCGTGGCGCATCACCACCACCTGGTCCGAGATCTCGCCCACCACGCCCAGGTCATGCGAGATGAACAGCATGCTCATCTTGTGCGTGTCCTTGAGCTTGGCCATCAGCTCCATCACCTGGCGCTGCACGGTGACGTCGAGCGCGGTCGTCGGCTCGTCGGCGATCAGCAGTTCCGGGCGGTTGGCGAGCGCCATGGCGATCATGACACGCTGGCGCTGGCCGCCCGACAGCTCGTGCGGATAGGCGGAGAGGCGCTTTTCCGGCTCGCGGATACCGACCTGATTGAGCAGCTCCTCGGCGCGCACCAGGGCCTGGCGGCGGCTCATGCCCATGTGCTTGATCAGGGGCTCCATGATCTGGTCGGCCACGGTGAACACGGGGTTCAGCGAGGTCATGGGATCCTGGAACACGCAGGCGATCTCGCGCCCGCGCACGCCCTGCAGCTCGGACAGCGAGGTCTGCAGCAGGTCACGACCCTGGAACAGGATCTTGCCTTCGCGCTCCGCGTTGCTGGGCAGCAGGTTGAGGATGGACATGGCGGTGACGCTCTTGCCCGAGCCCGACTCGCCCACCAGGGCCACGGTGCTGTTCTCGGGGATGTCGAAGCTCACGCCCTTGACGGCCAGCTGGCGCTGCATCTGGCCGTCGACCTTGCCCATGCGGAAGGCGACCTTGAGGTCTTGAATACTCAGAAGCATGTTCTTACTCCAGGCCACGCAGCTTGGGATCCAGCGCATCGCGCAGCGCATCGGTGAAGAGCGCGAAGGCGGTGACGAAGACGGCCATGAAGCCGGTCACGGCGGCCAGCTGCCACCAGTAGCCCAGGATCAGCTCGCTCTGGCTCTCGGCCAGCATGGTGCCCCAGGAGACCTGGTCCACGCCCACGCCCAGACCCAGATAGGACAGGATGACCTCGCTCTTGATGAAGCCCACCACATGCAGGGAGAGCTGCACCAGGGCCACATGCGAGACATTGGGCAGGATGTGCTTGAACATGCGGCTGGTCTTGGAGGCCCCGATGGCCTCGGCCGAGCGCACGTACTCGCGCACCGAGTGCTTCATGAACTCCGCGCGGATCAGGCGGTAGATGCCGGGCCAGCCGGCCAGGCCCAGGATCATCACCACCGAGAGCACGCCGCGGCCGAAGATCACGGCGAAGGCGAAGATCAGGAGGATGCCAGGGATGGCGGTGAAGACGTTGTAGAGCCACTCCAGGAAGTCGCCCACCTTGCCGCCGAAGAAGCCCGAGATGGCGCCCAGCACGGTGCCGATGATGGTGGCCACCACGGCCGCCAGCACGCCCACCATGATGGAGACCTCGGCGCCCTTGATCACCTTGGCCAGCACGTCGCGGCCCAGGCGGTCGCCGCCGAAGGGCAGGGTCTCGGACTTGACCACTTCCTCGGTCTTGAACTGCTTGGCGCGCTCGTCCCACTCCTTGTAGCGCGGGGCCAGCGGGTCGATGTCCGAGAGGTCCACATTGGGGCCCTTGGGCATGGCGATGGTGCCGGTGGCCTCGGCCGGAGCCGGGCCCATCAGGGTCGGGGGCGCGTTGGGCACGCCCACTTCCTTCTGCCAGTTCTTGGCCACCAGGCCGCTGCCCGAGGCGATGACCAGCAGCAGGAACAGGGCGACGATGGTCATGCAGACCATGCCCACCTTGTCGGCCCGCATGCGGCGCCAGGACGCGGCCCAGACGCCTTCGGAGCGCTGCGCCTTGGGTGCAGCGGTGTTTTGGGAGAGCACTGCACTCATTTCAGCACCACGCGCGGGTCGACCAGCTTGTACAGCAGGTCAGTCAGGAGGTTGACCACCATGGTCAGGAAGGCGATGTAGATCGCGAAGGCCTGGATGACGGGGTAGTCGCTGCGGTTCACGGCCAGCAGGATCTCGCGGCCCAGACCCGGGATCGAGAAGAACACCTCCAGCAGGAAGGAGCCCACGAACACGCCCGGCAGCGCCACGGCCACGTTGGTCAGGATGGGGATCATCGCGTTGCGCAGCACATGCTTGAGCAGGATGGTCTTCTCGGTCATGCCCTTGGCGCGCGCAGTGCGCACATAGTCATGGCCGATCTCATCCAGGAAGAAGGTGCGGTACAGGCGGGTCTGCGGCGAGAGGGCCACGGCCACGGCCACCAGCACCGGCAGCGGCGCATAGGTGGTGAGGTTGGTCCAGACGCTGTCGGTCCAGCCCTGCACCGGGAACCAGCCCAGGCGGAAGGCGAACACATACTGCGCCACGATCACATAGACCAGCAGGGAGATGGACACGGCCACCGTGGTGATGATCATCACGGTGCGGTCGGTCAGGCTGCCGCGCACATAGGCCACGCCCAGGGCGAAGGGGATGGCCAGCAGCACTTCCAGCACCAGGATGGGCAGCATCACCGTCAGCGTGGCGGGCAGGCGGCTGGCGAACAGATTGGCAACCGACTCATTGGTGGCCCAGCTCTTGCCCCAGTCGAAGGTGACGATCTGCTTCAGGAAGATGAAGAGCTGTTCCCAGACCGGCTTGTTCAGGCCCAGCTGCTCGCGGATGGCTTCGATCTGCTCGGGGCTGGCGTTCAGGCCGCCCAGGATCTCGGCAGGGTCGCCGCCGAAGTATTTGAAGAGAAAGAACACCAGCAGCACGACGCCCAGCAGGGTGGGAATCATTTGCCACAGGCGCCTTATCAGGTATGCCGCCATTGCTGTCGGTCTCCATGCAAGGTCTAAAACGAAACCCCGGGCACTTGTGGCGACCGGGGTTCCCAGGGCGAAAACAGGCGCGAGTCTAATGGACGCGGGCTCGGGGACAACCCGCATTTGCCCTGGGTTCACGGGGGAAAGCCGGCCGCAAGGCCGATGAACAGGGGCGGGGCGGGGCGTTTCTGGGCCAAAATGCGCGCCCAGCGCACCCTGGAGCCCCGGCCTTGGGGTTGCCGTGCATGGTGTTTGGCCTCCCGGCGCCTTAGACTGCGCGGCTTCGCCCGGAGCCCGCGCCCACACCCTGCGCCGGTTCCCCGAGAGATGAAGCGCCGCAGCGGCCCACAAGGCCGGCGGCGCATTGGTTTGCGAGATAAGGATTCTTGACGTGATGCGACGTGGATTTGCACGGGCCGCCTGCCTGGCCGCCCTGCTCGGCGCTTTCTCCCTGACTGCCGCCGCCCAGGCGAGCGGTGCCACCAAGGTGCTGAGGTACTCCTTCCGCGTCGCCGAGACCGGGTTCGATCCTGCGCAGATCTCAGATCGATATTCGAAAACGATCGCTGCCGCCATCTTCGAGGCCCCGCTGGAGTTCGCCTATCTGGCCCGCCCCTTCCAGATGCGCCCCTCCACGGCCGCGGCCATGCCCGAGGTCTCGGAGGACTTCAAGACCCTGACCTTCCGCATCAAGCCCGGCATCTACTTCAATGACGATCCGGCCTTCAAGGGGCAAAAGCGTGAGCTGACCGCGGCGGATTACATCTACTCCATCAAGCGTCACTACGACCCCAAGCTCAACAGCCGCAATCTCTATCTGCTGGAGAACGTGGGCATCCTGGGCCTGTCGGAGCTGCGCAAGGACGCCCTCAAGAACAAGACGGCCTTCGACTACGACAAGCCCGTCGAAGGCCTGCAGCTGCTGGACCGCTACACCTTCCGCGTGCGCCTGGCCGTGGGCGACCCGCGCTTCATCAACCAGTTCGCCGATTCGGCCTTCCTGGGCGCGGTGGCGCGCGAGGTGGCCGAGTTCTACGGCGAGAAGAAGATCATGGAGCACCCGGTGGGCACCGGGCCCTACCGCCTGGCCGAGTGGCGCCGCAGCTCGCGCATCGTGCTCGAGAAGAACCCGAACTACCGCGAGGAGTTCTACGACGAGCAGCCGCCCGCCAGCGCCGACCCGGTGCTCAAGGCCCAGGCCGCCAAGCTCAAGGGCCGGCGCCTGCCGCTGACCGAGCGGGTGGAGATCGCCATCATCGAGGAGAACCAGCCGCGCTGGCTGAGCTTCCTGCGCCACGAGGCCGATGTGCTGGAGGAGGTGCCGGCCGAGTACGTGAGCATTGCCACGCCCAATGGAAAGCTGGCCCCCAATCTGGCCAAGCAGGGCATGCGCTCGGTGCGCTTCCCCTATCCGGAAGTGGCCTTCACCTACTTCAATATGGAAGACCCGGTGGTGGGCGGCTACACGCCCGACAAGGTGGCCCTGCGCCGCGCCATCTCGCTGGCCGTGGACATCGACAAGGAAATCCGCCTGCCGCGCCGCGGCCAGGCCATTCCGGCCCAGGGCCCCTTCGGCCCCGGCACCTTCGGCTACCGCGCGGACTACAAGTCCGAGATGAGCGAGTTCAACCTGCCCAAGGCCAAGGCCCTGCTGGACATGTATGGCTACGTGGACAAGAACGGCGACGGCTGGCGCGAGCAGCCCGATGGCCAGCCCCTGGTCCTGGAGTACGCCACCCAACCCGACAGCCTGAGCCGCCAGAGCATCGAGCAGTGGCAGAAGAATATGGACGCCCTGGGCGTGCGCATCGAGTTCAAGACCGCCAAATGGCCCGAGAACCTCAAGAGCGCCAATGCGGGCAAGCTGATGATGTGGGGCGTGTCCTGGGTGGCCACTGCGCCGGACGGCGACACCTTCCTGGCCCTGGGCGACGGCCGCGCCAAGGGCTCGGCCAACAAGTCGCGCTTCGACCTGCCGGCCTACAACGCCCTGTACGAGAAGCAGAAGATGCTGCCCGACGGCCCCGAGCGCCAGGCCGTGATGGAGGAGGCGGCCAAGCTGATGATCGCCTACATGCCCTACAAGATCTCGGTGCACCGCCTCTTCACCGATCTGGCCCAGCCCTGGGTGATCGGCTTTGACCGCAATGTCTTCATCCGCGACTTCTGGCAGTACGTGGATATCGACACCGAGCTGCAGAAAAAGCAGCGCCAGGGCTCCTGAGCCGCCCACCGCCCGCGAGTCCGCCCATGATGAAGATGATGCAACGTCGCCGTCTTGCCACCCTGGCCGCGCTGGCGGCCCTGTCCCTGTCCACCGGCCTGCAGGCCGCCACGCCCGAGGCCGCCTCCGGCGCAGGTGCGCCCGCCAAGGTGCTGCGCTATGCCTTCCCGGTGGCCGAGACCGGCTTCGATCCGGCCAAGATCGGTGACATCTACTCGCGCATCGTCACCGCCCATGTGTTCGAGGGCCTCTACACCTACGACCACCTGGCCCATCCGGTGCGCATCGTGCCCCTGGTGGCCGACGGCATGCCGGTCATGGCCGACGACTACCGCAGCTGGACCATCAAGATCAAACCCGGCATCTACTTCGCCGACGACCCGGCCTTCGGTGGCAAGAAGCGCGAGCTGGTGGCCGCGGACTTCATCTACGCCTTCAAGCGCGTGGCCGACCCCGAGGTGGGTTCCTCGCACTGGAGCGAGCTGGATGCCATGGGCATCAAGGGCCTGGCCGAGTACCGCGCCGAGCTGCGCAAGAGCGGCAAGCCCTTCGACTACGACAAGCCCATCGCCGGCCTCAAGGTGCTGGACCGCTACACCCTGCAGCTGCAGCTGGACCAGGCGCGCCCCCGCCTGCCGCAGGTGCTGGCCCAGACCGACCTCTATGGCGCCATGGCGCGCGAGGTGGTCGAGGCCTATCCGGGCAAGACCATGGAGCATCCGGTGGGCACCGGCCCCTTCGTGCTCAAGGAATGGCGTCGCAGCTCGCGCATCGTGCTGGAGCGCAACCCGCACTACCGTGAGCGCTATTACGAGGCCCAGCCCGCCGCCGACGATGCCGCCGGCCAGGCCCTGCTGGCCAAGTTCAAGGGCCGGCGCCTGCCCATGATCGACCGCATCGAGATCTCGGTGATCGAGGAAGCCCAGCCGCGCTGGCTGTCCTTCCTGGGCGGCGAGTTCGATGTGCTGGAGCGCGTGCCCAACGAGTTCATCACCCAGGCCCTGCCCAATGGCCGCGTGGCGCCCAATCTGGAGAAGAAGGGCGTTCAAGGCTTTCGCGTGCTGAGCCCCGATGTGGGCTTCTGGGTCTTCAATGTGGAAGACCCGGTGATCGGTGGCTACACGCCCGAGCGCATCGCCCTGCGTCGTGCCATCTCCCTGGCCTCCGATATGGAGCAGGAGATTCGCGTGGCCCGCCGCAACCAGGCCATCATCGCCGAGTCCATCTACCCGCCGGGCACCAGCGCCTTTGACCCCGCCTTCAAGAGCGAGATGAGCGACTACGATCCGGCGCGCGCCAAGGCCTTGCTGGATCTCTATGGCTATGTGGACAAGGACGGCGACGGCTGGCGCGAGCAGCCCGATGGCAGCCCCCTGGTGCTGGAGAGCCTGACCACGCCCGATGGTGCCCAGCGCCAGATCGACGAGATCTGGCAGAAGAGCTTGGCCAAGGTGGGCCTGCGCGTGCGCTTCAAGCCCGGCAAATGGCCCGAGAACTACAAGGCCCTGCGGGCGGGCAAGTTCCAGATCTGGAGCCTGGCCACCACGGCCTCCATGCCCGATCCGCTGGACTTCCTCAGCAGCCTGTCCAGCGGCTATATCGGCAGCCAGAACTTTTCGCGCATCCGCCTGCCGGCGGCCGACAAGCTCTTCGAGCAGGCCTCGCCCCTGCCGGACGGCCCCGAGCGTGAGGCCCTGTTCCGCGAGAGCAAGCGCCTGATGGCCGCCTACATGCCCTACAAGTACAAGGCCCACCGCTTCATCACCGATCTGGCCCAGCCCCAGGTGATCGGCTACCGGCGCCATCCGTTCAAGCTGAACTGGTGGGAGTACGTGGACATCGACGCCAGCAAGATCCCGCACTGATTGAGGAGACCCCGCTCATGAGCCTGTGGCCCCGCGCAGCCCGCCGCATCCCCCTGACCCCCTGGATAGCCGGCGCCGCCTGTGCGCTGGGCCTGCTCGGAGCGGCCCAGGCTCAGCAGAACACGCCGGCCAGCGCCGCGGCCCATGCGCCCGCGCCCAAGGTCTTCCGCTACGCCTTCATCATTGCCGAGACCGGCTTCGACCCGGCCCAGATCAGCGATCTGTACTCGCGCATCATCACGGGCCACATCTTCGACGGGCTCTACAAGTACGACCATCTGGCCCGGCCCTTCAAGGTCAAGCCCAATGTGGCCCTGGGCATGCCCGAGGTCAGCGAGGACTACCGGACCTGGACCATCAAGATCCGCCCCGGCATCTTCTACGCGCCGGACGAGGCCTTCAAGGGCAGGAAGCGTGAGCTGGTGGCCGAGGACTTCGTCTACGCACTCAAGCGCTTCTTCGATCCGGCCACCAAGAGCCCGGCCTACTCCTACTTCAACGACGCCACCATCCTGGGCCTGGACGAGCTGCGCCAGGAAGCGCTCAGGAGCAAGAAGCCCTTCGATTACGACAAGCCCGTCGAGGGCCTGCGCGCTCTGGACCGCTACACCATCCAGTACCGCCTGAAGGAACCTCGGCCGCGTTTCATCTACAGCCTGGCCGGTGGCGACCAGTACGGCGCCGTGGCCCGCGAGGTGATGGAGCACTATGCCGGCCGCACCATGGAGCATCCGGTGGGCACCGGCCCCTTCATGCTCACCAAGTGGCGCCGCAGCTCGCAGATGGTGCTGGAGCGCAACCCCAATTTCCGCGAGCTCTATTACGACGCCGAGCCCAATGCCGATGATGCCGAGGGCCAGGCCTTGCTGGCCCGGCTCAAGGGCCGCCGCCTGCCCATGGTGGACCGGGTGGAGGTCTCGGTCATCGAGGAGAGCCAGCCGCGCTGGCTGTCCTTCCTGAACCGCGAGATCGACTACATCAGCGTGCCCCTGGAGTTCTCGAATGTGGCCGCCCCGAATGGCCGGCTGGCGCCCAATCTGGCCAAGCAGGGCATCCATATGGACCGCCTGGTCAACCCCGACCGCACGCTCTACTACTTCAATATGGAAGATCCGCTGGTCGGCGGCTACACGCCCGAGAAGGTGGCGCTGCGCCGCGCCATCGGCCTGGGCACCGACACCCAGCGCGAGGTCAACACCGTGCGCCGCGGCCAGGCCGTGGTGGCCCAGTCCCTGGTCTCGCCCAGCACCTGGGGCTACGAGCCCGACTACAAGACCGAGAACGGCGACTACGACCTGGCCCGCGCCCGCGCCCTGCTGGACCTGTACGGCTACAAGGACGTGGACGGCGACGGCTGGCGCGAGACGCCCGAGGGCAAGCCCCTGGTGATCGAGTACGCCAGCCAGCCCGACGCCCTCTCGCGCGCCTTCGACGAGCTGTGGAAGCGCAATATGGACAATCTGGGCCTGCGCCTCAAGATCAAGGCCGGCAAATGGCCCGAGCAGCTCAAGGCCGCGCGCGCCGGCCAGCTGATGATCTGGCAGCTGGGCTACAGCGCCTCCACCCCCGATACCCAGCCCGGCCTGGAAATCCTCTACGGGCCCACCTCGGGCGGCCAGAACCTGGGCCGCTTCAAGCACAAGCGCTTCGACGAGATCTACGAGGAAATGCAGCGCCTGCCCGATGGCCCGGAGCGCATGGGCCTGCTGCGCGAGGCGCAGAAGATCATCACCGCCTACATGCCCCAGAAGTACCTGGTGCACCGCATCGTCACGGACCTGAGCCAGCCCTGGGTGATCGGCTACAAGCGCCCGCTCTTCGGCAACCAGTTCTGGCAGTACATCGACGTGGACATGGACCTGCGCCGCGCGCGCATGGGCTCCTGATGAAGCGCCGCGCCGCGCTGGCCCTGCTCGGGCTGCTCGGGGCGAGCGGGCCGGCACCCTGGGCGGCGGCCCAGCCAGCGCCGGCCTCGTCGACCCCCAAGGTGCTGCGCTATGCCTTCAATGCCGGAGAAACCGGCTTTGATCCGGCCCAGATCAGCGATCTGTACTCCCGCATCATCAGCGCCCATATCTTCGACGGGCTCTACGAGTACGACTACCTGGCCCGGCCTTACAAGATCCGGCCCAATGTGGCCCAGGGCATGCCCGAGGTCAGTGCGGACTACCGGATCTGGACCGTGAAGATCCGCCCCGGCATCTTCTTTGCCGAAGACGCCGCCTTCAAGGGCCGGCCGCGCGAGCTGGTGGCGCAGGACTTTGTCTACAGCTTCAAGCGCTTCTTCGACCCGGTCACCAAGAGCCCCAGCTACGCCAATTTCAACGCCGCCGGCATCCTGGGCCTGGATGAGCTGCGCCAGGAAGCGATCAAGCACAAGAAGCCCTTCGACTACGACAAGCCCGTCGAAGGCCTGAGCGCGCTGGACCGCTACACCCTGCAGTTCCGGCTCAGGGAGCCGCGGCCGCGTTTTCTCTTCATCCTGGCCGGTGGCGACCAGTTCGGTGCCGTGGCGCGCGAGGTGATCGAGCATTACGGCCAGGCACGCGCCATGGAGCATCCGGTGGGCACCGGGCCCTTCCGCCTGGCGCAGTGGCGCCGCAACTCCCTGATCGTGCTGGAGAGGAACCCGGGCTATCGCGAACATTTCTACGACGCCGAGCCCAGCGCCGATGACGCCGCGGCCCAGGCCCTGCTGGCCCGCTTCAAGGGGCGGCGCCTGCCCATGATCGACCGGGTGGAGCTCTCCATCATCGAGGAAGACCAGCCGCGCTGGCTGTCCTTCCTCAATGGCGAGGCCGATCTGTCCTGGACCCTGCCGGCCACCTTCGCGCCCCAGGCCGTGCCGCACGGCAAGCTGGCGCCCCATCTGGCCAAACGCGGCATGCAGATGGAGCGGGTGCTGAACCCCGACCGCTTCATGTACTACTGGAATATGGACGATCCGGTGGTGGGCGGCTACACGCCCGAGAAGGTGGCGCTGCGCCGCGCCATCGCCCTGGGCACCGATGTGCAGCGCCAGATCAGCAGCGTCTGGCGGGGGCAGGCCGTGCCCGCCCAGAGTGTGGTGGCGCCCTCCACCTGGGGCTTCGACAAGGATTACAAGAGCGAGAACAGCGACTACGACCTGCCCCGCGCCAAGGCCCTGCTGGACCTCTATGGCTATGTGGACCGCGACGGCGACGGCTGGCGCGAGCAGCCCGATGGCAGCCCCCTGGTGATCGAGTTCAACAGCCAGGCCGATGCGCGCGCCCGTGCTTTCCAGGAGATGTGGCGCCGCGATATGGCGGCCCTGGGCATCCGGCTCCAGGTGCGCATCGCCCTCTGGCCCGAGCAGCTCAAGGCCGCGCGCGCCGGCCAGCTCCAGCTCTGGCAGCTGGGTTACAGCGCCAGCACGCCCGATGTGCAGCCCGGCCTGGAGCTGCTCTACGGCCCGGCCTCGGGCGGGCAGAACCTGGGGCGCTTCAAGCTGCCGGCCTTCGACGCGCTCTACGACCGCCTGCAGGCCCTGCCCGACGGCCCCGAACGCCTGGCCGTGCTGCGCGAGGCCCAGCGCCTGAGTGCGGCCTATATGCCGCAGAAGTTCCTGGTGCACCGCATCGTGACCGATCTCAGCCAGCCCTGGCTGATCGGCTACAAGCGCCCCCTGTTCAGCCAGCAGTTCTGGCAGTACGTCGATATCGACACCGAGAAGCAGTCCCTGCGATGAGCGTCTTGTTCCGTTTCCTGCTGGCTGGCCTGGCCGCCCTGGTCCTGGCCACAGCGGCCGCGGCCGCCGAGCCCCAGCGCGTTTTCCGCTACGCCTTTCCCATCGCCGAGACTGGCTTCGACCCGGCCCAGATCAGCGACATCTACTCGCGCACCGTCACGCCCCACATCTTCGAGGCGCTCTATGCCTACGATCCCCTGGCGCTGCCGGTGAAGATCGTGCCGCTCACGGCTGCAGCCTTGCCTGAGCACAGCCCCGACTTCCGCGTCTGGACGGTGCGCCTGAAGCCCGGCATCCACTTCGCCGAGGACGAGGCCTTCAAGGGCAAGCAGCGCGAGCTGGTGGCCGAGGACTATGTCTACAGCTTCAAGCGTTTTGCCGACCCGGCCGTGAAGAGCCCCATGTGGGCCTACCTGGAAGAGCAGGGCATCGAGGGCCTGGCCGCCGTGCGCCAGGCCGCACTCAAGGACAAGAAGCCCTTCGACTATGACCGGCCTGTCGAGGGCCTGCGCGCCCTGGACCGCTACACCCTGCAGTTCCGCCTGCGCGCGCCGCGGCCGCGCTTTCTCTACGCCCTGGCCAACAGCGATCTCTTCGGCGCCGTGGCGCGCGAGGTGGTTCAGGCGCGCGGCGGCGACATCACGGGCCATCCCGTGGGCACCGGCCCGTTTGTGCTCAAGCAGTGGCGGCGCAGCTCCCTGATCGTGCTGGAGCGCAACCCGGGCTACCGCGAGCGCGTCTACGAGGCCGAGCCGCGGCCCGACGATGCCGAGGGCCAGGCCATCCTGGCCCGGCTCAAGGGCCGGCGCCTGCCCATGGTGGACCGGGTGGAGGTTTCCATCATCGAGGAGTCGCAGCCGCGCTGGCTGTCCTTTGTGGGCGGCGAGCATGAGCTGATCGACCGCGTGCCGCCCGAGTTCGTCACCGTGGCCCTGCCCGGCGGCAAGCTTGCGCCCAATCTGGCCCGCCAGGGCCTGCAGCTCTACCGCAGCCTGGCGGCCGACAGCGCCTTCACCTTCTTCAATATGGAAGACCCCACGCTGGGCGGCTACACGCCGGAGCGCGTGGCCCTGCGGCGTGCGCTCTCGCTGGCGCTGGACATCGAGCGCGAGATCCGCATGGTGCGGCGCGGCCAGGCCATCGTGGCCCAGTCCCTGCTGCTGCCGCACACCAGCGGCTACGACGCCGGCTTCAAGAGCGAGAACGGCGACCACGACCCGGCCCGCGCCAACGCCCTGCTGGACCTCTATGGTTTCGTGGACCGCGACGGCGACGGCTGGCGCGATATGCCCGATGGCCAGCCCCTGGTGATCGAGGTGGCCACCCAGCCCGATGCGCTCTCGCGCCAGTACGACGAGCTCTGGAAAAGCAATCTGGACCGCGTGCACATCCGCAGCAAGTTCTTCCCCGGCAAGTGGCCGGAGCAGCTCAAGCAGGCGCGCGCCGGCAAGCTGCAGCTCTGGATGCTGGGCACCACGGCCACCTCGCCCGACGGGGCCGACGCGCTGCAGCGCCTCTACGGCCCGCAGGCCGGCAACCAGAACATGTCGCGCTTCAAGCTG
This sequence comes from Shinella sp. XGS7, assembly GCF_020535565.1. Classification (NCBI taxonomy): domain Bacteria; kingdom Pseudomonadati; phylum Pseudomonadota; class Alphaproteobacteria; order Hyphomicrobiales; family Rhizobiaceae; genus Shinella; species Shinella sp. XGS7. The sequence continues at coordinate 694,303 of NZ_CP084758.1, read as the reverse complement.
CCCGAGTTTGACGCGCTCTACGAGCGCCTGCAGGTGCTGCCCGACGGCCCCGAGCGGGAGGCCCTGTTCCTGCAGGCCAAGCGCCTGCAGGCGGCCTGGATGCCCATGAAGACCCATGTGCACCGCATCGTCAATGACATGGCCCAGCCCTGGGTCATCGGCTACCGCCGGCCGCTGTTCCGCAACGAGTTCTGGCATCTGATCGATGTGGAGCCTGGGCGGCACGGCAGCCGCTGAGTCCGCGCCGCCCACCCTCATGCAGCGCCGCCACCTGCTTGCCGCCACCCCGGGTCTGGGCTTCTGGCCGGCGCTGGGCGCGGCGCAGGCGGGCGCCTCGCCCCGACTGCTGCGCACCGCCTTCAACACCGCCGAGGTGGGCTTCGACCCGCCCCAGGTCTCGGACCAGACCTCGGTCGCGGTGAATGCGCACATCTTCGAGTCGCCGCTGAGCTACGACTACCTGGCCCGCCCGGCGCGCCTGGTGCCGCAGACCTGCGCGGCCCTGCCCGAGGTCAGCGAAGAGCATCGCCGCTTTGTCTTCACGCTGCGGCCCGGCATCTTCTTCGCGGACGATCCCGCCTTCGGCGGCCGGCCGCGTGAGCTGGTGGCCGAGGACTATGTCTACAGCATCAAGCGCTTCTTCGACCCGCGGGTGCGCACCGAGCATCTGCACCACTTCGAGAACCTGGCGCTGCTGGGCCTGGCTGCGCTGCGCGAGCGGGCCCTGCGCGCCAAGACCGGGCTGGACTACGACCAACCCGTGCCGGGGCTGCGCGCGCTGGACCGCTACCGCTTCGAGCTGCGCGTGGCCCGCAGCGCGCCGCGCCTGATCCAGCTCTTTGCCGATCCCGGCCTCACCGGCGCCGTGGCGCGCGAGGTGGTGGAGGCCTATGGCAGCGAGCTGATGGCCCATCCCGTGGGCACCGGCCCCTTCCGCCTGGCGCGCTGGCGGCGCGGCTCCCAGATCCTGCTGGAGCGCAACCCGCGCTTTCGCGAGCAACGCTTCGAGGCCCAGCCCGCGGCCGACGATGCCGAGGGCCAGGCCATCGCCCGCCGCCTGGCCGGCCGCCGCCTGCCCCTGCTGGACGCGGTGCAGATCAACATCATCGTGGAGGAGCAGCCGCGCTGGCTGGCCTTTGCCGGCGGCGAGCTGGACCTGCTGGAGATGCCGCCCGGCGTGGCGCCCCTGGTGCTGCCCGGTGGCCGCCTGGCGCTGCATCTGGCCCAGCGCGGCATCCGCGCCCAGAGCAGTCTGGGTGCCGACACCCGTTTCACCTACTTCAACTTCGACGATCCCCAGGTGGGCGGCTACACGCCCGAGAAGGTGGCCCTGCGCCGCGCCGTGGCCCTGGGCCTGGACACCGAGGCCGAGCTGCGCCTGATCTACCGCGGCCAGGGCCTGCGCGCGCAGTCCCTGCTGCCCACCGCGGTCTACGGCTACGAGCCGGGGCTGCGCAGCGAGATGGGCCGCGGCGATGTGGCACGCGCCCGCGCCCTGCTGGACCTCTACGGCTACCGCCGCCGCGATGCCCAGGGTTATCTCTGCCACCCCGACGGCTCGCGCCTGGCCCTGCGCCTGGCCGGCGTGGAAGACTCGCGCCAGCGCGCCCTCAACGAGCTCTGGAAAAAGCAGATGGACCGCCTGGGCCTGCGCCTGGAGTTCGAGACCAGCACCTTCGGCGAGCTCATCAAGAAGGCCCTGGCCGGCCAGCTGATGATGTGGAGCTACAGCTGGAACATCAGCTTCCCCGATGCCGACTTCTTCCTGGGCATGGCCTACGGGCCCAATGCCGGCCAGTCCAACGATGCGCGCTTCAAGCTGGCGGCTTATGACCGGCTCTACGAGGCCCAGCGCGCCCTGCCGGACGGCCCCGAGCGCCTGGCCCTGATGCAGCGCGCCAACCGCATGATGCTGGCCTATATGCCCTATCTGGCCCACTGGCACGCGCTGCGCACCGACCTCAGCCAGCCCCGCGTGCAGGGCCACCGCCGCCATCCCTTCCGGCGCGATGTCTGGCGTTTTGTCGATCTGGACTGAGGCGCGGCCCTAGCGCCGCATGCGCCGCAGCGCCAGGAAGGCGATCAGGCCGGTGAGCCCGGCGATCAGGCTCACCATGATCCAGAAGCCGTGGCTGTTCTCGGCCAGGGGGATGCCGCCCACATTCATGCCGAACAGGCCCGAGACCAGATTGATGGGCAGGGCCAGCACGGTGACCATGGTCAGGGTGAAGAGGCTGCGGTTGTTTTCCTCGGCCACGCGCACGCTGCTCTCGTCCTGCATCAGCTTGATGCGTTCCTGCAGGGCCGCGATGTCGCCCAGCACCAGGGCGAACTCCTCGCTGGCGCGGCGCAGCTGCTCGCGCGCCTCGGCCGAGACCCAGTGCGGCGGCCGGCTCAGGGTGCGCATCAGGGCGCTGGGCTCGGGCGCCAGCAGGCGCTGCAGGCGCACCATCAGGCGGCGCAGGCGCGCGATCTCGGCGGCATGGCCGGCATGCTTGCCGGCCAGCAGGGCGTCTTCGATATCGTCCACGCGCTGGGTGGCCTGGCGCACGATGCGCTGCAGCTCATCGGCCTGGTCGCTGAGCAGGTGGTCCAGCAGGGCCAGGCCCGAGCCCAGGGGCTCGCCGCGGCGCACCGCCATGCGCAGCCGGTCCACCGAGCGCAGGGGCTGGCGCCGCGCGCTCAGCACCAGACCCGGGCCCACGGCCAGCCACAGCGTGGCCAGGTCGCTGGCCTCGAAGCTGAAGTCGAAGGTCACGTCGTTGATCACGGCGAACAGGGTGTCGCCATCGCGTTCGATGCGGGTGGAGCGCGAGGCGCCCTCGTGCAGGGCCTCGTAGAAGCTGTCGGGCAGCTCGGCATGGGCACGCATCCAGGCCTCGGCCCCGGCGTGGCTGAGGTTGAAGTGCAGCCAGAGCACGCTGCCATCGGCCGCGGCCACGCCGGGCTGCAGGGGCAGGGCATCGCGGGCGCAGTCCAGGGCCTCGGCGGGCCGGTCGGGGTGCAGGCGGTAGCCGCAGATCAGGCCGTCGGCATCGGCGCCGTAGCGGGGCAGTGCGGCGTTGAAGCCTTGCGCTTCGGCCATCGACGCCGGGCCGCGCTCAGTGCGCGGCGGGCTGGCCGAAGCAGCCGCCAGTGAGATCGGCAAAGGCCGTGAACAGCCAGGGGCTGCCCGGCGCCACGGCATAGCAGCGGCGGTGGCCGGTGGAGCGGCGGCGCAGCATCAGCAGGCGGCCGCTCAGGTCCAGGGTGTCCTGGCGCGGACCCGCTCGCAGCTCGAAGTCGCTGGGCTCGAAGCCGGCGCGGGCCAGGGTGCCGCTGAGTGCCTGCCACAGCGCGTCGGGCGAGCTGCTGAGGGGCGGGGGTGTGTAGGCGGCGCAGGACATGACCGCGCCAGTGTGCGACAGGCGCGTGACCGCTTGATGACGCGGGGCGGGCCGCCTTGTGCCGACTCAGGCCGCGGCCGCCGCCACCCGCTCGCGGAAGAGGGCGGCGCGCTCGGGGTCGGCGCGGCGACCGATCTCGGCGCTGCATTCGTCCAGCCAGCGCTGGAAGCTGGATTCGGAATCGACGCTGCGGGCCTGCTCGCGCAGATGCTCGTCGCGCCCGGCCAGCATGCGGGCCGCCAGGTCCAGGGCAAACATCTTGGCGCGCAACAGGCGCTGGGCGCTGCTGGGGCCGGCGGTGGCGGCCGCGGCGGGCGGCTGTGTCCATTCGATCAGGCCCTGCTCGCGCAGGCGCGTGAGCGCGGCCTCGGGTGCCAGGCCCAGGCCGCGCGCCAGCGGCGCCAGTTCCGCCAGGCTCTTGCGGCCGTCCACCGTGATCAGCAGCATGCGCAGCGCCGCCGGCAGCGCCTGGCGCGAGGCCTGCAGCAGCTGGCGGCCGGCCTCGGTCTTGCGGGGAATGGAGGGCGTGACCATGATGGGCCGCCATGCTGGCGCCGGGCTGTGGCGGCTTGATGACAACGCAGTGACGCCCCTCCCGGGGCCGCCGCGCCCCCCGATTCAAGGGGCGCCGGCCTGGTCTGCCCCACGTTCCCAAGCTCCCGGGCGCGGCGTATGCTGGCTGCGAGCAGGCGCGCGCAGAACGGGCCGCCACAGCCCGCAGGGACGGACCCACGCCACGCCGGATCGCCACCTTGCCCGCCGCCTTGCTTTCGCGTCTTCGTGCCCTGCCTCGCGGCGGGCTGGACCTGCTGCTCTGGGCCCTGCCCCTGCTGGGCTTGAGCGTCGTGGCGGGGCTGTGGATGCTGGTGCTGGGCCAGCTGGAGGGCGAACGCCGCCAGCTCGAGCGCGAGGCCGAGGCCCGCCTGATCGGCCTGACCCAGGCCTATGAGGACTATGCGCGGCGCAGCCTGCAGCAGGTGGACCAGATCATGCGTTTCGCGGCCCTGCAGGTGGAGCAGGACCCGCATGGCCGCGACTGGACGACCCAGGTGCGCATCACCCTGCTGCGCCTGGGCCTGGTGGAGCAGCCGGGCGTGCTGGGCGTCTATCTGGCCGATGCCGCGGGCGAGCTCCTGCCTGATGGCGACCCGCCGCCCTTCCAGGGGGTCTCGGGGCGCGAGTTCTTCGAGGTGCAGCGCGATGCGAGCGGCCTGGGCCTCTTCATCGGGCGCAGCGAGGCCTTTGTGCCGGGCCGTCCGCGCTGGTGGCTGCCCCTGAGCCGGCGGGTGCAGGATGCCGACGGCACCTTCACCGGCGTGATCGTGGTGCTGATGGACCCGCGCCATTTCAGCGAGTTCTACCGCGTGAGCCAGTTCGGGCGCGAGGGCGCGGTGGCCTTGCTGGGCAGCGACGGGCGCCTGCTGGCGCGCCGCGCCGGCGAGCGCCAATGGTTTGGCGAGGAGGCCGGCGAGGAGGCCCTGCTGCTGCAGCTGGCACGCTGGCCCGAGGGCAGCTATCTGACCCGCGACCGCCTGGACGGCGTGGCGCGCCGCGTGGCCTACAAGACCGTGCAGGGCTATGCCCTGGTGGTGAGCGGCGCGCTGGGCCAGGCCGAGCTGCTGGCCCCTTACGAGGCGCGCCGTGCTGCCCTGCTGCGCCTGGCCGCCGGGGCCAGCGTGCTGCTGCTGCTGGCCTTTGGCGGTCTGAGCTGGGCGGTGTTCAGCCTGCGGCGGGTCTTGCGGGCCCGCGAGCTGGCGCGCCAGCGTTTCGAGGCGGCCTGGGACGCCAGCCCCGATGCTTTCTGGATGCTGCGCGCCGAGCGCGATGCGCAGGGCCGCTTGCTGGACCTGCGCTTCACCCATTGCAACCGCCGTGGCGCCGAACTGCTGGGGCGGCCCAAGGAGGACCTGATCGGCCGCCTGCGCAGCGAGGTGCTGGAGGGCGGTGGCGACCCGCGTCTGTTCACGCTCTACTGCGAGGCGCTCAACAGCCGCCGCCCGCAGCAGGCGGAGTTCGCGCTGGACCTGCCGGCCGCGCGCGGCCTGCATCTGCAGCAGTTGGTGGTGCCGGTAGGCGACGGCGTGGCCCTGACCCTGCACGACCTCAGTGCCGAGCGGCGCCGCGAGCGCGACATGCTGCAGACCCAGCATGCCCAGCAGGCGGCCGAGAAGCGCCTGCGCGACATCACCGACAGCCTGCCGGTACTCATTTCCTATGTGGACCGCAGCGAGCGCCTGCTCTTCATCAACGCCACCTTCCGGCACTGGACCGGCATGTCCACCCAGCAGGCCCTGGGGCGCAGCGTGCGCGAGGTGCTGGGCGAGGCGGCCTATGCCCAGCGCGCGCCCTGGCTGCAGCGGGCCCTGGCGGGCGAGCGGGTGGGCTTCGAGCTGGCCCCGCGCGAGGACCAGCGGCGCTGGCTGCGGGTGGACTATGTGCCCGATATCGGGCCCGACGGCCTGGTCCAGGGCCTCTATGGCCTGAGCCAGGACATCAGCGCGCTCAAGCAGGTGCAGGGTGAGCTGATGGTGCTGGCCCGCCACGACAGCCTGACCGGCCTGGCCAACCGCGCTTACTTCGAGGAGGGCCTGGCCCTGGCCCTGGGCCGTGCGGCCCGGCATCACCGCGCCCTGGCCCTGCTCTTCCTGGACCTGGATCGCTTCAAGAGCATCAACGACAGCCTGGGCCATGCCATGGGCGATGCGGTGCTCAAGGAGTTTGCGCGGCGCCTGCGCGAGTGCGTGCGCGCGGTGGACATGGTGGCCCGTCTGGCGGGCGACGAGTTCGTGGTGATCCTGGAGGATCTGGGCAGTGAGCAGGAGCCGGCCCTGGTGGCCTGCAAGATCGCCGCCGCGATGGCGCGGCCCTTCGAGCTGGCGGGCGAGGTGCTGCAGATCAGCGCCAGTATCGGCATCGCCTACCAGCCGGCCGACCAGCCTACACGGCCCGAGCTGCTGCTGGCGCGCGCCGACCGCGCGCTCTACGAGGCCAAGGACGCCGGCCGCAACACCTTCCGGCAGAGCGGCTTCTAGGCGCGCCGTCTTATCGCCGTCTTCTTACTGGAACCATTCCAGGATCTGCGGGGCCTGCAGGGCGCCGCTGATGCGCTGCACCTCCTGGCCGGCGCGCAGCTGGGTCAGGGTGGGGATGGTGCGGATGCCGTAGCGCTGGGCCAGGCGCGGGCTGGCATCGCTATTGATCTTGACCAGCAGGGCGCGGCCCTTGAGCTGGCGCGCCGCCTGGCTGAGCTGGGGCTCCATCATGCGGGCCGGGCCGCTCCAGGGGGCCCAGAAATCCACCAGCACGGGCAGCTCGCTGCCGGCGATCACGGCGTCGAAATTCGCTTCGCTGAGCTCCATGACCTCGCCGCTGGCCAGCGGCCGGCCGCAGCGTTCGCAGCTGGGGTCCAGGCGCAGGGCGGCCTCGGGCACATGGTTGCGGGTCTGGCAATGGACGCAGGTGAGCAGCATGGTGGACCTCGGTACGGCAGGGGAGCGCCGCCGGTCGAGATGCCGGCTGGCGACGGGCGCATTGTGCGCAGCGCCGCTGCTTAAAGGGGTTTCCGGGCGTTTCCGGCCGGCGTTTTGCGTAACAGCCTGCGTCCGCCGGGGCCGGGCTCAGAGCGGCAGCTCGGTGTAGTAGCGGCCGCCGTGAAAGATCAGGGGCTGGGCCGCGGGACGGGCCAGGCAGGCCTCGACCTCGCCGACGAAGATGACATGGTCGCCTTCCTCGTACTGGCTGCGGTTGGCGCATTCGAACACGGCCGCCACGCCCTCCAGCACCGGGGCGCCACCGGCGCCCTCGCGCCAGGCCACGCCGGCGAAGCGGTCGATATCGCGCGTGGCGAAGCGCTGGGCCAGGTCCTTCTGGTCGGCAGCCAGGATGTTGATGGCGTAGTGGGAGCCGCGGCTGAACACCGGCATGGAGCCGGCGCTGCGGGCCAGGCTCCACAGCACCAGGGGCGGGCTCAGCGAGACGGAGTTGAAGGAGTTGGCGGTCAGACCCACCAGGGTACCGTCGGGCCCGCGCGCGGTGACGATGGTGACGCCGGTGGCGAACAGGCCCAGGGCGGCGCGAAACTGCTGGGTGTCGGTCGGGGCGGTGGACAGGGAGGGCGGAACCATGCCGCTATTGTCGGTCAGGCCATTGATCTGGCTCAGAATATGGCCATCATGCAGCATCAAGACGACTTCTTCTGTCCCGACCATCTGCAGCTCGACGCGGCCCCGGACTACGGTTTCGGCCGCTGCGACTGCCAGCGTCCGGCCGCCCTGGGGCGCCGGCGCGTCTTCACCGGCCTGCTGGGCGCGGGCGCCCTGGCCGCCGCCCCGGCCTGGGCGCGCGAGGGCGTGGACGTGGGCGGGCAGAGCAGCTTTTCCAAGCTGGTGCCGGCCGAGCAGGTCGAGCAGGCCGGCGCCCAGCAGTACCAGCAGATGCTGGCCCAGGCGCGCCAGCAGGGCGCGCTGGCGCCCGACAACCACCCCCAGCTGCGCCGCCTGCGCGCCATTGCCCAGCGCATCGTGCCCCAGTCCTATGGCTGGAATTCGCGCGCCCGCCAGTGGCGCTGGGAGGTGAACCTGCTGGGCAGCCCCCAGCTCAACGCCTTCTGCATGCCGGGCGGCAAGATCGCCTTCTATTACGGCATCCTCGAGAAGCTCAAGCTCAATGACGACGAGGTGGCCACCATCATGGGCCACGAGGTGGCGCATGCCCTGCGCGAGCACGCCCGCGAGCGCATGGGCAAGAGCACGGCCACGCGCATCGGCGCCGGCATGATCTCCAGCCTGCTGGGCCTGGGCAATGTGGGCGACGCGGTGCTCAATATGGGCAGCCAGCTCTTGACCCTGAAGTTCAGCCGCGAGGATGAGAGCGAGGCCGATCTGGTGGGCATGGAGCTGGCAGCCCGTTCGGGCTATGACCCGGCCGCCGGCGTGAGCCTGTGGGAGAAGATGGGCGAGGCCAGCAAGGGCGCGCCGCCGCAGTGGCTGTCCACCCATCCGGCCGGCCCCAGCCGCATCCGCGACATCCAGGCCAATCTGCCCAAGGTGGAGAGCCTCTATGCCCGGGCCGAGAAGCCCGCCCAGCGCTTCGAGGTGGCCCCGCCCCTGGCCAAGCGCGCCGGCTGAGGCGGCGCGCGCCCGGCGCCCCCCCGGCCTACCCCTGTCCTACCAGCGCCCGGGCAGCGGGCGCAGCAGGGTGTAGCGCCCGGCGCCGTTGCGCGCCAGGTACTGGCCCTGCTCCAGGTCCTTGATCAGCTTGGACACCATCTCGCGCGAGCAGCCCAGGCGCTGGGCCATGGCCTGGTGGGTCAGGCGCTCGTCGGGCGTGCTCTCCAGCAGGGCCTTGAGCCGGCCGTAGACATCGTTGAGCGCCAGCTGCTTGGTGGACAGCGTGGCGGCGCGCGCCCGGCGTATCACGCGGGTCAGCAGGTCCAGGGCGAACTCGGGATGCTCGGCGATATGGGCCAGGATGGACTCGCGGGTGAGCATCACGCAGCGGCTGGCGTCCTCGGTGATCACGCTGGCCGAGCGCGGACCGCCGTCCAGGCTCATCTCGCCCACATAGTCGCCCGGCCCGTAGCTGCCATAGGTGATCTCGCGGCCCCGGGCATCGCAGCCGAAAGCACGCAGCCGGCCGGTGAGCACCAGGTAGATGCTGTCGCCCTGGGCGCCTTCCTCGATCAGCAGGGTGCCTTTGCGGTAGCTGCGGGGGCTGCCGCGCGCGGCCAGGGCGGCCAGAGACGGCGGCAGGGCCGCCAGGGCGGCATCGGCCCCGCCCGGCTGCGGGGCGGCGGCTGGCGCTTGTGCGAGAACCGGCGTATCCATGGACGCTCTCCCTGCGGGCGCATGGCAAACCGCCGCGCCCGAGCGTCGCATGTTAAGAGATGTAAACGGCGGCGTCAGTCGCAGCTTAGTTGTACAGGGCCGACATCAGCGGCGGCAGCACGGCCAGCTGGCGCAGCAGCTCGCGGATGCTGGGCGCGCCGGACTTGGCGCGGATGCTCTGGATCTGGGTGCGCACCGTGGAGATGGCCACGCCCTGCTGCTGGGCCACGCTGGCGGGCTCATGACCATCGCTCAGGGCCTTGAGCACCTCGGTCTCGGCCGGGGTCAAGCCGTAGCGCAGCGCAAACCACTGGGTGGCCAGGGCACCGCAGAGCTGGCGGCGCTCCAGCACCAGGAGCACGGCGGCCTGCTCCACATCGCGGTTGAGCGGCACCACCACCACATTCGCCTGTTCGGCCCCTTCGCCCAGGCGCAGCAGGCAGCGCCGGCCCTCGCCCTCGGCCTGGGCCAGGGCGTCGAACAGGGGCTTGCCGTCCTTGGGGCTGCGGGTGCGCAGCAGATGGCCCTGCAGCAGCAGAGGATGTCCCTGATTCATGGCCTGACGTGCGGCACGGTTGCTGTGCAGCACCTCGCCGCGCTGGTTCAGCAGCAGCACGCCATAGTCCAGCTCCTCCAGCACCAGGCCCAGCCAGTGGCTGCTGAGCGAGGCGGCGCTGCGGCGCTCCGGGCGCCCGGACGAGGGCTGGGCAGGGGGGCTGGCGAGGGGGGCGATCATCTCCAACATGCTGAACTCCCAGAATGAGCGGCCGGATGAGGGCGCGGTTTCTCGATGGAGCAAAGCTTAGGGAAGAGCGGCCCGCGGCGGCGGTGAATCTTGCCGCCGCGTTTTGTGAAGAATTCACATCGGCCCGGGCCTGGCCTCAGGCCTGGGGCTCAGCGGTCGCGCACATAGGGATTGCTGCGCCGCTCCTGGCCGAAGCTGCTTTCGGGGCCATGGCCGGGGATGAAGACCGTATCGTCGCCCATGGGCCACAGGCGCTGGGTGATGGAGGCGATCAGCTCGGCATGGTTGCCGCCCGGGAAGTCGGTGCGGCCTATGCTGCCGGCAAACAGCACATCGCCCACAAAGCAGCGCTGGGCCGCGGCCGAGTGGAAGACCACATGGCCCGGTGTGTGGCCCGGGCAGTGGCGCACCGAGAGCGTCTCCTGGCCGAGCTGCAGGGTGTCGCCGTCCTGCAGCCAGCGCGTGGGGGTGAAGCCCTCGGCCGGCGGGAAGCCGAACATGGCGCTTTGCTGGGGCAGGCCATCGATCCAGAACTGGTCGCCCGGGTGCGGGCCGATGATGGGCAGGCCCTGCTCGCGCGCCAGCTGGCCGGCGCCGCCCGCATGGTCGATATGGCCGTGCGTCAGCCAGATGGCCTTCAGCGTGAGCCCGCGCTCCGCCACCGCTGCCAGCAGGCGCGGCAGCTCGCCGCCCGGGTCGACCACGGCGGCACGCTGCGTCTGATCGCACCAGAGCAGGGAGCAGTTCTGGGCGAAGGGGGTGACGGGCAGGGTCAGGTAGCGCAGGCCCATCAGCCTTCACTCACCAGGAATTCCTCGCGGCGGCGGCCCTGGGCCTCGTAGTCGGCCAGCCAGCGCGCGGCGCGGCCACGGCCGCTCCAGGTGTTCTCGGGATGGGCCGGATCGCGGTAGAGCACGCGTGCCGTCGAGGCGCCGCCGCCCGCCGCGCTGCGCGGCGCGGGCTTGGCCCGCAGATAGGGACGCAGGGCCTCGACACCCTCGTCCACACTGAAGCCGGCCGCCTCCAGCTTCTTGGCAAAGCCGTCCACCAGGACCTTGAGCTCCTCGCTGCGCTTGCTGTGGATCTGCTCATCCAGGGACTTGCTCAGCGCCAGGAGTTCGGCATAGGAAAGCTTGGAAACATCAACGGTCACGGTCAGATTCCTTCAGGGGGAGGGCCACATCGTACATTCCAGGCGTTTCACAGGGGCCGGCCTGCTGACAGGATGGGGCGCTGCCCTGGCGATACTGCCTCGCCATCACCCGGGCTGTGGCCGGCCCCGCCCGCCTTGTCGAGGGCGGGCGTGTTCGCACGTCGTGCCCATGCGTGCGGGCTCGTAGCCGCCCCAGTCCCGTCGCCCAGACCTCTGATATGTCCCACAGCGCTCCCGCTCCCACTTCCGAAGACACAGCCGCCAGCCCGCGTGCCACCCGGCGCGAATGGATAGGCCTGGCCACCATCGCCCTGCCTTGCGCCGTCTATGCCATGGACCTCACGGTGCTGAACCTGGCCGTGCCGGCACTCAGCACCGCACTCAAGCCCAGCGCCTCCGAGCTGCTGTGGATCATCGACATCTACGGTTTTCTGGTCGCCGGCTTCCTGATCACCATGGGCACCCTGGGCGACCGCATCGGGCGTCGTCGCCTGCTGCTGATGGGGGCGGCCTTCTTTGCCGTGGCCTCGGTGCTGGCGGCCTGCGCGCAGACCGCGGGCCAGCTGATCGCGCTGCGCGCCCTGCTGGGCGTGGCCGGCGCCACGCTGGCGCCCTCCACGCTCTCCCTGATCCGGAACATGTTCCATGACGAGCGCGAGCGCCAGTTCGCCATCGGCGTGTGGATCACGGCCTTCTCCGTGGGCAGTGCCATCGGACCCCTGGTGGGCGGCTGGCTGCTGCAGCACTTCTGGTGGGGGGCGGTGTTTCTGCCGGCCGTGCCGGTGATGGCCCTCTTGCTGCTGCTGGGGCCGCGCCTGCTGCCCGAGTTCCGCGACGAGCAGGCCGGCCGGCTCGATCTGCCCAGCGTGGGCCTGTCCCTGAGCGCGGTGCTGAGCCTGATCTACGCCATCAAGGCCATGGCCGAGTACGGGCCCAGCCCGGCGCGCCTGGCCCTGCTGGCCCTGGGCCTGCTGATCGGCTGGCTCTTCATGCGCCGCCAGGGACGCATCGACTACCCGCTGCTGGAGCTGCGCCTGTTCGCCATCCCGGGCTTCCGGGCCGCCATCGCCGCCTACGCCCTGTCCTGCCTGGCCATGTTCGGCATCTACATCTTCATTGCCCAGTACCTGCAGCTGGTGCTGGACCTCAAGCCCCTGCAGGCCGGCTGGGCCACGGTGCCCTGGGCCCTGGGCTTTGTGTTCGGCTCCATGGTGCTGGCGCCGCGCCTGGCGCAGCGCTTCGGGCCGGGGCGGGCGCTGGTGGGCGGCCTGGCGGCGGCGGCTCTGGGCATGGCCATGCTGGTGGGCGTGGACACCGGGCGGCAGGCCCTGCCGCTGCTGATCGCGGGCATGCTGGTCATCAGCCTGGGCATGGCGCCGGTCTTTGCCATCGGCACCGAGCAGATCATCACCGCCGCCCCGCCCGAGCGCGCCGGCGCGGCCTCGGCCATTGCCGAGACCAGCGCGGAGTTCAGCGGTGCCCTGGGCATCGCGCTCTTCGGCAGCCTGGGCACCCTGATCTACCGCCACCAGCTGGGCGCGGCCTGGGGCACGGCGCTTCCGGCCGAGGCCCTGTCCACCCTGGGCGGGGCCCTGGCCAGCGCGCAGGCCCTGCCCGCGGACCAGGCCCAGCTGCTGCAGCTGCAGGCTCGCCAGGCCTTCACCGAGGCGCTGCAGTTCACCGCGTTCAGCGGTGCGCTGCTGGTGGCGGCGGCCAGCCTGCTGGCGGCGCGGCTGCTGCGCCGCTCGCGCTGAAATCGGGGCCGGCTGCGGCCGGCCTTGCTGAATTTTCCATATTTCGAATATCATGGAAATATGGAAGAGCAAGACGTTGTCAAAGCCCTGGCGGCCCTGGCGCAGCCGGCCCGGCTGCAGATCTTCCGGCTGCTGGTGGTGGCCGGACCGCTGGGCCTCACGCCCAGCGCCATCGGCGAGGCCCTGGGCCTGGCGGCGTCCACCCAGTCCTTCCATCTGAAGGAGCTGCTCAACGCCGGCCTGCTGAGCCAGGAGCGCGAGGGGCGCCAGCTCATCTACCGCGCCGAGTTTGCGCAGATGAATGCGCTGCTCGCCTACCTCACCCAGAACTGCTGCCAGGGCGCGGATTGCGCTCTGCCGGTCTCCGTCACATCCTCCTGCTGCTGAGCCCCACCATGTTCCACGTCCTGATCCTGTGCACCCACAACTCGGCCCGCAGCGTGCTGGCCGAGGGCATGCTCAATCACTGGGCGGGCCAGCTGGGCCTGGCCGTGCGCGCCCACAGCGCCGGCAGCGCCCCCAGCGGGCGCATCAACCCCTTCGCGCTGGAGGCTCTGCAGAACGCCGGCATCGACACCGCGGGCTTTCGCAGCAAGAGCTGGGACAAGTTCACCGGCCCCAAGGCGCCGCCCCTGTCCCTGGTGATCACGGTCTGCGACAGCGCCGCGGCCGAGGCCTGCCCGGTGTTCTTCGGCGGCCAGGGTCAGCCGCTCAAGCTGCACTGGGGCTATCCGGACCCCTCGAATGCCGAGGGCGGGGACGCGGGCAAGCGCCGCGCCTTCGAGCTCACGCGCCAGGCCATCGGCTACCGCATGCTGCAGCTGCTGCAACTGCCCCTGGCCGAGCTGGACCGGCCCGCGCTGCAGGCGGCCCTCGAGGCCATCGCCAAGCGCTGAGGCCCGGCCATGCGCTTCAGCCTGTCTCAGAAGCTGCTGGCCGAGGGCCTGGGCACGGCCGGGCTGCTGACCGTGGTGATCGGCTCCGGCATCATGGCCGAGCGCCTGGCCGGCGGCAATGCGGCCATCGCCCTGCTGGCCAACACCCTGGCCACGGTGGGCGGGCTCTATGTGCTGATCGAGGTCCTGGGCCCGGTGAGCGGTGCGCACTTCAATCCCGCGGTCAGTGCCGTCATGGCCTGGCGCGGCGAGCTGCCCCGGGCCGCGCTGCTGCCTTACATCGCCGCCCAGCTGCTGGGCGCCCTGCTGGGGGCCTGGCTGGCACATGCCATGTTCGAGCTGCCCCTGCTGCAGCTCTCCGCCAAGCTGCGCAGCGGCCCCGGCCAGTGGCTGGCCGAGGGCGTGGCCACGTTCGGCCTGCTGCTGCTGATCCTGCGCGCGCCGGCCTCGCGGGTAGCGGCCATGGTGGCGGCCTATATCGGCGCCGCCTACTGGTTCACCGCCTCCACCTCATTCGCCAATCCGGCGGCCGTGTTCGGCCGCCTGTTCAGCGACAGCTTTGCCGGCATCGCACCGGCCAGCGCGCCCGGCTTTGTGCTGGCCGAGCTGCTGGGCGCGGCCGCGGCCCTGGCCGTGCACCGCCTGCTGCGGCCCGCGGCCCCCGATGAATCCCGCAACAGCGTCCGCCATGTCTGAATCCCTGCTGTCCGACACGACCCTGCCCGCCCTGCAGCCGGAGCTGCTGCCCCGCCCGGGTCTAGAGGCTTTTTCCGGCCTGGGCGCAGCCCGCCATGCGCCGCGCTTTCTGCTGCTCTACGGCTCGCTGCGCGAGCGCTCCTACAGCAAGCTGGCCCTGCTGGAGGCCGGGCGCCTGCTGCAGGCCATGGGCGGCGAGGTGCGGGTGTTCGACCCCGCCGGCCTGCCCCTGGTGGACGGCGCGCCCGACAGCCATCCGAAGGTGCAGGAGCTGCGCGACCTGTCGCAATGGTCGGAGGGCAAGGTCTGGGTCAGCCCCGAGCGCCACGGCGCGATGACCGGGATAATGAAGTCCCAGATCGACTGGATTCCGCTCTCGGTCGGATCGGTCCGGCCGACGCAGGGCAAAACGCTTGCCGTTATGGAGGTGTCGGGCGGTAGCCAGTCCTTCAATGCAGTGAACCAGATGCGCATTCTCGGCCGCTGGATGCGGATGATCACCATCCCCAACCAGTCCTCCGTCGCCAAGGCCTATCAGGAATTCGACGCCGACGGCCGGATGAAGCCCTCGTCCTATTACGACCGGGTCGTGGACGTCTGCGAAGAACTGGTGAAGTTCACCATTCTCACGCGCGATGCTTCGGCCTATCTCACCGACCGCTACAGCGAGCGCAAGGAGGCCGCCGAGGCCGCCAGCCGCCGTGTGCAGCAGGATCGGCTCTAGGCCCCTGAAAGAACGCGCCATGCAGGACCCGGAGGTGCTCATCATCGGCGGCGGCCAGGCTGCCTTGTCCCTGGGCTACTTCCTGCGCCGCGCCCAGCGCCGCTTCCTGATCCTGGATGCCGAGGCCGGCCCCGGCGGCGCCTGGCGCCATGCCTGGCGCTCGCTGCGCCTGTTCTCGCCAGCGCAGTGGAGCTCGCTGGCCGGCTGGCCCCTGCCGCCGGAGCCCGGCCAGACCTATCCCTCGCGCGACCATCTGCTGGACTATCTGGCGCGCTATGAGCAGCGCTACGCCCTGCCCATCGAGCGTCCGGTCTGGGTGGAAGCCCTGGAGGCCACGCCCAAGGGCCTGCGCGCCCGTACCGGCGAGCGCAGCTGGACGGCGCCCGCCGTGGTCTGCGCCACCGGCAGCTGGCGCCGGCCCTACACGCCGGCTTACCCGGGTCAGGCCTTGTTCCGCGGCCGGCAGCTGCATTCGGCCGAGTATCAAGACCCGACCCCATTCGCCGGTCAGCGCGTGCTGGTGGTGGGCGGCGGCAATTCCGGCGCCCAGATCCTGGCCGATCTGGCGGACCATGCGGCGGCCACGGTCTGGGTTACGGAGCGGCCGCCGCAGTTCCTGCCCGATGAGGTGGACGGCCGCGTGCTCTTCGAGCGCGCCACCGCGCGCTGGCTGGCCCAGCAGCGCGGCGAGCCCCTGGACGAGCTGACCGGCGGCTTTGGCGACATCGTGATGGTGCCGCCGGTGCGCGCCGCGCGTGAGCGCGGCCTGCTGCAGGCCCGGGAACCTTTCGCGTATTTCAGCCCCGAGGGCGTGGTCTGGGCCGATGGCCGCGCCGAGCCCTTCGACACGGTGATCTGGTGCACCGGCTTCCGGCCCGCGCTGGACCTGCTGGCGCCCCTGGGCCTGCCGGAGTCGCCCGGCGGCCACGTCGCCGTGCAGGGCACGCGCAGCGTGGCCGAGCCCCGGCTGTGGCTGCTGGGCTATGGCGACTGGGTGGGCACGGCCTCGGCCACCCTGGTGGGCGTGATGCGCAGCGCGCGCAGCACGGCCCAGGAGATTGACGAGTACCTGAAGCAGGCCTCGGCCTGAGGCCGGCCCGCCTCAGGTCCTGGCCCTTACTTCAGCGCGAAGCGCACATTGACCGGCTTCTTGCCGGCCAGCTGCACCAGGGCGACGACCTTGGTGCCGGCGCCCACCTTGAAGGCGCCCTTGGCCTCCAGCCGCTCGGCGCCGGCCGGGCTCAGGCTGACTTCGCTCTTCTCGCTGCCGTTCAGCAGCGTGAGCTTGGCGCTGGCGCCGGCCAGGGCGGCGGGCTTGCCGTGGTCGCGCACATAGAGCGCGATCTGCTCGGGCTTGGCCACCAGCTCGAAATCCAGATCGCTGGCCTCAGCCACCACGCCGCCGTTCAGGGGCTTGTGGTCATGGGCGTGATCGCCGGCGGCGAGGGCGGTGCCGGCCATCAGGGCCAGCAGGGTGGTGGCAATGAGTTGCTTCATGGGGTGTTCTCCAGTGTGAATGAGATGGGGGTCAGAAGGCCTCGGCCTGGCCGTCGCCGGCCAGCTGCTCGGCGGCGCGGCGGCCGAAGAGCTTGAACATCACCGGGGTCAGGAAGGTGTCGAGCAGGGTGGCGCTGACCAGGCCCGAGAAGATCACCACCGCCACCGGATGCAGGATCTCGGTGCCGGGGCGCTCGGCCTCGAACAGCAGGGGCGCCAGGGCGAAGGCCGTCACCAGGGCCGTCATCAGCACCGGCGAGAGCCGCTCCAGCGAGCCGCGCAGGATCAGGGGTGCGCCAAAGCTCTCGCCCTCGAAGCGCATCAGATTGATGTAGTGGCTGACCTTGAGAATGCCGTTGCGCACCGAGATGCCGGCCAGGGTGATGAAGCCCACCAGGGCCGCCACCGAGAGCGGCTGGCCCGAGAGCGCCAGGCCCAGCACCGCACCCACCAGGGCCAGGGGGATATTGGCCATGATCAGCAGGGCCAGGGCGCTGCTGCGGTAGCGGCTGTAGAGCACCACGAACATCAGGCCCAGCGAGACGATGGATAGCAGGCCCACCAGGCGCGAGGCCTCCTCCTGCGCCTGGAACTGGCCGCCCAGGGTGATGAAGTAGCCCTCGGGCAGGGGAGTCTGGTCCACCACGGCGCGGATGTCGGCCACCACCTCGGAGAGCGGCCGGCCCTGGGCATTGGCCGAGAGCACGATGCGGCGCCGGCCATCGTCGCGGCTGATCTGGTTCGGGCCGTCGCTCTCCTCGATGCGGGCCAGCTTCGAAAGTGGCACGCGGCCCAGCGGGGTGTCGATCAGCACATCGGCCAGGCCCTGCGCCGAGCGGGCCGACTCGGGCAGGCGCATCACCAGGGCGAAGCGCCGGCCATTGCCCTCGTTGATCTGGGCCAGCTTCTCACCCTCGACCAGGGTCTGCAGCTCGGCCAGCAGCTGGGGCGCGGGCAGGCCGTAGCGCGCCAGCGCCTCGGCGTCCACGCGCACCTTGACCTGGGGCGCCAGCACCTGCTTCTCGATTTCCAGATCAGCCAGCCCCGGCACCGCGGCCAGGCGGGCGCGCAGCGCGTCGGCCTGGCCACGCAGCTGATCCAGGTCCTCGCCGAAGATGCGGATCGCGATCTGCGAGCGCACGCCCGAGAGCATGTGGTCGATGCGGTGCGAGATGGGCTGGCCGATGGCGATGGCCGCGGGCAGATTGGCCAGGCGCGCCCGGATGTCGGCCTGGATGGCGTCCATGGAGCGGGTCAGCTCGGCGGCGGGCTTGAGGCCCACGTCCAGCTCGCTCACATGCACGCCCTCGGCATGCTCGTCCAGCTCGGCGCGGCCGCTGCGCCGGCCCACATGGGTGACCTCGGGCACCTGGGCCACCAGGGTCTCGGCCTGGCGCGCCAGGGCCGAGCTCTCGGCCAGGGTCACGCCCGGGTTCAGGCGCATGCCGATCAGCAGCGTGCCCTCGTTGAAGGGCGGCAAAAAGGTGGTGGGAAAGAAGGGCACGGCCGCGGCCGCCACCAGCACCGCCACAGCGCCGGCCGCCAGCGCCGCCTTGGGGGCCTCCAGCACCTTCTGCAGGCCGCTTCGGTAGTGCGCCTTCAGCCAGGCCAGCAGCTTGGTGTCCCCGTGGTCCAGGGACTTCATGCGCGGCAGCAGGTAGAGGCTCAGCACCGGCGTCACCGTCACCGAAACCAGCAGGCTGGCCAGGGTGGAGACGATGAAGGCCACACCCAGGGGCACAAAGAGCCGCCCCTCCATGCCCGGCAGCGCGAACAGGGGCACGAAGACCAGCACGATGATCACGGTGGCGTAAAGGATGGCCGAGCGCACCTCCATGGTGGCCAGGGCCACCACATCCAGCGGGTTCAGGCGGTGCTCGGGGTGCTTGATGCGGTCTTCCTTGAGGCGCCGCATCACGTTCTCGATGCCCACCACCGCGTCATCGACCAGGCCGCCGATGGCGATGGCCAGGCCGCCCAGGGTCATGGTGTTGATGGACATGCCGAAGGCGCGGAACACCAGGGCCGTGATCAGCACCGAGACGGGGATGGCCACCAGGGCGATCAGGGTGCTGCGCAGATTGCCCAGGAAGAGCAGCAGGATCAGGGCCACGAAGCCGGCCGCCGCGATCAGCTTGCCCTGCAGGGTGCTGATCGAGGCCTCGATGAAGCTGGCCTGACGAAAGGTGACGCGCGGCGCCTCCATGCCGGCCGGCAGGGAGCGCTTGAGGCCTTGCAGCGCGGCCTCGATGTTCTGGGTCAGTGCGATGGTGTCGGCCGTGGGCTGCTTCTGGATGCCCAGGATCACCGCCGGCTTGCCCTCGAAGCCGGCGTCGCCGCGTTTGGTGGCCGGCGCGAAGCGCACCTCGGCCAGCTGGCGCAGCAGCAGGGGCTGGCCGTTGCGCGCGCCCAGGGCCAGGTTCTGCAGGTCCTGCAGCGCCGAGCTCTGGCCCAGGTGGCGGATCAGGTACTCACGCCCGTTGAGCTCCAGAAAGCCGCCCGAGCTGTTGGAGGCATAGCCCTTGAGCGCCGCCTCCAGCTGCTCCAGCGTGATGCCCAGCTGGGCCATGCGCGCGGTATCGGGCAAGACCTGGAACTGGCGCACCTCGCCGCCGATGGGGATGACCTGGGCCACGCCGGGAATCGCCATCAGGCGCGGGCGCAGCACCCAGTCCGCATATTCGCGCACCGCCATCGCCGAGGTCTTCTGCGTGTCCACGGGAATCGCGATCTGCATGATCTCGCCCATGATGGAGCTGATAGGCCCCATGCGCGGGATCACGCCCGCGGGCAGGCCTTCCTCCATGGCGGCGAGCCGCTCCGACACCATCTGGCGCGCCCGGAAGATCTCGGTGCTCCAGTCGAAGGTGACGTAGACAAAGCTCAGCCCCGCGCTGGAGGTGGAGCGCACCGACTCCACGCCGGGCAGGCCGTTCATGGTGGTTTCCAGCGGGAAGGTGATCAGCTGCTCCACCTCCTCGGCGGCCATGCCGCCGGCCTCGGTCATCAGGGTGACCGTGGGCTTGTTGAGGTCGGGAAAGACATCGACCGGCGTGCGCGTGAGCGTGAACAGGCCATAGGCCATCAGCACCGCGCTGCCGATCAGCACCAGCAGCCGGTTGGCCAGGCTGCTGTCGAGTAGCCACTTGAACATTTGGGGCTGCTCCTTGATCAACGGATCTGGTTGAGCAGGACGGCGCCCTGCACCACCACGCGCTCACCGGCCTGCAGGCCCTGCGTCACCGCGACCCGAGCCCCATCCAGGGGCTGGGCCGTGACCACGCGGGGCTCGTAGCGCTCGGCCGAGCGCTTGACCCAGACGATGGCCTGGTTGGCCGGGTTCTTCTGCAGCGCCGCCGCGGGCAGGGCCACACCCTGCACCTGGCTGCGGGTCTGCACCACCACCTGCAGGGGCTGGCCCACGGCCAGGGCGGCAAGACCCGGCCCCTCGCCCTGGAAGAGCAGGGGCAGGGCCTGGTCGCGCAGGGCGCGCGCCGCGCCCACCAGGCGCAGCGGCACGGCATGCTCGCCCACGGCCACCTGGGCGCTGGCCACATCGGCGGCCAGGGTGGCATCGAAGGCCAGGGCCTCCACCTGCAGGCGGGCCGGGTCGACAATCTCGAACACCAGCTCGCGCGCGTCCACCACCTGGCCGGCCACGGCGTTGGCCGCAGCAATCACGCCGCTGGCCGGGGCCAGCAGGGCCTCGCGGCCCGAGAGCCCGCCGCCCACGGCGGCGATGCGCTCGCTCAGGCTGGCCAGCTCGCTCTCCAGCGCCTCGATCTCCTTGCGCGGCACGCTGTCGGCCAGCTCCTTCAGGCGCGACAGGCGCTTCTCGGCCAGGGCGCGGGCGGCGCGCAGCTCGGCCAGTTGGGCGGCCTGGGCGGCGCGCTCCAGGCTGCCGCTGGCCGGCAGCACATAGGCCAGCAGCTCGCCCTTGCGCACGCTCTGGCCCAGGCTGGGCAGGCCGCGCGGGCCGGCCTCCAGGCGGCCGGCCTGCATGGCCTGCACCTTGCCCCCGGCGTTCGGGTCCATCAGCACCTTGCCGTTGAGCGTGAAGGCGCGCGGCAGGGCCTGGATCTCGCTGGCCTGGGTGCGCAGGCTCATCTGGCGCTGCGCGGGCTTCGGGACAAAGACGCTGCCATCGCTCTGGCGTTGCGGCCCCTTGGCGCTGGCGGCGGGCGGGGCATCGCCATGGTCATGGCCGGGGCCGGCCCAGGCGTTGGGCAGGGCCAGGACCAGGCTCAGCATGGCGATGTGCGTGAGGCTGCGCGGCTTCATGCTGCAGCCCTCCGGTTCAGACCGAAGCGCAGGGCGGCACCCAGGCCCAGCAGGGCCAGGGCGCCACCGGCTATGAGCTTCCAGCGCGCGCTGCCTTCGCCATGGGGCTCGGCATGGTCCTCGCCGTGCACGTCCAGCTCGCCGGCCAGCAGGTCGCTGTCCTCGCCGGCCACCACGGTGGCGGTCACGGGGATCAGGCCGGGCTGGGGCTCGCGCTCCAGCTGCAGGGCGAATTCGCCCTCGCCCTGGGGTGTGGGCTTGAGCTTGGCGCCACCGAGCTCCAGCTCCAACGTGGCGTTCTTGACCGGCGCATTGCTGGCCGCGTGGTCCAGATAGAGGGTGAGCTGCCGGCCGTCCAGCACGCCCACCAGTTCGAAGAGTTCGGAGCTGGCGACAAAGCGGGGAAGAGCCTGGCCGGCGGCGGCGGCCGGGGCCTCGTCATGACCCTCATGGGCCTGGGCCGGCGCCGCGATCAGCGCGGCCAGCAGCAGGGGGTAGGGAAGGAATTTCATGGTGTCTTGAGGTGTGCGTGGCATCACTGCGGCAGCAGGCCCAGGGCCTGGCGCAGGGTGGAAACGGCCTGGTGGCGGGCCAGTCGGGCCAGGGCCTGCTGGCGCTGGGCCTCGAAGGCCTCCAGCTCCACCCGCAGACGGGTGGGCAGATCGCTCTCGCCCAGGCGGAAGGACTTCTCGATGAAGCCGCGGGCCTCGGCGGCCAGGCGGGCGCGCTGTTCGGCGGCCTGCAGGGCCAGCTCGGTGGCGGCCAGGCGGGCGCGAGCGCCGGCCTGATCAGCCGCCAGGCGCTGGCGCTCCAGCATCAGCTGGGCCTCGGCTTCGAGGGCGGCGGCACCGGCCGTGGCCAGCTTGGCGCGCTGAGCGGCCTCATTGCCCAGGGGCAGCTTGAAGCCCAGGGTGAGGCTGCGCCCATAGTCCTCGCCGAAGGCGCCGCGCTCGCGGGTGGCGCTGAGCGTGAGCTCGGGGTTGGCGCGCCCCTGGGTGGCGGCCAGGGCGCGGCTGCGCTCGGCCAGCTGGCGGCGGTCTTCCAGCTCGCGCAGGGCGGGGTGGGCGGGATCGGGCTCGGTGCCGGGGGGCAGATCGGCCGGCAGGGGCTCGGGCAGCTCTGCGGGTGGGGCTGTCACGCCCAGGGCCTGCAGGGCCAGCGTGGCCTGGGTGGCCTCGGCCTGGGCCAGGGCGGCCTCGGCGCGGGCGGCGGCCAGCAGACCCTCGGCCTGATGCGCATCGCTGCGCGCCAGCTCGCCGGCCGCCACGCGGCGCTGCACATCGCGCGCCAGGGCCGCGGCGCTGCGCTCACGGGCCTGGGCCAGGGCCTCGTTCTGGCGCGCGCGCTGCTGGGCCCACCAGGCCTCGCGCAGGCTGCCGGCCAGGCGCCAGGCGGCGGCGGCGCTGCGGCTGTCCACCGCGGCCAGCTCGGCCGCGGCCAGGGCCTGGCTGCGCTGGCGCTCGCCGGGCAGCCACAGCGGCACGGCGATGCCCAGCTCCTGCTCGCGCTGGCCGGCCTGTCGGCCCAGATAGCGGTCGCTGCGCAGATTGAGCGAGAGCGCCGGTGGCTCCGGGCTCCAGCGCCGGGCTGCCTGGCCCTGCTGCTGCGCGGCCTCGCGCTGGCTGGGGCCGGCCAGGGTCTCGGGTTGGCGGGCCCAGGCGGCCTCGAAGGCCTGGGCCAGGGTGATGGGGGGAAGGGGCTGAGGCTCAGGGGATGGCGCATCGGCCTGAAGCGGGGCTGCGGCCGCAGCGCTGGCGCTCAGCAGCGCCAGCCAGGCCAGACGCTGCCAGCCCGTCCGGATTCGCGTGGACATGATGGGAAACACAGCTTTCTCGTCGCACCGGGCGCGCGCGGCCCGGTGGCGGGATGGAAGGACGCGGCCCGGCGTGGGGCCGCGGCGTCTCAATCGCGGGCGAGAAGCAGGGCGTGAGGCGGCCGGGTCAGGCGCTCGGGCAGGCCGGCGGTGATGGAGCGCTGGTAGGGCGTGGCCGCGGGCGCGGCCAGCAATGGGGGCTGGGGTTCCAGCCGGGGTGTCAGCAGGGCGGGGGCCGCGGCGTGGCAGCTGGGGCAGTCCACATCGACGCCGCCCGGGGCCGGGTCTTGCCCACCTTCGGGACCACCCTCGTGCTTGTGCTCGTGGTGGCCGAAATGCGGGCTGGGGCTGCTGCCGTCCGCGCCGGCCACGATCTCCTCATGCTGGCACACGCTGGCCGCAGCCGCCCAGGTCGACTGGAGCGGCAGCAGGGCGAGCATCAGGATCAGCACGAAGCGGCGCAGCATGATGGAGCGGAAGTGTAGCGAGGCCGGATGACCCGAGGGGCACGGCCAGATTACGCCGCCGTCGGTTTTGTCACGCCGCGCCAGCGCAGCAGACGCAGACCGTTGAGCACCACCAGGGCGCTGGCGCCGGCGTCGGCAAACACGGCCAGCCACAGCGAACCCAGGCCGAAGAGGGTGAGCAGCAGCACCACGGCCTTGATGCCCAGGGCGAGCACGATGTTCTGCCACAGCACCGCGGCGCTGTGGCGCGAGAGCGCGATGAACTCGGGCAGGCGGCGCAGATCGTCCTGCATCAGGGCCACGTCGGCGGCCTCGATGGCGATGGCCGTGCCGCCCGCCGCCCATGGCGATGCCGATATTGGCCGCGGCGAGCGCCGGGGCGTCGTTGATGCCGTCGCCCACCATGGCCACCGGGCCCGGCAGCTGGGCGATGGCGGCCAGCTTGTCCTCGGGCAGCAGGCCGCCGCGCACCTCGCCGCCGGCCACGTCCAGGCCCACGGCCCGGCCCACGGCCGCCGCGGCGCCGGGGTTGTCGCCCGAGAGCATCACGCAGCGCAGGCCCAGGGCGTGCAGTTGGCGGATGACCTCGGCGCTGTGCGGGCGAGGCGGGTCGGCCACGGCCAGCAGGGCCACGGGCAGGCCTTCGCGGGCCAGCACATTGACGGTCTTGCCCTCGGCCTCCAGGCGCTCGCGCTCGGCCCCGCCATCGGGCAGGCCGCGCTCGCGCATCAGGCGCGCGCTGCCCAGCAGCCAGGTCTGGCCGTCCAGGCGGCCGGCCAGGCCGCGGCCGGCCAGGGATTCAAAGCCCTCCACCGCCAGCAGGGGCAGGGCCTGGGCGTTGTGCGCTGCCACGATGGCGGCCGAGGCCGGGTGGGTGGACAGCGCGGCCAGCGAGGCGGCAATGTGCAGGACCTGGTCCCGCTCCAGCGTGACGTCCAGGGTCAGCGCATCGCTCAGCACCGGCCGGCCCTCGGTCAGGGTGCCGGTCTTGTCCAGGGCGATGGTCTTCAGATGCCGGCCCTGCTCCAGATAGAGCCCGCCCTTGATCAGCAGGCCCCGGCGTGCGCCGGCGGTCAGGCCGCTGACGATGGTCACCGGGGTGGAGATCACCAGGGCGCAGGGGCAGGCGATCACCAGCAGCACCAGGGCGCGGTAGAACCAGGTGCTCCAGTCCTGGCCGGCCATCAGCAGGGGCGGCAGCACGGCCAGGGCTACGGCGCCCAGCACCACGATGGGCGTGTAGATGCGCGCGAAACGGTCCACGAAGCGCTGGGTGGGTGCGCGCTGGCCCTGGGCCTGCTGCACGGCCTCGGCCATGCGGTCCAGCAAGGTCTGACCCTTGGGGGCCGTGACTTCCATCTCCAGCAGGCCGGCCTGGTTGACGCTGCCGGCCAGCAGCAGGTCGCCCGGGCCCTTGGCCACGGGCAGGCTCTCGCCGCTGATGGCGGCCTCGTCCACGCTGGACTCGCCGCTGAGCACGCGACCGTCCAGCGCCACCCGCTCGCCCGGGCGCAGACGCAGACGCGCGCCCAGCGGAATGGCGGCGGCCTCGCGCGGCTGCCACTGGCCATCGGCCTGCAGCATCAGGGCGCTTTCCGGGGCCAGCTCGGCCAGGGCCTGGATGGCCTTGCGCGCGCGCTCCAGGCTCAGAGCCTCCAGCATCTCGGCCAGGCCGAAGAGCCAGACCACCATGGCGGCCTCGGGCCACTGGCCCAGGATGATGGCGCCGATCACGGCCAGGCTCATCAGCAGATGGATATTGAGCTGCAGATGGCGCAGCGCGATCAGGCCCTTGCGCAGCGTGGGCAGGCCACCCAGCAGCAGCGTGGCGAGCACCAGGGCGATCACCGCGGGATGGCGGTCGCCCCAGCCGGCGAAGGCCAGCGCCTCGGCGCCCGCGGCGGCCACGCCGGCCAGGCCCATCAGCCAGCGCTGGCGGCGCGAGACGGCCGGACCGGGCGCCGGGGCGGGGGCGGCCTCGCTCAGGGGCCGGGCCTGCATGCCGGTGCCGGCAATGGCGCTCAGCAGGGGGGCCTCGTCGGCCAGGCTGTGGTCCACGCTCAGCACCCGGCCCAGCAGGTCGAAATGCAGGGCGGCCACGCCAGGCAGAGGCGTCAGGGCCTGGCGCAGCAGGGCTTCCTCGGTGGGGCAGTCCATGCCGGCGATATAGAGCCGGCTGCGGCGCTGGCCCGCAGCGGCCGTGGGGGGCGGCGGCGCGCTGGCGGCGGCTTGGGGCGGGCTGGGATGCTCATGGCCGCCGCAGCAGGCGGTGACCGGGGCGGCCGGGGTGGCGTGGGCGTGGTGGTGTTGATGAGCCATGACGCCATTGCACAGTCTGTAGTGACTCCAGAGTCAAGCTATGCTCGGATCATGATGATGCGAATCGGCGCCTTGTCCCAGGCCACCGGGGTGGATATCGAGACCATACGCTTCTACGAGAAGAGCGGCCTGCTGCCCGCGCCCGCGCGCAGCGAGAACGGCTACCGCGCCTACACCCAGCAGCATCTGGAGCGCCTGGCCTTCATCCGCCACTGCCGGGCACTGGACATGTCCCTGGCCGATGTGACCCTGCTGCTGGACAGCCTGCAGAGCCGCGACGCGGCCCGCCTGGCTGAGGTCGACGCCCTGGTGGCGGCCCAGCTGGCCAAGGTGCGGGCCCGCCTGGCCAGCATGCAGGCGCTGGAGAAGCAGCTGGTGGCCTTGCGCGAGCGCTGCGACGCCGACCATGCCCACCATGGTTGCGGCATCCTGGAGGAGCTGGTGGCGGCGGCGCATGGCGAGGCCTGCGCCTGCCATGGCAGCGACAAACCCGAGCGGGCCGGGAAAGCCCACAAGACTTAAGGCGCCGAGCGCCGCAACGTCACCAGCCCCGCTGCCTGCAGGGCCGGCAGGTTGAGCGGTCCGTCGGGCAGGGCGACGCCCGGCCGCGGCAGCAGGCCCAGCCAGCCATCGCGGCCGTTCTGCTTGGCCTGGTAGAGGGCCTGGTCGGCCAGCTCCAGCACCTCGTTCCAGGCCAGGGCCTGGCCATTGGCGCGGCGCAGGGGGAAGGGCGCATAGCCCACCGAGCAGCGCACTGCCAGCTCGCGCCCGGCGCCCAGCGCAAAGGGCTGGGCGCGGAAGGCCTCGCAAAAGCGCTGCGCCTGCAGCCAGGCCTGCTCCATGGAGGCGCGGCGCGCCACCACCAGGAACTCCTCCCCACCCCAGCGCACCAGATGGCTGGAGCTGCGGCTGCAGGCGCGCAGGCGCTGCGCAGCCTGCACCAGCACCTGGTCGCCGGCCTCGTGGCCCCAGCGGTCGTTGATGGCCTTGAAGTGGTCGATGTCCACCAGGTAGAAGATCAGGCAGTCCTCGTGCGAGGCCGCCTCGCGCAAGGCCAGGGCGGTGTCGGCGTCCAGATGCTGGAGCAGGTAGCGGCGGTTGCGCAGGCCGGTGAGCGGGTCGGTGAGGCTGGTTTCGCGCAGGGCCTCGTTGGCCTGGCTCAGGGCCGCATTGCTGCGCTCCAGCTCGGCGGTGCGCTGGGCCACGCGCTGCTCCAGGGTCTCATTGGCGTCGAGCAGGGCGCGGTGGATCTGGCGGGTGCGCCGGTGGGCCTCCAGCTGGCTGGCCTGGGCGCCCAGATGGGCGGCGAACAGCACCTCGTCGCGGCTCCAGGGCCGGTCATCATGCTGGCGGGTGGCGAGCAGCAGGCCGACCAGACGCTCCTGCTGGTACAGCGGCACCTCGAGCGCGGCACGTATCTGCAGCCGCCCGGCCAGCTCGCGCAGGCGCGCGTAGTCGGGGTGGGTGCGGATGTCGTGCAGCACGCGCAGCTCGGAGCGCTCGGCGAACCGGGGGCGCAGCGCGTCCACGTAGTGACGCATCTCGTCCTCGCGCGGCAGCGGCGGCGCCTGCGGGCTGCTGGCCTGGGCACCGAGCACGGGGCCGGCGCCGTCCTCGTCATGCCATTCCCAGACCGCCAGCCGGTCCGCGCGCAGCACGCCCAGCCCGGCCTGGCAGAGCAGCTGCAGGCCGGCGCTCTTGTTGTCGCCGCCCAGCTGCGGCAGGGCCTGGCTGACGGCCAGCAGCTGCTCCAGCGGTGGGCGCTCGCTGAGGTCGTACTGGCGCAGGGCCTCCAGATTGCCGGCCACATGCAGCTGGTGCACCAGCTCGGTCTGCAGGCGCTTGGCGGCGCGGGTGTGGTGCAGCGCGCTCGCCAGGTCGCCGACCTGCTCGGTGAGCCGGGCCAGGGCCTCGTGGCAGTCGGCCCGCTGACGGCGTGCGCCGGCCGCCTCGGCCTGGCGCAGGGCCTGGTGATAGGCCTCGGCGGCCTGATCGATACGGCCCTGGCGCGCCAGGATTTCGGCCCAGGTCCGGTAGATGCCGCTGAGCAGCCAGCCATTGCCGGCGGTCTCGGCCAGGTGACGGGCCTCGGCCAGCGGGGCCAGCGCCTCGTCCGCACGGTCCAGCTGCAGGGCCAGATCGGCCAGCTGCCACAGGCTTTCGCCCACATAGTGCCGGATGCGGCCGCGCCGCGCCGCCACCAAGGCGCGTTCGAACTGCTCGCGCGCCGGCTCCGGGGCGCCGATCACGCGCAGATTGAAACCCTGGTTGATCGCGACCTTGCTGATCAGGTAGTCGTCGCCCAGGGCCTCGGCCATCGTGCTGGCATCGGCATGCAGGCGCGCCGCGGTCTGGCCGTCGCCCAGCGCGTCGTAGACCTGGCCCAGGCCGATGCGGGCCTCCACCTCGGCGTCCGCGCAGGCGCCCAGGCGCGCGATGTCGATGGCCGCGGCCCAGTGCTGTGCCGCCTCGCGGTACTCGCCCTGGCCGTAGCGGATGCGGCCCACCGCGCAGAGCATGCGTGCGCTCTCGGCATTCCAGCCCTGCTCACGGGCCTGCCCGTGGCAGTCCAGCAGGCGGGGCAGCAGGCCCCCGGCGGCGCCCATGACCTCGACGCAGCGAAAGCGCGTGTACTCCAGCGCCAGACGCCAGCGTGCCGGCGCCACGGGGGCCTGATCCAGCAGCCGGCCCAGCAGCGCGCCGATCAGCCGCGGATGGCAGAACTCGCTGCGGCGCAGCCAGCCCAGCGCGGCCGGCGCGAGGGCCTCCGGGCTGCTGGGGTTCAGATCGCGCAGAGGGTGGGGCCGCGGCATGCCGCGCATTCTCGGCCGCTTTGGCGGGCTGACGCATGCTGGATTGCGCCTAGACGCCTTGTGCGCCTAGCGCAGCGCGGCGGACTGCAGCCCCAGGTTCAGCAGCAGGATGAAGACGCCCAGGTGCAGGACGGTGCCGCCCAGCACCCAGATCGCTTGGGGACGCAGCACGGCCAGCAGGGGCAGGATCTGGGCCGAATGCAGGCCCCAGAAATGTGCGGGCCGCAGATCCCCCGGCAGTTGCCAGCCCAGCAGGGGCAGTCCACCCGGCGGCGGCGGCGCCTCGCCCAGCAGCACGCCCGCCCCGGCACCCAGCACAAAGCTCAGCACCAGGCCCAGCTGCACCGCCAGACGCAGG
This sequence comes from Shinella sp. XGS7, assembly GCF_020535565.1. Classification (NCBI taxonomy): domain Bacteria; kingdom Pseudomonadati; phylum Pseudomonadota; class Alphaproteobacteria; order Hyphomicrobiales; family Rhizobiaceae; genus Shinella; species Shinella sp. XGS7. Next base: position 665,576 of record NZ_CP084758.1, on the reverse strand, counting down.
GCCGGCGGGCGCTGCGCATCGGGGTGGCGCCATAGCAGCCAGGCCAGCCAGGGCTGGGTGGCGGTGAGCGCCAGGGCACCCAGGCCCATGGCGGCATAGAGCGCGGCATGCAGCGGGTCGGCACTGTTGTAGTGCGAGGCCTCGCCCAGGGCGGCCTGCAGGCTGATATAGGCCAGCTCCAAGCCGCCCAGCAGCATCAGCACATGGCCCAGGCGGCGCACCGCGGGGCTGTGGCGCTGGGCGGGGGCCAGGTGGCCGATGAACCAGGCCGTGGTCCAGGCCAGCACCGCGATGGAGAGGGCGAACTTGATGGGCTTGATCCAGACGTTGGCGCCCCGCAGCTCGCGGCCGTCCAGCCCCCAGGCCAGGGCCATGGGCAGCAGGGCCAGCAGCAGGAGCAGGGCGCCGAAGCCGGCCAGCCGGGGCTCGCGGCGCCAGAGCTCGCGCCAGTCGCGGCGCAGGCCGCTGGCGGGACCGGACAGGAACAGGACTTGCGATTCCATGGCTGCACCTCAATCTGAACAATGTTCAGATGCGCAGTGTCCCGATTGATCTGAACGCTGTCAAGTTCGAGTTCTTGCAGCGGTTAAGCTACGCGCCATGTCTGCGTCTGCCGCTTCTCCCTCGCCCGCGCCGGAGCGCGCCGGCTACCACCATGGCGCCCTGCGCGAAGCCCTGCTGGCCGCGGCCGAGGCAGTGCTGGCCGAGCGCGGCCTGGAGGGCTTCTCCTTGCGCGAGGTGGCGCGGCGCTCGGGCGTGTCACCGGCGGCGCCGGCGCATCATTTCGGTGATGCTCAGGGCCTGCTCAATGCCGTGGCGGCCCAGGCCTTCGAGGCGCTGCGCGAGGCGCTGGAGGCCGGCAATGCGCGCGGCGGCACGGATCCCCTGGCCCGTCTGCGCGAGCAGGGCCTGGCCTATGTGGACTACGCCCTGGCGCATCCGGCCCGCTTCAACCTGATGTTCCGCTGCGAGGGACGACCCGACGCCGCCCTGCAGCACAGCGGGCAGGCCGCCTATGGCGTGCTGGAGGAGGGCATACGCAGGCTCTACGGCCTGGCCGCGGGCACGGTGCTGGCCCCCGCGCAGCAGCAGGCCCTGATGGCGGTGTGGTCCGTGGTGCATGGATTTGCCCACCTGCTGCTGAGCGGCCAGCTGGACGCCGGCGGCGGCCCGGCCGGCCGTGCCGGCCTGCGCCAGGGCCTGCTCGCGCCCCTGCTGGAGCAGCAGCTGCGCGGGCTGGTGGGCCAGATCGGCGGGGGCTAAAGTGCGGGGCCTTGTGTCGCGAGGTCTCCCATGCTCATCTTCCGCCAGCTCTTCGATCCCAGTTCCTCCACCTACACCTATCTGCTGGGCGCGGACGGCGAGGCCCTGCTGATCGACCCGGTCTACGAGCAGGAGCGGCGCGATCTGGCCCTCTTGCGCGAGCTGGGCCTGCGCCTGGTGGCCACGCTGGACACCCATGTGCATGCCGACCATGTGACGGCGGCCTGGCGCCTGAAGCAGCGCAGCGGCAGCGCCATCCTGCTCTCGGCCGCCGCCGGCGCCGAGAACGCCGACCGCCTGCTGCAGCACGGCGAGCGCGTGAGTTTCGGCGCGCGTCATCTGGAAGTGCGCGCCACACCCGGTCACACCAATGGTTGCCTGAGCTATGTGCTGGACGACCACAGCATGGCCTTCACCGGCGATGCCCTGCTGATCCGTGGCTGCGGCCGCACCGATTTCCAGCAGGGCAGCGCGGTGCAGCTCTACCGCTCGGTGCGGGAGCAGATCCTGAGCCTGCCGCCGGCCTGCCTGCTCTATCCGGGCCATGACTACCGCGGCCTCACCGTCACCAGCGTGGCGGAGGAGCTGCGCTACAACCCGCGCCTGGGCGGCGATGCCAGCGAGGCCGACTTCAGCGGCTATATGAGCCATCTGGGCCTGCCCCACCCCAAGCAGATGGCCATCGCCGTGCCGGCCAATCTGCGCTGCGGCCGACCCGAGCAGGCCCAGGCCGAGGCTGGCGAGCCCGACTGGGCGCCGCTGGAGCTGAGCTTTGGCGGCATCTGGGAGATCACGCCCGCCACCCTGGCCGAGCGCCTGGACCCGGCCGCCGGCCTGCAGCTGCTGGACGTGCGCGAGCCCGAGGAGTTCGAGGACGCCCTGGGCCATCTGCCCGGCGCCCGTCTGCTGCCGCTGGCCCAGCTGGCGGCCCGCATCGGCGAGCTGGACACGAGCCGCCCCATCGTCACCATCTGCCGCTCCGGCGCCCGCTCCGCCCAGGCCACCGTGCTGCTGCGCAAGGCCGGGCTGGAGCGCGTGGCCAATCTGCGCGGCGGCATGCTGCGCTGGCGCGGTGAAGGCCTGCCGGTGGAGGGGGGCGGGACTGAGCCTGTCCCCACCCTCAGCTGCGCACAAACCCCCAGGTCGCGGGCAGGCGCCTCCTCCAGAATCGGGATGAATGTAACCATGTGAATGGGCAGCATGTCTCCCGAAGATCCACCAACGATGGGCGACCGCGCCGGCCTGGTCAGGCAGATCAAGGCGGTGCTGGTGGTCGATCTGGTGGAGTCGGTCCGGCTGATGCAGGCGGACGAGGCCGAGGTGATCAGACGCTGGCGGCTGTTCGTGCAGGCGGTGCGGCAGGACGTCCTGCCGCGCTTCCAGGGCCGGATGGTCAAGAGCCTGGGGGACGGGATGCTGCTGGAGTTCGACCACACGGCGCAGGCCATGGGCGCGGCGCACGAGTTGCACCGCCTGCTTGCGGCTCAGGCCGGGCCCTGCGCCGATGACAGCCGCATGGCCCTGCGCGTCGGGCTGCACGAGGCCGAGGTGGTGAGCGATGAGTTCGATATCTACGGGGTCGGCGTCAACCTCGCTGCCCGCCTGGCCGGCCTGGCAGATCCTGGCGGCTGCGTGGTCTCGGCCGAGGCCCGCCATGCTCTGGTGCCGGGAGTGGACGCGGATTTCGAGGACATGGGCCAGTGCTGGCTCAAGAACCTGGGGGAGCCGGTGCGGGCCTGGCGCGCGCGCGCCCCAGCCGCGGCGGGCGTGGTGAGCCGGCTCGAGCTGCCCCCCGATCAGCTGGCGTTGCAGCTGCGTCTGGCCGTGCTGCCGCTGAGCGATCCGCAGCTTCAGGGGCGGGCCTCCACCCTGGGCAGCTTCGTCGCGGAAGAGCTGATCACGCGGCTCACGCGTCAGCCCTGCCTGTCGGTGATCTCCAGCCTGTCCAGCCAGATCCTGGGCGAGCGCCAGCTGGGCATCCAGGCGCAGGCGGCCATGCTGGGCGTGCGCTATCTGCTGCGCGGCAGCTGCGCCGAGTTCGGCGGCCGGCTGCGCATCTATCTGGAGCTGGTGGATGCCCGCGGCCTTGATGTGGTGTGGGCCGACAGCACGGTGGAGGAGATGGGCGCCTTGCTGATGGGTGAGGGCGAACGCCTGAGCGAGCTGGTGTCCCGGCTGATGCGCGCCCTGGTGGGGGCCGAGGTGCTCAAGGCCGAGTCTTTTCCCCTGCCCACGCTGGACAGCTTCAGCCTGCTGCTGAGCGCGGTGGCCAAGCTGCATCGCCTGACGCTGGACGAGTTCCAGCGCGCGCATCAGATGCTGGAGTTGCTGGCCGAGCGTCACCCACGCTCGCCCATCCCCCGGGCCTGGATGGGCAAATGGCATGTGATGAGGATAGGCCAGGGCTGGTCGCCCGATCCGCAGCGGGACGGGCAGCAGGCGGCCTATCACACGGCCAGCGCCCTGGACCTGCAACCCGACCACGCGCTGAGCCTGACCCTGGACGGCTTCGTGGCCGCCTATGTGCGGCGTGATGTGGCGCGGGCGCAGCAGCGCTATGACGCGGCGCTTGCCGCCAATCCCAGCGAGAGCCTGGCTTGGCTCTTCAAGTCCGCCCTGCTGGCCTATGGCGAGGAGCACCAGGCCTCAGCCGACTGTGTACAGCAGGCCCTGGGGCTCTCGCCCCTGGATCCCATGCGCTACTACTACGAGCATTTCGCCGCGCTCTCGGCCCTGCTGGCCGGGGATCACGCCCGTGCGATCGCCATGGGCGAACGCTCACTGGCGGGCAACCGGACCCATGCCTCCACCCTGCGCGTGCTGGTGATGGCCCTGGCGCTGGGCGGCGAGCCCGCGCGCGCGCGCATCCTCGCGCAAGAGCTGCTCCGGCTGGAACCCGGCCTGACGCAGAACGCCTTCCGCCGCCGCTATCCGGGCTGGCGCGAGACCCAGATCGACACGCTCTGCCGGGGCCTGGACCTGGCGGGCATTCCACCCGGGCCCTGAGGCCCACCACCAGAGGGAGTCACGATGTCAGCATTGACGGGAACCACCGGCACCACGGGCACCACCGGTACGACCGGGACCACGGGAACGACCGGTACCACGGGCACCAGCGCCTTGCAGAACGGCCTGAGCGGCTACTCGGGCGCCATCAGCAACCCCATGCTGAGCTGGGCCCTGGACGGCACGCGACGCGAGGTCTACGAGCGTTCGCAGGTGATCGGTCCCGTCAAGCAGGGCGCGCACAAGAAGGCGCTGGTTCTGCCCGGCCTGGACCAAGCCGAAGGCCTGTCGCGCTGGCAGTCGGATGTGCGCCTGCGGGTGCTGGCCTGGGAGATCGGCGAAGGGCTGAGCTTCACCGCCGATGTCCGTGACGCCGCGGGGCGCCAGCTGGATGGTGCCGAGTTGCGCTACCGGGATCAGCCCCTGGTGCGCATCCTGCGCCCCAGCATCCAGGCGCTGAAGGGGCAGGCCGCGGCCACGGCGGATGAAATGGCCCAGGTCCTGAACGGCAATGAGCTGGTGGTGAATTCGCGGCTCAACGAGATCGTTACCCAGGTGACGCCCGCCTTTGCTTTCTGGTCGGCCCTGGTGCCCCTGCACCCCGAGCGGCACAAGAGCAGCTTCGAGCTGATGCAGCTGGCCCTGGAGCTGGGTTCCTCGGTGGTGCTGCGCTTCAAGCAGGCGCTGCAATGCCCGCGGCCCTATGAGCTGGACACGCGCTGCCATCCGCTGCTGCTGACGCCGGCCCACAGCAGCTATCCCAGCGGCCATTCGACGGAATCCACCGTGGTCTCCACCCTGCTGGCCCATCTGCTCAGCGACAGCGGCGCTGACGAGTCGCCCGACTACGGCCCGGCCCTGCGGCGCCTGGCCCAGCGCATTGCGGCCAACCGCGTGGCCGGGGGCATCCATTACCACGTGGACAGCATCGCCGGTCAGCTGCTGGGCGAGGCGCTTGGCGCCTATCTGGTCGGGCTGTGCACGGGGACGGTCAAGGCCGACTTCGTGGTCTGCGACGGCAGTCGGGCCGACGCCGGGACCCGGCCCACCAATGGCGAGCCGGCCAGCCGCCAGCCCCTCTATGACGTGGCCAGCAGCGTCCCGGCCGCGGTGCAGCCTGCGCTCAACGAGCACCTGGCCTGGCTGTGGCAGAAGGCCCGCGCGGAGTGGGGGCGCTGATGAGCGCCTGGTCGTCCCAGGCGCCGCGGCCCGAACCCTATTTCCTGGAGGACCCCTGGCTGCGCTGGATCTGCCAGCGGCCGGACGGCAATCGCTACTACCAGCTGCTCTGCGAGGCCGATCCCCGGCACGCCGGTCTGGATCTGCCGGCCCAGCTGCGGCAGGCGGGTTGGTCGGTGCCCGCGGTCTACGGTGAGGGCGCGCGCTTTTTCACGGCCTGGCTGGCGGCAGACAAGGGGCCGCCGGCCTGGCCGCCCAGCCTGCCGGTCGGCAGCCTGCGCGTGGAGTGCGGCAACCCGGTCTTTCGCTACGCCAGCGTGGCGGCGTCGCCTTTCTCCGCACCCAGGACCCGGGTTGATCCCGCCGGTGTGCCGGCCTGGGCGGCCAAGCGGCCCGTGCTGGCCGTGGTGGATTCGGGCCTGGGCTTTCTGCATCGGCAGTTCCGCCGTGCGGGCCAGGCCCAGACGCGCATCCTGGCCTACTGGGACCAGGGCGCGGGGCCGCTGAAGGGCGGCTGGCAGAGCCCACTGGAGTTTGGCTATGGCCGCGAGCTGGATAGCGCGGCCATCGACGCCGCGATCAAGCGCCTGGACCGGGGCGTCAGCGAGGCCCAGGTCTATCTGGACATGGCCCACCCCTGCGGGAGCTGGAGCCACGGGCACCATGTGCTGGCCCTGGCCGGCGCTCAGCCGCATCCGCTCAGCGGGCTGGACGACGAGGCCGGCGCCTGCCCGCTGATGGCGGTGCAGGTGCCCGATGCCGCCTTTGCCTGCACCCAGGGCCAGTGGCTCAAGGTCCATCTGCTCGATGCGCTGCACTACATCCTGGCGCGGGCTCCGGCCGAGTCACCGCTGGTTGTCAATGTCAGTCTGGGCGCGCACAGCGGCCGCCACGATGGCGATGGTGCGCTGGAGCGCGCCATCGATGAGCTGGTGCAGGCGCAGGGCGGACGGCTCACCGTGGTGCTGGCCGCCGGCAACAGCCGGACCCTGGGCGCGCATGTGCAGACCACGCTGACCCCGCAAGCCCCGGCCAAGCTGGGGCTGCAGATGTTCAGCGAGGACCCCAGCGCGAATTTCGTGGAGCTCTGGGCCCGGGCGGCGCAGCCCGGCGCCCTGCTCCGGGCCACGGTGCAGGGGCCTGGCGGCATGCCCCCGGCAAGCCTCGAGATTCGCCTTGAGGCCGATCCGGCTGCCCCCGCCGCCCTGTGGCAGGTGCAGCCGCCGGGAGGGGCTCATGAGACGCGCAGCGTGGCGCAGTTCAGCGTCGGGCGTGTCGGCACAGGGCGCCAGGGTGGGCTGGAAGCGCAGCTGCTGCTGTGCGTGGCCCAGACCGAGACGGGCATGGGTCTGGATCGCCCGCCCAGCCCGCCCGGGCGCTGGTCCCTGGTGCTGGAAAACCTCGGGACGCAGCCGGTGAGCGTGGATGCCTGGGTTGCGCGGGATGATGATCCGGGCATGGTGGGCGATCCCCGCCGCAAGCCCAAGCCCTTCACGGCCGACACCCCGGGGCAGTGCCGCACGGCCACCCTCAGCGATCTGGCCTGGACCCGCTCGGCCATTGTGGTGGGCGGCTACCGGGCCGTGATGGGGGGGAGTCAGGCTGCCTGCATGTATGAGCCCAGCGCCGCCGGGCCGGCCCTCGGTGACGGGCCCCAGGGCGATCGGCGCCCCGGCCCCGATCTCTGTGCGCCGGCCCTTCTGCTGACACCCACGGGCGAGCAGGGCGTGGGGGACGTGAACTGCCGGTCGGATCCCGGCCAGGAGGCCCCATCGCCGCCCTGGCTGGCGGCGCGGCAGGGCACCTCGCTGGCAGCGCCCCAGGTGAGCCGACGCATCGCGCTGCTGCTGCTGGAGGATCCTGAGTTGCACGGGCGTGACGCTGTGCTTCAGCGTTTGCGCGACCGTCCCGGCCCGCTTGTCAATCCTGCCGGAGTGCCCGAGTGGACCAGCGCGTACTGGATGCCGATGTGAGGTGGCGAGCTCAGGCGTGACTTCCTTGGCGGCGTTCCGGGTGTGCCGTGCGACCAACGGACGCTGCGTTCGTCAAGTTGCGTGAGCAGCTTCCGATGTAGAGTGAGCAAGCTTCAAGACCCGCAGGTCAGCGGGCGCTCACCTATTCATCGTTCACTACGCCTGTCATGCGTGTCTGTTCGCTCGCCTCCGTCAAGAATCGCATCGTGCTCGGCGAGCCGCTGCCCTTCAGCGTGCGCGATGCCGGCCGCATGCTGCTGCTGGCCCAGGGCCAGGTGATTGCGGACGAGGCCCAGCTTGACGAGCTGTTCCAGCGCGGCGCCTTGGTCGAGGTGGAGGAGCTGGCGCGGGCCATGCAGCAGTCCGAGCGTCAGGCGAGCGCCTCGCCCCGGCGCAGCCTGGCCGAGCTGCCCGGCCAGTGGGAAAAGGCCTCGGGCGATGTGCGCCAGGCCCTTTCGGCCAGTACCGGCCAGCTGGCCGGCGCGGTGCACAGCACCACGGACCTCCTGCTCTCCCTGATCGACAGCTCGCCCGATGTGGCCCTGTCACAGATCGTGCGCCAGTCCGATGCCTCGGGCGGCCACTACGGGGTGGACCATTCCATCCACGCCGCCACCGCCTGCCATGCGGCGGCGCGTTATCTGGGCTGGGACCCGACGGCACAGCGCCGCGCCTTCCAGGCCGCGCTGACCATGAATCTGGGCATGCTGGATCTGCAGGCCAAGCTGGCCTCCCAGGTCTCGCCGCCCACGGCCCTGCAGCGCGAGGTGATCAACAACCACCCCATCCGCAGTGCCGAGATGCTGGTGGAAGCCGGCATCGAAGACCAGGACTGGCTGGACGCTGTGGCCCAGCATCACGAGGTGAGCGGCGGCGGGGGCTATCCGCGCGCGCTCAGCGATGTGGGCGAGCTGGCCGAGATGCTGCGCTACGCCGATGTCTACACCGCGCGCCTGAGCGCCCGCGCCAACCGCCCCGCCATGAGCGCCCAGCAGGCCGGGCGCGAGCTGCACCAGATGGCCGATGCCAGCCCCCTGGCCTCGGCCCTGATCAAGGCCTTCGGCATCTTTCCGCCGGGTAGCGTGGTGCGCCTGGCCTCGGGCGAGCTGGGCCTGGTGGTGGGCAATGGCGAGAAGGCGCACCAGCCCCGCGTGGCGGCGCTCACCAATAGCGCGGGCGAGCCGCGCATGAGTCCGCTGATGCGCGACAGCGCGCGGGCCGAGCATGCCGTGGTGGCCCTGCTGCCGGCCCAGGCCCTGCCCATGCGCATGTCCGAGGAGCGGGTGGCGGCCCTGGTGGGCAGCCCCTGAGCTGAGAGACGGCCGCCCGCCGCCGGCGCGGCCGGGGGGCGTGCGTGGCCTGGGTCAGAATGGCGGCTGTTTCGCGCTGCGACCAGCGAGCTCATTCCTCAGGCGATCTCCATGCTGCAACCCCTTCAAGCCCTTTCCGAGACCCGCGCCGCCATCGGCCCCGTTGTGATCATCGTGATGGACGGCTACGGCCTGTCCAAGACCGGCGCGGGCAGCGCCATCTATGCGGCCAACAAGCCCACGCTGGATCGCCTGTTTGCCAGCTACCCGCATGTGCAGCTGCGCGCCCATGGCCGCGCGGTGGGCATGCCCTCGGACGACGACATGGGCAACTCCGAGGTGGGCCACAACGCCCTGGGCGCCGGCCAGGTCTATGCCCAGGGGGCGGCCCTGGTGGCCAATTCCATTGCCGCGGGCGAGCTCTGGCAGGGCCAGGCCTGGCAGGAGATCGTGGCCGCGGCCAAGGCGGGCACGGGCCGCATCCATTTCATGGGCTTGCTCTCCGACGGCAATGTGCACAGCCACATCGACCACCTCAAGGCCATGGTGCTGCGCGCCAAGCAGGAGGGCATCCGCTCGGTGCGCGTGCATGCCCTGATCGACGGCCGCGATGTGCCCGAGACCAGCGCCCTGGACTATGTGCTGCCCTTCGAGGCCCTGCTGGCCGAACTGAGCACCGATGGCTTTGACGCCCGCATCGCCTCCGGCGGCGGCCGCCAGACCATCACCATGGACCGCTATGACGCCAACTGGCCCATGGTGGAGCGTGGCTGGAAGACCCATGTGCTGGGCCAGGGCCAGCAGTTCGCCTCGGCCGCGGCGGCCATCGAGGGCCTGCGCGCCCAGCACCCCGGCGTGATCGACCAGGACCTGCCCGAGTTCGTGATTGCCGAGAACGGCCGCCCCGTGGGCACCATCGAGGATGGCGACGCGGTGGTGCTCTTCAACTTCCGCGGCGACCGCGCGCTGGAGATCACCCGCGCCTTCGAGGAGGGCGCCGGCTTCGACAAGTTCGAGCGCCAGCGCTGCCCCAAGGTCACCTTCGCCGGCATGCTGCAATACGACGGCGACCTCAAGCTGCCGGCGCGCTTTCTGGTGGCGCCGCCCGCCATCAAGAACACCTCGGGCGAGTGGTTCAGCAAGGGCGGCATTCGCCAGTTCGCCTGCTCCGAGACCCAGAAGTTCGGCCATGTCACCTACTTCTGGAACGGCAACCGCTCGGGCAAGTTCGAGGGCGAGACCTATCTGGAAGTGCCCAGCGATGTGGTGCCCTTCGAGCAGCGCCCCTGGATGAAGGCCGCCGAGATCACCGATGCCATGGTCGCCGCCCTGCAGAGCGGCGACTACAAGCTGCTGCGCTGCAATTTCGCCAACGGCGATATGGTGGGCCATACCGGCAACTTCCGCGCCGCCACCATGTCCATCGAAGCCGTGGACCTGGCCCTGGGCCGCCTGCTCAAGGCCGTGGACGCGGCCGGCGGCGTGGCCCTGATCACGGCCGACCACGGCAATGCCGACGAGATGTACGAGCTGGACAAGAAGACCGGCCAGCCCGCGCTCAACAAGGACGGCAGCCCCAAGGCCAAGACAGCGCACACGCTCAATGCCGTGCCCCTGATCCTGTATCAGAACATCCCGGGCCTGAAGCTGGGCCTGAAGCAGACGCCCGAGGCCGGCCTGTCCAATGTGGCGGCCACCACGGCCAATCTGCTGGGCCTGGACAAGCACCCGGACTGGGACGAGAGTCTGCTAACCCTCGGGTGAGCCCTGCCGGCCGGCGCATCAGCGCGCCGGCCAAGGCCAGAACTCAGAGCTTGAAGTCGTAGTCCACCGTCAGCGGCGCGTGGTCGCTGAACTTCTGGTCCTTGTAGATGGCGGCCTGCCTGGCCAGGGCGGCCAGCTTGGGCGTGGCGAAGTGGTAATCCAGGCGCCAGCCCACGTTCTTGGCATAGGCCTGGCCGCGGTTGCTCCACCAGGTGTAGCAGGCGTCCGTGGTGTCGGGGTGCAGCTGGCGGTACACATCCACCAGACCGCCCTGGCCCTCGCCCTGGCCGAAGAGCTGGTCCAGCCAGGCGCGTTCCTCGGGCAGGAAGCCGCTGTTCTTCAGATTGCCCTTCCAGTTCTTCAGATCGGCTTCCTTGTGCGCGATGTTCACATCGGCCACCAGGATGAATTCGCGCTCGGCCTTGAGCGCGGCCAGATGCGGGGCCATGGCCGCCAGAAAGCGGTACTTGGCCTCCTGGCGCTCGGGGCCGCTGGAGCCGCTGGGGAAGTAGCAGGAGATCAGGCTGAGCTTGCGGCCGGGCTTGTCGAAGCGCTTCTCGATCCAGCGACCCTCGTCGTCGAACTCGGGCACGCCGAAGCCGATCAGCAGATCGCTGGGCTCCTCGGCCGTGTACAGGCCCACGCCCGAGTAGCCCTTTTTCTGGGCGTAGTGGAAATGGCCCTTGAGCGGGCCGCTGCTGCAGAAGGTGCCCTCCACCACATCGGCCTGGGCCTTGACCTCCTGCACGCCCAGGGCGTCGGCCTGCTGCGCGGGCAGCCAGTCGAAGAAGCCCTTGGTGGCGGCGGAGCGTATGCCGTTGAGATTGGCGGTGATGAAGCGCATGGCAGGCGGGCAGGGCTGGAAAAAGGTGCGCCAGTATCGCAGCGCCGCCGCGGTGCTTGCTGCGCTCGGCCCAAGCCCACAGACGGCCGTTTGCGCAAACGCGGTGCAGGGATCGCACAGCAGGTGTGCGGGTTTTTGGCAACACAAAGCCCCTCAGGGTGGACCCTTAGGGTGACGCATCGGCACGCGGCTTGCTAGATTGGGCGCTGATCGAACGCGGCCCATTTTTTTCATCAAGCCGCAGCGGGCCGTCAGAGCCCGGTCTCCCCATACCCCCTCTCTCTTGCTTCCCCGGAGAACTCCGCATGCGCGACAACAAGTCCCAAGCCCTGCGTCCTGTGCAGCTGGCCCTGTCCGTGAGCCTGGCCCTGAGCGCCTGGCCCGTCCTGGCCCAGAGCAGCGACAAGACCCAGCTGGAAACCGTCACCATCACGGCCGAGCGCCGCGTCGAGAACATCAAGGACGTGCCCACCGCGGTGTCCACCCTCTCGGGCGAGAAGCTGGATGTGCTGGCCTCCGGTGGCCAGGACGTGCGTTTTCTCTCCGGCCGCGTGCCCAGCCTGAACATCGAGTCCTCCTTCGGCCGGGCTTTCCCGCGTTTCTACATCCGCGGCTACGGCAATACCGACTTCCGCCTCAACGCCTCGCAGCCCGTCTCGCTGATCTATGACGACGTGGTGCAGGAGAACCCCATCCTCAAGGGCTTCCCGGTCTTTGACGTGAAGGCCGTGGAAGTGATCGCCGGCCCGCAAGGCACCCTGTTCGGGCGCAACACGCCGGGTGGTGTCGTCAAGTTCGACTCGGTGCGCCCCTCCAAGAAGCAGGACGGCTACATCAGCGCGTCCTATGGCACCTACGGCAGCGCCACGCTGGAGGGCGCGGCCAACCTGCCCCTGGGCGGCGACTGGTCGGCCCGCATCTCCGCGCAGCTGCAGCGGCGTGACGACTGGGTGACCAACCAGGTGCCCAACACCCCGACCCGCAAGACCGAGGGCTATGAGGACCGCGCGGTGCGCCTGCAGGCTCTGTACGAGCCCAACCAGGGCTTCAGCGCCCTGTTCAATCTGCACAACCGCGAGCTCGACGGCAGCCCGCGCCTGTTCCGTTCCAGCATCATCAAGCCGGGCACCAATGACCTGGTGGACGGCTTCGACCCCAAGAAGGTCTACATCGACGCCAAGAACGAGCAGCGCCTGCACGCCACCGGTGGCAGTCTGCGCATCAAGTGGGCCCTGGACGGCGCCACCCTGCACTCCATCACCGGCATTGAGACGGTGCAGCCCTTCAGCCGTGCCGATGTGGACGGTGGCTACATCCTGCGTGTCATCCCCAGCAACTTCAAGCTGCCGCCTTATGACAAGGAAGGCGAGGTGTTCTTCCCGGCTGAGACCTCGGACGCGCTCAAGGGCCACCGCCAGCTGAGCCAGGAACTGCGCCTGGAGTCCAACGGCAACGGCCCTCTGCGCTGGCAGGCTGGCATTTACCTGTTCGATGAGCGCTACACCATGGAGGCGGTGGACTACCTGGCCGCGCCCGCCGACGCCCTGGTGAGCACCCGCCAGACCAACCGCGCCTGGGCGGTGTTCGGCTCGGTGAACTACCGCCTGAGCCCCGAGCTGAACCTGCGTGGTGGCCTGCGTTACACCAAGGACAAGAAGACCCTGGCCACCACCGGCAAGGTCAATGCGACGGCCGGTACCAGTGCCAGCACGGACAACGACAAGGTGAACTGGGACCTGTCGGGTACCTACACCCTCAGCCCCGAGACCAACCTCTACGCCCGTGTGGCCACCGGCTTCCGCGCGGCCTCCATCTACCCGGCCAGCGGTTTCGGCCCGCAGAGCCAGGCTCGCCCGGAAACCGTGACCTCGTATGAGCTGGGCGCCAAGAGCGAGTTCTGGCAACGGCGTGCTCGCCTGTCGGCCACCGTGTTCAGCTACACCGTCAAGGACCAACAGCTGACCGCCGTGGGTGGCACGCAGAACGTCAACACCCTGCTCAACGCCAGCAAGGGTCAGGGGCGCGGCTTCGAGCTGAGCCTGGAAGTGCTGCCCACCGAGAACCTGCTGCTGACCCTGGGCGCCAGCTACAACGACACCGAGATCAAGGATCGCGGCCTGTCCATGCCCCAGGCCGGTAGCGGCGCCACGATGATCGGCACGCCCGACGCCAATGGCAACTACAGCATCTACGGCAACCCCCTGCCCAATGCGCCCAAGTGGATTGCCAACCTGACGGCCCGCTACACCATCCCGACCGCCGACGGCAACGAGTACTACATCTACACCGACTGGGCCTACCGCTCCAAGGTGAATTTCTTCCTCTATCGCGCGGTGGAATTCACCGGCAAGCCGCTGACCGAAGGCGGCCTGCGTGTGGGCTATCTGTGGAACAACGGCAAGTACGAGGTGGCGGGCTTCGTGCGCAACATCACCAACAAGGTGGTGGTGAACGGCGCCATCGACTTCAACAACCTCACGGGCTTCATCAACGACCCGCGCACCTACGGTGTGCAGTTCAAGGCCCTGTTCTAAGCCTCGGCTTCCCTGGGCAGCAGGCCCGGTCCCGCAAGGGGCCGGGCCTTTTTTCGGCCCCTACAATCCGCTTCGATTTGATTTCGAGAGACCCGCCATGAGCACCCACACCACCCCCGATCCCCTGGCCCAGGAATTCGTTGCCTTCGCGGTGGAGTCTGGCGTGCTGCGCTTCGGCGAGTTCAAGACCAAGGCGGGCCGGCTCTCGCCCTATTTCTTCAACGCCGGTCTCTTCGATGACGGCGCCAAGCTGGGCCGCCTGGCCGGCTTCTATGCCCAGCGCCTGCTGGCCTCGGGCCTGCAGTTCGACATGATCTTCGGCCCCGCCTACAAGGGCATCACCCTGGCTGCTGCGGTCTCCATCGAACTGGCCCGCCTGGGCCACAACAAGCCCTTCGCCTACAACCGCAAGGAAGCCAAGGACCACGGCGAGGGCGGCACCCTGGTGGGCGCGCCGGTGCAGGGTCGGGTCTTGATCATCGACGACGTGATCTCCGCCGGCACCTCGGTGCGCGAGTCCATCGCCATGATCAAGACCGCCGGTGCCACGCCCTGCGGCGTGGCGATTGCACTGGACCGCCAGGAAAAGGCGGCCGAGAATGGGGTGGACATGGCCTGGTCGGCGGTGCAGTACGTCACCCAGCAGCTGCAGCTGCCGGTGACGGCGATTGCCGGCCTGGCCGACCTGCTGCAGTACCTTCAGACCACCAGCCATCCTGCGGCTGCCGGCCATCAGGCCGCGGTGCAGGCTTACCGAGATCGCTACGGAGTGTGATGCTGCCGCGCCGCCCGCCCCTCGTTCCTGCTCCCCCTTCTGCCCGCTTGGCCGCCGTGCTGGTCGCGCTGGCCGGCGCGCTGATGGCGCCGGCCGTCTGGGCGCAGCAGAACAAGGGCGGTGGTGGTGGCGCCATCTACAGCTGCGTGACGGCCGAGGGCCGGCGCCTGACCTCGGACCGGCTGATCCCCGAGTGCAACAGCCGCGAGCAGCGCATCCTGAATTCCGACGGTTCGCTGCGCGCCATCGTGCCGCCGGCCATGTCGCCGGAGGAGCGCGCGGCCTACGAGGCCCGCGAACGCAAGGCCGCGCTGGAGCGCGCCAGCCTGCAGGACGCGGTGCGGCGCGACCGCAATCTGATGCAGCGCTACCGCAACGAGGCCGCGCACCGCGCGGCCCGCGAGGCGGCGCTGGATGATGTGAACAAGGCCATGGGCCTGTCCGAGCGCCGCATCCAGGAGCTGGCGGCCGAGCGCAAGCCTCTGCAGGACGAGGCCGAGTTCTACAAGGGTCGGCCCCTGCCGGCCAAGCTCAAGCAGCAGCTGGACGCCAACGAGGCCTCGGCCGAGGCCCAGCGCGTGCTGATCGAGAACCAGAAGGCCGAGCTGGTGCGCGTGAACAAGCTCTACGACACGGAACTCGCCCGGCTCAAGAAGCTCTGGGCGGGTGCACCGCCGGGCAGTCTGGACTGAGCATGAAAAAACCGGGCCTCGGCCCGGTTTTGTTTTGTGGGCGGGCACTTGCCCGCCGCGGCCCGGGCTCAGCCCGCGAGCTTCTTCTTCAGCAGCTCGTTCACCAGGGCCGGATTGGCCTTGCCCTTGGTGGCCTTCATGGCCTGGCCCACCAGGGCGTTGAAGGCCTTGTCCTTGCCGGCGCGGAACTCGTCCACCGATTTCTGGTTGGCGGCCAGTACCTCGTCCAGGATGGCTTCGATGGCGCCGGTGTCGCTCATCTGCTTCAGGCCCTTGGCCTCGATCAGCGCGTCCACGTCCGAGCCCTCGCCGCTCCACAGGGCTTCGAAGACCTGCTTGGCGGCGTTGTTGGAGATGGTGCCGTCGGCAATGCGCGCGATCAGCTGGGCCAGCCGCTGCGGGCCCACCGGCGCGGCAGTGATCTCGATGCCTTCGCTGTTCAGGCGCTTGCTGATCTCGCCCATCACCCAGTTGGCCACCAGCTTGGGCGCGGCGCCTGCGGCCTTGGCGGCCTCGTAGTAACGCGCCGTGGCCAGGCTCTGGGTCATCATGCTGGCGTCGTACTCGGGCAGGCCGTCGGCCTCCACGAAGCGCTTGGCCATCACCGAGGGCAGCTCGGGCATCTCGCCACGCACCTGCTCCACCCACTCCGGCGCGATCACCAGGGGCGGCAGATCGGGGTCGGGGAAGTAGCGGTAGTCGGCCGAGTCTTCCTTGCTGCGCATGGCGCGGGTCTCGCCGGTGTCGGGGTTGTAGAGCACCGTGGCCTGCTGGATGGCCAGACCGTCCTCGATCTGGTCGATCTGCCAGTTCACCTCGTAGTTCACCGCGTCCACCAGGTAGCGGAAGCTGTTGAGGTTCTTGATCTCGCGGCGGGTGCCGAAGGGCTGGCCGGGCTTGCGCACCGAGACGTTGACGTCGCAGCGGAAGCTGCCTTCCTGCATATTGCCGTCGCAGATGCCCAGCCACATCACCAGGGCGTGCAGGGTCTTGGCGTATTCGGCGGCCTCGGCGCCCGAGCGGATATCGGGCTCGGAGACGATTTCCAGCAGGGGCGTGCCGGCACGGTTCAGGTCGATGCCCGACTGGCCGTGGTAGTCCTCGTGCAGGCTCTTGCCCGCGTCTTCTTCCAGATGCGCGCGGGTCAGGCGCACGGTCTTCTTTTCCTCGCCCAGGAAGAACTCCACCGTGCCGCCCTGCACCACCGGGATCTCGAACTGGCTGATCTGGTAGCCCTTGGGCAGGTCGGGGTAGAAGTAGTTCTTGCGCGCGAAGATGGACAGCGGCGCCACCTTGGCGCCCACGGCCAGGCCGAAGCGGATGGCGCGCTCCACCGCGGCGCGGTTGAGCACGGGCAGGGTGCCGGGCAGGGCCAGGTCCACGGGGCTGGCCTGGGTGTTGGGCGCGGCGCCGAAGGCGGTGGAGCTGCCGCTGAAGATCTTGCTCTGGGTGGAGAGCTGGACGTGGTTCTCGAGGCCGATCACCACCTCGTAGCCACGGATGAGTTTGCTGGGGCTGCTCGTCATATCAATATCCGGCCGGAGTCTGCTGGTGCCAATCGGTCGCCTGCTGCAGGGCGTGGGCCGTGTGCAAGAGCTGACCCTCCTTGAAGTAGTTGCCCAGCAGCTGCAGGCCCACCGGCATGCCGCCCTCGCCAAAGCCCACCGGCACGCTCATGCCGGGCAGACCGGCCAGGGAGCCGGGCAGGGTGAAGATGTCGGCCAGATAGGCCTTGACCGGGTCGTCGCCCTGCTCGCCGGCCTTCCAGGCCACCGAGGGCGCCACCGGGCCGGCGATCAGGTCGCAGTGGGCAAAGGCCTGCTGGAAGTCGTCGGCAATCATGCGGCGCACCTTCTGGGCCTGCAGGTAATAGGCGTCGTAGTAGCCGGCCGAGAGCACGTAGGTGCCGATCATGATGCGGCGCTTGACTTCCTTGCCGAAGCCGGCGGCGCGCGTCTTCTCGTACATGTCCAGCAGATCGCTGTACTCGGCCGCGCGGTGGCCGAACTTCACGCCGTCAAAGCGGCTCAGATTGGAGCTGGCCTCGGCCGGGGCAATGATGTAGTACACCGGAATCGCCAGCTCGGTGCGGGGCAGGCTCACATCCACCAGGGTGGCGCCCAGCTTCTCCAGCTGGGCCAGGCCCTCGCGCACGGCCTTGGCCACATCGGCCGAGAGGCCGGCGGGGAAGAACTCCTTGGGCAGGCCGATGCGCAGGCCCTTGAGCGGCTGGGCTGCCGTGGCGCCTTCGCGCGCGGCCAGCATCTGGGCGTGGAAGTCCTGGGCGGGCTGCTGCACGCTGGTGGCATCGCGCTCGTCGAAGCCGCTCATGGCGGAGAGCAGCAGGGCACAGTCCTCGGCCGAGCGCGCCATGGGGCCGGCCTGGTCCAGGCTGGAGGCGAAGGCGATCATGCCGTAGCGGCTGCACACGCCATAGGTGGGCTTGATGCCGGTGATGCCGGTGAAGCTGGCCGGCTGGCGGATGGAGCCGCCGGTGTCGGTGCCGGTGGCGGCGGGCACCAGGCGGGCTGCCACCGCGGCGGCCGAGCCGCCCGAGGAGCCGCCGGGCACGCGCGCGGCGTCCCAGGGGTTGGCCACGGGCTTGTAGGCCGAGTTCTCGTTGGCCGAGCCCATGGCGAACTCGTCACAGTTGAGCTTGCCCAGGGACACGGTGCCCGCGGCCTTCAGGCGCGCCACCACGGTAGCGTCGAAGGGGCTCTGGTAGCCGCCCAGCATCTTGGAGCCGGCGGTGGTGGGCATGTCTTGGGTGACGAAGATGTCCTTGTGCGCCAGGGGCACACCCAGCAGGGCACCCTGCTCGCCGGCGGCGCGGCGTGCGTCGGCCGCGTCGGCGGCGGCCAGGGCAGCCGCCATGTCCACATGCAGGAAGGCGCCCAGGCCCATGTCGTGGGCGGTAACTCTTGCAAGCAGCTGTTGGGTGGCCTCGCGGCTGGAAACGGCCTTGTCGGCCAGTGCGCGGCCCAGCTCGGCCACGCCCAATTCATGCAGGGGTTTGGGGCTCATCACTCGATCACCTTGGGCACCAAGAACAGGCCGTCCTCGACGGCGGGGGCGCTGCGCTGGTTGAGCGCGCGCTGATCGGCCTCGGTGACCCGATCCTCGCGCAGGCGCAGATGCACATCCTGCACCGCGGACAGCGGGGTGTACAGCGGCTCGACGCCGCTGGTGTCCACCGCGCTCATCTGCTCGACGATCGAAAAGAAGCCATTGAGCTGGCCGAGCAGGGCGGCCTGCTCGGACTCAGCCAGCTCCAGCCGCGCCAGATTGGCGATGCGGCTCACATCTTGGGGGGTCAGGGCCATGGGTCGGCAGTATCGAAAAGTGGCAAATACAAAGGCCCGATACGGGCTTGCGCTACCCAGAAATGCAGGGGTGATCGGGTATTATCTCCGCTTATGTCCATGGCAACGGGGCTGCACGGCCTGCCCAGGCCGCGCAGCCTCGTTCACATGAGACGACGAACAAGTCCGGCGGCAGCTGCCAGCCCCTTTGGGGCTGCCGTTTTTTTGAACCGACGAGCCCTACAGCCCGCCTTCAACGCGATCCCACCCCCGGTCCCGCCCCCCTGAAGGTCTCTCCCGATACACCATGTTCGCTTCCCTGCGTCGCTACATCTCGACCGACCTCGCCATCGACCTCGGCACCGCCAACACCCTGATCTACGTCCGCGGCAAGGGCGTGGTGCTGGACGAGCCTTCGGTGGTGGCCATCCGCCACGAGGGCGGCCCCAACGGCAAGAAGACCATCCAGGCGGTGGGCGCCGAGGCCAAGGCCATGCTGGGCAAGGTGCCGGGCAATATCGAGGCCATCCGCCCGATGAAGGACGGCGTGATCGCCGACTTCGTGGTCACCGAGCAGATGATCAAGCAGTTCATCAAGATGGTGCACGACACCAAGCTGCTGCGTCCCTCGCCCCGCATCATCATCTGCGTGCCCTGCGGCTCCACCCAGGTGGAAAAGCGTGCCATCCGTGACGCCGCCCTGGGCGCCGGCGCCTCAGAGGTTTACCTGATCGAGGAACCCATGGCCGCCGCCATCGGCGCGGGCCTGCCGGTCTCTGAAGCCTCGGGCTCCATGGTCATCGACATCGGCGGCGGCACCACCGAGGTGGGCGTGATCTCGCTGGGCGGCATGGTCTACAAGGGCTCGGTGCGCGTCGGCGGCGACAAGTTCGACGAAGCCATCATCAACTACATCCGCCGCAACTACGGCATGCTGATCGGCGAGCCCACGGCCGAGTCCATCAAGAAGCAGATCGGCTCCGCCTTCCCCGGCTCCGAGGTCAAGGAGATGGAAGTCAAGGGCCGCAACCTCAGCGAGGGCGTGCCGCGCAGCTTCACCATCTCCAGCAACGAGATCCTGGAAGCCCTGACCGATCCGCTGAACCAGATCGTCTCGGCCGTGAAGAACGCGCTGGAACAGACCCCGCCCGAGCTGGGGGCCGACATCGCCGAGCGCGGCATGATGCTCACCGGCGGCGGCGCCCTGCTGCGCGACCTGGACCGCCTGCTGGCCGAGGAAACCGGCCTGCCAGTGCTGGTGGCCGAAGACCCGCTGACCTGCGTGGTGCGCGGCTGCGGCATGGCGCTGGAGCGCATGGAGCGCCTGGGCTCCATCTTCACCTCGGAGTAAGCACCAGCACGGGGGCCTGCGGGCCCCTTGTTCATTGTCTGGATCTTTGTCTGAACGCGGTCTGACCCTTTTCACGCCATGCCACTGGGCACCCTGGATCGCAACCCGCCCCCCTTCTTCCGCCAGGGCACGCCGGCCCTGACCAAGCTGCTGTTCTGTGCGGCCCTGGCCATCTTCCTGATGGTGGCGGACGCCCGCTTCAAGCTGGCCAATCCGGCCCGCGCCGTGCTGGCCCTGGCCCTGCAACCCCTGCAGCGCGCCCTGCTGGCGCCGGTGGATGCCTGGGAGCGGGCCGGCGACTATCTGCGCGGCACCGAGCGCGCCATGGCCGCCGAAGACTTGGCCCGCCGCCAGCTGGTGCAGCAGGCCGAGCGCCTCTCGCGCGCCGAGCAGCTGCAGCAGGAGAACCAGCGCCTGCGCGCCCTGCTGGACCTGCGTCCGGCCCTGCAGGTGCCGTCCATCGCGGCCGAGGTGCTGTACGAGGCGGCCGACCCCTACTCGCGCCGCGTGGTGATCGACCGCGGCAGCCGCCAGGGCGTGGCGGCCGGCGCCCCGGTGATCAATGACGCCGGCGTGCTGGGCCAGGTGACCCGGGTCTATATGTTCTCGTCCGAGGTGACCCTGCTGTCCGACAAGGACGCTGCCATCCCCGTGCTCAACACCCGCAGCCAGCAGCGTGGGGCGGCCTTCGGCGGCCTGGACGGCGGCGGCATGGAGCTGCGCTTCATGGCCGCCAATGCCGATCTGCGTGAGGGCGATCTGCTCACCACCTCGGGCCTGGACGGGGTCTACCCCGCCGGCCTGCCGGTGGCGCGCATCGCCGTGGTGGAGCGCCGTGGCGACAGCAGCTTCGCCCGCGTCAGCCTGCGCCCCGTGGCCCAGCTGGACGATGTGCGCCATGTGCTGGTGCTGGGCCCGGTGCAGGAGCTGGAGAAGGTGAGGGCGGAGGCTCATGCCGCCTCGGCCGCGGCTGCGGCCTCGGCCCCTGCCCGCGGCGGCAAGCACTCGGGAGCCAAGCCATGATCATGCCGCGCGGCCACCAGCTGCTGCTGCCGGCCAAACCCTTCTTCATCGCCCTGAGCCTGCTGCTGGCCCTGATCGTGGACATGGTGCCCGTGGGCCGCCAGCCCTGGATGCCGGACGTGCTGGCCCTGGTGCTGGTGTTCTGGAATGTGCACCAGCCGCGCCGCGTGGGCGTGGGCTGGGCCTTTGTGTTCGGCCTGCTGGTCGATGTGCAGCACGGCGCCCTGCTGGGCCAGCATGCCCTGGCCTACAGCGTGCTGAGCTTCGGTGCCATCGCCCTGCACCGGCGCCTGCTCTGGTTCGGCCTGCTGGGTCAGGCCGCCCAGATCCTGCCCCTCTTCGTGCTGGCCCATGCCATCTCGATTGCCGTGCGCCTGATGGTGGGCGGCATGTGGCCAGGCTGGTCCCTGCTGCTGGCGCCCCTGCTGGAGGCTCTGCTCTGGCCCCTGGCCAGCTGGCTGCTGCTGGCGCCGCAGCGCCGTCCGCCCGATCCCGACGCCCACCGACCGCTGTGACCGTTCTCAAGAACCTCGAGCAGGAGCTCTCGCGCTTCCGCCTGCGGGTGCTGGCGGCGGCGGCCTTCGTGCTGTTCTGCTTCGGGCTGCTGGTGACGCGCCTGGTCTATCTGCAGGTGCTGCAGCACGACAGCCTGGCCGAGCGGGCCGAGAACAACCGGGTCACCGTGGTGCCCATCGTGCCCAATCGCGGCCTGATCAAGGACCGCAACGGCATCGTGCTGGCCAGCAACTACTCGGCCTACACCCTGGAGATCACGCCCAGCAAGGCGGGCGATCTGGAGGCCACCATCGACGCCCTGGCCCAGGTGATCGAGATCCAGGCGCGCGACCGCCGGCGCTTCAAGCGCCTGATGGACGAGAGCAAGAACTTCGAGTCCCTGCCGATCCGCACCAAGCTCAGCGACGAGGAGGTGGCCCGCTTCACCGCCCAGCGTTTTCGCTTCCCCGGCGTGGAGATCAAGGCGCGCCTGTTCCGCAGCTACCCGCTGGGCGAGGTGGGCAGCCACCTGATCGGCTATATCGGCCGCATCAACCAGGCCGAGAAGAAGGCCATGGACGAGTGGGACGAAGAGGACATTGCCAACTACCGTGGCACCGAGTTCATCGGCAAGCTGGGCCTGGAGCAGGCCTACGAGAAGGAGCTGCACGGCCTGACCGGCTTCGAGCAGGTGGAGACCAGCGCCGGTGGTCGCGCGGTGCGCCGCCTGGCGCACAAGCCGCCCACGCCGGGCAACACCCTGGTGCTGTCCATCGACATCCGCCTGCAGGCCCTGGTGGAAGAACTCTACAAGGACCGCCGCGGTGCCTTGGTGGCCATGGACCCGCGCAATGGCGAGGTGCTGGCCTTTGTGTCCAAGCCCACCTTCGACCCCAATCTCTTCGTCGATGGCATCGACGCCGAGAACTGGCGCGAGCTCAACGAGAACCCCGACAAGCCCCTGCTCAACCGCGCCCTGCGCGGCACCTACCCGCCGGGCTCCACCTTCAAGCCCCTGATGGCCATGGCGGCGCTGACCAGCGGCAAGCGCGCACCCGGCACGGTCATCATGGACAATCTGACCTACAGCTTCGGCGGCCGCACCTTCGGCAGCCCGGAGACCGACCGGCCCGGCCCCAAGGACATGCGCGCCGCCATCGTCAGCTCCTCCAATGTCTACTTCTACAGCCTGGCCAATGAGATGGGCGTGGACCTGATCCACGACGAGCTGGAGCCCTTCGGCCTGGGCCGTCGCACCGAGATCGATCTGCAGGGCGAGCTGCCGGGCGTGCTGCCCTCGCAGGCCTGGAAGCGGCGCTACTTCGCCAAGAGCCCGGCCAACCAGAAGTGGTTTGCCGGCGAGACCATCTCCCTGGGTATCGGCCAGGGCTACAACAGCTTCACCATGCTGCAGCTGGCCACCGCCTACTCCACCATCGCCAGCGGCGGTCAGCGCTACCGGCCGCGCCTGGTGCGCGAGGTGGAGGACGTGGTGCGCCACGAGCGCCGCCGCGTGGCCAGCGACGCACTCACGCCCCTGCCGCTGCGCCCCGAGGACGTGAACGTGATCCGCAACGCCATGCACGGCGTGACGCTGGAGGGCACCTCGCAGCGCGTGTTCGCCGGCGCGGCCTACACCAGCGGCGGCAAGACCGGCACGGCCCAGGCCGTGGGCCTGCGCGCGGGCGAGAAGTACAAGGACGTCAAGGCTGACGAGCGCAAGCGCGACCACTCGCTCTACGTGGCCTTCGCGCCGGTGGAGCAGCCCGTGATCGCCCTGGCCCTGATCGTGGAGAACGCCGGCTGGGGCTCGGCCGCGGCCGCCCCCATCGCGCGGCGCGTGTTCGACTTCGTGCTGGCCGGCCAGTACCCCAACGAGGATGACATCGCGCTGACCCAGCAAGGCAAGACCATGGCCCCGGTGGGGACGCCCCGACCCCTGGCCCAGGCGCCGCTGCCGGGCCAGCCGGCTTCGGCGGCAGCCTCTGCCGCCGCCCCCGCTTCTGGAGCGTCCCGATGAGCGCCGTGCTGAGCAAGCCGCCGCTGTGGCGGCGTCTCAAGCCCCTGCTGGAGGGCTTTGACATTCCCCTGCTGCTGGCCATGCTCTGGCTGGCCGGCCTGGGCCTGATGTGCATGTACTCGGCCGGCTTCGACCATGGCACCCGCTTTGTGGACCATGCGCGCAATATGGCCCTGGCGGCCGGCATCATGTTCTTGGTGGCCCAGGTGCCGCCACAGCGCCTGATGGCCCTGGCCGTACCGCTCTACACCGTAGGCGTGGCCCTCCTGGTGGCCACCGCCCTGTTCGGCATCACCAAGAAGGGCGCCACGCGCTGGCTCAATGTGGGCATCGTGATCCAGCCCTCGGAGATCCTGAAGATCGCCACGCCCCTGATGCTGGCCTGGTGGTTCCAGCGCCGCGAGGGCCAGCTGCGCGCCGCGGACTTCGGCATCGCCCTGCTGATCCTGGCCCTGCCGGTGGGCCTGGTGGCTAAGCAGCCCGATCTGGGCACCTCCATCCTGGTCTTTGCCGCGGGCTTCTATGTGGTGTTCTTCGCAGGCTTCCCCTGGCGCATCATCTTGCCGGCCATGTTGCTGGGGGCGGCGGCCATCACCACCCTGGTGATGAGCGAGGAGAAGATCTGCCAGCCCGATGTGGAGTGGCCGGTGCTGCGCGAATATCAGAAGCACCGGGTCTGCACCCTGCTGGATCCGACCAAGGACCCGCTGGGCAAGGGCTTCCACATCATCCAGGGCGAGATCGCCATCGGCTCCGGCGGCCTGAGCGGCAAGGGCTTCATGAAGGGCACGCAGACCCATCTGGAGTTCATCCCCGAGCGCACCACCGACTTCATCTTCGCCGCCTACGGCGAGGAGTTCGGCCTGATGGGGGCCCTGGCCCTGCTGCTGGGCTTCACGGCCCTGATCCTGCGCGGGCTGATGATCGCCTCGGAGGCGCCCACCCTGTTCTCGCGCCTGATGGCGGGGGCCATCACCCTGTCCTTCTTCACCTATGTGTTCGTGAACATGGGCATGGTCAGCGGCATCCTGCCCGTGGTGGGCGTGCCCCTGCCTTTCGTGAGCTATGGCGGCACGGCCATGGTCACCCTGGGCCTGAGCCTGGGCATCCTGCTGGCCATTGCCAAGAGTCGGCGCAAGAAGAAGTAGGGCTTGAGTGGGGCACCAAGCGCGCCCCGGCCGGCTTCAGTCGTCGACGGAGGCGCCGGCCTCGCCCTCATCCGCGGCACGCGCCTGGGCGCTGAAACGCACGGTGAAGCGTGCGCCGGGGCCCTGACCCTCTTCCTGCGGCTGGCCCGGGCGCAGGCTGCGGGTTTCGTCCAGCGTAATCTCGGCCTCGTGGGCCTGGGCGATCTCGCGCACGATGGCCAGGCCCAGGCCCGAGCCGTCCACATTGGTGCCCAGGGCGCGGTAGAAGGGCTGGAACACCTTCTCGCGCTCGCTCTCGGCAATGCCGGGGCCGGAGTCCTCCACCTGCAGCACCGTCACCTGGCCGAAGGGGTCTTCCACCACGCGCACGGTCACGGTGCCGCCGGCCGGGGTGTAGAGCAGGGCGTTGTCCACCAGATTGCGGATCAGCTCGCGGATCAGCAGCGGGTGGCCGTGCACACGCAGCGCGCTCTGGCCGGCGTCCGGGCCCTCGAAGCCCAGGTCGATGCGCTTGTCCATGGCGCGCGGCACGAAGTCGCGCACCGTCTCCATGGCCAGGGCCGAGAGATTGACGGCGCTGCGCCGCTGGGCATGCTCCTGGTCTTCGGCGCGGGCCATGGCCAGCAGCTGGTTCACCATATGGGCGGCCCGCTGGCTGGACAGGGCGATCTGCTTGAGCGAGCGCTTGAGCTCGGCCGGCGAACTGCGCCCCTCGTCAATTTCGCGCTGGGCCAGCTCGGCCTGGGTGCGCAGACCGGCCAGCGGGGTCTTGAGCTGGTGGGCGGCGTCGGCCAGGAAATGCTTTTGCGCGCTGATGGACTGGTCCAGCCGGCCCAGCAGGTCGTTGATGGCGCGCACCAGGGGCGCCACCTCGTCGGGGATGCGGCGCTCGTCAATGGGGCTCAGGTCCGAGCTCTCGCGCGAGCGGATGCGGCGCTGCAGATCGTTGAGCGGCGCGATGCCGCGCGCCAGCGCCATCCACACCAGCAACACGGCCAGGGGCAGGATCACGAACTGCGGCAGGATCACGCCCTTGATGATCTCGTTGGTCAGGCGCGAGCGCTTGCCCAGGGTCTCGGCCACCTGTACCAGCATGGTCTGGGTGCTGCCGGCCATGCCCTCGGGCGCCACCCAGAGATTGGCCACGCGCACGTTCTCGCCGGCCACCTCGTCATCGCGGAAATGCAGCACCCAGGGCACGACCGGGCTGTCGGCCTCGGCATCGGGCACGGGCAGGCTGCGGTCGCCGCTGAGGAACTCGCCGCGCAGGCCCAGCACCTGGTAGAAAACCGTGTCGGCCTCGTCGGCCCGCAGCAGGGCGGCTGCCTCGGGCGCCAGGGCATAACGCGAGCGCCGGCCCTCGGGTGCCTGGGCGGCAGCCACCTGCAGGCCCAGATTGCGCGCCATCTCCCCCAGCTCGCGGTCATAGGGCCGGCCGGCAATGCCCTGGGCCACCAGCCAGGTCAGGGCCACGCTGATGGGCCAGATCACCAGCAGGGGGGCGAGCATCCAGTCCAGGATCTCGCCAAACAGGGAGCGATGCTCGCGTTCGGCCATTCAGGGCGCGAGTTTCAGGCCGCGGAGCCGGCGTGGGCGCTCATCCGGGGATCTTCTCCAGGCAGTAGCCCAGGCCGCGCACCGTGGCGATGCGTATGGGACCCTGCTCGATCTTCTTGCGCAGGCGGTGGATGTAGACCTCGATGGCGTTGTTGCTCACCTCTTCGCCCCATTCGCACAGGCGCTCCACCAGTTGGTCCTTGCTGACCAGGCGACCGGCGCGCTGCAGCAACACTTCCAGCAGGCTGAGCTCGCGCGCCGAGAGCTCCACCATCTGGTCGTTGATGTAGGCCACGCGGCCGGTGGCATCGAAGCTCAGCGGGCCGTGCTTGATCACCGAGGAGGCGGTGCCCAGGCCGCGGCGGGTGAGGGCGCGCACCCGCGCCTCCAGCTCCTGCAGCGAGAAGGGCTTGGCCATGTAGTCATCGGCGCCCAGGTCCAGGCCTTTGACGCGCTGCTCCACACTGTCGGCCGCCGTCAGGATCAGCACCGGCATCGAGGCGCCACGGGCGCGCAGCTTGCGCAGCACCTCCAGGCCATGCAGCTTGGGCAGGCCCAGGTCCAGGATCACCAGATCGAATTCATGCGAGGCCAGGGCGGCATCGGCTTCGGTGCCGGAACCGACCTGATCCACCGCATAGCCCGAGGCGCGCAGGGCGCGCAGCAGGCCATCGGCCAGCACTTGATCGTCTTCCGCTATCAGGATGCGCATGCTTGTCCCCTGTTCTTGTACGGCCACTGACTCCCATTCTAGGGAGGCCGCGACTCCTGACATTGAATGGCAGCAGCCTCTGTCTAAACTACTGTACGCATATACAGATTGGGCCATAATGCGCCCAGCCGAAACAGGAGATTGACCATGGACGCCCCCGTCAAGAACGCCAACACCGAAAAAGCCAAGGCCCTGCAGGCCGCCCTTGCCCAGATCGAAAAACAGTTCGGCAAGGGCTCCATCATGCGCCTGGGCGAGGGCGAGGTCATCGAGGACATCCAGGTGGTCTCCACCGGCTCCCTGGGCCTGGACATCGCCCTGGGCGTCGGCGGCCTGCCGCGCGGCCGCGTGATCGAGATCTACGGCCCGGAATCCTCGGGCAAGACCACCCTGACCCTGCAGGTCATCGCCCAGATGCAGAAGCTGCAGGGCGTGTGCGCCTTCATCGACGCCGAGCATGCCCTGGACGTGCAGTACGCCCAGAAGCTGGGCGTGAACCTGCAGGACCTGCTGATCAGCCAGCCCGACACGGGTGAGCAGGCGCTTGAAATCACCGATACGCTGGTTCGTTCCGGCGCCATCGACGTGTTGGTCGTCGACTCGGTCGCAGCCCTCACGCCGCGCGCCGAAATCGAAGGCGAGATGGGCGAAAGCCTGCCGGGCCTTCAGGCCCGCCTGATGAGCCAGGCGCTGCGCAAGCTGACGGCCTCGATCTCCAAATCGAACTGCATGGTCATCTTCATCAACCAGATCCGCATGAAGATCGGCGTCGTCTACGGCTCGCCCGAAGTGACGACCGGCGGCAACGCGCTGAAGTTCTATGCCTCCGTCCGCCTCGACATCCGCCGCATCGGCGCCGTCAAGGAGCGCGACGAGGTGATCGGCAACCAGACCCGCGTCAAGGTCGTCAAGAACAAGATGGCGCCGCCCTTCAAGCAGGTCGAGTTCGACATCATGTACGGCGAGGGCGTCTCCAAGACGGGTGAACTCATCGACCTCGGCGTCAAGGCCGGCATCGTCGAGAAATCCGGCGCCTGGTTCTCCTACAACAGCCAGCGCCTCGGCCAGGGCCGCGAGAACGCCAAGACGTTCCTGCGCGACAATCCGGATCTCGCCCGCGAGATCGAGAACAAGATCCGCGAATCCCTGGGCGTGCCCCTGCTGGGCGCGGCGGACGCCGAGTAAGGCCTGGCCGTGAGTGTCTCGGCGTCAGTCGTCGGGTCCGGCCCCGAGGACTGCCAGCTGGTCCAGCGCTTCTGGGCTCTGTACCAGGCCCGGCGCTGGGCCGAGGCACGCGCCCTGCTGCACCCCGAGGCCTGCTGTCAGTGGTGGGCCACGGGCGAGCGCTTTGTGGGCGCCGCCGCCGTGGTGCATGTCAACGAGATCTACCCCGAGTGCTGGCGCCTGCATCTGCTGGCCCTGCACAGCCTGGCGCCCGGCCAGGTGCTGAGCCTGCTGCGGGTGGATCATGGTGACCACTCCTTCTACGCCAACAGCTATTTCCGTCTGGAGGCGGGCCGCATCATGGCGCTGGACGAGTACTGGAGCGATGTGCAGGCACCGCCGGCATGGCGCCAGTCCGGCCTGCCCGGCCGGGAGTCCTTGCCGCCAGATCGCCGCCCCGGGCTGAGCCTGGCCTTGCCGGAGGGCTGATGAAGCCGCTCTCGCTCAAGATGCGGGCCATCGCCCTCCTGGCTCAGCGCGAGCACAGCCTGGTCGAGCTGCGCGGCAAGCTGCTGCGCCTGGCTCGGGCCCGAGCCGCGGAGCGCTTGGCCCAGGCTCAAGCGGCTGCCGATGAAGCGGCAGGCGCGGAGGCTCGGGCCGGTGCCGAGTCTGAATCGGACGCCGAAGCGCCAGAGGCCGAGGTCGAGGCTCTGCTGATCTGGTTGCAGGCCCGGGGCTATCTGGACGAAAGCCGTTTTGTGGAGTCGCGGGTGCATGCGCGCGCAGCCCGCTATGGCAACCGGCGTATCCAGCAGGAGCTGGCTCAGCATGGCCTGAGCCTGGATGCCGAGGCCCAGGCCCGGCTCAAGGACAGCGAGCTCGCGCGCGCGCGCGAGGTCTGGCAGCGCAAGTTCGGCGAGCGCCCGCCCGAGGATGCGGCGGCGCGGGCCAAGCAGACCCGTTTTCTGGTGGGGCGGGGCTTTTCCGCCGAGGTGGTTCGCCGGGTGCTGCGCCACACGGATGATTGACAGCGCGCCGCCCGGCCCGCGGCCGGACTGCGCTTGCAGAGCCGGGGAGGGCGCATGCAGAATCGACCGAACGGTCGGCTTGTTCCGGCGTCCTCCGGTTCTTGACAGCCTCGCGAAAGGCTTGCGGCAGCGCAGCATGCTACATTGGCGGTCTTTGGCAGTTGTGCCCGCCCCCTCCCGCAGGGATACGGCGGGCTTGGCTGTGCCCCAGTTTCAACGCCTCATGTCCTTGCTCAACCCCGTTGCCGAGCGCCGCTTGCTGCACCGTCGCGCGATCGATGTGCAGGTCTTTGCGCGCGAGGACGGGCTGTTTGATGTCGAGGCCAGCCTCCAGGACACCAAGACCCGCGACATTCCGCTGGCCACCGGCCTGCGCCGTGCGGGTGAGCCCCTGCACGACATGCTGCTGCGCCTGGTGGTGGACCGCGAGCTGAATGTGCTGGCCGCCACCTCCGAGACTCGCGGCATGCCCTATCCCGGCCGCTGCAGCGAGCATGGTGATGCCTATGCCGGCCTGGCCGGCTTGAACCTGCTCAAAGGTTTCCGCGCCGGCGTCAAGGAGCGCCTGGCCGGTACCCGGGCCTGTACCCACCTGACCGAGCTGAGCCAGGTCCTGCCCACGGCAGTGATCCAGGCCTTTGCCGGCATCGTGATCGATACCCGCGAAGGCGACGCCGGCTCCGGCCAGCCGCCCTTCCAGATCGACAAGTGCCATGCGCTGCGCAGCGATGGCCCTGTGGTGCAGACCCATTACCCCCGCTGGTATCGCCCGGCTCCGGCCGCCGCGCTGACCGCATCCTCTTCCTGACTTTTCCCTCTAAGCGAGACCCCTATGAAGATTCACGAGTACCAGGGCAAGGAAATCCTGCGCCAGTTCGGCGTGCCGGTGCCGCGCGGCATTCCCGCGTTCACCGTGCAAGAGGCGGTGGAAGCCGCGCAGAAGCTGGGCGGCCCGGTCTGGGTCGTGAAGGCGCAGATCCACGCCGGTGGCCGTGGCAAGGGTGGCGGCGTGAAGCTGGCCAAGACCATGGACGACGTCAAGGCGCTGTCCGAGCAGATCCTGGGCATGCAGCTGGTCACGCACCAGACCGGCGCTGAAGGCCAGAAGGTCCGCCGCCTGTACATCGAAGAAGGCGCGGACATCAAGAATGAGCTGTACGTGTCCCTGGTGACCGACCGCGGCACCCAGAAGGTGGCCTTCATCGCGTCCAGCGAAGGCGGCATGGACATCGAAGAGGTGGCGCACTCCACCCCCGAGAAGATCATCACCGAGATGATCGATCCGCTGGTGGGCATCACCACCGAGCAGAGCAAGAAGATCGCCGCGGCCATCGGCCTGACCGGCGCTTCGGTCGACCAGGCCGTCGACATCTTCGCCAAGCTCTACAAGTGCTACATGGACACCGACGCGTCGCTGGTTGAAATCAACCCGCTGAACTGCGACTCCAAGGGCAATCTGATCGCCCTGGACGCCAAGTTCAACTTCGACGCCAACGCCCTGTTCCGTCACCCCGAGATCGTGGCCTACCGCGATCTGGACGAAGAGGATCCGGCCGAAATCGAGGCCTCCAAGTGGGATCTCGCCTATGTGGCGCTCGACGGCAACATCGGCTGCATGGTCAACGGCGCAGGCCTTGCCATGGCGACGATGGACATCATCAAGCTTTACGGCAAGGAGCCGGCGAACTTCTGCGACGTCGGCGGCGGCGCCGGCAAGGAGAAGGTTGCGGCGGCCTTCAAGATCATCACGGCAGACCCGAAGGTCGAGGGCATCCTCGTCAACATCTTCGGCGGCATCATGAAGTGCGATGTCATCGCCGAGGGTGTGATCACCGCCTGCAAGGCCGTGAACCTGTCCGTGCCGCTGGTGGTCCGCATGAAGGGCACCAACGAAGAGCTGGGCAAGAAGATGCTGGCCGAATCCGGCCTGCCCATCATCTCCGCCGACACCATGGCCGAAGCCGCGACCAAGATCGTCGCCGCCGTCAAGTAAGCCGAGCCCCAGCCAAGGAATACGAACATGAGCATTTACATCAACAAGGACACCAAGGTCATCACCCAGGGCATCACGGGCAAGACCGGTCAATTCCACACCCTGGGCTGCCAGGCCTACGCGAACGGCAAGAACGCCTTCGTCGCTGGCGTGAACCCCAAGAAGGCGGGCGAGAAGTTCTCCGACATTCCCATTTACGGCACCGTCAAGGAAGCCGCCGCCCAGACCGGCGCCACCGTGTCCGTGATCTATGTGCCGCCCGCCGGCGCTGCGGCCGCCATCTGGGAAGCCGTTGAGGCCGACCTGGATCTGGCCATCTGCATCACCGAAGGCATCCCGGTTCGCGACATGCTGGAAGTGCGCAACAAGATGAAGGCCAAGGAAGCCGCCGGTGGCAAGCGCACCCTGCTGCTGGGCCCCAACTGCCCCGGCCTGATCACGCCCGACGAGATCAAGATCGGCATCATGCCCGGCCACATCCACCGCAAGGGTCGTGTCGGCGTGGTCTCGCGTTCCGGCACCCTGACCTATGAAGCCGTGGCACAGCTGACCGAGCTGGGCATCGGCCAGTCGTCGGCCGTGGGCATCGGCGGCGACCCGATCAACGGTCTGAAGCACATCGACGTGATGAAGGCCTTCAACGACGATCCGGACACCGACGCCGTGATCATGATCGGCGAGATCGGCGGCCCGGACGAGGCCGAAGCCGCCCGCTGGTGCAAGCTGAACATGAAGAAGCCGGTTGTGGGCTTCATCGCCGGTGTCACCGCCCCTCCGGGCAAGCGCATGGGCCATGCCGGCGCGCTGATCTCGGGGGGGGCCGACACGGCCGACGCCAAGCTGGCCATCATGGAAGAATGCGGCTTCACCGTGACCCGCAACCCGTCCGAGATGGGCAAGCTGCTCAAGGGCCTGCTGTAAAGCCAGCCGCCGGGCGCGCTGCGGATGCGTAATTTCACGCATCGAGCGCCCCGGGAGGTGCCGCGGACAATGCGGTGCCTCGCCGTTCAAGCATCAAGAGGGGCCGTCAGGCCCCTCTTGCCGTTTGGATACTCCTCACACAACGCCTTAGACTGGACGCATCTCAAGAGGCAGTCCGGTGGAAACTGCGCATATGGACATGCTCACCAGTCCCGAGTTCTGGCTTGCCGTTGGCCAGATCATCATGATCGACATCCTGCTCGGCGGCGACAACGCGGTCGTGATCGCGCTTGCCTGCCGCAAGCTGCCCGACGCCCAGCGCACCAAGGGCATCATCTGGGGCACGGCCGGCGCCATCGTGCTGCGCGTCGTGCTGATCTTCTTCGCCCTGACCCTGCTCAAGCTGCCCTTCCTCAAGCTGGTGGGTGGCCTGCTGCTGCTGTGGATCGGCATGAAGCTGCTGGTGCCCGAGGACGATGACGAGCACGCCAATATCCAGGCCAGCGACAAGCTCTGGGCCGCCGTGAAGACCGTGATCGTGGCGGACTTCGTGATGAGCCTGGACAATGTCATCGCCATCGCCGGCGCCGCCGAAGGCGCGGGCGGCGGCCACCAGATGCCGCTGGTGATCTTCGGCCTGCTGGTCTCCATCCCCATCATCGTCTGGGGCAGCCAGCTGGTGATCAAGCTGATGGACCGCTTCCCCCTGGTCATCACCCTGGGCGCCATGCTGCTGGGCTGGATTGCCGGCACCATGATGGTGGGAGACCCCGCCGTGGCCGGCTGGGTGCCCATGGTCGAGGGCGACAAGCCCGGCTCCACCCAGGTCCTGCCCACCCTGTACTACGCCTGCGGCGTGGTCGGCGCCCTGCTGGTGCTGGCCGCGGGCAAGCTGCTGGCCGCCCGCAAGGGCGGTGACGCGGCGGCCTGAGGCCCGATGGCTGCCGGCTTCTGGAAACGCGCACTGGACCGCCTGAGTGGCGGTGCGAACCGTTCCAGTAGCTCCGGCACCCCGGACGGCCGGGCCTCCACCCTGGACAGCGGCGGCCCCAGCACCCAGCCCCTGCCGTTCCAGCGCGAGGGCGGTGGCGAGCTCGGCGCCTACGCGCTGGGGGCCGAACTGGGGCGTGGCGCCATGGCCGTGGTCTGCCTGGCCACCGAGAAGGCCAGCGGCCGCCAGGTCGCCATCAAGCGCCTGGCCCTGCAGCGCGAGTTCGCCGCCGAAGACCTGATCGATGTGCGCCAGCGCTTCATGCGCGAGGCGCGCGCCGCCCGCCATCTGCACCATCCCGACATCCTGGGCGTGCTCGATGCCGGCCAGGCTGGTCAGGATGCCTGGATCGCGATGGAGTACGCGCCCGGCCAGGATCTGAGTCACTACACCCGCGCCGGCGGCCTGCTGCCGGTGAGCGAGGTGCTGGGCCTGGCGGTGCGCCTGGCCCGTGCCCTGGCCCATGCCCACGCCCAGGGCGTGGTGCATCGCGACATCAAGCCCAGCAATGTGATGTACGAGCGCGCCAGCGGTGCGCTCAAGATCATGGACTTCGGCATCGCCCGCATCGCCGACGGCAGCCGCACCCGCACCGGCCTGGTCCTGGGCACGCCCTCCTTCATGTCGCCCGAACAGCTGGCCGGCCTGCATGTGGACGGGCGCAGCGACCTCTATTCCCTGGGCGTGATGCTCTACCAGCTGCTCACCGGTCAGCTGCCGCATCAGTCCGACTCCATGGCGACCCTGATGTACCAGATCGCCAACCAGGCCCCGCCCGATGTGCGCTACTACCGGCCCAAGCTGCCGGAGCCCCTGGCCCTGGTACTGGCCCTGGCCCTGGAGAAGCGGCCCGAGCTGCGCTATGCCAGCGGCGAGGCCATGGCTCAGGATCTGGAGACGGTGCTGGCCCAGATCGGCGGCGGCGGGCAAGACCCGGCCCCGCCCGGTCAGGATTTCACGTCCCCCGACCCCTTCGCGCGCACCGAGCGTCTGCAGCGCGGTGAACCGGGGCACAATCCCTGAGCCCTTTTTCCTGAACAGCTGCCCAGCCGCCCATGACCGTGGAGTTCTACAGCGCAAGCGATGTGGGTCGCGCCCGCGACAACAACGAAGACTCGGTGGCGGTGGACGCGGAGGTGGGCCTGGCCGTGCTGGCGGACGGCATGGGCGGTTACAACGCCGGCGAGGTGGCCAGCCAGATGCTGACCAGCTTCATCAAGGCCGAGCTGGGCCGCTGGCTCAAGGAAACCGGCGAGAAGGCCGGCCCCGCGGATGTGCGCCGCGCCATGGACATCTGCGTGGACAACGCCAACCGCGCCATCTTCAACGCCGCCAACACCAATCCTCGCTATGCCGGCATGGGCACGACCCTGGTGCTGGCCGTGTTCCGCGAGGACGGCCTGCTGCTGGGCCATGTGGGCGACTCGCGCGCCTACCGCCTGCGCGGCGGCCAGTTCACCCAGATCACCCGCGACCATTCCCTGCTGCAGGAGCAGCTGGACGCCGGCCTGCTCACGCCCGAGGAGGCGGCCTATTCCAGCAACCGCAATCTCGTCACCCGTGCCGTGGGCGTGGAAGACACGGTGATGCTGGAGCTGCATGCGCACGAGGTCCAGCCGGGCGATCTGTTCATGCTCTGCTCGGACGGCCTGTCCGATATGCTGGACGACGATGCCCTGGCACAGTTGCTGATAAACCACCCTTCGCTGCCGGAAGCAGCGCAGGCGCTCATTGCCGCCGCCAATGACATGGGCGGCAAGGATAATATTGCGATCGTGCTGGCCCGCGCCGAGGGGCGCGTCAAGCCTGCCAGCCGGACCTGGTGGCCTTTCGGCCGACGCTGAAGGCGTCGCTTGCGTCGCCAGGCCTTGGGGGCGGCACGCAAACGAGATAACAGGACTGAGGTCAAGCATGGGCAAACTGGTGGTTTCGCTCGACGGAGTGGTGATCAAGGAGGTGCAGATCACCAAGGACAAGACCACGCTCGGGCGGAGGCCTTACAACGACATCGTGATCGACAACCTGGCGGTCAGCGGCGAACACGCCGTGCTGCAGATGGTGGGCAACGATGTGTTCATCGAGGATCTGAACTCCACCAACGGCACCTATATCAACGGCAAGGCGATCAAGAAGCAGCTGTTGAGCAACAACGACGTGGTCGAGGTCGGCAAGTACAAGATCAAGTTCCTGCTCGAGGACAGTGCCGATTACGAGAAGACCATGATCCTGAAGCCGGGCGGCACGCCCAGCGGCTTCGGTCTGCCTTCGTCCTTCGGCGCCCTGGGTGCCCCCGCCAGTGCGGCCAGCCCGGCCACCATCCGCGTGCTCACCGGCGCCGCGGCCGGCCGTGAGGTCAGCCTGACCAAGGTGGTCACCACCGTCGGCAAGCCCGGCGTGCAGGTGGCGTCCATCACCAAGCGACCCAGCGGCTATGTGTTCGCCCATGTGGAAGGCGGCGCCCGCCCCACGGTCAACGGCGTGCCGCTGACCGGCGAGTCCATCGCGCTCAAGAGCGGCGATGTGATCGAGCTGGCCGGCACCCAGATGCAGTTCGTGCAGGCGGTCTGAGCGCCTGGCGAAGGGCGGCTGCGCCCGTGCAGCAAGTCACGCCCGCCGCCCCTTGTCCTGCAAAGCCGGGAGAAACGCGCAATCCGCGCCTTCGCGCCGGGCGCCGGGCCGCGTAAATTCGAGGCCTGCTGAAAAGGCCCCGGGGCCATCAAGACCGCTGCGCATGAAGATACGAGTCCTGGGTTGTTCCGGCGCGATCGCCGCCGGCTGCAAGACCACCGCCTTTTTGCTGGATGAGGATGTGCTCATCGACGCCGGCACGGGCGTGGCCGATCTCGATCTGGCCGCCCTGGCCCGCATCGACCATGTGCTGCTGAGCCATTCCCATCTGGACCATGTGCTGGGTGTGCCCCTGCTGGCCGATGCCGTGCTGCGTCTGCGCGCCCAGGCCGGGCGCCCGCCCATCCAGGTTCATGCCCTTGCGCCCACGCTGGAGGCCCTGCGCCAGCATCTGTTCAACGGCGTGATCTGGCCCGACTTCACGCGACTGCCCAGCGCCGAGCATCCGGTGCTGGCCCTGCGGCCCATCGAGATCGGCCAGCGCCTGGACCTGGGTGCAGGTCGCATGATCGAGGTGCTGAGCGCCGAACACACCGTGCCGGCCTGCGGTTTCGCCCTCGACACGGGCCCGGCCGCCCAGCATGCCCACTGGGTCTACACCGGCGACACCGGCCCCAATCCCGCGCTCTGGCAGCGTCTAGCCCAACTGCGCGTGGCCCATCTGGTGATCGAGACCGCCTTCAGCGACGAAGAGCGCCAGCTCGCCCAGATCAGCCGCCACCTCTGCCCGGCCGCCCTGGGGCGCGAACTGGCCCAGCTGCAGGGCAGCGTGGCCGTGCACATCACCCATATCAAGCCCGGCGAGGTGCCGGCGGTGATGGCCGAGATCGGCGAGCTGCCCAGCAGCCACCAGATTGCAGCCCTGCAGATCGGCCAGACCTTCGAGCTGTAAGCGTCTGTTTCGGCGGGCGCCGCCGCCGGCTGACAAAAATGGTCGCTTCCCTATTCGCACAACAAATTGCGCCGCCCCGGCTGACAAAAATTGTCAGTCCTGAGGGCCGGATGGTCCGAATCCGTGATCTGCGTCACGCGCCGGAGCCCTTGCCAAGCTGGCACGACCCCTGCATTCAGGGGGGATGTCCCAATCCCAACCCCCTCTCATTTCGCAGGAGTCTGACATGAGCATGAAGCGCAAAGTCCAAAAGGGTTTCACCCTGATCGAACTGATGATCGTCGTGGCGATCATCGGCATCCTGGCTGCTGTGGCCCTGCCGGCCTACCAGGACTACACCGCCAAGGCCAAGGCGCAGAACGCTGTGCGCGCGCTGGATACGCTGAAGACGGCTGTTGGTGTTTGCATTAACCAGAACGGCGGCGATCCGGCTCCCTGCAACAATGGCGTTGACCCGATTCCGACTGCTGCTAGCTGGGTTGCTACCAAAGAAGCAGCTAACGCTACTGTCGCCTCCGGCGTGATCGAACTGACGCTGGGCGCCGCCATGGGCACGAATGTCAATGGGAAGAAGGTGAAGTTCACTCCTACCGTGGAGGGGCAGAACATCATCTGGACCGTCTCTTCTACCGAGCTGGATGGTGACGATACCGCCAAGAAGGTGAAGGCCTTGCTGACCGCCAACAACAAGTGAAGTCAAGCTGCTTTTGCAGCACGACGCGAGAAGGGGCTCCAAGCCCCTTTTTTCATTTGCGCCGAGGAGTAAGTGCACTCACTTGAGATGGCAAGTGCCATGATGCGCCCCCATGCATAGCTCACACTCCCGGCCGGAGCTTCGTCAAGCGGCGCCGCTGCTCGCCACCGCCCTCCCGCCCCTGCTGGCCTACAACCTCACGCCTTCCGCCACGCTGTTCAACCAGCTGCTGGCCATCGCCGCCTGGGGGCTGGTGCTGCTGTGGGCGGGTGTTCGCGCCGCCTCGCTGCGTGCGACCTGGGCGGCCAGCGCGGCCCTGGCGCTGATGATGCTGGCCGCGCTCACCTCGCCGGGGCTCAACGGCCTGCCCTGGTCGCTGGCCTTGCAGGGTCTGGCCTTGCTGCTGTCGGCGCTGCTGGTGCTGCAGCTCGGCGCAAGCGGCGCCGCCGCGACGAGCTTTCGGCAGCATGACGAGCCGGTCTCACGCGCCACCACCCTCTGGGCGGGCTTCTGCTACGGCCTGCTGCTGCTGGGCCTGGCCTCCCTGCTCATCGGCATCCTGCAGGTCTTCTTCCCGCAGTTCACCGATGGCAATCTGATCGCCCGCTCCGGCATTGCCGGCCGGGCCGTGGGCAATCTGCGCCAACCCAATCACCTGGCCAGCCTGCTGATGTGGGCCTGCGTGGCGGCGGTGTGGCTGTCTGCCGCCGGGCGCCTGGGCGGCGCGGCGCGGCGCTGGCTGCTGCCGGCGCTGCTGCTGGGGCTGGTGTTCGGCGTGGTGCTCAGCGCCTCGCGCACCGGCATGATCGGGGTGTTCCTGCTGGCCTTGTGGGGCTTGCTGGATCGGCGCATCGGCCGCCTCGAGCGCTGGGCCCTGATGGCCACACCCCTGATGCTGGCCCTGAGCTGGGCGGCGCTCTCGGGCTGGTCGCATGCCAGCGGGCAGGCCTTCGGCGCCGAGTCGCGTCTGGCCGAGGGGGCGGGCTCGCCCTCGCGCCTGGCCATCCTGGCCAATGCCTGGACCTTGCTGAAGATGCATCCCTGGACCGGCGTGGGCTGGGGGGAATTCAATCTGGCCTGGACCCTGACGCCCTTCCCGGACCGGCCCGTGGCCTTCTTCGACCACACGCACAACATCGTGATGCAGCTGCTGGTGGAACTGGGCTGGCCCCTGGGCCTGCTGGTGCTGGGTCTGCTGGCGTGGTCGGTGTTTGCCGCCTGGCATGCCAGCCGGCATGCCCAGGGCGAGCTGGCGCTGATGAAGCGCTGCGCCTTCATGGTGGTGCTGATGATCGGCCTGCACAGCCTGTTGGAGTACCCGCTCTGGTACGCCTACTTCCTGCTGCCCACGCTGTTCGCGCTGGGGGTGTGCCTGGCGCCGCAGACGCAGGCGCTGGATGAGGGCAGGGCGGACGGTCGGCTGCTGTCGGCCGGGACGCTGCGCCTGGGCGGCGCGCTGATGCTGGCGGGCAGCCTGTTCGCTGTCTGGGACTATCTGCGCGTGGTGGACATCTATCTGCCGCCGGCCAAGGCCGCACCGCTGGAGGCCCGCATCGAGCGGGGTCAGCACAGCGTTTTCTTCGCGGCCCAGGCCGACTATGCCGCGGCCACCACCTTGCCCTCGGGTCCGGCGGCCCTGCTGGCTGCCCAGCGCACCGGCCACAACCTCATCGATGTCCGCCTGATGATGGCCTGGTCTCGCTCCCTGGCGGCCACCGGCGATGTGGACCGTGCCCGCTATGTGGTGGCGCGTCTGCGCGAGTTCCGCAGCAAGCAGGCCGAGGACTGGCTGGCCGAATGCCCGGTGCTGGCCGAAGCCGGTGTGGCCGCGGCGGCCCAGCCCTTCCAGTGTCAGGCGCCGCAGCGGGTCTACGGCTACCGCGAGATGCGTTGATCGGCGTGCGGGGCCTCAGAGCGCCGCCACCCAGGCCCCGCTCTTGCCGCCCTGCTTCTCCAGCACGCGGATTTGCTCCATCACCATGCCGCGGTCGGCGGCCTTGCACATGTCATAAATGGTGAGCAGGCCGATCTGCACGGCGGTCAGGGCCTCCATCTCCACGCCGGTGCGGCCCAGGGTCTCGACCTGGGCGCTGCAGACCACGGCGCTGGCGGCTTCGTCCAGCTCGAATTCCACCGCCACCCGTGTGATGGGCAGGGGGTGGCAGAGCGGGATCAGGTCGGATGTGCGCTTGGCCCCCTGGATGGCGGCAATGCGGGCCACGCCCAGCACATCACCCTTCTTGGCCGTGCCCTGGGCGATCAGGGCCAGGGTGGCGGGTTGCATGCGGATGCGGCCGGCGGCGCGCGCCACGCGATGCGTTTCGGCCTTGGCGGACACGTCCACCATATGGGCCTGGCCCTCGGTATCGAAATGCGTCAGCGGCGAGCTCATGATGGGGATGCGGCAACAATCGGGCAATGAAAGGTCTGTCATCATAGTGACCTTGTTTTCCAGTCTCGTGCCTAGGGAGCGACGCCCTTGACCAGCTTGATGAACCGGCCGCGCCGTCTGGCGGTGGCCCTGGCGGCCGCCCTGAGCCTGAATGCCTTGTCCCTGCCGCAGGCCCGGGCTCAGGTGAACCTGCCGGCCCTGGGGGATGCGGTCTCGCAGGACCTGGATGTGAGCGACGAGCGCCGCTTCGGCGACCAGATCATGCGCCAGATCCGCCTGGACCCGGACTATCTGGACGATCCCCTGCTGCTGGAATACGTGCAGCGCCTGTGGTCCCCGCTGGTGAGCTCGGCCAAGCAGCTGGGCCAGATCGGCGACGACACCAACAGCCGCTTCGCCTGGGAAACCTTTCTGGTGCGTGACCGCAGCGTCAACGCCTTCGCCCTGCCGGGCGGCTTTGTGGGCGTGCACCTGGGTCTGATCGCCATGACCGGCGCGCCGGACGAGCTGGCCTCGGTGCTGGCGCATGAGCTCTCGCATGTGACCCAGCGCCATATCGCGCGCCGCATTGCGGGCGACTCGCGCAACAGCCTGCTGGCCACGGCCGGCCTGATCGCCGGCATCATCGCCGCCTCGCGCTCGGGCAATGCCAATGCGGTGCAGGCCGCCATCGTGGGCAGCCAGGCCGCCGCGGCCGCCGCCTCGCTGAGCTTCTCGCGCGATATGGAGCGCGAGGCCGACCGTGTGGGCTTCAATGTGCTCAGCCATGCGGGCTATGCGCCCTCGGGCATGGTCAGCATGTTCGAGCGCATGGAGCAGGCCTATCACCTGATGGATTCGGGCGCCTACCCCTATCTGCGCTCCCACCCCCTGACCAGCGAGCGCATCGGCGAGGCCCGCTCCCGCCTGGGCACCGCCAGCCTGGTGCGTCCCAGCGGCCTGGCCGAGCATGCGCTGATGGCCGGCCGCGCCCGCGTGCTGATGGACGGCCGCGCCGAGATCCTGACCCAGCTGCAGGCCCTGGATGCCGGCACCCGCGGCACGGCCTACGAGCAGCTGGGTGCCCGCTATGCCAGCGCCCTGGCCTCCATCAAGCTGCGCAACTGGCCGCGCGCCGAGACCACCTTGCGCAGCGCCGAGCAGATGCTGGCCCTGCTGGGCGAGGAACCGCATGCCCGCCGGGCCCTGGTGCTGCTGCGCGCCGAGATGGCCCTGGCCCAGGAGCAGGCCGGCGCTGGCTATGCCGCCCTGGCCCCGCTGGCCGGTGACCGCTCGCGGCCGCTGATGATGCAGCGCGCCCAGCTGGCCCTGTTCGACAGCGATCTGGCGCCGGCGCGCGAAGCCGCCGATGCCCTGCAGACCCATGTGAGCCTGCAGCCCCGCGATGCTCTGGCCTGGGGTCTGCTGGCCCAGCTCTGGCAGAAGCTGGACCAGCCCCTGCGCGCGGTGCGTGCTCTGGGCGAGACCCGCGCGGCCGTGGGTGATCTCAACGGCGCTATCGACCGCCTGCGCTCGGGCCTGAACCAGTCGCGCGGCCGCAATGCCGATCAGATCGAGGCGTCCGTCATCGATGCGCGCCTGCGCAGCCTGATCTACGAGCGCCGCCAGCTCATGGCCGAGCTCTATCCGCGCGGCGCACCGCCAGGGGCCGAGCTGCCGCTGCAGGAAAGCCGCCCGCTCTCGCCGCGCCTGTCGCTGGAAGCGTCGCCGGCGCGCTGAGTCGCGCCGGGCTTCAGTCCCCGTCGGGGAAGAGGCGCTCGATGATCACATCGATGCCCATGCCGCACAGGCTGTAGATCAGCGAGCCGATCAGGGCCGCGCCAAAGCCGGCCACGGCCAGGCCGTCCAGCACCTGGGCCGCCGCCCAGAACATCAGGGCGTTGATCACGAACAGAAAGAGCCCCAGGCTCAGCACCGTGACCGGCAGGGTCAGCAGCACCAGGATGGGTCGCAGCAAGGTGTTGAGCAGGCCCAGCACCAGGGCCGCGATCAGCGCGGCCCCGAAGCTCTTGACCTGCACACCGGGATAGAGGCTGGCCACCAGGAGCAGGGCGCCCGCCAGCAGCAGCCAACGCGTCAGGGTCTTGATCATGGCGGCAAGCATACAAGCCGCCTCGCGCCAGCCCGCGGCTGTTGCGTGCGCGGGACATGATCGGACGCAAACCCCGCTCATATCTGGAGTACTAATAGGAATAGTTCGCATTAATGTTACGATCAGGTTCGCTGTGAACCCGTGGTGCCGCCCGGCGCCTCAATTCCGTGACCCAAGCCTTCACTGTCGCCCCCGGGGACGACGTCCTTCCCACCGCGAACGCCGCGCCGGCACCAGGCCCGGCGGCGCGCCCCGCCACGCCGGCGCCCCGGCCGGCCGCGCCCGCGCCGCTGCTGCCCCAGCCCGGTCAGGCCGATGAGCTGGGCCCCACCGCCCGTCGCGCGCTCTATGGCGGCGTGCTCGCCGCCCATGTGCTGGGCGGCTGGGCCCTGCTGCAGGTGGATGCGGTGCGCCAGGCCGTGGTGGAGGCGGCGCCCATCATGGTCAGCCTGATCCAGGCGCCGGAGCCCCCCAAGCCCACCCCGCCGCCGCCGCCCGCGCCCCAGCCGCTCAAGCCGCGCCCGGCGCCCACGCCCGTGATCGCCGCCGCGCCGTCGCCGGCCCCGGCGCCGCCCGCCTTCGTGGCGCCCGAGCCCTCGCCAGCGCCCGCCCCGGTGGCCGCCGTGCCCACGCCGCCGGCACCGCCCGCCCCGCCGGCCCCGGCCGCACCGCCCGCGCCCAAGCTGATCCCGCCCAGCGCGGTGCGCTATCTGGTGGAGCCCAAGATGACCGTGCCCCTGCTCTCGCGCCGCCTGGGTGAGCAGGGCCTGGTGCATCTGCGCATCGTGGTCGATGCCAAGGGCCTGCTCAAGGACGCCTCGATCAGAAAGTCCTCCGGCTTCGCCCGCCTGGACCAGCAGGCCCTGCAGGACATCCGCAGCGCCCGCTTTGCTCCCTATACCGAGAACGGTCAGCCCATCGAATGGGAGACCACGGCCCTGCTGTCCTACGAGCTGGACCGCTGAGCCGCCCCATCCCCACACATTCCGACGCCTCAATCCCATGGACGCCACCACCGCTGCCCTCGCCACCGTTCCGGTCAACCCCGGCTTCGGTCACTTCATCGCCCAGTCCGACGCCGTCGGCAAGTTCCTGCTGGGTGTGCTCGTTGTCATGTCCGTGGCCTCCTGGGCCCTGATCGTGGCCAAGGGCCTGACCCAGTTCTTGCGCAACAAGCGCAGCGCCACCTTCCTGGACTTCTTCTGGAACGCCCGCTCGCTGGACGCGGTGCAGGCCGAGATCAGCACCCATGGCGCGCGCGATCCCTTCTCGCACCTGAGCGCCCACGCCCTTCATGCCCAGGCCCACCATGCCCGCCACGGCGCGGCCCGCCTGGCCGAGGCCGGCACCGCCAATGACTTCATCACCCGCACCATCAAGAAGGTGCTGGACGAGGAAACCACCCGCCTGGAGTCGGGCCTGACCACCCTGGCCACCATCGGCGCCACCGCGCCCTTCGTGGGCCTGTTCGGCACGGTCTGGGGCGTGTACCACGCCCTGCTGGCCATCGGCATGAGCGGCGCCGGCACCCTGGACAAGGTGGCCGGCCCGGTGGGCGAGGCCCTGATCATGACCGGCATCGGCCTGGCCGTGGCCATCCCCGCCGTGATCGCCTACAACGCCTTCAACCGCGGCAACCGCGTGTTCAGCGCCCGTCTGGACGCCTTCGCCTACGAGCTGCACAGCTTCCTGACCCTGGGCGAGGCCCCCGGCGCCGCAGCCCAGCAGGGCGGCAATGTGCGTCCGCTCAAGCCCGCCACCGCCTGAGCCGCGCAGGGAGAAGCACGCCATGGCCTTCGCCTCCTTTGACAGCAAGCGCAGCAATGCGCCGGTGGCCGAGATCAATATGGTCCCGCTCATCGACGTGATGCTGGTGCTGCTGGTGATCTTCATCGTCACCGCCCCGCTGCTGACCCACGCCGTCAAGCTGGACCTGCCCAAGGTCAGCGCCGCCGCCAACGAACTCAAGCCCGAGAAGGTGGAGTTCGCCATCGACGCCGCCGGCCAGCGCTTCTGGAACGGCGAGGCCGTCAGCCGCGCCGAGGCCCAGGCCCGCTTCGCGACCGAGGGTCAGAAGCCGAACCAGCCCGAGGTGCATCTGCGCGCCGACCAGAACGTGCCCTACCGCCTGGTGGCCGAGACCCTGGGCGACGCCTCCAAGGCCGGCCTGAGCAAGGTGGGCTTCGTCAGCGAACCCGAGGCCCAGTAAGTCTTGCGGGGCCTGTGCGGCCCCGGTGTGCCCCCTCTTTCGTTCCTCTCTTTTCTCTCGAACCGCGGGACGA
This sequence comes from Shinella sp. XGS7, assembly GCF_020535565.1. Taxonomy (NCBI): domain Bacteria; kingdom Pseudomonadati; phylum Pseudomonadota; class Alphaproteobacteria; order Hyphomicrobiales; family Rhizobiaceae; genus Shinella; species Shinella sp. XGS7. Next base: position 621,551 of record NZ_CP084758.1, on the reverse strand, counting down.
CCGCAAACCGGGTGGCCAAGCCGGAAGCCAGGCCACCCTTGGCCTCGTCTTGCCCTCTGAACCTCACAGGAGTCCTTCCATGTCCCGTCGCAAGAAGCTCAAAACCGCCGTTGGCACCGTGTCGCGCCCGACCGCGGCCCTGCTGCCCCTGGGCGCCCTGGCCGCCGGTTTCGGTCTGGCCTCGGCCGCCCTGGCCCAGACCGCCCCTGCCGCCGAGCCGGCCAAGACCGAGAACGCCCTGCCCGTGGTGCGCGCCAAGGCCAGCACCGAGCGCGCCGGCAAGGACGACTACCAGGCCACCGAGACCCGCATCGGCAAGGGCAAGCAGGAGCTGCGCGACATTCCGCAATCGGTGACGGTGGTGACCGAGCGCCTGATCGACGACCGCAATCTGGACACGCTGAAGGACGCGCTCAAGAACACCGCCGGCATCTCCTTCCAGGCCGCCGAGGGTGGCGAGGAAGACATCCGTCTGCGCGGCTTCTCCCTGCAGTCCACCGGTGACATCTTCATCGATGGCATGCGCGATCCGGCCTTCTACGAGCGCGACACCTTCAACTACGACCGCCTGGAAGTGCTGCGCGGCTCGGCCTCCATGCTCTTCGGTCGCGGCTCCACCGGCGGCGCCGTCAACCAGGTCAACAAGCAGCCCCTGCTGCTGACCCAGGGCGAGGTGTCTGCCACCGGCGGCCAGGGCGGCTATTTCCGCGTGGTGGGCGATGCCAATGTGAAGACCGGCGAGGATGCCGCCTTCCGCATCTCGACCATGGTGACGGAGGCCGAGAACAGCGGCAACCGCATCAGCAAGCAGGGCGTCGCGCCCAGCTTCCGCTGGGGCATCGGCACCGCCGACGAGTTCATGGTCAGTTTCTACTACCTGGACAACAACAACGGCGTGAACTACGGCATGCCCTGGCTGACGCCCGGCCCGGTCAAGGGCGGCAACCGTCTGCTGCCCATTGATCCCAAGAACTACTACGGTGCCGCCAGCGACTACAGCAAGTCCAGCGTCGCCTACGGCACGCTGAGCCATGTGCACCGCTTCCTGGACGGTGGCGAGCTGCGTACCCAGTTCCGCGCCGCCACCTATGACCGCGATCTGCGCGCCAGCGCCATCCGCTTCGCCGGTGCTGCGCTGCAGCCGGACCGCAAGGCCGTGACCTCGGACACTTTCAGCGACGCCACGGTGCTGACGCGCGGCAGCCAGGCCAAGATCCAGGACATGAAGACCAAGAACCTGCAGAGCGACTACAGCGGCAAGTTCAACTGGTTCGGTCTCAAGCACGATGTGACCACCGGTGTCGAGTTCGCCCACGACGAGTTCCGCAACTACGGCGTGCCAGCCCTGAGCAAGCCCACCACCACCGTGGGCACGCCCAACGATGGCGGCTCGGCCAACGAAGCCGGCCGCGTGGTGACGCTCAACCGCACCTTCGACGCCAAGTCCCAGGCTGTGTACTTTCAAGACCTGCTGCAGGTGGCCCCGCAATGGAAGCTCCTGGGCGGTCTGCGTTGGGACCGCTTCGAGGGCGACTACAACACGCCCGCCACCAGCACCGCTGCTGCCACCCACCGTGCGCGCACCGACTCGCTGTGGAGCCGCCGCTTTGGCGTGCTGTTCCAGCCCTCCGCTACCCAGTCCTACCACTTCTCCTACGGCACCTCGTTCAACACCTCGGGCGATACCTACCAGTACGACGCCCTGGGCGAGAACACGCCGCCGGAAGCCAGCCGCAATATCGAGCTGGGCGCCAAGATCGACTGGGCCGATGGTCGCTTCACCAGCCGCTTCGCCCTCTTCCGTGCCGAGAAGTACAACGAGCGCAACCGCGACAGCGAGACGGTGAACGCCACCAACTATGTGCTGTCGGGCAAGCGCCATGCCTCGGGCTTCGAGATCGACCTGGCTGGCCGCATCACGCCCGAGTGGGAGATCTTCGGCTCCTACGCCTACATCCCCAACGCCAAGATCGACAAGGCGCCGGGCGGCCAGTCCCTGCAGGGTGAAGCCGTGGGCTCGCGCCCGGGCCTGACCCCGCGCCACAGCGGCACCATCTGGAGCACCTACAAGGTGACACCGGCCCTGCGTCTGGGCATGGGCCTGAACGCGCGCAGCGCTGATACGCCGCAACTGGCGCCGACGACCTACGCGCCCAAGTTCATCACCGCCGACCTGATGGCCGAGTACACGATGGACAAGCTCACCTTCAAGGCCAATCTGAGCAATATCAGCAACAAGCTGTATGCCGACATGCTCTACCGCGGCCACTACATCCCGGGCAAGGGCCGCGACCTGCAGGCGACGGTCACCTACAAGTTCTGATCCAGGACAGAGCCGGCATGGTCCGGCTCGCTACACTGATCGCATCAATGCCTTTGTTGGCCCGGGGTTGTTTCCCCGGGCCTTTTTTCCATGCGAAGGACGCGTTCCCCATGCTGTTGAAGATCGAGCAAGTCCTGTCTCCCGAGGCCCTGACTCAGGCGCGCGCGCTCTTGCGCGAAGCCCCCTGGGAAGACGGCCGCCAGACGGCCGGCAGCCAGGCGGCCCGGGTCAAGAACAATGAGCAGCTGCCTGGCGGCAGCGCCCAGGCCCAGAGCCTGCAGCAGCTGGTGCTGCAGGCTCTGGAGCGGCATCCGATCTTCTTCTCCGCCGCCCTGCCCAAGCGGGTGCTGCCGCCCATGTTCAACCGCTATGCCGGCGCCAACAACACCTATGGTCCCCATGTGGATCAGGCGGTGCGCTATCTGCCCGGCGGCCATCAGCGCGTGCGCACCGACATCTCCTGCACCCTTTTCCTGGCGGAACCCGAGGAGTACGAGGGCGGCGAACTGGTGGTGCAGGACACTTTCGGCGAGCAGCGCGTCAAGCTGCGGGCCGGCGATATGGTGCTCTACCCTGGCACCAGCGTGCACCATGTGAGCCCCGTTACCCGCGGCGCCCGCCTCGCCAGCTTCTTCTGGATCGAGAGCATGGTGCGCAGCGACGAGCAGCGCCGCCTGCTTTATGAGATGGACATGAGCCTGATGCGTCTGCGCGCCGAGCATGGCGAGTCCGAGGCCACGGTGCAGCTCACCGGCACGTATCACAACCTTCTGCGCATGTGGGCGGACACATGAGCGAGGCCGCCCCACGCCCCGCGCTGCAGAGCCTGCCCGAGGGCATCGTCAATCTGGCCGATTTCGAGGCCCATGCGCAGGCGCGCATGACGCCCTCGGCCTGGGCCTATCTGAACGGCGGCGCGGCCGACGAGCAGGTGCTGCGCGCCAACCGCGCGGCCTGGGACGCCATCAAGCTCTGGCCGCGCGTGCTGCGCGATCTGTCCGGCGGCCACACGCGCTGCACCCTGCTGGGGCGCAGCTGGCCCACGCCCTTGATGCTGGCGCCCATCGCCTACCAGCGTCTGGCGCATCCCGATGGCGAGCTGGCCAGCGCCTATGCCGCGGCGGCCCAGGGCGCCGGCATGATTCTGAGCGCTCAGGCCAGCGTGCCCATGGAGGCGGTGGCCCGCGCCCTGCGCGAGGACCCGGCCGGTGGCGGTCCGCTGTGGTTCCAGCTCTATTGGCGCGATGACCGCGGCTTCATGGCCGAGCTGCTGCAGCGCGTGGAGGCCGCGGGCTTCGAGGCCCTGGTGCTCACCGTGGATGCGCCCGTGCATGGCGCGCGCGACCGCGAGCGCCGCGCCGGCTTCCAGCTGCCCGACGACGTGCGCGCGGTCAATCTGGGCGGGCGCAAGAAGCCGCTCGAGCTGGCGCCCGGCCAGAGCGCGATGTTCGATGGCCTGATGCCGCGCGCCGCCACCTGGGCCGAGATTGACTGGCTGCGCGCGCACAGCCGCCTGCCCCTGCTGCTCAAGGGCCTGGTGCATCCCGCGGATGCGCGCGAGGCGCAGCGCCGCGGCGTGGCCGGTCTGGTGGTGAGCAACCATGGGGGGCGCACTCTCGATGCGCTGCCGGCCACGGCCGAGCTGCTGCCCATGCTGCGTGCCGCGGTCGGCCCCGAGCTGCCCCTGCTGGTGGATGGGGGCATCCGTCGCGGCACCGATGTGTTCAAGGCCCTGTGCCTGGGCGCCGATGCGGTGCTGCTGGGCCGGCCCTATGTGCATGCCCTGGCCACGGCTGGGGCGCTCGGCGTGGCCCAGGCCCTGCGTCTGCTGCGCGATGAATTCGAGATCGCGATGGCCCTTGCCGGCTGTAGGGAAGTGGCCGAGGCCGGGCCGCAATGGCTGTGGTCATCGCGCATCTGATGCGAGGCCGCGACAAAGAGCGCATTCCAGGCCGTCTTTTGGGGCATTCCTGCCCTCTGAGAGCCTTCTCAACGCGATAGGCGCGCAGTACCATAGCTTGCGCTAGGTGCCAGAGAGATTGAAGGCGTAGGCAGACACTGCACGCGACCTTCGCCCGGACCCGGCACATCAACCCACTTTGATGGAGAGAATCGACATGGCAACTGCGAAGAAGGCTGCTGCGCCCGCCAAGAAGGCGGCGCCGGCCAAGAAGGCCGCTCCGGCGAAGAAGGCTGCGGCTCCGGCAAAGAAGGCGGCACCCGCCAAGAAGGTGGCCCCGGCGAAGAAGGCCGCTCCGGCCAAGAAGGCAGCAGCGCCCGCCAAGAAGCGCACGCCGAACGCCGCCTTCATGAAGGCCCTGACCCCCAGCTCCGCGCTGGCCGCCATCGTCGGTGCCGCACCGCTGCCGCGCACCGATGTGACCAAGAAGGTCTGGGAATACATCAAGAAGAACAAGCTGCAGGACGAGGTGCAGAAGCGCATCATCAATGCCGACGCCAAGCTGAAGGAAATCTTCGGCAAGGCCAAGGCCGATATGTTCGAGATGACCAAGCTGATCAACAGCCACCTCAAGTGAGCCCGGCGCCGGCGTCCCGTCCCGGGATGCCTGAGCCCTCAGCAAGACCCGGCCCCGGCCGGGTTTTTTCATGGCCGCGCGGCGCGCGCGCAGCGAGGCTCAGTGCGGGTCGGCGCTGGCGGCGTCCAGGGCGCGCAGGGCATCGGCCAGCTGCAGCACATCGATGGGCTTGAGCCAGTAGTCGCTAAAGCCCGCGGCGCGTGCGGCCTGCACCTGCTCGGGCAGCGCGTCGGCCGAGAGCGCCACGCAGCACAGCGTGCTCAGGGCCGGGTCCTGCTCGCGCAGGCGTGCCAGCAGCTCCAGCCCGTTCATATCGGGCAGGTTCATGTCCACCAGCAGCAGATCGGGCCGGCGCTCGGCCAGGGCGGCCAGGGCCTGGGCGCCGTCTTCCACGCACTCCAGGCTCCAGTCCGCCGGCAGGCGGCGGAACACCTCTTCCATCAGCACGATATTGATGCGGTCGTCCTCGACGTAGAGAACGTGGCGCGGCGGCGCAGAGTCAGGCATGAGCGTCGTGATCGGCGGAGACAAGAGAGAAGAAGGCGGTCGGCAGCACACGCCTCGCGGCGCAGCGCGCACGATAGCAGCCCGCGTCTCAGGCGGCTGTACCCAGGAGGCGACGGCGCAGAAAATCCAGCCGGTCCTGGCCCCAGAAGATCTCGCCGTCCAGCACATAGCTGGGCGCGCCGAAGACGCCGGCCGCCAGGGCTTGCCGGGTGTAGTCCTCGTAGCGCGCCTGCTGGGCCTCGGCCTGGGCCAGCAAGTCGCCGGGCAGGTTCTGCGCTTCCAGCAAGGCCGCCAGCGTGGCTGGGTCGGCGATGTTGCGCTCTTCGGCCCAGACCGCGGCGAAGACCGCGCCCGCCAGGCGCAGGGCGGCGGCGCTGCCCGCGGCCAGGTCGGTGGCGATCAGCAGGCGCGCGGCCGCATCACCCGAGACCGGAAAGCAGCGCGGCTGCAGGTTCAGCGGCAGGCCCAGCCACTCGCTGAAGCGGCGCAGCTCCACCAGGCGGTAGGCCTGGCGCTGCGGCGCGCGCTGGGCCAGGGGCAGACCGCCCGAGGCCGGGAACACCGTGCCCAGGTCCACCGGACGCAGGCGCACGGCGGCACCGCTCTCGGCCAGCACGGCGCACAGGCGGGCATGGCCCAGATAGGCCCAGGGCGACTGGGGGGCGAAGTAGTAGTCGACGGTGGGTGGCTGGGACATCGCAGGCTCCAAATTAGGCCCGCCAGTCTAGCCAGGGCGCCACAGCCGTGCGATGTGTGACATATGCCCGTCATGGACTCCCGCGCCTGGGGGGGGCCTGGCCAGAGGGGAGGGGCCCTGGCTTTTTACACTGAGGGCCTAGTAAACCCCAATGTCGCCCGGGCCTCCTCCCGGGCGGTGTTTCCGAGGGAACCGGTCCATGTCCATGCTTGCCGCCATCGCTCTGGCCGCCTCCGGCGCCACCTTGCCCCAGTGCTCCTGGGATCGTCCAGGGGTCAATCCCTTCATGGGCGATGTGGTCGCAGCCGTGGACCGCTACAAGGACATCCCGGTCGCCACCCGCGAGAAGCTCAAGCAGCGCATGCAGGCGCGCAGCTACGACGAGATGGTGACCATCAGCCGCGATGCTATCGAGGGCAAGGCCCGCTACGGCAGCGAGATCCGCGATATGCACTTCGGCCAGGGCAGCGTCTGCGGCACCGTGACCCGTGCCCGCTGGACCGACAAGATGCAGGAGCGCGGCCTGGTCTATTGCGAGGACGGCCACTGCATCCTGGTGCCCACGGTCTGCCGCAATGTCAGCCGCATCAAGCGCGAGGCTCCGGCCCGTGCCGCCGCGCCGGCCGCGGCCACCACCGTGGCCTCCTCGGCCCGCGAAGGTGAAGATCCGCAAGGCCTGCTGGACATGGAACCTACCGGCGCCGGTGTGGCCGGCGGCGGTGGCGAGCCCACCTTCGCCCAGATCGCCGGCGTGAATCCGCCCAGCAGCCTGATCGGCACCGGCACCGGCGGTACGCCGGGCACGCCCGGTCTGGGTGGTGGTGGCGGTGGTGGCCTGATCCCGCCCTCGGGCGGCATTGGCGGCATTCCGCCGCTGCCACCCGGCACCGGCATCACCGAGGTGACGCCGCCCGTGCCCGAACCCGGCACCTGGGCCCTGATGCTGGGCGGCCTGGCCGGCCTGGCTCTGTGGACCCGCCGCCGCCAGGCCAAGCAGGCCTGAGCAGCGAGCGCAGCGCGCAGTGCGCGCTGTCTCAGCCGCGCGCCAGCAGCGGCTTCAGATAGCGGCCGGTGTGGCTGGCCGCGCATTCGGCCAGGTCTTCGGGCGTGCCCGCCAGCAGCAGCTGGCCGCCGCCATCGCCGCCCTCGGGGCCGAAGTCGATGATCCAGTCGGCCGTCTTGATGACCTCGAGATTGTGCTCGATGACGACCACCGAATTGCCCTGGTTGACCAGTTCGTGCAGCACTTCGAGAAGCTTTGCGACGTCGTGGAAGTGAAGGCCGGTCGTCGGCTCGTCGAGGATGTAGAGCGTGCGGCCGGTGGAGCGCTTCGACAGCTCCTTGGCGAGCTTGACGCGCTGCGCCTCGCCGCCCGACAGCGTGTTCGCCTGCTGGCCGACCTTGATATAGCCGAGACCGACCTGGTTCAGCGTCACCAGCTTGTCGCGCACGGCCGGAACGGCGGCGAAGAAGTCGACGCCTTCCTCGACGGTCATGTCCAGCACGTCGGCGATCGACTTGCCCTTGAAGGTGACGTCGAGCGTTTCGCGGTTGTAGCGCTTGCCGTGGCAGACGTCGCAGGTGACGTAGACATCGGGCAGGAAGTGCATCTCGATCTTGATGACGCCGTCGCCCTGGCAGGCCTCGCAGCGTCCGCCCTTGACGTTGAAGGAGAAGCGGCCCGGCTGGTAGCCGCGCGCCTTCGCTTCAGGAAGGCCGGCGAACCAGTCGCGGATCGGCGTGAAGGCGCCGGTATAGGTCGCCGGGTTGGAGCGCGGCGTGCGGCCGATCGGCGACTGGTCGATGTCGATGACCTTGTCGAAAGCCTCCAGGCCCTCGATCTCGTCATGCGGGGCCGGGTCCTGGTGGGCCTGGTAGAGCTTCTTGGCCACGGCCGCGTAGAGCGTGTCGTTGACCAGGGTGCTCTTGCCCGAACCCGAGACGCCGGTCACGCAGGTCAGCAGACCCACGGGGAACTCCACCGTCACGCCCTTGAGGTTGTTGCCACGGGCATTGATGATCTTGAGCGTCTGCGGCTTCTCCTGGCGCGCCAGGCTGTGGCGCTCGCGCGGCACCTCGATGCGCGCGCGGCCGCTCAGATAGGCGCCGGTGAGCGACTCGGGGTGGGACGCCACCTCGTCGGGCGATCCCTGGGCGATGACCTCGCCGCCATGGATGCCGGCGGCGGGGCCGATATCGACCACATAGTCCGCCGTCAGGATGGCGTCCTCGTCATGCTCGACGACGATGACCGTGTTGCCGATGTCGCGCAGGTGCCGGAGCGTGTCGAGCAGGCGCGCATTGTCGCGCTGGTGCAGGCCGATGGAGGGTTCGTCCAGCACGTAGAGCACGCCCGTCAGGCCCGAGCCGATCTGCGAGGCGAGGCGGATGCGCTGGCTTTCGCCGCCCGAAAGCGTGCCGGAATTGCGCGAGAGCGAGAGATATTCGAGGCCGACATCGTTGAGGAAGCGCAGGCGTGCCTCGATCTCGCGCACCACCTTGGCGCCGATCTCGGCCTTGGCACCCTTGAGCTTGAGCCCCTCGAAATAGTCCAGGGCCTCGCGCAGGGTGGCGTGCTCCACCTCGTAGATGGGGCGGCCGATATGACCCTCGGGCGCCTCGGCCGGCTGCAGCACCACATGCCGGGCCTCGCGGCGCAGGCGCGAGCCCTCGCAATGCGGGCAGGGCTTGGCCGCCTGGTAGCGCGCCAGGTCCTCGCGCACGGCCGAGGAGTCCGTTTCCTTGTAGCGGCGCTCCAGGCTGCGCAGGATGCCCTCGAAGGGATGCGAGCGCTTGATGCTGCGTTTCTTGCCGCTGGCGGTCTCGCCCTGGTAGCTGAAGGCGATCTCTTCCTCGCCCGAGCCATTGAGCAGCACGGTGCGGGCCTGCTCGGGCAGCTCCTCGAAGGGCAGCTCGATATCAAAGCCGTAGTGCTTGGCCACGGCCTCCAGCAGGGAGAAGGTGTAGGGGTTGCGGCGGTCCCAGCCCTTGACCGCGCCGCTGGCCAGGCTTAGCGAGGGGAAGGCCACCACGCGCTCGGGGTCGAAGACCGTGACCTGGCCCAGGCCCTCGCAGCTGGGGCAGGCGCCCACCGGCGAGTTGAAGGAGAACAGGCGCGGCTCCAGCTCGGGCAGGGAGTAGCTGCAGACGGGGCAGGCGAACTTGCTGGAGAACAGGGTCTCGGCGCCACTGTCCAGGTCCAGCACCAGGGCGCGGCCCTCGGCCAGGCGCAGCGCGGCCTCAAAGCTCTCGGCCAGGCGCTGGCGCAGCTGGTCGGCGCCGTCGTGACGCAGCTTGATGCGGTCCACCACCACATCGATATCGTGCTTCTCGGCCTTCTTGAGCACCGGGATGTCCGGGGCTTCCACCGTGATGCCGTCCACCCGGAAGCGCACATAGCCCTGGGCCTGCAGGTCCTGGAACAGCTCCACGAACTCGCCCTTGCGGTCGCGCGCCACCGGGGCCAGCACCATCAGGCGCGACTCGTCCTTCATGGCCAGCACCGCATCCACCATCTGGCTCACGCTCTGCGCCTCCAGGGGCAGGTGGTGGTCGGGGCAGAAGGGGGTGCCGACGCGCGCGAAGAGCAGGCGCATGTAGTCGTAGATCTCGGTGACCGTGCCGACGGTCGAACGCGGGTTCTTCGAGGTCGTCTTCTGCTCGATGGAAATGGCCGGCGACAGGCCGTCGATCTGGTCGACGTCCGGCTTCTGCATCATTTCGAGGAACTGGCGGGCATAGGCCGACAGGCTCTCGACATAGCGGCGCTGGCCCTCGGCATAGATCGTGTCGAAGGCGAGCGACGACTTGCCCGAGCCGGAAAGCCCGGTCATGACGATCAGCTTGTTGCGGGGCAGGTCGAGATCGATGCCCTTGAGATTGTGTTCGCGCGCCCCCCGGACGCGGATCTGCTGCGCCTCGGGGACGGGGGTGAAGGGCTTGGACTCGGACATGGGGAAGCGGTCGGGGGCTGGGGCGGCCGGGCGGGCCGACGCGGGGCGGGAAAACCCGTCATCATAGGCCGCCAGGGCCTGGCGGGCCCAGGGCTTGCTGACAAGGCCTGTCAGTACCGCCGCACATCCCACCCTGTGGGGGGGCTTGCCGGGGCCGGGGCTTGGGAGATACTGCGGGCATCATGAAGACCCGCCTCTTGCTCCTGCTGCTCGGCTTGGCCCTGCTGGGCACCCTGCTGCTGGGGGCCACCCATGTGGAGGTGGCGGAACCCCAGATGGCCGAGGGCGATCATGCGCCGGCGCGCGGTCTGGCGGTGCTGGTGCGTCTGCTGTGGGGTGTGGCGTCCTGAAGCCCCCCAGGCTCCTAGGGGCTATCCGGGCCATCGCCGCCCGGGGAACAATGGTCTCGCATCTGAATGCGTGGCCGCGGGCCTGAGGGCCGCGGCCGCACAACGGGGAGCGACGCGATGGACAGCTTGCGCAATCAGCGGCTGGAGCAGGCGCTGCATGCGGCGGAGGCCAATTTCCGCTATCTGGCGGAGAACCTGCCCGGGCTGATGTTCCAGTACGTGCTCTGGCCCGACGGGCAGGACGCCATCTTCGAGATGAGCCCGCGCTGCCAGGAGCTGCTCGAGCTCAGTCCACAGCAGGTGCAGCGCGATATCGGCCAGCTCTGGCGCCTGGTGGACGTGCGGGACCTGGCACTGCTGCGCGACTCCCTGCGTGAGTCGGCCCGCCAGCACAGCCCCTGGCATGTGGAGTTCCGGCTCACCACGCCCTCGGGCCGGCGCCTGTGGCTGCAGGGGGCTGGCCATCCGCAGCGTCGCCTGGACGGCACCGTGCTCTGGCACGCCCTGCTGCTGGACGTGAGCTCCGCCCGCCAGGCCGAGCAGGCCCTGCAGGACAGCGAGCAACGCTTTCGAGCCCTGCTGGAAGGGGTGGAGCGCATCTCGGTGCAGGGCTATGACGCCGAGCGCCGGGTCATTTTCTGGAACAGCGCTAGCGAGCGGCTCTACGGCTACAGCAAGGCCGAGGCCCTGGGCCAGCGCCTGGAAGACCTGATCATCCCGCCGGCCATGCGCGAGATGGTGATCGTGGGCACGCGCGAATGGCTGGCCTCGGGCCAGGTCACCGTGCCGGCCGAAGAGCTGGTGCTGCGCCACAAGGACGGCAGCCCGGTGCATGTCTTCTCCAGCCACACGATGCAGCGCAACAGCCGCGGCGAGGCCGAGCTCTACTGTGTGGACATCGACCTCAGCGAGCGCGTGCAGGCCGAGCTGCGGCGCCAGGAGCTGGAGATGCAGCTGCGCGAGGCCCAGAAGCTGGAGGCCATGGGGCGCCTGGCCGGCGGTATCGCGCATGACTTCAACAACATCCTGGGCGCGGTGCTGGGCAATGTGGCCCTGGCCCTGGAGCATCTGCCGCAAGATCATCCCGCGGCCGTGCATCTGGGCCTGATCCGCATCGGCGGCGAGCGCGCGCGCAGCCTGGTGCAGCAGATCCTGGCCTTCAGCCGGCGCCAGCCCCAGCAGCTGCGGGCGGTGCGCCTGCAGAGCCTGGTGCAGGAGAGCGTGGCCCTGCTGCGTGCGGCCGTGCCGCCGGGGGTGCGCCTGGAGCAGCGCCTGAGCGAGGTGCCGCTCTTTGTGCAGGCCGATGCCACCCAGATCCAGCAGGTGCTGATGAATCTGTGCACCAATGCCTGGCATGCGCTGGAGGGCCGGCCCGGCACGGTGGAGGTCGGCCTGGAGGCTCGCTACGAGGGGGCTGTGCCGCGGGTGCATCTGTGGGTGCGCGACGACGGCAAGGGCATGGACCCCATCACCCGCAGTCACCTCTTCGAGCCTTTCTTCACCACCAAGCCCCAGGGCCAGGGCACGGGCCTGGGGCTGGCCGTGGCCCATGGCATCGTGCTGGCCCATCATGGCGAGATCCAGGTGGACAGCACGCCCGGCCAGGGCAGCTGCTTCCATCTCTATCTGCCCCTGCTGGACTGGGAGGGCCCGGTCACCGAGCCCGCGCCCCTGACACCCCTGGTGGAGGAGGGCTCGGGCCAGCACATCGTCTATGTGGACGACGACGAGGTCATGCGCCTGACCGTGCAGGGCCTGCTGCAGCGCCAGGGCTACCGGGTCAGCCTGGCCGGCGATGCGGCCGCGGCCCTGGAGCTGGTGGCGGCTGGCGGGGTGGATCTCGTCGTCAGCGATTTCAATATGCCGGGCCGCACCGGCCTGTCCCTGGCCGCCGACCTGCGTCGCCTGGCGCCGCGCCTGCCGCTGCTGATCAGCAGCGGCCATATCACCGAAGACCTGCGCGAGCAGGCCCGCCGCCTGGGCGTGCGCGCCCTGCTGCAAAAGGAAAAGACGCTCGAGGACCTGGCCGGCCTGGTGCGCCGCGAGCTGGCGCTCAGGCGCTGAAACGGCCGCGGCCCGGCGAACGCCGGTCGGCGCCCACGACACTTCGGTGGGCCTGGCTTGCAGTTCGTCGCAGCCGCCTCGCCAGCGCGGCGAGCCCTGCCGATACTGACTCCATCGACGCAGCAATGGGCCGCGTCAGCCCCCCAAGGAGTCAGACCATGAACCGCATCCAACGTCCCTTCCAAGCCCTGATCGTCCTGGCCGCCGGCCTGGTGTTCGCCGGTGCCGCCTCGGCCCAGAAGATCGAGCAACTGCCGCGCGTGGTGATCACCGGCAAGTCGGTGCCGGCCGCCCAGGCCCAGCAGGTGGTGCAGCTGCCGCGCGTGGTGATCGAGGGCCGCAGCCTGGGCACCGCCGCCGCCAGCACCCAGCTGGCCGCCGCCAAGCCCCAGCGCCGCGTCTGAGCACGGATCAGGCCTCGTCGCCATGATGATTCGTTGTCAGACCGCGCTCGCTGGTCCGCATTGAGGGGGAGCCCAGCCAAGGCCGCATCCCCCGTGCGGCCCTGACTTGGCTTCCCCGCCTCATCGCCTTCATACCAGGCACTCCCCTTGGGGCCCCGTTGCGGCGGGGCCTTTCTTTTGCGGGAGCGCACCCGTTCGGCGCCCCAGGGCGCCATTCATGCAGGCCCTGCCGCAGCTCGTCGCGCGGCGCTGGCCCGCGGCGGGGCGTGGCCCGACACTGCCATCACCGTCAATTTCCCCAACCGCATCAGCCGCCCCAGCCGACCCGGAGGTTTGTCCATGAACAGCAGCGCCGCCAAGACCTTGTTGACCGCCATTGCCGCCGTCGCCAGCGCCGTGGTGATGGCCCTGCTGCTGGCCGAGGGACAGCAGCCCCGCGAGCTGCATACGGCGGTGCGGCTGGAGGCGGCGATGGCGCCGGCCCAGGCCGCCTCGCACCTGCCGCGCGTCTCGCCGCCGCAGGCGCCGCCCGCGCTCTGAGCCGGCGCATCCCCCTGAGAAAGCCCGGTCCGACCGGGCTTTCTGCCGTCTGGGCCGGGCCACTTCATCGCCCGCACTGACGCCTGAGGTTCATGCTCCGGCAGTTCGTCGCAGCGGCCTGGAGAAAGCCGCTTGCGCCGCCGACACTGAACTCATGGACAGGCCGGAATCCCGGCCGCCACAGCCCAGGAGACCGTCATGAAGCCCAGTTCCATCGCCTTCCTCCGCTCCAGCGCGGCCGGCCTCGGCGCCGTGCTGGCCACCGGCGCCCTGCTGCTGCTGGTCCACTACATCTCCACCCCGCTGCGGCCCGTGATGGTGCTGGAGCGGGTGGTGATCACCGGCAAGAGCGTGCCGCCCGCCGCCCAGCGCGCCCTCGTGACGGCGCAGCTGCCGCGGGTGCTGATCGAGGGCCGCAGCAGCGCCCCGACCGCCCCGCTGCGCCTGGCGACGGCCGCGGCTTGCGCCGCGCCCACGCTGTGCTGAGGGGCGCGCGGCCCGTGCCTCAGCGGAAGGCGTAGCGCAGGCTCAGGTAGCCGAAGCGGCCGCGCGTGTCCGTGTAGCTCGGGTCATAGCCCGAGAGGAAGTAGTAGGCCTGGTTGGAGTAGGGCGGCGCGGTATTGGCCAGGTTGAGCACGCCGGCGCGCAGCGTGAGCTGCGGGCTGATGTCCCACCAGCCGCTCAGGTCCCAGATCGAATAGGCCTTGACCCGGTTGGACTGCACCACGGTGCCGCTGTTGGTGTCGATGGCCTTGTTCTGGTCCTCGTAGCCGCTGCTGAAGCTGTTGGACAGGGTCAGGCCATAGCGGCCGTTGCGGGTCCAGTCCAGGCTCAGGCGATGGCGCCAGCGCTGCACCACGCCTTGGGTGACGAAGCGGCCCAGATTGCTGACGAAGGCATCACCGGGCGCGGTCTGCAGGCGCGACTTGGTGGTCAGCGTGCCGCGCAGGCGCAGCGCGAACTCACCCACCGGGCTGCGCAGCTCGCGCAGATCGGCGCTGAAGTCGAAGCCCTGGGCCTGCTGGGCGCCGCGGTTGTCCTTGCGCAGCTCGATGTAGTCGATATCGCCATCCTCATCGCGGTGCACCAGGGAGCCGTACTTGTCCAGATTGGACAGGATCACGTCGTCGCCGATATCGCTGATCAGGTTGTTGCGGCGGATGTCCCAGAAGTCCAGGCCCAGGCTGGCCTGCTTGCTGGGCTCGAACACCACGCCCAGCGTGCCCTGGCGGCTGCGCTCGGGCTTGAGATTGGGATTGCTGTAGCGGCGCGTGGTCCAGTTGTCGGCGCACAGGGCCAGATCGTTGTCATTGGCCGCCATGCAGACCGGATCGGCCAGGGTGGAGGTGCTGCTCTCGCGCGGCGGACGGTAGAGATCGTCCAGCGAGGGGGCGCGGAAACCCCGGCCCAGCGAGGCGCGCAGCATCCACTGCGCCGAGGGCGTGTAGCGCAGGGCGAGCTTGGGGCTGAGGGCGCTGCCCACGCCCTGGGTGTGCTCCTGGCGCAGGGAGAGCTGGGCCTCGAACTGTTTGCTCAGCGGCGCGGCCAGCTCGGCGAACCAGGCCTGCACCTTGCGGCCATTGCTGAAGAGCAGGCCGTCGGCCGGGATGGGGTCGGGCAGGGGTTCGAGGAAGCTGACGCCGTCGTTGTTGATGTTGTCGCTCAGCAGCAGTTGCGAGAGGCGGTAGCGGACGCGCTCGCGCCGCAGCTCGCCGCCCAGGGCCAGCATCAGCTCGCCGCCGGCCAGCTGGGTCAGGGCACGGCTGGCCTTGAAATCCAGGCCGTTCATGGTGCCCACGCCGCGGCGGGTCAGGTCATTGATCTGGATGCTGTCGATGTAGGCGCGGCCCTCGGCAGAGGAGGGGCCGAAGGGGTTGATCAGGCCGCGTTCGATGCCTGCGATCAGCTTGTCGTAGAGCAGGTAGCCGTGGGTGTCGCGGTCCGCCATGGTGCTGCGGCTGCGGTTGAGTGCCAGGTCGTAGTCCCAGCCCGCCAGGGTGCCGTTCAGGCCCAGCACCAGGCGCTGGCCGGTGCTGGTCACGTCGCTGGTGCGGTTGCCCGCTTCCAGCAGGCGCATGCGCAGATCCACCAGCTCGTCGCCCGAATCCTCCAGCTGGGTACCGCGCAGGGCGGGCACCACGGTGTAGGGCACGCTGGCCGTCACGCGGGCCGAGGAGGCCACATACCAGCTGCGAGCCCGCGCATGGGCGAACTCGGCATAAAGTTGGTGCTCGGGCGTGAGCTGGAACACACCGCGCGCCAGCAGGCTGGACTTGTCGCTCTTGGGATAGAGCTCGGTATCGCGCATGTAGTCGTAGGTGCAGCCCTGGTCGCCACCGATGCCCAGCGGCAGGTAGAGCGAGGCCGGCGGATTACAGCCAGGTGCCGCGGGGTTGAAGGTCCGGTTTTCCAGCGGACGGCCCGCCACCGTGTAGCCGGCGGCGGCCAGGAAGTCGCGCTGATCGCCCGACACCCGCACATTGGCCGGCGAGGTGTAGCTGGACAGGAGGTGCGGCAGCCGCTCCGGCACCTTGAGCTCACCGATGAACTTGCGCTGCGAGCTGCGCAGGGCATCGGTCTTCTGCAGGTCCAGCACCGCGAACACATTGAAGCGGTCGCGCGCCAGGTCACCGAAGCCGCCCGCCAGGCTGGCGCTGCGCTTGCCGGCGCCGCCTTCCTGGGTGCCACCGGCGTGCACGGTGATCTCGGCGCCGCGGTAGTCCTTGCGGGTGATGAAGTTGATCACGCCGCCGATGGCGTCGCTGCCATAGAGCGAGGAGGCGCCGTCCAGCAGCACCTCCACGCGCTGGATGGCGGCGGCGGGAATGATGTTCAGGTCCACGCCGCTGTCATCACCCGGGGCCGCGAAATTGGCCATGCGCCGGCCATTGAGCAGCACCAGGGTGGACGAGGTGCCCAGGCCGCGCAGGCTGGCCGAGTTGAAGCCGCGCTGGTCACGCCCGTCCGAGATGCTGGCGCCGTCGCTCAGGCCGCCCACATTGGCCGCCAGCTTGGACATCAGCTCGGCCGCGGTGGTGGCGCCGGACTTGTCGATCTCGGCCCGCGTGATCACCTGCAGGGGCAGGGCGCTCTCGTTCTCGGCCCGCTTGATGGCCGAGCCCGTCACATCCACGCGCTCCAGGCTCTCGGCCGCCAGGGCGGCGCCGCCGCTGCCCAGGACCAGGGCCAGCGCGGCGGCCCGGGCCAGCGGATGCAGGGCGGGCGCGCGGTGGTGGCGGGGCTGGTGGCGACCCGGGGCGGGGGCAGTGCTGGCTTGGCGAGGGCTGGGCATCATGGTGTGTTCGGGGGGGAGGCCTTGGCAAAGAATCTTTGCCAACGGCGCGACCCGACCCGGGGTTGACACCTGACCCCGCCGCCCTTCTCGGTGTTTACCCGCGCCAGCGCCGCATTCAGAGCGTTTCCAGCACCCGCAGGATCTCGCGGCCATAGGCCTCGAGCTTCTTGGCGCCCACGCCGGAAACCTGGCCCAGCTCGTCCAGGCTCTGGGGATGGGCGCTGGCCATCTCGGCCAGGGTCACGTTCTGGAAGATCACATAGGCGGGCAGGCCGTGTTCCTTGGCCACCTCGGCGCGCCAGGCCTTGAGCGCTTCGAAGCGCTGCTGGGCGCTGGCGTCCAGGTCCATGGCCTCGACGGCGGTGCGGCTCTTGCTGCTGCCGCTGCTGCGCGAGCCGCTGCGACCGCGGCGCGGCGCGGCGCTGGGCACGCGCAGCAGCAGCTGCACCCCGCCCTTGAGCACGGCGCGGGCCGACTCGGAGAGCGCCAGGGTGTGGTACTCGCCCTCGGTGAAGACATGGCCCAGGGCGATCAGCTGGCGCAGCACGCCGCGCCACTGCTGCTCGCTCAGGTCCGCGCCTATGCCCCAGGTGGACAGGCTCTGGTGGCCGTACTGCGTCACCTTGTCCGTGCTCTTGCCGCGCAGTACATCGATCAGGTGACCGGCGCCGAAGCGCTGGCCGCCGTTCTGGTGGAAGCGGTAGATGCAGGACAGCATCTTGCGCGCGGCCTCGGTGGCGTCCCAGGTGGCGGGCGGGTTGATGCAGTTGTCGCAGTTGCCGCAAGGCTGACTGCTCTCGCCGAAATAGGCCAGCAGGCGCTGGCGCCGGCAGTCGGTGGCCTCGGCCAGGGCCAGCAGGGCATCGAGCTTGCCGCGCTGCACCTGCTTGAACTCCTCGCCCGAGGGGCTCTCGTCGATCATGCGCCGGCGCTGCACCACATCCGCCATGCCATAGGCCATCCAGACCTCGGAGGGCAGGCCGTCGCGCCCCGCGCGCCCCGTCTCCTGGTAATAGGCCTCCACCGAACCCGGCAGGTCGAGATGCGCGACATAACGCACATCCGGCTTGTCGATGCCCATGCCGAAGGCGACGGTGGCCACCATCACGATGCCGTCCTCGCGCAGAAAGCGGTCCTGGTGGCGCTGGCGCACCGCCGCGTCCAGGCCGGCGTGATAGGGCAGGGCCTTCAGGCCCGCAGCCTCCAGCCAGGCGGCGGTCTCCTCCACCTTGCGGCGGCTCTGGCAGTAGACGACGCCCGCCTCGTCCTCGTGCTCCTCGCGGATGAAGCGCAGCAGCTGCTCGCGCGGGCTGGCGTCCTTCTCGACGATGGCATAGCGGATATTGGGCCGGTCGAAACTGCTGATGAAAACGCGCGCCTGCTCCAGCTGCAGGCGGGCAATGATGTCGGCCCGGGTGATGTCGTCGGCGGTGGCGGTGAGGGCCACGCGCGGCACATCGGGGTAGCGCTCGTGCAGCAGCGAGAGTTCCAGGTACTCGCTGCGGAAGTCATGGCCCCACTGGCTGACGCAATGCGCCTCGTCGATGGCGAAGAGCGAGAGCAGGCCGCGCTCGTGCAGCGAGTCCAGCTGGGCCAGGAAGCGCGGGTTGGTGATGCGCTCGGGCGCGGCATAGAGCATCACCAGGCGGCCGCTGAGCATCTCGCGCTCGATGCGGCTGGCGTCTTCGCTGCTGAGCGTGGAGTTCAGGAAGGCGGCATGCACGCCTGCTTCTTCCAGCGCGCCCACCTGGTCGTGCATCAGGGCGATCAGCGGGCTCACCACCAGGGCCACGCCCTGGCCGCCGCGATGCCGGGCGATGGCCGGCACCTGGTAGCACAGGCTCTTGCCCCCGCCGGTGGGCATCAGCACCAGGGCGTCGCCCCCCGCCGTCACATGCTGGACGATGTCGGCCTGGGCGCCGCGGAAGGCGCTGTAGCCGAAGACTTCTTGCAGGATCTGCTGCGGGGCCTGGGAAGCACTCATGGAGCCGGCTATTGTCGCTCCGAGCTCGGGCTGCCCGCCGCTGGCGGGATGATTCAGGGGGCGGGCGGCGTCTCCCCGCGGGCATTGATCGTGGCCACACCCGAGGTGGCCCGGCTGAGCTGGGGGTTGCCCCAGTAATCCACCGTGCCCACACCCATGATGTTGATGCTCAGCGACTGGGTGACCCAGATCTGGGCCTGCCCCACGCCGCTGATGGCCACGGCGCCCCGCGCGCTGCGCAGCTGCTCCGCCATCAGCTTGCCCTTGCCGGAGATCGCCAGGGACAGGGAGTTGGCCTGGCCGCGCAGCTGACCCTCGCCCGAACCTGCGATGGCGAAGTGCAGACGCTGCGCCTGCAGATCATCAAAGCGCACCAGGCCCGAGCCTGCGATGCCCACGCCCAGGCGATCGACGCGGAAGGTGCCCGGCGCATGCACCTCGCCATTGCCGGAGAGCTCCAGCTGCTCCAGATTGCGCACCGTGACCTCCATCTGCAGACGCTTGCTGCGCCAGAACTTCCAGCCGCCCGAGGGCTGGACCTCGAGCCGGTTGCCCCGCAGCAGCAGCTGCACGCTCTTCTGCATGTCCTCGTCCCCGCTGATGAAGACCTCGTCGCGCTCGCCCTGCTGCAGACGCACATCGGCAGAACCGTTGATCTCCAGGCGCTGGAAGGGGCCGGGGCTGTAGCTGCGCCCGACGCCGTCCTGGGCCGCAGCAGCGCCGGCCTGCAGCAGGAGTAGCAGAGCCAGGGTCAGGGCTTGCCAGCGGCTCGAGTGCCGGACAGGGTGATGCAGCCAGGGGCTCATATCGATTGCTCCCGCAGTTTCTTGGACACATCGCGGCTGGCCGTGAAGCGCGTGCCGTCCTGCATCTGCACCACCAGCTGCGAGCTCTCGTCAGGGGTCATGGCCTCGACGAAGTCCAGGTTCACGATGCAGCTGCGTTGCAGCTTGAGAAAGCGCGCCGGGTCCAGGCGCTGCTCGAAGCTGCTGATGGGCAGGCGCACCAGGAACTGGCGGCCGCGGCTGGCGATGGCGGTGTACTTGGTGTCGGAGCGCAGGTATTCGATGGCGTCCACGCTGAGCGGGAAGATCTTGCCCTGGTCGCGCACCAGGATGCGGCTCAACGGCGCCTCGGGGCTTTGCAGGCTGCGCTCCAGATCGGCCTCGGGCAGGGCCGGCGCGCCGGCCGTGCCGCTGCTGGCCAGGATGCCCAGGGCATGCTCCACCGCTTCCTCGAAGCGCTCCTGGGAGAAGGGTTTGAGCAGATAGTCCACCGCATGCAGCTCGAAGGCGGTGAGCGCATGCTCGTCATAGGCGGTGGTGAAGATCACGGCCGGGCGTCGCGGCAGGCCGGCCTCGCCCAGGGCGCGCAGCACCTGCAGGCCGGTGAGGCCGGGCATCTGGATGTCCAGCAGCACCAGCTCGGGCTGCAGGGCGCGGATCTGGGCCAGGGCGCTCTCGCCATCGGCACAGCAGGCCACCAGCTCCAGCTGGGGCAGGGCCTGGACCCAGTCGGCCAGGGCTTCACTGGCCAGGGGCTCGTCCTCGGCGATCAGGGTGCGGATCTTGTTCATGTCTGCGGTATCCAGAGGTCGACGCGGAAACCCGCGCCGGGAGCGGTGTGGATCTTGAGCCGGGCGCGGCCCTCGTAGTCCAGGGCAAAGCGGCGCTGCAGGGCGCTCAGGCCGATGCCGCGGCGCTGGCCGGCTTCGGCCGGCGTGTTCAGCCGGGCAGGCTCGCAGCCCGGGCCATCGTCCTGCACGGTCAGGGCCAGGCCGTCGTTGAGCACGTCGCGGCGCGCGGCGATGCGCACACTGCCGCCCTGGGCGCGTGGCGCCACGCCATGCTGGATGCTGTTCTCCACCAGGGGCTGCAGGCTCAGCGGCGGGATCTCATCGTCCAGGGTCTCGGGCTCCACCTCCCAGCGCACCGTGAGGCGCTCGCCCAGGCGCAGGGTTTCCAGGGCCAGGTAGTCGCGCACGAACTCCAGCTCCTCGGCCAGGCTGACCCGCGTCTCGGCGCCGCGCTTGGTGTCCAGCACATAGCGCAGCATGCCCGAGAAGCGCAGCAGGGCTGCCTCGGCCGCCTTGGCGTCCTTGCGGGTCAGGGCGATCAGGGAGTTCAGGGTGTTGAAGAGAAAGTGCGGGTTGAGCTTGCCGCTGATGGCGGCCAGCTCGGCCCGCGCCAGGGCCGACTCGGCCTGGGCCGCCGCCAGCGCGTTGCGGCGGGCGCGCCGCGCATTGAGCACGGCGGTGAAGCCGCTCGCCAGGGCGGTGTAGACGAAGACGCCCCAGATGCCGCGCCACAGCACGGTCTGCTGGAAGCTGGCCTGGGCGTGCATGGGGCCGAACAGCAGCCAGGACAGGGCGAACTCCAGCAGCTGCCAGGCCGCGGCAAAGCCCAGGGCGCCCAGGCCGTGTAGCAGCAGCTGGGCGGCACTGCCACCGCGATCGCCCAGCCGGTCCAGCCCGCGCACCCAGGGCCAGACCAGGGGGCCCAGCAGTATCGGCGGACTCAGGCTCAGGGTGGCCTGGTAGGCCGCCTCCCAGACCTGCCAGAGCCCGCGCTGCAGCTCGGCGCCGGCCATGGCATAGAGCATCCAGCTCAGCAGGCACAGGCCGGCATAGGCCAGCCAGAGGCGGTGGTTGGAGTCGGGGCGGGCCGGGCGGGTCATGCAGGCATCTTAGGGGCCGCTTTCCCGGGGCCGGGCCCGCGGCGACCAAGTGCGGGATCCTGGGCATGGGGCGCAGTTGGGCGGGGCGGCATAATCCAGGCCTTAGAAATCAGGAAACGCCAGCGGAGCGCATCTATGGCCTCGGTCAACAAAGTCATTCTCATCGGCAATCTGGGTCGCGACCCGGAGCTGCGCTACAACCCCAGCGGCGTGGCCTTCTGCACCATCAGCCTGGCCACCACCCGCAACTGGAAGAACCGTGAGAGCGGCGAGCGCCAGGAAGAGACCGAGTGGCACCGCGTGGTGTTCAACGACAAGCTGGCCGAGATCGTGGGTCAGTACTGCAAGAAGGGCCGTCCGCTCTATGTGGAAGGGCGTCTGCGCACCCGTAAGTGGCAGGACAAGGAAGGCCGCGACCAGTACACCACCGAGATCATTGCCGACCAGATGCAGCTGCTGGGCAGCCGCGACGGCGGTGACGATATGGGTGGCGGCGGCGGCGGTGGCGGCTACAGCCGCGGCGGCGGTGCCGGCCGTGGCGGCGACCGCGGTGGCGATATGGGCGGCGGCGATTTCGACGCCCCGGCCCCGCGCGCGGCCGCTCCGCGTGCGCCGGCCCCGCGTCCCGCGCCGGCCCCCAAGCCGGCCACGGGCTTTGACGATATGGATGACGACATCCCGTTCTAGAGACCAGTAGATCCACTTTCTGTGGGTAATGGCCCGTACCCTCACTGGGTCCGGGCCCTTTTTTTCTCTACCCACACGCAAATCGAGCACTTCTAGTCAAGAAGCTCGTTGATTACTTGGGTGAATTTGTGGGTAGCTGAAATGGCTTGAATTGGGAGTTGAACAAGCCTCGCAATTTGTCCGTGGGCAACGCAAGGGTTGTCCATGGACTAGCCGGGCGCGCAGCGCCTGGCCTCGCCTGCCGTATCGCCTGGCTGAGGAAGTTCAGGGCCCTAGAGTCCCTCAAACAGTTTTCTCACGCGCATACGCCGCTGACGACGCGCAGCAACTCGTCCAGCAATAGTGCCTCGCTGCCTTCCAGTTCAGTGAGATCGAGTCGACAACTGAGGCTCCCAGGCATCGGACTCATCAACCAATCCAAAAACCAAGGTTCTGGATCTTCAGCAGAGAGTTCTCGTACCTTCCCCAAGAGGTGGTCATAGCTAGGCGTTTGTGTGAACTGCTCAAGCCTGCGCAGGCGCTCACGCTGGCTGGAGAGGTATTCGGCAACTGCGCCCCGCACGACTGCTCTAGATGACGAACACAGCGTCAAGCGTCCAGCGGCTTTTCTTGTCGAACCTGAGCATGAGCCAGGTTTCATCCCGTGGACGCACGATATGCCTGCGAAGACATACATGGCCGGGCCACGTTTCCCTCGGCACCAGTTGTCGCGTGAGGTGCTCGGTCTCCTCTTTTGCGTAGAGGGTGGCGGCGGAGGCAACTTCCAGTGCTCTCTGGCCGACAAGGCCCAACGCTTCCAGGCGGGCGGACGTTGCCTCAACCTCTTCTTCAAGAACTACACCTAGATATCGACCTCGCCGATGCGCTGCCATGATCGCTTGCTTCCATTCGTGAATTTGAAGCGATTTTCGCATATTCCATTTTCGCATCGACCCTCGCCCTTTCTACCTGGGGAGGGCAATGCCAAATCCGCTACACAGCGCTCAATACGGACAGCTAATGGAGCTTCTGAGAGCGGTTCGCGAGGAATCGGGCTTTACACAGCGGGACTTGGCAGCTGCGTTGGGCGAGGACCAGTCGTACGTGAGCAAGTGCGAGCGAGGCGTCAGGCGTCTTGACGTCGTCGAGCTGCGAAATTGGGTATGCGCCATGGGGCTGTCGTTCCGTGCCTTCTCCGAGCGCCTGGATTCGTGCCTTGAGCAGGCTGCGGCACTTGATACACACGCCTCAAGAAAGCGTTGTTAGTGTGGAGTCCTGTTCAGCATGGTGCGGTTGCGTCTCGCCATGGAATGAAGCCGTCCACATGGCTTGTCGCTGGCTGGCCGGCAACACTAGGTCATGTACAAGATTACCGTCGAGGGCGCCGGTCAAGCTTGACAGCTTCGCTGGTTGAAATGCCCACGGTGCTGGTGCTGACCTGATGCTCAGTGCCTGGTGCTCGCATTTCGGCGCCCGCAGCGCCGCACACGCGTCACCGACGGCCTACATGTTCTTCGCAGTGAATGTGCCGAGGTAGATCTGCTCATCGTGACACGCCAATGCCCAGTCGGCATGCTCCGTTAGCATGGCTGAAAAGAATGCAGGGAGAACGGAATGAGCGCTGCCAGTGGCGAAGTGGAAGGGCTGTGGTCTAAACCCCAAGCCCAGGTAGAGGCCTTGACGGCGGCGAAGATCCGTACTTTTCTCTTCGAGGTGGCGGAGGGCGTTTCCAACTACCGCAGCCTGCACAGCCTGACCGAACAGGTCGAGCACCAGTACCACGGTCGATTCCTGATCGAGCTGATCCAGAACGCCCACGACGCACTGCACGAGCAGCCTGCGTCCGACCAACCAGCGCGGATCGCCATTGTTTTGGATCAGAAGGACTCGACGTACGGAACGCTGCTGGTCGCCAACGATGGGCAGCCGTTCACTCGATCCAACTTCGAACGGCTTTCGCAATTGGGTCAGAGCGACAAAGACCCTCAGAAGAGTATCGGCAATAAGGGCCTGGGTTTCAGGAGCGTACTGGAAGTGTCGGACAGGCCCGAGGTTTACTCGAGGTCCAGCCCAGTAAGCTCTGAGTTCGACGGCTATTGCTTCGGCTTCGACCCTGAAGTCGTTCAGGCCCTGCGATTGCCAATGGACGCACTGGCCGCCGGGGGAGCGGTGCCTATGTCACCGGTAACAGGGGAGCCAATCGTCGATTGGGCCGAGGCCCTGCTGGAGAAGTTTCGTGCTCGCGTCCAAGCGGCAGGAGCGGGTTGGCTTTCGACGGAGACCCGATTCCTTTCGCCCTACCTTCTCCCCGTGCCACGCCGCCAAGCGCAGAGTTCAGCCGTGAAGGCTCTCGAGGAGAGGGGTTTCATGTCTGTGATCCGGCTGCCGCTGAAGTCAGAAGCAGCGGCGAAGCTGGTTCGCGAGCATATGGCGCAGATGAGTCCAACCACGCTGCTGTTCCTTGAGCGCGTGCGTGCCCTGGAGTTGTATGGTGCTGCGCGGGCCAATCGTGTGATCACACGCGAGACGACTGAGGGAACCGGTGCGCTGGCGCACCGAACGGTCCGGCTGTCTGACGGCCAAGAAGACTTCCGGGACTATGAGTTGTGGACGCGACAGATCCATATCGCTGACACCACTGAAGAGTTTCAGGCAGCAGTGAAGGCGCTACCGGGACGCTGGCCGGAGATTCAAGACGTTTCCGTGTCGATCGCAGTCAGGAAAGCAGAGGTGCCAGAGGCAGGAGTCTTCAGCATCTACCTGCCAACTGGCATCCCGACAGGTAGTGCAGTGCACGTCAATGCCCCCTTCTTCGGGAACATGAGCCGGACTGACATTTCGTTTAGCGATGGGTACAACAGCCGGCTGCTGAATACCGCAGCCGGCCTAGTCGTGGACGTCGTACGGGGGCAATTGGCTGGCAAGCACTTGGACGAAGCCCGCATGATCGTCGACGTGTTGGCCCCGTACGGCGACGACGGCGTGGCATCGACCCGATGGACTCAGCTTATCGGGGCAGCATTCCGGCGTGCGAAGGCTTCCCTCGACGACGAGGCACTGGCCCTGGCTGATCGCGGCTGGCGCAAGCTGGGAGCGACGGCACTGGTCCCGGACACTGGCCGAACGCGGCTCATTGGCGAGGTGCTTCTGCGCAAGCACGCGACGTTCGATATGTTCCACCCTGGCCTGGCATCGCGGCGCGGCCAGATTTTGGCGTTGGCCAGTATGCACGAGCCACATCGCGGCGCGGCAGCGACGTCGCACCAACTAGCGGCGACGATCACAAGCATTGCCGACGAGATCCACCGAGAGGGCGGAGATTGGAATGCCTTCTGGCATGACGTCGCACTGCTGTTGCCGCATGGGCAGGGGGCACTTGCTAGGTACCCAGTGATCCTAGGGAATGACGGCCGACTGCACGCAGCGAGCGGTGCCAAGCGGGTGTTCTTCGTCCCGCGCCAAGGAACCGCAGATGACAGCGACATCGGCAGTGAGGGTGCGCCGGTCGACGTTCCAACCAGCCTTCAATCGCTGGTGGCGTTCCTGCACGAGAGCATCACCGTTTACGAGCCAGACAGCCGCCCTGCTCGGCAAACACCTGTCCGCATTTATCTGGCAGAGGGCCTCGTCACGCAGTTTCGCGTGGAAGCCATCTTCACAGGGACCTTGAAGGACGCCACGCCCGAACTGCCCGCAAAGTTGAAGGGGCCAGACGCGGAACGATGCCTGGCAATTCTGAGGTGGGCGCTCAGCATGATCCGTAGTGCCATCGCGCGTGAACGCGGCTCGGATGCCATGATGGCGTTGCTTCGGCCGATTCCGGTGCCCTGCAGCGGTGGCTGGTTTCCGATGTCGGAAGCAAGTTTCGGGACCGGTTGGCCGACTACGACAGGCGACCTTCTTGCGGTCTACCTTGACGCGGTACCCGGATCCGCCGCAAAAGAGGCACGTAACCGGCTACTGCTGCCACCGGATCACCCGTCGTGGGACGGTCTGGGCTTAGCTTCGCAAGATCTGCTTCGCAGGGGTGGGGTGTTTGATGGCCTGAGGCTGGCAACCCTTAAGACAGAGGGCTGGACAAGCCAGTTCAACGCGTCGATGTACAGCTTCGATCTGCCAGCAATCACCCCTGCAGGATTCGATGTGGAGTTCTGGGCGGAGTTCAAGAAGCACATCGCGTTGAGCGTTAGAGGCAGCTTCATGGGCCTTCAGCCCTACGTTGTCGGGGCGCTGTATCACTTCCCCGGCATGGCCGATATCGAATTGCATGAACCTGCGCGCGAGGCACTGAGCAAGCTCATTTTGCAAAGCCTGCCTCAGTGGGCAGATGGTTTGGAACCCCTCACTTTCTCAAAGCGAGGAGGGCAATCTGATCGGAAATCCGGAATGAGTCCGCTGACGTACTTCCTGCAGACGCGGGCGTGGCTCTCCGTGCCTGGTGATAGCACCGCAACCCACTGGTCGCGGCCCTCCGAGCGATGGCACGTACCGTCCGATGTGATAGCCCGACGAACCACGCATTTTGCGCATCTCCGTGCTTTGCCTCACACGATCGCTCGTCGACTCGACACAGACCCTGAGCTGGCATCTCTTGTGCACCACTTGGGCATGCCTTACCTTGATCTGCACTCTGAGACGAACGACCCACGGTTGCTACGCGAACTGATCGCAGCCATCGACAGTGACGTGGCGCCCGAGCCGAACGTTTTGCTCGGCCAGATTCGCGACGCTTGGCATCGATTCCGGCCGCGATTCGACCAAGTGGCCCTGGATCATTTGCCCGTGCGGTCCAAGGGAAGACCGCTCCAACAGTACGCGATGACAGAGGGTGCAGTCGTGTACCTGCCTGACTTGGGTACGTTGGCATCGGAGTTGGAGCAATTCGGCGTCAGCGTCCTGACGCTGTATCCCCAAGATGCGACAGCGCTGCGAGATTGGTTTCAGTCGGCCTATGGCGAGCGTGTGGTCCCGACGTCACAACTGACACTTGTGCCGCGGGTCGACGGTGCAGTTTGGAACGGTAGCTCCGCAGAGCCGCTGTCCGAAAGCGCCCTGTCCTGGCTGACTGCGCCATTGCTCACATTGGTCGCCTTTTATCAGCAGATTCGCGGTATTCACGCGCCGAGCTTCCGCGACCGACTAGAACGCATGCGCGAGATGCGTGTCGATTGGGTTGGTCGAATCGAGCTTGCGGTGATGAGTGGTGACGTTGAGGTCATGAGAACCGACGTACCAGCGCATTGGGATCTAAATCGAAAGACACTTCTTGTGTCCGAACACGCTCGGCGCCAACCGGCGACCATTGCCATGGCCATAGCCCAGGCGATCGAGCGCGACGATCTCGAACTACCTCTGCGCATATTGCTCGGTCCGCAGTCGAGTATCGACATCCCACCAGAAAGTCTGGGCGACGCGCTTACGACACTCAAGATCTCAGTCGAGCAACTCGACGCCGTCAGGCAACATCTACGGGGCGATGTAGGGCATTCCGCGCGACTGCTGCAAGTGCTTTGTGAGGTACTGGAGCCCGGGTGTGATTTTGAAGGGATCCTGTCCGCAGATACAGATGAAGAACTGGCAGCAGCAGTGGCGGCGATCGCTTTGACTGATGTGCAGACGGAGGACCTGGTCAAACTGGCAGCGGAGTCCCGCGACTCCTTCCAGTTTGGTTCCGCCTTATCTAGGAGGCTGGGTCAACGCTTCGAGTTGCCGTCGTGGAATGCCGCGCTTCTCCGACTGGGACGTGCAACGCTCGAGAACCGAGAATGGCTTCAGCAGTTGAGCGCGAATCTCGAAGAGGCTCGCGGCACGATGAAACGGGTTGCGGCGCATCTGCTGCGCGAACCGCAGGCCCTTTCGTACAAGGAAATGCTAGCCGGATACGACGCCCTTGGCGCCGGCGGCTTAAGCCTGGGCCGGGAGCGGTGGGAGATCGACTTTCCCACGGCAATGGAGCTGGTAGCAGGGGCGGTGAAAGACTGGCCTGGCGGCGCCAAGATTGCTGATGTCTTGAAGGGCAGTAACGCGTTAGCCAGCCTGCGCTCCAGACTCGACGCCCTTGGCGTGGACGTGAAAACCGATCCGGATGAACGCTGTCGAGCCAACCACCAAGCGCTTTCTGCAGTGTGCGAGGGTCTTGATCGGCTTAGGCAGGCTTGGTGGGTGAAGAGTGGAGCATCCTCGGCGTTCGGCGATTGGCGGAGTATTCGCGAGGAACTCATCGGACAAGGAAAGGAGTCGATCGGCGATAGGGCGTACAGCGAGTCTTTGACGGAAGTCGATGTGTTTGCAATCTTGTGGCAGAAGGCTGGTGCGCTGATGACGCCACCGTCGTTCGCCACCGCGGTTCAATCATCTGCAGATCTTGCGGTGTTGCGCGCGGCATTGGCGATCTCGGACCAAGACCTCGAGGAAGCGAACACCCGCCTCGCTGCACAACGTGCCGAGGCCTTGCGAAGGCGCCATGTCGTGACAGTGTGTGGAGAGGACTTCGATGCGTCGGACGACAACCGATCGCGTCTTTGGCACTTTCTGCAGGAACGCGTCGAGTTCCACAAGCTGGCCGCCGATGCGCCGATGGACTTGGGCAAGTCAGTCGAGCTGCTGCCAGCTGACGCCGGGAGGAAGCGCGAGCGGAAGGAAATCATTGACCCCAAGCCGACTACGCCGCCTCAGCGCCAGCCGAAAGCGGTTGATGAGTTGATCGGCTTGGCAGGTGAGATCTACGTTTTCGAGATGCTTCGTCTCCGATATGGAGACGATGTCGTTACCGCTTCGTCCTGGATCTCGTCCAACAGCCGCCAGGTGTTCGAAGAGAACCCCTTTGACGACGGTGCGGGTTGCGACTTCGCCTTCACAGCGGGAGGGCGCTCGTACAAGGTCGAGGTCAAGGCTAGCGTCGGAGACGCCCCCACATTCACGCTTGGATCATCCGAGATCGCTCTGGCGATGGAACTTGCGACCCGAAAGAAGGGGCGACGCGCTCGATTTATCCTGGTCCACGTCAGGAACGCCCTGTCTGCTGCTCCTGAGGCAGTGGTACTGCCAAACCCGTACAGCGCAGAGGGTGCAAACTCGTTCCGGATTGATCAAGCAGACGCCCGTGTTAGCTATCGCGAGAAGACGTAGCAGTGCGTCCTCCGCCGCAAAGGCGACCAGCCAGGCCTGAATCCGCATCAGAGCCTAAGGATCTCCTCTGCTCGGTCATCTAAACGCGCCTTGACCTTGCGCCACCCGGACATGTGCTTGTCCAGCGTCGAATAGAACGCTCGGCTGTGGTTGTGGTGCTTCAAGTGGCAGAGTTCGGCCAAGGGGGCACCACCCCAAGTTCGCCTCGGCGATGCCGGCGGGCAGCCAATGAAAGTCCTGCCGCGATGAGAAAACCGCGTGCGCCCGATCTAACGGAAGCCACGATCTCGAAGGTGCTGGACCTCCTAGATGGCTGGACGGGCAAGCTGACCTGGGATCTATTGATCGCCAAGGTAGCTGAAGTCACCGGTTACGAGTACTCGCGATTCACGTTCGCCGAGTATCCGCGGCTGGCGAATGCCTTTGCCGTTAAGAAGAAGGTGGTCAGTGGAACTCTGACCCGTGGCCCTCGAACGACAAGAGACGGACAGATCCAAGCGGCGTTGGACAAAGCCAAACGCTTCGAGGAGAAGGCCAACCGGTTGGAGCGTGAGAACGAACTGCTGCTCGAGCAGTTCCAGACCTGGGCGGTAAACGCTGAGCGCCACGGCGTCACGATTGACAAGCTGAACGCGCCCCTTGCTTTGCCGAACAGAGAGCGTTCAAAGCCGACCCGCTAAGGAAGGTGTGGAGTAACGAATTTCAAGATGACGGGTCTGAATCTGTTGGCGTATGGCGTCACGATCGCTAACCTCAATGCACCCCTGGCGCTGCCCAACCGGCAGCGGTCCAAAAAAGGCTCGCTGACTCCCGCCCGCCGCCCTGTAGATCGGGCCTCTTTGCCCAACAGTGGGGCAGAAGTGATCCCCTCGGAGGCATCTGTAAAGCAAATGGAGCAAACATTGATCACACCGAACAGCACAGTGAACTTTGGCCTGGAGCACTTCGATGGCAAGTTCCGCGGCGAGTCCGACCGAGCTTGCGTCGCCCTTGGCGTCGCCGAATTGCATACGCAGCTAGGACTGCTGTTTCAGCGGAGGTTGCGAGGTGATCAACGACAGATGCTCGCGTCCAATGGCGCGCTCGGAGGGCTTGCAACGCGGGTTCAGCTCGCACACGCGCTGGGATGGCTCGCCGACGATGCCCGAGACGACTTGCATACGGTACTGAGCGTCCAAGACACCGTCGATCAGGGTTTCGGGCGATCTCCGTTCTTTGATCGCATCGCTGCTGACCGATGCGGTGCGCTGAAGGTGGCAGCAGCCCTGCTCGGAGACGCGATTGAAGAAGGACTAGGTGCACTTGATGACCTACGCCCCGCTATGCGGCCTGTAGATGAGGCAACCGCAAGAGCCGCCCGCCGCCGTTTCGAGGTAACGGTTGAACTGCTCGCCAAACATATTGCGGGCGCTGGCCCTGGTTGACCAGCACGCTTGCCAGCCCTCACCGCCTCGCCGGTCCTGACCGGAAGGCGGCTTCGCAGCGAGACCAGACATCCAATGACACCCAACGAATGACCGAGTTAGACCGCTTCTGGGTCACTCGAAGCGAAGCCGATCAGATGTGGGCTTCGGTGGTGAGCGAGGGCCTCAGCAGGTTGAAGTTCAGGGTTTGACTCTCGATGCATACCCGCTCATCACGGAAGCTGGCGATGGCTCCACCCGCCCCCATGTGCATCAAGGCCAATCGAAGCAGCGGGGAGTCGAAGCGGCTCGGCTCAAGTCTCAGCCCGCTGCACGTCAACGACAGGCTGATGGCTTCTTCTGCTTTGACGTTGATCGCCACCGTCAGGTCGTTTGCGCTGGACGCAGCCAGGGCGAGCAGTAGTTCTTGCATCCCTGCTTGGAGGTGCTCTGCATTGCCCACCACCGCCAGGGTCCGGCTGGGCAGGGTCAAGCCAAGGCCGATTCCCTTGCTTTGCGCTCTGTTCCATGCTTCGAGCTGTGTCAGCATCCGCGTTAGGTCAAAGCATTTGAGGTCCGGTGGGGCAAGGAGCAGCGCTGCTCGCCCCTGAACAGCCGCGATCAGGTCCTCGGCCGAATGAACACCGTCGCTCAAGGCCTGGAGCAAGGTCAGCTGCACGCCGGAAGCCACCACCGCATCACGCAGTGCCTGGCGGCGCTGCTCGGCGGCGATTCGATCGGTCGCATCGCGCAGCACAACGGTGGTGACGCGGTGCGCCCCGGCACCTTGCTGAAAGACTACCGGCTCCACCGATCGGACCGCGCCATCGCCACGGAACAGACGCAGCATCCTGGCCGGGCGGCCGGTGCGCCGCCGCTCATTGGCTTGGTCCATGGCCTCATTGGCAAAGTCTAAGGCCCCCCAGCCGGGGAGCACCACCTCCGCCTCTTGGCCGAGCGCGCGCTCGACGGAGACGCCGAACAAGGTGGCGGCCGCCTTGTTCATCAGTCGCACCACGCCGGCGGAGTCCACCGAGACGATGGCATCCGAGGCCACCGACACCAGCTCGGCCACGCGGCGATCGCCCAGCTCCTGCCAGTGCGCGGCGATGGCGCTGGCCGCCTCCTCGCGCTCGCTGCGCAGCTGCAAGAGCTTGCGCACCCGGGCCAGCAGGACGTCAGGCTTGAAAGGCTTGGCCAGGAAGTCGGAGGCGCCGACCGCGAAGCCCAGGGTCTCATACTTGGCCTCGGCGTGAACGCTGACGAAGGCCACCGGTACCTGGCTCAGCACGGGGTCGGTCTGCATCGCCTGGCACACGGCGTACCCGTCCAGGCGCGGCATCTGAGCATCCAACAGCACCAGATCCGGAACATCTTCCCGCATGTGGTCTAGCGCCTCCTCGCCATCCGCCGCCGCAAGCAAGCAAGCGCCCAGCGGCGCCAGCGTCGAGCGCAAGGATTCGATTGCTAGCGGGTCATCGTCCACCAGCAAGATGCGCGCGCTGCGTAGATTGCCGGTAGCAGGCTGGCGTGCTCGCAGCGCCGACAGCCGCAGCAAGGCCCGCATGCGATCAACCAGCAGCTCCGGCTGGAACGGCTTGCGGACGAAGTCCTGCGCGCCGATCTGCAGCGCCGTGGCTTCCAGCGCTTCATCGCTGGCACTGGTCACCAGGATCACCGGTAGCTGTGCGCTGGCGGGGCTGCCCCGGAGCTGCGCGAGCACATCCATACCCCCGAGGCCCGGCATGTTGACGTCCAGGATGAGTAAATCGGGCAGTTCCGCCTCCACCGCCTTGATCGCTTCGGCGCCGCTGCGCGCAAACCGCATGCGTGCGTACGGCGCCAGTGTCTTGGCCAGGACCTGCAGCGAGACCGTGTCGTCATCCACCAGCAACAGTCTGGGCTTGTCGGCCATAGATACACCCCCTTATGACGATCTCGGCGCTTCGCCTGGCGCCGTCTCGATATCATCTGGACACCAACCATAGCAAAAGTCAGGTGGCAGGGTTGAGGCCCGTGCCGCTGAGCCAGAACTCCTAACACGATGCGAGCTCAATTCAGCAGGGCATGGACATGGGTCGGACTGCTGGGTCTGATCGCCACAGGCCTCATTGGCAGCGGTTTGAGCCTGGAAAACGAGCGCCGACTCGCGCAGGAGATGGAGCGCCAGGCGAAGCAGGTTTCGCAGCAGGTGGAGGCACGCTTCGGCCTTTACGAGTACGGTCTGCGCGGCGCCCGCGGCGCCATCCTCGCCGGCGGCGGCGCTGACATCCGCCGCCCGACCTTTGCTTCCTATTCGCAGAGCCGCGAGCTGTCACGAGAGTTCCCGGGGGCCCGGGGCTTTGGTTACATTCGGCGCTGGCCCGCTGGCCAGGATGAGGTCGAGCTGCGCCGGGCCAAGGCGGACGACATGCCGGAATTCCGGCTTCGCGAACTGACCGCGCATCCGGGCGAGCGATTCGTCATTGAGTACATCTACCCCCAGGCCAGCAACCAGGGCGCAACCGGCTTGGACATCGCGTCGGAACCCCATCGGCGCGAGGCAGCATTGGCCGCGGCGTATTCGGCAGCGGCACGGCTGACGGCACCGATCACCCTGGTGCAGGCTGACCAAAAGCCCCGTCAGGGCTTCCTGATGCTGCTGCCGGTCTACGCGCCGGGCGTGTTGCCACCCGACCCTGATGCAAGGCTCGCCCATACCCTGGGCTGGTCCTACGCGCCGCTCCTGGCTGACGAGGTGCTCAAGCCTTTGCTGGCGGACTTTCCCCTTGTGAGCATCGGCCTGATTGAGCGCGAGGAATCCCGCCCGTTCTTCGAGACCCACCCCAACTCTGAAGACGCGTCCGCTGCGCCCGGACAGCGTGTCGAGAAAGCCCTATCGATCTTCGGCCGCGATTGGCGCCTGGAATTACGGTCTAGCCCAGCCTTGCTCGCCCAGTCGCGCCTTGCGCCCGTCTGGCTTGTTCTGGCGCTCGGCGCCGTGCTCAGCGGGTTGATCGCCCTAGTCACCCGCCTGGCGACGTCCCGGCCGGATGTAGAGGCCCTCGGTCTAGGAGGCCGCGCCAAGCTGTCCGACTTCGTTCACAGCCCCTTGGCGCGCTGGTCCACGCTGGTCCTCCTGACCTTGGGTGGGGCCTACGCGGCCTTGGTGGGATGGCAGGTTCGGCAGTCAGTCGCTGCCCGCGTCGAGCGGGAGTTGCAGCTGCTGGTCGACCAGCGCGCCAGCGCCGGCGAGATCGCCATGAAGGGCCGTCAGGCTGCGCTGGTCTACCTGCGCGGAACACCGCCTGTCAATGGGTTGGTGCGCAGTAACGCCAGCGGTCGCGATCCTCAGGATGGCAGCTCCGCCGCGCTGTGGCGGCAGCGCATGGGGCAGATCTTCGCTGCCTATGCGCAGGCCAACCCGGATGCCCAGGAGCTCCGCCTGATCCGCCTGGCCGGCGCTGCGCGGCAACTGGTCATTTGGCGCCGAGAAGCCACCGGCACCGCCCAAGCGGGTACCGTGTCAATGGATGAGTCTCTCACCCCGGCTGGGCTCAGCACGCTGAATGACCTGAGCGCCCGCCTGCTGCGTGGCGAGGCCTGGACGCATCCCATCATGGCCACCGCGCGCGCGGACGCACGCGACGAGCCGCTGCGGCAGCTGATTCGCTACACCCAACCGGTGCTGGTCGACGGCAGGCTGTTCGGCGTCCTGGAAATGGACGTTGATGTCTCTGCGCGCTTCAGTGCCAAGAATCTGCGCCTGCCCTGGGACGGCAGCTTGCATGTGTTGAGCAGCGACGAGCGCTGGCTGAGCAGCCAGGGTCTGCTGGAAGGGAACGCCAGGGACAGCTGGCTGGACCGCTACAGTCCGAGCTCTTTGGGTTTGGGAACACCTTTGGGTCGGTTGCGCGCCTGGCAGGGTGAGCACGGCGAGGTGCTGAGCGTGGAAAGCGTCATTGACCCCAACCCCGGTGATCGAAGCGCAAGGGTGATCTACCGAGCAGTCGTACCCGACCAGGCCATGGCTGCCGAGGTGATGACGCAGTGGCGTACACGGATGCTGCCGGCGGCGCTGCTGTCGGGCCTGTTCTACGCGCTAATCTACCTGTACTGGCGCCTGCAACAGAGACATCAAGGGCGGCTTACAGCGCTGAACGCTGACCTCGAACGCCGCGTCGCCGAGCAAACGCGGGATTTGCAGAGCGAGCGCGGCCGCCTGAGCAACATCCTGGAGGGCACCGGGGCGGGCACCTGGGAGTGGAACGCGCAGACCGGCGAGACCCGCTTCAACGCACGCTGGGCAGAGATACTGGGTTACCGCCCCGAGGCATTGCCGCCGATGACCCGCGATGGCTGGATCGCGCTGATCCACCCCGAGGACCTGGCGCATACCCGGCAGCTGCTGGCTGAGCACCTGAAGGGCGAGAGCGCGCAATACGTTTGCGAGAGCCGGCTGCACCATCGGGACGGGCACTGGGTCTGGACACTGTCGACCGGCCGGGTGATGAGCCGCACCCCCGATGGCCGCGCTGAGTGGGTCAGCGGCACCTTGCTGGACATCTCCGAGATGCGGGCCGCGCAGCAGGAACGCGAGCGCTTTGCCAGCCTGCTGCGTGGCGTGCTGCAGGCAGCAACTGACTTCTCCATCATCGCCACCGATCCCGACGGCCTGATCACCGTCTTCAACGCCGGGGCCGAGCGCCTGCTGGGCTACCGCGCCGAGGAGATGGTCGGGCGGCAGACGCCGGCCATCATCCATCTGCCCGAGGAAGTCATGCAGCGCGGCGCCGAACTCAGTGCGGTCGAGGGCGTGGCGGTGCAGGGCTTTCGCGTCTTCGTGCATGGGCCCGAGCGCGAGGGCAGCGAGCAGCGTGAATGGACCTATGTGCGCCAGGACGGCGGCCGCGTGCCGGTGTCGCTGACGGTGAGCGTGGTGCGCAGCGAACGCGGCGAGATCGTCGGCTACCTGGGCATTGCGCAGGACATCTCGGCCCGGCTGGCCTCCGAGCGGGCGCTGCGCCATGCCAAGGCCGCCGCGGAGCAGGCCAGCGCCGCCAAGGGCATGTTCCTGGCCAACACGAGCCACGAGATCCGCACGCCGATGAACGCGGTGATCGGCATCGCCCATCTGCTGGCCGACACCCCGCTCAACGAGGACCAGCGCCAGCTGCTGCGCAAGCTACAGGTGGCTGGGCGCTCGCTGCTCGGCGTCATCAACGATGTGCTGGACTTGAGCAAGATCGAGGCCGGCGAGCTGGCTGTGGAGCAAGCGCCTTACCAGCTGAGCGAGCTGCTGCGCGAACTGGACGCAGTGTTTGCCGACCCGGCGCAGGCCAAGGGCCTGAGGTGGGAGCTCCATAGAGGGCCGGACCTGCCCGACACCTTGATCGGCGACGCGCAGCGCTTGCAGCAGGTCCTCGGCAATTTGCTCAGCAATGCCATCAAGTTCACCGCCCAGGGCCGGGTCAGCTTGCACGTCGACCGCGTCGAGCTTGCCGGTGAACGGCCTGGCCTGCGCTTTCAGGTGCAGGACAGCGGCATCGGCATCGCCCCGGAGGCACAGGCGCAGCTGTTCCAGCCCTTTGTGCAGGCCGAAGCGTCGACCACCCGTCGCTTCGGCGGCACCGGCCTGGGCCTGTCTATCGTGAAGCACCTGGTGGGTCTGATGGGCGGCATGGTGGCCCTGGAAAGTCTGGTGGGCCAGGGCAGCGTGTTCACCATCGAGTTGCCACTGCGGGAGGCGGCCGAGACCAGCCTGCACAGGCCGCATCGGCTGGAGGCGGTCATCGTCGAGGACGAGGAGCTGCAACGCGATCGCCTCAGCACGCTGTGCGCCGGCTTTGGCTGGCAGGCGCGCAGCTTTGCCGAGGCCGCCGGCCTGCTGGCGCTGATGCAGCAGCGCCAGCAAGGCGGTCAGCCCCTGCCCGATGTGTTGCTGGTTGACTGGCATCTCGGTGACAGCCTGGACGGCATCAGCGCGATGCGCCGCTTGCGCGCATCGCTGCCGGCCAGCAAGGTGCCGGCGGCCTTGCTGATCACTCAGGACCAGCGCCGCGCGCTGCAAACCGAGGACATCGAGGCCGTGGTCGATGCGGTGCTGGCCAAGCCGGCCAACCCGTCCACGCTGTTCAACGCGGTGAACGAGGCCATCGCCAAGCGCAAGGGCAGCAGCGATCACCTGCTGGACCCGGCCGCGATCCAGCGCCTGGGTGGTGGCCTGCTGCCCGATGTGCGCCTGCTCGTGGTGGACGACAGTGATATCAACCTGGAGGTGGCAAAACGAATGCTGGAGCGTCAGGGCGCGGTGGTACGTTGCGACAGCGGTGCCGAGGCTGCGCTGGCGCGCTTGGCCGGCGGCGAGACCTTTGACGCTGTGCTGATGGACATCCAGATGCCCGGCATGGACGGCCTGGAAGCCACGCGGCAGATCCGCGAGCGTCTGCAGTTGCGCGAGCTGCCGGTGATCGCGCTGACGGCCGGCGCCTTGGTCGAGGAGCGCCGCCGGGCACTGGACGCCGGCATGGACGATTTCCTGACCAAGCCGCTAGACCCCGAGGCCTTGGTGCGCACGGTCAGACGGCAAGTCGAAGCGCGACGAGGCGCGCCCCTGCCCGTGCGCGGCAGTGACACCCAGGCCGCGCTGCCGCCCGATTGGCCGCTGATCGACGGCATTCAGGCCCAGGAAACCGCGCATCGTTTGGGTGGGGATGTCGCCCTGTTCCATCGCCTGCTGGGCAGGCTTTTGGAGACGCATGATGCAGCCTGGGTGCGGCGCTTGGCGGCGATGAGCGCCGAACAGGCTGCCGCGAGCCTGCACAAGCTGCGAGGCTCCGCTGGTTTGCTGGGTGCCAAGCCAGTGCAGGACCTCGCCGCCGAGGGCGAGGAGCGCTTGGGCCAGGGCGATCCCCTGACTGAGCTGACATCACTATTCGACAGCCTGTCGCAGTCCCTGTCGACGCTGCGTGGCGCGGCATCGGCTTGGCTGGCCCAAGCCCTTGACAAGGTAGACAGCGGCCAGGCAGCGCCCCTGAGCGACGGACCGGCGCGGTATGGGGTGCTTCTCGATTTGCTTCGACAGCAGGACCTGGATGCCGGCATCGCTCTGAAGGAGTTGCGGTTCTGGTTGCGAGAGCGGGGACTGAGTGATCAGGATGTTGCGGCAATCGAAGCCCACGTCGACGAGTTGGACTTCGACCAGGCATTGCGCCTGTTGGAAGCCCGTCAGCTTTCAACTTGAACCTGTTGGACCCACCTGCACAGCGATGTGCTTCTCTCTGGAGTCGAGAGCATGAATCCGATCGAAAGAAACCATGTCCGCCGCATCGGCCAGCAAGGTCCGGTGCTGCTGTACGCGCATGGCTTTGGCTGTCACCAAGGCATGTGGGCCGGCATCACGCCGGCGTTTGAGGCCA
Source organism: Shinella sp. XGS7 (assembly GCF_020535565.1). Taxonomy (NCBI): domain Bacteria; kingdom Pseudomonadati; phylum Pseudomonadota; class Alphaproteobacteria; order Hyphomicrobiales; family Rhizobiaceae; genus Shinella; species Shinella sp. XGS7. The sequence continues at coordinate 583,627 of NZ_CP084758.1, read as the reverse complement.
GTCACCAGCAGATCCTGATGGACTACACGGGGAGCGGCCCGGCGGCGGCTGCGGCACCATTCGACAGCCGGCGCTACAGCCGCCTGGACGGCTATGCTCAGGACCTGATCGAGGTCTGCGATGCGCTGGGCCTCACGCAGGGGGTCACCCTGGTTGCACACTCGGTGAGCTGCAGCATCGGCATGCTTGCCCATCTGCAGCGGCCGCAGTTGTTCGAGCGCATGGTGCTGATCGGGCCTTCGCCCTGCTTCCTGAACCACCCGCCCGACTACCAGGGCGGCTTCGAGGCGGCCGACCTGGAGGGCTTGCTGCAGCTGATGGATCAGAACTACCTGGGTTGGGCCAGCTACCTGGCCCCGGTCGTAGCCGGTACCGACGGCGCCGCCGCCGGCAACGAGCTGGAAAAAAGCTTCTGCTCGACTGATCCGCAGACCGCGCGGGTGTTTGCCCGCGCCACCTTCTTCGCCGACAGCCGCGCCGACCTGCCCAAGGTTCGCTGCCCCAGCTTGATCCTCCAGCATGCGCGGGACACACTCGCGCCCCAGTCGGTGGGCCAGTACCTGCACCGCGAGCTGGCAGGCAGCCGCTACGAAGTTCTGGATGTCGCGGGCCACTGTGCACACATGAGTCACCCCGAGCTGGTCATCGACGCCATGCGACGCTATCTGGCCGATGGGTCCGCGGCGCGCTGAAGGACGCTGAGCTGAGCGCCGATCTCGACAACCTGCCCTGCGCCGTGCTGGTCACGAACGGCGAGGGGCAGGTGCTGGCCGCCAATGCCGAACTGCGCGAACAGTTCGGAGAGCCTGCGCACCGGCACGGACCGGCTCACCTGGACGACTGGTTGCCGCCGGCCTCGCGGATCTTTGTCCAGACCCATGTTTGGCCGCTGCTGCTGCGCCAGGGGCGTGTGGACGAGATCCATCTGAAGCTGCGCAGCCAGGACGGCGAGTTGCGACCGGTGCTGTTGAATGCCAGGTGCTGGCCCGGTGACGCGCCGCCGACCAGCACTCGCATCCACTGGGTCTTCTTCAAGGCCGTCGAGCGGCAGCGCTTTGAAGCCGAGCTGCTGCAAACCCGGCAGCGCCTAGAGAACCTGCTGCTGAGCTCGAACGCCGGCACCTGGGAATGGCATGTTCCTTCCGGCGCGTTGCGGGTCAACGAGCGCTGGGCCGCGATGCTGGGGTGGGCGTTCGCCGACACCCAGGCGCTCGATCTGACGCGACGCAGCGCGCAGCTGCACGCGGAGGATCGCGAGGCGGTGGGGCAGCAGCTGGCAGCGCTGCGGGATGGACTCCGGCCGGAGTTTCTCAGCGAACACAGGATGCAGCATCGCCAGGGGCACTGGGTCTGGGTGCAGGAGCGTGGTCGTGTGGTCAGCCGCCTGTCCGATGGCAGCCCAGAGTGGGTCTTTGGTAGCCTGGTCGACATCTCCGAGTCCGTCGCGCAGCGCGACGCGCTGCGGCGCAGCGAGGCCATGCTGAACCGGACCAGTGACCTGGCGGGTGTCGGCGGGTGGGAGCTGGATCTGCGCAGCGAGGTGCTGTATTGGTCGCCGCAGACCTGCCGCATCCATGGTGTGCCGGAAGGCTATCGGCCACGGCTGGAAGAGGCTCTGGATTTCTACCCGGCGGACGCGCGCGCGAGGCTCGTCGCGGAAGTGGGACGCAGCCAGCAGGACGGCCGCGGCTGGGACCTGGAGTTGCCGTTTGTGCGCCGCGACGGCAGCTTGCTGACGGTTCGCGCCCTCGGCGCCGTTGAGCACGAGAACGGCAAGCCTGCGCGCTTGATCGGTGCGTTCCAAGACGTCTCCGAGCAGCACCGACTGATGGCGACCCTGCGCGCGGCCAAGGCTGCCGCTGAAGCGGCCAGCGAAGCCAAGAGCATGTTCCTGGCCAATATGAGCCATGAGATCCGCACGCCGATGAACGCCATCATCGGCATCGGGCAGCTGCTGGCCGACACCCCACTCAACCAAGACCAGGGGCAGTTGCTGGGCAAGCTGCAGACGGCCGGACGTTCGCTGCTGAGCCTGATCGACGATGTGCTGGACCTCGCCAAGATCGAGGCGGGCGAGATGGGCATCGAGCGCGTTGCGTTCAACCCCCGCGAGCTGCTGCTGGAGCTGGACACGGTGTTTGCGGCGCTGGCCGGGCGCAAGAAGCTCCGCTGGACCCTCCGGACGGCGCCCGAGCTGCCGGACCGGGTGACCGGTGATGTGACACGACTGCGCCAGGTGCTCAGCAACCTGCTCAGCAACGCCCTGAAGTTCACGCAGCAGGGCAGCGTGACCCTGAGTGTGGTGCGGGAGGGCGCACTGTGGCGGTTCACGGTCCGCGATACCGGGATCGGCATCGCCGAAGAGGCGCAGGGCAAGCTGTTCCAGCCCTTCGCGCAAGCGGATGCGTCAACCACGCGACGCTTCGGGGGCTCTGGCCTGGGGCTTTCCATCTCCCGGCACCTGGTTGACTTGATGGGCGGTCAGCTGACGCTGCGCAGCGCCCTGGGCGATGGGGCCGAGTTCAGCGTGCTGCTGCGTTTGGAGGACGCCGGGCAAGCCAACAGAGAGACGAGCCCAAGGTCAATCACCAGCCCCTCAGCGGCACCCGGTGCCGCACAGCGCCTGGCGGGCGCCAGGTTGCTGGTGGTGGACGACAGCGAGATCAACCTGGAGGTGCTGAGGCGGCTGCTGGAGCGTGAAGGCGCCGAGGTGGTTTGCGAGTCGGGTGCGGCCCCGGCCCTCGCGCGACTGCAGCACAACGAGGCTTTCGCCGCGGTGCTGATGGACATCCAGATGCCCGAGATGGATGGGCTGGAGGCGGCGCGCCGGATTCGACAGACTTCCGGCCTTGCGCGGCTGCCGGTGCTGGCCTTGACCGCAGGCGCGCTGGCTGACGAGCGACGCCGTGCGCTGGAGGCGGGGATGGATGACTTCCTGACCAAGCCGGTCGAGGTCGCCAAACTGGTGGAGACCCTGAGTCGCCACCTCGGTGCTCGCGCCAACACCGTGACAGACACGAACCTCCTGGCCACCTTGCCGGCATCGGCGGTCAAGCCTGGGCTCGAAGGCTTGAACCTCGCTGCCGCCCTGTCGCGCCTTAGCGATGACCTACCCCTGTTCCACCGCTTGCTCGCGCGTCTGCTGGATACCTTTGACCCATCCTGGGCAGCCGGACTGTCGACCATGGACAGGCAGTCGCTGCAAGCGGCGCTGCACAGGCTGCGCGGCGCTGCTTCGATGCTCGGGGCCGAGCGGGTAGACCTGCTGGCCACACAGGCTGAGGCCCACCTCCGTCAGGGGCTCTCGCAGGCCGAACTCAGCCCTCAGCTGGAGGCCTTGGGAGATGCGCTCAGCCAGCTGCGCCAATCGGCGGAACCGATGTTGGCGCAGGCGCGATCCCAAGTTGAACCGACGATCGCGGCGGACATGCCGGCGCCAGAGCAGGCGGCGGCGCGTCTTGCCGAACTGCTGCTGCTGTTGCGCCAGCAAGACATCGGCGCTCTCGACGCGTTTGACGCCTTGCTCCCTTGGCTTCGCGCGCAAGGCCTGCCTTCGACGGAGCTGGGTCGCCTTCAGCACTGCATCGCCGATCTCGACTTTGCGCCTGCGCATCAGTTCCTGAGTGAGTGGCAAGAGTCCAATGCCTCGTCGCGTCAGGCATGATGCGCCTCGGCAGTGCTAACCAACCGGGTCGCCCACCGACATGAACGAATCCAGATCCACATCAGCCACGCTGCTCCTGGTCGACGACGACCCATCGATCATCCAGGCGGCCAGCCGCCTGCTGAGCGGCTTCGGCCGCTGCCGCTTCGCGCGCAGCGCCGCCGACGCCCTGCGTCTGCTGCGCCAAGAGCCGGTCGATCTGGTGCTAATGGACGCAGAGATGCCGGAGATGGGGGGGCTGGAGTTGTTGTCGCTGATGCAGAAGGCCAGCGAACTGGCAGCGATTCCGGTGGTGCTGCTCACCAGTCACAGCGACGAGGCCACCGAGGAGGCCGCCTTCGCCGCAGGCGCCGTCGACTATTTATCCAAGCCCATCCGCCCCGGCGTGCTGAGAGCCCGAGTCGACACTCAGCTGCGACTGAGCCGGGCTTTGGCCGAGGTGCGGCGACTGTCACGCACCGACCCGCTGACCGGGCTGTCCAACCGCCGCGCGATGCAGGAACGGCTGGAACGGGAACTGCTGCGCGCCGACCGGCAGAACGCGCCGCTGAGCGTGCTGATGGTCGACGTCGACCACTTCAAGGCCTTCAACGACCTGTACGGTCATGCAGGCGGCGATCACGCGTTGATCAAGATGGCCGACCGTCTTCGACAGGCAGCCAGCCGTGCCAATGACGACTGCGCGCGTTGGGGCGGCGAGGAGTTCGTGGTCCTGCTGCCCGACACCGACGGAGCGGGCGCGATGGCGGTTGCTCAGCACCTTCATCAGGCGCTGGCCGAACTTGCCCACCCGCATGAAGCAAGCCCGCTGGGGCGGTTGACCGCGTCGGTAGGCATTGCGACCTTGGAGCTGCTCAGCGAGGAGCGCGCCGCTGCACTGCGAGCGTCGCCGGTTCAGGATCGGATCGAGGAGTTGCTGGGGCGAGCCGATGCGGCGCTGTACCGCGCCAAGGCAGCGGGCAGAAGCCGGAGCGAAGTCGCAGCGAGCTGAGGAAGCTCAGACTACATCGCGCAAGGCGACGGCCATGTCGAAAACCTAGGACAAAGCGAGCACGAAGCCGGCGATGCCGTATAGCAAGACCGCACCAAGCTGAGGGCGACGCCGGATCCAATTGAGCGGCCTGAACTCAAGAAATGCAGACGGCCACACTGAAACATGGGGCGGGTTCTGGCAGCCTGGTAGCGTCAGAGAGCAATTCGCACTCAAAATGGCAGCCTGAATCATTCGCCCATCGGCGCATGCTCTGATGCCCATCAACTCGATGGGAGACCATCATGAGCATGTCGAATGGCAACGCGTCTCGAGAGCCGTGGAACAAGGGCAAAATCGTCGGACAAAAGGCTCCCTTCAAGCTGAAAGACATCTGGGCGCTTCGCGTTCGCCTGCAGATGCAAGGACGGGTTCGCGAGCTCGCCCTGTTCAACCTGGGCATCGACAGCAAGCTTCGCGGGCGCGATCTGGTGGCACTTCGGGTGAGGGATGTGTGCCATGGCGACCAGATGGCCTCCCGCGCCATCGTCATGCAGCACAAGACCCAGCGCCCCGTGCCGTTCGAGATCACTGCGAGCACGCGTGATGCCCTGCAAACCTGGATCAAGCAGGCCAGCCTGAGAAGCGAGGATTTTCTTTTTCCAGCCGGCTGCACGAGTCGCCGCATCTGGGCACGCGTCAGTACGCTCGCATCGTCGGGCACTGGGTGAAGGAACTGGGACTCGATACAGCGGACTACGGTACGCACTCCATGCGCCGGACGAAGGCGACCCTCATCTACCGGCGCATCCCCCCCCCCCCGCGCGGTGCAGCTGCTGCTTGGCCACTCCAAGCTGGAGTCGACTGTCCGATACCTTGGGATCGAAGTCGATGACGCCCTCGAGAACTCGGAACAGACGGAGATCTGAAAAGGCTGCGGCGATCACGGCGACGCAGTTTGTGATGTGACCGCAGCAAGTGCCGCGCGCCCCTTCTGGAACGCAGCGTCCTGCTCCGTCCGCCTTTTCACATCACCGGCTCCACCGGTGGGGGTAAAGGGCCGATCCTGGGTGAAAGCAGTCATTGGGCAAAGAAGGGTTGGCCGGCGGCTTCCAGCCTGAAGCCGTCCACTTACCCGCCCCGCGCAACATGTGCGGGCGTGCCGATCGACAGCGGCCGGTTTCGTTGCTCAAAAGAAGCTGAACCGGGGTGCTCAGGTGGTGTCGGAATATGCACATCCTAACCCAACCCACACTTCGGCCATCCGAGGCCCTTTTCGGGCAGCATTGGAAGCATCTGACTGCTAAACCCACACTTGCGACCAGCGAACCGCAGCGACGCCCCGTGGGCATTGGGCAAAACGGCGTATCCACAGTTCCTTGTGCTTAGGACCCTTTTGAAGCCTGAGCCCTGAGCGGGCTCGAGACCGACATGACGTCAGGCCCGGTTCCGCAAGGAGCCGGGCCTTTTTGCTGGGGCGCCCTAGCTGCCCCGCAGGGCCGCGCCTATGCGTTCCAGCATGGCCAGGCTGCGGAAGGTGCCGATGGCGGCCATCTGCAGGCGCCGGCCCTGGGGCATCACGACGGAATGGGGCAGGGCCGCAAAGCCTGGGGGTGGCGGAGGCTGGTTCATGGCGGGGCAGGTCTGGCGGATGGACAAAAGTCGGAGCGCGCGGCGGGCGATAGTCGCCCATCGCGGCGTTGCCCCTCCGCGCGCTTTGCGCAAACAGGCGTCACAGTCTCGCAGAGCTGTCATCTTGGCTCGTTACAGTGATTCGTCCACCCCGAACAGGGGGCGCGCAAGTCCCGATTGCGGCCCCTGGGGGCCCGGGAGATAGTCGCCCCTCCTTGAGTATTCCGCCCTGCTGTTCCATGCGTGCCCCCTCCCGCCTCTCTCGTCGCCCCCTGGGTTTCACCCTGCTGGAACTGCTGGTGGTGATGGTCATCATCGGCCTGCTGGCCGGTTATGTGGGCCCCAAGTTTTTCGGCCAGATCGGCAAGTCCGAGGTCAAGGCCGCGCGCGCGCAGATGGATGCCCTGGGCAAGGCCCTGGACCAGTACCGCATCGATGTGGGCCGCTACCCCAGCACCGAGCAGGGCCTGGCCGTGCTGGTCACCAAGCCGGCCGATGAGCCGCGCTGGTCCGGCCCCTATCTGTCCAAGGCCGTGCCCAAGGACCCCTGGCACAACGACTACCAGTACCGCTCGCCCGGCGAGCATGGTGACTACGACCTGCTGTCCCTGGGCCGCGACGGCCGCCCCGGCGGCGAGGGCGAGGACGCCGACCTGACCAACTGGTGAGCGGGACGGCTGCTCCCGCGCACCCGCCCGCCTCGCGCTCACCATGCCGCAGTACCTGATCCGTGTGTTCGACCCCGCGCGCGGGGCCGCGACCTCGCGCCGGGTGGAGGCCAGCGACCGCCAGGCCGTGGCCGCCGCGGCCGGCGTGGCGCCCCAGCATCTGCTGGAGGTGAGCGAGCTGGACGCGCAGGCGGCCGAGCGCGCCCCGCGCTGGCGCCGCGGCAGCGTGCGCTTTCCCCTGCAGCTTTTCAGCCAGGAGCTGGCCGTGCTGCTGGATGCCGGCATTGCCCTGCTGGAGGCCCTGAGCACTCTGCGCGAGAAGGAAGCCCAGCCCGGCGTGCGCCATGCGCTGGATGGCGTGGTGGCCGCAGTGCAGCAGGGCCAGCCGCTCTCGGCCGCCATGCGGGCCCAGCCCCAGGCTTTTGACGAACTGGTCTGCGCCATCGTGGCGGCCAATGAGCGCACCGGCCAGCTCAGCGTGGCCCTGGCCCAGCATGCGCGCTACCTGGCCTGGGTGGAGAGCCTGCGCTCCCGCCTGGTGGCGGCCTGCGTCTACCCGGCCATGCTGCTGCTGGTGGGCTCGGCCGTGATCCTCTTCCTGCTGCTCTTCGTGCTGCCGCGCTTTGCCGGCATCCTGGAGGCCACCAGCGCCGAGCTGCCCTGGGCCTCGCGCGCCCTCATCCTTTTCGGGCAGACGGCCGGCGCCCATCCCTGGCTGGTGCTGGGCGGCATCGCCGCCCTGGCGGGGGCAGGTCTTGCCCTGTGGCGCCATGCCGGCCTGCGCGCCCGCCTGCAGGCCCGGCTCTGGACCCTGCCGGGCCTGGGCCCGCGCCTGCGCGTGCTGGCCCTGGCGCGCCTGTACCGCAGCCTGGCCATGCTGCTGGGGGCCGGCGTGCCGGCCCTGCCGGCCCTGCGCATCGTGCAGGACGTGGTGGCCGCGCCCTGGCGTCCGGCCGTGGCCGCGGCCGCCGAGCAGGTGGCCCAGGGCGGGCGCTTCTCCGATGCGCTGGAGGCGCAGGATCTGGCCACGCCCGTGGCGCGCCGCATGGTGCGCGTGGGCGAGCGCAGCGGCGAGCTGCCCGCCATGCTGGAGCGGGCCGCGGCCTTTCATGACGAGGAGGCGGCTCGCCTGACCGAGCTGCTGACCCGGGCCATCAACCCCGCCCTGATGCTGATCATGGGTGTGCTGATCGGCGGCATCATTGTCCTGATGTACCTGCCCATCTTCCAACTGGTGGAGCAAGTGCAGTGACGCATTCCCTCTCCGACTGGCTGCCTGCCGAGCACGGCCCCTGGCATCTGGACTTCGAGCGCTGGCCCCAGGCCCAGGCGCAGCGCTGGCGCGCGGTGCTGGCCATGGGCCAGGGCGAGCGCCTGGTGCTGCTGGCCGAGCGCGAGCAGGACGCCCTGCTGCTGCAGAGCGTGGAAACCCGGCTGCAGGCCCCGGTGCGCTGGCTGCGCTGCGAGCCCGCGGCCGTGGAGCACTGGCTGGGCGCGGGCGAGGCCGACTTCCGCGCGCTCTCCGATGTGGACGAGGGCCTGGACTCGGGGGCGGCGGCCGGCCAGCAGGCCGAGGAGCTCTCGGCCCTGCGCCTGTCGGAGCAGGCCTCGCCGGTGGTGCGCCTGCTCAATGCCACGCTCTACGACGCGCTGCAGGACGGGGCCAGCGATGTGCACATCGAGTGCACCGCGCGCGGCGCCAATATCCGTTTCCGCATCGACGGCGTGATGGCCCAGGTGCGCGCGGTGGACGGCGCGGCCGTGGCCGAGCAGCTGGTCTCGCGCCTCAAGGTCATGGCCGAGCTGGACATCGGCGAGCGCCGCCTGCCCCAGGACGGCCGCTTCAAGCTGCGCGTGCAGGGCCGCGAGATCGACTTCCGCCTCTCCATCATGCCCAGCGTCTTCGGCGAGGACGCGGTGGTGCGGGTGCTGGATCGCGCGCGTATCGAGCAGGACCAGGGCTCGCTCACGCTGGACGCCCTGGGCTTCGGCGCCGAGGAGCGTGCCGCCATCCGCGCCCAGGCGCGCCAGCCCCACGGCATGCTGCTGGTCACCGGCCCCACGGGCTCGGGCAAGACCACCACGCTCTACGCCACGCTGGCCGAGATCCACACCGGACAGGACAAGATCATCACCATCGAAGACCCGGTGGAGTACCAGCTGCCCGGTGTGGTGCAGATCCCGGTGAACGAGAAAAAGGGCCTGACCTTCTCGCGCGGCCTGCGCTCCATCCTGCGCCATGACCCCGACCGCGTGATGGTGGGCGAGATCCGCGATGCCGAGACCGCCCAGATCGCGGTGCAGGCGGCACTGACCGGCCACCTGGTGTTCAGCACGGTCCATGCGAACAACGCCTTCGACGTGATCGGGCGCTTCATGCACATGGGGCTGGACCTCTACAACGTGGTCTCGGCGCTGAATGCGGTGCTGGCCCAGCGCCTGGTGCGCCTGGTCTGCCCGCACTGCGCGCGCCCGCACGAACCCGAGCCCGCCCTGCTGGCCCGTCACGGCCTGCGCGCGGACCCGGCCCACCGCTTTCTGCGCGGCGAGGGCTGCGGCCACTGCCGCGGCAGCGGCTACCGCGGCCGCCGCGCCGTGGCCGAGCTGCTGCGCCTGGACGACGGCCTGCGTGACCTGATCGCGGCGCGGGCCCCCATGTCCCAGATCAAGGAGGCGGCGCGCAGCCGCGGCATGAAGCCGCTGCGCGCCATGGCCCTGGCCGCGGTCTGCCGCGGCGAAACCACTTTCGAGGAGCTCGAGCGTGTCACTCTCGACGAGTAGCCCGCCCGCCCCGGGGGGCCAGGTCTTGCGCTGGCGCCAGGCCTTCAGCGCCCGCCTGGCCAAGCCGCGCCTGGCCTGGCTGGACGGCCGCGGCCTGGAGGGCCTGGAGCCTCTGCGCGCCGGCCAGGCCCTGGACCTGGTTGTGTCGGAGCGGGCCCTGCAGCATCTGGTCTGCGAGCCGGGCCTGCCGCTGCAGGACGAGGCCGCGCTGCAGGCCTATGCGCGCCAGCTGCTCTCGCATTACTTCGGCGCCGCCGCCCAGCGCTGGGCGCTGGCACCCTGGCGGGCCGGCGACACCGCGGGCGCCAGCGCCCTGCACGGCCTGGACCTTGCGGCCCTGCGCGAGGGCCTGGCGCAGCGGGGCGTGGCCCTGCGCGGCCTGCGTCCGGCTTGGGCCGCCCTGCTGCAGCAGGGCCTGAGCCAGCAGCCCGACTGGGCCCGGGCGCCGCAGGCGGCCCTGGCCTGGGTGGAGGGCGATCTGCTGAGCTGGATGCGCCTGGAGGCCGGCCAGCTGCGCCTGCTGCAGCACCGCCGCCTGGCCGGGCCGCGGGTCGAGGCCTTGATGGACCTGCTGGCCGAGCTGCGTGCCGACGCACCCGAGCTGCCCGTGCTGCTGGCCGGCTACGGTCTGGACGCGCCGCGCATGCCGGCTCTGCCGGGCGTGCGCCAGCTGGGTGATCTGAACGCCGCGGCGCCGCGCGTGGAGCTGTTCGAGCGCGTGCCGACGGCGGCCGAGGCCACCCTCCCGCGCCCCGACTTTGCCGCCCCGGCCGAGCCGCCCCATCCCTTGGCTTGGGCCCTGCTGGCCTGCGGCCTGCTGGTGCTGGGCACGGCCGCCTGGAGCGCCTGGAGTGCCCAGGCCGAGCTGCGTGAAGCGCGCGAGCGTCAGGCCCATCTGCAGTCCCAGCTGCAGCGCCGGCCGGCCGCGCCGCCGCCGGCCGCCAAGGCCGCCGCACGCGCCCAGGCCACGCTGGAGCAGGAGCGCCTGCGCAGCAGCGCCGAGGTGCAGGCCCTGCTGCGCCAGCCCTGGGGCGCCCTGCTGGCCAATGTGGAGCAGGCCGGCCTGGTGGACCCGGCGGCCGGCCAGCGCATCGCCTGGCTGGGCCTGGACTACAGCGCCGGCCGCCGCGAGCTGCGCCTGAACGGCCTGGCCAGCGACCAGGCTCAGGCCCTGCAGCTGGTGGAGCGGCTCTCGGCCGCCCCGGGCTGGGGCGAGGTGGTGCTGGCGCGCTTCCAGACCGCCGGCGAGGGCCTGCAGGGGCAGCGCTTCGACCTCAACGCCCGCCTGCAGCCCGAGGCCCTGCGCCCTGAACTGGCCCAGGTCTCGCGCAGCCGAGCGGGGCAACAACCATGATGAATCGGGTGATGGAGCGACTTCCGGTCCCGCTGCAGCGCCAGCTGGCACGTCTGCCGGTTTGGCGGCGCCTGGGCTGGCCCGGGGCCCTGGGCCTGCTGGCCTTGCTGCTGGCCGGGGGCCTGGAGCTGGGCCTGGCCCAGCGCTGGCATCAGGAGCAGCAGGCACTCGATGCCCAGGCCGAGCAGCTGCAGCGCCAGCTACGCCTGCAGCGTGCCAGCGGCGCCGCGGCCAGCCAGGCCACGCCCGAGCAGTGGCGGGCCGGCCTGCCCGGCCCCGAGCTGCGCCAGCAGCGCCTGGCCGATCTGCTGGAAGCGGGCCTGCGCGCGGGTGTGTCCACGCCGCGCACCGAGCACCGCCTGAGCGTGGACGGCAATGCCGGCCTGGAGCGCCTGCGCGTGAGCATGCCGGTGCAGGGCGGCTATGCGGCCCTGCGCGCCTTTCTGGAGCAGGCCCTGAGGCAAGACCCGGCCCTGAGCCTGGACGCCATCAAGCTGCGGCGCACGGCCCCGTCCAGCCCCGAGCTGGAGGCGGAGCTGCAATGGTCGCTGCATGGCCGCGCGGCCCTGAGCGAAGGAGGCCCGCGATGAGCGCCGGCACCGAGAAACCCGCCCTGGGCCCGCGCCAGTACGCGCTGGCCGCTGGTCTGGCCGTGGCCGTGGCCGCGACGCTGTGGGCGGCGCAAATGGAAGAGCAGGAGAGCGAGGCGCCCGTGGCGGTGGCGCCCACGCGCCCCGCCCCGCGTCCCGCCACCCCGGCTGTATCGACGACGGCGCCGGCCCCGGCCCCGGCCCCGGCCTGGACCCTGGCCGAGCGTGCCCCCTGGCCCGAGGCCAGCGGCAGCCAGCTGGCCGCCTGGAGCCCGCCGCCCCCCCCGCCGCCGCCGCCGGCCGCGCCGCTGCAGGCCGCGGTGGTGGACACCGGCCCGCCGCCGGCTCCGCCCTTTCCCTATCAGCTGATCGGTCGCCTCGAAGAAGGCGGCGTGCCGGCTCAGGCCTTGCTGGCCAGCGGCAACCGCAGCCTCTCGGCCAAGGCCGGCGACGTGATCGACGGCCAGTGGCGCGTGGACAGCGTAGGCCCCAGCGGCCTTGCCCTGACCTGGCTGCCCGGCCAGCAGACCCAGACCCTCACATTCAGACCCTCGTGAACACGATGAACAAGCCTAAGCAGGGGCGCCTCGTCCCCCTCCTCCTGGCGCTGGTGCTGGCGGGCTGTGCCCACCCGGCGCTGCGCCAGGCCGAGGAGCTGTCGCGCTCCAACCAGCTGCGCGAGGCCTACACGGTGCTGGAGCAGGCCCAGCGCCAGAGCCCGGACGACGCCACGCTGCGCGCGGCCCAGCGCCGCACCCGCGAGCAGCTGGCCAACCGCCTGGTGGTGCAGATCGAGGGCCAGCGCAGCGCCGGCCGCTGGGACGAGGCCAAGGCCGGTGTGGTCCAGCTGCGCGAGATCGACCCCAGCCATTCGCGCCTGCCCAGCTTCGAGCTGGAGATCGAACGCGGCCAGCGCCACGAGACCCAGCTGGTCCAGGCGCGCCAGGCCCAGCGCGAGGGCAAGGCCGGCCGGGCCGAGGCCCTGGCCCGCGACATCCTGGCCGAGTCGCCCAACCATCCCGGCGCTCGCGCCCTGCTGACCCAGCTCGCCCAGGCACGGCCGCTGGAAGCCGGGGCCGGCGGCGAGCTGGGCCCGGCCTTCCAGAAGCCGGTGACGCTGGAGTTCCGCGAGGCGCCGCTGCGCCAGGTCTTCGAGGCTCTGGCCCGCTCCAGCAATGTGAACTTCGTGTTCGACAAGGATGTGCGCGGCGATGCCAAGGTCACGGTCTTTCTGCGCCAGGTCACGCTGGACGAGGCCATGCGCGTGATCCTCAGCACCCAGCAGCTGGACCGCAAGCTGCTCAACGAGAGCTCGGTGCTGATCTTTCCCAACACCCAGGCCAAGCAGCGCGAGCACCAGGAGCTGATCACGCGCACGCTCTACCTCTCGAATGCCGATGTGAAGTCGGCCCAGGCCATGGTGCGCACCATTGCCAAGGTGCGCGACATCCATATCGACGAGCGCCTGAACCTGATGGTGGTGCGCGACACGCCCGAGGTGATGCGCCTGGTGGAGAAGCTGATCGCCTCCATCGACCTGGCCGAGCCCGAGGTGATGCTGGAGGTGGAGGTCATGGAACTGGCCTCCGACCAGGTGGAGGCCATCGGCCTGAAGTGGCCCGAGGAAGTGCGCTACGGCATCCCGGGTGTGGACGGCCAGATCAATATCCGCGACCGCAGCAGCTTCCGCACCACGGTGGCCAACCCCGCGCTCACCGCCACCCTGCGCGGCACGGCGGGCAATAACAATCTGCTGGCCAATCCCAAGATCCGGGTGCGCAACCGCGACAAGGCCAAGGTGCATATCGGCGAGAAGGTGCCGGTCTTCACCACCACCACCAACTTCACCGGCAGCACCTCGGTGGCGGCCTCGGTCTCCTACCTGGACGTGGGTCTGAAGCTGGATGTGGAGCCTACCATCCAGCTGGACAACGAGGTGGTGATCAAGGTGGGCCTGGAGGTGAGCAATCTGATCAGCGAGGTCAAGGGCCCGGGCGGCACCACGGCCTACCAGATCGGCACCCGCCAGACCTCCACCTCGCTGCGCCTGGTGGACGGCGAGACCCAGGTGCTGGCCGGCCTGATTCGCGACGACGACCGCCGCAACGCCACCGGCGTGCCCGGCCTCTCGCGCCTGCCCCTGCTGGGCAAGCTCTTCGGCGTGCAGGAAGACAAGCGCAACAAGACCGAGGTGGTGCTGCTGATCACGCCGCGCATCGTGCGCAATGTGGCCCTGCCCGACGCGGCCCTGACCCGCCTGCCCGGCGGCACCGATGCCTCGCCCGGCGCCTTCAGCAGCCGGCTGCGCGATCAGGCGCGTGCCGGCGTGGGACTCTCGGGTGCGGCGGTCCGGGCGCTGCCGGCGCCGGCCGCAGCCAATGCTGCCGCCCCGGCGGCCGAGGAGGCCGTGCTCAAGCTGGATGTGAGCCCGCAGATCGCGGCCGGCGGCACGGTCAGCGTGACCCTGCGTCAGGACAGCGGTTTCTCGGTCAAGGGCGAGCTGGAGTTCGACGCCACCCGTCTGGCCCCGGCCCAGGCCGTGAGCAATGCGGCGCCGGGACGCCTGCCCTTCGAGCTGACGCCGCGCGGCGAGCGCGTGCTGGTGCTGCGCGCCCTGCCGGCGGCGGCCGGCCAGGTGCTGAATGTGGGCGTGGGCAATCTCAGCGCCTCCGGCCTGAACGGCGAGACCCCGCCGGTGCGCCTGGAGGGCACGGGCCTGGTGACGGTGGACAAATGAGCCAGGCCCCGCGGCTCACGGCCGCCAGGACCGCCGGTCCTGGCCGGAGCCGGGGCTTCACCCTGATCGAGATGCTGGTGGTGCTGGCCATGCTGGGCGTGCTGGCGGCCGCGGCGCGGCCGGTGCTGCTGCTCTCGGCGCAGCGCAGCCAGGAGTTCCAGCTGCGCGAGGCCCTGCGCCAGATCCGCGGCGGCATCGACGCCTACAAGAAGGCGGCCGAGGCGGGGCTGATCGAGCTCTCGGCCGAGGACAGTGGCTACCCCCGCGAGCTCGCCGAGCTGACCCGCGGCGTGGTGGACGCCAAGTCGCCCAATGGCCGCAAGCTCTACTTTCTGCGCCGCCTGCCGCGCGACCCCTTTGCCGACCCCAGCCTGGAGCCGGAGCAGAGCTGGGGCCTGCGCGCCTCGGACAGCCCGCCCACCGAGCCGCGCGAGGGCCGCGACATCTTCGACGTCTACTCCCGCTCCGAGCGCCGCGCGCTGGACGGCAGCCGCTACCGGGACTGGTGATGAAGCCCATGAAGACCCGCGCCACTGGCTTCACCCTGATCGAGCTGATCGTGGTGATGGCCATCGTGGCCCTGCTGGCCTCCATCGCCGCGCCGCGCTACTTCCAGAGCCTGGATCGCTCCAAGGAGGCGGCGCTGCGCAGCTCGCTCACGACCCTGCGCGACGCCATCGACCAGTTCGCCGCTGACCGCGGCCGCTATCCCGACAGCCTGGAGGAGCTGGCCACGGCGCGCTATGTGCGCGAGGTGCCGGAAGACCCCGTGGCCGGCCGGCGCGATGCCTGGGTGGAACTGCCGCCCCCGCCGGACGCCCAGCTCAAGGGCCAGCTCTACGATGTGCGCAGCGGCGCGGCCGGCCGTGCCAGCGATGGGCGGCTGTATGCGGACTGGTAGGCCGGCCGCCTCGCGCGGCTTCACCTATCTGGGCATGCTCTTCTTCGTGGCCATCACGGCCGCGGCTCTGGCCGCCCTGGGCCAGCGCTGGAGCGTGGCGGTGCAGCGCGAGAAGGAGCGTGAGCTGGAATTCCGCGGCCGCGAGATCGCTGCCGCCGCCGCGGCCTATCTGAAGGCCAGCGAACGCCTGGGCCTGGGTCAGCAAGGGCCGGGCGCGCACCCGCGCAGCCTGGACGATCTGCTGCTGGACGCGCGCGGCCCCAAGCCCATCCACCATCTGCGCCGCGCCTACCCCGACCCCTTCACCGGCCAGCCCGACTGGGTGCTGGTGCCGGCCCCCACCGATCCCAATGGCTTCCAGGCCCTGCACAGCCGCTCCGAGCAGCCCCTGCTGCGCCGGCTGGAACCCGGCAGCGAGGAGGTCTCCCTGGCCAGCCAGCGTGTCTTCAGCATCCAGGAGATGCTGCAGCCGCCGGCCGGCGCGGCTTCGGCCCCCGCCGGTGCCAGCGCTCCCGGCGCCGGAGCGGGCGCGCCCTAGCGCAAAACCTGACCCCTGACGGATCTCGTGCCACCGTGAAAACCCTGTGACCCCCGAGTCACGGGGAGGGCAATCGTCAATGTCAAGGAACTTTCACACGGACAGAATCGACCGCTGACCCCCAGGCTGCCGAAAGAGCCCGTCCAGGGAGTCTCCACAGTGAAGTCTGGACCGCTGGAATCGCCGGCGGATCGGCGCACGCCTTATCCGGTGCAAAGCCACCAAGACCATTGGTAACGAGAAGAGGTTCTGTATGCGAGTGTTCGTCAAAAGCGCCCTGGCGCTGGCTGCTGCCGCTCTGGCGGGGTCTGCCATGGCCGGTACCCTGTCCACCTTCGACATCCAGTTCGAGGGCGTGGGCGGCCAAAACTTCAACGGTGGCGACAGCTTCAACGAAGCCGGCGTCAAGCTGAGCGCCGGAGACCCCTTCGGCAACGGCTTTGTGGGTGCGGGCAGCAATTCCGGCACCTGCGCCTTCAATGTCTGCCCCTCGCGCAGCTCGGCCTTCTACGCCGTGCTCAATGACGGCAGCCTGAGCCTGGAGAGCAGCAAGGGCCTGAACCTGTCGCTGACCGGCTTCGACCTGGGCTTCATCGCGCCCGTGTTCGATCTGAGCCTGGTGGGCAATATCGGCCAGATCATCGTCACCGGCCACACCAGCGCCGGCGACAAGGTGGCCAGCTTCGATCTGCCCGGCCTGAGCGACACCGGCCTGAGCAGCTTCAACCGCTTCAATTTCGCCCAGGACTTCGCCAGCAGCGAGTTCAACCGCATCACCTTCAGCGCCTGCCTGTTTGACGGCAATGGCGGATGCACCCCGGGCGCCAACGTCAACCTGGCCCAGTTCGGTCTGGACAGCATCACCGGCAGCGTGATCCCCGAGCCCAGCAGCTATGCCCTGCTGGCCCTGGCTCTGGGTGCCGCCGGCTTTGCCGGCCGCCGCCGTCGCGGCGCCTGAGCGCCCCGCTGTCCAACAGACTGGAGAACCCCACTCATGAAGCGTACCCATATCAACTGGGCGGCTCTGCTGCTGCTGTCCGGCGCCGCCTCCCTGGCCCAGGCCCAGGAGGCCCGCCGCCCCTATATCGTGCAACTGGCCGATGCGCCCGCCGCCTCCTATGTGGGCGGCGTGGCCGGCTATGCCGCCACCCGTCCCGCCGTCGGCTCGCGCCTGGATCTGAGCGCCTCCGATGTGCAGGCCTATATCAGCTACCTGGAAGGCAAGCGCAGCCAGGTGGAGTCCACGGTCGTCGCCGGCGAGGTGCTGCACCGCTACACCGTGGCCTTCAACGGCTTCTCGGCCCTGCTGAGCGATGAGGAGGTCCGTGCGCTCAAGGCCAATCCGAACGTGGTGGCGGTCGAGGCCGATGTGCCGCGCGATCTGGACACCAACTACACGCCCAGCTTCCTGGGCCTGGACAAGCCGGGCGGCCTGTGGGCGCAGCTGGGCGGCACGGCCGGTGCCGGCGAGGACGTGATCATCGGCGTCATCGACGGCGGTGTCTGGCCGGAGAATCCCTCCTTTGCCGACCGCGTCGATGCCAATGGCAAGCCCACGCACGACCCCTCGGGCACCCTGGCCTACGGCCCGGCCCCGGCCCACTGGAAGGGCGCCTGCGAAGAGGGCGAGGCCTTCACCGCGGCCAACTGCAACAACAAGCTGATCGGCGCCCGCGCCTTCGCCAACACCTTCCTGGCGGACATCGCGCGTGGCGTGACCGTCAAGCACCCGGCCGAGTTCCTCTCGCCGCGTGACAACGGTGGCCACGGCACCCACACCTCCAGCACCGCCGGCGGCAATGCCAATGTGGATGCCAAGCTGGACAACACCAACATCCTCGTGGGTGGCACCAGCGGCATCGCGCCGCGCGCCCGCCTGGCCACCTACAAGGTCTGCTGGACCAAGGTGGATCCCGCCACCGATCGTCCCGATCCGCGCTGGCCCGACTACCGCAACGGCTGCTATGGCGGCGACTCGATCAAGGCCATCGAGGCCGCGATCAAGGACGGCGTCCATGTGCTGAACTACTCGATCAGCGGCTCGGGCACCAATATCGCCGACGCCGTGGACGTGGCCTTCAAGGCTGCCGTGGATGCGGGCATCTTCGTGGCCGCATCCGCCGGCAACAGCGGCCCGGCCAACGAGGTGAACCACCTCGGCCCCTGGATCACCACGGTGGGCAACTCCACCCACGACCGTCTGTTCGCGGGCACCGTGACCCTGGGCAACGGCGCCACCTACCAGGGCGCCTCGTCCAATCCCGACACCCCCAAGGCGGCGTTGATCCTGGCCGAGAACGCCGGCATCGACGGCCTGTCGGCCAGCGACAAGCTGCGCCTCAAGGAGTGCTTCGGCCTGGCCGATGCCAGCGCCACCGTCGGCGGCGCACCCTGGGTGAAGAAGAGCCTGCTGGACCCGGCCAAGGTGGCGGGCAAGCTGCTGGTCTGCAACCGCGGCAACAATGTGCTGGTCAACAAGAGCGCCAACGGCAAGGATGCCGGCGCTGCGGGCGTGATCATCGCCAACGTCGCGGGTGGCAACAACACCATCATCAACCAGGGCCATGTGCTGTCCACTGTGCACGTGACCCGGATCGACGGTGACGCCATCAAGGCCTATGCGGCGGCGACCCCGGAGGCCACCGGCTCCCTGGGCAATCTGCAGGCCATCAAGGACATGAGCGTGGCGGCGCCCGCGATGAACGACAGTTCCTCGCGCGGCCCCAACAAGGGCAACCTCAACATCCTGAAGCCGGACCTGACCGCGCCGGGCACCTCCATCCTGGCCGGCTACACGCCCGACTACACGATCGCCGAGCATGATCAGATGATCGCCACCGGCCAGGCGGGTCGTCCGAACTACTCGCTGCTGACCGGCACCTCCATGTCCAGCCCGCATGTGGCCGGTCTGGCGGCCCTGCTGCGTCACAAGAACCCGGGCTGGAGCCCGGCGGCCATCCGCTCGGCCCTGATGACCACGGGTCGCGATGTGGTCAACACGCTCACCGGCATGCAGCAGGGGCAGTTGCCCTGGGGCCAGGGCGCCGGCTTTGTGCAGCCCAATCTGGCCGCGGATCCTGGCCTGGTCTACGACATCGCCCCGATCGACTACAACCGCTTCCTGTGCGGTGTGGGCGCCGCCGGCGTGGTGGCTTCCGTGGGGCTGCAGCCGGGTGTGAACTGCAGCACCGTGGGCAGCATTGCGGCCACTGATCTGAACCTGCCTTCGCTGACCGCTGCGAATGTGCTGGGCACCCAGGTCTTCAACCGCAAGGTCACCAATGTGGGCAGCGCACCGGCCACCTACACGGCCACGGCCAGCGTGCCGGGCTTCACCGCCGAGGTGCTGCCCAGCAGCCTGACGCTGAACCCGGGTGAAACCAAGAGCTTCCAGCTCAAGCTGACCCGCACCACCGCGGTTCAGGGCGCCTGGAACTATGGCTCCCTGGTCTGGACCGATGGCCAGCACGTGGTGCGCAGCCCGGTGACGGCGCGTGCCAATCTGGTGGTGGCCCCGGCCCTGCTCACCAGCGAGCAGGTGGCGGGCAACAAGGTGTTCCCGATCGGCACCGGCTTCGACGGCGCGATGAGCGCCGTCAAGGGCGGCCTGAAGGACGCTACCCGCACGCTCTCCACCGTCACCGGTGTGAACCAGGGTAACTCCACCCAGGTGGCCGCGGCCTGCGCCGCGGGTTCCACGGTGGGCCTGCGCCCCTTCACCGTGGCCATTCCGGCCGGCACCCTGGTGGCCCGTTTCGGCCTCTATGGCGAGGAAACCAGCGGTGGTCAGGCCGGCAAGGCCGACGACCTGGACCTGGTGATGGTCAACAGCAGCGGCACGGCCGTGGCCTATAGCGGCAACGGCGGCAGCACCGAGACCATTCAGCTGGTGGCACCGGCCGCGGGGACCTACCGTGTCTGCGTCGTGGGCTATGAGCACGCCACGGGCAACAGCACCAACTTCACGCTGTCGTCCTGGCTGGTCAATGGCAACGACAAGGGTGGCAACTTCACGGTCTCCCTGCCCAGCCGTGCCTATGCGGGTCGCACCGCCTCGGCCGGCCTGAGCTGGTCCGGCCTGAACCCGGGTGGTCGTTACCTGGCCGCTGCCAACTACCAGGTGGGTGGCGCGGCAACCGCCGCGACCACCGTGCTGATGGTGGAGCCCGGCGCCCTGGCCAGCAACCCGGCCGTGACCGGCGTCCGCGGTGCCGGCGGCGCCAGCGACTGAGCGTCCGCAAGAACGGGGCCGCCCTCTGGGGGCTCCGTCAAGCCATGAAAAACGGCGGCCTCCGGGCTGCCGTTTTCTTTGGGGGAGGCTTGCTGGCCGCGCTCAACGCACGGGCAGACCGCCGCCTGGCTGCCTGGACTGCAGCTGGCAGCGCTGCGCCCGGCAGACCGCCCCGGGATCGGTCACCAGGCTGCAGTCTGAGAGCAGGCCCGAGCGCTCGTTCTCGGCCCGCACGGCCTGGGCATAGGCCTGGGCCTGGGCTTCCAGCTCGGCGGGCTTCACATTGCGCGTGGACCAGGCCAGGTAGCGCCCCGGGCCGCCGCAGGCTTTGGCGCCCACGCCGATGGTGCGGCATTGCTCGTCGCTGTCGCAAGGCGCCTCGCCGATCAGGGCCTGCAGGCGGGCGAAGTGCTGGGCGGCGGTCTCGCCTTGCGCGCCCGCGCGCTTGGGTGGGGGCGTGGGCTCGGTGGCGCAGGCGGGCAGCACCAGGCTCAGCAGCAGGGTGGCGCACAGGCGCCAGGGCGGGGTGGGGCGGAGGCTGTTCATGCGATCAATCCTGGACCAGGGCCGGCGCTCTGGCAAGAGCCCGGGGCTTTTCGGCCAGAATGCGCGCCTGGACAAAGAGGTGTCGATGCTGGGTTTGAGAGGCTGGTGCTGGATGGCGTGTTGCGCCCTGGCGGCGCTCGCCCGGGCCGAACCTGGCCCGCCGCCCGACTGTCAGCCCGCGGCGGCCGAGGTGCTGGAGCGCCTGGACCAGCTGCGCGCCCAGGCACGGCGTTGTGGGGCACGCACCCTGGCTGCGGCCGGCCCCTTGCGGGCTAGCGAGGCCCTGCAGCGCTCGGCCCAGACCTATGCGCGCGAGCTGGCGCGGCGTGATCTGCTCAGCCACCAGGGCGAGCAATCCGCCAGTCTGCGCGAGCGCCTGCGTGCAGCGGGCTATCAGCTGCGCAGCGCGGGCGAGAACCTGGCGGCCGGCCCGCTCGATCTGGACGAGGCCCTGGCGCATTGGCTGGCCAGCCCCGAGCATTGCGAGAACCTGATGGCGCCGCAGTTCGAGGAGATGGGCCTGGCCTGCGTGACGGCGCCGGGGCGCTACGGCCGCTTCTGGGTGCTGCACCTGGGGCAGGGTCTGCCCACGCGCTGAAGCAGCCTAGATCCAGCCCAGATCGATGGCGCGCAGCACCGCCTGCGTGCGGTCGCGTACACCCATCTTGGAGAAGATGGCCGAGCAGTGGTTCTTGATCACGCCTTCGCTATTGCCCAGCAGGGCGGCGATCTCGGTATTGCTGCGGCCGCTGGCCACCAGGCGCAGCACCTGCAGCTCCTTGGGGCTCAGCGGGTCGGGCTCGGGCGTGGGCTCGAAGCCGCGTTCCACCCGAGGCAGCTCGCGGCCCATGCGCTCGGTCAGGCCGGGGCGCAGGGCCGTGCCGCCGGCCACCACCTCGCGCAGGGCCTGCAGCAAGGTGTCGGGGCTGATGGCCTTGAGCAGGAAGCCGCGCGCGCCGGCGCGCACCGCCTCGTCGAAGGCGGCGGCGTCATCGAAGGTGGTGAGCAGCACCACGGGCACCGCCAGGCCGCGCGCCGCCAGGGCGCGGATCAGGCCCAGGCCGTCCAGGCGTGGCATGCGCATATCGGATAGCAGCAGATCGGGCAGGGCCTGCCGGGCCCCCAGGGCCTCGATCAGCTGCAGCGCCTCGGCGCCGTCGGCGGCCTCGCCCACCAGCTCGATCTCGGGCTGCAGGGCCAGCAGGCCCTTGAGGCCCTCGCGCACCAGCTGCTGGTCTTCCACCAGCAGCAGACGCATCGTCGGGCGGGTCGGGTGGGTCGGGCTTGTGGGCTTCAGGGTCTGGCCATCCATCAGGCGCTCCTCGGGCAACGCAGTTCGATCTTGAGGCCGGGCTGCAGGCGGCTGAGCTGCAGGCTGCCGCCCAGCTCGCCCATGCGTTCGGCCATGCCGCGCAGGCCATTGCCGGGCTCCAGGCGCACAGCGCCCAGGCCGTCGTCCTCCACGCTGACCCGCACCTCGTCCGCCTGGCCGGGCTCGCTGCGCACCGCCAGCACGATGCGCAGCCGCTCGGCGCGGGCGTGGCGCACTGCATTGGTCACCGCCTCCTGCACGCAGCGCAGCAGGGCATGGGCCAGGCGGGGGCTGAGGTCTCGGGCGGCCGGCGCGATGTCCAGGCTGATGCGCGGGTGGCTGATGCCGGCGGCCAGGGCCTGCAGGGCCTCGCTCAGGTCGATGCGCTGCGAGGCCCGCTCGGCCGAGACGGCGGCGCGCACATCGGCCAGCAGCTGCTCGGCGCTCTGGCGGGCGCGGGCCACGGCCTGGGCCGCGGCTTCGGGCTCGGCGCGCTGCAGCAGGGCCTCGCCCAGCTGCAGCTGCAGATTCAGGGCGGTGAGGTGGTGGCCCACCACATCGTGCAGCTCGCGGGCCATCAGGGCGCGCTCGGCATAGCGCAGCTGGGCGGCCTGCAGGTGCTCGGCGCTGAGCTTCTCGGCCAGCATGGCCTGCAGCCAGCGGCGCTTCTCGGCCTCGGCCGCGGCCATGCGGCCCAGGCCGAAGGCCATGCCGTGCAGGGCCACCATGGCCAGCAGATGCACCAGGGCGTCCAGCCACAAGGGGTTGCCGGACTGCAGCTGTTCCAGGCGCTGGCTGTGGCTGGGCAGCAGCAGGTAGAGGGCCAGGCTCAGGCCCAGCTGGCCCAGGGCCAGGCCGAAGGCCGGGCGCAGGCGCAGCAGCACCGCGCCCAGGGCCGTGACCAGAAAGGGCAGACCCGGCGTGACCGCCAGGGCCAGCAGGTCCAGGGCCAGCAGCCGGGCCAGGGCGTGGCGGGGCTCGCGCTCGCTGCCCTGTCCGGCCAGGCGCCAGAAGCCCAGGGCAAAGACCAGCAGCAGGACGAAGCTCAGCAGGGTGAGCGTCGTGGCGCCACCGGGCGCGTCCAGGCGCTGATGCAGGGTGGCCAGCAGGCCGTCATAGGGCTCGCTGCGCCGGCCCAGCAGGGGGGCGGCCAGGCTCCAGAGCTCCAGCAGGCAGACGGCCAGGGCCGCCACCCGCAGCACGAAGCCGGGCTGGGCGATGCGTTGGAGCAGGCGGTCGGGATTCACAGGCCGGGGCGCAAACCCGCGAGCCTGCCACAGGGCGGGCGCGCGCGGGCGTGCTTAAGGTAATGCCTCGGCGATCACGCCGCCACCCAGGCAGACCTCGCCGGCATAGAGCACCGCGCTCTGTCCCGGGGTGACGGCCCATTGCGCCTGCGGAAAGTCCAGGCGGATGCTGCGCTC
The DNA here is from genome assembly GCF_020535565.1 of Shinella sp. XGS7. NCBI lineage: Bacteria > Pseudomonadati > Pseudomonadota > Alphaproteobacteria > Hyphomicrobiales > Rhizobiaceae > Shinella > Shinella sp. XGS7. The sequence continues at coordinate 560,279 of NZ_CP084758.1, read as the reverse complement.
GCCGGGCTGCAGGGCGCAGGCGGCATCGGCCTGGCGGTAGCGGGTCTTGGCGCCGTAGCCGCCGAACTCGGGCATGCGGCCGCTGGTCCAGCTCAGGTCGTCGGCCAGCAGGGAATGGCTTTGCAGCAGAGGGTGGTCGTGGCCCTGCACCACCACCAGGGTGTTGGTGTCCAGGTCCTTGCGGGCCACGAACCAGGGCGCATGCTCGCCGCCGCCGCGGGGCGCGCCTTTCTCCTTGATGCCGCCGATGCCCAGGCCCTGACGCTGGCCCAGGGTGTAGAAGGACAGACCCACATGCTCGCCCACCTTGCGGCCGCGCTCGTCCTTGATGGGGCCGGGCTGGTGGGCCAGATAGCGGTTGAGGAATTCGCGGAAGGGGCGCTCGCCGATGAAGCAGATGCCGGTGGAGTCCTTCTTCTTGGCATTGGGCAGGCCGATTTCCTCGGCGATGCGCCGCACCTCGGTCTTGGGCAGCTCGCCCACCGGGAACAGGGTCTTGGACAGCTGGGCCTGGTTGAGGCGGTGCAGGAAGTAGCTCTGGTCCTTCAGCGGGTCCAGGCCCTTGAGCAACTGGAACTCGCCGCCCAGCTCACGCACCCGGGCGTAGTGGCCGGTGGCGATCTTCTCGGCGCCCAGGCGCATGGCATGGTCCAGAAAGGCCTTGAACTTGATCTCGGCATTGCACAGCACGTCGGGGTTGGGCGTGCGGCCGGCCTGGTACTCCTGCAGGAAGGCGGCGAAGACGCGGTCCTTGTAGTCCGCGGCGAAGTTCACATGCTCGATCTCGATGCCGATCACATCGGCCACCGCGGCCGCGTCCACGAAGTCGATATTGGACGAGCAGTACTCGCTGTCGTCATCGTCCTCCCAGTTCTTCATGAAGATGCCGACCACCTCGTGGCCGGCTTGCTTCAGCAGATGGGCGCTGACGGCGGAATCGACGCCGCCGGACAGGCCGACGACGATGCGGTGCTTCTTCTCACTCATAGCCCGCGATTTTCCCCCAAGGGCGCGGGGGCTGCCCCCGGCGGGGTCTTCACGTGCTACTCATGCAAGTCCCCTAGGCTGCGCGACCGGCGCTTGGGTACAGTCCGGGCCGCTGCGCCACACAACAAGCATGGCAGCCGAGAAAGAGGGGGCCGAGAGGCCTTGGGGGAAGAGGAAGCAGAGTATGAATATCAGCCAGGTGCTGCGCGAGGTGCTGGCCGAGACCTTGGCCATAGACACCACGCATTTCCGCGCCGAGACGCCCTTGCTGGGCGCGCTGCCGGAGCTGGACTCCATGGGCATCACGGCCCTGGTGATCGCGCTGGAGCAGCGCTTCGCCATCGAGATCCAGCCCGAGGATGTGGGCGCCCGCCTGCTGGCCAGTCTGGGCAATCTGGAGAACTATCTGTGCGCCCGCCTCAGCGGCTGGGGGGCACGATGGGCCTGAGCGCGTCCCGGAGCCAGGGCTATGGCGAGCGCCTGGCGGAGCGCGGCATCGAGCTGCTCACCGGCGGCCTGGCCCGCCTGCCCATGGGCTGGCGGCGCGGCTTTGCCCATGGGCTGGCGCCCTGGCTGCTGCGCCTGTCCCCGCGCACCCATCGCCGCACCCTGGCCAATCTGGCCGAGGCTCTGCCGGGTCTGGACTGCGGCGCGCGTGCGCGCGTGGCGCGCCAGGTCAGCCAGCACATCTGCCAGGGCGTGCTGGACGGCTTCTGGCTGGAGCAGCTGCAGCTGGACATCGAGTACGGCGACGCCCAGGCGCGCGAGATCCTGCTCGCCGGCGAGGGCGCCAGCGTGGCCACCCTGCACATGGGCTGCTACGAGGTGGTGGCCCTGGCCCTGCAGCGCCTGACCGGGCGCTGCACCACCCTGTCCAATATCCCGCCCTGGCTGAGCCGGGGCGAGCGCCTGTACCAGCGCGTGGGCATCGCCTGCGTGCGCAAGAAGCAGACCGGCGCCTTCTTCAAGCTGCTGGAAGCGGCCCGTGGCGGGCAGTACATCGCCCTGCATGCCGACCACCATGGCCGCGACCTGCCGGTGCGCTTCTTCGGCCGCGCCACCCGTGCGCCGGCCGGGGCCCTGCTGCTCTCGGCCCTGGCGCGCAAGCCCCTGCTGCTGGGTTATGCCTGGCAGGAGGCGCCGGGCCACTACCGCGTGCGCTTCGAGACCCTGGAGGCCACACCGCTGCGCCGCCACAACGCCGAGCTCTGCGCCGCGCTGCAGCGCCTGTACACCCGCTTCGAGCAGGTGATCCAGGAGCGACCCGCGCACTGGGACTGGTCCTACAAGCGCTGGCGCGAGGAGGACGAGCCCCGCCCGGCTGCGAGCTCAGGGCCGCAGCTCGGGCTGGAACAGGCTGGCGTCGGCCTGGATCAGGTCCATGGGCAGACGGCGGCCGGCACGATGGTCTTCCAGGCAACGCCAGACCAGCGGGCTGCGTAGGCGGCCGGCGTCGCGCGCCTGCGCGATCTCCTCGGGGCTGGCCCAGAGCCAGCGCCGTATGCCCCGGTCCAGGGCCAGGCCCGGCACAGGGCCATCCCCCTCGATGCTGCCGCAGTAGGCGATGCGCAGATAGGTCACGTCCTCGCCGCTGGCCTCACGCCGGAAGCGCGAGAGGTAGAGGCCCAGCAGGGCCTCGGGCCGGAAGTGGTGGGCGGTCTCTTCCAGGGCCTCGCGCACCACGCCCTGCAGCGGGGTCTCGCCCTGCTCCAGATGCCCGGCCGGGTTGTTGATGCGCAGGCCCTCGGCCGTTTCCTCCTCCACCAGCAGGTAGCGGCCTTCGCGCTCGATGATGGCGGCCACGGTGACCGAGGGCTTGAAACGGGGCGGGCTCATGGTGTTCTCGAGGCGATACAGGCCGGGCATGCTGCTCCCGCCGCCGCCTGTGGTCAAGGCCCCACGCTAGGACAAACCCTGTCGCCCGGGCAGCTCGGCAGCCGGGCTCCCGCATGTAAGCTGCGTGAAAGCAAATCACGCGGCCGGGCGCCTGCAAGCCGGCCGGGCAACAGGAGGGGTTCCCGATGTTGATAGGTGTCCCGCGCGAACGCGCGGCCGGCGAGACGCGGGTGGCCGTCACCCCCGAGACCGTCAAGAAGCTCATCGCCCAGGGCCATGCCCTGTGCATAGAGCGCGGCGCTGGCCTGGCGGCCAGCATCACCGACGAGGCCTTCGCCGCCGTCGGGGCCGAGCTGGGCGATCAGGCCCAGGCCCTGGCCGCGCCCCTGGTGCTCAAGGTGCGTGCACCCGAGCCCGAGGAGTTGCCCCTGATGCAGCGCGGCAGCGCCCTGGTGGGCATGCTCAATCCCTTTGACCGCCCCGGGCTGGAGCGCCTGGCCGCGGCCGGCCTCACGGCCTTTGCGCTGGAGGCGGCGCCGCGCACCACGCGGGCCCAGAGCATGGACGTGCTGTCCAGCCAGGCCAATATCGCCGGCTACAAGGCCGTGATGATCGCGGCCGACAAGTACCAGCGCTTCTTCCCCATGCTGATGACGGCGGCCGGCACCGTGAAGGCCGCGCGCGTGGTGATCCTGGGCGTGGGCGTGGCGGGTCTGCAGGCGATTGCCACGGCCAAGCGCCTGGGCGCTGTGATCGAGGCCTCGGATGTGCGGCCCAGCGTCAAGGAGCAGGTGGAGAGCCTGGGCGCCAAGTTCATCGACGTGCCCTACGAGACGGCCGAGGAGCGCGAGGCGGCCGAGGGCGTGGGCGGCTATGCCCGGCCCATGCCGCCGAGCTGGCTGGAACGCCAGAAGGTGGAGGTGGCCAAGCGCGTGGCCCAGGCCGATGTCGTGATCACCACCGCCCTGATCCCCGGCCGCGCCGCGCCGGTGCTGGTGAGCGAGGACATGGTGCGCAGCATGAAGCCGGGCTCCGTGATCGTGGACCTGGCGGCGCCGGCCGGGGGCAACTGCCCGCTCACCGAACCGGGGCGCACCGTGCTCAAGCACGGCGTGACCCTGGTGGGCGAGACCAATCTGCCGGCCCTGGTGGCGGCGGATGCCTCGGCGCTATACGCGCGCAATGTGCTGGACTTCCTCAAGCTCGTGCTCCCCAAGGAGGGCGGGCTGCAGGTGCCCATGGATGACGACATCGTGGCGGCCGTGCTGGTCTGTCGCGAGGGCCAGGTCTTGCGGAGCTGATGAGCATGGAACTGATCTCACCCACCATCACCAATCTGATCGTCTTCGTGCTTGCCTGCTTCGTCGGCTTCCAGGTCATCTGGAACGTCTCGCACTCGCTGCACACGCCGCTGATGGCCGTCACCAACGCCGTCTCCGGCATCGTCATCCTCGGCGCCATGCTGGCGGCGGCCCTCACCGAGACCGAGGCCGGCAAGATCCTGGGCACCCTGGCCGTGGCCCTGGCCGCGGTGAATGTGTTCGGCGGCTTTCTGGTGACGCGGCGCATGCTGGAGATGTTCAAGAAGAAGGACCGGAAGTCCGGCACGGGGGGCAAGCCGTGAGCCTCAACCTCGTCACCCTGCTGTACCTGCTGGCCAGCGTCTGCTTCATCCAGGCGCTCAAGGGCCTGTCCCATCCCACCACCTCCATCCGCGGCAATGTCTTCGGCATGGTGGGCATGACGATTGCCGTGCTCACCACCGCGGCCCTGATCCTCAAGCTGGCCGGTGGGGCCGGCCTGGGCCTTGCCTATGTGCTGGCGGGCCTGGTGATCGGCGGCGGCCTCGGCGCCTATATGGCCAACAAGGTCGAGATGACCAAGATGCCCGAGCTGGTGGCCTTCATGCACAGCATGATCGGCCTGGCGGCGGTCTTCATTGCGGCGGCCGCGGTGCTGGAACCCTGGGCCTTTGGCATCACCGAGAAAGGCGGCCCCATCCCCGGCGGCAACCGCATCGAGCTCGCTTTGGGCGTCTTCATCGGCGCCGTCACCTTCACCGGCTCGGTCATCGCCTTCGGCAAACTCGCCGGCAAATACAAGTTCCGCCTCTTCCAGGGGGCTCCGGTGGTCTTCCCCGGCCAGCACAAGCTGAACCTGGCCCTGGGCCTGGCGGCGGCCTTCTTCTGCTTCGGCTTCTGGCATTCGCAGAGCTGGCTGGACTTCGGCCTGATCCTGGCCCTGGGCTTTGCCCTGGGCGTGCTGCTCATCATCCCCATCGGCGGCGCCGACATGCCTGTCGTGGTCTCGATGCTGAACAGCTATTCCGGCTGGGCCGCGGCGGCCATCGGCTTCACGCTGGGCAACGACCTTCTCATCGTCACCGGCGCGCTGGTCGGCTCCTCGGGTGCGATCCTCTCCTACATCATGTGCAAGGCGATGAACCGTTCCTTCGTCTCGGTCATCCTCGGCGGCTTCGGCGGCACGACGGGTCCGGCGATGGAAATCACCGGCGAGCAGGTGGCGATCGATTCGGAAGGCGTCGCCGCCGCGCTCAACGATGCCGACAGCATCATCATCGTGCCGGGCTACGGCATGGCGGTGGCGCAGGCCCAGCAGTCGGTCTCCGAACTGACGCGCAAGCTGCGCGCGGCCGGCAAGACCGTGCGCTTCGCCATCCACCCCGTTGCCGGCCGCCTGCCGGGCCACATGAACGTGCTGCTCGCCGAAGCCAAGGTGCCCTACGACCAGGTCTTCGAGATGGAGGACATCAATGCCGAGTTCGGCCAGGCCGACGTGGCCGTGATCCTGGGCGCCAACGACGTGGTCAACCCCGCGGCCCACATCAAGGGCAGCCCCATCTATGGCATGCCCATCCTGGAGGCCTACAAGGCCAAGACCATCATCGTGAACAAGCGTTCCATGGCCGCCGGCTATGCGGGCCTGGACAACGAGCTCTTCTACATGGACAAGACCCTCATGGTCTTCGGCGATGCCAAGAAGGTGGTGGAAGACATGCTGAAGGCGGTGGAGTAGGGCCTTCGGCTGCTGCGCGCCCCGCGCGCAGCCTCGACGACGACAACAACAAGCGGTCCCTGCGGCGCTGCGCCACGCTGGTGCCTTGTGCACCCGAGAGCCCTCTCTACGCACCGCTATCGAATCCCCTGATGCTGGTGTTTTCCAGCATCGGGGAGAATCCGGGCCGCAATTGGAGACGATTTGATGGAGAAGATCTGGCTGAAGAACTACCCCGCTGGCGTGCCGGCGGACATCAACGCGGAGCTGTACCCCTCGTTGGTGGCCCTGATGGAGGGGGCGTTCAAGAAGTACCCGCAGCAGCCCGCCTACAAGATGCTGGGCCGCTCCATCACCTTTGCGCAGATCGATGAGGCCTCGCGCGCCATCGCCGCCTGGCTCCAGGCACGGGGGCTGGAAAAGGGCGACCGCGTCGCGGTCATGATGCCGAACATCCTGCAGAACCCGGTGATCATCTTCGGCATCCTGCGCGCCGGGCTCGTCGTGGTGAACGTCAACCCGCTCTATACGCCGCGCGAACTCGAACACCAGCTGAAGGATGCCGGCGCCAAGGCGCTGTTCGTTCTGGAGAATTTTGCCGGCACGGTGGCGCAGGTCGTCGCGCGCACCGCCGTCAAGCATGTCGTCGTCACCACGATGGGCGACATGCTGGGTCTCAAGGGCCTGATCGTCAATTTCGTCGTGCGCAAGGTCAAGAAGCTCGTGCCGGCCTGGTCGCTGCCCGGCGCCGTGCGCTTCAATGACGCCGTGGCCCAGGGCCGCGGCCTGTCCTACACCTCGCCCAAGGTGGGCCCGGGCGATATCGCGGTGCTGCAGTACACCGGCGGCACCACCGGCGTGTCCAAGGGTGCGGTGCTGCTGCACCGCAATCTGGTGGCCAACACCCTGCAGGCCGAGGCCTGGTACCAGCCGGCGCTCAGGAAGATCCCGCAGGGCGAGCAGCTGATGAGCGTTTGCGCCCTGCCGCTGTATCACATCTTCGGCTTCACCACGAACATGATGCTGTCCATGCATGTGGGCGGCTGCAACATCCTGATCCCCAACCCGCGCGATCTGCCCGCGGTGTTCAAGGAACTGTCCAAGCACCGCTTCCACAGCCTGCCGGCGGTCAACACCCTGTTCCTGGCCATGGCCAACCATGCCGAGTTCAGCACCGTGGACTGGAGCGGTCTGGTGATCTCGGTGGGGGGCGGCATGGCGGTGCAGCGCCCGGTCGCTGAACGCTGGCAGAAGATGACGGGCTGCGCCATCACCGAAGGCTACGGCCTTTCGGAGACCTCGCCGGTCGCCACCGCCAACCGTTTCGACAAGCCGGAATTCACCGGCACGATCGGCCTGCCGCTGCCCTCCACCGATATCGAGATCCGCGACGACGAGGGCCGTACGCTGGCGCTCGGCGAGGTCGGCGAGATCTGCATCCGCGGTCCGCAGGTCATGGCCGGCTACTGGCAGCGCCCGGACGAGACGGCCAAGGTAATGACGCCCGACGGCTTCTTCCGCTCCGGCGACATTGGCTTCATGACGGCCGAAGGCTACACCAAGATCGTCGACCGCAAGAAGGACATGATCCTCGTCTCCGGCTTCAACGTCTTCCCCAACGAGGTCGAGGACGTGATCACCCAGATGCCCGGCGTGCTGGAAGCCGCGGCCGTGGGCGTGCCCGATGCCAAGGCGGGCGAGGCGGTCAAGCTGGTCATCGTCAAGAAAGACCCAGCCCTGGACGAGGCCCAGGTGCGCGCCTTCTGCGAGGCCAATCTGACCGGCTACAAGCGGCCCAAGATCGTGGAGTTCCGCACCGAGCTGCCCAAGACCCCGGTGGGCAAGATCCTGCGGCGTGAACTCCGCGACAAAAAATAACAGTTGCGTCCCGCGGCGCCGCCCCATGAGGCGCGGCCCGCGCTAGATTCCCGCCGGCAGCCATGCGGAGGAGACGAGGGCATGCTGGATCAAAGCTATAGCAAGACCGAAGCAGGGCGCCAGGAAATCAAGGCCCGGGCGCTGCCGTTGTCGCGCAGCGCGCGCAATCTGCTGCTGGTGCTGGAAGCCAGCAAGCCGGCCCGCCAGTGGCTGGCCCTGGTGCAGGGCGTGAGCGAGGGCGATTTCGCCTATCTGCTGGAGCACGGCCTGGTGGCGCCGCAGGGCGGTGCTGCCCCTCCCGCTGCAGCCACCGCGGTCACCGCTGCCGCCTCCCCGGCCGTCAGCGGTGATGCGGCCCAGCGCTACGAACAGCTCTACGCCTACCTCACGGCCCAGGCGCCGCGCCATCTGGGCCTGATGAAGGGCTATGTGTTCGCGCTCGAGGTGGAGCAGTGCCAGGACCTGGCGGCCCTGCAGAAGCTGGCCGCGGAGCTGTGCCAGCGCGTGCGCCAGGCCAAGGGCGTCGCGGCCGAGGCCCAGCTGCGCGAAGGCATGCTCGATCTGCTGGGCTGAGCCGATCCGGCGCACAATGCGCGCCTGAATCCTCTTGCCCCGGCCCCCGAGGCCCTTGTGACCGATGCCCGCGCGTCTTTTTGTTGATGAGCCGCTCGCCCAGGCGAGCCCCGAGTTCAGCCTGCCTGCCGCCGCCGCCCGCCATGTGCAGGTGCTGCGCCTGCAGCCGGGCAGCCCCGTGCTGCTGTTCGACGGCACGGGCTGGCAGTGGCAGGCTGAGGTGCTGGCCATGCACGGGCGCAACGAGGTGCAGGTGCGCCTGCTGGAGCGCGAGCGCCCCGCGCGCGAGTTGGCCGAGGCCGTGACCCTGGCCGTGGTGATGCCCGCCAACGACCGCATGGACGGCCTGGTGGAAAAAGCCACCGAGCTGGGCGCCACCCGCATCCAGCCCCTGATGAGCGAGCGCTCGGTGCTGCGCCTGGCCGGCGAGCGCGCCGAGAAGAAGGTGGCGCACTGGCGCGGCGTGGCCATCGCGGCCTGCGAGCAGAGCGGCCGCTGCGTGCTGCCCGAGATCGCGCCGGTGCAGAACCTGGCCGCCTGGCTGCAGGCTCTGGGTCCGCAGGCCGCCCAGCCGCAGCAGCGCCGCTGGCTGCTCAGTCCCACGGCCGCCCAGCCCATTGCCGCGCGCAGCGGCCCGGCCGGCGAAACCCTGGTGCTCAGCGGCCCCGAAGGCGGCCTGAGCCCGGCCGAGGAAGACGCCGCCCGCGCCCAGGGCTTCGAGGCCCTGCTGCTAGGCCCGCGCATCCTGCGCGCCGACACGGCGCCGCTGGCGGTGCTGGGCTGGCTGGCGTTGTCGGGCTTGAGCGAGGGCTTGAGCGCGGGCTGAGCGCAGTCCTGAGCGGACTCAGCGCTCCGCTGCGTCCTCGCCGCGCTCCTTGCGCGCCGAGCCGGCCACCAGCTCGAAGCGGAACATGCGGCACTCGATGGGGCCGTTCCACATGGGGATGCGGCGCGATTCCTTGAGTCGCATCTTGCTGGGCAGCTTCATGTCCGGGCACAGCAGCCAGGCGGTCCAGCCGGCGCCGTGCTGGGTGTAGGCGCGCTTCCAGTGCGCGGCCAGGCGCGGGAAGAAGTCGTCCCCGCCGTCGCGCGCCTCGGAGCCACCGGCATCGCGCACCGCGGCGGCCTTGCCGCGCACCTCGATGCGTTCGCCATAGGGCGGGTTCATCAGGATGCTGCCGGGCATGCCCTCGGGCAGCTTGGGCGCGGGACGCTCCAGCGCATCACCACCGTTGAACTGGATGTACTGGGCCACACCGGCCCGCTCGGCATTGCGGCGCGCGAAGTCCACCATGCGGAAGGCCACGTCGCTGGCGTAGATGGGCACGGCCGGGGCGTGGATGCGGGCCCGCGCCTCCTGCTTGATCTGGGCCCAGCGCTCGCGCAGGGGCTGGAAGGGCAGCTGACGCTCGAAGGCAAAGCGGCGCGAGAGGCCGGGCGCGATGCCGCAGGCGATCTGCGCAGCCTCCACCGCGATGGTGCCGGAGCCGCAGCAGGGGTCCTGCAGGGCGCCACCGGTTTCGGGCGTGCCCTTCCAGCCGGCGGCGGCCAGCATGGCGGCGGCCAGGGTTTCCTTGAGCGGGGCGTCGCCCTTGTCCTCGCGCCAGCCGCGCTTGAACAGGGGCTCGCCCGAGGTGTCCACATACAGGGCCGCGCGCTCGGCGCCCAGGTGCAGCACCACGGGCAGGTCGGGGGCGCGGGTGTCCACGCTGGGGCGCTCGCCCTGCGACTCGCGCAGCTGGTCGCAGATGGCGTCCTTGATGCGCAGGGTGGCGAAGTTCAGGCTCTTGAGCGGCGAGCGATGGGCCGTGGTGTCCACGCGCAGGGTGTGCTGGGGCGTGATCCAGCGTTCCCAGTCCACGCGGCGGGCCAGGGCGTAGAGATCGTCCTCGTGGCGGTAGCCGCCCTCGATCACCTCGACCAGCACGCGCTGGGCCAGGCGGCTCTCGAGATTGAGCTTCATCACGCCCTCGGCATCACTGTGCACCGAGACCCCGCCACGCAGCGCCTCCACGCCGGCGCGCGGCAGGATGGACTTGATCTCGGCCTCCAGCCAGGGCTCGACACCGGCGGGGCAGGAGGCAAAGAGATACAGGGTTTCGGGGCGGGCCATGGGCGGGAGGGGGACAGCGGGAAAGCCGCTATTGTCCCCGACGCGCGGCCGGCCGGGGCTCAGAGGCTCTTGCGCAGATTGGCCGGCGCGATCTTGAGCGCCTCGCGGTACTTGGCCACGGTGCGGCGCGCCACCTGGATGCCCTGCTCCTCCAGCATGCTGGCCAGGGCATTGTCCGAGAGGGGTTTGGCCGGGTCTTCAGCGGCCACGAACTGCTTGATCAGGGCGCGTACCGCGGTGCTGGAGGCATTGCCGCCGGCCTCGGTGGACAGGCCCGAGCCGAAGAAGTACTTGAGCTCGAAGGTGCCGAAGCGCGTGGCCATGTACTTGGCATTGGTCACGCGCGAGATGGTGGATTCGTGCAGGCCCAGCTCATCGGCGATCTCACGCAGCACCAGGGGCTTCATGGCCAGCTCGCCATGGGTGAAGAAGCCCTTCTGCCGCTCCACGATGGCCTGGGACACGCGCAGGATGGTGTCGAAGCGCTGCTGGATGTTCTTGATGAACCAGCGCGCCTCCTGCAGCTGGGCGCCCAGGGGCGTGTTGCTCACGCCGCCGCGCTGGGCGCGCAGGGCCTGGGCGTAGAGCTCGTTGATGCGCAGCTTGGGCGCCACCTCGGGGTTGAGCAGCACGCGGAACTCGCGCCCCACCTTCTGCACGATCACATCGGGCACCACGGCCTGAGCCTGGCTGCGCGCAAAAGGGCGGCCGGGCTTGGGCTCCAGGCCCGTGATCAGGTTCTGGGCCTCGCGCAGCAGGGGCTCATCGGCTCCGGTGAGCGACATCAGGCGCTTGGCATCGCGCTTGGCCAGCAGTTCCAGGTATTGCTTGCAGATCAGGATGGCCACGGCCTGGGCCGGGCTGCGCGGCAGGCTGCGCAGCTGCAGCACCAGGCACTCGGCCAGGTCGCGCGCGCCCACGCCCACGGGCTCCATGCTCTGCAGCCATTTGAGGGCGCAGCGCAGGCGGTCTTGCAGCTCCTCCAGATCCTCGGCCGCGGCGTCCTCGCCGGCCAGGGACTGGGCGATCTCGTCCAGGCTGTCTGCCAGATAGCCGTCCTCGTTGAGCGACTCGATCAGCACCTGCAGCGCGGCCCGATCCTCGGGGCCCAGCATCATGCCGGCCATCTGCTGGTAGAGATGTTCCTGCAGGCTGAGCGAGGGCGCTTCCTGCTCGGGGCGCTCGCCATCCTCATCGCCCTGGCCGCTGCCGCCGGGGCTGCTGCTGGGCAGCTCGCGGATGCCGTCGAAGTCGTCGGACTCGGTGCCGTTCTCCCAGTCCTCGCGCTCGGTGGTGCCGAAGTCCTCGGCCCGCATCTCCTCGGTGGGCGTCTCGGCCTCGCCGGGGCTGCTTTCCGCCGCGCCGGCCTCGGCCTCCTGGTTGCGGCTGGGCGCCAGCTCGGGCGCGCTCACCTCCATGGCCGCCACGCCGAATTCCTCCTCGGTCTCCAGCAGGGGATTGCTGGCCAGCATCTGCTCGACCTCCTGGTTCAGCTCCAGGGTGGAGAGCTGCAGCAGCCGGATGGACTGCTGAAGCTGGGGCGTGAGCGCCAGATGCTGGCTGAGGCGAACCTGCAGGGAGGGCTTCATGCGGCTCGCCGTCCCTTACATCCGGAAGTGTTCGCCCAGATAGACCTTGCGCACGTCGGCGTTCTCGACGATTTCCTGCGGTGTGCCCTCGGCCAGCACCGTGCCCTCGCTGATGATATAGGCACGGTCGATGAGGCCGAGCGTCTCGCGCACATTGTGGTCGGTGATGAGAACGCCGATGCCGCGCGAGGTGAGGTGGCGCACCAGCGCCTGGATGTCGGCGACCGAGATGGGGTCGACGCCCGCGAAGGGCTCGTCGAGCAGCATGAAGGTCGGATCGGTGGCCAGCGCGCGGGCGATTTCGAGGCGGCGGCGCTCGCCGCCCGACAGCGCCACGGCCGGCGACTTGCGCAGATGCGCGATGGAGAATTCGGCAAGCAGGCTGTCGAGCTTGGCTTCGCGCCGCGCCTTGTCCTTGTCGTGCACTTCCAGAACGGCGCGGATGTTCTCTTCCACCGTCAGGCCACGGAAGATCGAGGCTTCCTGCGGCAGGTAGCCGACGCCGAGGCGGGCGCGGCGATACATCGGCATGGTGGTGACGTCGTGGCCGTTGATCTCGATGGAGCCTTCGTCGACCGGCACGAGGCCGGTGATCATGTAGAAGCAGGTCGTCTTGCCGGCGCCGTTGGGGCCGAGCAGGCCGACGGCCTCGCCGCGGCGCACATCGAGGTGGACGTTCTTGACCACCTTGCGCATGCCATAGGTCTTCTGCAGGCCCTCGGCCTCCAGGCGGCTGTCGGCGGCCGCGCTCGTATCGGCCCGGCTCATGAGGGCTGGCGCGGACGCAGGGTGAGGCTGGGCTGCAGCGGCACGCCAGCGTCGGAAGCCGGGCTGGCCGGTGCCGAGGCGGCGCGCGGCATCATCACCACACGACCCCGGCCGGCCGGATGCGGCGAGGCCTGGCCGCCCTCGATGCTGAAGACCTCGGAGCGGTTGTCGTAATGGATCACCGCGCCCACCACCTCGTCGGCCACGGCCGTGCCGCGCAGGCGGCGCAGCACCGCATTGCCGATGAAGCGCATGGTGTCGGAGCGGGTGTCGTACTCCACCTGGTCGGCCCAGCCTTCGATGGACTCGCCGGGCACGTCGCGTGCCTGGCGGAAGCTCACCGGCTTGCCGCTGGCGCCTGTGGCGTAGGCCTGCTTGTAGCCGTCCGCGGTCTCGCGCACGTCCATATGCTCGGCGCGCAGCAGCATGCTGCCCTTGGTCAGCACCACATTGCCGCTGAACTCGGTGCGCTGCTTGACCAGGTCCACACCGCCACGGTCGTAGTCGATATTGATGGGCTTGTCCCGGTCCGCGCGCTCGGCCTGCGCGGCGCCCAGGCCGAGGCTGAGCGCCAGGGCCGGCAGGAGGAGGGGGCGGAGCAGCGAGGAGGGCTCGAGGGTCATAAAGGCACGCTTCTTGCAGACCATTCTAGCCCCGCCAGGGGGCTGTTCCAGCCCCTGGATCAGGCCTTGCCGCTGCGCAGGCGTTCGATCAGGAAATTGGCCGTCTGCAGGGCGCGCTGACCCGATTCCAGCTCGCTCATGCGCTGACCGCCGCTGGCCATGGCCGGCGAGGTCAGGAAGCGACCGCCCAGGCCGATGGCGGGCACGCCGTCGATGCGGTAGGCCTCGCTGAGCTTCTCGGCCTGCTGGCACTTGGTCTGCACGCCGAAGGAGTTGTAGGCCTGCTCGAACTTGGCGGCCTCGATGCCGAAGGGCGCCAGCAGCTCGGCCATGGACTTGACGCTGTCCAGGGGCTTGCCTTCCAGGTGCAGGGCGGCGAAGACGCGGGCGCGGGCTTCCTTCTCCTTGCCCAGGGCTTCCAGGGCGTAGAACAGGCGCTGGTGCTGGCGCACGCGGGCGTTGAAGGCCACATGCACATGGCGGAAGCTCACGTCGGCGGGCAGCTTGGACACCCAGTCGGACAGGGCGGGCTCAAAGGCATTGCAGTGCGGGCAGCCGTACCAGAAGAACTCCACCACCTCGATCTTGCCCGGCGTGACCGGCAGGGCCTGGGGCAGGCGCTGGTAGTGGCGGCCCTCGACCGGGCCGCCCTGGGCCTGGCTCAGACCGGGCAGGGCCAGGGCCAGGGTGCCGAGGCCCAGCTGGGCCGAAAACTCGCGACGCTTCATTCTGAAATCCTCTGGGCGATCAAACAATGACGGGTGCATGCTAAGGCGTTCGCCTCAGCGCTGCACGCGTACGAGATTGGCTTCCATGCCGCCGGCCTCGACCTTGCGCTGCAGGCCCTCGGCCTCATCGCGGCTGTCCAGCGGGCCCAGGCGCACGCGGTAGACGGTGCGGCCGGACTGCTCGCGCTCGTAGATCTTGGCGCTGAAGCCCTGCATGGCCAGCTTGGCGCGCTGGCCTTCGGCGTCTTCGCTGCGGGTGTAGGCACCGGCCTGGACGAAGTAGACGTAAGGGTCACCACCGGTGGCGGCAGCGGCTGCGGGCGCGCTGGCCGCAGGCTTGGCCGCCGGCGTGGCGCTGGCCGTGGCGGCCGAGGCGGGTTTGGCCGCAGCCGTCGGGGCGGGCGCCGGCGTCTGGGCCGGCGCCTGCGGGGCCGGTGTGGCAGTTGGCGAGGGCGTGGCACCGGGCTCGGGGCTGTTGCCGCCCACCACGCCGCTGGCGGCCTTGGCGCTGCCCCGGCCGCCCAGGGCCGCATTGGGATCCCAGTTGCGGTTGCGGGCGGCCTCCTCGGCGTCCTGCTCGGCGGTGCGCTGGGGCACCTTGTTCACAAAGGGAATGGGCACCTTGGTGACGTAGAGCGCCACGCCCAGGGCCAGGCCCAGGCCCAGCAACAGGCCGACGATCAAACCGAGGACAAAGCCGCCCCGCTGGCTGGCCTGGGCCTTAGACATGCACGCTCCTCACGCGGAAGGTTGGTCTTGCGTGGCGATGTCGCGCGACATCACCTCCGGCGCGCTGACACCCAGCACGCCCAGCGCATTGCGCAGCACCTGGCGGGTGGCCGCCAGCAGCGCGACGCGCGCCTGGGTCAGTGCGGGTGCCTGGTCCAGCACGCGCTCGGCCGCATAGTAGCTGTGGAATGCGGCGGCCAGATCACGCAGGTAGAAGGCGATGTCGTGCGGGGCCAGGCCTTCGGCCGCGGCGCTGAGCACGCGCGGGTAGTCGGCCAGCTTGAGCATCAGCGCGGCCTCGGTGGGCGCGCTCAGCAGGGACAGATCGGCCGCTGCCAGCGTGGCCTCGTCCCCGCCCCAGTTGCGGATGATGGAGCTGATGCGGGCGTGCGCATACTGCACATAGAACACCGGGTTCTCGTCGTTCTGCTTCAGGGCCAGGTCCACATCGAAGGTGAATTCGGTGTCGGCCTTGCGGCTGATCAGGAAGAAGCGCACCGCGTCACGGCTGGTCCAGTCGATCAGATCGCGCAGGGTCACATAGCTGCCGGCGCGCTTGGAGATCTTGACCTCCTCGCCGCCCTTCATCACCGTGACCATCTTGTGCAGCACATAGTCCGGGAAGCCCTGCGGGATGCCCAGGTTCTGCGCCTGCAGGCCGCCGCGCACGCGGGCAATGGTGCCGTGGTGGTCGGTGCCCTGGATATTGATGCACTTGGTGTAGCCGCGCTCGAACTTGTTGACGTGGTAGGCCACGTCCGGCACGAAGTAGGTGTAGCCGCCGTCGGACTTGCGCATCACGCGGTCCTTGTCGTCCCCGTAGTCGGTGGACTTGAACCACAGCGCGCCGCCTTCTTCATAGGTCTTGCCGCTGGCCACGATGCGCTCGACCGCCTTCTCCAGCTGGCCGCCGGCGTAGACGCTGCTCTCGAGGAAGTAGTTGTCGAACTTGAGGCCGAAGGCCTGCAGGTCCAGGTCTTGCTCGTGGCGCAGATAGGCCACGGCGAACTGGCGGATGCCCTCCAGGTCGTCGATCTCGCCACTGGCAGTGAACTCGCGGTCATCGGCCTTGACGGTCTCCTTGCGCAGGAAGGCGTCGGCGATGTCCTGGATGTAGTCGCCGTTGTAGGCGGCCTCGGGCCAGTCGGCGTCGCCGGGCTTGACGCCCTTCAGACGCATCTGCGTGGAGTTGGCCAGAGTGGCGATCTGCACGCCGGCGTCGTTGTAATAGAACTCGCGCGTGACCTGGGCGCCCTGGGTCTGGAACAGGCTGCAGATCGCGTCGCCCAGGGCCGCCTGGCGGGCATGGCCCACATGCAGGGGGCCGGTCGGGTTGGCCGAGACGAACTCCACCATCACATGGCGGCTGTTGGCCGGCTGGTCGCCGAAAGCCTTGCCCGCGCTCAGCACCTCGGCCACCACGGCCTGCTTGGCCGCGGGCTTGAGACGCAGATTGATGAAGCCGGGGCCGGCGATCTCCAGGGCCTCGACCCAGGTCTGGAAGGCGGGGCGGCGCTGCAGGGCCGCCACCAGGGCCTCGGCCAGCTCGCGCGGGTTCTTCTTCAGCGGGCGGGCCAGCTGCATGGCCACCGTGATGGCGTAATCGCCATGGCTGGCCTGCTTGGGCGACTCGAAGGCGGGCGCCAGCTCGGCGCCGGGGCTGAGTTCTTGGATGGCCTCGCCCAGGGCGGCGAGCAAATCCTGCTTGGCTTGAATCATGGTTCGAATTCTACGGGTGACGCATATGATGATCCCCCATGGCCATGGACAGCAGCACGCCCACCACGATCACGCCGGGTAACGGTGATCTGCCGGCCTATATCGGCAAGTACCGGGTGCTCAGGCGCCTGGGGGAGGGCGCCACCAGCGATGTCTACCTGGCCCAGGACGATTTCCAGGGCATCGAGGTGGCCATCAAGCGGGTGCGCTCCTGGGCCCTGAGCAGCCGCAGCGGCCCCGAGGGCCAGATCGGCCACCGCTTCTTCGCCGCCGAGGCGGCCCTGGCCGGGCGGCTGCAGCACCCGAACGTGGTGCAGATCCTGGACGCCGTGCCCGACCTGGATGCGCCCTATCTGGTGATGGAGTTCGTGCCCGGGGTCACGCTCAAGAGCTTTTGCCGCAGCGACCGCCTGCTGCCCCTGGACCAGATCGTGGAGCTGGGCTTCAAGTGCGCCATGGCCCTGTCCTATGTGTTCCGCCAGGGCCTGATCCACCGTGATGTGAAGCCGGCCAATCTGCTGGCGGTGCTGGACAGCCAGGGGCAGATCACCGATGTGAAGGTCAGCGATTTCGGCAGCGCCCTGAATCTGCGCTCCGACGCCACCCAGGTGCACCGCGTGGGCTCCCTGGCCTATATGCCGCCCGAGCAGATCGAGGGCGGCGATGTGGACTGCCGGGCCGATATCTACTCGCTGGGCGCCGTGCTCTACCACCTGATCGCCGGGCGCTCGCCGTTTGACGCGCCCACCCAGATGGCGCTGATGCACCAGATCTACCACCAGGCGCCAGCCTCCCTGATCGGCCAGCGCGGTGGGGTGACGCCGGAGCTGGATGCCGTGGTGCTCAAGGCCCTGGCCAAGCACCCCGGTGAGCGCTATCAGAGCTGGGAAGACTTCGGCCGCGCGCTTTCCGAGCTGGTGGCGCGCCAGCTGGTGCCGCTGGCGCGGCTCTACGAGGTCAAGGACTCGGAGCGTTTCAATCTTTTACGCGAACTGGAGTTCTTCACCGACTTCGGCGATGTGGAGCTCTGGGAGGTGGTGCACCGCGCGCGCTGGCGCCGCTATCCGCTGGAGCACGCGCTCTACAAGAAGGGCCAGGAGGGCAACAGCTTCCACATCATCGCCCAGGGCGAGGTGCAGGTCTTCCGCGACGGCGCCCTCGTCGCCTCCCTGGGCAAGGGCACCTCGGTGGGCGAGATGGCCTATCTGGCGCCCAACCCGGCCTTGCGCCGCCACAGCACCGACATCAAGGTGAGCGAGGTCTGCACCACCATCTCCTTCACGCCCGAGTCCCTGGGCCAGCTCAGCCCCGAGTGCCAGCACCGCTTCGACCGCGCCTTCATCCAGGTGCTGGTGCGGCGCTTGCATGCGGCGCATGAAAGCCTGGCGCATCCGCGCCGCATTCTCTGAGGCGGCCCCGCGTCAACCGCCTTGAGCGCCCTGCGTTGCTGTGTTGGAATCAAGGCGGCACATCGCCCAGCCACACCCACCAGGAAGGAACCTCACCATGAAGCTTCATATCGCGCTGCTGGCCCTGGCCTTCACCGCCGTCGGCGCCCACGCCGAGGACAAGAAGAAGGAGCCCACGGCCCAGCAGACCAAGATGGCCAGCTGCAACAAGGACGCGGGCGACAAGAAGGGTGACGAGCGCAAGGCCTTCATGAAGGACTGCCTCTCGGCCAAGCCGGCCGCGGCCGCCAGCACGCCCCAGCAGGAGAAGATGAAGACCTGCAATGCCGAGGCCAAGGGCAAGACCGGCGATGCGCGCAAGGCCTTCATGAAGGAATGCCTGAGCAACAAGGGCTGAGCCCCGGCTCAGCGTGAAACGGCCCCGCGTGCGGGGCCGTTTTGTATGGGGCGTGGCGCTTCAGCGCGTGCCCACGCCGCGCGCCAGCATCACCGCGGCGATGGGAATCAGGATCAGCAGATGGGCCTGCAGCATGATGCGGGCGCGGGTGCTGCGGATCTCGGCCTCGGCGGGCAGGGCGCCGCTGGTCTCCAGCGCGCGCAACCAGCGCCGAAAGCGCAGCGTGGGCTGGATGGAGAGCAGGCCGATCAGCACGAACAGGCCCAGCTTGGCGTGCAGCAGGGGCTGGCTCCAGTACCAGGCGCCGCCCTTGATGCCCCAGTAGGCGCGGGCCAGGCCCGTGAGCAGCACGGCCACGGCCGTGATGCCGTAGATGGCATCCAGCCGCGCCAGCCGCCGCACCACGGCGGCATTCATCCACTCGGCACGGCACAGCGCCGCCTCGCTGCTGAGAAAGACCACCAGGCTGAGGATGGCCACGATGTGCAGGCCGGCGAGCAGGGCTTCGAGAGGCATGGTTCAGTGTCCTTGGGCGGGGGCGGGCGGCTGGGTGCGGGCCCGACTGTGCCAGTAATCGGGGTTGCCGTAGTGCTGCTTGAGAAAGTCGATCCACAGCCGCACCCGCAGCGGCAGATGCTTGCGCTGCGGCACCACGGCGAAGATGCCATTGGGCGGCGCGGCAAACTCCTCCAGCACCGATTGCAGGCGGCCGGCCTGGATATCGGCCTCCACCTCCCAGAGGCTGCGCCAGGCCAAGCCCAGGCCGGCCAGGCACCAGTCGTGCAGCACCTGGCCATCGCTGCAGTCCAGCCGGCCCTGGGGGCGCCAGTGGCTGATCTGGCCGTCCACCAGAAAGGCCCAGCCCCGGCTCTGGCTGGCCTCGGATGAGAGGCCCAGGGTCTGGTGGCGCGCCAGCTCGCTGGGGTGCTGAGGCACGCCCGCGCGCCTGAGGTAGGCGGGGGTGGCCACGCAGAGGCGGCGGTTGTCGGCCAGGCGCATGCTCACCAGGCTGGAGTCCTGCAGATCGCCCACGCGCACCGCGCAGTCAAAGCCCTCGTTGACGATGTCCACCACCCGGTCCGAGAGATTGAGCGAGAGGCTCAGCTCCTGGTGCCGGGCCAGAAACTCCGGCACCAGGGGCGCCACATGGCGGCGCCCGAAGCCGGCCGGCGCGGTGATGCGCAGATGGCCGCTGGCCTTGAGCCCGCCTGCGCTCACGCCGGCCTCGGCATCGGCAAACTCCACCAGCAGGCGCTGGCAGTCTTCCAGAAAGGCGCTGCCCTCATGGGTGAGGGTGAGGCGTCGGGTGGTGCGCACCAGCAGCTTCACGCCCAGGCGTTCCTCCAGGGCGTCGATGCGCCGCCCCATCACCGCGGGCGCCACGCCCTCGGCCTGGGCCGCGGCCGTGAGGCTGCCCTTGGTCGCCACCAGCACAAAGGATTCAATCTGCTTCAAGCGGTCCATGCCCTGATTGTGCATGGCTGTCGGCGTTATTCATGCATTTCGCATCAGCATTACCTGCGTTCGGCGTTATGAATCGGGAGCTCTGCCTGGCATAAATTGCGAGGCAATGTCCTTTCTCTTTACCGCCTTGCCCAGGAGTTCTGCCATGACCGTCTCCCGCACCACCGCCCATCGCCTGCAGGTCGACACCCCGCTGTACCGCTTCATCGAGGAGCAGGTGCTGCCGGGCAGCGGCGTGAGCAGCGCCGCCTTCTGGGCCGGCTTTGACGCCATTGCCCACGATCTGGCGCCCAAGAACGCGGCCCTGCTGGCCGAGCGCGACCGCCTGCAAAGCGAGCTGGATGCCTGGCACCGCGCCCATCCGGGCCCGATTGCCGATATGCCGGCCTACCGCGCTTTTCTGGAGAAGATCGGCTATCTGGTGCCGGTACCGGCCGAGGTGAAGGCCACGACCGCGAATGTGGATGCCGAGCTGGCCCTGCAGGCCGGTCCGCAGCTCGTCGTTCCCGTCATGAACGCGCGTTATGCGCTGAACGCCGCCAATGCGCGCTGGGGCTCGCTCTACGACGCGCTCTACGGCACGGATGCGATTTCGGATGCGGACGGCGCGGAAAAGGGCAAGGGCTACAACCCCAAGCGCGGTGCAAAGGTCATCGCCTTTGCCCGCCAGGTGCTGGACCAGGCCGCGCCCCTGGCCGGCGGCGCCTCGCACAAGGACGCCACGGCCTACACCGTGCAGGATGGCCACCTGCAGGTGAGCCTGGCCGGCGGCGCCAGCACGGGCCTGGCCGATCCGGCCCAGTTCGTGGGCTATCAGGGCGAGGCCGCCGCGCCGCGCTCGGTGCTGCTGGTGCACAACGGCCTGCACCTGGACATCCAGATCGACCGCAGCACGCCCATCGGCCGCAGCGACGCCGCCGGCGTGGCCGATGTGGTGCTGGAAGCCGCCCTGTCCACCATCCTGGACCTGGAAGACTCGGTGGCGGCCGTGGATGCCGAGGACAAGCTGCTGGCCTACAGCAACTGGCTGGGCATTCAGCTGGGCACCCTGACCGAGGAGGTCAGCAAGGGCGGCAAGACCTTCACCCGGCGCCTGAACGCCGACCGCGTCTACCAGCGGCCTGCCGGTGGCGAGCTCAGCCTGCATGGCCGTTCGCTGATGTTCGTGCGCAATGTCGGCCACTTGATGAGCAATCCCGCCATCCTGCTGGAAGGCGGCCGGGAGATTCCCGAGGGCATCATGGACGCGGTCATCACCACGACCATCGCCCTGCATGACCTCAAGCGCCGCGGCAATTCGCGTGCCGGCTCCATGTATGTCGTCAAGCCGAAGATGCATGGCCCCGAAGAAGTCGCGTTCGCTTCCAAGCTGTTCGGCCGCGTCGAAGCCGCCGTCGGCATGGCGCCCAACACCATGAAGATGGGCATTATGGATGAGGAGCGCCGCACGACGATCAACCTCAAGGAAGCGATTCGCGCCGCCAAGGAGCGCGTCGTCTTCATCAACACCGGCTTCCTCGACCGCACCGGCGACGAGATCCACACGTCGATGGAAGCGGGTCCGATGATCCGCAAGGGCGACATGAAGCAGGCCGCCTGGATCGGCGCCTACGAGAACTGGAACGTCGATATCGGCCTCGAATGCGGCCTGTCCGGCCATGCGCAGATCGGCAAGGGCATGTGGGCCATGCCCGACCTGATGGCCGCCATGCTGGAGCAGAAGATCGCCCATCCGAAGGCCGGCGCCAACACCGCTTGGGTGCCCTCGCCGACGGCCGCGACGCTGCATGCGACGCACTACCACAAGGTCAATGTCGCCGAGGTCCAGGCCTCGCTCCGTTCGCGCCCGCGTGCCAAGCTCTCCGACATCCTCTCGGTCCCGGTGGCGGTTCGTCCGAACTGGACCCCGGAGGAAATCCAGCGCGAGCTCGATAACAACGCCCAGGGCATCCTCGGCTACGTCGTGCGCTGGATCGACCAGGGCGTTGGCTGCTCGAAGGTTCCGGACATCAACAATGTCGGCCTGATGGAAGACCGTGCGACGCTGCGCATCTCCGCCCAGCACCTTGCCAACTGGCTGCACCACGGCGTCATCACCGAGGCGCAGATCCTCGAAACGATGCAGCGCATGGCCGCCGTCGTCGACGGGCAGAATGCGGGCGATCCGGCCTACAAGAGCCTGGCGCAGAACCCCCAGGGCGCCGCCTTCCAGGCCGCGCTGGACCTGGTGTTCAAGGGCAAGGCCCAGCCCAGCGGGTATACGGAGCCGCTGCTGCATGCGTGGCGGCTGAAGGTGAAGGCCCACTGAGCTTCGTGACGGCACGCTCGGCTTGGCCGAGCGGCTGAAGACCCGCTCGGTTCTCCTCCGGAATGCCTGTCGTTCCACGACAACAAGCAACCCCCAGTTTTTGATTTTTAACTGGGGGTTTTCCCTTGGATTTATTGCGATATGTCCGAATGCGAGGCGTGAGCCGGGCTCAATTAGGGCGAACCCGCTGCTGGAAGGGCGTAGAGCGAAGAAAAACTTTACGTCCGTGAAACGTTTCCAGGCTACGCGGCCGGGAACTGTCTGGCAGGCGTGCCGGTATCCAAAAGAGCCGGCATTTCGCTTTATTAGGAGCTCTGGATGTTCAAACTTAATCGCATCAGTGCAGCGGCCACGCTCGCTGTTCTGTTCACTGGCCCGGCTTTCGCTTAGGCCAACCTCGAGCGCGTCGAGATCACGGGATCGTCGATCAAGCGCTCGATCAACGACGAAGGCACCCTGCCGATCACGGTGATGCGCATGGACGAGCTGCGCCAGTCCGGTGTGACCAGCGTCGAAGGCGTGATGGAGTTGCTGGCGTCGAGCCAGTCGGCCAACGTGTCTTCCAACGCCATTGGTTCCGGGACCGGCGGCGCGACCTACGCCAATCTGCGTGGTCTGGGTCCCAACAAGACGCTGGTGCTGCTCAATGGTCGTCGCGTCGCGGCCTTCGCCTTCGATTCCGCCTCGGTTGACCTGAACTCCATCCCCTTCGCCGTGATCGACCGCGTCGAGGTGCTGCGTGATGGCGCCTCCGCGATCTATGGTACCGATGCCATCGGTGGCGTGATCAACTTCATCACCAAGCAGAACTACCGCGGCGGCGCGCTGAGCGTCGAGACCCTGCGTCCCAGCAAGAAGGGCGGCATGAAGGAAGGCACCTCGGTGACCTTCGGCATCGGCGACCTCGAGAAGGACGGTGTGAACTTCTGGGCCACCTATGACGTCCGTCGTCAGGACCGTCTGCGCGCGCTGGACCGCGATTTCTCCCGTACCGGCATCATTCCCTCGCGCGGTGTGTCGGGCAATTCGCCCACCACCTTCCCGGGTAACTTCTCGCAGAGCGCGACCAATGTGTCGGGCAATCTGACGGCTCCGAACTGCGCCCCGCCGCTGTCCGTGCAATCGCCGACGGACCCCAAGAACTGCGTGTTCGACTTCACGGCTACGATCGATACGATTCCGGACATCCGTCAGGAGACCCTGGCGGCCCGCGCCTCGTTCAAGCTGGGCGCGGACCATGTGCTGTCGCTGGAAGCGATGTCCACCGAGAACAACAACATCGCTCGCGTGGCCATGGACCCGGTGGGTGGTATCTCGATCGCTCCGACCAACCCCTTCTACCCCAAGGGCTACGCCGGCCTGGACCAGACCAAGCCGGTGACGGTCGGCTGGCGCATGGTGCCTGCCGGCAACCGGACGAACGAGTCGATCTCGAACGCTGAGCGCGTGGTGGCCGACCTGACGGGCTACTTCCAGGGCTTCGATTACAAGATCGGTGCTTTCTGGAGCGAAAGCCGTGCGCAGGACGGTGCGATCGACGGTTACGTCAACGCCCCCTTCGTGCGTGCCCAGGTCGCTGCAGGCAATCTGAACCCGTTTGCTGAAGCGACGCCTGCCCAGCTGGCCATCATCGAGCAGGCCAAGCGCCGCGGCGTTTTCGCCCAGGCCACCGGCGGCACCAAGGGCATGGACTTCCGCGTTTCCCGCGAGCTCTTCGACATGGCTGGTGGCAAGGCCGCCATGTCGGTGAATGCCGAGTTCCGCAAGGAGCGCTACAAGAACGACACCAATGACGATGTCGTGATCGCCATCCCCTCGGCCGGTCGTTCTCCCAACCACGTGCAAGGCACCCGTGACGTGAAGGCCATCGGTGCAGAAATGCTGCTGCCGGTGACCAAGCAGCTGGAGATCCAGCTGGCACTGCGTCGCGATGATTATTCTGACGCTGGCGCTTCGACCAACCCGAAGATCGGCTTCCGCTTCCAGCCCATGCGCGAGCTGCTGCTGCGTGGTTCCTACAACGAGGGCTTCCGCGCTCCGTCGCTGGATGACATCTACGGCCCGCAGACCGTCACCTTCGCGAGCAGCGCCTCGAATGACCCCATCTTGTGCCCGGGTGGTGTCGCTGATACCAGCAAGGGTGGCGTGAAGTCTCGCGACTGCGCCAACCAGCCCCAGGTGCTGCAGGGCGGTAACTCCAAGCTGAAGCCCGAAACCTCGAAGACCTTCAGCTTCGGCGCTGCCTTTGAGCCGGTGAAGGGCCTGACCCTGTCGGCGGACTACTGGAACATCAAGCTGAAGGACCAGATCCTGGCCTTCCCGCAAGAGTCCGTGGTGGCTGACCCGGTCAAGTACGCTGACCGTTACGTGCGTTGCAACCAGCTGTCTGTAGCAGCTCAGGCCAATCTGAACCGCTGCCTTGCCGACAACGTCAACAGCCCGGCCATCGCCTACCTGATCACCCTGACCGACAACATCGGCCAGGTCAAGACGGATGGTCTGGATCTGTCGGCCACGTACTCGACCTCGTTCGGCAGCTGGGGCAACTTCGTCTTCAACTACGACGGCACCTACGTCCACAGCTACGAGTATCAGAACAGCCCGGACTCGCCGTTCAAGCAGAACGTGGGTCGCTATGTCGACAGCAGCCCGATGATGCGTTGGAAGCACAACGGCTCGATCGCCTGGAGCAAGGACATCTGGGGCGCTCGCCTGGGCATCCGTCACCAGAGCGGCTATCGTGACCAGAATGCACCGGGTACCGTCGTTGGCGGTCCGAGCTTCTACGGCGATGTGGGTTCCTATACCCTGGTCGATGTGTCGGCCTCCGTGCGTCCTTACAAGGGCATCAGCCTGACCGCCGGTATCCGTAACCTGTTCGACACGGATCCCCCGTTCTCCAACCAGTCGACCCGTTCGCAGCGTGGCTATGACCCGCGCTACACCGATCCGCTGGGTCGCGCCTTCTACCTGCGTGCGAACTACTCGTTCTGATCGTCGGAAGATCATTCCGGCCGCTGCCGGCATCCATGGAAAGAGGCCCTTCGGGGCCTCTTTTTTCGTTGGGCGATGGCATTTGTGCTGAGCGGGCACCCATGCGGTTCATCGGCCATGTTGCGAGAGGGCGACATTTTGAAGGCGTCTGACTCAGGAATAACCCGATAAATGAGAAGCGGATGGCGCCATTCGCGCGTTCGTGCGCATTGCATTCATCCGGAAAAGTTTCTTCGTAATTACAGACTCAAACTCCCGAACGCAAAGCTCCGGTAAAGCACCGCGGGCTTTTCGTTTTTTGGGGCCGACCCTCAGCCCCTCAGCCAAGGAGTTTTCATGTTCAAGCTCAATGCGGTCAGTCTGGCCGCAGCAGCGATGGCCGCCGCGGCGGCCATGCCGGCCCTCGCCCAAGACCAACAGCTGGAACGCGTCGTCGTGACGGGTTCCGCCATCAAGCGCATCGCCGCCGAAGGCGCGCTGCCGGTTCAGACCATCTCCAAGCAGGAGATCGAACGCAGTGGCGTGACCTCGGTGGTCGAGCTGATGCAGAACCTGTCGGCCATCCAGGGCGGCGTCGTCGAAGGCGACACCGTGGGCGGTGGTGGCGGTGGCCAGGCCACCGTGTCCATCCACAACCTGGGCGGCGACCGCACCCTGGTGCTGCTGAACGGCCGCCGCCTGATCGGCGAGGCTGGCGGTTCGGTGGACCTGAACATGATCCCCCTGGCCATCATCGAGCGCGTGGAAGTGCTGACCGATGGTGCATCGGCCCTGTACGGCTCCGACGCCGTGGCGGGCGTGGTGAACTTCATCACCCGCACCAACTCCACCAAGCGCAATATCAGCGTGTCCGCCTCCGTGCCCCAGGAGTCGGGCGGTCGTGAGCGCAATCTGGCCATCTCGGGCGGCATCGGCGACCTGGATGCCGACGGCTACAACCTGATTGCCGGCCTGTCCTTCGACAAGCGCGATGCCCTGAACGCCTCGCAGCGCGACTTCTCCAAGACCGGTGTGATCCACTTCGGCTTCGAAGGCAAGCGCTACGAGTTCTTCAACGGTTCCGGCTCCGGCATTCCAGGCAATGTGAACGTGCCGGTCCTGAAGGCCGATGGCACGATCGGCACCGAGGCTCGCAATGCCTACCTGGCCCAGAACGGCCAGTGCGCACCCATGCACATCAAGGACGGTGCGTCCTGCGTGTTCGACTACGCCGGCACCGTCCAGGCCTTCCCGGATCGCGAGCGCTCCAACTTCTTCGGTTCCTTCACCAAGAAGCTGGGCGACAACCATCTGTTCCGCGCCGATGTGCTGCTGGGCAAGACCAAGAGCAGCGGCAAGATCGCGGCCGTGCCGGGCCAGGTCCTGGTGGACGTGAACGGCCCCTTCGCCAAGGAACTGGCTGCCGTGGGTTACACCCCGGCCTATCTGACCTCGCTGGGCCTGGCTGCCGACCGTCCGGCCGCCGTGTCCTACCGCGTGTACGACCTGGGCAACCGCACCAGCACTTTCGAGCGCGATACCAAGGCCCTGTGGCTGTCGCTGGAAGGTCAGCTGGCCGGCTGGGACTACACCGCCGGTCTGGGCATGCAGCGCGCCGTGGTGGACGAGAGCAATGCCGGCTATCCCCTGGCCAATGCCTTCAGCGCCCTGCTGCGCAGCGGTATCTGGAATCCCTTTGCTCTTCCGGGCAACCAGTCGCAAGCTGCGCTGGATGCCGCCAAGGCCATCATGGTCAGCGGCGTGTATGACAGCGAGAAGAGCACCCTGGTGAATGCCGATGTGCGTGCCTCGCGTGAGCTGTTCGCCTTGGCTGGCGGCAAAGCCGCGCTGGCCCTGGGTGCCAGCGTTTCGCAGGACAAGGTGTCCACCAACCCCAGCGCCGTGGCGCGTGGTGTGGGCGGCGCCAAGGGTGATGACCAGCGCTTTGGTGACAGCTCGGTGGCCATCCCCTACTCGGCCAAGCGTGACACCATGGGCCTGTTCGCCGAAATGGTGGCTCCGCTGAGCAAGACCCTGGAAGTGACCGCCGGCCTGCGCTACGACGACTATCGTCACATTGCCAGTGCCACCAATGGCAAGGTCTCCTTCCGCTGGCAGCCCGATCCCAAGTTCCTGCTGCGTGGCTCTCTGGGGACTGGTTTCCGCGTGCCCACGCTGCGCCAGCTCTACCGTCCGCTGCAGGAATTCGGTGTGACCGCCGAGCAGTACGACTGCTCGCCCGAGATGGCCGCCATGGCAACCAGCCTGGGTGCGACCTGCCAGGGCAGCAAGAAGCAGTACAACGTCTTCACCGGCGGCAACGCCAAGATCCAGCCCGAGGAATCCAAGCAAGCCACGCTGGGCTTCCGCGTCGAGCCGGCCAGCAACTTCTCCTTCGGCGCCGACTGGTGGTGGGTGGGCATCGACAAGACCTTCGGTTCGGTCGATGAGAACGAGGCGTTCTTCAACGTCAACAAGTACTCCAACCTGTGGATGGTCTACACCGACCCGGTCACCAAGGAGAAGTTCCTGGCCTACAACGCCAGCCAGACCAATCTGGGCAAGTCCTACACCAGCGGCATCGACTTCGACGCCACGGCCCGTTTCGACACCCCGCTGGGCAAGCTGACTTCCAATCTGCGCGCCACCTATATGCTGCGCAGCAAGAAGCAGCTGCTGGCCGGTGGCGAGTACTTCTCCACGGTGTCGGACAACCATCCGTCCATTGGTGAAGTGACCTTCCGCTGGAAGGGCCAGCTGACCAACACCCTGCAGTCGGGCGCCTGGACACACGCGGCCAACATCAACTTCCAGTCGGGCTACAAGGACTTCCCGACCGAGGTGTATGGCATCGATGCCAGCGGTAACTACAACGGTGACGACCGCGTCGTGCGCCTGAAAGTCAAGCCGTACATCACCCTGGACTGGCAGACCGCCTACGCCTGGAACAAGCAGCTGACCCTGACGGGCGGTGTGAAGAACCTGCTGGACAAGGATCCCCCGCTGTCCCTGCGCGCCAAGGGTGGTCATATGCTGGGCTTCGACTACCGCTACTACAGCCCGTTGGGCCGTACCCTGCAGGTCAAGGCCAGCTACGACTTCTGAGCTCGGTTTGATTTGAGTCAGCAAGGCCCGGGGAAACCCGGGCTTTTTTGTTTCTGGGGTCAAGCGTGGCGGCGTTGCCACGACCGTCCCGATGCGGGTCTGGTTGTTGTCTTCGGGCAACGAAGCCGAGGTGGCATCTTGGACTTGGGCTCAGTGCTTTCACCAGGGGGCGAGACTGAAATCCCTGCTTACGGGCTGGCGTCCGGAAGTGTCAGGGGCTCAATTGGGGGCAACCCGAGCCTCGCACCCTGTGCGCTTGGTGAAAAGTTGATGAATGGATCGCACAGAACCACGGACTCTGTGCGCCATTCATCCTCAAGCTCCGCCTCTCCACGAGAGAAGGCTCGATAGACAGTTCTGCAATCGGAGTCCCCTCATATGTTCAAACGTAAAGCCACCAGCACGGCAGTGCTGATCGTCATGGGTGCGATGGCATCTTTGCCGGCCCTCGCCCAAGACCGCCTTGAGCGCGTCGAGATCACGGGCTCGGCCATCAAGCGAATCGATGCTGAAACCTCTGTGCCCGTCACCATCGTGAAGATGGAGGACCTGAAGGCTCAGGGTGTGACCAGCGTCGAGCAAATCATGTCCTCGCTCAGTGCCGTGCAGATGACCCAGTCGTCCAGCCAGCAAGTGGGCTCGAGTACGGGCGGGGCATCCTTTGCCAATCTGCGCGGCATTGGCTCCAACAAGACGCTGGTGCTGCTGAACGGCCGCCGTATCGCCAACAACGCGATCGATGGCGCGGCACCCGACCTGAACATGATCCCGTTTGCCGCGCTGGAGCGCGTCGAAGTGCTGCGTGATGGCGCGTCGTCGCTGTACGGCACCGACGCCATCGGCGGTGTGATCAACTTCATTACCCGCAAGGACTACCGCGGTGGCGCCATCACGATTGGCGTCGACAAGCCCCAGATGGCTGGCGGCGAGGCCAGCACCGCCAATGTGGGCTTCGGCTACGGCGATCTGTCCTCGCAAGGCTTCAATATCTTTGGCTTCGTGGACATCACCAAGACCGATCCTATCGGTGGTGAACAGCGCCCCTTCAATCAGCGCCTCCCGGGCGGTCTGTCGCCCACGCCTTTCCCGGCCAACTATTACCAGAACGGTGATGTGACGGCCAACCCGGCTGCTCCGTCCTGCACGAGTCCGTCCTGGATGGTGGACGCCGGTGACGGGACCTCCTGCTATATGTCGACCTCCAAGTTCGTCGACTACACGACCAAGTCGGATCGCAAGTCCGCGATGTTGCGCGGCTCGCTGCGCCTGGCCCAGGATCACACCCTGTCGGTGGAATGGTTCACCACCAGCAACGACTCGATCTCCCGCATTGCTCCGGTGCCCTATGGCACGCTGTGGATGAACCCCCGCCGCCCGGACGGTTCGCTGAATCCTTACTTCCCGGGTAATCCTGGCGCCATCAAGCCTGGCTTCACCATCGACCCGACGTACACGCAGGCCAATATGGCTCCGCGTCCGGGCGTGAACCTGCAGCCAGGTTTCATCACGGTGAAGTGGCGTGCCCTGGCTGGTGGTCAGCGGACCAATGAGTCGCAGAACGACCAGAGCCGCCTGCTGGCTTCGCTGGACGGTACGGTGGCGGGCTGGGATTACCAGCTCGGCGTGAGCCGCAATGAAAACAAGATCAAGGAGATCGTCAGCGGCTACTCCGACGGCGACAAGATTGCCATCGCCATGCTCAATGGTCTGATCAACCCCTTTGGCGCGCAGGACGCTGCTGGCGACAAGGCCATTCAGGACGCGCTGCTGGGCGGCAATCTGCAGAATCATCGCGGCAAGGTGACTACGGCCGACGCGCGTGTCAGCCGTGAGCTGGGCGACTGGTTCAAGTCGGGCAATAACGCGGCGGTGGCCATCGGTGCCGAGTTCCGTCATGAAGACTTCCTGTCCACCGCCAACAAGGAGGTGGCCGAGAAGCTGGTGGCCAGCACCGGTGTGGACCCCAATTCCCGCTCGGCGGGCACCCGCAAGGTCTACGCGCTCTATTCCGAGCTGAACGTGCCGGTGACCAAGCAGCTGGACCTCACCGTGGCCCTGCGCTATGACAAGTACAGCGACTTCGGCAGCACCACCAACCCGAAGTTCGGCCTGCGCTTCCAGCCGATGAAGGAACTGCTGCTGCGCGGCAGCTACTCCACCGGGTTCCGCGCTCCTTCGCTCTATGAGCTGAACGCCTCGCAGGCCTACACCAACACCGGTACCGTGTCCGACCCGGTGAACTGCCCGGGCGGCGTGCCGATTGCCGGGAAGTCCAAGTCCCTGAACTGCAATGTGCAATTCCAGCGCCTGACCGGCGGCAATTTGGACCTCAAGCCCGAGAAGGCGAAGAACCTGACCTTCGGTGTGGTCTACGAGCCGACTTCGGACGTTTCCCTGGGTGTGGACTTCTGGTGGATCAAGCAGAAGGACTCGATTGCGGCCCTGGCAGCCAATACCGTGCTGGGCCCGGACTTCAAGACTTTTGCCCAGTACTACAAGCGCAACTCCAAGGGCGATCTGTCCATTGACGGCTTCTCCTGCCCCGGCAGCGATTGCGGCTATCTGGATCTGCGCCAGCAGAACCTGGGCGGCACCAATGCCAACGGTGTGGATCTGAGCGCCAACTGGCGCCTGAAGCTGGGCTCGGCCGGCAACGTGACCTTGTCGCTCAACAGCACCTACATCAACACCTACGAGTACCAGGACTACAAGGACGGTCCGTGGAACCAGAATGTGGGCGTGTATGTGGGCGTCAACCCGGTGTTCAAGTGGCAGCATGCCCTGGCTGCCCGCTGGAATTTCGGTGTCTGGACTGCAGGTGCCACCGCCTTCTACAAGAGCGGCTACATCGACCAGGATCCCAGCAATACCGTCAAGTCCTACACCACGGTTGATGCCTATGTGGGCGTCGATGTGGCCAAGCAGTTCAACCTGACCTTTGGTATCAAGAACCTGTTTGACCGCGATCCGCCGTATTCCAACCAGGATGAGGTGTTCCAGGCGAACTACGACCCGCGCTTTGCCGACCCCACGGGTCGCAAGTTCTACGCGCGCGCTTCCTACAAGTTCTGATACCAGGCTGAACTAGCGAAGCACCAGCGGCATGCAATGCCTCACAGGCATCGCGTGCCGTGACTCAAGGGCGAGGCAACTCGCCCTTTTTCTTTTGCCGGGCCGCAGGCCGTCATCGTCCGCGCAGGCCGACGCCCACTCTTCCCTAGAATCCGCCCATCTCCAAAACGATACAGGGACTCTCTCCATATGCAGGACGCCATGCCGCCCCCGCAGGATCCGCTGCTCATCATCGGCGCCGGCCCGGCTGGCAGTGCGGCGGCGCGGCTGCTGGCGCGGGCCGGGGTGGCGGTGTTGCTGGTGGACCAGCATCCGCCGGGGCGCGACAAGATCTGCGGCGACGGACTGATTCCTGACGCGCACCAGGCCCTGGCCAAGCTGGGCCTGCTGGACGCGGTGATGGCGCGCGCCCAGCCGGTGGCCCATGTGGGCTGCATCGGGCCGCGCGGCGGCCGGGTCGATGTGCCGGGCGCCTTGGCCGTGCTGCCGCGCCGCGAGCTGGACCAGCTGCTGCTGGAGGCGGCCGTGCAGAGTGGCGCGCGCTTCGAGCAAGCCCGCTTCGAGTCGCCCCTGGAAGACGAGCAGGGCCGCGTGGTCGGTGCCCGCCTGCGCCTGCCCGACGGCAGCCAGCGCGAGCAGCGTGCGCGTGCCGTGCTGCTGGCCACCGGTGCCGTGCCCAAGGCCCTGACGGCCGCGGGCATGTGCGAGCGCCACACGCCCAGCGGCGTGGCCCTGCGCGGCTATGTGAAGGCGCCCGCCATGGTGGGTCGCATCAAGGCGCTGGAGGTGGTCTGGGACAAGGCTGTGCGCCCCGGCTACGGCTGGATCTTCCCGGCCCCGGACGGCCACTTCAATATCGGCGTGGGCGTCACCGACAGCCACCGCGACCTGGCCGGCAAGGGTCAGAAGAAGGACGTGAACCTGCGCGCCATCTTCGACGCCTTCGTCGAGCATTACCCGCCTGCCGCCGAGCTGATGCGCAGCGGCGAGCTGGTGGGCGAACTCAAGGGCGCGCCCCTGCGCTGCACCCTGGCCGGCGCGCGCTGGAGCCGCCCGGGCCTGATGGTGATCGGCGAGGCCGCCGGCTCCACCTACTCCTTCACCGGCGAGGGCATCGGCAAGGCCATGGAGACCGGCATGCTGGCCGCCGAGGCCCTGCTGGCCCATCCCGACGACGAAGCTGCCGCACGCTCGCGCTACGAGGCTGCGCTGCGTGCCCTCAAGCCCAAGTACGAGCTCTACGAGCGGGCCAACCGGATCAACGCCTATCCCTGGCTGGCCGATCTGCTGATCTGGCGCGCCCGCAAGAGCGAGCGCCTGCGCCGCCGCATGAGCGGGGTGCTCAACGAGACCAGCAATCCCGGCAATCTGGTCAGCTGGCGCGGGCTGACGCGCATCATCTGGGAGTAGCGTGAGCCCCTCGTCCAAGGCCTACCTTGGCCGGCCCCCCGAGGGGGCGTCGATGCTTGCCGGATTGACCGGCAAGCATCGTCACTGCGGGCCGGCTTGGGAGCGGCCCGGCGCTCGGCCCGGGATTTCTTTACGCTGCAGTGGGCACCGCTAGCTGCCACGGACAACTGATATGTGCCAATTGCTGGGCATGAATGCCAACACGCCGACCGATGTGATGTTCAGCTTCACCGGTCTGGCCACGCGCGCGGATGAGCACAAGGACGGTTTCGGCATCGCCTTCTTCGAGGGCCGCGGCCTGCGCCACTTCGTGGACCATCACAGCGCCCGCGTCTCGCCCCTGGCCGAGCTGGTCAAGCGCTACCCGATCAAGAGCGACAACGTCATTGCCCATATCCGCAAGGCCACCCAGGGTCAGGTCTCGCTGGAGAACACCCACCCCTTCCAGCGCGAGCTCTGGGGTCGCTACTGGGTGTTCGCGCACAACGGCAATCTGGTGGACTTCGAACCGCGCCTGCACGCCGCCTTCCGCCCCGTGGGCCAGACCGACAGCGAGCGCGCCTTCTGCTGGCTGATGCAGGAGCTGGCCAAGGCGCATGCCGCCGTGCCCAGCATTGCCGAGCTCAGCGCCACCCTGCGCGAGCTGCTGCCCCAGCTCAGCCGCCACGGCACCTTCAATATGCTGCTGTCCAATGGCGAGGCGCTCTGGGCCCATGGCACGAGCAAGCTGCACTATCTGCTGCGCCGCCATCCCTTCGGCGCCGCCCACCTGGCCGACGAGGATCTGAGCATCGACTTCGCTCAGCACACCACGAGCCAGGACCGCGTGGCCGTGATCGCCACCGAGCCGCTCACCCGCAACGAGGACTGGGTGGCTTTTGCCCCGGGCGAGCTCAAGGTCTTTGCCGGCGGCGTCCTGCTGGATCTCTGAGCCCACGACAGGCCCGGGGCCGTTCGTTCGCCACAGCGATTCCGCAGCTCGCCGCCGCGGGGCTGTGCGAGACGCCCGGCCTGCCTACACTGCGGCCATGATGCTTTTGCACAGCGGCAGCCTGACGATGAACCGCTTCCAACGCTGGTATTTCGGCTGGGCCGAACCCTATTACCAACGCATGCCGGCCGAGATGCAGGTGCAGGCGCGCGCCATGGACCGCTTTCTCTACAGCCGCGGCGGCCTCTGGGCCTGGGGCGGCACGGTGGCTGGCGTGGCGGGCTGCAGCCTGGCCCTGGGGGCGCTGGGCATGCCCTGGTGGCTGGCCCTGCCGGTGGCCCTGGCCCTGGTCTTCGGCCTGGTGATGGGCCTGGTCACGGCCTGGCTCAAGCCCGATGTGCTGGCGCGCGGCGGTCTGCCGCGGGTGGTGCTGATGGTGCTGCTGGGCGCTTTGCTGGGTGCGGCCCTGAGCTTTCTGGGCCTGAACCTGGCGGGGCAGGGCGCGCGCGGCGGCCTGGGCGCCATGCTGGACGAGCTGCTGCGCGTGGGCCTGCCCGCGGCCCTGCTCACGGCCCTGCTGCTGCTGCTGATGATGTGGACCGTGGCCAGTGCCCGCCGCCTGCAGATCCAGCAGGAGCTGGCGCGCCTGGACGAGGCGCGGCGCCATGAGCGCATGGCCCGCGAGGCCAGCGAGGCCCGGCTGCGCCTGCTGCAGGCCCAGATCCAGCCGCATTTCATCTTCAACACCCTCTCGGCCGTGCAGCACTGGGTGGACAGCGGTGATGCCCGCGCCAGCGGCCTGCTGCGTGCCCTCAGCGCCTTTCTGCGCGGCACGGCCGAGCTGATGCTCAAGCCCCAGGTCAGCCTGGCCGAGGAGCTGGCTTTGGCCGAGCAGTATCTGCGTGTGATGCAGGCGCGCTGGGGCAGCGAGCGCCTGCGCTACCAGCTGCAGGCCGAACCCGCGCTGGCCGCGCGCGCCGAGTTGCCGCCGGGCATCGTGCTGAGCCTGCTGGAAAACGCGCTGGAGCATGGCATCGCCCCCGCCCTGGGCGGCGGCCGCGTGAGCCTGCACCTGAGCGCCCAGGGCCCGCAGGGCTGGTGCCTGGAGCTCTGCGACGACGGCGTGGGCCTGGCCCCCGGCTGGCAGGAAGGCCTGGGCCTGGGCAACTGCCGCGCCCGCCTGGAACATGCCTTCGGCCCCGCGGCCCGGCTGCGTCTTCTGCCGCGCCCCGAGGGCGGCACCTGCGCCCGGCTGGAGCTGCTGGCGCCCGGCAGCTTCGAGACCCCCTCCGGCGAGACGCCCGCCGCCCGATGATGAACCGACCCACCGCCCTGATCGCCGACGACGAGGAAGGCCCGCGCGAGCAGCTGCGGGCCGCGCTCGCGAGGCTCTGGCCCGAGCTGGACATCGTGGCCACCAGCACCCACGGCGTGGACGCCTGGGACGACTTCCTGGCCCTGGAGCCCCAGCTCTGCTTTCTGGACATCCGCATGCCCGGCCTGACCGGCCTGGAGGTGGCGCGGCGCCTGGCGGCCACGGCCCAGCCGCCCCAGGTGGTTTTCGTCACCGCCTATGGCGACCACGCGCTCTCCGCCTTCGAGGCCGGCGCGGTGGACTATGTGATGAAGCCGGTGGACGACGAGCGCCTGGCCCAGACCGTGGCCCGGCTCAAGGCCCGGCTGCAGTCGGCCTACCAGAGCGCGCCCGATCTGCAGGCCCTGCTGCGCCAGCTGCTGCCCAGCGCCGCGGCGGCGGCGCCCCGGCCGCGCCTGATCCAGGCCTCGCTGGGCCGCGAGGTGAAGATGATCGCGCCCGAAGAGGTGATCTTCTTCGAGAGCGACAACCGCTACACCCGCGTCGTCTACCAGGGCGGCGAGGCCCTGATCCGCACCCCGCTCAAGGAATTGCTGGCCACCCTGGACGCCGAGGTCTTCTGGCAGGTGCACCGCTCGGTGCTGGTGAACAGCCGCCATATCGCCAGCGCCATCCGGGTGGACGAGAACGCCATGGTGCTCAGCCTCAAGGGACGCGAGGAGCGGCTGCCGGTCTCGCGCCAGTTTCAGGGGCTGTTCAAGGGCCAGTGAGGGCGGAGCAGCCCAATGGCGGCCGCACTCTCAATTGATAAATTCGCCTTGATTTCCATGGTCTGTGCAGATTCGTTCAGTGTTTCACGGATTTATTCGCGAAATTTGTGCTTTAAAACTGCGTAATTGATAAATTCGCTGTTGTTCTGGTGGGCCGGGCTGTTGCCGGCGCGGCAGCACATCTCGCAAGCAGAGGGCAAACCCGTTGAAAGGCGGGGACGCAAAGCCACCGGCCTACCGCGCAGCAGTGCCAGGGCAGCGGGGTTGCCAGGAGCGCCATCGGGCTCCTGAATCGGTTGGGCCCTCGCTCGGACTGTCAATCCTTGGAGCGTTCTGGTCATGCCGCAGTTTTCCCGCCCTCCCGTCCCTGCATCACGCCTGCCCCTGGCCGGGTTGCTGGGCCTGCTGCTGAGTGCTTGCGGCGGGGGGGCAGCCAGCCAGCAATGCCGAGCCCGGCATGGCGCCCCTGGCCACGGCCAGCAGCACCCTGGAACTGCAGCCGGATGAACTGTCCGGCGCCGCCGCGGCGCTGGAGGTGCGCCCCAGCTTCCATGTGGCACCGGTGCTGCTCGATCCGCCCGGCGAGCAGGACATGCGCGACCCCAATGCCTCGGCCCAGCAAGGGCCCCGCCAGCAGTCCGTGCCTGCCGAGTTCGGCGCGCTGGGCAGCCGCGGCCTCACGGTACAGACCCTGGAGGCCCAGGCGCTCCGCCACGCCATGGGCGGCACGACGGGGGAGGGGGGCATCAGCCCCCTGGCCGGCACCGCGGTGGTCTCCACCTTCACGCCCGCCCAGATACGCGCGGCCTACGGTCTGCCGGCCCTGCCCGTGGCCGGCGCCAGCCTGAGCCCGGCCCAGGCGGCCCAGTTCGGGGCCGGCCAGACCGTCTACATCGTCAACGCCCGGCACAACCCCTCGGTGGTGGCCGAGCTGACGGCCTTCAACCAGCGCTTCGGCCTGCCGGCCTGCACGAACCGGGTGATCGCCAGCACGGCCTCGCTGCCGCTGGCCAAGCCGGCCGCGGCGGCCTGCGAGTTCAGCCAGGTCTACAGCACGGCGGCGGGCGGCATGAGCGCCAGCGCGCCGGCCTATGACGCGGGCTGGGCCACCGAGATCGCGCTGGATGTGCAATGGGCCCATGCCATCGCGCCCCTGGCCCGCATCGTGCTGATCGAGGCGCCCGACGCCACGATCAACAGCCTGCTGGGCGGCATCAAGCTGGCCAATGCCATGGGCCCGGGCGTGGTGTCCATGAGCTTTGGTGCCACCGAGGGCAGCTACACCGCCTCGGTGGACGCGGCCTTCACCGGCGCCGGCATGAGCTACCTGGCCGCCACCGGCGACTCCGGTGCTGCCGTGTCCTGGCCGGCGGTCTCGCCCAATGTGCTGGCCATCAGCGGCACCAGCCTGAGCTATGGCGGCAGCGGCCCGCGCAGCGAGGTGACCTGGTCGGGCACCGGTGGCGGCGTCAGCGCCTACACCGCCAGGCCCGCTTACCAGAGCACGGCCGTGCCCGGCATGGGCGTGCCGCTGCGGCGAAGCGTGGCCGATGTGGCCTTCAATGCCGATCCCAATACCGGCCAGTATGTGGCGGTTCAGTCCAGCAGCGGCGCCCTGAGCTGGATCAGCGCCGGCGGCACCAGCCTGTCCACGCCGCAATGGGCCGGCTTGCTGGCCGTGAGCAACGCCATGCGCGCGCTGGCCGGCAAGCCCACCCTGGGCGCGGCCCATACCGCGCTCTACGGCGGCATTGCCAGCGTGCCCGGCAACTACGCCGCTGCCTTCGCCGATATCAACCGTGGCGCCAACGGCAGCTGCAGCAGCTGCGCCGCCAAGACGGGCTACGACAGCGCCACCGGCCTGGGCACGCCCAATGGCGCCAGCCTGCTCAATATGCTGGCGCTCAGCAGCGCCAGTGCGGTCCCCAGTGCGCCGGTCGTCAGCCCGGCCAGCATCAGTGCCAAGGCCGGCACGGCCCTGAGCTTCACCGCGTCCGCCAGCGGACCCAATGCCCTGAGCTTCAGCCTGGGCGGCGCCCCGGCCGGCCTGCAGATTGCGGCCAGCACCGGCGTGGTCAGCTGGCCCAACCCCGTGGCGGGCAGCTATGCGCTGAGCGTGATCGCCACCGACACTAAGACCGGCCTGAGCGGGCAGGCGGTCTACAGCCTCAGCGTGGCTGCGGCCCCCGGCGCGACGGCACCCACGGTGGCTGGCGCCACGCTGAGCGGCCAGGCCGGCCAGCCCTGGAGCTACAGCCTGCTCACCAGTGCCCCGAATCCGCTCAGCTACAGCCTCAGCGGCGCGCCCAGCGGCCTGAGCGTGAGCGCCAGCGGCCTGCTGAGCTGGAGCAATCCGCTTGCGGGCAGCTACAGCCTCACGGTCACGGTCAAGGACAGCAAGACCGGCCTGAGCGCGCAGGCCTTGATCACGTTGAAGATCACCACCGGCGGTCTCTCCATCAGCGCGCCCGCCCTCAGCGGCGTGGCCGGCAAGGCGCTCAGCGGCAGCATCAGCGTGTCCGCGCCGGGTGCCACCGCGCTGGCCATGTCCATCTCGGGGGCGCCCCTGGGCATGATGTTCTCGGCCAGCGGCTCCATCGTCACCCTGGGCTGGGCCGCGCCGGTGGCGGGCAGCTATGCGCTGAAGATCGTGGTGACGGACAACAGCGGCCAGACCGCCACGGCCACCCTGCCCATCACCGTCGCGGCCAAGTAGTGGCAGCACGTCCGATAGCGGCCGGCCTTGGCCGCTGCGGGCGAGGGGCGTCCGCAGCCGCGGGGTGGGGAGGGATGCCCCCACCGCGCGGCTGAGGGCTCTTGGGCACAATGTCCGCATCGACCTCACCCGATGCAAAGCAGAACCGATGGCCGCGCTTCCCACCCCCCGCTTCGACCAGTTCTACCGCTACGAGGAGCTCACTGCCCTGCTCTTCAGCTATGCGGAGGCCCTGCCCAATCTGGTCTCGGTGCGCTCCATCGGCAAGAGCTACGAGGGCCGCGACATCTGGGTGCTGGTGCTGACCAACACCGCCACCGGCGCCGATGTGGACAAGCCCGCCTTCTGGCTGGACGGCAATATCCACGCCGCCGAGCTCACCGCCTCCACCACCTGCCTGTACTACCTGCACCATCTGGCCACGCTCTACGGCGCCGATGACCAGGTCACCCAGCTGCTGGACAGCCGCTGCATCTATATGGTGCCGCGCCTCAACCCCGACGGCGCCGAGCTGGCCCTGGCCGACCGGCCGCGCCACATCCGCTCCTCCACCCGCCGCTACCCCTTCGACGAGGAGCCGGTGGACGGCCTGAGCATGGAAGACGTGGACGGCGACGGCCGCATCCTCACCATGCGCGTGCTGGACCCGCATGGCGGCTACAAGAAGCACCCCGCGGACCCGCGCCTGATGGTGGCGCGCGAGCCCGGCGAGTTTGGCGGCGAGTACTACCGCCTGATGCCCGAGGGCTTCGTCAAGAACCACGACGGCCTCACCGTCACGGTCAACCGGGACCGCGAGGGCCTGGACCTGAACCGCAACTTCCCCAGCGAGTGGCGCCAGGAGTACAAGCAGCTGGGCGCCGGGCCCTACCCGACCAGCGAGCCCGAGGTGCGGGCCATGGTGGACTTCATCACCAGCCACCCGAACATCGGCGCCGCCATCAGCTACCACACGCACAGCGGCGTGATCCTGCGCCCCATGGGCACCTGCAGCGACGATGACATGATCCCGGAGGACCTCTGGGCCTACAAACAGTTCTCCAAGCTGGGCGAGCAGCACAGCGGCTATCCCGCCATCAGCATCTGGCACGAGTTCAAGTACCACCCCAAGGAAGTCATCACCGGCACCCAGGACTGGGTCTACGAGCATCTGGGCGCCCTGTTCTGGGTGGTGGAGCTCTGGTCGCCCAACAAGGAGGCCGGCATCGAGGGCTACAAGTGGATCGACTGGTTCCGCGAGCACCCGGTGGAAGACGATCTCAAGCTGCTCAAGTGGAGCGATGAGCAGTGCGGCGGTCAGGCCCATGTGGACTGGCGGCCCTTCCACCACCCGCAGCTGGGCCCGGTGGAGATCGGCGGCTGGGACAAGATGAACTTCTGGCGCA
This sequence comes from Shinella sp. XGS7, assembly GCF_020535565.1. NCBI lineage: Bacteria > Pseudomonadati > Pseudomonadota > Alphaproteobacteria > Hyphomicrobiales > Rhizobiaceae > Shinella > Shinella sp. XGS7. The sequence goes on along the minus strand of NZ_CP084758.1, from coordinate 520,466 downwards.
ACCCGCCGCCGCATCTGCGCGAGCGCGAGGCCGCGCGCTTCCCGCGCTGGATGAACCAGATCGCACTCTCCCTGCCCAAGCTGGAGCTGTTGCGCACCGAGGTGCGGGCCCTGGGCCCCGACACCTGGCGCGTGCGCCTGGCCGTGGCCAACAGCGGCTATCTGCCCGCCTATGTGACCAAGCGCGCGCTGGAGCGCAAGGTGGTGCGCGGTGTGATGTTCGAGATCCACCTGCCCGCCGGCAATCCTGAGGTCAGCCTGGTCAGCGGCAAGGAGCGCATGGAAGGTCCGCAGCTGGAAGGCCATGCGCCCAAGCAGAGCCAGCAGGCCTTCCTGCCCAGCCGCGAGATCACGGCGGACCGCGCCGTGGGCGAGTGGGTGGTGCGCGCGCCGCAAGGCACCCGCCTGGCCCTCAGCGCCAGTGCCGACCGTGCCGGCACGGTGCGCACCGAGGTGGTGCTGGACTGATCAGCGGGCCCGGCGCCACCCGCGCCAGCCCAGGCCTGCCAGACCGGTCAGCATCAGGGCGAAAGCGCCCGGCTCCGGCACGGCGCTGGCGCCGACAAAGCGGATCTCGTCCAGCGCGACGCGGCGCGAGCAGCAGCCCGCGCCCTCCAGCACCACGCGGTTGAAGCTCTGATCCGCGATCCAGCCAATGAACTGCGGGGCCCCACCCGGCAGGCCGGCGGGCTCCAGGCTGCTGACCAGGCGGTAGGAGCCATAGCCCTCCAGGCTGTTGGCATCGGCGCTCAGCCGCACGGGAACCTGGCTGAACCAGGCGCCGAAGGCGCGCTGGGCCGCACCGAACTTCAGCTCGGCCCAGCCGCCGTAGCTCAGGTCCAGGGCCAGAAAAGCGCTGCCGTCCACGCCCGAGGGGCCGGGCGGCGTTTCCACGCGCCAGACCCCGTTCACCACGAAGGCGCCCAGGTCCAGGCCGCGGCCGCTGCTGTCCAGATCGCTGGCAAAACGCTCGAAGCCCTCGCGCTGCACCCCACCCAGGGCGGCCAGGAATTGGGCTTCGCTGTCAAAGAACTGCACGGCGGCCTGGCTGGCGGTCCCGCTCAGCGTGCCGCTCAGGGCCGCGCTCAGGCCCAGGGCCCAGGGCAGCCCGCGCCGCCAGAAGTTGTGGATCTTGTTCATCAGGACTCCCTGTATGTGGGCGGTGCGCCCATGCTCCACGGACACGCTCACCGAGTCCTGAGGAAAGTCTTGCCTTTCTCTCAAGCTTGAATTCCTGAGGCGTATCAGGCACTTGGCGCGGCCCCGCGGCGCGGCGGGCGCCTCCAAACTGGGCTGGAGATTCCGCCCCGGGGCGCCCAAACTAGCGGGACGTGCGCCCGCCAGGGCGAGCGTGTCCCGACCGGCCAGCCCATATTCAGGAGGAAACATGGCCATTCCCAGCCGACTGACCCGCTATCTGCAGCAGCGCGATGCGCGCTACGAAAGCGAGGCCCACCGCCCCAGCCGCTGCAGTGCCGAGACGGCCCACCGCGCCGGCGTGGCCGCCCACCAGCTGGCCAAACCCGTGATCCTGGAGGACGAGACCGGCCATATGCTGATGGCCGTGCTGCCGGCCGACGCCGAGGTGGAGCTGTCCACCCTGGCCGGCCTGCTGGGCCGGCGCAGCTTGCGCCTGTGCGAGGAGAGTCAGGTCATGCGCCTGTTCGGCGACTGCCGGCCAGGCGCCGTGCCGCCTCTGGGCATGGCCTGGGGGCTGGAGACGGTGGTGGAGCGCTCGCTCACCGAGACTGTTTCGCCCGATGAGCCCGTCTATCTGGAGGCCGGTGACCACGAGCGCCTGCTGCGCATGTCGCGCCAGCAGTTCGCGCTGCTGATGCGGCCGGCCCGCCAGGAGCGTTTCGCACGTCCGGTCGGTCCGGCGCACTGAGCGCGGTGGCTCAGCTCGGCTGCTGCCGGTCCTGCTCGGCGGCGGCCAGCACGGCCTCACGCCACAGCCGCGCCGGCACAAAGGTGCGCAGCTGCTCCAGGGCCTTGGCGATCAGCTGCGGGTGCAGCTCATGGCCGATGCCCGGCAGCACATCGGCCGTCACATCGCCGCCCAGCTGCAGCAGGGCCTGGGCCGAGGCCACGGCCTGCTGGTAGGGCATCACCGCGTCGGCCATGCCGTGCAGCAGGTGCACGCTCACGGCCTCGGGCGCTTCCTCGGGCAGGCGGGCATGCCGGCCGCCAAAGGCCAGCACCCGGCCGGCCAGCTGCGGCTCGGCCTGCACGGCTTCCAGGGCCATGATGGCGCCCTGGGAGAAACCGCCCAGGGCCACATGCTCCCAGCCCAGGCCGTACTGGGCGGCCACGCCGCGCACCAGGGCCACAAAGCCGGGCAGGGCGGCGGCCACGCGGGCCGGGCGCGAGGCCTCGTCGATCTCGCGCAGCGAGAACCATTGGTAACCGCTTCCGCCCCCCGGCACGCCGTCAAAGGGCTCGGGCGCATCGAAACTCAGCACCGCGGACTGCGGATACTGCCCGTGCAAGGCCTCGGCCAGCGGGCGCATCTGCTGCGCATTGCCGCCCACGCCATGGAACAGCAGAAACAGCAGCTGCGGCGCCGCCCCGCCGGTGGGCAGGAGCAGCAGGGCGGGGGTGGGCGGCGATACGGAACTCATGCCGCTATTGTGACCGCGCCGGGCTATGCTGCGGCGCCGCAGGGACATGACCCCGGGGGGAGAAATCGGCGATGGAACTCAAGATCAACGGTGAACTGAAAACCTTGCCCGAGCATGCCCGGGATCCGGCCATGCCCCTGCTCTGGGCCCTGCGCGACGGCCTGGACCTCACCGGCACCAAGTTCGGCTGCGGCGTGGCGGCCTGCGGCGCCTGCACCGTGCAGGTGGACGGCGAGGCGCGGCGCAGCTGCGTCACGCCCCTGGCCAGCGTGGCCGGCCGCGCCATCACCACCATCGAGGGCCTGGGCCCCGACCATGCGCTGCAGCGCGCCTGGGTGGCCCACCAGGTGCCGCAGTGCGGCTATTGCCAGAGCGGCATGCTGATGGCCGCGGCCGCCCTGCTGCGCAAGAACCGCAAGCCCAGCGATGCCGAGATCGACGCGGCCATCACCAACCTCTGCCGCTGTGGCACCTACCCCCGCGTGCGCGCCGCCATCCATGCCGCCGCCGCCCAGCTGGCCGGAGCCAAGGCATGAGGCGTCGCACCCTGCTGCTTTCGGGGCTGACGGCTGCCGGCGCCCTGCTGGTGGGCGTGGTCGCCGTGCCACCGCGCAGCCGCCTGGGCCGGCCCGGCAGCCTGCCGCCGCGCGAGGGCGAGCTGGGCCTGAACGCCTGGATCAAGATCGAGGCCGGGAGCGGCGATGTGCTCCTGGCCATGCCGCGCAGCGAGATGGGGCAGGGCGTGCACACGGCCCTGGCCCAGCTGGTGGCCGAGGAGCTGCGCCTGCCGCTGGAGCGGGTGCGCCTGATTCCGGCCGGCTACGAGAGCCTCTACGGCAATGTGGCCATGTTCGTGGGTCAGCTGCCGCTGGCACCCCAGCACACCGAGCCGGGTCAGGAGAGCCGCCTGGCGCGCCTGGCGCAATGGAGCGTGGCCAAGCTGGCGCGCGAGCTGGGCGTGAATGCCACCGGCGGCAGCTCCAGCGTGGCCGATGCCTGGGAGCCGCTGCGCTGGGCGGCGGCCACCGCCCGCCAGCAGCTGCTGGGCGCGGCCTCCCTGCAATGGGGTCAGGCCCTGGCCGAGCTGCAGCTGGAGCAGGGCTGGGTCAGCCATGCCATCGGCCAACGTGCCCACTACGGCGAACTGGCCCGCGCCGCGGCCGCCACCCCGCCCGGCGAGGTGAGCCTCACGCCGCCCGAGGCCTGGCGCCTGATCGGCCGTCCCGCGCCGCGCCGCGATGTGCCGGCCAAGGTGGATGGCTCCGCGCGCTTCGGCATCGACCAGCGCCCGCCGGGCCTGCTGTATGCCGCTATCTGCCAGGCGCCCATGCTGGGCGGCTCGCCCGGCGCGGTGGACGCCAGCGCCGCCCTGCGCCTGCCCGACGTGCTGCGCCTGGTGCGCCTGCCGCCTTATGCCGGCAGCGTGCCGGCCCTGGCCGTGGTGGCGCGCAACAGCTGGCGCGCCCAGCAGGCGGCCCAGGCCCTGGAGGTGCAGTGGCAGGGGCGCCCGGCCGGCGCCCTGGACGGCGAGCGCATTGCCGAGCAGCTGCGCGAGGCCGCGCGCCGCGCTGCCGCGGGCGGGGGCCTGGCTTTTCGCAGCGCCGGCGATGCGGCCGCCCAGCTGGCCCGCCCCCTGGCCGAGGGCGAGCGCCTGGTGGAGGCGTTCTACGAAGCGCCCTATCTGGCCCACGCCACCCTGGAGCCCATGAACTGCACGGCCCAGGTGAAGGATGGCCGGGTCACGCTCTGGCTGCCCACCCAGGTGCCAGGTCTGGCGCGCGCGCTGGCGGCGCGGGTGGCGGGCGTGGACGAGTCGGCGGTGGAGGTGCATGTGACGTATCTGGGCGGCGGCTTCGGCCGGCGCCTGGAGGTGGACCTGGTGGGCCAGGCCGTGCGCGTGGCCCTGGAGACCGGCGGCGCGCCGGTGCAGCTGCTGTGGTCGCGCGAGGAAGACTTCCGCCACGACTTCTACCGCCCCGCGGGCGCCGCCTTCTGCCGCGCCCGGCTGGATGCCCAGGGCCGGCCCCAGGCCCTGCTCGTGGGCAGCGCGGGCGACGCCATCTCGCCGCGCTGGATGGAGCGCGTGCTGCCGGCCCTGAGCAGCCGCTTCGAGGCGCCGGACAAGACCACGGCCGAGGGCCTGCTGGACCATCCCTATGCTCTGGCCCACCAGCGCATTGCCCATGAGGCCACGCACAGCGGCGTGCCCGTGGGCTTCTGGCGCTCGGTGGGGCATTCGCACAATGCCTTCTTCATGGAGAGCTTTGTGGACGAGCTGGCCCATGCGGCCGGCCGCGATCCGCTGGACTTCCGCCTGCAGTGGCTGGATGCCGCCCTGCCGCGCCATGCCGCGGTGCTGCGCCTGGCGGCCGAGAAGGCCGGCTGGGGTCAGGCCTTGCCCACAGGCGTGGCGCGCGGCCTGGCCCTGCACGAGAGCTTTGGCAGCATCGTGGCCCAGGTGCTGGAGCTGCGCCTGGCGCCCGACGGCCAGCCGCGCGTGCTGCGCGTGGTCTGCGCCCTGGACTGCGGCCTGGTGGTGAACCCGGCCATCGTCGAGCGCCAGATGGAGAGCGCCATCATCTTCGGCCTCTCGGCCGCGCTGTGGGGGCGCATCGATATCGGGGCCGAGGGCGCGGTGCGCCAGAGCGGCTTTGCCGACTATCCCCTGCTGAGCCTGGCCCAGACGCCGCGCATCGAAACCCATGTGCTCGCGAGCACGAATCCGCCGGGCGGCGTGGGCGAGCCGGGTGTGCCGCCGGTGGCGCCGGCCCTGGCCAACGCGCTGTTCGCGCTCACGGGCGAGCGCAGGCGCCGCCTGCCGCTGTGGGGTTGAAGCCCAAGCCGGCCATCTGGCGGTCGTGCCAGCGCGCCAGCAGCAGGCTGCTGACCAGGGCGCCCAGCAGGGCCATGAACATGTCCGACTGCGTGTCCCAGGGGTCGCCCTGGGTGCCCAGGAACTCGTCGGCTCCCTGACCCAGGGCCAGGGCGGCCCACCACTCGATGAGCTCGTAGACCGCGCTCACCGCCAGGGCCACGCACATGGCCAGAAAGCCCGCCATGCCGCGGCCGCGCACCTGGCCGGTGCGCAGCAGGATCTCGCGCGCCAGCAGGGCCGGGATCAGGCCCTGGGCGAAGTGGCCGATCTTGTCGTAAGGGTTGCGCGAGAGCGCAAACAGATCCTGCAGCCAGAAGCCCAGGGGCACGCGCGCATAGGTGTAGGCCCCGCCCAGGATCAGCACCAGGCAGTGCCAGGTGATCAGGGTGTAGAGCAGGGGCGTGAGCGGAAAGCGCCGCTGGCTCAGGGCCAGCAGGGGCAGGGCGATGAAGACCGGCGCCACCTCCATGGCCCAGGTCGCGCGGTCGTACGGCGCCCAGCCCGAGGCCAGCAGGGCCAGCAGCACGAGCAGGGCGAGCGAGAGCAGGGTGGGCCGGGACAGGCCGGTGTCGGGGGCGTTCATGCCCCCATGGTAGTCAGAAGCGCCGCGCCTCAGCCCGGCTGGCGCTCGGCGTGGCGGGCGAAGTTGTCCAGGATGGACTGCCAGCCCTGGCGCTGCAGCTCGACGGGGTTGCTGTCCTCGGCGTCAAAGGTCTCGCGCACGGTCACGCCTGCGGGGCCGGGGATGAACTCCACGCGCAGCTCACGCTCACCGAAGCGGGCCTCGATCAGCGCATGCTCCACGATGGCGGTGTAGGTGCCAGCGAAGTCGAAGCCCATGCTGCCGTCCTTGGCCTCCATGCGCGAGCTGAACTCGCCGCCGACGCGCAGATCGACCGAGGCCCGGGGGGTGTGCCAGTCGGGCGAGGCGGTGTTCCAGACCACGATGTCCGCCGGCGTGGTCCAGGCGCGCCAGACGCGCTCGATGGGGGCTTTGACGAGGGTTTCGATGCTGATCTTCATGGGGTCTCCCTGGGGGTGCGGGCTGGTGGCGGGGGCGGCCCATCCGTCCCCCTCGCCCTCATGACGAGCCAGGCTGGCGAAATTCGACAAGCCGGGCTCCCGCGGCCTCAGCTGCGGCGCTTGTCATTGTCCCGGTGACCGATCAGGCGCACCAGGGTGGCGTGCAGGCGCGGCGCATCAATGGGCTTGGTCAGGAAGTCGTTCATGCCGGCCGCCAGGGCCTCCTCGCGCTCCGAGACCAGGGCAGCGGCGGTGAGGGCCACGATGGGCAGGGTCTCGGCGCTGAAGCGCCGGCGCACCTGGCGCGTGGCCTCGTGGCCGCTCATCACCGGCATCTGCACATCCATCAGCACCGCATCGAAGGGCCGGCCCATGCTGGCCTGGGCGTGGATGGCTTCCACGGCCTGGGCCCCGTCGCTGGCCTGGGACACCTCCAGGCCCCACTGCTCCAGCAGGGCCACGGCGATCATCATGTTCACCGGGTTGTCCTCCACCATCAGCACGCGCAGGCCCTGCAGATCCTGCTTGTCGCGCGCCTCGCGCAGCTGGGTGCTGATGGGCGTGGGCGCGCCGGCCAGGGGCAGCTCGGCCCAGAAAGTGGAACCCTGGCCCAGGGCGCTGTCCACGCCCACGGTGCCGCCCATCAGGCCGGCCAGCTCGCGGCAGATCGACAGGCCCAGGCCCGTGCCGCCATAGCGGCGGGTGGTGGACTCGTCGGCCTGGGTGAAGGGCTGGAACAGGCGCTCGTGCAGCTCGGGGGCGATGCCGGGGCCGGTGTCGCGCACCTCGATGCGCAGGCGCTCCTCGTCGAGCTTGCGCACCCGCACCGAGACCGAGCCGGCCTCGGTGAACTTCAGGGCATTGGTCAGGTAGTTGGAGAGGATCTGGCGGGTGCGCACCGGATCGCCCACCACCCAGGCGGGCACGTCCTCGTCCACATCGATCTTGAAGGCCAGACCGCGGGCCTGAGCCAGGGTCAGATAGGCCAGGCGCATGGTGCCCAGCATGTCGCGCAGGGCAAAGGGCACGGACTCCAGGGTCAGGCGGCCGGCCTCGATCTTGGAGAGGTCCAGGATGTCGGCGATCAGGCCCGAGAGGCTCTCGGCGCTGTCCAGCATCTGGTCCAGGTACTGGCGACGGGTGCCCTCGTCCAGATCGGGCTGCTGCAGCATGCGCGCCAGACCCAGCAGGCCGTTGAGCGGCGTGCGGATCTCGTGGCTGGTATTGGCCAGGAAGGCGCTCTTGGCGCGGCTGGCGGCCTGGGCCTCGTCCTTGGCCTGGGCCAGGGCTGCCTCGACGCGGCGCTTCTCCGTCACGTCTTCCATGATCCAGATGGTGCCGCCGCGGCTGGGGTGGTCGGGGTCCACGGCCTTGGCCAGCAGGCGGCACAGGAAGGTGGAGCCGTCGCGGCGGCGCATGGGCCGCTCGATCTCGACCTGTTCGCCCGCGGCCAGGCGCGGGCCCAGTTCCTCGCCCACCGCCGCGTAGGCCTCGGGACCGGGCCAGACCACCGAGCCGTGCTGGCCGATCAGGCCGCCCGGCGGCCAGCCGAACATCTCCTCGATCACCGGATTGGCCTGTACGAAGTACTGGTCGCGCGTGAGCGTGATGCCGATGGAGGCGTTCTGCAGGATGGCGGCATGCACGAGGCGGGTGCGCTCGCTCTCGGTCACGTCGCGGGCATTGATGACCAGATAGGCCTGGCCGTCCATATTGAAGGGCGCGGCCGAGAGCACCATGGAGATCACGTCGCCGTTCTTGGCCACGAAGTTGGCCGGTACCTCGCTGATCCGTCCGTGCTCGCGCACGCCCTGCACCAGGCCCTCGCGCTCGCCGGCGTGCTGCCACAGGCCCAGCTCCTCGGCGCTGCGGCCCAGCACCTCCTCGGCGCTATAGCCCGAGAGGCGCTCGAAGGTCTTGTTGACCATGGCGAAACGGCCCGAGGCCATCTCGGTGAGGGTGATCACATCGGGGCTGGTGGCCACCAGGTGCGAGAGCAGGCCCTCGCTGCGGCGCAGGGCCTCCTGGGCGCGGCTCTGCTCGGTCTGGTCGATGAAGAAGGAGAGCGTGGCCGGGCCGCTGGCGGCGTCCACCCGCACGCTGGTGGCCTGCACCAGGCGCCGACGGCGCGAGAGCGTGCGCAGGCGGAACTCGGCCACCGGCAGCATGCCGCCCACGGGCATGGCCTCGATCTTGGCGGCGCGCTGGCGGGCGCGCTCGTCATCCCCCGGCTCGTAATGCGAGAACAGGTCCTGGCCGATCATGCTGGAGCGCTGGGTGTAGCCGAACATGGCCATGGCGGCCGGGTTGCAGTCCAGCACCCGGCCCCAGCGATGCAGCACCAGGGGGCTGGGCGAGCGGCGGAAGAGCTCGCGGTAGCGCGTCTCGGTGGCGGCCACGGCCTGCTCGGCCTGCACCTCGTGCGTCACATCGCGGCCCACGCCCCAGTAGCCGCGAAAGCTCCCCTGGGCGTCGAAGCGCGGTTCGCCGCTGATGGAGACGAAGCGCAGGCTGCCGTCCGGCGCGCGGCGCCGTGCCACCAGGCCGTGGAAGGCGCGATGCGCCTCGAGATCGGCGCGGTGGGCGTCCAGTTCCTCGTCGCTGAGGCCCATGGCCTCGATTTCCCAGGGGGTCTTGCCCAGGCGGCTTTCCAGGTCCAGACCGGACTGGCCGGCGCGGTCCTCGGCCAGATGGGTGAAGCGGAACTCGCGGTCCATCTCCCAGTACCAGTCGGCCGCCATGGACAGCAGGTGGCGAAAGCGCGCGTTGCGCTCGCCCGCCTCCTCGATGGAGCGGCGCACCATGCGCAGGCAGTCCAGGCCGATGACGAGGGCGGCCGTCAGCAGCAGCAGATGGGTGCTCAGGCGAGCGCTCAGGCGCACCGCCCCGCGCGGGCCCCAGCCATCGAGTTCGGCCCAGCTCAGGCCGCCCACGCTCAAGAGGCTCAGGCCAAAGATCAGCAGGCCGCCGCGCAGGCCCTGCACCGTGGTGGCCAGCACCACGATCAGGCCCATCAGTCCCAGGGAGACGCTGGAGAGGCCCAGCTGGCGCGACAGCGCCACGCTCACCGGCAGGGCCATCAGCAGGGCCATCACCAACAGGGAGAAAGCGCTGCCATGGCGGCGCGGCGGCCGCCAGACGCTGACGGCAGCCAGCGCGGCAATGCCCCAGGCCAGCAGGGGCGGCAGCAAGCCTTCCAGGGGCTCGCCCGGGATGCGGCCGAACCACAGCAGGGTGCCGGCCACGGCACACAGCAGGGCACAGGCACTGAGGAACAGGCGCTGGGAATGGCGCTGCACGCGCAGCTCCAGCCTGGCCTGGGGGCCGCTGGGGTCGAAGTCCTGCCCGACCAGGCTGCTCAGATCGTCCGGGATGTCCTTGCTCACGGTGCTGGCGCGCGCATACGCCCTTGGCTCTACAAAGGGTCGCAGTCTCCGCCAGAAAGCGGGCGCCTGAACATCCGGTCAGCCCCCCAAAGCCGGGGCTAATCGCACCCGGGTCGCCCGAGTGCGCATTAGTTCTCGCCCCGTGCTCAGGCGCGGGCGCGCTGCAGCTGCTCGCGGGTGGCCTGGGCCGCGCGGCGGGCCGCGGCGGCAAAGTCCTCCAGGCTGCTGCCGGCATAGAGCACGGCGCGCGAGCTGTTGACGATGATGGGGCCGTCCGCGCGCCAGCCGGCCTTGACGGTGGCCGCGGCGTCACCACCCTGGGCGCCCACGCCCGGAATCAGCAGGGGCAGGCTGGGGGCCAGCTCGCGCACCCGGGCGATCTCCTCGGGATAGGTGGCGCCCACCACCAGGCCCAGCTGGCCGTTCTTGTTCCACTGCGTCTGGGCCAGATGGGCCAGGTGCTCGAACAGGCGGGGCTGGCCCGGCACCTCGGCCAGGCGCTGCATCTGCCAGTCATTGCCGCCGGCGTTCGAGGTGCGGCACAGCAGGATCACGCCCTTGTCGGGGTAGCGCAGATAGGGCTCGATGGAGTCCAGGCCCATGAAGGGCGAGACGGTCACGGCATCGGCCTGGTAGCGCTCGAAGGCTTCCTTGGCGTACTGCTCGGCCGTGGAGCCGATATCGCCGCGCTTGGCATCCAGGATCACCGGCACGCTGGGTGCCACGCGCTTGATATGGGCCATCAGGCGCTCCAACTGGTCCTCGGCGCGGTGGGCGGCGAAGTAGGCGATCTGGGGCTTGAAGGCGCTGACCAGGTCCTTGGTCGCGTCCACGATGGCGGCGCAGAAGTCGTAGATGCGGCCCGCATCGCCCTTCCAGGCGCCGGGAAACTTGCCCGGCTCCGGATCCAGCCCCACGCAAAGCATCGAGTCGTTGAGCTGTTCGGCCTTGGAGAGCTGCTGGATGAAATTCATGGGCGGGCGGTGACGGAGGTCAGGGCGGGTTGAGGTGGGGTATTGTCCTGCTTTTGGCCGGCTTTCCGGCCTGAACGCCACACAAGAGGGGGGATCCGGGATGCTGGTGCTGATGACACCGCGGCTGCGGCTGCGCTGGTTCCGTGCGGAGGATGCGGGCTTCATGCTGGGCCTGCTCAATGAGCCGTCCTGGCAGGCCAATATCTCCGACGCCGGAGTGCGCGACGAGGCCCAGGCCCTGGCCTGGATGGAGCAGCGCCTCTTCCCCGCCTACTGGCGCCACGGCCATGGCTTCTGGGCCGTGGAGCGGCGCGAGGACGGTGCGCTGCTGGGCCTGTGCGGCCTGTTCCAGCGCGACTTCCTGCCTCATCCCGATCTGGGCTATGGCTTTGTGCCGCGCTTCTGGGGCCAGGGCTATGCGCGCGAGGCCGCCCGGGCCTGTCTGCAGTACGCCCGCGAGGCCCTGGGCCTGCGCCGGGTGCTGGCCACCACGGCCCTGCACAACGAGGCCTCCATGCGCCTGCTGCGCGACTGCGGCTTCGAGGACCGCGGCCAGCACCAGTTTCCAGCCTATGAGGACCCCTCGCGGCTCTTCGAATGGTGCGAGCCCGGCCCCGAGCCCCTGCGCGATGACGCGGCCGAGATCGCTGCGCTGAGCGCCCGCCTGCTGGGCGCCTTCGACAACCGCGAGGGCCGGGTGCCGGGCCTGGCGGCCCTGCCGTACTGGCTGCTGCCCGGCGCCAGCATCGCGGCCACGCCGCCCGGCGGCCTGCCGGTGGTCAGCGATGTGCGGGGCTTTGTGCTGCCGCGGGCCGAGCTGCTCTTCGGCGGGCGGCTGCAGGACTTTGCGGAGTGGGAGCTGGAGGGCCAGACCCGGGTGGAGGGCGCCATCGCCCAGCGTTGGCTGCGCTACCGCAAGCGCGGCCGCCTGGACGGCCAGCTCTTCGAGGGCGAGGGGCTCAAGACCCTGCAGCTGGTGCGGGGCGAGCGCGGCTGGCGCATCGCCGCCCTGGCCTGGCAGGACCTGCGCTGAGGGCGCAGGCCCGGGTTCAGGCTCAGATCTTCCGGGCCAGCTCGATGGCCTTGCCGATATAGCTGCCCGGCGTCATGGCCATCAGGCGCTGCTTCTCGGCCTCGGGCAGTTCCAGGGTCTGGATGAAGGCCTGGATGGACTCGCGGGTGATGGCCTTGCCGCGGGTCAGCTCCTTCAGGCGCTCATAGGGGTTGGGCAGGGCGTAGCGGCGCATCACGGTCTGGATGGGCTCGGCCAGCACTTCCCAGGCGCTGTCCAGGTCGGCGGCCAGGGCGACCTCGTTGACCTCCAGCTTGTCCAGACCCTTGATCAGGGACTCGTAGCCCAGCAGGGCATAACCCAGGGCCACGCCCATATTGCGCAGCACCGTGGAGTCGGTCAGGTCGCGCTGCCAGCGGCTGATGGGCAGCTTCTGGCTCAGATGGGTCAGCAGGGCGTTGGCCAGGCCGAAATTGCCCTCGGCATTCTCGAAGTCGATGGGGTTGACCTTGTGCGGCATGGTGGAGCTGCCGATCTCGCCGGCCACCGTGCGCTGCTTGAAGTAGCCCAGGGAGATATAGCCCCAGACATCGCGCGACCAGTCGATCAGGATGGTGTTGACGCGGGTGAAGGCGTCAAACAGCTCGGCCATATAGTCGTGCGGCTCGATCTGGATGGTGTAGGGGTTGAACGTCAGGCCCAGCTGCTGCTCCACCACCTGGCGGCTGAAGGCTTCCCAGTCATGCTCGGGCCAGGCGCTCAGGTGGGCGTTGTAATTGCCCACGGCGCCGTTCATCTTGGCCAGCAGCTTCACATCGGCAATGCGCTCGCGCGCATTGCGCAGGCGCGCCACCACATTGGCGATTTCCTTGCCCACGGTGCTGGGGCTGGCGGTCTGGCCATGGGTGCGGCTGAGCATGGGCACGGCAGCCAGGGCATGGGCCATGCCGGCCAGCTTGTCCACGATGCGGTCCAGCGTGGGCAGCAGCACCTGCTCGCGCGCGGCCTTGAGCATCAGGCCGTGGCTGGTGTTGTTGATGTCCTCGCTGGTGCAGGCGAAGTGCACGAACTCGCCGGCCGCCTTGAGCTCGGCATGGCCCTCGAAACGCGACTTCAGCCAGTACTCCACCGCCTTCACATCATGGTTGGTGGTCTTCTCGATGTCCTTGATGGCCTGGGCGTCGGCCTCGGAGAAGCGCGCCACAAAGCCGCGCAGCAGGCCGCGGGCGGCCTCGCTCAGGGGCTTGAACTCGGCAAAGCCGGCGTCCGAGAGGGCGATGAACCATTCCACCTCGACCTGCACGCGGCGGTGCATCAGGCCGAACTCGGAAAGCAGCGGACGCAGCCCGGCCACGCGCGAGGCGTAGCGGCCGTCCAGGGGCGAGAGAGCACTGATGCTGGAGAAGGCGGAAGAGGTCATGATGGCTTGGGCGCGGAGCGAGGGCCGCACAGGCTTGGGGCAAACCCGGGGATTTTATCCGGCCCGGCTCTTGCTTAATCCAAGCTGCCCGCGGGCGCCTTGCGCACCTTTGTGAAGATGCTGTGACAGCCCGCGGCTAGAGTCTCGCCCCATTCCCTCACGACCCCTGCCACGACCCTGTCAAGGAGCTCCCCGCCATGCCTGCTGTCGCCCCCGCTTCCGCCTCCCCCCTGTCCGCCCTGCGCCGCCTGACCCTGGGTCTGGCCGCCGTCGGCCTGGCCGCCCTGGCCCTGCCCGCCGCGGCCCAGGCCAAGCTCAAGGTGGCGGCGATCTATACGGTTCCGGTCGAACAGCAATGGGTCAGCCGTATCCACAAGGCCGCGAATGCGGCCAAGGAGCGCGGCGACATCGACTATGTCTATTCGGAAAACACCGCCAACAACGACTATGAGCGCGTCATGCGCGAATATTGCGAGGCCGGGCACAAGCTCATTCTGGGCGAAGTCTTCGGCGTCGAGGACGCGGCCCGCGCCGTCGCCCGGGATTATCCCGACGTCGCCTTCCTGATGGGGTCGAGCTTCAAGCCGGATGCCGCCCTGCCGAACTTCTCCGTTTTCGACAACTACATCCAGGATGCCTCCTATCTCTCCGGCCTCGTCGCCGGCGCACTGACCAAGTCGAAGAACATCGGCATGGTCGGCGGCTATCCGATCCCCGAGGTCAACCGCCTGATGAACGCCTTCATGGCGGGTGTGAAGGAAGTTGCCCCGGACACCAAGTTCCAGGTCGCCTTCATCGGTTCGTGGTTCGATCCGCCCAAGGCCAAGGAAACCGCCTTCGCCCAGATCGACGGTGGCGCGGACCTGCTCTATGCCGAGCGCTTCGGCGTCTCCGATGCCGCCAAGGAGAAGAAGGTGCTTGCCATCGGCAACGTCATCGACACGCAGACGGACTATCCGGATACCGTCGCCGCCTCGGCGCTGTGGCACTTCGAGCCGACGCTCGACAAGGCCATCGCCGAAGTGAAGGCCGGCTCCTTCAAGGCCGACGACTACGGCGTCTATTCCTTCATGAAGAACGGCGGCTGTTCGCTGGCCCCGCTCGGCACCTTCGAGGGCAAGGTGCCCGACGAGATCAAGGCCAAGATCAAGGCCAAGGAGAAGGCCATCCTGGACGGCAGCTTTGTGGTCAAGGTGGACGACGGCCAGCCCAAGTCCACGGCCAAGTAAGTGACGCTGGCGCTGCAACTCAAGGGCATCACCAAGCGCTTCGGCGCCCTGGTGGCCAATGACGGCATCTCGCTCATGCTGGAGCGCGGGCAGGTGCTGGCGCTTCTGGGCGAGAACGGGGCGGGCAAGAGCACCCTGGTCTCCATCCTCTTCGGCCACTACCGGGCCGATGCGGGCGAGATCGAGGTCTTCGGCCAGCCCCTGCCGCCGGGCCAGCCCCGGGCCGCGCTGGCCGCGGGCATAGGCATGGTGCACCAGCACTTCACGCTGGCCGAGCGCCTCTCGGTGCTGGACAACGTGATCCTGGGCCTGGAGCCGCTGTGGCGCCCCGTCTCGCGCCGGCGCGCCCTGCGCCAGCGCCTGGTGGAGACGGCCCAGCGCTTCGGCCTGCAGGTGGACCCCGAGGCCCTGGTGGCCGATCTCTCGGTGGGCGAACGCCAGCGCGTGGAGATCCTCAAGGCCCTGGTGCGCGGCGCCCGCATCCTGATCCTGGACGAGCCCACCGCGGTGCTCACGCCCCAGGAGAGCGAGGCCCTGTTCCGCTCGCTCAAGGCCCTGGTGGCCGCGGGCAAGACCGTCATCTTCATCAGCCACAAGCTCGACGAGGTGGCGGCGGTCGCCGACCGGGTCACGGTGCTGCGCGCCGGCCGTCTGGTGGCCGAGCTGCCGAACGAGGCGGGCTTGTCGAAAGCCGATCTGGCCGAGGCCATGGTGGGCCGCGCGGTGCAGTCGCCGCGGCGCAACGCCCCGCCCGCGCCCGGCCCCGAGCTCTGCCGCCTGCGCGGCGCCCGGCTCTCCGGCAAGCCGGGCCTGCGCGGTGTGGACCTGAGCCTGCACGCGGGCGAGGTGCTGGCCGTGGCCGGCGTGGCCGGCAATGGCCAGCATGCCCTGGCCGAGCTGCTGCATGGTCTGCACGGTCTGGAGGGCGGCAGCCTGGAGGTGCTGGGCCAGGCCCTGCCGCCGCGCCCGCGCGTCTGGAACGAGGCCGGCGTGGCCCGCATTCCCGAAGACCGCCATGCCGCGGGCGTGGTGGGCGATCTGGCCCTGTGGGAGAACGCCCTGCTGGAGCAGTACCGCAGCCCGCGCTTCACGCGCTTTTTTGGCCAGCTGATCCGTGGCGGCCGGGCGCGCGCCTATGCCCGGGAGCTGGTGCAGCGCTTCGATGTGCGCGGTCTGGAAGGGCGGGGCCTGGACACCGTGACCCGCAGCCTCTCGGGCGGCAATATGCAGAAGCTGATCCTGGGCCGCGCGCTCAGCGGCGCCGACCCGGCGCGGCCGCCGCGCCTGATCGTGGCCAACCAGCCCACCTGGGGCCTGGACATCGGCGCCGTGGCCTATGTGCACCAGCTGCTGCTGGATGCCTGCGCGGCCGGGGCGGCCGTGCTGCTGATCTCGGAAGACCTGGACGAAATTTTCACCCTGGCCGATCGCATCGCCGTGATGCACGAAGGCCATCTCAGCGCGGCCCGGCCGCGCGCCGACTGGAGCCTGGCCAGCATCGGCCTGGCCATGACTGGAAGCGAGGCGCCCGCCCATGCGACTTGAGAAACGCGCCAGCCCCGCCACGGCCTGGCGCCTGGGCGCGCCCCTGCTGGCCCTGGCCCTGACCCTGCTGGTGAGCTCCGGCCTGGTGGCCTGGGCCGGGGCGCCGGTGGGCCAGGCCTATGCCCTGCTGCTGGAGGGCGGCTTCGGCTCGCGCTTCGCCTGGAGCGAGACCCTGACCCGGGCCACGCCCCTGATCCTGACCGGCCTGGCGGCCGCCGTGGCCTTCAAGGCCAGGCTCTACAACATCGGCGCCGAGGGCCAGCTCTATCTGGGTGCCCTGGCCGCGGTGGCGGTGGGCGGCCTGCACGGCGGCACGGGCTTCGAACTCTCGCCCTGGCTGCTCTTCCCCCTGATGATGGCCGCCGCCGCCCTGGCCGGCGCCCTGCTGCTGCTGGCCCCGGCCCTGATGAAGAGCCGCCTGGGCGTGGACGAGGTGGTCACCACCCTGCTGCTCAACTTCATCGTGCTGCTCTTCGTGGCCTGGATGCTGGACGGTCCCATGAAGGACCCGCTGGCCATGGGCTGGCCGCAGAGCGTGGGCCTGCAGGACGCCCTGCAGCTGGACAAGCTGATCGAGCGCAGCCGCGTGCACACCGGCCTCTTGTGGGCCCTGGGCGCGGGCCTGCTGCTGTCGCTGATGTTCCGCCACAGCAGCACCGGCTTCGAGATCCGCGCCGTGGGCGCCGGTCCGCAGGCCGCGGCCTTTGCCGGCATGCCCATCGCCTGGGTCACGGTCAAGGTGGCCCTGATCTCGGGCGCCCTGGCCGGCCTGGCCGGCGCCATCGAGGTGGCGGGCCGCACCGGCTATGTGACCCTGGACATGAGCCCGGGCTATGGCTACAGCGGCATCGTGATCGCCATGCTGGCCGGTCTGCATCCGCTGGGCGTGCTGGCCGCCGCGGTCTTCGTGGCCGGCCTGCTGGTGGGGGCCGACAGCATGAGTCGCGCCGTGGGCGTACCCACCTATATCGCCGATGTGATCGTCGCCACCGCGCTGATCGCCACCCTGGCCTGCAGCCTGCTGGTCAACTACAAGATTCGCTGGGGGCGCGATGGGCGCTGAACTGCTGGACCTGCTCTCGGGCAGCGCTTTCTGGATCGCGGTGCTGCGCATCGCCACGCCCCTGATCCTGGGCACCCTGGGCGTGCTGCTGTGCGAGCGCGCCGGAGTGCTGAACCTGGGCATCGAGGGCATCATGGTGGCCGGGGCCTTTGCCGGCTGGCTCACCGTCTACCAGGGCGGTGGGCTCTGGACCGGGGTGGCGGTGGCGGCCGGCGTAGGCGCCCTGCTGGGCC
This sequence comes from Shinella sp. XGS7, assembly GCF_020535565.1. NCBI lineage: Bacteria > Pseudomonadati > Pseudomonadota > Alphaproteobacteria > Hyphomicrobiales > Rhizobiaceae > Shinella > Shinella sp. XGS7. Next base: position 503,086 of record NZ_CP084758.1, on the reverse strand, counting down.
TGCTGCATGGCTGGCTCACCGTGTCGCTGAGCCTGTCCCAGCATGTCTCGGGCTTGGGGCTGACCCTGCTGGCCACCAGCCTGGCCAGCTATGCCTACCGTGTGAGCTTTCCCAAGGTGGAGAGCCCGCCCACCATCACGCCCTTTGCCAGCATGGAGAGCTGGCTGCCCATGCCGGTGCTCAATGCCCAGACCCCGATCACCCTGCTGGCGCTGCTGCTGGTGCCGGTCCTGGCTTGGGGCCTGAACCGCACCCCCCTGGGTCTGGCGGTGCGCATGGTGGGCGAGAGCCCGGCGGCGGTGGAGGGGCAGGGCTTCTCGGTGGCGCGCCTGCGCATCGGCGCCATCATGGCCGGCTCGGCCCTGATGGGCGTGGCCGGCGCCTTCCTGACGCTGGCGGCCTTCAACGCCTTCTACTTCAATATGGTCAACGGCCGCGGCTGGGTCTGCGTGGCCCTGGTGGTGTTCGCCTCCTGGCGTCCGGGCAAGGCCCTGCTGGGGGCCCTGCTCTTCGCCTTCTTCGACGCGCTGCAGCTGCGCCTGCAGCAGAGCAGCGGCGCCGGCGTGCTGCCCTACCAGCTCTATCTGATGCTGCCCTATCTGCTGTCCATCGCGGCCCTGGTGCTGATGGCGCGCAAGGCGGCCTATCCCCAGGCGCTGATGAAGCCCTACCGAAAAGGCGAACGCTGATGCTGATCCGCAATATCTGCCTGCCCGATGGCCGCCGTGGCCAGGACCTGCTGGTGCAGGACGGCCGCATCGCGGCGGTCGGGCCCAATCTGAGCGCGCCCGAGGGTGTGGAGATCGTCGACGGTGGCGGCTGGCTGCTCAGCCAGCCTTTCGTCGATCCGCATTTCCACATGGATGCGACGCTCTCCTATGGCCTGCCGCGCATCAATGCCTCCGGCACGCTACTGGAAGGCATCGCGCTCTGGGGCGAACTGAAGCCGCTGCTGACGCACGAGGCCGTCAAGGAACGGGCGCTCGCCTATTGCGACTGGGCCGTCTCGATGGGCCTTCTGGCCATCCGCACCCATGTCGACACCTGCGATCCGCGCCTGCTGGCGGTGGAGGCCCTGCTGCATGTGCGCGAGCGCGTGAAGCCCTACCTCGACCTGCAGCTGGTGGCTTTCCCGCAGGACGGCGTGCTGCGCGTCCCGGGCGCGCTGGACAATCTCAAGCGCGCCCTGGACCTGGGCGTGGACGTGGTGGGCGGCATCCCGCATTTCGAGCGCACTTTTGATCAGGGGGCCGCCAGCGTCACCCTGCTGTGCGAACTGGCCGCCGAGCGCGGCCTGCGCGTGGACATGCATTGCGACGAGAGCGACGACCCCCTGTCCCGCCATGTCGAGACCCTGGCCTATGAAACCCAGCGCCTGGGCCTGCAGGGCCGGGTCACCGGCTCCCACCTCACGTCCATGCATTCCATGGACAACTACTACGTCTCCAAGCTGATCCCGCTGATGGCCGAGGCCGGCCTGCATGCGGTGGCCAACCCGCTCATCAACATCACCCTGCAGGGCCGGCACGACAGCTATCCCAAGCGCCGCGGCATGACCCGCGTGCCCGAGCTGCTGGCCGCGGGCGTGAACGTGGGCTTTGGCCACGACTGCGTGATGGACCCCTGGTACTCCCTGGGCAGCGGCGACATGCTGGAGGTGGCGGCCATGGGCCTGCATGTGGCGCAGATGACCTCGCAAGCCGGCATGAAGGCCTGCTTCGACGCGGTCACGGTCAACAACGCGCGCATCCTGGGCCTGGAGGGCTATGGCCTGGAGCCCGGCTGCAAGGCCGACTTCGTGCTGCTGCAGGCGCGCGACCCGGTGGAGGCCGTGCGCCTGCGCGCCCAGCGCCTGCTGGTGGTGCGCGGGGGCCAGGTCTTGAGCCGCTGCGCGCCCGCCACCGCCCAGCTCAGCCTGCCCGGCCGTCCGGCCACGGTGGACTGGACCCTGGCGCGCTGAGCCCGGCCCGTTAGCCGCTCACTCGCCGCCGAAGAAACGCCGCCGCTCGGCGTCGTCCGGGTGGCTGGCGATGGCTGTGGCCCAGCCCGAGGGCTCACCCGCCTTGCGCGCCTGACGCTGCTGTGCGATGCGATCGAAGAAGGCCAGCATGGCGCGCGGCTTGCGGCCATCGGCACGCAGCAGGTGCAGGGCGGCGGCATCGGCCTCGCGTTCCAGCGCACGCGAATAGGCCTGGCTGCTGAGCACGGCCGGGGCCGAGGCCAGCACGCCCGAGAAGTCGCCCAGCATCAGGGCACCCAGGGTGCTGGCCAGGCCGGCCTGCACCGTCATGCGCAGCCCGTGGCGACCCCGCACATGGCCCAGCTCATGGGCCAGCACGCCGGCCAGGGCATCGGGCTGATCGGCCAGCAGCTCGGCCAGGGCGTCGGTCAGCACCAGGGTGCCGCCCGGCAGGGCCAGGGCATTGGGCCCCAGCTTGTCGCCGGCCTGGCGGAACACCAGCTGGTACTCGGGCCAGGGTTCACCGCGCGCCCGGGCGCGTGCCACCAGGCCGGCAAAGTCCTGGGTGATGGCGGCCCGGCGGGCGGCGGGCAGGGCACTGGGCTTGAGCAGCAGGCCGTCCAGGCTTTGCAGGGTGCGCTCGCCCAGCTGGGCCTCCAGCGGCGCGGGCACGAGTTCGGTGATGGCGCGGGCGGCCAGGGGCAGGCCTTGCCACCACAGCAGGATCAACAGGCCCATCAGCAGCAGGCCGGCGGTGAGCGTGAGGCGCCAGCTCTGCGCCCAGTGCACGGCCAGTGACTCGCGCAGGCCGGCGGCCCGGGACCAGTCATCCCAGTCGGCGGCCTCGGCGCAGCTGAGCACACCACCGTCCGGCAGCAAGACCTGGCGCTGGCCATGGCGCTGGCGTTCGGGCCATTGCACCTGGCGCAGGGCATAGCGCTGCTGACGCCCGTCACCGGTCAGCAGCAGCAACTCACGGCCCTCGCGCCAGATCTCGGCCTGCTGGGCCGAGGCATGGCGGCCGTCGAAGTACTGCAGGCGCAGCCTGGGGCGGGGGGCGGCCGGCAGGTCCGGCATCACAGACCCATATCGATGCCGAAGAAGTCGCCGGCGGCCTCGCCCGCGGCATCGGGCTGCTGCAGGCTCTGCTCGGCCACCCAGCCATCCAGCTCGCCCTGTACGCGCAGACGCATGGCTTCCAGGCGCAGCCGGGCGGTGTTGACCGCGGCAAAGGGCCGGTACAGGCCCAGGGTGAGCAGGGTGAACAGCCAGTTCTTCAGGCTCAGCCAGGCCAGGGCGCGGGCGCTCAGATCGCTGTCAAAGCGCAGCTCCTCGCTGCGGGTGCGGTTCCACACCAGGTTCTGCAGGCGGGCGCTGAAGAAGGCACCCAGCAGCAGGGCCAGGCCCAGGTAGAAGCCCAGGGCCAGCAGCACGAAGAGCACCATGCTCTTGAGGCTGAAGCTGATCGCCGCCAGGCCCACGAAGGCGGCGATATAGAGCAGCAGCAGGCCCAGCAGCTTGAAGCCCAGCAGGTAGAACTCGCGCGGGCCGGCCAGCAGCCGGGTGCGCTGGGCGGCCATGGCGTAGTGGCCATGCTGGTAGCGCTTGATCAGGGCCAGGCTCAGGGGCAGCAGCAGAACGCCCAGGGCGAAGGCCAGCAGCACCAGCACATGGCCCGGACCGAACTCGGCCTTGCTGCCCTCCTGCAGGGCCTCGGGCCAGAGGCTGCCGGCCAGCACCATCAGCAGCACCGGCACATAGCTGGGTGCCATGGCCAGGTAGGCACCCGCCAGCCCGCCCTCGAAGCGCAGGCGCAGGCCACGCCAGCTGGTGTTGGCCAGGCGGAACTGCAGGCTGGCGCGCCACAGGGCCGGCCAGATCGCGCCCAGGATCAGGAAGGCCAGGCCGCCCGCCAGGGGCGAGAAGCGGCCCGCCACGGCGTAGCAGCCCATCAGCAGCATCAGCAGCACATAGCCACGGAACATGGTCCAGGGCTTGCCGTGGAAGCTCAGGGCCTGGCCGTCGATCAGGGTGTTGCTGTAGAAATAGCGCAGGCGGCGCGCCTTGGCGAAGGGCAGGTACAGGCCCAGGGTCAGCACCGTCAGCAGCAGGTTGACGATCCAGATGCGCAGGTACTCGCTACCCGAGCCGCTGAACTGCACGCGGAAATAGCGGGCGGGGTTCTGGCTGCTGAGGCCGAACAGGGATGTGTCTTGCAAGGCGGTCCTCCCGAACAGGGTCATTGCGGCCTCGTGACGCGCCTTCTGGCGGGCGCGCTGTGCCGCGGCGGCAGTCTGGGGCCCGGAGTTTGTGCGCACAAGGACCCCTGAAGAGGGAGGTGTGCCTGCCGCAGACAGGTCGGTTTGTCCAGCCCGTTGCGCAACAGCTGCTTCGCTAGAATCTTTGGCAACAGGACCCAAAGTCCCGCACCATCTCTACATGAAGCTCATCGGTTCACTCGCCAGCCCCTACGTCCGCAAGGTCCGCATCGTGATGGCGGAGAAGAAGCTCGACTACCAGTTCGTGCTCGAAGACGTCTGGGGCAATGACAACATCCTCAAGATGAACCCCCTGGGCAAGGTGCCCTGCCTGGTGATGGAAGGCCAGGACTCCATCACCGGGGCGGTGTTCGACTCGCGCGTGATCTGCGAGTACGTGGACACGCTCTCCCCCGTGGGCAAGCTCATTCCCGAGCGCGGCCGCGAGCGCACTGAGGTGCGCACCTGGGAAGCCCTGGCCGATGGCCTGATGGACGCCGCCATCGCCGCCCGCCTGGAGCAGACCTGGGCCGGCCGCACGGCCGAGCAGCGCAGCGCGGCCTGGGTGGATCGTCAGATGGGCAAGCTGCATGCCGCGCTCAAGGCCATGAGCCAGGGCCTGGGCGAGAAGCCCTGGTGCTCGGGCAATCACTTCACCCTGGCCGATATTGCCGTGGGCTGCGCCCTGGGCTATCTGGACTTCCGCTTTCCGTCCATCGACTGGCGCACGCCCTATCCGAACCTGACCCGCCTGCTGGACAAGCTGGCCACGCGTCAGAGCTTCATCGACAGCGCACCGCCCGCCGCCTGAGGCCGCTCGAGCGCCGCCGCGCGGCGGCGCTGCAGCACGGCGTAGATCGCCGCCAGGCGACGGCCGATCTCGGCCACCTCCAGCTGCCAGCGCTGGGCGATCTCCTCGATCAGCAAGCCCTGCGCCACCAGGGTCAGCAGATGCTGCTCGCTGCGCGCCGGGCCCTTGAGCTGGCCGGCGGCGGCCGGGGCCAGGTCTTGCGAGGCCGCGACATTGTGGGCCAGCTGCAGCTCGCTGCGCGGCAGGCCCAGGGCCTGCAGGGTCTGGCGCGCCAGGGCGGGTGACATGCGGGCCTGACCGGCCGCGCAGTCGCGCAGGGCCTCGGCCAGGCCGGTGCTGGCGCCCGGGTCCAGCCAGTAGCCCTGGGCCCCGCCGGCCAGACCTTCAAACAGCAGGGGATCGTCCGCCAGGGTGCTGATCAGCAGCAGGCGCGGCCGCGGCCGCGCGGGCAGGCGTTGCAGCAGGGCCATCACATGGCCATCGGCCAGGCGCAGATCGCAGGCCAGCACCTCGGGCGCGAGCTCGGCGATGCGGGGCAGGGCCTCGTGGAGGCGGTCGCTGGCGCCCACGCAGCTCCAGCGATCGGCCCGGCCCTGCTCCGCGGCGGCAAAGAGGGCGCGTTGCGCACTCAACAGCGCGGGGCGGGTACGGCGGAGCAGGAAGACGGAAGGCATGCGGTCAGCGGGCGGGAAGCCGGCTGATTGTCCCGGCTTCAAGGGACGCAACAACCCCGCGACCCGGTGTGCTGCGGCCCCTCAGGCGGGGGTGGTGCGCGCCCTGCGCCCGGACGGGCGCATCTCGCGCCAAGCTCAGCGCTTGTTGACCAGCACGATGCCCGCGGCCAGGGCCAGCAGGGCGATGCCCAGCCGCGCGCTGATGGGCTCGCCCAGCAGCAGGGCGCCGGCCAGCAGGCCGAACAGCGGGGTGGAGAGCGTGAAGCTGGCCAGGCGGGTGGCCGGGTAGTGGCGCACCAGCCAGAACCACAGCAGGTAGCTGACGAAGCTGACGATCACGGTCTGAAAACCCATCAGGCCCAGGAGGCGCGCGCTCCAGGCCGCCGGCCAGGGCTCGCCCAGGGCCCAGGCCGCCAGCATCAGGGCCAGGCCCGAGACGCCCAGCTGGTAGAAGAGCGTCTTCTCGGCGCTGGCGCTGGACAGGCGCGTGGCGCGGATGGCCAGGGTGGTGCCGCCCCAGAGCAGGGCGGCCAGCAGGCCCAGGCTGTCGCCCAGCCACTGCAGCTCGGAGCCGCTCTTGCTGCCAAAGCCCTCGGCAAAGGCCCAGGCCACGGCACCGAAGGCGATCAGCAGGCCGCTGGCCTGGCGCAGCGAGAGCTTTTCGCTGCGCGCGATGAAGGGCATGCCCAGGGCCACCACAAAGGGACTGAGGTAGATGAAGACCACCATGCGCGAGGCGGTGGTGTACTGCAGACCGGCAAAGATGCAGGCGAACTCGGCCGCGAACAGGGCGCCGGCCAGCAGGCCGCCGGGCAGGGTGCCGTCGCGCTCGAAGAGCGCAATGCCGCGCCAGCGCGCCCACAGCCAGACCAGCATGGCCGCACCCGCCGAGCGCAGGCCGGCCTGCCACAGCGGCGTGATCTCGCTGAGCGCGGCCTTGGCCGCCACCTGGTTCAGACCCCAGAGCACGCAGCAGCCCAGCAGCAGGCTGATGGCGCGGGCGTCGAGATGGCTGTGGCGCTGGTCGGTGCTCATGGCTGCATCATGCCGGGCGTGCGCGCCGTGACCGCAGCAGCAGCGCGCAGATCGCACCGGCGAGCGCCCCGCTCAGATGGGCGGCGGGAGCAATGGCGATGTCCCAGCCCGGCACCTGGCGCAGGGGGGCGCCCAGGGGCTGCTCCAGGGCCAGCTTGAGGGCCAGGCCCATCAGCAGGGCAGCGCCGATGCGGCGCTCGCGCGCCGGGCGTGCACCTGCCAGCAGGCCCAGGCCCAGCACGGCCGCGCCGGCATGCAGCACGCCCGAGAGCCCGCCGTAATGCGCCAGCGTGGGCGCCAGCAGCAGCAGACCCAGCTGGGTGAGCGGCCAGGCCAGCAGCCAGGCCAGGGCCGCGCGCGGGGGCAGGGCGGCGCGCCGGCCCACCCAGGCCAGCACGGCGCAGCCGGCCAGATTGGCCAGCAGATGCTGCAGGCTCAGGTGCACGGCGGCGGCGCTCCAGGCGCGCCAGGGCTGCTGCCAGGCCAGCGCGGGCTGCCAGTCCAGCGCCGCGCGGGGCAGGGGCCAGGCCAGCAGGGCCAGCAGGGCCAGGCCGGCGGCCAGGGCCAGCCAGGCGCCGGAGCCCCGCAGCGTACTCAGGCCGGGAAGACGCTGTGCCACAGGGCCAGCACCGCGTCGCGGTGGCGCGCCAGATCCAGCGCGGCCAGGCGTTCCTCGGCCAGGGCCGTGGGCTGCTCGTCAAGGCGCGCCCGGTGCTGGGCGCGGCGCAGCTCGCGGTAGGCGTCGGCCGCGGCCTGGCCCACGCCCGCGGGCAGCAGGCCGGCGGTCTCGGCGCGTTGCAGCAGGGCGATGGTGCCGGCGTTGTCCTGCAGCTCGGGGTGGGCTGCGGCATGGGCCAGCACCAGGTACTGCAGGGCAAACTCGGCGTCCATCATGCCGCCGGGGCTGTGCTTGACGTCGAACTCGCCCGCCTTGACCGGGCGCGCGCCACGCACCTTCTCGCGCATGGCCTGCACCTCGGCGCGCAGGGCCGCGGCATCGCGCGGCGCGGTGAGCACGGCGCGACGCACGCCCTCGAAGCGCGCGGCCAGCTCAGGCGCTCCGGCGCAGAAGCGCGCGCGGGTGATGGCCTGGTGTTCCCAGGTCCAGGCTGTGTTGCTGCCGCGGCCGGTCTGGTAATTCTCAAAGGACTGCAGCGAGGTGACCAGCAGACCCGAGTTGCCATTGGGGCGCAGGGCGGTGTCGATGTCGAAGAGCTCGCCGGCCGCGGTGCGCAGGGTCAGCCAGGTGATGAGCTTGCGCACGAAGGCGGCATAGATCTCGTGGGCGTTTTCATCCTCGTCGTCGAAGAGGAAGACCACGTCCAGATCGCCGCCATAGCCCAGCTCCTTGCCGCCCAGCTTGCCATAGGCCACCACGGCGAACTGCGGCGCCGGCCGGTGGGCCTGCTTGAGCCGGGCCCAGGCCCAGTCGATGGCGCATTGCAGGGTGGCATCGGCCAGGGCCGAGAGCTCGTCGGCCACCTGCTCCACCGTGATGCGGCCCTCCACATCGCGCACCAGGGTGCGGAAGACCTCGGCATGGTGGGCGCGGCGCAGGGTGTCGAGCAGGGCCTCCTCGTGGGCCTCGCCGCTGCGCTCCCAGGCGGCGTGGCGGTTGCGCAGATCGCCGATGTACTCGGCGCCCTCGAAGCGCTCGTTGAGCAGGCGGTTGTCGGCCAGCTCGTCGATCACGCCGGGGTGCAGCATCAGATAGCGCATGGGCCAGCGCGCCAGGCCCAGCAGGCGCAGCAGGCGGTTCTGCACCGCGGGCCGCTCCACCAGCAGGGCCAGATAGCTCTCGCGCCGCAGCAGGGGTTCGATCCAGTCCACGAAGCGCAGGGCGCCGGCCAGGGTGCACTGCTCCTCGCGCACCGCCAGGGCCGCGCGGCCCACCAGCTTGGCCAGGCGCAGGCGCGACTCCTCGCGCAGGGCCTGCACGCGCGGGGTTTCGGCCCAGCGCCGCACCGCCTCGCCCAGCTCGGCGGGCAGCTTCTCCAGGAACTCCTCGGCGTCCACCGGCAGGGCCGGGCCGCCGCAGCTGCCGCCCTTGCACTGGCCGGACTTGGGGGCCTGGCCGTCGTGCAGCAGGGCGTCGAACTCGGTGGCCACCAGCTCGCGCACCTCGCACAGCCGGTCCATCAGCTCGCACACGCCGGGCGCGCAGCCGCTGCGGCTGGAGCCGGGACGCAGGCCCAGGCTGTGGGCGATCCAGGCCAGGTCGCGGTCCTCGCAGGGCAGGCAGTGGGTCTGCTGGTCGTCCAGGTACTGGATGCGGTGCTCCACCCGGCGCAGGAACTCATAGGCCTGGATCAGCTGCTCGGCCATGTCCGGCTTCATCAGACCGCGTGCGGCCACGCGGCGCAGGGCCTTGACCGTGGAGCGGGTGCGGATCTCGGGGAACTGCCCGCCGCGCACCACCTGCAGCAGCTGCACGGTGAACTCGATCTCGCGGATGCCGCCGCGCGAGAGCTTCACATCGTTGGCGCGCTCGGGCCGGCCGGCGGCGCGGCGGCTGGCCTCGTCGCGGATCTTGCGGTGCAGCTGGCGCAGGCCCTCGAGCACGCCATAGTCCAGGTAGCGGCGGTAGACGAAGGGCGTCACCAGGCTGCGCAGGGCCAGGGCGCGCTGCTTGGCGGCCGGGTCCAGCGGCGCCACCACCCGGCTCTTGAGCCAGGCAAAGCGCTCCCACTCGCGGCCCTGCACCAGGAAATATTCCTCCAGCATGGCCAGGCTCACCACCGGCGGGCCGGAGTTGCCATTGGGCCGCAGGGCCAGGTCCACGCGGAAGACCTGACCGTCCTCGGTCACATCACCGATCAGCGCATACAGGCGCCGCGCCACCAGGGAAAAGTACTCGTGGGCCGAGACGGGCTTGGGGCCGTCAGTCTGGCCCTCGTCGTCGTAGACATAGATCAGGTCGATGTCGGACGAGACATTGAGCTCGCGCGCGCCCAGCTTGCCCATGCCCACGACCCAGAAGTCGATCACCTCGCCCGCGGCATTGCGGGGCTGGCCATTGATCTCGTCCTGGGCCGCGCGGGCCTCGGTGAGGGCCAGGTCCAGCGTGGCCTCGGCCAGATGGGTCATGGCCAGGGTGATGTCGTCCATCGAGCGGTCCTGCTCGATGTCCAGCACCGCCAGGCGCTCCAGCACCAGCTGGCGGGCCACGCGCAGCGCGGCGGCCAGGGGCCGGCCGGCCTCGCACAAGGTCTTCACCAGGGCCTGGATGTCGGCCAGATCGGGCAGGCCCGGGGGCAGCAGGGCCAGTTCTTGCCCGTAGCGGCGACGGATGCGCTGGACGAAGCGGCTGTGCTCCGCCAGCGGGCGCTGGCCGGGGATTGTGTCGGTGTGCAAAGAATGCTCGGACGAACTCATCTCAGGGGGCACGCTGTGCCAGAATCTCGGCCAACCTGGGAGCGCCGGGCTGCGTTAAGACCGAAAACACGAAGGCAGGCGGCACCGGTGGCGATGCCTCTTTTCTTCGTCGATTCCCGTTTCACGGCGCGCTCCCACTTTCATGTCGTTCACTGCAACTGTCACGGCCGCCACACACAACGCCGCAAGGCGATCCTCGCGCTGGTTGCTGGGTTGCGGACGCTGGGCCCTGGGCCTGCTCCTGCTGGTGTGGACCCTGCTGCTGGCGGCCTGGTTGCTGCTGCATTGGGCGATTCTGCCGCACATCAATGAATGGCGCCCCGAGCTGGAACGCTTGGCCTCCCGCAATCTGGGGCTTCGCACCGAGATCGGCGAGATCGAGGTGCGTTCCGGCAGCTGGATTCCTGCCCTGGAACTGCGCAATGTGCGCCTGCTGGATGCCGCCGGCCGCGAGGCCCTGCGCCTGCCGCGGGTGGCGGCCGCGCTCTCGGCCCGCTCGCTCTGGGCCCTGGAGCTGCGCTTCGAGCAGCTGTTGATCGACCGCCCCGAGCTGGAGGTGCGACGAGACGCCCAGGGCCGGCTCTTCATCGCCGGCCTGGCCCAGGACGGCACGGCCAGCAGCGGCGGCGAAGCCCTGGCCGACTGGTTCTTCTCCCAGCACGAGTTCGTGATCCAGCAGGGCCGGGTGCGCTGGGTGGACGAGAAACGCGGCGCCGCGCCGCTGGAACTCACGGCCCTGGACCTGGTGCTGCGCAACGGCCTGCGCCGCCACGAGCTGCGCCTGGACGCCACGCCGCCCGCCGACTGGGGCCAGCGCTTCAGCCTGCGCGGGCGCTTCAACCAGTCCCTGCTCAAGCGCCCCGGCGAGTTGCGTTTCTGGAGCGGTCAGCTCTATGCCGAGCTGCCGCGCGCCGATCTGAGCCAGCTGCGCCGCCATGTGGACCTGCCCTTCGAGCTGGACGAGGGCGACGGTGCCCTGCGCGCCTGGGCCGACATCCGCAACGGCGAGGCGCAAGGCCTGACCCTGGACATGGGCCTGCGCGCCGTCAAGCTGCGACTGGGGGCCGAGATGGAAGCCCTGGCCCTGCGCCAGATCGAGGGGCGCCTGGCCCTGCAGCACACGTCCCAGGGCCTGGCCCTCTCGGCCCGCCAGCTGGGCTTCGAGCTGGAAGACGGCGCCGAGGGCGAGCTGGCCTGGCCGCGCTCCGACTGGTCGCTGAGCCTGCGCCGCGCGCCGTCCGGCAAGGACGGCCAGCCCGGCGCCCTGCTGGGCGGCGAGATCAGCGCCCAGCGCCTGGACCTGGGCCTGATGCAGCGCATCGCCGCCCGCCTGCCCCTGGGCGAGGCGCCGCGCCAGTGGCTGGCCGAGCTGGCACCGCAAGGCCTGGTCAGCGAACTCAAGGCCAGCTGGGAAGGCGCGCCGCAGGCGCCCAGCAGCTACCGCATCAAGGCCGGCCTCCAGAATCTGAGTCTGGCGGCCCGCCCCGCGCCGGGCGATGCCCTGGGGCGGCCCGGCCTGGCCGGCGCCAGCCTGCAGCTGGACGCCAGCGAGCGCGGCGGCCAGGCGCGGCTGCAGATCCAGGACGGGCATCTGGAGTTCCCCGGCGTGTTCGAGGAACCCAGCCTGCCCATGCAGCGCTTCAACGCCATGCTGGACTGGCGCATCGAGGCCCGGCCCGGCGGCAAGCCGCCGGCCATCGAGCTGCGCGTCTCGGATGTGCGCCTGCTCAATGCCGATCTGCGCGGTGAGCTGGAGGCCGTGTGGAAGACCGGGCCCGGCGGCGCCAGCGGCTTGGAGCGCGGCCGCGGCGGACGTTTCCCCGGCCATCTGGACCTGAACGGCCGCCTGGAGCAGGCCCAGGCCGCGCGCGTGGCCCGCTACCTGCCCCTGGGCGTGGGCCTGGTGGCGCGCGCCTATGTGCGCGACGCCATCCGCGGCGGCGAGGCGCGCAACACGCAGTTCAAGGTGCGCGGCGATCTCTGGGACTTCCCTTACGACGTGGTGCAGCAGGGCCAGTTCCGCATCAGCACCCAGGCCCACGATCTGAGCCTGGCCTATGTGCCGGGCACGGGCGGGGCCGAGCCGGTCTGGCCGGCCATGGAGAAGCTGCAGGCCGAGCTGGTGTTCGAACGCGGCAGCATGCGCATCCGCAATGCCCAGGCCCGCGTGCTGGGCTATGAGCTGCACAACGTGAATGGCGGCATCAAGGACCTGATGCACCATCAGAGCCTGGAGCTGGACGGCCAGGGCCGCGGCCCGCTGCCCGAGCTGCTGCGCTTTCTCAAGCTCTCGCCGGTGGGCGAATGGATAGGCGGCGGCCTGCGCGAGGCCAGCGGCAGCGGCAATGCCCAGCTGCGCCTGGGCCTGCAGCTGCCGCTCCACGAAGTGGACAAGGCCCAGGTCAAGGGCCAGGTCGTGCTGGGTGGCAATGAGCTGCGCCTGCGCCCCGATGTGCCGCTGCTGGGCAATACCCGGGCGCGCATCGAGTTCGACCGCCGCAGCGTCAGCATCCTGGGCGGCCAGGCGCGGGTGCTGGGCGGCGAGTCCAGCTTCGAGGGCAGCACCCAGCGCGATGGCAGCCTGCGCATCAGCGGCCAGGGCCTGCTCACGGCCGAGGCCCTGCGCCGCGCCAGCGAGCTGGGCCCGGTCTCGCGCCTGGCCCAGTCGCTCAGCGGTCAGACGGCCTACCGCCTGCAGCTGGGCTTTCGCGAGGGCGGCAGCGAGATCAGCCTGAGCAGCAGCCTGCAGGGCCTGGCCTCGGAGCTGCCGGCCCCCTTGGCCAAGCCGGCCGAGGCGGCGCTGCCCCTGCGCTTTCAGACCACCCTGCTGCCCAATGCGCGCGACGAGCTGCGCCTGGAGCTGGGCACGGCCCTGCAGGCGCTCTACCAGCGCGATCTCGGCGGCGAGTCGCCGCGGGTGCTGGTGGGGGCGCTGGCGGTGCAGGAGCGCCTGCCGGCCCTGCCGGCTCAGGGCGTGCTGCTGCAGGCCAATGCCACCCAACTGGACCTGGACGCCTGGCAGGCCCTGGGCCAGCGCCTGCAGGGCGGCAGCGGCAGCGGGGCCGAGGCCCTGGAGGGGGGCTACGCGCCCAGCCAGATCGCGCTGCGCGCCCAGTCCCTGCGCGTGGCCGGCCGGCCGCTGAGCAAGCTGGTGGCCGGCATCAGCCGCGGGCCCGAGCCCGGGGTCTGGCGCGCCAATCTCGACGCCGAGCAGCTGGGGGGCTACTTGGAGCTGCGCCAGGCGCGCGGCAACCAGCCCACCCGCATCCATGCCCGTCTGGCCCGGCTCTCCCTGCCCAAGAGCGAGGCCGAGGGCGTGTCCACCCTGCTGGAGCAGGGGCCGCCCACCGGTGGGGGCCAGCTGCCGGCCCTGGATATCGTGGTGGACGATTTCGAGCTGCGCGGCAAGCGCCTGGGCCGCCTGGAGGTGGACGCCCAGGCCCAAGGCCCGCAGCGCGAGTGGAAGCTCAACCGCCTGCAGCTGCGCCATCCCGACGCGGTGCTCAACGCCACCGGCCAATGGCTGGCCGAGCCCGGCCGCGGCACGCGCCGCACCGTGCTGGACTGGAAGCTGGATGTGGCCGATGCCGGCAATCTGCTGGAGCGCCTGGGCCAGGGCCGCATCCTGCGCGGAGGCAAGGGCCAGGCCGCTGGCCAGATCAGCTGGCAGGGCTCGCCGCTGGCGCCCGACTACGCCAGCCTGGGCGGCCAGCTGCACGTGGGCCTGGATGCCGGCCAGTTCCTGCAGGCCGAGCCGGGCGTGGGGCGGCTGCTGGGCATCCTGAGCCTGCAGTCCCTGCCGCGCCGCCTGGTGCTGGACTTCCGCGATGTGTTCAGCGAGGGCTTTGCCTTCGACGGCTTCAGCGGCGATGTGAAGATTGCCCAGGGCGTGGCCAGCAGCCAGAACCTGCGCATGAGCGGGGTGCAGGCCGTGGTGGTGATGGAGGGCCAGGCCGATCTGGCCCGCGAGACCCAGGACCTGCGCGTGCTCATCGTGCCCGAGATCAATGCCGGCGGCGCCTCCCTGGCCTATGCCGCCATCAACCCGGCCGTGGGCCTGGGCACCTTCCTGGCCCAGCTGCTGCTGCGCAAGCCCATGATGGCGGCCAGCACGCGGGAGTTCCGCGTCACCGGCAGCTGGGATGATCCCAAGGTCGAGCGCGTGGAGCGCAAACCCGATGCCGAGGTGCCGGCCGCCGCCTCAGCCCCCTAGGAGCTTGTGATGAAGATTGCCGCGATCCAGATGGTGTCCAGCCCCGATGTGGCCCACAACCTGGCGCGGGCGCGCCACTGGCTGGAGCAGGCCGCGGCCGCCGGGGCGCAGCTGGCGGCCCTGCCGGAGTACTTCTGCCTGATGGGCCTGCGCGACGACGCCAAGCTGGCGGTCGCGGAAGCCCTGGACCAGGGTCCCATCCAGCAGATGCTCAGCCAGGCTGCGCGCGAGCTGGGCCTGTGGATCATCGGCGGCACCCTGCCCCTGGCCACGCCCGACCCGGCCCGGGTGCGCAACAGCTGCCTGGTCTATGCGCCCGACGGCAGCCGGGTGGCGCGCTACGACAAGCTGCATCTTTTCTGCTTTGACAACGGCCGCGAGCGCTATGACGAGGCCCGCGTGCTGGAGCCCGGCGAGGCCCCGGTGGTGGCCCAGGCCGCGGGTCTGCGCCTGGGGCTCTCGGTCTGCTACGACCTGCGCTTTCCCGAGCTCTACCGCGCCATGGGCCAGGCCGCGCCGCTGGACCTGATCAGCGTGCCCGCCGCCTTCACCCACACCACCGGCCAGGCCCATTGGGAGCTGCTGCTGCGGGCACGAGCGGTCGAAAACATCGCCTATCTCATCGCACCGGCCCAGGGCGGGCTCCACGAAAATGGGCGCCGGACCTGGGGGCACAGCATGATCGTGGACCCCTGGGGCGAGGTGCTCGCCTGCCTGCCGGAGGGCGAGGGCCTGGCCACCGCCGAGCTGGACCTGGCACGTCTGGCCCAGGTGCGCCAGCAACTGCCGGCCCTGCAACACCGACGTCTATGAAAGCTCCCGCGCGCGCGCTGCCCCTGCTGCTGGCTGCCCTGGGCCTGCTGGCTGGCTGCGGCACGCCCTCGCAGTCCCTGCACATGAGCGTGAAACCGGGCGCGGCCCTGCAGCTCCGCGGCTTCATGCCGGCGCCGCTGCGCGGCCAGGTGGCCCTGGAGGGCGTGGAGGGCGGGGCCGAGACCAACCGCTTCTGGGGTTCCAAGGTCAGCAGCCTGGCCCTGGAGCACGCGCTAGAAGATTCGCTGCGCGCCGTGGGCCTGTGGTCCATGAATCCCGAGGCTTCGCGCTACCAGCTCAAGGCCCAGCTGCTCAGCCTGGTCCAGCCCTGGGTCTCGCTGGACACCACGGTGGCCGCCACCGTGCACTACAGCCTGGTGGATCGCACCAGCGGCGCGGTGCTCTACCAGCGCAGCGTGCGCGCCGCCTACAAGGCGGAGTTCACCGAGGCCATGGTCTCCCAGCCCGAGCGCCTGAAGCTGGCCAACGAGGGCGCCATCCGCGCCACCGTGGAAATCATGCTGCGCGATCTGCCGAATCTGAGCCTGTAGCCGGGGCTGTCGGCCCAGTCTTTCCGCGCGCCGCACCAGGCGATCTCATGAGCCCGTTTTTTTGCGCTTGGCCGCCGCCAGCATCTCGGCCGCGATCCGGTTCTCCTCGGCACTCAAGCCTTTGTCGGGTGATTGCAGCTCGGCCAGCCGCTGCTTGATCTGCTCCCGGTCTGCCAGCGCGGGGTTTAGGCCGCCGATATTGGCCGGTCCGAGCAACTGCTCCAGCTGCTGCAGAAAGCGTGACTCAAACCACTCGCCTTCCTGGCTTTGGTACCAGTTCAGCTGGGTTTGCAGCCAGGCGTACTCAGCGGAACGCCGAAGTGAGGGAGGGACGTTGAAGGGAAGCGTCGAGGCCTTGGCCAAGGCTCGCATCGCCGACTCATCCCCGCGCAGCGCGTCGGCGCGCAGGGCGTCGAGCACTTGGGCCTGCCTGTCAGGCTGCGTCAGATCAGCTTGGGGCGCCGTTTTGATGTAGTCGGCTGCAGCACCCGTTTCGCCGCCGAGTGTGGCCTTCAGGAGCAAGGGCGTGCGCAAGGCCTCGATCTGCGGCGTGACGGTTTGGCAGCGGCGCTGCTCAGCCTCCAGATAGCTGACGTAGCTGAGGGCGTGACTTGCCTTCTCGGCACTGAGCCCTGCGGTCTGCGTGGCGTACTTCCGTGCCCCTTCGATGTTGCCGCCGACCCGTTGGCACCGGTTCAGTTGCTGAACCGCTTGGTAGGCCGCGGCGGCGCTGCCGCTATCAAGCGCAGCCTGGATATGCGGGGCATATCCTTCCGATCCGATGGCTGCGGCTGTTGCGAGCGGCGGTTCGCTTCTCGGGTCGGCCTGCGCCTTCTGAATCGAAGGGTTTTCGTTCTGCGGCACCAAAGTCCCGGAGGGCCTGGCTTGCAGTTCGCGCAGCTCGGGCGCGGCGTGGGCAATCTCGCTGTTCCTTGATTCCGATGCCTGCGGTGTCGGCTCAATGTTCAGCCAGCCGGCGATGGCCATGGCGCCTGCCAGCAGGACGGCAGCGAGCAACAGCGCCGGTCTGCGCAGCAGTTTTCTGGGGGGCTGCCTCGGTTTCATCGGGCGGCGTGGTGCAGGGTCTGGTGCTCGGTTCGCAGCATTGCAAGATCGTGGCACCGCCGCTCTGGCGCTTGAATCCCCCCCTCGGAGTGATATGCATGGAACCTGCCGGCTTGAGGCACCTGTAATTTGCTAATAACGATTCGGTTCTTCTAAGGGTCTAGGGTTTCCACTAGCATTCGGGCCTGTTTCTTGGCGAGGCCCCACCGGGGCCCCAGATGTCCCGGTGATAGAACTCGAACAAGTCCACAAATCCTATGCCCTGGGCCCGCGGCGCGTGACGGCGCTGCGCGGCGTTGACCTGCGGGTCAACGCCGGCGAGGTCTTCGGCATCATCGGCGCCTCGGGCGCCGGCAAGAGCACCCTGCTGCGCCTGATCAATCTGCTGGAGCGGCCCGACAGCGGCCGTGTGCAGGTGGCGGGCCAGGACCTGCTGGCCCTGGATGAGGCGGGGCTGCGCGGTGCGCGCCAGCGCATCGGCATGATCTTCCAGCACTTCAATCTGCTGGCCAGCAAGACCGTGGCCGAGAACGTGGCCTGGCCGCTGAAGATTGCCGGCCGCAGCGCCGCCGAGATCGCGCCGCGCGTGGCGGCCCTGCTGGCCCGCGTGGGCCTGGCCGAGCAGGCCCACAAATACCCGGCCCAGCTCTCGGGCGGGCAGAAGCAGCGCGTGGGCATTGCCCGGGCCCTGACCACCGAGCCGCGCGTGCTGCTCTGCGACGAGGCCACCAGCGCGCTGGACCCCGAGACCACGCGCTCCATCCTGGCCTTGCTGGCCGAGATCAACCGCGAGCTGGGCCTGACCATCGTGCTGATCACGCATGAAATGGATGTGGTGCGCCGCGTCTGCGACCGCGTGGCCGTGCTCGACGGCGGCCTGATCGTGGAGCAGGGCCCGGTGGCCGAGGTCTTTCTGCACCCCCAGCACGCCACAACGCGGCGCTTTGTGCAGGAGGCCGAGCAGGTGGACGAGGGCCAGCTCAGCGATGACTACGCCCATGTGCCGGGTCACATCCTGCAGCTCACCTTCCGCGGCGAGCGCACCTACGAGCCCCTGCTGGGCGAGGTGGCCCGGCGCACGGGCCTGGACTTCGGCATCCTCTCGGGCCGCATCGACCGCATCAAGGACGAGCCCTATGGGCAGCTGGTGATCTCGGTGTCCGGCGGCGATCTGGCCGCGGCCACCGAGCTGCTGCAAGAGCGCGGCGTGCGCGTGGAGGTGCAACGCTGATGGACGCCCTGCTGAATGTCATCGACTGGGCCGAGATCGGCCTGGCCTCCTGGGACACCCTCTTGATGCTGGGCGGCTCCCTGCTTTTCACCGTGCTGCTGGGTCTGCCCCTGGGCGTGGCGCTCTTTCTGTTCGACCGCGGTCAGCTGCTGGCGGCGCCGCGCCTGTATGCGCTGCTGTCCCTGGTGGTGAACGTGCTGCGCTCCCTGCCCTTCGTGATCCTGCTGATCGTGCTGATCCCCTTCACCCTGCTGGTGGCGGGCACCTCCCTCGGCGTGGCGGGCGCCATTCCGCCCCTGGTGGTGGGCGCCACGCCCTTCTTTGCCCGCCTGGTGGAGGGCGCGCTGCGCGGCGTGGACCGCGGCATCGTCGAGGCCGGCCTGGCCATGGGGGCCAGCACGCGCCAGATCGTCTGGCAGGCCCTGCTGCCCGAGGCGCGGCCGGCGATTCTTTCGGCCGCCACCGTGACCGCCATCACCCTGGTGGGCTACACGGCCATGTCGGGGGTGATAGGCGGCGGCGGCCTGGGCGACCTGGCCATCCGCTTCGGCTACCAGCGCTTCCAGACCGAGGTGATGGTGGTGACCGTGGCCCTGCTGCTGCTGCTGGTGCAGCTGCTGCAGATGCTGGGTGACTGGCTGGTGCGCCGCTACACCCGTCGTTGAATTTTTCCCGTTGTACCTAGAGGAGTAGAGAGTCCCATGAAGAAGATCGCTATCGCCCTGGCCGCCCTGGCCCTCAGCGGCCTGGCCGCCGCCCAGAAGATCAGCGTGGCCGCCACGGCCGTGCCGCATGCCGAGATCCTGGAATTCGTGAAGCCGCAGCTGGCCAAGCAGGGCGTGGAGCTGGAGGTGAAGGTGTTCACCGACTACGTGCAGCCCAATGTGCAGGTGGCCGAGAAGCGCCTGGACGCCAACTTCTTCCAGCACAAGCCCTATCTGGCCGAGTTCAACAAGGGCAAGGGCACGAATCTGGTGGCCGTGACCGCCGTGCATGTGGAGCCCTTCGGCGCCTATTCCAGCAAGCACAAGGCCCTGACCGAGCTGCCCAGCGGCGGCACCGTGGCCATCCCGAATGACCCCAGCAATGCCGGCCGCGCCCTGCTGCTGCTGGACCGCGCCGGTGTGATCAAGCTCAAGAGCAGCGACAACATCCTGGCCACGCCCAAGGACATCGCCGAGAACCCCAAGAAGCTGAAGTTCCGCGAGATCGAGGCCGCCACCCTGCCGCGCATCCTGCCCCAGGTGGACCTGGCCCTGATCAACACCAACTACGCGCTGGAAGCCAAGCTCAACCCGGTGAAGAACGCGCTGGCCATCGAGGATGCCCGCTCGCCCTACGCCAACTGGCTGGTCGCCCGTCCCGACAACAAGGACAGCGAAGCCCTGAAGAAGCTGGCCGCCGCGCTCAACAGCGCCGAGGTGAAGAAGTTCATCGAGGGCAAGTACAACGGCGCGGTGGTGCCGGCCTTCTGATCACGGCCGCTCCCCGCGCGACGCAGCAACGCCCGGCCTGGCCGGGCGTTTTTCATGGGGCCTGTGCAGCGCACATCACCCCCAGTTATCCGTCCAGCCCCACTCGGCATGGGCCGGCCCCGCACAGCCGGAATAATGGGCGCCTTTCGCGGCCAACCCTGTTCTTCCCGCCCATGGTGCTCAACTACATCTGGATCGCCTTCTTCCTGATCGGCTTTGGCGTGGCCCTGGCGCGCCTGCTGCTGAACGGGGACATGGCCATCTTCACCCAGGTGCTGACCGGCATCTTCGACACGGCCAAGACGGGCTTCGACATCTCGCTGGGTCTGGTGGGCGTGATGAGCCTGTGGCTGGGCATCATGAAGATCGGCGAGCACGCGGGCGTGATCCAGATCTTTGCGCGCCTGATGGCGCCCTTCTTTGCCAAGGTCTTCCCCGAGGTGCCCAAGGGCCACCCGGCCGGCGGCTCCATGGTGATGAACTTCAGCGCCAATATGCTGGGCCTGGACAATGCCGCCACGCCGCTGGGGCTCAAGGCCATGAAGGAGCTGCAGGAGCTCAACCCGCAGAAGGACACGGCCAGCAACGCCATGATCATGTTCCTGGTGCTGAACACCGCGGGCATCACCCTGATTCCCACCTCGGTGATCGCCATCCGTCAGGCCCTGGCGGTGGATCAGGGCCTGGTGGGCTTCAATGCGGCCGATATCTTTCTGCCCACCCTGATCGGCACCTTCATCTCCTTCATGGCGGGCCTGGTGGCGGTGGCGGTGTACCAGCGCATCAATCTCTTCAGCGCGCCGGTCGTGGCCTTCTTCGGCGGCTTCATCGCCCTGATGGCCGGCCTCTTCGGCTGGCTGCACCAGTACCCGCCCGAGGTGATGGCCAAGTACATCGGCCTGCTGGGCAGCCTGGTGATCCTGTCCATCATCGTGCTCTTCATCGCGGTGGGTGCCTGGCGCCGCATCAATGTCTACGAGAGCTTTGTCGAGGGCGCCAAGGAAGGCTTTGGCGTGGCCATCGGCATCATTCCCTATCTGGTGGCCATCCTGGTGGCGATCTCGGTGTTCCGCACCACGGGCTGCATGGACTATGTGGTGGGCGGCATCGCCTGGGTGGTGGGCGCCCTGGGCCTGCCCACCGACTTCGTGCCCGCCCTGCCGGTGGGCCTGATGAAGACGCTCTCGGGCAGCGGCGCGCGCGGCCTGATGGTGGATGTGATGAAGACCTATGGCGTGGACAGCTTCCAGGGCAAGCTGGCCGCCATCATCCAGGGCTCCACCGAGACCACCTTCTATGTGCTGGCCGTCTACTTCGGCAGCGTCAAGATCGCCAAGACCCGCTACGCCCTGACCTGCGGCCTCTTTGCCGACATCGTGGGCCTGGTGGGCGCCATCCTGGTGGGCTACTGGTTCTTCAAGTAAGCCGCCCTTTCTCTGCCTTCTCCTCTTCCTCGGCCAGCCACTGCCGCGGCGAGCGCCCCAGGCGCTGGCTGAACAGGCGCGAGAGCGCCGAGGCATTGGCATAGCCCAGCGCCTGGGCCAGGGTCTTGATGGGCTGGCCCTGGCGCAGCCGGGCTTGCGCCAGGGCCAGGCGCCAGTCGGCCAGATACTCGGCCGGCGGCTGGCCCAGGGCGTTCTTGAAGGCCGCGGCAAAGGCGCTGCGCGACATGCCGGCCTGCTCGGCCAGGGCCGCCAGGCTCCAGGGTTCGCCGGGGCGGGCATGCATGGCCTCCAGGGCTCGCGCCAGGCGCGCATCGGCCAGGCCGGCCAGCAGGCCCGCGTTCAGGCCGCCCGGGGCCGGGTGGTCGATCAGCCAGCGCAGCAACTGGATCAGCACCACCTCGAAGAGCCGATCCGCCAGCAGGCGCTGGCCGCAGCGCAGCTGCTCGGTCTCGCTGAAGAGCAGGGGCAGTGACAGCTTCAGGCCCTGCACCTGGGACAGCGGCAGCACGACCAGGGGCGGCAGGGCCCGCACCAGGGGATGGCGCTCGCCGCCCTCGAAGGCCAGCTCGGCGCAGACGAAGTCGGAGCCCTCTTCCGGCGGATTGCGGAACTCATGCGCCAGGGGCCGCGGGTAGAAGAGCAGGGTGGGCTCCGTGATGTGCAGCCGGCGCGGCAGGCCGTCCGGGTTCTTGCCATGCCGCAGCTCCAGCTCGCCGCGCTGCATCACATGCAGAAAACCCCGCCCCGGCTCGGCCGGGAAACGGCTGATGCCGCACAGCGGCCCGTGATGAAAGAGCTGGGCCCGCACCTTGAAGCGCTCCAGCAGGCTGGAGAGGCGGTCCAGGGGCGGCGGCGTGGGGCTGGGCATGGTCTGGACGATTGGATGCGTTGTTTGGACGATAAGTGACCGATGGTACGGCGCTGCGGCGCACACTGGCGTCCAGCAGCTGCGAAACCCCTTCCATCCATCGATTCAAGCCAAGGAACACGCCATGTCCCGCATCCCTCTCATCGACCCCGCCCACGCCAGCGGCGAGCGCCGCGCCCTGCTCGACCAGGTGCAGGCCGCCTTCGGCGCCACGCCCGCCATGTTCCGCACCGTGGCCCACTCGCCCGCCGCGCTCAAGAGCCTGTGGGGCAGCTTCGGCGCCCTGGGCGGCGGCGTGATCCCGGCCAAACTGGCCGAGCAGATCGCCGTGGCCGTGGCCGACCGCAATGGCTGCGAGTACTGCCTGGCCGCCCACACCGCCCTGGGCCGCAAGGCCGGCGCCAGCGCCGCCGAGATGGCCGCGGCCCAGCAGGGCGAATCTGCCGATGCCGCCACGGCCGCGGCCCTGCGCTTCGCGCTCAAGCTGGTGGAGCAGCGCGGCCAAGTGGGCGAGGCCGATGTGCAGGCCCTGCGCGGCGCCGGCTTCAGCGATGAACAGATCGTGGAGATCCTGGCCCATGTGGCGCTGAACCTGTTCACCAACTACGTGAACGTGGCCTTCGACGTGCCGCTGGACTTCCCGGCCGTGAAGCTCAGCCGCGCCTGAGCCGCCAGCCTCCCCGGTCGCCGCAGGCGCTGCGCGCACGCGTGTGGTGTCTGCGGCGTGTCGTCCCGAACCGCGATGAGAAGATTCACCCCCTGATGAGCAAAACCGTGCTGGCCCTGCGCCACCTCGCCTTCGAAGACCTGGGTCTGCTGCAGCCCTTGCTGCAGGCCCGTGGCTATGAGCGCTTTGTCTACCGCGATGCCGGCGTGGATGCGCTGGACGCGGCAGAGTTCGAGGCCGCCGATCTGCTGGTGGTGCTGGGCGGCCCCATAGGCGCCGAGGACGAGGCGCTCTACCCCTTTCTGCGCCAGGAGCGGGAGCTGATCGCTCAGCGCCTGGCCGGCGGTCGGCCCCTGCTGGGCATCTGCCTGGGCGCCCAGCTGATGGCCCGCGCCCTGGGCGCGGCCGTGCGGCCCATGGCCCATGGGCGCAAGGAAATCGGCTTCGCCCCGCTGAGCCTGAGTGCTGCCGGCCTGGCCTCGCCGCTGGCGCCGCTGGCCAATGGCCAGGCCGTGCTGCACTGGCATGGCGACCAGTTCGAGCTGCCCGCGGGCCTGCCCAGCCTGGCGGCCACACCCCTGTGTCCGCACCAGGCCTTCATGCCCCACCCGCGCGCCCTGGCTCTGCAGTTCCATCTGGAGGCCGACCCGCAGCGCATCGAGCCCTGGCTGATCGGCCATGCCGGCGAGCTGGCCCAGGCCGGCGTGGACCTGTCCGCCCTGCGCCGCGAGTCCGCCGCCCAGGGGGCGGGCCTGCGCGCGACCCTGGCCGCCGTGCTGGACGCCTGGTTGCCGGCGCTTGATGCGCCATGAATGCACCGTTGGCAAGTCCTGGCCCCGTGATCGGCCGCCTGCGTGCCGTGCTGGCCGGGCCGGCCCGCCCCTACACCCGGCCCGGCAGCCGCAGCGCCATCGACAAGCGGCCCCTGGAGGCACCGGTTGACGTGGGGCCGCTGGGCCTGGCCGGCGACGAGCAGGGGGATCTGCGCGTGCATGGCGGGCCCGACAAGGCGGTGCACTGCTATGCCTGGAGCCACTATGCGTCCTGGCGCGCCGAGCTGGGCGCCGTGCAGCCCGCGGCCGATCTGCTGAGCCGGCCCGGTGCCTTTGGCGAGAACTTCTGCCTGGAGCCCGGGCTGGAGGAGGCGCAGGTCTGCATCGGCGACCGCTGGGCCGTGGGCGAGCAGGGCGCGCTTTTCGAGCTGAGCCAGGGCCGCCAGCCCTGCTGGAAGCTCAATGACCGTTTTGGCGTGCCCGATATGGCCAGGCGGGTGCAGCAGAGCCTGTGCGCCGGCTGGTATCTGCGCGTGCTGCAGCCGGGCCGGGTGGCTGCGGGCGATGCGATATACCTGCTGGCACGGCCTCACCCCGAGTGGACCGTTGCCCGCCTGCTGGGCCTGATCGCCGAGCGCGACTGCGATCCGGCGACGCTCGCCGCGGTGCTGCAACTGCCCCTGCCGCCGTCCTGGCAGCGCCTGTTTGCGCGCCGGCTGGAGAGTGGGCAGGTGGAGCACTGGGGCCCGCGCATGGAGGGCGTCTAGCCTCGTTTGCGCCGGCATCGAGACATCACCCGCTAGACTGCGCGGCCGAGGGAGAGACAATTGATGACACGAAGCAACGGGCGAGGCAGGACCCTCGAAGGCCGCTTGCGGCAAGGCGTGGTCGGCGTTCTGCTGGGCTGGGGAGTGGCCACGGCCGCGCCGGAGGCGGAGCTCGCTGACCCCTATGAGTTGACCGTCTGGTCCCGCGTGCTGTTCACGGAGCAGGGACTGCCGCGCCAGATCGAGGTGCAGGACGAGGGCCATCCGGAGCAGTTTCTGCGCAATGTGGAACAGCGCCTGGCCAGCCTGAAGATCGATCCACCGCAGCGCGACGGCGTACCGCAGACCTTGCGCACCGGCGTGTGGATGCGTCTTGCGGTCCAGCCGCAGACCGGTGCGGGGGCGCTCGTGACGGTCGTCGGGCGCGGCATGGCGCCCCTGCCGCTCAAACGCTACTTCGCCAGCCCCCCCGGGACGTCAGTGGCACAGGGGGCTGGGAGGGTGAGGTGGAAGGGGTGTGCCGCGTGGGTCCGGCCGGGCGCTGCGTCGCCATCGAGGTGAACGCGCTGCCCGGCTTGCCGGAGAGCGTGAGGCGTTTCATGCGCGTCAGCCTCGAGGGGTGGCAGTTTGAGCCACCTCAGATCGGCGGCAGCCCGGTGGAGGCGAGCTACCGGCTTGCCCTGAGGCTCAACACCATGGACTCGGTTCCCGAGGACTTCCGGGAGGACAAGTTCTGGCGTCTGCAGAGGCAGCGCTGAAGCTGCCGTGCGGGGAGGCAGAGTGGATGGCTCAGCCGCCCAGATGGGTCCGAACCAGTTCCACGGGGCGGGTCTTGCCCGTGGCGGCCTCCAGGGCCTGAGCCGCTTCAAGGGCGGCCGCACGATGCAGCGCCGCAGCCTCGGAGTCCTCGGTCATGCCGGCCTGCAGCGCTGCAGCCAGTGCCGCGCCATAGTGGCGGGCCAGAGCCTGCTCGGCCTTGCCCAGTCCGGCCAGCACGGCGCCGGCGCCGGCAGCCGCAGCCCCCATGGGCAGGGCGCGCGCTGCGGCGCCAGCCCCTTCGCGACCCATGTCGGCGCATTCCAGCTCGCAGCAGCGCGTGATGGCATCGGCCACCTGCTCCAGCACCTGCAGATCGCCGCAATGCACCAGCAGCTTGAAGGAGCCGCTGGTCAGGTAGTCGCCAGCCAGCACATTGCCGGCCGTGCCCAGCAGGGCGGCGGCGCCGGCCTGTTCGGGCTCGGCATCCACCCGCGCATGCAGACGCTGCAGGCCGATGTGCACCAAGTCCAGGGCGGCGCCCACATGCAGGCAGGCCTCGCCTTCGTCGAGGCTGCAGGCGATCAGGGTGTGCACCGGCACCTGCTGGGCCGAGAGCAGGGCGCCCAGGGCCAGCTGTACCGGGGCGGCCTGGCAGGGCAGGCTGGCCTGCACGGCGACGCGCAGGCGGTCTTGGATGGAGTCCTGGAACTGGGTGATGCTCATGGCCCGCCATTGTCCTTGAAGCCGCAAGACCCGGCTCGCACAATGCGCACATGAGCACCGCCGCCCCTGCCGCACCGCCTGCCGAAGCCCTGATCGCCGTGATCACCACCCTGCCGGACCGCGCCTCGGCCCAGGCCCTGGCGCGCGCCCTGGTCGAGGGCGGCCTGGCGGCCTGCGCCCAGATTTCGGAGATCGAAAGCGTCTACCGCTGGGACGGCGCCCTGCAGCAGGAGCTGGAGTTCCGCCTGCTGCTCAAGACCCGCGCCGCGCTCTACCCGGCCGTGGAGCAGGCCCTGCGTGAGCGGCACCCCTACGAGCTGCCGGCGATTCACGCCCTGGGCCTGCAGGCGGTCTACCCGCCTTACGCGGACTGGGTCTTGGCGCAGACGCGGCCCTGAGCGCTGGACTCAGCCCCCGCGGGCTCGGGGCACAGCAGCAGATCGCAGTCCAGGCGGTCCAGCAGGCGCTGGGCCGTGCTGCGGCCGCCCAGCAGCGCCTGCCACAGGCTGCGCCGGCGCTGGCCCAGCAGCAGCAGCTCGGCGTCGCAGCGCTCCTGCTGCACCAGCAGCTGGCGCGCCGGGTCGCCGCGGCCCAGGGTGTGCATCAGGCGGTTGCGGCGCGTGTCCAGGCTGTCGCTCAGACGCAGCAGATGCTGGCGGCCGTGCCGCTCCAGGGCCTCGCGGTAGGCGCGCACGCGCTGCGGCGTGGCCTCGGCGGCGCGCAGCCGCGCCTCGCCGCGCACATCGAGCGCATGAAAGAGCTCCAGCTCGGCCTCGGGCGCCAGCCGGCTGGCCGTCTGCAGCAGGCCCAGGGCGCGCTCCGGAGTGGGGTCCACGCCCAGCAGCAGGCGGTGGTAGGCGGCGTCCACCGAGCTGGGCGCGCGGCGCACCAGCAGCACGGGGCAGCCGGGCGGGCGCTTGAGCAGCCGCCGCGCCAGGCGCGGGCCGGGCCAGGGTGGCCACAGGCGCCGCGGCGCCGGCACGCCGGTGCCCGGCGCGGCCAGCAGCAGCAGACGGATCTGCGGCAGGGCGGCGAGGGCGGCGCGCAGCTCGCCCTCGTCCAGGCTGCCCAGGCGGTGCACCGCAATGCGGTGGCGGCGCGCCAGCAGCGCGGCCTGGCGTACCAGTCGTTCGCCGGCATCGGGCGGTCCGCTGTCGGCCAGATGGGCCAGGGCCAGGGTGGCCCGGTGCTGACGGGCCAGCTGCACGGCGCGCAGCAGGGCGTGCTCGGCGCCCTGGGAGAAGTCGCTGATGGCCAGCAGGGCGTGAGGGTGGTGGTTCATGGTGATCACTCCAGCAATCGGTGTCTCGAAGACGAGCGAAGCCGCACCCGGCGGCGCGCATGGGCGCCGGGGTGTAGGGCTTGGGCAGGGGGGCTCAGCCCGCGGTGGCGCGGGCCGCGGCCTCAGCGGCTGAAGTCGCCGCTGGCCTCGGGCTGGTAGCGCAGGGCCTGGATCTGCAGCGGCGCGCCGCCGGCCGCCACCGCGCCCGCCTGCCAGACGGCGGCGCTGCCCACGGCCCGGCCCAGCAGGCTCAGGCCCACGGGCGAGAGCACCGAGATGCGGCCCTGCTCGGCCTGGGCCTCGGCGGGGTAACACAGGGTCAGGTCTTGTGTGCGTCCACTGCGCGGGTCCAGCACCTGGACCACGGAGTTCATCGAGACGATGTCGGCCGGCAGCTGGGGCGAGGGCAGCAGCTCGGCGTTGTCCAGCAGGGCCTGCAGGGGCGCGTGGTCCTGGGCCTGGCGGCGCAGGCGCTGGTGATCCAGCTCGGTGAGCAGGCGGCTGTCGATCACCGTATGCAGATCGGCAGCGCGCTGCCGGGAAGGCGTGGAAGCAGGATGGAAAGCCATCGCGACGGTCCTTGTGTCGGATGGGTGGCGTGCGGCTTTGAGCCTTGGAGGCTCAATGGCGTACACGCACCCGCGCGCCGGAGCTTGAGGGCCCGGCGATCGAGGGTGGCGCTGAAAGGGATGAGGGGGGAGGGGGATCGCCGGGCTCAGGAATCTGCGGCCGGGCACTGGAAAGCCACGGCCGCACGCAGGTCTGCCGCCGTGTAGGCGGGCTGCGTCGTGAGGAGTCGGGCCGGGGTTTGCATGACGGGGCTGATTGTGCCCCAGGGTGAGGGTTCAGGCCAGGGCTCTGGCGCGCAGTACGGCATGCTGCGCCAGGGTCGTGCCCGGCTGGCTGCGCCCGCCCCAGCGCAGGCTCGCATCGATGTCTATGGCCAGGCGTGCCAGCCCGCCGCCATCGCAGAGCTTCAGCAGCAGATCCTGGGGCAGGCGGCGGTAGTGCAGTGGGGCGTGCCAGTCCAGCAAGGCGGCGTCCGCCGCAGGCAGCTCCGCAGTGAGCCAGGGCGCCAGCTTCTGGGGCAGCGCCGGCAGGCCCGCGAGCTCGGGCGTGGCCGGGCCGATCTGCAACATCGAGGCGGCGAACCAGGACGGCGCGTCCGATTGCAGGAAGTCCTGCAGGGGCAGGATCTGCAGCTGGGACCGCAGGGCCGCGGAGCGGGTGGCCAGGGCCTGATTCAGTAAGGCAGGCGGTCCGTAGAGCGCCGCGAGAGGCTGCTCCGGATCCAGCAAGGGATCGAAGTAGCTGGCCTCCAGCGGGCCATGTTCCAGCTGCAGGTCCAGCCGCGAGAACCCGCCCTCGACCAGCGCCCCCAAGGCCTGCACGGCGAGGCTGCGCAGGTCCACGGCGCGGGCGAAGAAGGGCAGCAGCCAGGCGTTCTCCGGCGCTGATCCCGCGCTGTTGACGGGGAAGCGGGGGCGACGGCCCCGCGCCGCGAAGCCGGCTAGGCTGGCCTCGCCGATGCCCTGGGCTGCGGCCTTACCCCGGTGCAGGACGAGGGCCTGGGGCTGCTGGCCCAGGAGCAAGGCGCGCGGGGTGCCCGCGGGATCGAGCCCCTGGGCCTGTGCGGCCGAGCAGACCCATTCGCCACAGCTGTCCAGGGGCCGGGCCTGCGGATCGGCGAGATAGCGCCAGTGCTGCTGCAGGTTGTCCCCGGCCCAGGCGCTGCCCGCGATCTCGCGCCAGGTCCAGTGCAGCGACTCGGCAAGCGCCTGGGGCAGCGCCGCCCGCAGCCGGGTCCGGCCGGGTGTGGAGAGCGGGTTCAGGCTGAGTGCAAGCGCGGGCTGTCGCGGCGCCGCCTGTGGCCCGGCCAGCGCCAGGGCCTGAGCCTGCGGCAGCAGGCCGCCGGCCGCGGCGGCCGTGGGAATCGATGCGATGAATTGCCTGCGGTCCAACATGTAAGTCTCCTCGTTGATGCGGGGCTCAGCGCCGCGCGTAGCTCGACGGATCACGGGCCTGGTCCACCAGGGCAGCGATCGCCGCCGCGTTGAGATGGGCCAGATAGTTGGTGCCGAAGGCCGCCTGGGCCGCACTCTTGACGATGCCGGCTGCGGTCCCCAGCGCGGACTGGAAGGCGCCCTCGGCCCAGCCGCCGTAGTTGCTGAAGGAGTCGCCGCTGAAGTACAGACCCTTGAGCGCCGGATGGACTTCGTAGCGCGGCGGCTCGCTGCTGCCGATGCGCCGGTCCCAGGCCCCCAGGGCCGCATTCGGGCTGGCCTCGGTCACCAGCTTGTAGGCAAAGCCCAGGAAGGCGCCCACGCCGGGCTGGTCCAGCTTGAAGCCTCCCCAGACATAGGGCACCTTCTTCCAGTACACCGCAGCAAAGAAGCCTTCATCGGCATAGGGCGTGCCCCGGCGGTAGGGCACGAAATAGGGCATCAGATCCTTGCCCGGCGGGCCGCTCAGCGAGGGCTGGGTCGCGAAGCCGTTGAAGCGCTGCGTCAGGGCGTTGACCAGGCTGCCGCACAAGCCGGTGGAGGCGTTGTTGCGGCCGCGGTAGACGCCGCCGTGATCGATGGCCAGGCCTGCCGCCGGGCTGGCCTGCAGGATCTGGCGTTCCACGGTGTCGGCGTCCTCGCCCCAGGCGTAGTGCAGGCCCAGCACCGTGCTGGAACTGGCCAGGGCCATGCCGCGGCGCGGCAGCATGTAGCTGACCCCCAGCGGCACCGTGTTGCCGTTGGCGGCAAAGGTGCCGTAGCAGGTGCGCAGCCGCGTGTCGTAAGGGCTGCCGCCCGGTGGGGCCGCGCGGGTCCAGCTTCCCAGGGTGGGATCGACGCCGGCGCGGGCTGGGCCGGCGATGCTGTGGAAGATCTTGACGGCCGACATGCAGAGCTGGCTGTTCAGCTCGGGCTTGATGCGGCTGGCGTAGCCCGGGTAGCGCGGGTCATAGAGCGGCACGATGGCATCGCTGGCGAAGCCGTTGCCAGGCAGGAACAGCGCACTCTGGACGAGCAGGCGACGGGCGGCCACATGGGTCATGGCCAGCACCACGAAGTCGGCGCCGGTGCTGAACTCCAGCTGGGGCAGCGGGAAGCCGGGTGTCTGTATGCCCACGCTGTACTGGCGCCGCGAGGGGCTGTAGAGCAGGGCCACAGCCGGACTGCCATGTTGGACCTGCACCGGTGCGGCGCGCAGCAGATCCAGCAGGCGGCCGGGCAGGCGCTTGAGATCGGGCACGGCCATCTCGTTGGAATAGCCCCAGAGGAACAGACGCATGATGTCCAGCACATCGACGCCGAACAGCGGCGCGAAGCCGCCCGTGCCTATGCCCATATAGCCGATGCGCTCGATCTCGTCCGCGCTGAAGCCCTGGTCTTCCAGGAAGCTGCGGTAGGAGCGGCCGTAGAGCGTGGCGATGCAGGCATTCCAGAACTGCTGAACCGTGAGGATCTCGGCGGCGTTGGGCGGCTTCTTCAGCAGGGTGGCGACCTGGTCGACCGTGACGCCCGCGGGCCCCCCAGGCGGCTGGTAGCGGTAGAAGCTGTCCAGATGCCGCTGGTTGAGGGCCTGGTAGTCGGCGGGCAGGTCCAGCACGGCGGGGGCCCAGACTCCGCTGAGGTCCGTGCCGGTGAAGACACTGGGGACCGAGGCGACGTTCGGGAAGGCGGTGAACAGATCCGTGTCCTGGGCGCTGCCGCTGCAGCGCAGGTAGTGCCAGAACAGGTAGGAAGTGGTGGGAAAGCGCATGGCGCCGAGCTCGGCGCTGGTGTCGGGCAGCTCAGGGCGGACATTGACCGCGCGGATGCGCCCCGCCGCACCGTTCTGCTGAGCGGGCTCCGCGCCGGCTTCCACCAACTGGACCTGCAGGCCCGCCTTGCGCAGCTGCAGGGCCGTCAGCAGGCCGCCCAGGCCGGCGCCCACCACCAGCACGCGCGGCACGGGGCGGCCCGCAGGCCAAGCAATCGGCAGGCCGTCGACGCTCAGCGGCGAGCGCTGCGGGTTGTTGTGCTCCACCTGCAGCAGGGTGGCGTAGTCGATATGGCAGCCATCGACGAAGCGGTAGTTGCGCGCCTCCGTGAGGATCTGGCCCAGGCTCAGCTGGGCCAGGCCGGTTTCGGGGTCGACCTGCAGCGGCGGGGCCTGCAGCGTGGTGGCGGCGCCGGGACGGCGCCTGTGGGCGGGCAGAAAGCTGGGGATCATGGAACGTCCTCCTTGCGCCGCGGGGCGCGGCTGGTGTCAGGGGCGGGGCCGACTCACAGGCTGGGCGCCCTGGGGCTGCCCAGCAGCTGTTCGATCGACAGGCCGATGCCGAGTAGGCGTTCGTCGCTGCCCAGCGGGCCATCGAGCTCCAGGCCCACCGGCAGGCCGGCCGCGCTCAGGCCCGCCGGCAGGCTCAGGCCCGGGATGCCCGCATTGCTGCCGGGGTCGGTGTTGCGGATATAGGTGCCGAACTCGTCCTGCGGCGAACCGCCATCGATGCTCACGGTGCTGGACCCGTTGCGCGCATCGATGGCCGCCGCGGTCAGTACCGTGGTGGGGAAGAGCATCGCGTCCAGTGCGTTGTCGGCGAAATAGCTGGCGTAGAGGGCCTGCAGGCGGGGCCGGTGCACGCCGATGGCGGCCGGATAGTCGGCCCCGAAGGCATCGGCCAGGATGGCCGAGAAGGCGCCGCGCACATCCGGGCTGGCGATGTCGGCGGCCAGCTGACTCAGGCGCAGGTCGGCGCGGGCATGGGCCGCCAGATAGGCTGGGATGTCGGCGATGGGTTCGTGCAGCGCGATCTGGAAGGAGATCTTGTCGTTGAGCTCGCGCAGGCCGTCGGGCTCCACCTCCACCAGCACCACGCCGGCCGCGGCCAGCTTGTCACGGGCAGCCCGGGCCACGCTGGCGAGCTGGGCTTCCAGGCCGGCCCAGAAGGACGGCGGCACCCCCAGGCGCAGGCCGCGCAGGCCCACGGGGCGGGGCCGGTCACGGCCGGTGATCACGGCATCGAGCAGAGCCAGATCGGCGACGCTGCGGGCCATGGGACCCACGGTGTCGCGGGTGTGGCTGATGGGCACGACCGCCAGTGGATCGTGATAGCGGCGCTGCACGCCTCCATTGCCCACAGAGGGGCGCAGCCCGGCCACGCCGCACAGCGCGGCGGGAATGCGGACCGAGCCCCCGGTGTCCGTGCCCAGCCCGGCCGGCGCGATGCGCGCTGCCAGCGCGGCGGCGGTGCCGCCGGAGCTGCCACCGGCGATGCGGCTGCGGTCGTAGGGGTTGCGCACCGGCCCGGCAAAGGCGGACAGATTGCTGCTGGTGATGCCGAAGGCCAGCTCGTGCAGATTGGCCTTGCCCAGCAGGATGGCGCCGGCGTCCAGCAGCTTCTGCAGGGAGGGCGCATTGGCCGTGGGCTGCAGCGTGCGCAGCGCCGGCGTGCCGCCGGTGGTAGGCAGTTCGCGGCTGTCGATATTGTCCTTGACCACCAGGGGCAGGCCGGCCAGCGGCGGCAGCTTGGCGCCCGCGGCGCGCTGGGCGTCCAGGGCGCGGGCGGCGCTCAGGGCCGCGTCGCGGTTCAGGGCGATCAGGGCGTTCAGATCGCGCAGGGACTCGGCCCGCGCCAGCAGCAGGCTGATATAGCGCTCGGCGCCGAGACGGCCGCTGCTCAGGGCCTCCAGGGCTTCGGCGGCTCCCAGGTTCAGCGCCGTCTCGTCGCTGAGCGGGCTGGCCTGGGGCGTCGTGGTCTCGCCGTCACCGCCCCCACAGGCCGGCAGCACGGTCATGGCAGTCCAGGCCAGCAGGGGCGTGCCTGAGCGCATGAAGAAGTTGCGGCGGGATGCGGGGGGCGCAGGGGCGTGACAGGACATGGCGTGGACTCCGGCTGTGCAGGGCGGGGCCGGCGGCCTGCCTGGCTGGCAGCGCCCGGTGTTCCGGCTCCATGGGCTCAACCGTAGCGAGGGCCTGGCGGCGCCACCATCCTCGCGTTCAAGGATGGGGAGGACCCGGGGGGGCTCAGCCTTGCAGGCGGCGCAGCAGGGCCAGTCGGCCGCTGACCTCGAGCTTGCGGAAGGCATGCTCGAGGTGGGTGCGCACGGTGGTGGGCGAGATGCCCAGGCGGCGGCCGATCTCCTTGTCCGACAGACCTTCGCAGGCCAGCAGGGCGATCTCGTGCTCGCGCGGGCTCAACAGGTGCTTGGCCTGCGGTGCGGGCGGCTGGCAGCGCTGCAGCGCGCGAAGCAGGGCCGGGCCGATCAGGTCCAGCAGCTGGAGTTCTTCGTCGCTGAAGTTCTCGCCGCGGCGGTCGCGCCAGATGCGCATATCGCCGATATTGCTGGGGCCGTCCCAGGCATAGAGGTTCACGCCCCAGTGCAGGCCGTCGCGGGCCAGGAAGTCGTTGAAGAACTCGGTGCGCTGGAGCTGCTGCTGCGGCATCACGTCGGTGACCCGCACGGCCCGGCGGTGGCGCTGCAACTCGAAGGTGATGGGATCGTGGAACTGGTAGTGCTGCTCGTAGCGGGCGAGGTTGGCATCGTCCATATGCAGTTGCACACCCTGGTCGAAGCGCTGCTGCGAGGGATTCCAGACATAGCTGGCGTAGTGCTGCGCGTCCAGCAGTTCCAGCATCAGCGCGCCCACGCGGCGCCGCAGATCCTGGCCGCTGTGCTGGGCCTCGGCCAGCACCGCCATGGTCTGGCCCAGCAGCTCGATCTTGTGAGGACTCAGGTACATGGGGCACCGCCTTCGCGCAGCCGGATGGGCGGCGATGCTAAGAGATTTCGGCGCGCGGGGCCAGGGGCCCGCGCGTCGCGGCCTCAGCGCCGCCCGAACATCATCTGCCGCGCCAGGGCGTGCTTGACCGGGGGCAGGGCTTGCAGGGCGGCCAGGCTCAGGCCGCGTACCAGGGGCAGGCCGGGCCAGCGCCAGGCGAAGCTGCGGGCCAGGAAGTCGGTGGTGGCGATCATGCTCCAGCGGTCGGGCGCGCGTTGCCACTCCACGCTGTGCAGGGCGCGGCTCAGATCGGGCTCGCGGCGCAGGGCCTCGATCAGGGCATAGGCGTCGCGCATGCCCAGGTTCAGGCCTTGGCCAGCCACCGGGTGCAGGGTCTGGGCGGCGTTGCCGATGCGCACCGTGCGGCCGCTCACCAGGCTGCGCTCGGCGTTCAGGCCCAGCGGGAAGCACTTGAGCGGCGAGATGCCTTGCAGGCGGCCCACGCGCGCGGGCAGCAGGCTCTGGATCACGGTGAGGCGCTGCGCATCGCTGAGCGCGGCGATCTCGTCCTCGTCCTGCGGCATGCACCAGACCAGGGCCGCGCGGCGCTGACCCTCGCGCGGCGGCAGGGGCAGCAGGGCCAGGGGGCCGTTGCGGGTGAAGCGTTCGTAGGCCAGGCCGGGCGGGCTGTCGGGCGAGAGCGTGAGCGTGCCCACCCAGGCGTTCTGGCGGTAGTCGTGGCTCAGGCTCTTGCGCGACTGCTCGGCAAACACGCCGCCCTCGGCCACCACGGCCAGGTCATAGGGCTCGGCGATGCCGGCATCGATCTCCACGCCGGCGTCCAGGGGCTTGATGGCCGCCACCGGCTGGCCGAAGCGGCTGATCAGACGCTCGGGCTCGCGCGCCGCGGCGGTCAGCCAGGCGGCCTGCAGGGGCGCGACCAGCTGACCGTAGCTGAGCACGGCGCCCAGCTGGGGCACGCCCAGCTCGGCCGCCCGCAGGCGCACCACGGGCTCGCCCTCGGCGCCGAAGAGCGCATGGTTCAGCGTGGGCGGGGCCTGGCTGACATGCACCTCCTGGATGGGCTGGGCGGCGTCGCCGGGCCAGGCGCCCAGGCGCTGCAGCAGCTGCACGCTGCCCAGGGACAGGGCCAGGGTACGCGGGTCGGCGGAGACGTCGCGCGCCAGATCGCGGGCGTCGAAGAGGGCGATCTGGGCCTGGGGCAGGCTGCGCGCGGCCAGCAGGGCCAGGGTCAGGCCGGCCGGGCCGGCGCCAACCACGGCCAGGCGCAGCGGGGCGCGGCGGGCAAGAGGAGCGGATTCGGTGGCGGCTGTGGACATGGCGGCGGGACGGGACTGCGGGACGGGCGCGAGCGCTCGGAACCGGCACTATAGCCAGCCCGCACCGGGCATGAAAAAGCCCCGCGGCGGGCGGGGCTCTGGGGCGCTCTCGGCGCGCGGCACGGCTGGCGTGCGCGCGAGCGGCGTCGGGCTCAGCTGGCGCAGGCGCCCCAGGTCTTGCCCTGGTCCGTGCTGCATTCCTGGCGGCTGGTGCCGTCGGTCTGGACGCTGCTGCGGGTCCAGGGACCGGGATCGCGCTTCTCGAGGGTGATGCGCAGCTTGCTGTCGTCGGTGGAGCGCTTGAGCCAGCTGTAGACGGGGATCTTGACCTCCTCCTCGAAGCGGTAGCCGCTGGCGGCCATGCGCTGGATCACGCTGGCGAAATCCAGCGTGGCGCTCTTGCCCTGCAGCCGCTCCCAGGGGGTGAGCAGGGTGTGCTCGGGCTGCCCGGCGTAGAAGCGCAGATTGCTCATGTAGGAGACCTGGCCCACGCGGTAGTCGGTGTAGTACTCGCGCAGGCCCACGGGGCCGGGGCTGGCGGCATGGGCTTCATTGAAGCAGGCCAGCGGATCGGCTTCGCGCTTGGGGTCGTCGTAGTGCACGACCAGCTCGTAGCGCACGCCGTCCTTGCTTTGCTCCACAGCCTCGTTGAGCTTGCAGAGGTAGTCGCTGCCGTCGTTCTGGAAGTTGTAGGCCGTGCGGGTGGTCTTGAGCGTGGCCGCACCCCAGGGCTGGCTGTCCTCGCGGCGCAGATTGAGCACGCGCTGGATCTTGCTCAGGCTCTCGTCCAGCACCACCCATTCATTGAGGTAGCTCGCCGGGCGCCAGACCGAGGCGTTGCGATACCAGACGCCGGCCTGATCATCGAACTGGCGCGTGCCGCGGCCGCGGTAGACCTCGGCGCGGATGAAGGTGGCATCGGGGTACTGGGTGTGCAGCTTCTGCTTGTAGGCGTAGCCGGCCTTCAGACCCTTGACGATGTCCTGGGCCAGCTTGTAGCTCTGCTCGTCCTTGGCCTTGATGAAGTCGTCGTGGATGCGCGCCTCGGAGAGATTGTGGCGGCTCACCAGCTCGCCCATCACGGTGCGGATCTCGTTGACCAGGTTCTCGCGCAGCTGCTGGTCTGCGCGCAGCTGCTCGCAGCTGCTCAGCGCGGGGCCGCTGGTGTTGAGCCGGGTGCGCACCTGCTCCCAGATGGCCGAGGTCAGGGGCGAGACATTCATCACCTGGTCCACGCTGATGGGCTGCAGGCGCGGGGCGATGGCCATCTGGTAGGCCTCCTTCACCGGGCCGCTGTCTTCGTCGATGGCGCCCACGGGCACATCGACATACAGCGTGGCGTAGGGCAGGCAGGCGCGTTGGGCCTCGCTCAGCTCCAGCTGGTAGGCGCCCGCGGCCTTGGAGACGGTGGAGGGCTCGTCGGCTTCCTTCAGGTGGTTGCCATTGATGTCCAGCCAGACGGTGGCGCCGCTCACATAGCCGTCAATCACCTTGCCGCCCAGCACCGACAGGGGGCCGGGTTTGCTGGGCGTGGTGGGGGTGGTGCCCGTCGAGTCGGTCGGCCAAGCCAGCCGCTCGTCGCGCTCACCCCCGCCGCCGCCGCCGCATCCGCTGACCCCCAGCACCACCAGACCTGCCGCGCACAGGGCGCTCAGACCACGTGCCACGCTTGCTCGTTCCATGCGCTTGCTCTTGCTCTTGTTGAGGAAAGCGGCGCAGTCTAGGAGTCACCCCGGAGCCCGCGGCCTAGGGTTGACCCGGCAGCCCCTCCAAAGAGGGAGCTGCCGTGGCGGCCAAGCCTCAGACCGCCGTGAGCTTGCGCTGGCCGGCACCGGGCAGCACCTTGAGGCTCTTGCCCAGGGTGGCGCTGAAGTCGCGGCTGGTGATGGTGTTGACGAAGATCCAGTCGCCTCGGCACTCGCTGGGGTTGGCGCTGAGCAGCAGGTAGCCGCGGCGCGAGGTGTCGCAGTACTCCAGCGGGCCGATCAGCTGGGTGAGCGCGGCGGCCAGGGTTTCGGGCTTTTCCTTGGGCAGGTATTCCTCGAAGCCGGGCGAGGTGACCGAGGAGGTGGCGAACTCCACACCCACCTGGTTGCCCGCGGCGTCCAGCAGATCGCTGGCCCAGGCGTTGTGGGTGTCGCCGGCCAGCACCACCAGGTTCTTGTCGAGCTGACGGGCGCTGGCCAGCAGGGCCTCGCGGGCGGCGGCATAGCCGTCCCAGGCGTCCAGGTTGTAGGGGATGCTGGGCTGGGCCAGCACGGCGCGCTCCTGGGCCGTGAGGCTGGCAGGGTTGCTCTGGGCCTTGGCGGCCATGGCGGCATAGGCGCTCACCGAGACGCCGCTGCCGGGCGCGCTGGCCTCGAAGAGGATGGGCGCGGGAATGTTCATGCGGCCCATCAGCACCTGCTGGCCCAGCACCTGCCAGGTGGCGCTGGAGGCGCTCATCTGTTGCTGCAGCCATTGGGCCTGGGTGCTGCCCAGCAGCTGGCGGTCGGGGCGGGCCACATCGCTGGCAAAGGCCGTGGCCTTGAAGCTGCCGCCGGCGCCCAGGTAGTTCTTGTAGTCCAGCTGCTGGTCGCGGCCCACCACGCGGGTGTCCAGCATGTGCAGGGCCAGCAGATTGCCGAAGGCGAAGCTGCGGTAGATCTGCTCGCGATTGGCGCCGCTGCGGATGGGCAGCCACTCGTGGAAGGCCTGCATGGCGGCAGCCTTGCGCGCGGCGAACTCGCCCTCGGTGGCGCTCTGGTGGTTCTCGGCGCCGTTCTTCCAGGTGTCGTTGGCGATCTCGTGATCGTCCCAGACGGCGATCATGGGCAGGGCGGCGTGCAGGGCCTGCAGATCGGGGTCGCTGCGGTAGAGGGCGTAGCGGCGGCGGTAGTCGTCCAGGGCCACGATCTCCTTGGCCGGATCGACCACGCGGCCCAGGGCCTTGGCATTGGCGCTGGCATAGCCGTCGGGGCCGTACTCGTAGATGTAGTCGCCCAGGTGCAGGGCGGCGTCAATCGACTCGGCCTCGGCGCGGCGCGCCAGATCGGCGTAGACGTTGAAGTAGCCGGTCGGGTAGTTGGAGCAGGAGAACACGGCCAGCTTGACCTGGCTCACCGCGCCGGTGGGCAGGGTGCGGGTGCGGCCCACGGGCGAGGTCTGGCCGTAGGCGGCAAAGCGGTACCAGTAGCGCTGGCCGGGCTTGAGGCCGGCGGCGTCCACCTTGGCGCAGAAATCGCTGGCGGCGCTGGCCACGGTCTCGCCGCTGGCCACCAGGGTGGCGAAGTTTGCATCGCTGGCCACTTCCCAGCGCAGGGGGATGTCGCGCAGGTCCTTGTCGTCAACGCTGCGCACGCGGGTCCAGAGCATCACGCGCTCGGCCAGCGGGTCGCCGCTGGCCACGCCGTGCGTGAATCGCACATCGATCTCGCCGCCACCGCCGCAGCCGGGCAGACCCACCAGGGCGCCGGCGGCCAGGGCCATGCCGCCGCGCACGAAGTGGCGGCGGCTGGGTTCATGGGCGTGCAGGGTGTTGAGCAGGGGAGCTGTGGAGGGCTTGGAGCGCATGATGGACGGGGAGGCTTTGAAAGCCGCGCATTCTTCTGAGCCCGCGTGACAGGGCCACGACAAAACCGCGGCCTGCAGGCCCGGCCCCGCTGCGCTACGCTCGCGGCTTCGCGCCAAGGAGCACGCCTTCACCATGCAATACCGTCGTCTGGGCCGCAGCGGCCTGCAAGTTTCCGAACTGTCCCTGGGGTCCTGGGTCACGTATCACAACCAGGTGGACACGGGCGCCGCCGTCGAGATGCTGGCCGCGGCCTTCGATGCCGGCGTGAACTTCTTCGACAACGCCGAGGTCTATGCCATGGGCCAGAGCGAGGTGGTGATGGGCCAGGCCTTCAAGCAACTGGGCTGGGCGCGCCACCGCTATGTGGTCTCCACCAAGTTCTTCTGGGGCATAGACCGCGAGGCGGCCCACACCACCAATTTCCGCGACACGCTCAACCGCAAGTACCTGATGCAGGCCATCGACGGCTCGCTCAAGCGCCTGCAGCTGGACTGCGTGGACCTGATCTACTGCCACCGCCCCGATCCGCACACGCCCATCGAGGAAACCGTCTGGGCCATGAGCGACATCATCCGCTCGGGCAAGGCCCTGTACTGGGGCACCAGCGAGTGGAGCGCTGCGGATATCCGCGCCGCCTGGGAGATTGCCGAGCGCCACCATCTGCACAAGCCGGTGATGGAGCAGCCGCAGTACAACCTCTTCCACCGCCAGCGCGTGGAGCAGGAATATGCGCGGCTCTACGAGGACATCGGCCTGGGCCTGACCACCTGGAGCCCGCTGGCCTCGGGCCTGCTCACCGGCAAGTACCGCAGCGGCATTCCGGAGGGCAGCCGCGGCGCGCTGGAAAGCATGAGCTGGATGCGCGAGCAGCTGCAGGACCCGGCCAAGAACGCCGCGGTGGCGCAGCTGGAGGCCATCGCCGCCGAGCTGGGCGGCAATGTGGCCCAGCTGGCCATTGCCTGGGCCAACCGCAATCCGCGCGTGTCCACCGTGATCCTGGGCGCCAGCAAGCTGTCCCAGCTGCAGGACAACCTGGGGGCGCTGGCGCTCACGCCCAAGCTCACGCCCGAGCTGATGGAGCGCATCGACGCGATCAGCAAGCCGCTGGCTCGCTGAAAGGCCGGCCGCCGGCCAGGGCGCTCAGCCGCCCTGGTTCAGCGCCGCCAGGCGCTCGGGCGTGCCCACGTCATGCCACTCGCCGGGGTAGAGCTCGGCGCTGATGCGCTGCTGGGCAATGCCCAGGTCCAGGAAGTGGCGCAGCCGCACCTTCTGGCCGGGCTGGGCCTGGGCAAAGAGGGGGGCGCGGAACAGGCCGATGCAGGTCCAGGTGTGGCGCACCTGGCCGGGCCCGGCCTCGTTGGCCGCCAGGCCGGCGGGCGTGATGGCGAAGTCGCCCGTGGGGTGGTGGGGCCGGTTGCTCACCATCCACAGATGGGCCAGGCGCTGGGGGTCGGCAGCAAAGCGCGCGGCCAGCGCGGCGTCGAAGCGGTAGCCGGGCAGAAAGACATCGGCCGAGACCACCCAGAAGGCCTCGTCGCCATCGGCCGTGAGCTGGGGCAGGGCGCGGGCGATGCCGCCGCCGGTCTCCAGCGCCTCTTGGCCCTCGTAGCTGTAGTGCAGGCGCAGGCACCAGCGGCTGCCGTCGCCCAGGGTGGCGGGAAACTGCTCGGCCAGCCAGGCAGTGTTGATCACCACATCGCGCACGCCGGCCGCGGCCAGGGCCTCGAGATGCCAGACGATCAGGGGCTTGCCCCGCACTTCGATCAGGGGCTTGGGCGTGTGGTCGGTCAGCGGTCGCAGGCGCTCGCCGCGCCCGGCCGCGAGGATGATGGCTCGCATGGGCGGCGAGTGTAGCGAGGCCCCGGCCCGCCTCAGGCGGTGCGCGGCCCCGCCACCGGCACCCAGACCTTGAAGCGCGTGCCCTCGCCGGGCGCGGACTGCAACTCAATGCGCCCGCCATGCTTCTGCACGATGGAGAAGGAGAGCGAGAGCCCCAGCCCCGTGCCCTGGCCCACGGGCTTGGTGGTGAAGAAGGGCTCGAAGATGCGGCGCTGGACCTCGGGCTTCATGCCGCAGCCGTTGTCGGCCACCTCGATCCAGACCCAGTCGCCGTCCGCCAGGGTCTGCAGACCGCTGGACAGGGTGATCAGGCCGCGGCGCTCGGCCGGAATCGCATGGGCGGCGTTCACGATCAGGTTCATGAAGACCTGGTTGAGCTGGCCGGCCAGGCAGCGCACCGGCGGCAGTGTGCCGTAGTGACGCTGCACATCGGCGCGGTACTTCACCTCGTTCATCACCACATTGAGCGTGGACTCGAGGCCGGCGTTGATGTCGGCGTCCTGCCAGTCGGCATGGTCCACGCGCGAGAAATCCTTGAGGTCCTGCACGATCTTGCGCACCCGCGACAGGCCTTCCTCGCTCTCATCGAGCAGGGCCGGCAGGTCCTCGGCGATGAAGTCCAGATCGGCCGCCTGCTCCAGCGAGGCCAGCTCGGTGTCGGCCGGGCCGGGCTCGCGCCGCTGGTAGGCCTGGGCCAGCTGCAGCAGCTGCTCCACATAGCGCCGCAGCGTGCCCAGATTGGAGTTGACGAAGCCGATGGGGTTGTTGATCTCATGCGCCACGCCCGCCGCCAGCTGGCCGATGGAGGCCATCTTCTCGGACTGCAGCAGCTGGTTCTGCGCCTCCTCCAGGCGGGCATTGGTCTCCTGGATATTGCGGTAGTTGCGCACCAGCTCCTCCTGGGCGCGCATCACCTCGGAGCGGTCCTGCAGCAGCCACCACATGCCCGGGGTCTCGCCCTCGGGGTTGGAGGCGTAGGCGATCAGCTGCACCCAGATCGGGTGGCCGTTCCAGGTCTGCAGCCTCATCTCGTGCACCAGGGAGTTGCCGGCTTGCAGGGCCTCGCGGGCCAGGCGGCCCAGCTCGCGCGAATCGGCCTCGCTCAGGAAGAAGCGCTGCAGCGGCAGCTCGGCCACCGGCAGCTCTGCCGGGATCTCGAAGATGTCGGCGAACTTCTTGTTGCTGCGCGTGATGCGCAGATCGCGGGTGGCGATGATGCCCACCGAGGCGTTCTCCAGAAAGGCCTCCAGCTCGTGGTGGCTGAGCAGCAGCTCGGCCGTGCGCTGCGCCACCATGGACTCCAGCTCCACCTGGTGGCGGCGCAGCTGTTCCTCGGCCAGATGGCGCTCGCTCACGTCCTGCAGGGTCTCGATGGCGCCCACCACCTTGCCCTCGATATCGCGCAGCGGCGCGGCCGTCACATAGAGCCAGCGCCCAGCCGGCCCCAGGCGCGGGAAGAAGCCCTCGTAGGCATAGCTGTCGGGCAGCAGGTTCGAGCGCTGCAGGCCGGCGCCGTAGTGGGTGGGCCCGTCCTGCTCCACGCGGGCGTCCACGATCAGCTCGGCCAGGGTCGGGCGGTCGGTGTCGTAGAAGGCCTGCCAGGCGGCGTCGCAGCCCAGCATCTGGGCGGCGGGCCGGCCGGTGAGCTGGGCGCATGCGGCGTTCCAGTGCGTGATGCGGTGGCCGGCGTCGAGCACGAAGCTGGCCACCGGCCCGTTCTCGATGATCTGGTGCATCACCCGGCCCACCTCGAGCAGGCTGTTCTGCACATGGCGGATGTCGCTGAGGTCCTGGCCGGTCAGCAGCACCAGGGGCGGGCCCTCGGGGCCCTCCTGCAGGCGGCGTGCGGTGATCTCCAGATGGCGGCGCGTGCCGCTGGCGCTGAGCGCCTCGATCTCCTGTGCCGGCAGGGCCTCGGCGCTGGCCAGGCAGCGCAGGCCGTAGTCGCGCAGCAGGGCCTGCTGGCCCGGCTCGGCCCAGGCCTCGGGGGCCAGCTGCAGCAGCTCCTCGGCGGGGCGGCCCAGCAGGCGCAGCATGGCGTCATTGGCGAAGACGATGCGCTGCCCGTCGTGCACCAGCAGGGGCGCGCTCACCGCCTCCAGGGCGCTGGCCAGGCCGGCGGCCAGCGGCCGGCCGGGGGCGGGCTCGCTGCGGGCGTTCATGGCCACACGCTGTCCTGGCCCATGGGGTCCAGGACATAGGCGCCGTCATCGCTCCACTGCACCCGGGTGATGCCCGGCTCCAGGCGCTCCAGGCGTCGGCGCTCGGCCTCCTGCGGGCTGAGCTCGCCCCGGGCCAGGCGCTGCTGCTCGGCCAGCAGCTCGGTCTCGCGCGCCGAGCGCTGCTCCAGCAGCAGCTGGCGCACGCCGTAGAGCAGCTCGCGCTCGTTCCAGGGCTTGGTGAAGAAGCGGGTGATCTGGGCCTGGTTGATGGCGGCGAGCAGGCCCTCGCTGTCGGTGTAGCCGGAGAGGATGACGCGGCGGCAGTCCGGCTGCAGCTCGCGCAGCTGGGCCAGCAGCTGGGCGCCGCTCAGGCCGGGCATGCGGTAGTCGCTGATGGCCAGGGCGAAGGACTGTTCGCAGGCGCGGGCCAGGGCGGCCTGGGGATCGCTGAAGGCCTCGATGCGCAGTGCCGGCCACAGGCCCTCGGCCGTGCCGTGGCGCAGGCTGCGCGTCAGGGCATTGAGGATGGCGGGCTCGTCGTCGACCAGCAGCACGCGCTGGGTGGCGGGGGCAGCGGGGGTGGGCATGGGAACGCTCTCCTGTTCAGGCGGCCAGGGCCTCGGCGCTGGGCTCGGAGGTCTCGGGGGCGCGGATGTGGAAGACGATGCGCAGGCCTTCGCGCGCCACCAGCTCCTGGATGGTGCGGATCACCGCAGCATCGAAGACAAAGCCGGCGGCCAGCAGCAGGGTGCCTTGCGGGCTGAGCAGATCGCGCGCCACCACCATGCCGGGCCGCAGATCGCGTGCGGCCATTTCGCGGTCGCTGGGCTTGGCCACGGGGCTTTCGTTCATCAGGGCCTCGAAGGCCTCGACCAGGGCCGGCGCCCAGTGGCTGCCAGCGGCGCCGCGGATCACAGCGCGGGCCTGCGTGGCATCGTGGCGGCGCTCGGAGAGGCGGCCGGCCTGCAGGCCCTCGAAGGTGGCGGCCAGGCCCACGATCTGGGCGGCCAGGGGTAGCTCGCTGCCGGCGAGGCCGTCGGGGAAGCCCTGGCCGTCCAGCCGCTCCTGGTGCGAGCGCAGCAGGCGGGCGGCGCCGCGCAGATCGCTCAGCGGCATCAGGGCCGCTTCGCCCAGCAGGGGGTAGCGGCGCCAGCGCACCAGCTCCTCATCGCGCATGGCCGAGACCGGCTTGCGCAGCAGGGCGTCGGGCAGGCTGAGCTTGCCCACCTCGTGCAGCAGGCCCGCGGCGTAGCAGTCCTGCTGCTGGCTGTCGCTGAGCTTGAGGGCTACGGCCAGGCGCTGCGCCAGGCGGCCCACGCGCTCGGCATGGCCGGCCAGGCTGCCCTCGCGCAGTTCCAGCAGGCCGGCGAAGACCTTGATGGAGAGCAGGAAGTTCTGGCGCAGCTGGCCGAAGGCCTGCTCCAGCATGGCGTTCACCTGGGACAGCTCGGCAGTGCGGGCCGCCACGCGGCGTTCCAGCTGCTCGTTCTGCGCCTGGGTCAGGGCCAGCAGGCGCTGGTTCTCCTGGCGCAGGCGGCGGCGCTCCAGGCCTTCGCGCACGGCCAGCAGCAGCTCCTGATCGTCCCAGGGCTTGGCGATATAGCGCTGAATCTCGCCCTGGTTGATGGCGGCGATGGTGGAGCCGATGTCGGCGTAGCCGGTGAGCAGCAGGCGGGCCACCTCGGGCCAGCGCTCGCGCACGGCCTGCAGCAGCTGGGCGCCGTCCATGCCGGGCATGCGCATGTCCGAGAGCACCAGGTCCACCGGCTCCTGGGCCAGGATGGCCAGGGCGGCCGCGCCGCTCTCGGCCAGCAGCACCTTGTGGCCCAGGGGGCGGAAGAGGCGCCGCAGCGCGCTCAGGATGGAGGGTTCATCGTCCACCAGCAGCAGCACGGCCTGGGCCGGGGCGGCGGGTGGGGCGTCGGCGGGCACGGACAGACCGGGCGGGCTGCCGGGGACGCTGTGAACAAGGGGCGCATCCATGGTGGACTCCTGCTGGCCCGCGCCCGCC
Source organism: Shinella sp. XGS7 (assembly GCF_020535565.1). Classification (NCBI taxonomy): domain Bacteria; kingdom Pseudomonadati; phylum Pseudomonadota; class Alphaproteobacteria; order Hyphomicrobiales; family Rhizobiaceae; genus Shinella; species Shinella sp. XGS7. The sequence continues at coordinate 458,740 of NZ_CP084758.1, read as the reverse complement.
CGGTGGCGGTGGACGGCGAGCCTTGGAATCCAGTGTGCGCTTAATTGATAAAAATGCTAGATGTGTTTCCGCACGGCGCGGGCCTGGCCGCCAACTAGTTCACGCTCGCGCCGGTCCCAGGCCCAGGGGCGCGGGCACCAGGGCCAGGATGCGCTGGAACAGGGCCTCGTAGTCGGCTTCGGGCGTGCCGCCGCTCAAGGGATCGCGCTGGCGGGCGAAGGCCTCATCCAGCTCGGCCCAGTCCTCGGCGCGCAGCACCTGGCGGGCCAGGGGCAGGACCTCGCGCTCCTCCAGGCCCATATGCTGCAGATAGCCGTCCACATAGCGCTGCACCGCCTGCAGAAAGCCCGCGCGGCGCGGCGCGCCCAGCAGCTCATAGGCCAGCAGCTCGTGCTGCAGGGCGCGCACGGCGCGCTCGCCGCGGCCATGGTCGCTGTCCAGCCGATCCAGCAGCTCGCGGGCCTGCGGCGCCAGGGCGCGCAGCCGGGGGAAGAGCAGCTGGCTCTCCTGCGGATGGTGGCGGCGCTCCGGGAACTCGTCCACGTAGAAGAGCATGGCGCGCAGGGCCTCGAAGTCGGGCGGGTTCTGATTGGCCACCAGCAGCACGGTGTGCAGCAGGGCGGCCAGGGCGTCGTGTTCGGCGCGGATGATGCGCAGGGTGTCGGGTTCCATGGGCGGCTCCTGAAGGCTCCTGAAGTGCGCTGGCAAGCCTGACATCGGCCCCGGGCCCCCGACTTGTGTTGCATCAATCCGCGCTGGGGTCGGCGCCCAAGTAAAATCCTGGGTTTACCCGCAACTCCGCCCGCACTCACCATGGCCGACCTCGCCGCAAGCCCCAACACCACCCAGATGGCGAATGCCATTCGCGCCCTGGCCATGGATGCCGTGCAGGCCGCCAATTCCGGCCATCCGGGCGCGCCCATGGGCATGGCCGAGATCGCCGTGGCCCTGTGGAAGCGCCATCTGCGCCACAACCCGGGCAACCCGCTGTGGGCCGACCGTGACCGCTTCGTGCTGTCCAACGGCCATGGCTCCATGCTGATCTACGCCCTGCTGCACCTCACCGGCTACGCCCTGCCCATCGAGGAGATCAAGGCCTTCCGCCAGTTGCACAGCAAGACCCCGGGCCACCCCGAGGTGGGCATCACCCCCGGCGTGGAAACCACCACCGGCCCGCTGGGTCAGGGCATCACCAACGGCGTGGGCCTGGCCCTGGCCGAGAAGCTGCTGGCCAAGGAGTTCAACCGCGACGGCCATGCCATCGTGGACCACCACACCTATGTCTTCCTGGGCGACGGCTGCCTGATGGAAGGCATCAGCCACGAGGCCTGCTCGCTGGCCGGCGCCTGGAAGCTGAACAAGCTGATCGCCATCTACGACGACAACGGCATCTCCATCGACGGCCAGGTCGCGCCCTGGTTCGTGGACAACACCGCCCAGCGTTTCCAGGCCTATGGCTGGAACGTGATCGGTCCGGTGGACGGCCATGATGTGGACGCCGTGGACGCCGCCATTGCCGCCGCCAAGCGCAGCAGCGACAAGCCCAGCCTCATCATCGCCAAGACCACCATCGGCAAGGGCAGCCCCAACCGCGCCGGCACCGCCAAGGCCCACGGCGAGGCCCTGGGTGGCGAAGAGATCAAGCTGACCCGCGAAGCCATCGGCTGGGCCCACGAGCCCTTCGTCGTGCCCGCCGAGGTCTATGCCGACTGGGATGCCAAGACCGCCGGTGCTGCGGCCGAGCAGGCCTGGGACGAGCGCTTCGACGCCTACGCCGCCGCCCACCCCGAGCTGGCCGCCGAGTTCCAGCGCCGCATGGCCGGCGTGCTGCCCGAGAACTTCGCCCAGACCGCCGTGGACGCCGTGGTGGCCGCGCACGAGAAGGCCGAGACCGTGGCCAGCCGCAAGGCCAGCCAGCTGGCCCTGGAGCACTTCACCGCCGCCCTGCCCGAGCTGCTGGGCGGCTCGGCCGACCTGACCGGCTCCAACCTGACCAACACCAAGAGCACGCCCGCCCTGCGCTTTGACGGCGGCGAGTCCAACGGCGGCCGTCACATCAACTACGGCGTGCGCGAGTTCGGCATGGCCGCCATCATGAACGGCGTGGCCCTGCACGGCGGCTACATCCCCTACGGCGGCACCTTCCTGACCTTCAGCGACTACAGCCGCAACGCCATCCGTATGGCCGCGCTGATGAAGCAGCGCGTGATCCATGTCTTCACCCACGACTCCATCGGTCTGGGCGAGGACGGCCCCACCCACCAGTCCATCGAGCATGTCTCCAGCCTGCGCCTGATCCCGGGCCTGGATGTCTGGCGTCCGGCCGACACCACCGAGACCGTGGTGGCCTGGACCATGGCCATCGGCAATGCCCAGCGCCCCAGCGTGCTGGCCCTCTCCCGCCAGAACCTGGCCTACGCGCCCAAGACCGCGGTGGACGACATCGCCAAGGGCGGCTATGTGCTGGCCGAGCCCAAGAAGGGCAAGGCCCGCGCCGTCATCATCGCCACCGGCTCCGAGGTGCAGCTGGCCCTGGCCGCGCAAGGCCTGCTGGCCGAGGCCGGCATCCCGGTGCGCGTGGTCTCCATGCCCAGCACCAATGTCTTCGACCGCCAGGACGCCAAGTACAAGGGCAAGGTCCTGCCCGAGGGCCTGCCGCGCGTGGCCGTGGAAATGGGCGTGAGCGACTTCTGGTGGAAGTACCGCTGCGCCGCCGTCGTGGGCATCGACAGCTACGGCGAGTCGGCCCCGGCCCCGGTGCTGTTCAAGCACTTCGGCTTCACGGCCGAGAACGTGGCGGACACGGTCAAGGTCGCAGTCGGCGCGGCCCGACTGAAGGCCGGCAAGAAGTGATGTGAGCTTGGAAGGGGTGCGTGCTGCACCCCTTTTTGCTTGCACGCATGGCAAGAGCAGTTTGTTGATTTTGTTTTTCTAGGAGACTGACGTGACGATCAAGATCGGTATCAACGGCTTCGGCCGCATCGGCCGCATGGTGTTCCGTGCCGCCGTGGCGAACTTCAAGGACATCGAGGTGGTGGGCATCAACGACCTGCTCGAGCCCGACTACCTGGCCTATATGCTCAAGTACGACAGCGTGCATGGCCGCTTCAAGGGCGATGTGGCCGTGGACGGCAACACCCTGATCGTCAACGGCAAGAAGATCCGCCTGACCGCCGTGAAGAACCCGGCCGAGCTGAAGTGGGACGAAGTCGGTGCCGACATCGTGGTCGAGTCCACCGGCCTGTTCCTGACCAAGGAAACCGCCGAGGCCCACCTGAAGGCGGGTGCCAAGAAGGTCATCATGTCGGCCCCGTCCAAGGACGACACCCCGATGTTCGTCTACGGCGTGAACGACAAGACCTACGCCGGCCAGGCCATCATCTCCAACGCCAGCTGCACCACCAACTGCCTGGCCCCCGTGGCCAAGGTGCTCAACGACAAGTGGGGCATCAAGCGCGGCCTGATGACCACCGTGCACGCCGCCACCGCCACCCAGAAGACCGTGGACGGCCCCAGCAACAAGGACTGGCGCGGTGGTCGCGGCATCCTGGAGAACATCATCCCCAGCAGCACCGGCGCCGCCAAGGCCGTGGGCGTGGTGATCCCCGAGCTGAACAAGAAGCTGACCGGCATGTCCTTCCGCGTGCCGACCTCGGACGTGTCCGTGGTCGACCTGACCGTGGAGCTGAACAACGCCGCCAGCTACGCCGAGATCTGCGCCGAGATGAAGGCCCAGGCCGCCGGCGCCCTGCAAGGCGTGCTGGGCTACACCGAGGACAAGGTGGTGGCCACCGACTTCCGCGGTGAGAGCTGCACCTCGGTCTTCGACGCCGAAGCCGGCATCGCCCTGGACGGCACCTTCGTCAAGGTCGTCGCCTGGTACGACAACGAGTGGGGCTACTCCAACAAGGTGCTGGAAATGGCCCGCGTGGTGGCCAAGTAAACGGCGCGGCTGTTTTCTTCAGCCACACGCACAAGAAGAGGGCCCTGCGGGGCCCTTTTTCTTTGGGCGGGCCCCGCTGGCGCCATGGGTGGGCGGGGCCGCCGGGACGCGGGTGGGCGCCCTGGCTCCGTGTCCCCCGGCCGCTGCGCGGCCTCCTCCTTGACCTGCGCCAGGACGCCCACCCGCATCCCGGCTCCAGCGGCATGGGTCGTGTTCGAGCGGGGGAGGGGGAGGGCGCTCGCGCGCTTTTGTGTCAGCCCTGACACGCCCCGGCAATCCGGCGGCAAACGGGCGATTCCTAGACTGGAGGCCGTCTTGCCGAGGATCGTCCCATGCCCTCCCTGCTGTACCTGCTCTTGCTGCCTCGCCTGCTCCTGGGCTCGCTGCTTTGCATGCTGTTGTCCGCCGCTCAGGCCGGGCCGCGACCCGACCCCGCGCAGGACAGCAGCAGCACCGTGGCCCGTGTCATCGTCAAGTACCGCAGCGGGGACAGCGGCCCGCAGCGCGCCGCCGACATGGGCACGCGCCTGGGCGGCCTGGGCCTGAGCGACGGCCGGGTGCTGGGGCCGCGCAGCCAGGTGCTGCATGGCAGCGGCCTGAGCTCGCGCCTGCTGGCCGAGAAGCTGCGTGGCGACACTGCGGTGGAATGGGCCGTGGTGGACGAGCGCCGCTACGCCCAGGCCGCGCCCAATGACCCGCTCTATGCCGAGGGCCAGAGCGCCAGCACGCCGGCCGTGGGCCAGTGGTACCTGCACCCAGTCACCAGTGCCATCCGGGCCGCCATCGATGCCGAGAACGCCTGGACGCTGAGCCAGGGCAGCAGCGCCATCGTGGTGGCGGTGCTGGACACCGGCGTGCGTGCCAGCCACCCCGATCTGGCGTCCAAGCTGCTGCCGGGCTATGACTTCGTGAGCGACGCCACGGTGGCCAATGACGGCGGCGGGCGCGACAGCGAACCCGCCGATCCGGGCGACTGGGTCAGCAGCGCCGAGGCCGCCGCGGGCGCGCTCAAGGGCTGCACCGTGGGCAACAGCAGCTGGCACGGCACGCGCACCGCCAGCCTGATCGGCGCGGCCACCAACAACGGCGTGGGCATGGCCGGCACCGCGCCGCTCAGTCCCCTACTGCCGGTGCGGGTGCTGGGCAAGTGCGGCGGCTATGACTCCGACATCATTGCCGGCCTGCGCTGGGCCGCCGGCCTGAGCGTGACCGGCGTGCCGAGCAATCCCAACCCGGCGCGGGTGGTCAATCTCAGCCTGGGCGCCAGTGGCAGCTGCAGCGCGGCCTACCAGGAGGCCATCAACGAGCTGATCGCCGCCAAGGTGGTGGTGGTGGCCGCGGCCGGCAACGAGGGCCTGGCCGTGGGCGCGCCGGCCAACTGCAGCGGCGTGATCGCCGTGGCCGGCCTGCGCCACAGCGGCAGCAAGGTGGGCTATTCCAGTCTGGGGCCGGAAATCGCCGTCAGCGCCCCGGCCGGCAACTGCGTCAACAGCAGCGGTGCCTGCCTCTACGGCCTGATCACCGCCACCGACAGCGGCAGCACCACGCCCCAGGGCGCGGCCTACAACGACGCCAGCAACTACAGCGTGGGCACCAGCTTTGCCGCGCCCCTGGTCTCGGGCACGGCGGCGCTGATGCTGGCCCTCAACCCCGGCCTCAAGCCCGGCGAGCTGGCCAGCCTGCTCAAGCGCTCGGCCCGCGCCTTCCCCGGCAGCGGGGCGGACGCCAGCGTGAGCAGTTGCCGCGCGCCCAGCGCTACGGCCCAGACCGCCGAGTGCTACTGCACGACCAGCACCTGCGGCGCGGGCATGCTGGACGCTGCCGCCGCGGTGGCCGCGGCCCAGGCGGCCCTGCCCACGGCCGTGATCCGGGCTTCGGCCACCCGGGTGCTGGTGGGCGAGAGCCTGAGCCTGGACGCCTCGGGCTCCAGCGCGCCCAGCGGGCGCAGCCTCGTCAGCTACCGCTGGGAGATCCTCAGCGGCGCCAGCGCCGCCAGCATCAGCGGCAGCAGCACGGGGGCCAGTCTCAGCCTGCTGGCCCGGGCCGAGGGCACGGTGACGGTGCGCCTGACCCTCACCGACAGCGCCGGCACCAGCGTCAGCGCCAGCCAGAGCTTCACGGTGGCGGCCGGCCTGCCCACGGCGCGCCTGAGCCTGACGAGCGGCACGGCTCAGGCCGGCAACACCCTGGTGCTGGACGGCAGCGCCTCCAGCGCCCAGGGCTCGGCGGGCATCGTGGCCTATCTCTGGGAAATCACCGAGGGCACGGGCCTGGCCAGCATCAGCGGCTCGGCCACCGGCGCCAGCGTCAGCGTGCGGCTCACCGCGGCCGGCACCCTGGCGCTGCGCCTGACCGTGACCGACAGCCTGGGCTACAGCGCCAGCACCAGCCAGAGCTTCACGATTGCCGCGGCCCCGGTGGCGGCCTCCACCAGCACCAGTACCAGCAACACCACGAGCACCGCCAGCGAGAGCGGCGGGGGCGGGGGCGCCGCCTCGCCCTGGGCGCTGCTGGGCCTGCTGCTGGCCGGCGGCCTGCTGGGCCCCAGACACAGCGGGCGGCGCGCCGCTCGCGCCAAGCGCTGAATCGGGGCCGCCAGACGGGTCTTTTTCACACGGCCCGGCGGGGTGCTGCGCCTACACTGGCCTGCGCAGTCCCGCTGGAGTCCGTCCATGAATCGCAGCACGCCCCGTTCGCCCTGTCCCACCCTGCTGGCCCTGTCCCTGGCTCTGGGTTTTGCCGGCGCCCACGCCCAGACCGAGGCGCTTGCCGAACAGGCGCGCGTCATCGTGCGCTTCAAGAGCACGGCCCAGAGCGTGCTCGCCCAGCCCATGAGCGCCAAGGTGCGCGTGGCCGAGGCCCGCGAGATCGCGCAGAACCGGGCCTATGCCCTGGGCCTGCGCACCGGCCGCGCCCTGCAGGCGCGCCTGAGCCTGGACGAGCGCACCCATGTGCTGCTGGCCCACGGCCTCAGCTCCGAGGCCCTGGCGCGCCGCCTGGCCCAGGACGGCGAGGTGGAGCTGGCCGTGGTGGACCAGCGCCGCCAGATCATGGCCGTGCCCAACGATCCCTATTACGCCGTAGGCCCCGGCAACAGCCCGGCCGTGGGCCAGTGGTACCTGAAGACGCCCACCAGCGAGCTGGTCTCGGCCATCAATGCCCCGGCCGCCTGGGACCGCCAGACCGGCAGCTCCTCCATCGTGGTGGCGGTGCTGGACACCGGCATACGCGCCGATCATCCCGACCTGGCGGGCCAGGTCTTGCCGGGCTATGACCTGGTGGGCTATTCCAGCAGCAGCGCGCTGTCCCTGGCCATCAGCAATGACGGCGATGGAGCCGACGCCGACCCCTCCGATCCCGGCGACTGGGTGACCCAGGCCGAGGTCGACGCCGGCACCCTGGGCAGCTCCTGCACCAGCGCCGAGGTCAAGCCCAGCAGCTGGCACGGCACCCGCGTTGCTGGCCTGATCGCCGCGGCCAGCAACAACGGCCTGGGCATGGCGGGCGTGGCCTGGGGCAGCAGGATCCTGCCGGTGCGGGTGCTGGGCAAATGCGGGGGCTTCGATTCGGATATTGTTAGCGGCATGAAGTGGGCCGGAGGCTTGACTGTTCCCGGTTTGCCGAGCAATCCCAATCCCGCGCGAGTTCTGAACCTTAGCCTCGGGGGGGCTGGTGACTGTGTCGGTGGGAGTGCCTCTCTCTATCGCGATGCGATTACGGCGCTGGCAGCGCGCAATGTGGTGGTGGTTGCAGCTGCTGGCAATAGCGATGGTCAGGCTGTCAGTTTGCCCGGGAATTGTCCAGGTGTGATCACGGTTGGTGGTCTCAGGCATCTGGGCTCCAAGCAAGGGAAGTCTAGTCTGGGCCCGGAGGTCACGATTTCTGCCCCCGCCGGTAACTGCGTCAATCTAACAGGCCCCTGCCTCTACCCCATCCTCAGCACCAGCAACAGCGGCACACGAGCGCCTATTGCTGGTGACAACTATTACGAGCCCAGAGGCGTGGGTACCAGTTTCTCAACGCCCCTGGTGAGCGGCACCGTGGCTCTCATGCTGGCCCAGCAGCCCAGCCTGACGCCCAGCCAGGTGAGCAGCCTGCTGCGCAGCAGCGCACGGGCCTTTGTGAGCAGCGGTGCCACGGCCGGCATTCCGCAATGCCAGGCGCCCGGCAGCCTGACCCAGGACGAGTGCTATTGCACCACCAGCACCTGCGGCGCGGGCATGCTGGATGCCGCCGCCGCAGTGGCGGCGGCCACGCCGGCACCGGCTCCCGCGCCCGCCCCAGCGCCAGCGACCACCACGACGGACACCAGCACGAGCAGCAGTGGCGGCGGCGGTGGTGGCGGTGCCAGCAGCCTGGCCTGGCTGTTTGCCCTGGTGGCCGCAGGCGCGGCCCTGGGCCGGCGCCGCCAGGACGAGGGCGCCGACGACGCCGCACCTTGAGTGCGGCGGGGCCGCCTCAGCGCGAAGCGGCCGAGGCCGGCGCGCTGGCCGCGGCTTCGGGGGCGCAGGCCTTGAGCGCGGCGCCCGCCAGGGCGGGCTCGCGGCCGCTGGCCAGCAGGCTTTGCAGCTGGGCCTGCAGGGCGGCATCGGCCCGCGGCAGGCTCAGCATGTGGCGGGCCTGGGCCGGGCGCAGCTGCAGCACCCGCAGGCCCTTGAGGGCACGCTGCTCAAAAGCGTCCAGCGCGGCCTCGGCGGCCTTCTCGCTGGGATGCTGGCTCAGCACCAGGCTGGGCTGCTCGTCCGGCAGGCCCTGCAGGGGCTCGTAGGCCAGCTTCATGCGCTTGTAGGTCTCTTCCTTGCGGGCACGGAAGTCGGCCGAGCCCAGCTTGATGGTGGCCACGGCCCAGAGGCCGGCCTGCTCGCTGCTCTGCAGCTTCCAGTCGCTCTCGGCCACGCCCAGCTGGCCCAGGGCCGCGCGGGCGGCGCGCAGGCTGTCCTCGCCATGGAGCGGTCCCAGCTCCAGGCAGGCGCGGGTCTGCAGCGCCATGGCGGCCTGCGGGCTGAGCAGACGCAGACGTTCGGGATGCGTTTCGAGCTGCAGGCGCTCGGGTTCGCGGTCGGGATGCTGGCGGCTCAGCAGCTTGTCCAGCCAGCCCTGGGACCAGCCGAAGAAGAGGAGGTTTGCCAGCAGCAGGATGAGGGCCAGGGCGCGCAGCATCATGGCCTCAGCGGCCCCCGTCGTGGCCGGCACCCGCCTGGGCCAGGCGCACGCTGACCTCGCCGCTCACCACGCTCTGCGGGCCGCTGGCGGTCTGCAGCAGCAGCTCGCCCTGGGCGTTCACGCCCTGGACCAGGCCCTCCTGGGTGCCGGCCGTCACGGCGCGGCCAGCCAGGTAGTCACGCCGGGCATAGCGGGCCTGCCAGCTGGCGAAGCCCTGTTGCGGGAAGGCCAGCAAGGCCTCGATCAGAGGGCGGGCGATGCGCGCCAGGGCGGCCGGCGCGGTCCAGCCTGCCTCCAGCTCGGCCAGGCTGGCGAAGCCGGTGCTGTAGCTGGGGGTCTCGCCGCTCTGGGGTTCGGCGGCCAGGATGTTCAGACCCACGCCCACCACGGCCATGCGCTGGCCGCCGGCCTGCACGGTTTCGATGAGCACGCCGCCCAGCTTGCGACCGTCCAGCCACAGATCATTGGGCCATTTCAGGGCCAGGCGCGGGCTCTGGCCCTCGGCCAGGGGCTCCAGGGCCTCGGCCACGGCGCAGCCCACCACCAGGGACAGGCCCGACCAGTCGGCCGGCGCCAGGGGCAGGGACAGGGAGAAGGTCAGCGAGGCGCCCGGCGTGGCGTGCCAGCTGCGGCCCATGCGGCCGCGGCCATGGGTCTGATGCTCGGCTACCAGCAGGCAGGGCTGCAGGTCGTAGGCGCGGCGGCCATAGGGATTGGGCTCCAGGCTGCCGCGCTGGCGCTGCTCGCTGCGCACGCGCTCCAGCAGCGTGGTGTTGGTGGATTCGGTGCGGGCCAGCACCTCGATGCTCATGCCCGGCAGCAGGGGTTCCAGGTCTTGCCAGAGGGCCTCGACGCCCCAGTGCTGATGTTGTTCCGCCATGTCGTTCTATCGTTTCGGCGCGAGCATCGTGCCACGGCAGCTGGCGCTGCCGCAATAACAGGCGAACTGCTTCTTCAGCTTGGGCGTGTACCGTTCATCGATGACAAGCCCGTAGTCGTAGAACAACTCTTCGCCCGGCAGGAGGTCGCGCAGGGCCTTGATGAAAACCCTGCCTTCCGGGGTTTCCTCGGCCTCGCAGTTGGGGTCGCAGCTGTGGTTGATCCAGCGCGAGCTGTTGCCGCCGTACAGCGCGTCGATCACCTGCCCGCCTTCGATGTGGAAGTAGAAGGTGTGGTCGGGCTGCTGGGGATCGTGCGGGTGGCGGCGCAGGGCCTCGTCCCAATCGATGCGCTCGCCCGTGTACTCGATCAGGACCTCGCCGGCCTCGATGTGGCGGGCGGCATAGACGCCCCGCCCATGGACGCCGGAGCGCTTGACCTGGAGGCGTCGGGAGGGCGTCTTGGCAGCGGCTTGCGTCATCGTCCGAGTTCGGTACATTGAAATCATGGGTGCGCGCGTACGTGTGTGCGTACGTGCGCGCGAGGCCGGATTGTAGGCAGGTCGCGTCGCCATGCTGGCGCACCTGATAGAAATAGAGACCATGAGCAAGTCCCTGATCATTGCCGAGAAGCCATCCGTGGCGCAGGACATCGTGCGCGCACTCACCCCACAGTCGGGCAAGTTCGAGAAGCACGACGAGTATTTCGAGAACGACGAGTACGTGGTCTCGTCGGCCGTGGGCCATCTGGTGGAGATCAAGGCCCCGGAGGAGTTCGACGTCAAGCGCGGCAAGTGGAGCTTCGCCCACCTGCCGGTGATCCCGCCACACTTCGACCTCAACCCCATCGACAAGAGCAAGGGCCGGCTCAATGCCCTGGTCAAGCTGATCAAGCGCAAGGACGTGACGTCCCTGATCAACGCCTGTGACGCGGGCCGCGAGGGTGAGCTGATCTTCCGCCTGATCGTGCAGTACGCCGGCACGGCCAAGACGCCAGTGAACAAGCCGGTCAGCCGGCTGTGGCTGCAGAGCATGACGCCCCAGGCCATCCGCGAGGGCTTCGAGAAGCTGCGCAGCGACCAGCAGATGCTGCCCCTGGCCGACGCCGCGCGCTGCCGCTCCGAGGCCGACTGGCTGGTGGGCATCAACGGCACCCGCGCCATGACGGCCTTCAACTCGCGCGACGGCGGCTTCTTCCTCACCACCGTGGGCCGGGTGCAGACGCCCACGCTCTCCATCGTGGTGGAGCGCGAGGAAAAGATCCGCAAGCATGTCTACCGCGACTACTGGGAGGTGCGCGGCACCTTCGACGCCGTGGCCGGCCAGTACGAGGGCAAGTGGTTCGACCCCAAGTGGAAGAAGGACGAGCACGACGCCGAGAAGCGCGCCGACCGCCTCTGGACCCTGGCCGAGGCCCAGGCCATTGCCGAGGCCGTCAAGGGTCAGCCCGCCACGGTCACCGAGGAAAGCAAGCCCAGCACCCAGGCCAGCCCCGGCCTCTACGACCTGACCACCCTGCAGCGCGAGGCCAACTCGCGCTTCGGCTTCTCGGCCAAGACCACCCTGAGCCTGGCCCAGGCCCTGTATGAGAAGCACAAGGTGCTGACCTACCCGCGTACCGACTCGCGCTACCTGCCCGAGGACTATCTGGGCGTGGCCAAGCAGACCGCCGAGGTGCTGGCCAGCGAGGAGCTGCCCATTGCCCTGATGCCCCTGGCCACGCATGCGGCCACGGCGCTGAAGAACGGCTATATCAAGCCCACCAAGAAGGTCTTCGACAACAGCAAGGTCTCGGACCACTTCGCCATCATCCCCACGCTGCAGACGCCCAAGAGCCTGACCGAGGCCGAGGCCAAGCTCTACGACATGGTGGTCAAGCGCTTCCTGGCGGTGTTCTTCCCGCCGGCCGAGTTCCAGGTCACCACCCGCATCTCCACGGTCAAGGCCGCGGGCAAGGAGTACGCCTTCCAGACCAATGGCAAGGTGCTGGTCAAGCCGGGCTGGCAGGCCGTCTACGGCAAGGAAGCCACCGACGAGAACGCCGAGCCCGGCACTAGCGGCGCCATGCTGGTGCCCGTGGCCCCGGGTGAGGTGGTGCGCACCGAGAGCGTGGACATCAAGGCCCTGCAGACCAAGCCGCCGGCCCGCTACAGCGAAGCCACGCTGCTCTCTGCCATGGAAGGCGCGGGCAAGCTGGTGGAGGACGACGAACTGCGCGAGGCCATGGCCGAGAAGGGCCTGGGCACGCCGGCCACGCGCGCGGCCATCATCGAAGGCCTGCTGGCCGAGAAATACATGCTGCGCGAGGGCCGGGAGCTCATCCCCACAGCCAAGGCCTTCCAGCTCATGACCCTGCTGCGCGGCCTGGGCGTGGACGAGCTGACCAAGCCCGAGCTCACCGGCAACTGGGAGCACCAGCTCTCGGAGATGGAGAAGGGCCGCCTCAAGCGCGAGGCCTTCATGGCCGAGATCGCCGCCATGACCGAGAAGGTGGTGAAGAAGGCCAAGGAATACGACCGCGACACCATCCCCGGCGACTACGCCACCCTGAAGGCGCCTTGCCCCAAGTGCGGCGGCGTGGTCAAGGAGAACTACCGCCGCTTCACCTGCACCGGCAAGAGCGGCGCGGGCGAGGGCTGCGGCTTCTCCATCGGCAAGATCCCGGGCGGCCGCAGCTTCGAGCTGCATGAGGTGGAACAGTTCCTGGCCGACAAGAAGATCGGCCCGCTGGAAGGCTTCCGCTCCAAGGCCGGCTGGCCCTTCACGGCCGAGCTGGCCCTGGTCTTCGATACCGAGATCGACAACTGGAAGCTGGAGTTCGACTTCGGCGAGGACGCCAAGAAGGCCGAGGAAAGCGGCGAGCCCGTGGACTTCGGCAGCCAGCCCTCGCTGGGTGCCTGCCCCAAGTGCCAGGGCCATGTTTACGAGCACGGCAGCAACTATGTGTGCGAGCACGCGGTCGGCGCCAACATCACCTGCGACTTCAAGAGCGGCAAGATCATCCTGCAGCAGCCCATCGAGGCGGCCCAGGTCGAGAAGCTGCTGACCCTGGGCAAGACCGATCTGCTGGACGGCTTTGTCTCCAACAAGACCCGCCGCAAGTTCAAGGCCTTCCTGACCTATGACAAGAAGGAAGGCAAGGTGATCTTCGAGTTCGAGCCGCGTGCCGGCGGCCGCCCCGGCGCCGCCAAGGCCCCGGCCAAGAAGGCCGCGGCGCGCAAGACGGCCAAGAGCTGAGCCCGGGCCGGGCCCGGGGCGCGGGGTGCGCGGCCTACCAGCCGCCGCCCTGCAGCACCGGCTCGGCGCGCAGGCGCTGGGCGGCGAACTCGATGAAGGCCCGCACCTTGGCGGGCGCGCGCCGCCCCGCCGGATAAACGATGTGCACCGGCACCGGCGGCGGCTCATGCGCCTCCATCAGCGCCACCAGGCGCCCGGCGCGCAGGCCCTCGGCGGCCTGGTAGGCCAGGCAGCGCAGCAGGCCCTCGCCGGCCTCGGCGGCGGCCACGGCCACCTCATTGCTGTTCGTGACCCAGGCGAAATGGGGCTGCACCGTCAGGCCCTCGCCAAAATTCCAGGGCCGGGGCTGCACCGCGTCGAAGGAAAAGCCCACGGCCCGGTGCTGCGCCAGCTCCTGCGGATGCTCGGGCCGGCCCGCGCGCGCCAGATAGGCGGGCGAAGCCACCACCAGGCGGCGCAGGCTGCCCACCGGCAGGGCGGTGAGCCCCGAGTCGGGCAGCTGGGCGATGCGCACCGCGACATCGATGCCCTCGTCCAGCAGATGCACCAGGCGGTCGGCCAGCATGCAGCGCAGCTGCACCCGCGGCTGTTCGCGCAGAAACTCCAGCACGATGGGCGCCACATGCAGGCGGCCGAACATCTGCGGCGCCGTCAGCGAGAGCAGGCCGCGCGCCTCGCTCTGCAGGCCGGTCACGGCGGCCTGGGCCTCGTCCAGATCGGCCAGGATGCGGCGGCAGTCGGCAATGAAGCGCTCGCCCGCATCGCTCAGGCGCAGGGAGCGGGTGCTGCGCTGTATCAGCACCGCCCCCAGCTTGGCCTCCAGGGCCGCGATGCCCCGCGTCACCGCCGGGGCCGAGACGCCCAGGCGGCGCGCCGCCCCGGCCAGGCTGCCGGCATCCGCCACCGCGACCAGGCAGCGCAGCTGTTCCAGATGGTCCATGGATTCTTTCTTGGCGCGAAATTCTGAAAGCTGGACTATCGGTATTTCGCGCTTCCTATGCAATGAATAAGGTGTGAACCCTGTCTTCTCCCTACGAGTTCCACCATGAATGCCCAAGCCCTGAAGCCCTTCATCCTGCACCGCATGGCGGTGTCCGGCCATTGCCATCGCGTGGAGCTGATGCTGTCCCTGCTGGGTCTGCCCTATGAAGCCGTGGACGTTGACCTGCCCGGCGGCGCCCAGCGCCGGCCCGAGTTCCTGGCCCTCAATCCCCTGGGCCAGTTGCCGGTGCTGCAGGATCCGAATGCCGAGGTGGGCGAGGACGGCGGCCTGCTGACCCTGGTCGACAGCAATGCCATCCTGGTCTACCTGGCCCAGCGCTATGCACCGGCCTGGTGGCCCGCCTCGCCCCTGGCTCAAGCCCGGCTGCAGCGCTGGTTCTCCCTGGCGGCGGGCCTGCTGGACTTCGGCGTGGCCGCGGCCCGCTTTGCGGCCATCACCGGCCGCGAGCCCAGCCCCGAGAGCCTGGCCCGCGGCGGCCGCCTGCTGGACTTCATGCAGGCCGAGCTGGGCGATGGCCGGCGCTGGCTGCTGGGTGGCGAGGCGCCGGGCCTGGCCGATGTGGCGCTCTACAGCTATTGCTCCCAGGCGCATCTGGCCGGCCTGCTGCAGGCCCGCCAGGCGCCGCTGCGCGACTGGCTGGCGCGGGTGGAGGCCCTGCCCGGTTTCATTCCCCTGCCGGACCGGCTGTGATGAACGCCCCGCAAACTTCCCAGGCGGCGGCCCCCGCCTTCCATGCCGGCGAGCAGGCCCTGCAGGCCCGCCTGGGCGTGCGCGAGCGCATGGCCGAGATCGGTGCCCTGGTGCTGCGCGACCATATGCCGGACCAGCATCGCGAGCTCTTCGAGAAGCTGCCCACCCTGCTGCTGGGCGCCCTGGACCCGGCCAGCGGCCGGCCCTGGGCCACCCTGCTGGCCGGCCTGCCGGGCTTTGTGCACACGCCGGATGCGCGCCATATGCAGATCGCCGCCGAGCCCGCAAGCGATGACCCGGTGCTGGCCCGCCTGCAGCCCGGCGCTGCCGTGGGCGTGCTGGGTCTGGAGCCGCACACACGCCGGCGCAATCGCATGAACGGCCGCCTGCTGGCGCATGGGGCCGATGGCAGCCTCAGCCTGGCGGTGCAGCAGAGCTTTGGCAACTGCCCCAAGTACATCCAGGCGCGCCGGCCCCTGCCGCTGGCGCCGCAGGCGCGCCAGCGCGCGCCGGCCCAGGCCCTGGGGCCAGGTCTTGATGCCGCGGCCCGCGCCCTGATCGCGCGCAGCGACAGCCTCTTCATCGCCAGCGCCGCCGCGCCCCAGGCCCAGGCGGGCGCCCAGGCCTGGCAGGGCGTGGATGTTTCGCACCGCGGCGGCGAGCCGGGCTTTGTGCGGATGCAGGAGGACGACATGGGAGAGGAGGGCGGCGGCCTCACCCTGCTGCTGCCCGACTACCCCGGCAACCAGTTCTTCAACACCCTGGGCAATCTGGCCCTGCATCCCTGGGCGGGCCTGCTCTTCGTGGACTACGAGCAAGGCGGCCTGCTGCATCTCAGCGCACGGGCCGAGCTGCTCTGGCCCGGCGAGCCCGGGGCCGATCTCTCGCCCTGGCCCGGCGCCCGGCGCCTGCTGCGCCTGCGGGTGGCGGCCGGACTGTGGCGGGCCGGGGCCTTGCCCTGGCGCTGGAGCCCGCCCGAGCCGGCGCCGCAGTTCGCGGCCCTGCGCGCCGCGGGGGCGGGAGGCTGAGCCTCTTGTTGGCCCCCCCCGGCTGCAGGAGTGTTTGCGCTGCCGAGGGCAGGGGCGGATGCTTACGCTCATGTCCCCCGCCCTTGGCCTGCCAAGGGCTCCTCCTTGACTTCGCTTCAGCACCCACCCCTGCCCTCGGCCGGACTTGGCGCCTGCCACCAGGCGACTGCCATGGCCTTGCGGATCAGGCCCGCTGGCGGCCTGATCTTCGAGCCCTCGTCCCGGAATGGCTGCCCGTCCCCCACACCAGCGATGCCGCGCTTTCTTTCTCTGCGGCCCCGGCTTTTTGCGCGACACTCCCCGCCGGAGTCCGCGCAGAGGCGGGCCCGGAGGGAGAGCATGGCCTTGTTGCCAAAGACGCTGAGCATTCAGACCCGGCTGATCGCGGGCATGGCCCTGGCTGCCAGCACCCTGGTGGTGCTGGTGGGCTGGTTCTGGACCGCGCGCGAGGAGCGCGCCCTGAGCCAGGCCCTGGAGGCCCGGGCCGATCGCACCGCCCAGCTGGTGGCTCGCGGCTTTGCCGGTCCGATCTGGAATCTGGACACCGCGGCCATAGGCAATCTGCTCGAAGCCGTGATGGCCGACCCCGAGGTGCACGAGGTCGAGATCAGCGCCCTGGGCGTGGGGACCGAGCCCATGCGTCGCCGCCGTGCCCAGGCCGAGCCGCTGCGCGAGAGCCTGGAGCGCCGGGTGGTCATCCAGCACCAGGCCGCGCCCCAGTCCAAGCCGGTGCCGGTGGGCCAGGCGCATCTGGTCTTCACGCGCGATCCGGTGCGCGCCGCCCTCAACCAGACCCGTCTGATGGTGGCCAGCCTGCTGGCGGCGGTGCTGGCGGCCATCATCATCACCAGCTACTGGCTGGTGCACCGCCTGGTGGCGCGCCCGGTGGCGGCCCTGGGCGGCCTGGCTCAGCGCGTGGCCGGCGGCGAGCTGGGCGCCACCCTGCCGGTGGAGCGCGAGGACGAGGTGGGCCAGCTCACTCAGCGCCTGAACGGCATGAGCCTGCAGCTGCTGCGCTCGGCCGAGGGCCTGCGCCTTTCGGAGGCGCGCTACCGCAGCCTCTTTGAAAACGCCACCGAGGGCATCTTCCAGGCCGACGGTCGTGGCCGTCTGCTGGGCCTGAACAAGGCCCTGGCCCAGATGCTGGGCTATGCCCGGCCGCTGGACGCCATGGCTGGCCGGCCCGGCCTGCGCCGCCTGGTGCGCATGGAGCCGGCCGAGTTCGGCCGCATCGCCCGCGCCCTGGCCCGCCACCGCGTGCTGCAGCAGGTGCCCCTGCTGGTGGGCACGCGCGACGGCCGCGAGCTCTGGCTGGAGCTGAGCGTGCATGTGGTGGCTGCGGCCGAGGGTGGGGTGCGCATCGAGGGCATGGTCAGCGACATCAGCCAGCGCCGCCTGGCCGAGCAGGAACTGACCCAGCACCGCGACCACCTGGAGGAGCTGGTGGCCGAGCGCACCCTGGAGCTCAACCAGGCTAGGCTGCGCGCCGAAAGCGCCAACCAGAGCAAGAGCCGCTTCCTGGCCACCATGAGCCATGAGTTCCGCACCCCCCTGAACGCCATCCTGGGCTTTGCCCAGCTGCTGCAGATGGACGGGGCGCTGAGCCAGGCCCAGCTGGGCAAGATCAATCTGATCCGCGACTCGGGCGAGCATCTGCTGAGCCTGATCTCGGACCTGCTGGACATGGCCAGCATCGAGGCCGGCAAGGTCAAGCTCATGCCCGCCGCCGTGGACCTGCGCGCCCTGCTGGAGGTGGCCTGCGATTCGGTGCGCCTGCGCGCCGAGGAGAAGGGCCTGGTCTTCCACACTGAGATCGACCCCGATCTGCCGCCCCGGGTGCGCGTGGACGGCCAGCGCCTGCGCCAGGTGCTGCTGAACCTGCTGTCCAACGCGGTCAAGTTCACCGACAGCGGCTGGCTCTCCCTGAGCGCCCGCGTGGTGGCGCGCAGCCCGGCCAGCGCCCGCCTGCGGGTGGAGGTGAGCGACAGCGGCATCGGCATCGATGCCGATCAGCTGCAGCGCCTGTTCCAGCCCTTCGAGCAGGTCTCGGACGTGAACCGCCGCGACGGCGGCACGGGCCTGGGCCTGTCCATCAGCCAGCAGCTGATGCGCCTGATGGACAGCCAGATCCTGGTGCGCAGCGCGCCGGGGCAGGGCAGCTGCTTCAGCTTCGAGGTGGAGCTGCCCCTGCAGTCCTGAGCACGGCGGGCTGTCTCGCCCGCGCCACCCCGGCGCTCGGCCGTGCGCACACCGAGCAGGGCGTGCGCGGGCCGCTGAGATACTGCGGCGATGAGCTGGATGGTGTTCTACAAGCTGCTGGCCATCTTCATCACGGTGGCCATCGGCTGGTTCGTCGGCCATATGCGCTGGCTGGGCGGGCGGGATGCGGGCGGGCAGGGCGGCGACCCGGCGCGCGTGCTCTCGGCCGCGGCCTTCTACATCTTCGTGCCGGCCCTGCTGTTCCGCACCACGGCGCGGGTGGACTTCGCCAGCCTGCCCTGGCTCACGCTCAGCGCCTTCTTCGTGCCCCTGGCCCTGATGATTCTGCTGGTCTACGGCGTGCAGCGCCGCCGCGGCGCGGGGCGCAGCGAGCCGGCCCGGCCCTGCGTGCATGCCATCACGGTGAACTTCGGCAACACCTTGCAGGTGGGCGTGCCCCTGGCGGCCGGCATTTTCGGCGAGGCCGGGCTGGCCATCCACATCACCGTGGTCAGCCTGCACGCCCTCATCATCCTGAGCCTGCTCACCGTGCTGGTGGAGCATGACCTGGCCCGTGCCCAGCCCGGACTCAGCCTGGCGCAGACGCTCAAGACCACGGTGCGCAACACCGTGATCCATCCGGTGGTGCTGCCCGTGGTGGCGGGCCTGAGCTTCAACGGCCTGGGCCTCACCCTGCCGGCCGTGCTGGACGAGGTGCTGCAACTGCTGGCCACGGCCGTGGTGCCCCTGTGCCTGACCCTGATCGGCATGTCCCTGGCCTACTACGGCTGGCCGCGCCAGTGGCGCGGCGCCCTGAGCCTGGCCCTGCTCAAGCTCTTTGCCCTGCCGGCCCTGGTGCTGGTGGTGGCGCACTGGGGTTTCGGCCTGCGCGGCCTGCCCCTGGATGTGATCGTGATGCTGGCGGCCCTGCCCGTGGGCTCCAACGCCCTGATCTTTGCCCAGCGCTACCGTTGCGGCGAGGTGGAGGTGACGGCCGCCACCGTGATTTCCACCCTGGCCTTTGTGCTCAGCGCGCCGCTGTGGCTGAGCCTGCTGACCCTGTTCCGCTGAAAGCCCTGCCGCCCATGTTGTCCGCCTCGCCCCGTTTGCTGGCCGCCGCCGAGCTGGCGCCGGACGATCTGCATGCCGCCTTCGGCGCGGCCTTTGCCGACTACCTGATCGGCCCCTTCAGCCTGCCCCCGGCCGCCTGGCCGGGCTTTCTGGCGCGCCAGGGCGTGGACCTGGGCCTGAGCCGTGCGGCGCTTGACGGCGCGGGCCGCATCCTGGCCTTCTGCCTGGTGGCGTCGCGTCCGGCCCTGGGCCGCTGGCGCCTGGCCACCATGGGCGCCCTGCCGGCCGCGCGCGGCAGCGGCGCGGCGCCGGCCCTGCTGGACGACTTCATCGCCCGCGCCGCAGCGGCGGGGCAGGGCGCGGTGGAGCTGGAGGTGTTTGCGCAGAACGAGCGCGCCCTGCGCCTCTACCAGGGCCGCGGCTTCGCCCCGCGCCATGAGCTGCATGGCTATCTGGCCGAGCCGGGCTGCCTGAGCCCGGCCGCTGCGCCGGCGGGCCTGCGCGAGGTCGACACCGAGGCGGCGCGGGCCTGGCTGACGGCCGCCGAGCAGCGCATCGCCGATCTGCCCCTGCAGGTGGGACCGGCCGCCCTCAGCGCCGCTTCCACCAGCACCGCCTGGCAGCTGGACGGCGCCCAGCTGCTCTTTGCCCAGTCCGATGCGAAGAGCCTGAGCGTGCTGAGCCTGATCGACGAGAGCCCGCAGCAGGCGGCCGCGGCGGCCCTGCTGCAGGCCCTGCGCGCCCGCTACCCCGAGGCCAGCTTGCGCGTGCCCCAGATCCAGCGCCTGGACCTGGGCGGTGCCGCGCTGCGCGCGCTGGGCTGTGCCGTCCTACCCCTGCACCAGCTGCTGCTGCAGCGTCCCTGCTGAAGCCCGGAGACCCCGCATGAGCAAGACCTGGCCCGATACCCGCCTGCTGGATCTCTTCGGCATCGAGCTGCCCATCGTGCAGGCGCCCATGGCCGGGCCCACCCTGCACGAGATGGTGATCGCGGTGAGCGAGGCCGGTGGCCTGGGCTCTCTGCCTTGCGCCCTGCTCACGGCCGAGGCGCAGCGCCGCGAGCTGGACCTGATCCGCGCTGCCACCGCCCGGCCCATCAACCTCAACTTCTTCTGCCACCAGAACCCCGCGCCCGATGCCGCGCGCGAGGCCGCCTGGCGCGAGCGCCTGCGTCCCTACTATCTGGAGCAGGGCCTGGACCCGGCCATGCCCCTGCCGGCCACGGGCCGCAACCCCTTCGACGCCGCCGCCTGCGAACTGGTGGAGGCCTACCGGCCCGCGGTCGTGAGCTTCCACTTCGGCCTGCCGGCGCCCGAGCTGCTGGCGCGGGTGCGGGCCTGCGGGGCGCGCGTGATCGCCAGCGCCACCACGGTGGCCGAGGCGCGCTGGCTGCGCGAACGCGGCGTGGACGCCATCATTGCCCAGGGGGCGGAGGCGGGCGGCCACCGCGGCGTCTTTCTGCACGACGAGGTCTACAGCCAGCCGGGGCTCTTTGCCCTGCTGCCCCAGGTGGTGGATGCGGCGGGCGAGATCCCGGTGATCGCCACCGGCGGCATCGCGGACGCGCGCGGCATCGCCGCCGCCTTTGCCCTGGGCGCGGCCGGGGTGCAGATCGGCAGCGCCTATCTCTACACGCCCGAGGCCCGCCTGCCCGCGCCGCACCGCGCCGCCCTGGAGAGCGAGGCGGCCGAGACCACGGCCCTGACCAATCTCTTCACCGGCCGCCCGGCGCGCGGCATCGTCAACCGTCTGATGCGCGAAGTGGGGCCGCTGTCCGAGCTGGCGCCGGCCTTTCCGACCGCGGGCGGGGCGCTGGCGCCCCTGCGTGCCGCCAGCGAGCCCGCGGGCTCGGGCGACTTCATGCCTCTGTGGGCGGGCCAGGCGGCACGGCTCTCGCCACGCGGCCTGGGCGCGGGCGAGCTGACCCGGCAGCTGGCGCAGCAGGCGCTGGCACGTCTGCACGGCGGGCGCTGAACAAGCCCCGGCGACGCTGCCGGCCGCGGGCATGGGCGAGAATGGCGCCACCATGAGCAGCAGCGCCCCCGACCTCGCCTCCTATATGCAGACCCTGGGCCGACAGGCCCGCGTCGCCGCCACCGCCATGGCCGCCGCGCCCACGGCGGCCAAGAACCAGGCCTTGCTGGCCCTGGCGCGCCGCCTGCGCGCCGCCGGCCCGGCCCTGGCCCAGGCCAATGCCCGCGACCTGGCCGCCGCCGAGGCCGCCGGCCTGGCCGGCCCCATGCTGGACCGCCTGCGCCTGACGGACAAGGTGCTGGCCACCGTGGCCGAGGGCTGCGAGCAGATCGCCGCCATGCCCGATCCCATCGGCGAGATCAGCGGCGTCAAGCGCCGCCCCACCGGCATCAGCGTGGGCCAGATGCGCGTGCCCCTGGGCGTGTTCGGCATGATCTACGAGAGCCGGCCCAATGTGACCATCGAGGCCGCCTCCCTGGCCATCAAGAGCGGCAATGCCTGCATCCTGCGCGGCGGCTCCGAAGCCCTGCACTCCAATCTGGCCCTGGCCGCCCTGGTGGCCGAGTCCCTGGCCGAGGCCGGTCTGCCCGCCAGCGCGGTGCAGCTGGTCAACACCACTGACCGCGCCGCCGTGGGCCTGCTGATCACGGCGCCGGAGTTCGTGGATGTGATCATCCCGCGCGGCGGCAAGGGCCTGATCGAGCGCATCTCGGCCGAGGCCAAGGTGCCGGTCATCAAGCATCTGGACGGCAACTGCCACAGCTATGTGGACGCCGAGGTGGACCTGGCCCTGGCGCTCAAGGTGGTGGACAACGCCAAGACCCAGAAGTACAGCCCCTGCAATGCCACCGAGTCCCTGCTGGTGCATGCGGCCCGGGCGGCGGACTTCCTGCCCGAGATCGGCGCGCTCTTCGCGCTCAAGGGCGTGGAGATGCGCGCCTGCCCGCGTGCCCTGGCCCTGCTGGGCCCCTTGCCGGGCGCCAAGCTGGCGGCAGCCACGGAAGAAGACTGGTCCACCGAGTACCTGGCCCCCATCATCAGCATCAAGGTGGTGGACAGCCTGGACGAGGCCATCGCCCACATCAACCGCTATGGCTCGCACCACACCGATGCGATCCTGACGACGAATCATCCCAACGCCATGCGCTTTCTGCGCGAGGTGGACTCGGCCAGCGTGATGGTCAATGCCAGTACCCGCTTTGCCGACGGCTTCGAGTACGGCCTGGGCGCCGAGATCGGCATCAGCACCGACAAGTTCCACGCCCGCGGCCCCGTGGGCCTGGAGGGCCTGACCTCGATGAAGTGGGTGGTGCTGGGCCAGGGGGAGATTCGCCAATGAGCACGACCGCCGCCGCCCCTCTGCCGCCGCAGGCCAACCGCCAGCGCAAGGCCCTGGTGCTCTTCTCGGGCGGCCAGGACTCCACCGCCTGTCTGGCCTGGGCCCTGGACCGCTATGCCGAGGTCGAGACCCTAGGCTTCGACTACGGTCAGCGCCACCGCATCGAGCTGGACTGCCGCCAGACCGTGCGCCGCGAGATCGCCGCGCAGTTCCCGGCCTGGGGCGCCAAGCTGGGCGAGGACCATGTGCTGGACCTGAGCCTGCTGGGCCAGATCTCGGACACGGCGCTCACCAGCGAGCGCGCCATCGAGCTGCAGGCCAATGGCCTGCCCAACACCTTTGTGCCCGGCCGCAACCTGCTCTTCCTGAGCTTTGCCGCCACCCTGGCCTACCGCCGTGGCGCCTCGGTGCTGGTGGGCGGCATGTGCGAGACCGATTTCTCCGGCTACCCCGACTGCCGCGACAACACGCTCAAGGCCCTGCAGGTGGCCCTGAGCCTGGGCCTGGACACGCCCATGACCGTCGAGACGCCGCTGATGTTCATCACCAAGGCCGAGACCTGGGCGCTGACGCAGCGCCTGGGCGGCCCGGCGCTGAACGCCCTGATCGCCGAGCACACCCACACCTGCTATCTGGGCGAACGCGGCCAGCGCCACGACTGGGGCTATGGCTGCGGCCACTGCCCGGCCTGCGAGCTGCGGGCGCGTGGCTACCAGGAGTTCGTCGCAGCATGAGCGGCGGCGGCTGGAGCTGGGCGGGCTGGGGGCTGGCGGCCATCCTGCTGTTCTGGGGCATAGGCGCCTACAACCGCCTGATGCGCCTGCGCAATGCGATCAGCGAGGCCTTCCGCCAGCTGGACCAGAGCCTGAACGCGCGGGCCGAGGCCTGCAGCCAGCTGCTGGCCCTGCTGCGCCCGCAGCTGGCCAATGAGCAGGCCACCTTCGACGCGCTGGAAAGCGCGCAGAACGAGGCCCTGGCCGCGGCCCAGGCGGCGCGCGCCAAGCCCTATGCCGGCGACCCGGTGGGCACCCTGGCCGTGGCCACGGCCATGCATGCCGCGGCCCTGACGCGCATGAACTCCCTGGTGGAGCATCACAGCGAGCTGCGGGGCCAGACCGAGCTGGCGGCCCTGCTGGAGGAGCTCAAGCTCATCGAGCGCCAGCGCGCCTTCGCGCGCCAGGTCTTCAACCATGCGGTGAGCCAGTACAACGAGGCCCTGCATCAGTTTCCCACGCGCATCCTGGCCGGGCTGTACGGCTTCGCGGAAGCCCGCTCGCTCTGAGCACGGGGCGGGCTGTTCACCGCGGCGCGGTGAATATGCTTATCGGGATTGCGTCTTGGCTTTTCCCCGGGGCTGTGCCTACACTGCGGCCCACACCCCCGAGGAGACCCCACCATGACGCTGCGAGCGATTCTTCCCGCCGCGCTGCTGGCGCTTGGCGCCGGCAACGCCCTGGCGCAGGATGCCAGCAAGGCCCTGCACCTCAAGGCCCTGGCGGCCACCTGCGCCAACTGCCACGGTACCGGCGGTCGCGCCATTGAGGGTTCGGCGGTGCCAGGTCTTGCCGGCATGCCCGCGGCCTACTTCAGCGAGCAGATGAAGGCATTCAAGAGCGGTGCCCGCCAGGCCACCGTGATGCACCAGCTGGCCAAGGGCTATAGCGAGGCCCAGATTGAGCAGCTGGCCGCCTACTTCTCGGCCCTGCCGCGCAACTGACCCCGGGGAGAGCGATATGAGCATGCTGCAACGACGCCATCTGCTGCAGGGCGCAGCAAGCCTGGCCGCCCTGGGCCTGGCCGGCTGCGCCACGACCTCCGTGCCCTCGAAGGCGCGGGTGCTGGTGGTGGGTGGGGGCTATGGCGGCGCCACGGCCGCCAAGTACATCCGCCTGCTGTCCGACTACAAGATCGAGGTGGTGCTGGTGGAGCCCAGCGAGGCCTTTGTCTCCTGCCCCATCTCCAATCTGGTGCTCGGCGGTGCGCGCCAGATCCAGGAACTGACCGTGCCCTATGCCGCCCTGCAGTCCCGCCACGGCGTGACCGTGGTGCGCGACTATGTGGCCAGCATCGATGCCGACAAGCGCGTGGCCACCCTGGCCTCGGGCCCCACCATCGCCTACGACAAGCTGGTGCTGAGCCCCGGCATCGAGCTGATGTGGGACTCGGTGGCCGGCCTCAAGGAAGCCAATGCCGCCGGCCAGATCCTGCAGGCCTGGAAGGCCGGCCCCGAGACCGTGGCCCTGCGCCGCCAGCTGGAGGCCATGCCCGATGGCGGCGTCTACGCCATCACCATTCCCGAGGCGCCGTATCGCTGCCCACCCGGCCCCTATGAGCGCGCCAGCGTGATCGCCAGCTACTTCAAGCAGGCCAAGCCGCGCTCCAAGGTGCTGGTGCTGGACGCCAACCAGGACGTGACCTCCAAGGGGCCGCTGTTCAAGAAGGTCTGGGCCGAACAGTACAAGGGCATCCTGGAATACCGGCCGCAGCACAAGGCGGTGGCGGTGGATGCCAAGGCGGGCGTCGTCAAGTTCGAGGTGCAGGACGATGTGAAGGCCGATGTGCTGAACGTGCTGCCCAGCATGCGCGCGGGCGCCATCGCGGTGAAGACCGGCCTGGCCAACAGCAATGGCCGCTGGGTCAATGTGAACTACCTGAACTTCGAGTCCACCGCGGCCAAGCACATCCATGTGCTGGGTGACGCCATCCAGGTGGCGCCGCTGATGCCCAAGAGCGGCCATATGGCCAACAGCCACGCCAAGGTGGCGGCGGCGGCCATCGTGGCCGAGCTCAATGGCTGGGAGATCAATACCGCGCCCATGCTCACCAACACCTGCTACAGCTATGTGGACACGGGCAAGAACGTGATCCACGTGGCCAGCGTGCACGAGTATGTGGCGGCGGAGAAGACCTTCAAGACCGTGGCCGGCTCGGGCGGCGTGTCCGCCGCGCCCAATGAGCTGGAAGCCACCTACGCCTGGAACTGGGCCCGCACCATCTGGTCCGACGCCCTGGCCTGACAGGCTCCCCCCTACGCGCTGCGCGCGCCACGGCCGGAGGCCCTGGCCGTCGCCAGGTTCAAACAGTCCGCAGGGACTGTTTGAATCCGGGCTCCGCCCCCTCAAGGGGGCGAGCCCGTAGGACCGGCAAAGCCGGATCCTCGGGCTCCTGCTCGGTCAATCGGGCTGGCGCCTCGGCCGTGCCGCCTGGGCGTGTCTGATCAAGCGCAGACGATGGCGCCGGTGCTGACCAGTTCCTGGAACAGCGCCATCAGGGCGCGGCCGGACATGGCGTAGGGGTCCAGCTTGGTGCTGGCCGAGTACTTGAGCACCAGGGCCGGGTTGAGGCGGTGCAGATTCACCTGGCCCATGCTCCAGCCGGCGAAGTGGCGCTCGCCGATCTCTTCATAGGACAGGATGATCACGTCGCGGTGGCGCGCATCGTCCACGATGGCCTTGTAGCGCGCATTCACCGCGTCGCGGCCGCCTTCCAGCACCTGGATGAAGATGCCATCGCTGTAGCAGAGCAGGCCGGTCAGCCCGGTGGCGGGGTTGTGCTCCCGGGAAGACCTGAGGATGGCTTGCAGCTCCGCCTCGCTCATGGCGTGGGCGGCGCGGCTGGCGTAAAGCAGTCGGACGAGCATGGGGCTGACCTCGGGTGGCGGTGCGGGCTGTGGGGTTTCAGTTCTTGCGCGAGAGCAGGGACAGGAACTCGCGGCGCAGATTGGCGTCCTTCAGGAAGGCGCCGCGCATCACGCTGTTCGTCATCTTGGAGTCCATGTCCTTCACGCCGCGCCAGTGCATGCAGAAGTGGTCGGCCTCCATCACGATGGCCAGACCGTCGGGCTGCACACGCTCCTGCAGCTCGTTGGCCAGCATGGTGACGGCCTCTTCCTGGATCTGCGGCCGGCTCATGATCCACTCGGTCAGCCGGGCGTACTTGGACAGGCCGATCAGATTGGAGTGCTCATTGGGCAGCAGGCCGATCCAGACCTGGCCCATGATGGGGCACAGGTGGTGGGAGCAGGCGCTGCGCACCGTGATCGGGCCCACGATCATCAGCTCGTTCAGGCGCTCGGCATTGGGGAACTCGGTCACCGCCGGGGCCTCGCTGTAGCGGCCCTTGAAGATCTCGCGCAGGTACATCTTGGCCACGCGCTTGGCGGTTTCCTGCGTGTTGTGATCGCTGTCGGTGTCGATCACCATGGCGCGCAGCACCTCCTGCATCTTGGCCGTGACCTCGGCCTGCAGCTGCTCCAGCTCGCCGTCCTGGATGAAGGCGGCGATATTGTCATTGGCGTGGTGACGACAGCCGGCACTGATCAGGCGATACCGGATGCGCTCGGACACCGGCGCGTCTTCGGCGGGCGGTGTCAGGTTGGGGGGCGTGCTGCCCAAGCGTGGTTTGGATGCCATGGGGCGCATTGTGTCTGCTTTGCCATTCCCTGGCGAAGCGCAGGCCTGCTCGAGGCGCTGCGCCTACACTGACGCCGTGTCTTCTTCCGCCTCCACCCCTTCCTCGCCGCCGCTGAGCCGCCTGCTGCTGCAACTGGCCGATGCCCTGCAGGCCGTGCGCGACGGGCGCTCGCTCACCGATGTGCTGGCCCGCTGCCCGGCCGAGCTGCGCCCGGCCACCCAGGCCCTGAGTTTCCATGTGCTGCGCCTGTGGGGCAGCGCCCAGGCTGCGCGCGCCGTGCTGGCGCCCAAGAACCCGCCGCCGCGGGTGGACAGCCTGCTCACCGGCGCCCTGGCCCTGCTCTGGCCCACGGGCGAGGCGCCGCTCTATGCCGAACACACGGTGGTGGACCAGGCCGTGGAGGCCGCGCGCCAGCGCGCGCCGGCCAGCGCCGGCTTTGTGAACGCGGTGCTGCGCCGCTTTCTGCGCGAGCGCGAGGCCACGGTGCGCGCCGCCGAACGCGACCCCCAGGGCGCCTACAACCACCCGCCCTGGTGGATCGAGCGGGTGCGCCAGGACTGGCCCAGCCAGTGGCAGGCCGTGCTGCGCGCCAACAACCAGCACCCGCCCATGACCCTGCGGGTCAACAGCCGCCAGGGCAGCGTGCAGGCCTACCAGGAGCGCCTGGCCGCCCTGGGCATGGCAGCCCGCCCCGTGGGGGCGCTGGCGCCCCAGGCCCTGGTGCTGGACAAGCCCCAGCCCGTGAGCGCGCTGCCGGGCTTTGCCCAGGGCGCCGTCTCGGTGCAGGATGCCGCCGCCCAGCTGGCCGCCCCCCTGCTGCTGGACCCGCGCCCGGCCCAGCAAAACCTGCCCCCGCTCGGGGCCTTGCCGCCCGGCGCCCGGGTGCTGGACGCCTGCTCGGCCCCCGGCGGCAAGACCGCGCACCTGCTGGAGCTGCGCCCCGACCTGGAGCTGCTGGCCCTGGACGCCGACGCCGGCCGCCTGGCCCGGGTGCAGGACAACCTCCAGCGTCTGCAGCTGCAGGCCCCGGGCCGGGTGGCGCTCAAGGCCGCCGACGCCCGCGACACCGCCGCCTGGTGGGACGGCCGGCCCTTCGACGCCATCCTGCTGGACGCGCCCTGCAGCGCGGCCGGCATCGTGCGCCGCCATCCGGATGTGCGCTGGCTGCGCCGCCCGGGCGATATCGGCGCCCTGGCCCAGATCCAGGCCCAGCTGCTGGACGCGCTCTGGGCCCTGCTCAAGCCGGGCGGGCGTCTGGTGTATGCCACCTGCTCCATCTTCAAGGCCGAGGGGCAGTGCCAGGTCGATGCATTTTTGCAACGTCATGCCGAGGCTCGCTCGCTGACGGTGCAGGGCATCACCGGGCATCTGCTGCCCCTGGCTGACAATGCAGCGTCCCAGGGTGAGGGGGCCGCGATGGTCGACGGTTTCTTCTACGCCCTGCTGCACAAGCTCTAGCCCCTTGCCCTTGTTCGCGCGCCTGTTCGCCCTCGCCCTGCTGCTCCTGGCCCTGCTGCCCGGCGCCCCGGCCCGTGCCGATGGCGTGGAGCTGGCCCAGCTCAGCGTGGAGCGCCATGAAGAAGGCCTGGTGCTGAACTTCAGCACCCGCTTCGAGCTGCCCCGGGCGGTGGAAGACGCGCTGATGAAGGGCGTGCCCATCTATTTCGTGGCCGAGGCCTCGCTGCAGCGCTCGCGCTGGTATTGGCGTGATGCGCGCGTGGCCCAGGTCTCGCGCAGCTGGCGCCTGACCTGGCAGCCGCTCACCCGGCAGTACCGCGTCTCCACCGGCGGCCTGCACCAGGGCTATCCCAGCCTGGCCGAGGCCCTGGCCGCCCTGCGCGGCCAGGTGGGCTGGCGCCTGGCCGAGCTCAAGGACCTGGACGAGGACGCCCGCTACTACCTGGACTTCAGCTACCGGCTGGACACCAGCCAGCTGCCCCGGCCCATGCAGATCGGCCTGGGCTCGCCCCAGGGCTGGGCCCTGAGCGCGGAGCGCACGCTGCAGATCCACCCCGAGCTGCTGAGCGCACCGGGCAAGCCATGAGCCGTTCGGCGCGCTGGGCCTGGCTGGTTTCCCTGGTTGCCGTCACCGGCGCCTGCGGGGTGCTGGCCTTTTTGCTCTCCATCGGCGCCACCACGCCGCGCGGCTTCTTCGAGCGCCACTATGTCTGGCTGTTCTGGCTGAATGCTGCCGTGGCCGCGGTGCTGGTGCTGGTGATCGGCACGGCCTCGGTGCGCCTGCTGCTGCGGGTCAGGCGGGCCAAGTTCGGCAGCCGTCTGCTGCTCAAGCTGGCGGGCATCTTCGCCCTGGTGGGCCTGGTGCCGGGTCTGCTGATCTACACCGTCTCCTACCAGTTCGTGAACCGCAGCATCGACAGCTGGTTCGATGTGCGCCTGGCCAGTGCCCTGGAGGCCGGCCTGAACCTGGGCCGCAGCACCCTGGACGGCCTGGTCAACGATGTGGCGGGCAAGACCCGCGACGCCGCCGAGCGCCTGGCCGAGGCCTCGCCGGGCACCCAGCCCCTGCAGCTGCTGAGCCTGGAGCGCCTGCGCGAGCAGCTGGGCGCCCGCACCGTGGCCCTGGTGGGCAGCAGCGGGCAGATCCTGATGTCGGTGGGCGGCGATACCAGTGCGCTCACGCCCGACCGCCCGGCCCCAGCCCTGCTGCGCCAGGCCCGCTCGGCCGGCGTGGGCAGCCAGATCGAGGGCCTGGAGGACGAGGCCCTGGCCCTGCAGGGCCAGGCCCGCATCCGCGCCCTGGCCCGTCTGCCCAGCAGCGAGCTCAGCCTGGGCAGCAGCGACCGCTACCTGATGGTGGTGCAGCGCGTGCCGGCCCAGGTGGTGGGCAATGCACTGGCGGTGCAGACCGCCAGCAGCGAGTACCAGCAGCGCGCCCTGGAGCGCGACGGTCTGCGCCGCATGTATCTGGGCACCCTGACCCTGGTGCTGATCCTGGCTGTGTTTGCCGCCATGCTCCTGGCCATCACCCTGGGCAACCAGCTGGCCCATCCCCTGCTGCTGCTGGCCGACGGCATGCGCCAGGTGGCCAAGGGCGACCTCTCGGCCAAGCCCGTGCTCACCTCGCGCGACGAGCTGGGCGGCCTGACCCGCAGCTTTGCCGACATGACCGACCAGCTGGCCGAGGCCCGGGTGCAGGTGGACCTGAGCGTGCTGCAGCTGGAGGCGGCGCGCAGCAATCTGCAGACCATCCTGGACAACCTGACCGCCGGTGTCATCGTGTTCGATGCACAGGGCCTGATCGAGACCGTCAACCCCGGCGCTACCCGCATCCTGCGCCTGCCGCTTTCGGCCTACCAGGGCCGGCGTTTGGAAGAGCTGGCCCCGCTGCAGGCCTTCGCCCAGAGCATCTGGCAGCGCTTCGAGCAGCTGGGCGACAACCCCGAGGCCGGCGAGCGCGGCACCTGGCAGGACGCCTTCGAGCTGCAGCTGGAAGGCAATCAGGACACCCTGACCCTGCTGGTGCGCGGCGCCCAGCTGCCGCCGCACGGCCGCCTGCTGGTCTTCGACGACATCACCGACCTCGTCATCGCGCAGCGCTCGACCGCCTGGGCGGACGTGGCCCGCCGCATCGCGCACGAGATCAAGAACCCGCTGACGCCCATCCAGCTTTCCGCCGAACGCCTGCAGCACAAGCTGGAGGCCAAGCTCGAAGGCACGGACCAGGCCATGCTGGTGCGCTCGGTGGCCACCATCGTCAACCAGGTGCAGGCCATGAAGCAGCTGGTCAACGAGTTCCGCGACTACGCCCGCCTGCCCTCGGCCCAACTCAAGCCCCTGGACCTCAATGCCCTGGCCAGCGAGGTGCTGATGCTCTATGCCGAGGCCCAGGAGGCCGGCCGCCTGCAGGCCGAGCTTTGCAGCGACCCGCCCGCCATCCTGGGCGATCTGACCCAGCTGCGCCAGGTCATCCACAACCTGGTGCAGAACGCGCTGGACGCCGTGGCCGAGCAGGCCGATGGCCGCGTGACGCTGCGCACCCAGAAGGCCTACAACGAAATCGGCGAGCTGCGCTCCCTGCGCCTGCAGGTCATAGACAATGGGCCCGGCTTTGCCGAGAAGGTGCTCAAGCGGGCTTTCGAGCCCTATGTCACCACCAAGAGCAAAGGCACGGGTCTGGGACTCGCGGTGGTGAAGAAAATCGCCGATGAACACGGGGCCCGGGTGCGCCTGGTCAACCTCCATCCTCACGCAGACGAGTCCCAGGCGCCGATTGGTGCCCAAGTTTCGTTATCATTTTCAAAATTCGCGACTGCACCGGGCCCGGCCGACGCCGGCATCGCGCAAAGGGCCGCGTGAACAGCAGGCATACATGGCAACCATTCTTGTAGTTGACGACGAACTGGGCATTCGTGCCCTCTTGTCCGAGATCCTCTCCGACGAGGGCCACACCATCGAGCTGGCCGAGAACGCCGCCCAGGCACGCGCCACGCGCGAGCGCATGCGGCCGGATCTGGTCCTGCTCGACATCTGGATGCCCGACGTCGACGGCGTCACCCTCCTCAAGGAGTGGGGCAGCTCGGGCCAACTCACCATGCCCGTCATCATGATGAGCGGGCACGGCACCATCGACACGGCGGTGGAGGCCACCAAGTTCGGCGCCATTGCCTTCCTCGAAAAGCCCATCACCCTGCAGAAGCTGCTGCGCGCCGTGGAGCAGGCCCTGGTCAAGACCGCGCCGCGCGCCGCCCCGCCTGTGGGCGCCCTGGGGGCGGGCGTGGTCGGTGCCGCAGGCGTGCTGCCGGCGGGCGTCGTCTCGCCTTATGGCCGCGGCGATGCCGGTGCCAGCGCCCTGGCCCTGCACGGCTCGACCGGCCTGGTGGGCGGCAGCGGCGCCGGCCTCGTGGCCCCGCTCGGCGGCGGCATGCATCCCGGCGCCCTGGGCGGCGCCCCGCTCAACGGTGGCCTGCCCGCCGGCGGCCTGGCCTCGGAGCAGCTCTTCGAGCTGGACCGCCCCCTGCGCGAGGCCCGCGACGCCTTCGAGAAAAGCTACTTCGAGTTCCATCTCGCCAAGGAAAGCGGCTCCATGACCCGCGTGGCCGAGAAGACCGGCCTGGAGCGCACCCACCTCTACCGCAAGCTCAAGCAGCTGGGCGTGGACCTCTCTCGCAACAAAAGAGGTGGCGGGCTCTGAAATTTGTGCTATAGTCGCGGTCTTCGCTGATCGAGATTGATCGGCAGCGACAAAAAACAAAGGCCAAGTAGCTCAGTTGGTAGAGCAGCGGATTGAAAATCCGCGTGTCGGTGGTTCAAATCCGCCCTTGGCCACCAAAATTCCCGAGTGCCCACAAGCACTTACAGAGAGCCCCGCGCAGTTTGACTGTCCGGGGCTTTTCTACAATTCGGCTTTGCATCTACAAACCGCCGCCAATTGGCGAAACAGGGAAGGGGCGAGAAGTGGCTCGATTCACGTTTCTCAAGGGTCAATGGGTCGATGGGAGCGATCTGCCGGAATGGGCTGATGGCGAAGACTTGGGGGCCTATCTAGCACGAGTCGGCTTCGCATCCCGGGTATCCGTCGGGAGCGAGCATGGATCGGAGATCGAGCTTTACGAGAGGTCCTCTGGCGATGACTTCTTTGCTCTTGTCACCCCGGCTGGTGCGGCGGGGCATGAGGTCTACATTCCCGATTTCCCAAGCCTCATGCTGTTCATGAAAGACTATGCATCGGCCTTCTCAGCAGTCCATGCGAGAGACGATCAGCGTGAGATTCTGGAACTACTTGAGAAGATGTTCCGCGTCTACCATCGCCACGAACCGCATGAGCTGTGCAAGGAGTGTGACCCTAATGGGTGGGCGGCGCATCAGAAGTGGCTCAGCACCCGCGGCAAACTAGGCGGCCAGCTGTCCTGAGAAGCAGCTATCGAAGCGGCTGTACCCGCTCGCCGACGCGCTGCCGGACGTAGTGCTCTGTCATTTCGCGATTGCGATGCCCCAGCAGTTTCTGCGAGTGCGCCAGGTCGCCCGTGTCGGTCGCGGCCTTGGCGCGAATGTCCCGGAACTGAAACTCCACGCCGGCCGCGCGCCGTGCCTTGTCGAAGCGTGAGCGCAGCGCGAATGTGCCCAGCGGCTTGCCGTCGTCATCCTGAATCAGCCAGGCGCTCAGGCGCTCGCGCGGCCTGGCTCCTATGCGCTCGATCAGCGCGGCCAGCTCGCCGGTGATCTCGATGGCGCGCTTGGCCTTGGTCTTGTTCTGCACGATCCACAGCGCGCCGTCGCGCAAGTCCTCGCGCTTGATCTTCAGCACATCGGCCGGCAGCTGGCCGGTCAACAGGGCCAGGTCCATCGCATCGCGCAGGGTCTGGTCGGCCTTCTCCCAAACGGCTCGGAATTCGTCGTCGCTCACGTAGCGGTCGCGCCCGGCTTCCTTGAAGCCCTTGACCCCCCTGGCAGGGATTCGTGGCGTCGGTGTAGCCCCACTCCCGGGCCTTGTTGAACACGTGGCTCAAGAGGGCTTTCTCGCGGTTGGCTCGGGCCTTGGCCTGCTCGCCGCGCTTGTCCATGTATCGGCGTTCGATGAGGCGCTACCGGGGCGGGGGGGGGGGGGGGGGGGACTGCCCGCCCGAAACTCGGGTATACCCGCCGCGCATTTCTACCGAAATTTTGAGCGCACCCCTCCTGCGATTGCATTCGCTGGTGTAGCCTGTTCAACAAGCGGACGCACAAAGAGCTGTCAGGCATGCGAATCGTCCATCCAATATTTACATGCAGGGAGGAGCAGTTATGGCCAAAGCGTTTCTTTCACATAGCTCTTTTGACAAAGATTTTGTAGAGCAGGTGTACGCTGAACTCGGCGCAGCTAAGGCCGTGTACGACGCGAAAACACTTAAGAAGAACGGGGACTTAACGGAGCAGATCCGAAGCGGTATAGAAGACTGCGATACTTATGCACTCTTCCTTTCCGGCTCGGCAATTAAGTCTAGATGGGTTAATGCGGAGATTGATCTGGCTCTTGAGCTCCGCATGAAATGGCAAGTTCGCAAGTTTCTCATCTTCCAGCTTGACGACACCAAGTGGGACGAGCTGCCCCAGTGGATGGGGAGATACGTTGTTTCCTGCCCGCCATCGCCGAGACAGGTCGCACTACGGCTCTTAAACGAACTTCAGCATCCCGAAGCGCCGACCGCCGAATGCCACGGTCGCGGTGATGAAGAACGTCAACTCGTGGAGAGTCTCTCAAGTTCTCCGGCGCCGCCGGGATACATATATGCTTCTGGCCCTCGAGGGATCGGTCGCCGAACGTTGCTTTCCAAAGTTTACAGTTCCTACTACCCGCACGTATCGGAGCACAAGATTGACATCCCTGTCGATCAGGTGGACGGGCCCGTCGACATATACCGCAGGGCACTTGCGTTTAGCGCAAACTGGCGGGCCAGTGACTACAAGCGCGAACTGGAAAGATTTATATCCCTCACGCCGGGAATGCAAGCTCAAGAGTTGGCTGCACTTCTTCGCTCAATTTCGATTGACTTCAATCAAGTCGTTGTAATCAACTTGGGCACCTCTGCACTTACCGAAGAGGGGCGACCGCAAGCTTGGTTCACGAATTTGACTAAGCACCTTGGAGGGGGCGATTATCCATATGTCTGGTTCATATCGCAGCGGTTCCTTCATGGAAGCGATCTTGTCAACGGCATCTTCTATCATGTTGAACCGCTGAACGAGAACTGGTCAAACTTCCTTTTCAGGGTGCTTATTAAGAAGTACTCGATCAGCATTCCAAGCAAGGACGAGCAGCGGCTCATTGAGACCAGCATTTCTGGGCACCCCGGACTTATCTCAATGGTGGCCGGATACCTCCGACAGAACCCAAGATACAAGCCAAATCGAACTCACAACAACATTGTGAAGTTGGTAAACGAGCAGGTTCAGCAGATCCTTATGGATCTGGTTGGCGAAGATTCCGAGCGCGAGAAGGCGGTAGCTCTCTTTTCTGAATGTAACGTTCTCAGCTATTCCGATATCCTCGCAATCGCGCAAGAGTGGCCGGAGTTTGAAGGGGCGGTAGAGTCGCTGATCGACGCAGGCCTATTGAC
Source organism: Shinella sp. XGS7 (assembly GCF_020535565.1). Lineage (NCBI taxonomy): Bacteria > Pseudomonadati > Pseudomonadota > Alphaproteobacteria > Hyphomicrobiales > Rhizobiaceae > Shinella > Shinella sp. XGS7. The sequence goes on along the minus strand of NZ_CP084758.1, from coordinate 423,748 downwards.
AAGCTCAGATGCTGATTATTCTCTTGTCAGCTACGTGGCCCGCGCAGCCGAACACCTGGCAAATAAGCATCGAACGGATCTGGCGCCGATCCGCAAGCGTATCCTCGAAAGCTTTGACAATGTCGAAGAGGGGAGCTTCGTATCGATAAAGCTCCTCGATGCCCGCATAGTTGCCCACATTCTCGAAGGAACACCGATCGAAAGCTATCTTTCGAACTTGGTAATGCCGAGTCAGCAATTAAAGGCGGCTCGAAGAAAATATGACGCGCAAGACTATGCTTCTTCGTTGAGGTTGGCCAAAGAGGCATACGGGCAGAGCACCAAGCTGAGCGATAATGGGCGCCGAGAGGCTTGGCGACTTATTGGGCTGTCCTCGGCTCGCGCAGGACGCGACGATGAGTTTCAGACGTTCTCGAAAGAATATCCAAACATAAAGAGATCCTCTCAAACTGATGCCATCTTCAACTTCGGCAATGGCCTAAGGGAACGACTAAAAGGGAATCTTCGCTCCGCTCTTGGCTGGTACCAAAAGATCGATCTAGATAGATATGCCGATTCGCATGCCTATCGAGAACTTGCATACGTCTACTGTTTCGAACGAAACTTTGAGAAGGCGCATGTTTGCGTGACCAAGGCGCATAATCTCGCCTTCGGAAATCCGTATGTGCTGGACATGCTTGCGATGGTGCTACTAGACAGATTCAAGGCTGAACGGCATGGGGTATCGATCACGGATATCGATACTTGCCTTGATCAGCTTCGAGATGCGGACCAGCGGGAGGGAACGAATTTCTTCTTCGCTCGCTCTAAGATGAGAGATGTCATCGTAAATAACGACCTCAACTCTCTTTCAGAACTTTTCAGCATCCGAAGAACATTGCCTATTGTCGCAAAGGTGGCACTTCTTAGTATGCTGTCGCTAAAAGGTAAAGACCTTCAGTACAACGAGTTGCATGGCGAACTGCGGAAGGCTATGCGGGAAAAGAGAAACCCTCTTGCGGACATCGAACTCGCACGCATCGATGTAGAGCATCATTGCGCTCGGGGTCAGTTTTCGGAAGCGGCTGTCATCCTTCGGGCCAAAAAGATGCACTTTACCGCTCGATGCTGTGAGGAATTGGAGCGGCAGCTTCCCAATAGTTTTAGGGATCAACACTGAAGATTGCGCAGCCATGGTCTATCCTGGTCGCCAATGTGGGTGGCGGCGACTCCGAGCCTCACGATCAAGGCACACGGAGCGCCACCACGAGGTACACCGAACAGGTACACTGTCTCCGCAAACCAGATCAGTCATCGCCATAAAATCAATGGCTTAGCGAGACATTGGCGTGTCGGGGGGGGGGGGGGCGATTCCGCCCTTGGCCACCAAACAGAAACGGCTCCCCTTGTGGGAGCCGTTTTCGTTTGCGGCCTGTGTGATGAATGAGCGCCGCCTCGTGCGTCGCTCGGCGAGAGCGGGAGGCTGTCGCCGGGCCTTGGGCTAGCTATCGCCCTTGATCTTCCGCCCATCGCCTGGCTGCACAGGCCCCGGTCTTGGCCCGCGCCAAAAAACAAAACGGCTCCCTCACGGAGCCGTTTCTCATTGCACGGTCACGTCTGCGCCGCTCGCCTGCAGGCGAGGGCCAAGCACTGAACGCTCAGCCCAGGCCTGCCTCGGTGGCGGGCTGTCGCGGCTCATCGGCCGCGGGCGCCTCGCCGGCATCCGCGGGCGCGTCCTCGCTGGGGCTGCCGTCTTCATGCTCTCCGGCCGGGCCGGCTGCCTTGCGCTGGGCTTTTTCCTGCTTCTTCTTCTGCTTGGCCAGCTCGCGCTGGCGTTTCTCGAACTGGTAGTTGGGTTTGGCCATCAGGGATTCCTTTTGTGGGTGCGGGGCTGGGCGTGCGCCAGAGCCTCTTCTTCGCGCAGCAGCGCGCGCTCCTTGCGATAGATGTTCTGGCCGGTGGTGGTGAGCACCAGGGCGCCTCCGCGCCATTCCAGCCAGTCGAGTTCAACCAGTCGGTCGATCAGCGCGCCAGGGATTTCGTGGGCCTGGCAGCGCTGCAGGGCATCGGCGCTGTCACGCAGGGAGCGTCGCAGCTCGTCCGGCGTTGTGGGAGTGACCAGCATCTTCTGCCACCTTCTTTCTTTCTCACTTTTTCTCTGCACATTCCCTCCCCGGGTCGGGGCGGGAACCGATACGTGAAGCGATCAAGACGAGGACTTGGGCTGCGTGCGAGCCCGGTGTGACAGGGCGCGGGGCGCGGCGAAGGCTTCGGTTTGACGACCTGACGGTCTGGTGCCCCATGGTAGCGCACCGGGCGCGGGGCGCCTCTCGCCCATTTGTCACCCCTTTGCGCCCTTTTGTCCTCCCATCGGGGGCCTACCGAGGCGGGATTGCCCGCAAAGGCTCCTGCCGCGATGCTTCGGGCCATGCAAGTCCTCCCCCGTCTTTGCGAGTCCAGCCAGCCCACCGAGTCCTCCGTCCCGGGGCAACCCAGGCCTCAGCGGCCCAGCCCGGCCCAGGTGCTGGACAATTTCAAGCGCGCCACGGCGCTGTTCTTCAAGCGCCGCCTGCCCGAGCCGCGGCCCGCGCCCGCGCCGGGCGGCGATGCCGGCCCCTGGGTGAGCAGCTGCACCCTGCAGGCCTGGGAGCAGGCGCTGGGCAAGAAACCGCTGAGCCGCGCGCGCCGACCGGAGTGAGCCACCGCCGCCGGCCGTGCACCAGAGATTGACAGCACGGCCGCGGGCTCTTCCAATCCAGCCCCTGGCGGGTCAGGCAAGACATGGCCCCGCCGTGCGAATTTCGGTTGTATCGGCGCGCCGCCTGAAGCGGCGTTTTCAGCACCGGCAGGACAAGGAGAGGGACCTTGGACGGGCAGTGGGATCGCAGCAAGCCGCAGCAGCAGCAACAGCATCAGGAGCCGCCGTCACTGGCGCGGCCGGATGCGCTGCTGCCCGACGCCGCCTGGCGCCGCCGCTTGCTGGCCTGGGGCGGCATGGGTCTGCTCGCCGCGGCCAGCGGCCTGCGCGCCCAGCCTGCGGTCAAGATGTCCGCCGCCGGGCCCGCCACTGCCGCCACCGCCGCGGGAGCGCCGCCGCTGCGCGTGGTCTACGCCGAGAGCCTGCCGCCCCTGGCCTATGTGGAAGGTGATCAGGTGCGCGGCGCCTGGGTCTCGGTGGCCGAGGAGCTGGCGCGCCGCCTGCAACTGGAGGTGCGGCACGAGGCCTACCCCTGGGCGCGCGCGCAGCTGATGGTGCGCAATGGCCAGGCCGACGCCATGATCACCGCCCCCAGCGAGGAGCGTCTGCGCTATGCCCTGGCCGGACGCGAGGACGTGCTGGAGAACGACACCCGGGTCTGGGTGAACCGTGAGCATCCCCGGCGCGAGGCCCTGGAGCGGCTGCGCCAGCTCGCCGAGCTCAAGGGCTACCGGGTGGTGAGCTATCTGGGCAATGGCTGGCTGCGCGCGCGCCTGCCCGAGGAGGCTGTGCTGTGGCTGCGCAGTCTGGACGACGCGGTGCGCCTGGCGGCGCTGGAGCCCGATGTGGTGCTGGTGGAGGGCGAGCGCCTGATGCTGCCGGCGCTGCGGCGGCGTGGGCTGGAGGCTCAGTTCCAGCCCGTGGGGCCGGTGCTGGAGCGCACCCGCTCACGCCTGATGATAGGCCGGCGTTCGCCCCACGCGGCACGCCTGGCGGAGTTTGATCGCGCGCTGGCCGCGATGCGGCGCGAGGGCAGCCTGCGCCTGCTGCTGGCCACCCACGGCCTGGACTGAGCGCGGCTGCGGCGGCGCTCGCCGCGAGGCTTACCAGCTGCCGGTATTGGGCATCGAGGCCCAGGGCTCGGCCGGCGCCAGGGCGGGGCCGTCCTGCAGCAATTCCACCGAGATCTGGTCCGGCGAGCGCACAAAGGCCATGCGGCCATCGCGCGGCGGGCGCAGGATGGTCACGCCGTGGTCGGCCAGGCGCTGGCAGGCGGCGTAGATATCGGGCACGGCGAAGGCGAGATGGCCGAAGTTGCGGCCGCCGGTGTAGGCCTCGGCCTTGCCGTCCGCATCGGGCCAGTTGTAGGTCAGCTCGACCTGAGGCTGGTACTTGCCGGCCTCGTCGCCGGGGGCGGCCAGATAGACCAGGGTGAAGCGGCCGGCCTCGTGCTCGGTGCGGCGCACCTCGACCAGGCCCAGGGCGTCGCGGTAGAACTTGAGCGAGGCGTCGAGGTTCTCGACGCGGACCATCGTGTGCAGGTATTTCATGGCTTGAACTCTGGCGTGATGCGGATGTGGTGCCGTGTCTGGCGGGATCTGGCCTCTATTGTCGCCGCCGGTCCCGCCGCCTGCCGGCGCAGGGGTTTGGTGGCGGGATCGCTGGTCGCGGCCCTCAGGCCTGAGGCAGGCGCCGCGCGCTGCTCACGCGGTTGCGCCCGGCGTCCTTGGCGGCGTAGAGCGCCTCGTCGGCGCGCGCCAGCAGGGCGTCCACGCTGTGAGGCATCTCGGGCGTGAGCTCGGCGCAGCCGATGCTCACGGTCACGGCGGCCGGCAGCTGCAGGGTGGCGATGTCCTGGCGCAGGCGCTCGGCCAACTGCCGGGCCTGGGCCAGATCGGTGGCGGGCAAGAGCAGGGCGAACTCCTCGCCGCCGATGCGCGCCGCCAGATCGCTGGCGCGCAGGCTGGCTCGGCAGCACTGCGCCACCTCGCGCAGCACGGTATCGCCCAGCTGATGGCCGCCCTGGTCATTGATGCGCTTGACGTGGTCCACATCCAGGGCCAGCAGGGCCAGGGGCTGGCCGCTGCGCCGGCTCTCGGCCAGGGCCGCCTCGGCGGCGCGGAAGAACTGGCGCCGGTTGGGCAAGGCGGTGAGGGCGTCGGTGCGGGCCAGCTTGTCGGTTTCCAGCAGCAGCTGCTGGTTCAGGGCCAGGCTGCGGCGCAGCTCGGCCTCGGCCTCATAGAGCTGGCGGTTCAGGCGCTGCACCACCCAGGCGGCCACGCCCACCACGCCGGCCCACAAGCCGTGGAAGAAGACCACGCGACGCACCGTGGTGGGCTCCAGGCCCAGCAGGCTCAGCAGCACGGCGCATACCAGCACCGTGACGGCACCGCAGACCAGGGTGAGCGTCAGCGGCGCCTTGGCGATCAGCAGGCCCATCAGGTAGAGCAGGGAGGTGGCCAGGATGAACTCGGGCCGGCCCAGCAGCAGGCCGTCGATCACGCAGGCGAAACCCACGCCCACCAGGGTGTAGAGCGGGTAGGACAGGGCCAGGGGCAGGCGCCAGCCCGGCTTGAAGGTGAGCAGGCTCAGCAGGGCCCAGAAGCCCAGATAGCCCAGGCGCAGGTGGCGCACCTCGGCTGCGGCCGGCTCCATCAGCCAGTCGCCCAGCAGATAGAGCAGGGGGATCAGGCCGCCGATGCCGTAGACAAAGCGCAGCATCGGCCAGCCGCGGGCCTCACGCCAGGCGGCGTAGGGCGGGAAGCTGGGGGCGGCGGTATCGCCGGCGGACGTGGGCGGCGGCAGGGGCAAGGCGGCGCGACAGGGGAGGGCGGAACCCCCGATTCTCCGCCCAGCGCCGCCGGCACGGGTTTACAGGATCACACCCTCGGCCCGAAGGTCTGCGACTTCCTGCGCGCCATAGCCCAGTTCGGCCAGCAGGGCCCCGGTGTCGGCGCCCAGTGCGGGCGCGGGCTGGCGCAGGGGCAGGCGCTGGCCGTCCAGGCTCAGGGGCAGCAGGGGCAGCCGGGTCTCGCGGCCATCGGGCAGGGTGCTGGGCGCCAGGCCGCCGGTGGCCTGCAGATGCGGGTCGTCGAAGAGCTGCTCGGGCCGGGTGATGGGGGCGAAGGGCAGGCCCTGGGCCTCGAACACCGCGGCGATCTCGGCCGCGGGGCGCGCGGCCAGGCGTGCGCGCAGCGTGGGGATCAGGTGAGCGCGGGCCTGGACGCGCAGGTTGTTGCTGGCCAGCGTGGCGTCGGCCAGAAGATCCTCAAAGCCGAAGGCCTGGCAGAACAGGGCCCACTGCGTGTCGCTCACCACGGCCAGGAAGATCTGCTCGCCCCCCGCCACGGTGAAGACGTCATAGATGCCCCAGGCCGAGATGCGCTCGGGCATGGGCGCGGCCGGCTTGCCGGTGATGGCGTACTGCATCATGTGCTGGGCCACCAGGAAGACATTGTTCTCGAACAGGGCCGACTGCACCTGCTGGCCGCGGCCGCTGGCGTGGCGTTGCTGCAGGGCGGCCAGCACGCCGATGGCGCCGAACATGCCGCCCATGATGTCGTTCACGGAGCTGCCGGCACGCAGCGGGTCGCCCGGTCGCCCGGTCATATAGGCCAGGCCGCCCATCATCTGCACCACCTCGTCCAGCGCGGTGCGGTGCTCGTAGGGGCCGGGCAGAAAGCCCTTGTGCGAGACATAGATCAGGCGCGGGTTCAGGGCCGAGAGCGCCGCATAGCCCAGGCCCAGGCGCTCCATGGTGCCGCTCTTGAAGTTCTCGCTGAAGACATCGGCGCCGGCCAGCAGCTTGAGCACGATCTCCAGGCCGCGCGGCTGCTTGATGTCCAGGGCCAGGCTCTTCTTGTTGCGGTTGAAGAGCGGGTAAAAGCCCGCGCCCGAGCCCAGCAGCTGGCGGGTGTTGTCGCCCGTGAGCGGTTCCACCTTGATGACCTCGGCGCCCAGATCGGCCAGCACCATGCCGCAGGTGGGCCCCATCACCATATGGGTGAACTCGATCACCCGGATGCCGGCCAGGGGCAGGTCTTGCTTGTTGTCGACTTCGCTCATGCAGTGAATCCCTTGGGCAGGCCGGCCTCGGCCAGCATGCCGTACAGCGCCTCCTGGGGCAGGCCCTCGCGCAGCGGCGCGCGGGCGGCCAGCAGGCGCTCGATGTTGATGCCGGTGCGCACCCCCATGGCCTCGAACATGAAGACCAGGTCCTCGGTCACCACATTGCCCGAGGCGCCGGGCGCATAGGGGCAGCCGCCCAGGCCGGCCAGGGAGGCGTCGAAGGTGCGCACGCCGGCCTCGTAGGCGGCCAGGCAGTTGGCCAGGCCCAGGCCGCGGGTGTTGTGCAGATGGGCGGCCCCGGCACGCTCGCCCAGCTCCCGGCGCAGGCGCGTGAAGAGCCGCCGCACCTGGGCCGGGTTGGCCATGCCGGCGGTGTCCGAGAGGCCCACATCATCAGCCCCCGCCTCGGCGCAGGCCAGGGCCAGGCGGATCACGGCGTCTTCATCCACCGCGCCCTGCAAGGTGCAGCCGAAGGCGGTGGACAGGCCCACCTCCACGCCCATATCAGGCGCCTGCTCGCGGCGCAGGGCCAGCACGCTGCGCAGCTCCTCCAGCATGGCCTGCGGGGTCTTGCGCACATTGGCCAGGGAATGGGCCTCGCTCACCGAGAGGGGCAAGCTGATCTTGTGCGCGCCCGCGGCGATGGCGGCCTCGGCCCCGCGCCGGTTGGGCACCAGGGCCAGGGTGGCGAGGCCGGGCAGGCCGCGCGCAAAGGCGATCAGCTCGCCGGTGTCGGCCAGCTGGGGCAGCAGGCGCGCCGGCACAAAGGAGCCCAGCTCGATCTCGCGCAGGCCGGCGGCATGCAGGGCGGCCACCCAGCGCTGCTTGGCGGCCGTGGGCATGGTGGTGGCCACGCTCTGCAGGCCGTCGCGCGGGCCCACCTCGCTGATCAGGACTTCGCGTGCCTGGGTGTTGCTTGACATGTTCTATCTAATGGAACAAAGTTCCAAAAAAGTATCGCCGTCAGACTCGCTCGCGTCAACCATGCCTCGCAAAGCCGCCACGCCCTCCCTGGCCGACACTGAAGCCGCCCCCGGCGGCGTGGCCGCGGCCGACAAGGCCCTGAGCCTGCTCAATGCCTTTCGCGCCGGCGACAGCACGCTGAGCCTGAGCGAGCTGGCCGAGCGCACCCAGCTCTACAAGAGCACGGCCCTTCGCCTGCTGGCCTCGCTGGAGCATGCGCAGCTGCTGCAGCGCCGCGCGGACGGGCGCTACGCCCTGGGGCCAGGGCTGGCGCGGCTGCACGGGCTCTACGCCGCCTCCTTCTCGCTGGAAGCCGAGGTGATGCCGGTGCTGCAGGCCCTGGTGGCGCGCACGCGCGAGAGCGCGGCCCTGCATGTGCGCCAGGGCGAGCAGCGCCTGTGCCTGTGCCGCGTGGACTCGCCCCAGCCCCTGCGCGACCATCTGCGCGCGGGCGATCTGCTGCCCCTGGAACGCGGCGCAGGCGGGCGCCTGTTGCTGGCCTATGGCGGCGCGCGCGGCAAGCTCTATGAGCGCATCCGCGCCGAGGGCCTGGCCGAGCTGGATGGCGACCGCGTGGAAGGCCTGGCCGGCCTGGCCGCGCCGGTGTTCCGCGCCGGCGGCGAGCTGGTGGGCGCCCTGACCCTGAGCCTGCCCAGCAGCCGGCTCAAGCCCGGCCTGGGCGAGACCTTGCGCCAGGCCGCGGCCCAGCTCAGCCGGCGCCTGGGCGGCGGCGCCTGAGGGCGTGAGCGAATGCAAGTGCTGCGAGCAGCCTGCAGCACTTGCAGCCAGGCGTGACGGGGCGGCGCCCCAGCGCTCGCTTGCTTACACGGGCCGCGCCGGCCGCGTTTAAGGTGGCGGGCCCATGAATGCGCTGTTTCCCCTGCTGGTGGCCCTGGCCGCACCCCTGCTGGCCTGGCTTGCCCAGCGCGGCCAGCTCTTCGGCCCCGCGATCGACACCCTGGCCGAGCGCCACGCCAGCCTGCTGCTGGCCTCGGGTTATGCCTTCTCGATCTGGGGCCTGATCTTTGTGCTCGATCTGCTGGCGGCCTGGCGCCTCTTGCCGCGTCGGCGTGCCGCGCCTGCGCCCGACAGCCTGCGCCGCCTGCTGCCGCCCCTGAGCCTGGGCTGGGCCGCCAGCGCGGCCTGGATGCCGCTGTTCAGTGCCCAGCGCTTCGGCCTGGCCCTGCTGGCCCTGGTTCTGGCCCTGGCCTTGCTGGAGGATGTGCCGCGGCCGCCCTGGCCGCTGCGCACGGCCCTGCGCCTGCATGTGGGCTGGCTGGCCCTGGCCCTGCCCATGCACCTGGCCCTGATGGGCGTGGCGGGCGGCTGGTGGCCGGCCGAGCGCCAGCTGCCGGCCGGCCTGCTGCTCTGGGGCGCCAGCGCCCTGTGGCTGCTGGGCCTGAACCAGCTGCTGCGTGCGCCGCCGGCCCTGGTGCTGGCCCTGCTGTGGGGCCTGCTGGGCGTGCAGCATCGCCAGGCGCGCAGCGGCCTGGACGGTGCCGAGGTCTCGGCCGGCATTGCCCTGGCCCTGGCCGCGGTGCTGCTGCTGCAGTCCCTCTATCACGGCTGGCGTGCCTGGCGCGCCCGCGGCCGGCGCCGCGGCGGCCAGATCACGCTGGTGAACCTGCGCTGAGGCCTCAGGCGCGCGCCGGCACCTTGAGCCCGCGCTGCACCGCCGGGCGGGCCAGAAAGGCCTGCAGCACGCGCTGTACGTTGGCGAACTCGGCAAAGCCCACCAGCTCGCCCGCGCCGTAGAAGCCCACCAGATTGTTCACCCAGGGCCAGATGGCGATGTCGGCAATGCTGTAGTCGGCGCCCAGCATCCAGTCGCGGCCGGCCAGGTGCTGGTCCAGCACGCCCAGCAGGCGGCGGGATTCGGCCACATAGCGGTCGCGCGGGCGCTTGTCCTCGTAGTCCTTGCCGGCGAATTTGTGGAAGAAGCCCAGCTGGCCGAACATGGGCCCCACGCCGCCCATCTGGAACATCAGCCACTGCAGAGCCTGGTAGCGCAGGGCCGGGTCCTGCGGCAAGAACTGACCCTGCTTCTCGGCCAGATAGACCAGGATGGCACCCGACTCGAACAGGGCCAGGGGCTCACCGCCCGGGCCCTGCGGGTCCAGGATGGCCGGGATCTTGTTGTTGGGGTTTAGCGAGAGGAACTCGGGCGAGAGCTGGTCATTGCTGCCGAAATCCACCAGATGCGCCTCATAGGGCAGGCCCAGTTCTTCCAGCGCGATGGAAACCTTCACGCCGTTCGGCGTCGGCAGCGAATAGAGCTGCAGGCGCTCGGGATGGCGGGCCGGCCATTTGCGGGTGATGGGGAAGTGGGACAGATCGCTCATGGGCTGGGTGTGAGGGCTATGGATCGCTGACCAGCAAGGCGCTGGGCTGGCGGCGATTGTGTGCCCGCCGGCAAGCACCCGCGGGCGCTGGGGACTTGCCGGCGCTGACGGGCCTCGTGAGATCAGAGCGCTTGCGCCGCCGTCGCCTCGATTTCCACCAGCATGCCGTCCAGCGCCAGGCGTGGCACCGGGATCAGGGTGCAGGCCGGCATGGGCGCATCGCCCCACAAAGCCCGGAGGGCCGCGCCCAGCTGAGCCAGGCGGCGCTCGTCGTGATCCACGATCAGCACGCGCAGGCGCAGCACATCGCCCAGGCCGGCGCCGCCCGCGGCCAGCACGGTCTGCACATTGGCCAGGCATTGCTGCAGCTGGGCCTCGAAGCCGGCGGGCAGGGCGCCGCTGGCGTCTTCGCCGCCCTGGCCCGCGGCCAGCAGCCAGCGCAGGGGGCCCTGGGTCAGGGCCAGATGGGAATAGCCATTGGGCGCGGGATCGTAGAGGCCGGGGGGATTGACGAAGGCCGCGCTGCCGGGCTGAAGCTTGGTGCTCATGGGGTTCCTTGCAAAGTGCATGAAAGACTCGGGTCCAGTCTGAAATCTCAGGCGCACTTGAGGTCAAGCCGGCGGCCGGCAAGACCATCGCCGGGGTCAGGTCTTGCGCACAGGCTCGTGCGAGACTTGCCGCCTTGGCAATAGAGAGTCGAAGATGATCAAGGTCTGCATCGTGGGCGCTGGCGCCATTGGCGGCTGGTTCGGGGCCTATCTGGGCCACACCCTGGGCGCCGAGCTGCGCCTGAGCGCCCTGGCGCGCGGCGCCACGCTGGCGGCCCTGCGCACGCACGGCCTGCGTCTAGACACGCCCGCGGGCGAGCGCTTCAGCGTGCCCATCGCGGCCAGCGACAGCACCGAGGCCCTGGGGCCGCAGGACTTGGTGGTGGTGGCCGTCAAAGGGCCGGCCCTGGCCGCGGTGGCGCCCGCCGTGCGCGCCCTGATGGGTCCCGAGACCCGGGTGCTGGTGGCCATGAACGGCGTGCCCTGGTGGTTCTTCCGCGGCCTGGGCGGCCCGCTGGACGGTCAGGCGCTGGAGACGGTGGACCCGGGCGGCCTGATTGCCGCCCAGATCCCGGCCGAGCGCGTGATCGGCTCGGTGGTGCACGCCAGCTGCGCCACGCCCGAGCCGGGCCGCGTGCGGCATGTGATGGGCATGGGCCTGATCCTGGGCGACCCGGCCGGCGGCCGACCCGCGCATGTGGAGCAGCTGGCGGCCCTGCTGCAGCGCGCCGGCTTCAATGCCACGGTCTCGGAGCGCATCCAGCGCGACATCTGGTTCAAGCTCTGGGGCAATATGACCATGAACCCGATCTCGGCCCTGACCGGCGCCACGGCCGACCGCATCCTGGACGACGAGCTGGTGCGCGGCTTCGTGACCCGGGTGATGCGCGAGGCCGCCGAGATCGGTGCGCGCATCGGCTGCGGCGTGGACCAGACGCCCGAGCAGCGCCACGAGGTGACGCGCAAGCTGGGCGCCTTCAAGACCTCCATGCTGCAGGACGCCGAGGCCGGCCGTCCCCTGGAGCTTGACGCCCTGGTGGCCGTGGTGCGCGAGATCGCCCAGAAGCTGGACCTGCCCACGCCCAATACCGATGCCATGCTGGGCCTGACCCGGCTGATGGCGCGCACGCGCGGCCTGTACTGAGCCTCCCAGCGCCGGCGGCCGATCCGGCTCGGCCGCAGGGGGGCGCGTCAGGCCAGCAGATATTCCCGCGCCATTTCCCTGGCCCGGTGCAGCCGGCTCTTGGTGGCGGCCGCCGTGAGCTGCAGACAGGCGGCGATCTCGGCGATGGACAGCTCCTCGAAGTCGCGCAGCAGTATCACCTCGCGATAATGCTGGGGCAGGGACTGCAGGGCCTGGCTCAGCTCCAGGCGCAGAGTCTCGTTGTCGTGCACGGCCAGCCACTGGGCCAGGCGCTCCTCGTCGTAGGGGTCATAGGCAAAGGCCAGGCGTGCCAGGCGCCGGCACTCGCGCTGCGCCACGCGCAGCAGCCAGCCCGAGAAGGCGGCCACCGCGCGCAGGGAGTGCAGGCGCCGCGCCAGCAGCAGCAGGGTCTCCTGCACGGCATCGTCCACATCGCTGACCAGGCAGTGGCGCTGCGCATAGCGCCGTATATCGGGGCGGCACAGGCGCAGCAGCTGTTCCATGGCCTGGGCGTCGCCGCCATGGGCGGCCTGCAGCAGGGGCAGGTGGTGTTGGGCGGAGTAGGCCATGGGCGGGCTCGATTATGGTTGGCGCCGCTCGGCGTCCTGCAAGCGGCGGCCCAGCAGGGCGCAGGCGGGGCAGAAGCCCAGCAGGCCCGAGACCACGGAGCCCGCGGCCACCGCGCCCAGCACCCAGCCCCAGCCCCCCGGTACCGCCACCAGGGCCAGCACCGTGGTGCACAGGCCGCAGCTCACCCGCATGGCCCGCTCCCAGCCGGGCAGATTCTTCACATAAAACATGTCTTGCACTCCTGATAAGGTGCGGGAACACCGTGTCCCCGGGCGCTAAGAGGCAGCTCGCTGCGCAAAGGATTCGCGGCCCGAGAAAAATAGCTGGAGAGACCCCCGCCATGCACCGCCCGCCCCGCCTTGCCCCTATCGCGCGCCGTGGCGCCGCGGCCCTGCTGCTGGGCCTGTCCGGCGGCTGGGCCCTCGCCCAGCCCCTGCTGATCGCCCACCGCGGCGCCTCGGGCCACCGGCCCGAGCACACCCTGGCGGCTTATCAGCTGGCCATCGAGCAGGGGGCCGACTGCATCGAGCCCGATCTGGTCATGAGCCGGGACGGCGTGCTGCTGGCCCGCCACGAGCCCCTGCTGGCGCGCGTGGAGCTGGAGGCCGATGGCCGAACGATCAAGCGCGGCGCGGACGGCAAGCCGGTGCTGCATCGCACCGACACCAGCAGCAATGTCTGGCAGCTGGACAAGTACGCGGATCGCCTGACGGTGAAGCAGGTGGACGGCCGCCCCATGGCCGGCTGGTTTGCCGAGGACTTCACGGCCGCCGAGATCCGGGCCGATATCCGCGCCCAGGAGCGCCTGCGCGATCTGCGCCTGGCCAATCGCGCCTATGACGACCGCGAGCCCATTCCCACGCTGGACGAGGTGATCGCCCTGGCCCAGGCGCGCGGCGTGTGCCTCTATCCCGAGACCAAGCACCCCAGCTATTTCAAGGCCTTCACCGAGGCGGCCGGCCTGCCGCGCATGGAAGACACCCTGCTCAAGGCCCTGCACGCGGCCTGGGGCAACCGGCCCGAGGCGCCGGTTTTCATCCAGTCCTTCGAGGTGGCGAATCTGCAGTACCTGCGCGGCAAGACCCAGCTGCGCCTGGTGCAGCTGCTCAGCGCCGGCGGCAAGCCCCATGACTTCACCCTGGCCGGCGATGCACGCGGCTATGCCGAGCTGGCCCAGCCGGCGGGGCTGGACTTCATCAAGGGCTATGCCAACGGCATCGGCCCGCACCTGAACCTGATCATTCCGCTGCAGGCCCAGCAACTCGCGGCCGAGCCCACGCCCCTGGTGGCCGAGGCGCATCGCCGCGGCCTGGTGGTGCATGGCTGGACCTTCCGCGCCGAGAACAGCTTCCTGCCCAAGGACTTCCAGAACAGCGCCGACAAGGCGTCCGGCGCCCTGGGCGATATGGCGGGCCAGCTGCGCCGCTTCCTGGCCACGGGCATGGACGGCTTCTTCAGCGACCAGCCCGATCTGGCGCGCGCGGCCCTGCCGCCCAAGCGCTGAAGCGGCGCGGACTTCTCAGCCCCGGGCCAGCCAGCGCGTGAGCGCCCCCTCGGCCAGTGCACCCGCGGGCAGGGCCTGGCGCAGGCGCGGCTCCAGGCTGGCGGCCTCGCAGCCGGCCTCCTGCAGGGCCGCGCGCAGGGCCGGCGCATCCCAGAGCAGCAGGCCGCAGTCCTGCTCGGCCATGATGGGCTCGGCATAGGGTGCCAGGGCGCTCAGGGCCGCGGCCCCGGCCCAGTGGCCGGCGCCCACCACCCGGCTGGGGGCGGGCGGCAGCTCGTGGCGCAGACCCTCCAGCAGCTCGGGACGCTGGGCGCTGGCGGCCAGGGCTTGGCCGGCCAGCCAGGCGTCGTCCGTGAGGGCGGCGATGCGCGCCACCAGCTGCTCGGCCAGCGGCCCCAGGGCCAGGCGGCCGGCCTGCAGCAGCAGCTGGTGATGCTGGTGCGTGAGCCGGCGCTGGCGCGGCTCGCCGTCCTGCGGCGGCTGGGCCAGGCGCTGCAGCAGAGCCTGCAGATCCTGCTCGGCCAGGCTGGCGGGCAGGGGCTCGCGCAGGCTGCCGTGCAGCACCAGCATCAGCCCCGGCTGCTCGCAGCGCTCGCCGCGGCCGTAGCGCAGCGGGCGCGCGCGCTGCAGCAGGGCCTGGCTCAGGGCCGCGGGCAGGCCGCCCAGGCTGTGGGCCAGCAGGGCGGGGTCGGGCTGCAGGGGCGCGGGGCGGCGCGGCGCCCAGGGCAGGGCTTCCAGGCCCGCGGGCAAGGCCTCGCCGCCCAGTGACTCGGTCGGGTCCAGGGCCCAGAGCGCGGGCGGTTCGGGCAGGGCCACGCCCTCGCGGGCCAGGGCGTACCAGAGCCGCTCCAGGAACTGCGAGCCTAGGGCCTGGCGGTTCAGAAAATCGTCGGTGAAGAAGCGGGCGGTGTAGCGCAGGCTGGCGCTGCGGGCATCGTTGTCGCTGAGCAGCACGCTGGGCGCGGGCGCGTGGCAGACGCCGGGCAGGCCGCTGTGCAGCACGCGCAGGGCGCAGCGGATGATCTGGCCCGGCGGGTGGCGGCTGGAGACGCTGAAGCCCAGCTCATGCCGGTAGGGCTGCTCGCGCGGCAGCACCTCGAGCGCGCGGCTGGTGAACTCGGCATTGGGCAGCACCACGGTGGAGCCGCGCGGCGTGCGCACATAGACCGAGCGCCAGTTCAGCGAGACCACCTCGCCCTCCAGCTGATCGCGGCGCACATAGTCGCCCACGCGCAGCGGGCGCTCGATCTCCAGCGAGACGCCGGCAAAGAGATGGCCCAGGGTGGGCTGCAGGGCCAGGCCGATGATGACCGAGAGCATGGCCGAGGTGGCCAGCACGCTGCTGATGTCCAGCCCCAGGCCCAGGCGCAGATAGAGGATGCTGGCCAGCAGATAGAGCAGGCCGCGCAGCAGGGCGCGCAGCAGGTCGGAGCTGGCGTGGTGGCCGGCCGGGCGCAGGGCATGGCTGAGCAGCTTCTGCAGCAGCTGCACCAGGGCCAGCACGCTCAGGCCGGTGGCCAGCTGGCGCAGGGCCTCGGGGGGCAGCCAGGCGGGGCCGCCGGCCTCGCTGCCCAGGCTCACCTGCAGCAGCCAGCTCAGGGCCGCCAGGGCCACGATGATCAGGGTCCACATGCTCAGCGGGCCTCGCCGTCATCGCTGGCGCGGCGCGGCGCCGGCGGGGCCTGTCCCTCGAAGAGGCGCAGGGCGCGGTCCAGGCTGAGCTTGAGGCGCTGGATGGCGGCCTGCAGCTCGCCGAACTGCCCGCCCACGCCGGGCAGCTGGCCGCCCTGGCTTTCGCTGTGCAGGCTTTCCAGATGGGCGGCGCGGGTCAGGGCTTCCAGCGGATGCGTCACATGGCGGCGCAGCAGCAGCAGAAAGACCGCGGCCGAGAGCACGAAGACGCAGGCCAGCGAGCCCACCGTGACCAGCACGCTGCTCCAGGCCTTCTGGCGCGCCGGGCCGGTGGGCACCTCCACCAGCTGCAGGGCCACGGCCTCGCCCAGACGCCAGCCGAAGCCGTGGGCGCTGCCGTACTTGGCCAGCATGGCCGCGGGCGCGGCGGCCGGCGTGCTGTGGCATTGCAGGCAGGCCTCGGACTTGATGCGGATGGGCCGGGCCACATAGAAGCGGCGCTGCTCGCCCTCGCCATGCTCGCCCACCAGCTCCTGGCGCTCGGGGTCGGCGCGGAACTGGCGCAGCAGGCCCACCTCCCAGTCGCTGGCGCGGTCGTTCAGATTGGTGGGGTCCAGCGCGCTCTCGCGGTAGCGGTACTCGGGGAAGCGCGCGTTCAGGCGCTTGAGCGTGGTCTGGGCCACGAAGGAGGGCACCTGGGCCGCGTGGAACTCGGTCTGGCTCAGGCTGCGCAGCACCGGCGTCAGCTCTTCCGAGGTGAAGGCCCGCAGGGCCATCGCGGTTTCCAGCAGCAGGTCGGCCTTCTGCTTGATGTCCTCATGCGCCTGGCGGATCTCCAGGCGGTAGGAGATATAGCCGGCCACGGTCACGCCGAAGCAAAAGCAAAAGGCAATGATCCACGCGAAGCGTGTCTCGATACGCATTGAGTCGTTCCTCCCAGACAGGCCGGCCGGGCCGTGGCTTGGATGGATGCCGGCCGCCGGGCGGCGCCCAGCCTAGGGAGCAACGATGACGGCCGGATGACGCAACGATGACGTGCGTCGCTCTCCGGCGTGCAGGGGCAGAGGGCGGGCTCAGCCCAGCAGCGTGCCCAGGCCCCAGAGCAGGGCGGGGTAGGCCAGGCCCCAGACCGCGGCCACCAGCAGCAGGGCCTTGAAGGCGGTGGCGGCGCGCTGCAGGCGCGGGGACTTGGCGGCGAGCGGGGCGGCGGCGAGCGTCTTGATCATGGTGGGGCTCCTGGGGCGACCTCCCTGGCCGCCTCGGCGCTCAACGTGCAAGAGGCGTGCCCGGTGCACCTTCTGCCGCAGACAAGGATTGAATTCCCGCACGAGGTCCAGGGATCCGGCTCCGCCGGTCCCTAGGGCCTGCCCCCTCGAGGGGGCGGCCGCAGGCCGTAGGGGGGGGCTCATCTCACATGCGGTCCACCCGCAGCGCCAGCACCACCGAGCTGGTGGTCTTGATCACGCCCTCGATCTCGCCGATCTCGTCCAGCAGCGCATCCAGGCGCATGGTGGACTCGGCGCGCAGCACCGCCATGTAGTCGAACTCGCCGCTCACCGAGGCCAGCTGGCGCAGCTCGGGAAAGCTCGTCAGCGTCTTGACCACCTCGCGGCCCGCGCGCGGCTGCACGGTGATGCCCACAAAAGCCTGCACGCCGCGGTCCTGGGCCTCGCTGCCCAGCTTGGCGGTGTAGCCCACGATCACGCCGGCCGCCTCCAGCCGGGCCAGGCGGGCCACCACCGTGGTGCGCGCAATGCCCAGTTTGCGTGCCAGCTCGGCCGTGCTGGCGCGGGCATTGGCCTGCAGCAGGGTGATGAGCTGGCGATCGGTCTGGTCCTTGGCGGCGGCCTCGTTCATGGATAACCCTTGTTTTTGACGATATGCATCGTGAGTTTGTCATAGCGTCAGATCAAGCGCTTGTTTCGACGAAAGTGTGCTTTCTTTCGTCCGGAGGCCTTCCTAGACTGCTGCGCATTCCAGCCCCTTGTCTTTTGTTTTGGAGGAGACCCCATGAAGATCGCCCTGCTCGGCGCCGGCCACATCGGCCAGACCATCGCCCGCCTGCTGCACGCCACCGGCGACTACCAGGTCACCGTGATCGACAAGAACGCCAAGTACCTGGAGGTGCTGGCGGCCGAGGGCATTGCCACCGCCGAGGTGGACACCGCCCATCACGGCGCCCTGGCCGCCCAGCTGCGCGGCAAGGACGCGGTGGTCAATGCGCTGCCCTACCACCTGGCCATCACCGCCGCCACCCTGGCCCGCGAATGCGGCTGCCACTACTTCGACCTGACCGAGGATGTGGCCGCCACCAAGGCCATCAAGGAGCTGGCCCAGGGCAGCAAGACCGCCTTCATGCCGCAGTGCGGCCTGGCGCCGGGCTTCATCGGCATCGTGGCCCATCACCTGGCCACGCAGTTCGACGAGGTGCGCGATGTGCAGATGCGCGTGGGCGCGCTGCCGGCCTTCCCCACCAACAAGCTCAAGTACAACCTGACCTGGTCGGTGGACGGCCTGATCAATGAGTACTGCCATCCCTGCGAGGCCATCCATGGCGGCGAGTTCATCTCGGCCCTGCCGCTGGAGGGCCTGGAACATTTCTCGCTGGACGGCGTGGAGTACGAGGCCTTCAACACCTCGGGCGGCCTGGGCACCCTGTGCGAAACCTGGTCCGGCAAGGTCAAGAACCTGGACTACAAGACCGTGCGCTACCCCGGCCACCGCGATCTGATGAAGTTCCTGCTGGAGGACCTGGGCCTGGCCGCCGACCAGGAGAAGCTCAAGGACATCATGCGCAAGAGCATGCCCGCCACCATGCAGGACGTGGTGCTGGTCTTCGTCACCGTCTCGGGCATGAAGAACGGCACCCTGTTGCAGGAGGTCTTCGCCCGCAAGATCTTCGCCGAGCGCGATGCCAAGTCCCCGCTCTCGGCCATCCAGATCACCACCGCCGCCGGCATCTGCGCCGCCGTGGACCTGTTCCGCGAGGGCAAGCTGCCCCAGCAGGGCTTCATCCGCCAGGAAGAGGTGCAGCTGCCCGAGTTCCTGGCCAACCGCTTCGGCAAGGCCTATCAGCAGTCGCGCCAGGTCGAGAGCATCGGCTGAAGGAAAATCAATCCATGAGCAAGCAAACCCAAGACCTCCTGAGCGCCCTGGGCGTTCCGAGCAGCGCCTACACCGGCGGCAGCCTGATCGTGCGCAGCCCCATCGATGGCGCCCAGATCGGCGCCGTGCCCGAGGCCTCGGCCGCCGACATGAGGGCTGCCATTGGCCGTGCCCACAGCGCCTTCCTGCAATGGCGCCTCGTGCCGGCCCCCAAGCGCGGCGAACTCGTTCGCCTGCTCGGTGAAGAACTGCGCGCCTCCAAGGCCGATCTCGGCCGCCTCGTTTCCATCGAAGCCGGCAAGATCACCTCCGAAGGCCTCGGCGAAGTGCAGGAAATGATCGACATCTGCGATTTCGCCGTCGGTCTCTCCCGCCAGCTCTACGGCCTGACGATCGCCACCGAGCGTCCCGGCCACCGCATGATGGAAACCTGGCACCCGCTCGGCGTCGTCGGCATCATTTCGGCCTTCAACTTCCCGGTCGCCGTCTGGTCGTGGAACGCTGCCCTCGCGCTCGTCGCCGGCAACTCCATCGTCTGGAAGCCCTCTGAAAAGACCCCGCTGACGGCGCTCGCCTCGCAGGCCATCTTCGAACGGGCGCTCGCCCGCTTCGGCGAAGCTCCGGCGAACCTCTCGCAGGTTCTCATCGGTGACCGCGCCATCGGCGAAGCCCTCGTCGACAACCACAAGGTCGCGCTCGTTTCGGCCACCGGCTCCACCCGCATGGGCAAGGAAGTCGGCCCGCGCCTCGCCAAGCGCTTCGCCCGCTCGATCCTCGAGCTCGGCGGCAACAATGCCGGCATCGTCTGCCCCTCGGCCGATCTCGACATGGCGCTGCGCGCCATCGCCTTCGGCGCCATGGGCACCGCCGGCCAGCGTTGCACGACGCTCCGCCGCCTGATCGCGCACGAGAGCATCCATGACGAGCTGGTGGCCCGCCTGGACCGCGCCCGCGCCCAGCTCAAGATCGGCTCGCCCATCGAGGCCGGCAATCTGATCGGCCCGCTGATCGACCAGGGCGCTTTCGATGCGATGCAGAAGGCCCTGGCCGCCGCGCGCGAGCAGGGCGGCGAGGTGAGCGGCGGCGGCCGTGCCCTGGCCGAGCAGTACCCCGAGGCCTGGTACGCCGTGCCGGCCCTGGTGCGCATGCCGGCTCAGACCGAGATCGTCAAGCACGAGACCTTCGCGCCCATCCTGTACACGCTGAAGTACAAGAGCCTGGACGAAGCCATCGCGCTGCAGAACGAGGTGCCGCAAGGCCTCTCCTCGTCCATCTTCACGCTGAATATGCAGGAAGCCGAGCGCTTCCTGGCGGCTGACGGTTCGGACTGCGGCATCGCCAACGTCAACATCGGCACGTCCGGTGCTGAAATCGGCGGCGCCTTCGGCGGCGAAAAGGAAACCGGTGGCGGCCGCGAATCCGGCTCCGACGCCTGGAAGGCCTATATGCGCCGCGCCACCAACACGGTGAACTACTCCAAGGCCCTGCCGCTCGCCCAGGGCGTCAAGTTCGACGTCTGATTGCTTCTATCCTTGACACGCCCCGCCCCTGCGGGGCGTTCTTCCATCTGGAGTTCCTGAGATGACGACGAATCCCCTGGAGACGGGCCTCTTCCGTCTCCTGTCTTCCCTGCTCGGCGAGGCCGAGGCCCAGACCGCCTTCGCGCAGCTGCAGCTGCTGCCGACCCTGCTGCAGCCGGTGGGCGAGCGCGTGACGCGCGCCGAGCTGGCCCAGGCCCTGAACATGGCCCTGTTCGTGGACGTGACCCGCCGCGTGCCGGCCGGCGCGGCCTATGTGGCCGACTGCCAGCGCGCCGGCCAGCGCCTGGTCTTCGACCACGGCGCTCTGCGCACCGTGGCCTGGCCCAGCGGCGCCCTGCCGCCCGGCGAGGCCGCCATCACCCGCGTGCTGCGCCCCCTGGGCTTTGCCCATGCCGAGACCTATCCGCTGACCCGGCTCAAGATGACGGGGCGCAGCTGGCGCCATCAGGACTTCCCGGAGGACATCGCCCAGTTCTTCGTCTCCGAGCTGCATCCCGAGCAGTTCAGCGGCGAGTTCCAGGCCGCGGTGAGCCGTGTGATCGGCGCCTCGCGCGACCCGCTGGCGCCGGAGGATCTGGCCGCGCTGGAGCGCCTGGCGCGCGACAAGCAGCTGCCCTGGGGCGAGGCCCTGCGCCTGCTGCCGCGCCTGCGCGCCTGCTTCGAGCGCCAGCACGGCGTCTTCGAGCTGGCCGACTACGAGCGCCTGCTGGCTGAGTCGGCCGAGATGGCCTGGATCGCCACCGAGGGCAATGCCTTCAACCACGCCACCGACCGTATCGCCAATATCGACGCCGTGGCCGATCTGCAGCGCGCCCTGGACCGCCCGATCAAGGACACCATCGAGACCTCCAAGAGCGGCCGCGTGCGCCAGACCGCTTTCCGCGCGGCGACGGTGCAGCGCCAGTTCCTGCATGAGGGCCGGCTGGTCAGCCGCAGCGTGCCGGGCAGCTTCCACGAGTTCATCCAGCGCGAGCGCGACGAGCAGGGCCTGGACCTGCGCTTCGACGCGGGCAATGCCACCGGCATCTTCAAGATGACGGCCGGCGCCGCCCCGGCCGAGACCTGCTGAGATGAGCCCGGCCTTTCTCGAGGCGGCCCGCGCCATCGTCGGGCCGGAGTTCGCGCTGGCGGGTGCAGCCATCGAGCCGCGCTATCTGGAGCCGGCGCGCTATGCGCCGGGCCAGGCCGCAGCCCTGCTGCGTCCGGCCACCGCGGCCCAGGTGGCCGAGCTGGTGGCGCTGGCCGCCGCGCATGACCTGACCCTGGTGCCCCAGGGCGCGCACACCGGCCTGGTGCGCGCCGCCACGCCTACCGATGCCCGCCGCCATGTGCTGTTGGCCACCGACCGGCTGCGAGAGCACTTCGACTTCGACCCGCTGGACCGCACGCTGCGCGTCTCGGCCGGCTACAAGCTTGGTGAGATCAATGAGCGGCTGGAGGCTCAGGGACTGTTCTTTCCCATCGACCTGAGCGCCGACCCCAGCGTGGGTGGCATGCTGGCCCACAACACCGGCGGCACCCGCATGCTGCGCTATGGCGATGTGCGGGCCAACACCCTGGGCCTGACCGTGGTCCTGCCCCAGGGCCAGGTCTTGCAGGCCGGCCGCGGCCTGCAGAAGGACAACACGGGCCTGGCCCTGCAGCAGCTCTTTGTGGGCAGCTCGGGCTCGCTGGGCCTGATCACCGAAGCCACGCTCAAGCTGCACCCGCTGCCGCGTCAGCGCGCCGCGGCCCTGGTGGCACCGGCCGATGTGGAGGCCGTGCTGCCGCTTTACCAGGCCCTGATGGCCAGTGAACTGGCCGGCCTGGTGAGCGCTTTCGAGGGCATCTCCAAGCCCGCGCTGCAGGCGGCGCTGGAACATCTGGGCGATGCAGGAAAGCTCTTCGACGGCCAGCTGCCCGAGTACGCCCTGCTGATCGAGCTGGCCAGCGAGCTGCCGGCCGCGCGGCTGGACCTGAATGCGTTGCTGCAGGAGGTGCTGGAGCGCGAGTTCGAGAGTGGCCGCGTGGTCGATGCCGTGATCGGCGCCGACGCGGAGATCTGGGCCCTGCGCCACAGCATCAGCGAGGGCCTGCGCGACTGGGGCAAGGTGATCGGCTTCGACATCTCCCTGCCGCGCCGCCACTTCATGCGCTTCCGCGCCGAGGGCGCGGCCTGGCTGGCCCAGCATTTCCCGCCGGCACGCCTGGCGGACTTCGGCCATCTGGGCGATGGCGGCCTGCACTTCAACCTGGCCTGGCCGCATGAGGCGCCGCCGCTGGACGCCGAGGCCATGGCGCGCCTGCGCGCCGGCATCAACGACATCGTGCTGCGCCTGGGCGGCAGCTTCAGCGCCGAGCATGGCGTGGGCCCGCAGATCCAGCAGGCCTACTGGCAGCTGAGCGATCCGGTGAGCCTGCGTCTGGCGGGCCAGATCCAGGTCTTGCTCAACCCCAGGCAGACCCTGGGCCTGACGCGATTTGGACCCGCCGAATGAAAAAGCTTGCGCAGCCAAAAAAATGCGTGCTATAGTTCGGCCTCTTCGCTGATGACGCAAGACGGAAGCGAAGACAAATCCTGAAAGCCCAGGTGGCGGAATTGGTAGACGCACTAGTTTCAGGTACTAGCGGGTAACTCCGTGGAGGTTCGAGTCCTCTCCTGGGCACCAAATACGAAGGCCAGCACGCAAGTGCTGGCCTTTTCGTTTTCTGCGTCGCACATTTCGCGGGTGCTGATGATGTGTCCCTCATGCCCCTGGCACAGCGCCGGTCGGCCAGCGCGCGGCATCATGCGTGCATGAGCGTGACTGACCTGCGTGAACTCAGCCTGCAATTCCCCCGACCGGGGCGGCTCGAAGCCGTTTATCTGCGTCCGCGGCGCGGCGCGCCGGTGCAGCGCGTTGAGCAGGCTCAGGCCCTGAGCGGGCGGGGCTTGGAAGGTGACCACTACCGCAGCCAGGGTGGCAAGCGCCAGATCACCCTGATCCAGGCCGAGCACCTGCCGGTGATGGCGGCCCTGCTGGGCCGGGAGACCCTGGATGCGGCCCTGCTGCGGCGCAATCTGCTGGTGTCAGGTCTGAACCTGCTGGCCGCGCGCAGCCTGTTCCGCGACCGTCCGCTGCGCCTGTGCGTGGGGGAGACGGTGGAACTGGAGATCAGCGGCCCCTGCGAGCCCTGCTCGCACATGGAGGCGGTGCTGGGGCCTGGCGCCTACAACGTGCTGCGCGGCCACGGCGGCGTGACGGCGCGGGTGCTGCGCGGCGGCTGGCTGCGCCCGGGCCAGGCGCTTAGCGTGCGGCCGGCCGAGCCGGACGCATCGCCCTGAGCTCGCGCAGGTCGCGGGCCCTGGCGCTCGCGTGATCCGGATCAAGAAGTGATCACCGAGCGGGGTGACAAGACCGGGTCGCTCGGGCTGCTTCGCTTTGTAACGCGGGCCTCTCTCCTGAATCACGCGCATCGTTTTGCCGAAACTCTGATCGCTGCCCGCGGCAACGATCATCGTTTTCCCTCGTCGCCATCGGGACTGCGCGCCTTTTTGGGTGAGAATGGCGGCCGCCCGAGATCGTCGGGCGCTACTTTGAACTGAGACTCAGGAATGAACAAAACCGAACTGATCGAGCACCTGGCTGGCAAGCATGAGCTGACGAAGGCCGAGGCTGGCCGCATCATCGAAACCCTGCTGGACGCCGTGGTCACCACCGTCAAGAAGGGCGGCACGGTCTCCATCCCCGGCTTTGGCTCCTTCAAGCAGCACGCCCGCGCCGCCCGTACCGGCGTGAACCCCAGCACCGGCGAAAAGATCAAGATCGCCGCCGCCAAGCTGCCGAAGTTCACCCCGGGCGCCGGCTTCAAGGCCGCTGTGGACCCCAAGGCTGCCGCTCGCAAGGCCGAGAAGGCCGGCAAGGCTGCCCCCAAGGCTGCTGCCAAGCCGCCCGCCAAGAAGGCCAAGGCCAAGAAGTAATCATCGGCTCGCAAGCCTCGTGCTTGCGCCGCGCCAGGCCGGCGTCTCCGCAAGGAGGCGGCCGGCCTTTTTCATGACCGGCGCACGCGCGCTCGCTAGCGGCCGCGGCTCTCACCCAGCAGGCGCGTGCGCACCAGCGGGTGCCACAGCCGTACCTCACCCAGCGGCGTGGCCGCGGGCAGATCGGGGTTCTCCAGCAGCCACCACTGGCGCTGTTCCAGGCGCGCGCGGCGCAGCTGGGCCCCCAGGCGCTGCTCGAACAGGGCCTCGAAGCTGCCGTCGCTCAGGGCCTTGTCCCAGCCCGCACGCAGGCGCTCGGCCAGCTCGGGGCGGGCATGGCCGACGAAGAAGTAGAAGGCCGAGGGGTAGGCAATGGCCCAGCGCTCGCCCACCGCTACATGCGGACGGGTCTCGGCAATCGGATAAGCCTCCAGCGCGCCCAGGCTCACCAGGTCCAGGCGGCGGCGCCTGAGCAGCTCGGCGAACTGGCCCAGACGCGGCAGGCGTTCCACCAGCCAGCCGTTGTGGGTGAGCACGGCGGTGTCGGGCCAGTCGGCCACCTGGCCGTTGTGCAGCTCACGCGGCGCACGCGCGGCGCCCAGGGCATCGATCTCGGCGAGGCGGCTCTGCAGCACCAGGGGCAGGCGCACCCCCAGCAGACCGCGGTACAGACAGACGCGCACTGGCAGGCCTTGGGTCTCGCGCTCGCGCGAGGTCATGGAGCTGATCAGGTCCACCTCGCCCGCGGCCAGCTGCAGAAAGGCGCGGTTCTGCGACATGGGCACCGACCCCTCCAGCCGGTAGGGCCCGTGGCTGGACACGGTCTTGTCCAGCAGCAGCTGCAGCACGGCCAGCTCGTAGGTGATCTCCGAGGCGCTCTGCTGCTGGGCCATGGAGTGGCGCACCAGCAGCGGGGTCGGCCCCTGGGCCAGCGCCGGCAGACCCAGGCCGCCCAGCCCGGCAGCGGCCAGACGCAAGACCTGGCGCCTGGCTGCGAAGGTGGGGCGGTGGCGGGATTCCATGATGATCTTGTGGGCCAGGCCTCCAGGGTAGCGCAAGAGGGTCCACCCGACCCCCAGTCGCGTGGTGGTGATGGCGTGAGGCCGAAGCTAAGCTGCGCAGCACTGGCCGAGGGAGGGTCGCCGCAAGCGGTCCTTGGAGCCGGTTCGTCAACGCATAGAGAGCTCAGACACCATGCAGAAGAAGCACGCCCTGTTCGCCCTGACCCTGTCCCTGCTGGCCGGCGCCGCCGCGGCCCAGTCCGTCAGCCCCGAGAGCCTGCGCGCCGAATGCGCCGCCAAGTTCCAGCCGGCGGCCGAGGCCAAGAGCGCGGCCAACGAGCACCGCTTCATCTACTACAAGGGTCAGTTCCGCGGCGAGCAGCAGGCCGGCCAGACCCTGCCCTGCGCCGAGGCGCAGTACGCCGCCTATCTGGACAGCCAGGACCCGGTGCGTGTGATGCAGGCCTACCCGACGGCCGCCGGCCGGCCCACGGCCAAGCCCTGAAGCATCGAATTTATCGAAGCTTTGCGGCTTTAAATTCGCATTTACCACGGGAGGGCTCGCGCGCTATCGTGCGCCTTTCGCATTCTTATGACGCCGTCAGGCGCGCGTCCTCACACCGTGGAATTCCTGCTCGACCCCAATATCTGGATCGCGTTCGCGATGCTGACCGCCCTGGAAATCGTCCTGGGCGTGGACAACATCATCTTCATCTCCATCCTGGTGGGGCGCCTGCCCGCGCATCTGCGCGACAAGGCGCGGCGCCTGGGCCTGAGCTTCGCGATGCTGTCGCGCCTGGCCCTGCTGTTCTCGCTGAGCTGGGTGATGGGCCTGACCGAGACCCTGTTCACCGTGGTGGGTCAGGAGATCAGTGGCCGTGATCTGGTGCTGCTCTTCGGCGGTCTCTTCCTGCTCTACAAGGCCTCGCACGAAATCTTCGTGGAGGTCGAGGCCCGTGAGCAGGACGGCCCGCCCGCCACCGATGAGCAGGCCCTCAAGGCCGCGGGCAACCGCCTGTTCTGGGGCATCATCGGCCAGATCGCCGTGATCGATATCGTGTTCTCGCTGGACTCGGTGATCACCGCGGTGGGCATGGTGGACCAGATCGGCGTGATGGTGGCTGCCGTGATCGTGGCCGTGCTGGTGATGCTGGTGGCGGCCAAGCCCATCGGCGACTTCGTGGACCGTCATCCCTCGGTCAAGGTGCTGGCCCTGGCCTTCCTGGTGATGGTGGGTATGGCCCTGACGGCCGAAGCCTTCGACGCCCATGTGCCCAAGGGCTATATCTATGCGGCCATGGCCTTCTCCCTGGCGGTGGAGGCGCTGAACATCCGCGCTCGCGCCAAGCGCCAGGCCCAGCAGGCGCTCGAGGCCCAGTAAGCCCAGTAAGCCCGGCAAGCCCGGCACGACACAAGGGGACCCTCGGGTCCCCTTTGTCTTGGAGCGCGAGGCGCGGGCCTCAGACGCCGCAGCGCGCCAGCAGGGCCTGGGTCTCGCGGATCACTGCCTCGGGCTGGTCGCGCTGCGGCGTGTGGCCGCAGTCGCCCAGGGCGCAGACCCGGGTGTCGGCATGCAGACGGCCCACGGCGCGGATCTGCGCCAGCGTGCCGTATTCGTCGCCCTCGCCCTGCAGGGCCAGCACCGGGCAGGCCAGGCCGCCCAGCTCACCCTCGATATTCCACAGCTCGAAGCCCGGGCGCAGCCAGGCATCGTTCCAGCCGTAGAAGGCCGAGTCCACGTCGGCATGGTGGCGGCTCAGGGCCGCGCGCAGCGGGCTGCCCTCGCGCTCGAAGGCCTGCTTGGCGGCGCTCAGGCCCGCGCTGGTGACCGGCTCCACGAACAGATGCGGGGCCATGGCCACCACGCCCAGCGCGCGTGCGGGGTAGTAGCTGGCAAAGAGCAGGGCCAGGCTGGCCCCGTCGCTGTGGCCGAAGAGCAGCAGCTTCTCGTCCTCGCGCAGGCCCAGGGCCGCGAAGCAGGCGGGCAGCAGGCCGCGGGCCTGGCGCTGCAGATAGTCCTGCGGCCAGGGCTCGCGCCGCGGCGTGCTGCGGCCATAGCCGGGGCGCGAGAACAGCAGGCCGCGGCAGCTCGTGGCCTGGCAGAGTTGCCGCGGAAAGTCGCGCCACTGGCTCAGCGAGCCCAGGCCCTCATGCAGGAAGACGATCAGGGGGCGGTCCGCTCCGGCCTCGGCGTTCAGCCACTGGGCTTCGATCTCGAGCGGCTGGCCCTCGTGCTCAAAGGTCTGCAGAAAGGGGGCGCTGGGGGCGGGCTGGGCATGCATGGCGGCATTGTGCCGGCCCGGCCGTGGCGCTGGCGGGCAGCGCCTTGGGTAGGATGCGCGCCCAGTTCCCCGCCTGAGTTTTTCCGCCGTGCCTGCCCGCTTCCGCCGCATTCGCCGCTTCGCCCTGATCGCTCTGTTGAGTCTTGCCTTGCTGGCCTTGTTGATGCTGGCCGGCCTGCGCCTGGCCGTGGGTCATCTGCAGCGCGAGATCGAGAGCGCCCTGGGGCCGCGTGCCAGCGTGGGCGATCTGCAGGCCGACTGGCGCGGCGTGGAGCTGCGGGACCTGCGCCTGCGTGCCGAGGCCGGCTGGCCGGCGGAGGACGAGCTGCGCGCCCGCCGCGTGCGCGTGGAGCCCGAGCTGCGCAGCGTCTGGCGCGGCGACTGGCGCATCGCCCGCATCGAGGTGGAGGGCGCCTACCTTTCTCTGCTGCGCACGCGCGAGGGCCGGCTGCGCCTGCTGCCCGGCCTGCTGGAGACGCCCGCGCGCGGCGCCGAGGGCCCCTCCGCGGCCACCCCGGGCTGGCGCTTGCAGATCGACCGCATCCAGCTGCAGGACAGCCAGCTCGCCTTCTTCGACGCTTCGCTGCGCCGCGCCGGCCCGCCCCATGCCCTGCGGGTGGAGGCGCTGCAGGCCGAGTTGGGGCCTCTGCGGCTGCCGGCCCTGGACCAGCCGGTGGCCATCAGCCTGGAGGGCCGCTTCAAGAGCGCCTCGCCGCGCCAGCCCGATGGTCGGCTCAGCCTCACGGGCGAGCTCACGCCGGCCTCCCAGGATGCGCGCCTGCAGGCGCGCTTCAGCGAGGTGGACCTGGTGGCCCTGCAGCCCTATCTGCTCAAGGTCTCGGAAACCGGCGTGCGCCGCGGCAGCCTGGACCTGGACCTGCGCGCCGAGGTCAAGGCCCGGCATCTGCGCGCGCCCGGCACCCTGACCCTGCGCCAGCTGGAGCTGGCCAGCGAGGGCGGTGCCCTCAGCACCTTCGCCGGCCTGCCGCGCCAGGCCGTGCTCTCGGCCCTGAGCCGCGAGGGCCAGCTGGTCTTGCGCTTCACGCTGGACGGGCGCCTGGATGATCCGGCCTTCTCCCTCAATGAGAACCTGGCCACCCGCGTGGCCTCGGGCCTGGCGGAAAGCCTGGGCGTGAGCGTCTCGGGCGTGGTCAAGGGCCTGGGCAGCATGGTCAAGGGCTTGTTCGGGCGCTGAGCGACCCCTGCCCCCAGCCCCTGCCGGCCGCGCTGCGATACTCACCGGATTACCAGGAGTTTCAGCGTGGAGACAGTAACGATTGAGACCGATGCGCGCGGTGTGGCGCGTGTCACCATGAACCGGCCCGAGGTGTTCAACGCCTTCAACGAGGCCATGATTGCCGAGCTGGGCCTGGCCTTCGAGCAGCTCAGTGCCGATCCGGCGGTGCGCCTGATCGTGCTGGCCGGTAGCGGCAAGGCCTTCAGCGCCGGCGCCGATCTGCAGTGGATGAAGCGCGCGGCCGAGGCCACGCAGGCCGTCAATCTGGAGGATGCGCGCCGCTTTGCCGCCATGCTGCAGCGCATTGCCGAATGCCCCAAGCCCACCCTGGCCCGTGTGCAGGGCCTGGCCCTGGGGGGCGGCGTGGGTCTGGCCGCGGCCTGCGACATCGCCCTGGCCACGCCGGACGCCAAGTTCGCCGTCAGCGAGGCGCGCTTCGGCATCCTGCCCGCCGTGATCGGCCCTTATGTGATCAATGCCGTGGGCCCGCGCCAGGCGCGCCGCCTGGCCCTCACCGCCAGCCGCATTCCGGCGTCTGAAGCCCTGGCCCTGGGCCTGGTGCAGGAGGTGGTGGAGGACATCGACGCCGCGCTGGAGCGCTGGATCGACGAGCTGCTGCTCAACGGCCCCGGTGCCCTGGGCGAGATCAAGGCCCTGTTTGCCCAGCTGGAAGTGGGCCCCATCACGCCCGCGGTGCGCGAGCTGACGGCCCAGACCATTGCCCGCGTGCGCATGGGCGATGAGGCGCGCGAGGGCTTTGCCGCCTTCCTGGCCAAGCGGCCCGCCGCCTGGGTGCCCCACAAGGATTGAGGACGAGGACGATGAGCGATTGGATTGTTGCGAAGCAGCCCGCGGCCGAGGCCGCCGTGGGTGTGATCGGGGCCGGCGTCATGGGCGCCGGCATTGCCCAGGTGGCGGCCCAGGCCGGTCATCCGGTGCTGCTGCTGGATGTGCGCGAGGGCGCGGCCGCCGCTGCCATTGCGCAGATCGCCAAGGGCCTGGACGGCCTGGTGGCCAAGGGCCGCATGGCGGCCGAGGAGCGCGAGGCCGTGATGGCGCGCATCCGCCCCGCCAGCGCCACCGCCGAGCTGCGCGAGACCGCCCTGGTGGTGGAGGTGATCGTGGAGAAGCTGGAGCCCAAGCAGGCCCTGCTGCGCGAGCTTGATGCCCTGCTGCCGCCGGGCGCCATCATCGCCTCCAACACCTCGTCCATCAGCATCACCGCCCTGGCCAATGGCATGGCCGATCCCGGCCGCCTGGTGGGCATGCACTTCTTCAACCCCGTGCCCCTGATGAAGCTGGTGGAGGTGGTCTCGGGCGCCGAGACCGCGCCCTCGGTGGCCCAGGCCATCTTTGATCTGGCCCGCCGCTGGGGCAAGACGCCCGTGCATGCCAAGAGCACGCCCGGCTTCATCGTCAACCGCATTGCCCGGCCCTATTACGCCGAGACCCTGGCCCTGCTGCTGGAGCAGGCCGGCACGCCGGCTCAAGCGGACCGCGCCCTGCGCGGCGCGGGCTTTCGCATGGGGCCTTGCGAGCTGATGGACCTGATCGGCCACGACACCAATTTCCTGGTCACCCAGTCGGTGTTCGAGGCCAACTTTGGCGACAAGCGCTACACGCCCTCCCTGGTGCAGCGCGCCCTGGTGGACGGCGGGCGCCTGGGCCGCAAGGTGGGCAAGGGCTTCTACGAAGGCCTGCCGGCTGCCGCCGGCCCCGTGGCCGCGCCCACGGGGCCGGCGCCCCAGCCCACGCTGTGCGGCCGCGGCGGCCTGGTGGATGTGCTGGCCGGCTGGCTCACGCACAAGGGCATCGCCTTCGCCCGCGGCGAGTCGGCCGACTGGTGCGGCCTGCAGCTGGGCGAGCTGCAGCTGCACCTGAGCAGCGGCCGCAGCGCGGCCCAGCTGGCGCATGAGCGCCGCCATCCGGCCCTGGCCGTGATCGACTGGGTGCTGGCCCCGGATCGCTGCGACGCCCTGGCCCTGGCCTATGCGCCCCAGGTCAGCGCCGCGCAGCGTGCCGAGGCCGAGGACCTGCTGCGCCATCTGGGCTGGGAGCCCCTGGTGCTGCGCGATGTGCCGGGCCTGGCCGTGGCGCGCACCATCGCCATGCTGGTGAACGAGGGCGCCGATGCCGTGTGGCAGGGCGTCTGCGACGAGGCCGGCGCCGACACCGCGATGAAGCTGGGCGTGAACTATCCGGCCGGTCCCTTCGAGTGGCTGGCCCAGCTGGGCGCGCCCACCGTGGTCGAGCTGCTGGACGGCCTCTTCGCCGCCTACCGCAGCGAGCGCTACCGCGTCAGCCCGCTGCTGCAGCAGCTGAGCTGGCGCTGAGCCCTCAGGGCCGCCCCGCGCGGCCCAGGCCGAACAGCTCGGCCAGCGCCTGGCGGTACTGGCCCTGGCCAATGGCATTGGTGTTGTGGTGCGAGCCGCCCTCCACCAGCACGAAGCGCTTGGGCTCGGGCGCGCGCTCGAAGAGGGCGCGGCCCAGCTCGGGCTTGATCACGCGGTCCTCGCTGCCATGCACGATCAGCACCGGCATCTGCACCCGGGCGATGCGCTCGGCCGATTCGAAGCGTTGCGTGATCAGCGGCCCCAGGGGCAGCCAGCCCCAGCGGTAGCTGCCCACCACATCGGCGATGGAGGTGAAGCTGCCCTCCACGATCAGGCCCGCGGCCTGCTGCTGCACCTGCTGGGCCAGCTCGGTGGCGATGGCGCCACCTAGGGAGTGGCCGAAGATATAGCGTGGGCGGTTCGGGTGCTGGCGCGCCAGCCAGTCCCAGGCGGCGCGGGCGTCCTCGTAGGCCATGGCCTCGGAGGGCAGTTCTTCGCCATAGCCGCTCTTGCCGAAGCCGCGGTAGTCGATGCCCAGCACCGAAAAGCCCAGCTCCTGCATGCGGCGCATGCGGTTGGCGCTGCCGCGCACATCCCAGCGCGCGCCATGCAGATAGAGCAGCACCGGCGCATCGGCGCGCTCGGCCGGCAGCCACAGGCCGTGCAGCCGCACCTCGCGCTCGCTCAGGGCGGAGCGGAACTCGATCCACACATCGTCCATGCCCTGGGCGGCGGCCAGCCCCCCGCTCCAGCTGCGGTCGCTGGGCTGGAAGATCCACTGGCGCTGTTTCTGGTCCAGGCTGGCGCAGCCGGCCAGCAGGGCCAGACCCAGCAGGGCGGCCGCGGCCAGGCGCAGGCCCCGGCGCAGGCGGGAGGGAGAGGAGGGCTCAGACATGGTCGCCAAGCTTAGAGCACAGCCGCATCCCCCCGCCGGCGCCCGGCTTTGCGCGCCCGGGGCCACTATCATGGCTGGCACATATTCAGGAGGAGCGGTTCATGGCCGTCATGGCAGTCTTGCGCCCGGTGGGGCGTTTCCTTGCGGGCGGCTGGCGGGTGCTGGACGCCACTCGGCGCGCCTTGCTCAATCTGCTGCTGCTGGCCCTGGTGCTGGGCCTGCTGCTGGCCTGGCTCAACCGTGGGCCCAAGCCCCTGCCGGAGAAGAGCACCCTGGTGCTGAATCTGCAGGGCCGGCTGGTCGAGCAGTATGCCGGCTCGGCGCGCGAGCAGGCCGTGGCCCAGCTGCGCGGTGACCGCCCCGAGGCCCAGACCCAGCTGCGCGATGTGCTGCGCGTGCTGGAGGCGGCGGCCCAGGACCCCAAGATCAGCACCCTGCTGCTGGATCTGGGCGAGTTTGCCGGCGGCGGCCAGGCCCAGCTGCGCGAGGTGGCGGCGGCCCTGCAGCGCTTCAAGAAGGACAGCGAGGGCAAGAAGCCCGTGATCGCCTATGGCGACGGCTTCGATCAGCGCGGCTATCTGCTGGCGGCCCAGGCCGACCAGGTGCTGCTCCACCCCATGGGTCTGGTGCTGATCGAGGGCTTCGGACGCTACCGCAGCTACTACAAGGACGCGCTGGACCGCCTGGGCGTGCAGGCCAATGTGATCCGCGTGGGCACCTACAAGAACTTCGGCGAGCCCTACTTCGCGCAGCAGCCCTCGCCGGCCACGCTGGAGTCCGACGCCTACCTCTACGACGATCTCTGGCAGCGCTACACCGGCGCGCTGGAAGAGGCGCGCAAACTCAAGCGCGGTGCCATCGCCCAGGCCATCGAGCAACTGCCCCAGCGCCTGGCCGCGGTGAAAGGCAACACCGCCGCGCTGGCCCTCAAGGAGGGCCTGGTTGATGCGCTCAAGACCCGCGACGAGCTGCGCGAGCTGCTGATCGAGAAGGGCGCGCGCGACGAGCAGAGCAAGAGCTTCCGCCAGATCAGCCTGGGCGCCTACCTGGCCCAGCTGCCGGCGCCACGCGAGACGGGCCCGGCCCTGGGCGTGGTGGTGGCCGAGGGCGAGATCGTGGACGGCTCGGCCGATGCCGGCAAGGTGGGCGGCGACTCCACCGCCGAGCTGATCCGCAAGGCGCGCGAGAACGAGCGCGTCAAGGCCCTGGTGCTGCGCGTCAACTCGCCCGGTGGCAGCGCCTTTGCCTCGGAGCGGGTGCGGCGCGAGCTGGAGCTCACGCGCAAGGCCGGCAAGCCGGTGGTGGTGTCCATGGGCGATGTGGCGGCCTCGGGCGGCTACTGGATCTCCATGGCGGCCGACCGGGTGATCGCCGACCCGGCCACCGTGACCGGCTCCATCGGCGTCTTCGCCATGCTGCCCACCGGCGAGAAGCTGATGGACAAGCTGGGCGTGAACTCCGCCGGCTACACCACCACCTGGCTGGCCGGCGGGGGCTATGACCCGCGCCGCGCCCTGGACCCGCGCATGCGCGCCGCGGTGCAGTCGGCCATCGAACATATCTACGACGACTTCGTCGGCCGTGCCGCCGGCGCGCGCGGCAAGCAGCCCGCCGAGATCGACAAGGTGGCCCAGGGCCGCGTCTGGACCGGGGCCCAGGCCCTGGATCGCGGCCTGGTGGACCAGCTGGGCAGCTACGGAGATGCGCTGCAGGCCGCGGCCGCGCTGGCCAAGCTGGAGGACAAGGCCCTGCCGCCGCTGATCTATATGGAGCGCGAACGCGGCCGCCTGGAGCGCGTGCTGGACGGCCTGGGCGATGTGCTGGCGCCGCCCCTGCTGCAATCGCTGCGCGCGCAGCTGGGCCTGCCGCCTCTGCTCTTGCAGGCCGGCAGCGAGCTGGCCTGGCTGGCCGAGCTGGGCCAGGGCCGCAAGCCCTTTGCCGCCGTGGTGCACTGCCTGTGCAGCGCGCCCTGAAGCCTGATCGCTGAGAGCCCGAGCATGCGCCGGCCCCGCTCATCGCCGCCTGCCCCGCCCCGCGGGGCCGGTCTGCGCCGTCGAGGCCTGCTGGGCCTGGCGCTGGGCGGTCTGCCTGCCCTGGGCCGGTCCGCGCCCGCGGTGGCGCCCTTCAGCCTGGTCTGTCCCGAGTTCCCGCCCTTCACGGTGGAGAAGGGCGCCCACGCGCCGGGCTTGCTGATCGAGCTGCTGCAGGCCCTGGGCCGCGAGCTGGGGATGACGCTGCAGGCCCAGTACTACCCCTTTGCCCGCGCGGCCCTGCTGGCGCAGCGCGGGCCGCGCGTGGCCATCGCGCCGCTGGCGCGCACGGCCGAGCGCGAAGCCCAGTACCGCTGGCTGCTGCCCCTGTTTGTGCAGCCCTATGTGCTGCTGGCCCGCAGCGCAGGCTGGCCGGCGCTCAAGGCCCAGGGTGATTTCGAAGGGCTGCGCGTGGTGGCCCTGCGCGGCTCGGTGAGCCCGGCGCGCCTGCGCGAGCTGCAGTACCGCCGGGTCAGCGAGGAGGGGAGCTACGAGCATCTGCTGCGGCGTCTGGACGAGGGCAGCGCCGACTTTGCCTTTGGCAGTCAGCCCCTGCTGCTGGGGGCGGTGGCCAGCAGCGGCCGGCGTCGGCGCGACTATCAGCTCGGCCCGGTGCTGGACCAGCAGGAGGTCTGGCTGGCGGGCTCGCCCGACTTCGAGGAGGCCGATGCCCAGGCCCTGCGCGCCGCGCTGGAGCGCCTGCGCCGCAACGGGGCCTATGCGCGATTCCTGCAGAAGGCGAACCTGACTGCCGATATACTCAGCAGCCGATAGCGCCGATTTGTTCCGAATTGCGGGCGCTTTAGAAATTCCGCTAAAGAGGAGCGCTCCCTTCCGACCGGCGTTCCGTTTATGCGGCGTCGGTTTTTGTTTTTCAGGAGGCGTTCATGGGCTCTGTGGGCCATGTTGAGGCACAGCGGCTGCGCTTCGAGCAGCCCCTGCCACTGCGCAGCGGCGCGTCGATCCGCGACTACGAACTGGTCTACGAGACCTATGGCCGGCTCAATGCCGACAAGAGCAATGCGGTGCTGGTCTGCCACGCGCTCAATGCCAGCCACCATGTGGCCGGCACCTATGCCGGGCAGGACAAGAGCGAGGGCTGGTGGGACAACCTGGTCGGCCCCGGCAAGCCCCTGGACACCGATCGCTTCTTCGTCATCGGCATCAACAATCTGGGTTCCTGCTTCGGCTCCACCGGGCCCATGCACCTCAACCCCGAGACCGGCCGCGTCTACGGCGCCGACTTCCCGGTGGTGACGGTGCAGGACTGGGTGGACGCCCAGGCCCGTGTGCTGGACCATCTGGGCATCCGGCGCCTGGCCGCGGTGCTGGGCGGCTCCCTGGGCGGCATGCAGGCGCTGGACTGGTCGCTGCGCTACCCCGAGCGCATGGGGCACTGCATCGCCATTGCCACCGCGCCCAGCCTCTCGGCCCAGAACATTGCCTTCAACGAGGTGGCGCGCCGCGCCATCATCACCGACCCCGATTTCCATGGCGGCCATTTCTATGCCCATGGCGTGGTGCCCAAGCGTGGCCTGCGCGTGGCGCGCATGATCGGCCACATCACCTACCTCAGCGACGATGTGATGGAGCAGAAGTTCGGCCGTCAGATGCGTGCCGCCGAGCTGGGCTACAGCACGCAGGACATCGAGTTCCAGATCGAGAGCTATCTGCGCTACCAGGGCGACAAGTTCAGCGAGTACTTCGACGCCAACACCTATCTGCTGATCACGCGCGCCCTGGACTACTTCGACCCGGCCCGCGAGCATGGCGGCGACCTGAGCCGCACCTTTGCCGCGGCGCGCTGCAAATACCTGCTGGCCAGCTTCACGACTGATTGGCGCTTCTCGCCGGCGCGCTCGCGCGAGATCGTCAAGGCCTTGCTGGACAACAAGCTGGACGTCAGCTACGCCGAGATCGACGCGCCGCATGGCCACGACGCCTTCCTGCTGGAGGACCCGCGCTACCACGGGGTGCTGCGCGCCTATTTCAATCGCATCGCCGGGGAGTTCGGACAATGAGCGTGCATGGCGTGATGGAACATATCGCGGCCCTGGTGCCGGCGGGCTCGCGCGTGCTGGACCTGGGCTGCGGCACCGGCGAGCTGCTGGCCTGGCTGCAGAAGCACAAGGGCTGCACCGGCTACGGCGTGGAGCTGGACGACGCCAATCTGCTGCAATGCGTGCAGCGCGGCGTGAACGCCATCCAGCTCAATCTGGAAGAGGGCCTGGCCATCTTCGAGGACCAGAGCTTCGATGTGGTGCTGCAGTTGGAGACCCTGCAGCATCTGCGCAATGCCGAGCAGATGCTGCGCGAGACCGCGCGCGTGGGTCGCATCGGCATCGTCAGCTTCCCCAACTTCGCGCACTGGCCCAACCGCCTGCAGGTCTTGCTGGGCCGCATGCCAGTGACGCGCACCCTGCCTTATGAGTGGTACGACACGCCCAATATCCGCGTCGGCACCCATGCCGACTTCGAGATCCTGGCGCGCAAGAACCGCCTGCGCGTGCTGGACAGCTTCGGCATCCAGGACGGCCGCATGGTGCGCACCCGCCCGAATCTGATGGCCAGCATGGCGGTGTTCAAGTTCGAGCGCGGCTGAGCCGCGGCGCGGCTCAGGCCGGTGAGGGCGCGCTCAGCCCCTCACCGCGCTCATAGACCACGCTGGCCCGGCCCACCAGCAGGGGGTCGAGCTGGCCGATCTTGTCCAGGTCCTTGTTGGCATAGGGCAGCTGGTGCAGCACATGGCGCAGCGCGTTCAGGCGCGCGCGCTTCTTGCAGTCCGACTTCACCACGGTCCAGGGCGCTTCGGCGATGTCGGTGTTGAAGAACATCGCCTCCTTGGCCTTGGTGTAGTCGCCCCATTTGTCCAGCGAGGCCTTGTCGATGGGCGAGAGCTTCCACTGCTTGAGCGGATGCGCCTCGCGCTCCTTGAAGCGGCGGCGCTGCTCCTCGCGGCTGACCGAGAACCAGAACTTGATCACGTGCATGCCCGCGCGCACCAGATTGCGTTCGAACTCGGGGGCCTGGCGCATGAACTCGGTGTACTCGTCGTTGCTGCAGAAGCCCATGACGCGCTCGACGCCGGCGCGGTTGTACCAGGAGCGGTCGAACAGCACCATTTCGCCGGCGGACGGCAGGTGCGGCACGTAGCGCTGGAAGTACCATTGGCCGCGCTCGCGCTCGGTCGGCTTGGGCAGCGCCACGACGCGGGCGATGCGCGGGTTCAGGCGCTGCATGACGCGCTTGATGGCGCCGCCCTTGCCGGCCGAATCGCGCCCCTCGAAGAGCACGACGACCTTCAGCTTCTTGTGCTGCACCCAGTCCTGCAGCTTCACCAGCTCCACCTGCAGGCGGTATTTCTGCTTCTCGTAGGCCTTGCGCGACATCAGGTTCTTGTAGGGGTAGCCGCCTTTGCGCCAGTCGGGCGCCAGCTCCTCGTCGGCGTCCACGCCCAGGGCGGCGGGCGGCGCTTCCAGCTCCTTCAGCAGGGCGCGCCGCAGGGCGGCCGCGTCGTCCGGCGAGGCGCCGCGCACGATCTCGCGCACCGAGCTGGCCAGGCTGGCCGGGCCGCGCTGGCTCACGATGTCCTGCAGGGCTTCCAGCTCGCGGGCCCGCGCCTTCTCCACCGCCTCGGCCACGCTGTGGCGGGCAATTCGCTCGGGCTGGCTGCTGCCGGCGGTGTCGCCGCTGCGCACACGGCGCGGCCGCGGTGCGCGGCCGGCGCTTGCGGGGGAGGCGAGGGTGGCGCTGCTGCGCTTGCTCGGGCTGGGGCTGCTGCTCATGGTGGGCCTTGCATGACAAATTCGTGACGCCCAGGTTCGCACTGCTGGCGCCTGCCGGGCTTGAGCTGTGTCAAGCGACGGTGGCCGATCAGGCCGGCCGGGGCCGGGATCGGTGGCTTATCACGCGCGCGTCATGAGCGCGCCCTAGGCTGATCGTTTCGGACCACTCGAGCACTGCCCTCGTCATGAAAAAGAAATCCGCCCTGATCTCCGCCATCCTGCTGGCCCTGAGCCCGCTGGCGGCCCAAGCCCAGGCCCAGGCTCTGCCCGCCGAGCTGGCCGGCCATGCCCTGCTGCCCGCGCGCAGCTTCGTGCCCGCGCCCAAGGACGCGCCGGCCTTTCTGCAGACCAGCGGCAAGTTCACCGCCGCCGATGGCCGCCGCGTGGACGCGCTGGAATCCATCATGGGCACGTCCTTCCTCTCGGACAAGGCCGCGCCGCGCGAGACCGGCGTCAAGCTGCCCTTCAAGGGCCAGCCGGTGCAGGGCTTCTCCGGCATCAAGCACATGAAGGACGGCAGCTTCTGGGTGCTGACCGACAACGGTTTCGGTGCCAAGAACAATAGCGCGGACGCGATGCTGATGTTCCACAAGCTGCGCATCGACTGGAAGAAGGGCAGCGTGCAGCGCAGCCAGACCCTGTTCCTGCACGACCCCGACCGCAAGATCCCCTTCCTGATCGTCAACGAGGGCACGGCCAAGCGCTACCTCACCGGCGCCGATCTGGACATCGAGTCCATGCAGCCCATCGGCAACGAGCTCTGGTTCGGTGACGAGCTGGGCCCCTACCTGATCCGCACCGATCTGCAGGGCAAGGTGCTGGGCCTGTACGAGACCCAGCTGGACGGCAAGCTGCTGCGCTCGCCCGACCACTACACGGTGACGACCCCGGCCGTGCCCGGCACGCCGGTGACCACGCCGGTGCGCCGCTCGCGCGGCTTCGAAGGCATGGCTGCCAGCCCGGACGGCCGCTTCCTCTACCCGCTGCTGGAAGGCCCGCTGTGGCTGGAGGGCGAGAAGAAGTGGGAGAGCTCGGCCGAGGGCCGCGAAGTGCTGCGCGTGCTGGAGTTTGATGTGGCCCAGCGCACCTGGACCGGCCGCAGCTGGAAGTACCCGCTGGAGCTCAAGGGCAACAATATCGGCGACTTCAACATGATCGATGCCGACACCGCCCTGGTGATCGAGCGCGACAACGGCGAGGGCGCGGTGGACGAGGCCTGCAATGGCCCGGCCCGCCCCGACTGCCAGAACGTGCCGGCCCGCTTCAAGCGCGTCTACAAGATCAGCCTCAAGGAGGTGGACGGCGAGGGCCTGGTGCGCAAGATCGGCTATGTGGACCTGCTGGACATTGCCGACCCGCAAGGGCTGGGTCGCAACGGCGCGACCCGCCAGGGCCGCTTCAGCTTCCCCTTCGTGACCATCGAAAACGTGGACGTGGTGGACGCCGAGCACATCGTCGTGGCCAATGACAACAACCTGCCTTACTCCAGCGGCCGCAAGCTGGGCGTGCAGGACGACAACGAGTTCATCCTGCTCAAGGTGCCCGAGCTGCTGAAGGCGCGCTGAGCGCCGCGGCGGGGCCTCAGTCCCGGGCCGGCGGCAGGATGCGCGTGGCCTGGGACCAGACCAGCTGCCAGCTATCGCGGTAGCCGCCGCCATCCGGCGCCCGCTCGTAGCTGTCGAGATGCCAGCACTGGAAAGGCGTGCCGCCTTGGCCGTCTTCGCCGGGAAACTGCAGGGTGGCGCGGTAGCGCAGCAGGGCCATGCCGGGGGCGCCCGGTCCCGGGGCCAGGCGCACCGCGATGGCCTCGGGCTCCCAGCGCAGATAGCGCAGGGCACCGCTGGCCACGCGCTGCAGGTACTGGGCCTTGTCCAGGCTCACGCCGGCCGGCGTGATCAGCTGGAAGCAGGGCGCATGCAGGCGCTCGGCCAGGGCCAGGTCTTGCGTCACCAGGGCATTCAGGCGCTGGCGCTCCAGCGTGCGCAGCTGCTCGGCTGTTTGCTCATGAGGGCTCATGCGGCGGCAGATGGGGCGGCCCGGGCCTAGCTCAAGCCCGGGTCAATCCTCATAGCGGCCCAGCCTCACCATGGTGTGGCCAGGGCGCGCGCCGCGCAGCGAGGGCATGACCAGCACGGTGTCGGCATAGGGTGTGTGCCAGAGCTGCTCGCCATCGCGCGCCAGGGGCGTGCCGGCCTCGGGGATCAATTCCAGACCGCGCACGGGGCGCAGGAAGTGGAAGTCGCTGCTGTGTGCGGTGATGGCCCGGTCCACCCGCAGCAGGCGCTGCCGGGCGGGCAGGGGCAGGAGCCGCTGGCGATGCGGCCGCAGCCAGTCCGGCTCCAGCATGCCGGCCAGCTGCAGAAAGCGCAGCAGGCAGTCCAGGGCCACATCGGCCGAGCTTTGCGCGCCGTGCTGGCCGCATTCGATCAGCAGGGCGGTGCGCGGGCTGGCAGGGTCGGCAAAGCCGCCGCGGTCGCGCATGCGCAGGCCGGCGCTGTGGCCGGTGTCGATCAGCAATTCGGCAGGCGTGCCCAGGCGCCGCGCCAGGGCAACGCCCTTGTCCACCAGACCGCAGAGCATCAGGGGCTGGCAGTCGTCCTGCATGGAGTGCAGGTCCAGCAGCAGATCGGCCGCATCCACAAAGGGCCGCAGCGCGCGGGCGCGGCGCAGCTCCAGCGAGTCGCGCGGGCCGAAGAGCTGCTCATCGGCCCAGACGCGGTTCAGGTCCTCGTCCACGCAGCGCGAGGCCCCGGGCTTGGCGGGATCGAAACGCTCGAAGGCTGCCACATTGCCGAAACTCAGGATCAGCCGGCCCTGGCGCGGGCGAGGCGGGCCCTGGCGCAGCAGCCAGTCCAGGGCGATGGCGCCGCAGAGCTCGTTGCCATGGGTCAGGGCCTGGACCATGACGGTGGGACCGGAGCGGCCGCTGTCCAGCAGCTGCACATAGGGCACCCCGCTATTGCTGTCGCGGTAGGGCCGCAGATCGGGCGGGTTCAGCGCTTGGGGGTTGGGGCCTGGCATGGCGTGATGATGCCCAAGCGCGCGAGGCCTGTGCAGATGTCGCCAAATGTAGGGACGGCTTGCGTACTTTCACCGACCGGGGAAGTCCTGGGCCGTGGCTTCGGGGGCGCTCCCTACACTGGACGGCATGCGAACCCTGAGAACCGAAGACGGCCTGCCCCTGCACTGGCGGCAATGGAGCCGCCCCGGTCCCGGCCCGGCGCGCGGCACCGTGCTGATCGTGCACGGCCTGGGCGAACACATCGGGCGCTACGAGCACCTGGCCGGCCGGCTCAATGACTGGGGCTGGCATGTGGTGGGCCATGACCAGCGCGGCCACGGCGCCTCGGGCGGGCCGCGCGGCGATGTGCCCGACGCCGATGCGCTGCTGCGCGATCTGGCCCGGGTCATCGACGAGCTGCGTGCCGACAGCCAGCTGGGCGCCGGCCCTCTGGTGCTGCTGGGGCACAGTATGGGTGGCC
Source organism: Shinella sp. XGS7 (assembly GCF_020535565.1). Taxonomy (NCBI): domain Bacteria; kingdom Pseudomonadati; phylum Pseudomonadota; class Alphaproteobacteria; order Hyphomicrobiales; family Rhizobiaceae; genus Shinella; species Shinella sp. XGS7. The sequence continues at coordinate 382,669 of NZ_CP084758.1, read as the reverse complement.
TGGTGGCCGCGCGCTTTGTGGCCGGTGGCCTCTTGGCCCTGGGCCATGGCGGGGTGCTGCCGCCCTGGTTCCGGCCGGTGGATGCCCTGGTGCTCAGCTCGCCGGCTCTGGATCCGGGGCTCTCGGGCCTGCAGCGTCTGATGCTGGGCATCGCCCGGCCCTTGCTGCCGCATCTGGCGGTGGGCAACGGGCTCAAGCCGGCCTGGATCTCGCGCGACGCGGCCGTGGTGGCCGCCTACAAGAACGATCCCCTGGTGCATGACCGCATCACGGCCACGCTGACGGGCCTCATCGTCGATGGCGGGGCCGAGCTGCTGGAGCAGGCGCCGCAATGGGTGCTGCCCACCCTGCTGCTGTGGGCCGGCGCCGACCAGTGCGTGGACCCCGAGGGCAGCGCGCAGTTCGCGGCCGAGGCGCCGCGTGCGGTGCTGCAGTCCTATTGCTTCGAGCGCCTGTACCACGAGCTCTTCAACGAGCCCGAGCACGAGCAGGTCTTCGCCCGCCTGCAGGCCTGGCTGGATGATCGCTTTGCGCCCGCCGGTGCCGCCGGCAGCCCGCTGGTGGCGCGGCGCTGAAGCGGGGCGGGAACTAGAATTCCCTCTCCCCGCCACAAGCCGGAACACCACCATGAATGCACGCGATCCCGCGCTGCCGCTGCAGCCCGATGAAGCCTCGGCCCTGGGCCGTTTTGCCGAACGCGTCTGGGACGAGGAAATCGTTCCCGCGCTGAGCGACTACATCGCGATTCCCGCCAAGAGCCCCATGTTCGACGCCGACTGGGCGCAGAACGGGCATATCGAGAAGGTGCTGCGCGACGCGGCCTCCTGGGTGGAGAGCAAGAAGGTGGCCGGCCTCAAGCTGGAGGTGGTGCGCCTGGAGGGCCGCACGCCGGTGATCTTCTTCGAGGTGCCGTCCACCAAGCCGGGCAGCGATGACACCATCGTGCTCTACGGGCATCTGGACAAGCAGCCGGAGTTCAACGGCTGGCGCTCCGATCTGGGGCCCTGGACGCCCAAGTACGAGAACGGCCTGCTCTATGGCCGTGGCGGCGCCGATGACGGCTACGCCGTCTACGCCTCGCTGACCGCCATCATGGCCCTGGATCAGCAGGGCATTCCCCGGCCGCGCTGCGTGGGCATCATCGAGACCTGCGAGGAGAGCGGCTCCTACGATCTGCCGGCCTACATCGACGTGCTGAAAGAACGCCTGGGCAATGTCTCCCTGGTGGTCTGCCTGGACTCGGGCGCGGGCAATTACGAGCAGCTCTGGCTCACCACCTCGCTGCGCGGCATGGTCTCGGGCGTGCTCAAGGTGGAGGTGCTGACCGAGGGCATCCACAGCGGCGACGCCTCGGGTCTGGTGCCCTCGAGCTTCCGCATCCTGCGTCAGGTGCTGGACCGTCTGGAGGACTCCAAGACCGGCCGCCTGCTGCCCGACAGCTTCCACTGCGAGATCCCGGGCGACCGGGTGGACCAGGCCCGCGCCACCGCCGAGATCCTCAAGGACGAGGTCTGGAAGCGCTACCCCTGGGCCTGCGGTGCCGATGGCGGCAGCGTGCTGCCCGTGACCCAGGACCCGGTGGAGGTGCTGCTCAACCGCACCTGGCGCCCCACGCTGAGCGTGACCGGCGTGGACGGCTTCCCCGAGCTGAAGAACGCCGGCAATGTGCTGCGTCCCTACACCGCCTTCAAGCTCTCGCTGCGCCTGCCGCCCCTGGTGGACGGCAACGAGGCCGCGCTCAAGCTCAAGGCCCTGCTGGAAGACAACGCGCCCTACAACGCCCGCGTCACCTTCGTGCCGGATGGCCGCGCCGGGGCTTTCGGCGCCAGCGGCTGGAACACGCCCGAGCTCAGCCCCTGGCTCTCGGGCGCGCTCAACGAGGCCAGCCTCGCGCATTTCGGCCGGCCGGTGGGCTTCATCGGCCAGGGCGGCACCATCCCGCTGATGAGCATGCTGCAAAAGGGCTTCCCCCAGGCGCAGATGATGGTCTGCGGCGTGCTGGGCCCCAAGAGCAATGCCCACGGCCCCAATGAGTTCCTGCACGTGCCTTATGGCAAGCGCCTGACGGCCGCCGTGGCCCAGGTGATGGCCGCTCATCCCTGAGCGGTCGGTCTCGCACCCGGGCCGGGAGGCCCGGGGCCGGGTGCCGTCTCAGCCCGCCAGCCGGCCCAGATAGGCCTCGGCCAGCGCGGTCTGGGCGGCGCGCGATTCAAAAAGATGCGCCAGCTCGGCCTGCTGCAGCTGCTGGTCGAAGCTGCTCTGATCCGGAAAGCGGTGCAGCAGCCGGGTCAGGCTCCAGGAGAAGCGCTCCGCCTGCCAGGCGCGGCGCAGCACGCGCGGCGTGTACTCATTGAGTGCCGACTCGCCCTCACCGCGGAAGAAGGCCTGCAGGGCCTGAGCCAGGTCGCGTGCATCGGCAATGGCCAGGTTCAGACCCTTGGCCCCGGTGGGCGGCACCAGATGCGCGGCATCCCCGGCCAGGAGGAGGCGGCCGAAGCGCAGCGGCTCCACCACATAGCTGCGCAGAGGCAGGATGTTCTTGTCCAGCGTGGGGCCGGGGCGCAGGGCTGCGGCGGTCTCCGGGTCCAGGCGGGCGTGCAGCTCGTCCCAGAAGCGGGCATCGCTCCACTGCGCCAGCTTGTCGCTCAGATGGCACTGGATATAGCAGCGCAGGCGGCTGCGGCTGCGCATGCTGCACAGGGCGAAGCCGCGCTCATGCTGGGCATAGACCAGCTCCTCGTGCGGCGGTGGGGTGTCGGCCAGCATGCCCAGCCAGCCAAAGGGGTAGCCGCGCTCGTAGCAGCGGTAGGCGCGGCTGGGCAGGCTGGCGCGGGAGATGCCGTGAAAACCGTCGCAGCCGGCAATGAAGTCGCAGGCCAGGGTCTTCTCCTGGCCATGCTGACGGTAGCGCAGCAGGGGGCGTGGGCTGTCCCAGCCCTCCAGCGTGAGCTGCTCCACCTGGAACTGGGTGGGCGAGCCGGCCGCGGCCCGAGCCTGCAACAGCTCGGCGCTGAGTTCGCTCTGCCCGTAGACGGTGAGGGACTGGCCGGTCAGGGCCTGCAGATCGATGCGCCGGCGCTGGCCCATGAAGCTCAGGCTCAGGCCCGTATGCTGCAGGCCATCGCGGCGCAGGGCGGCGTCGAGGCCCAGCCCGGCCAGGGTGGCGGCACTGCCGGGTTCCAGCAGGCCGGCGCGCACCCGGGAGAGCAGCTGATCGCTGCTGTGAAGCTCCAGGATCTGGTTGGCGATGCCCGCCTGCTGGAGCAGGGCGCCCAGCACCAGGCCGGCCGGCCCGGCGCCGATGATGGCGACCTGGGTTCTTTGCATGAAGTCCTCCCGATGCGCTGGACGCGCATTCTGGGAGGCAGCTTGCCAGGGCGGTGGGCGTGCGCCTACCGCAAGGTCTTACAGCTGGGGAGGCCGGACTGGCCTCAGAGCAGCATGCGCAGATGGGCCTGGGCCTGCAGCAGGGGCGGCAGGCAGTGCTCCACCAGCTGGTCCATGCTCATGCGCGAGGCATGCACGCTGATGTTCATGGCAGCGACCACATCGCCGCGGTAGTTCTTCAGCGGCACGGCCACGGTGCGCAGGCCCAGCTCCAGCTCCTGGTCGATGCAGGCATAGCCCAGGGCGCGGGCGCGGGCGATCTCGATGCGCAGGCGCTCGGGATGGGTGATGGTGTGCGGGGTCAGGGGGCTGAGCTCCTGGCGCGCGATCCAGGCATCCACATCGGCCTGCGGCATGGCGGCCAGCAGCACGCGGCCATTGCCCGAGCAATGGGCGGGCACGCGGGTGCCAGGCTGCAGGGTGGGCGAGACCACGCGACCGGCGCTGGTTGCGGCGATGCAGATCACATCATTGCCGTCCAGCACGCCGGCGGAGCTGGCTTCCTTCAGCGCGTAGGCCAGCTTGTGCAGCTCGGGCTCCACGATGCGGGGCAGGCGGGCCGAGTGCATATAGCTCTGGCCCAGGCGCAGCACCTTGGGCGTCAGGGCAAACATCTTGCGGTCCTGCGAGACGAAGCCCAGATGGGTCAGGGTCAGCAGGTAGCGGCGGGCCGCGGCGCGGGTCAGGCCGGTGCGGGCGGCGACCTCGGAGATGGTCAGGCGGGGGCGTTCCTGGTCAAAGGCCTCGATCACCGCCAGGCCCTTCTCCAGGCCGGCCACCAGGTCACGCTTGAGCGGGCCGCTGTTGGATTCGGTCGGGAGGGCGGTCGGAGCCGGGGCCGCAAGAGCGGTCAGATCATCGAGTGCGCGGGCAGCAGACATGGCGTATTTGTGCGTTTGGCGCCCAAATATGCAGGGCGCAAGCCGGGAAAACACTGACTATAGGGAGCACAGATCACGCTGTCCAAGCAAATCCGGCCATTTGGGCGATTGCCGCACCTTTGTGCACCATATTGGTGCTTTTGACGTAGGGATAGCCCCACGGCCTTTTCAGGCGGGTGTTGCGGCGGATAAGGGCGAGGAACGGAGTCGGGAGCTTGGCTCAGGATGGCGCGAATGGACTACGTAGTACCACTTACGAACCTGTGCCCTGGATTTATGCCGTATATGTGCGCTTTGCGTGACGAGTCTGGATCCAGTATCCCATGCATCGCCCAAATCACGCCCGGGCTTACACCGGCTTTACGATGACAAAAACTCAGTGACCCTTGAGTTTTTGTCATGGCTTGCGCCAAGACCGCACCTTGTTGGTGCGGTTTGAGGCAGATTCAGACACGTTCGAGAATGATGGCGATGCCCTGGCCGACGCCGATGCACATGGTGCACAGCGCATAACGTCCGCCCTGGCGGTGGAGCTGGTAGGCAGCGGTCGTCACGAGACGCGCGCCGCTCATGCCGAGCGGATGGCCGATGGCAATCGCCCCGCCATTCGGGTTCACATGCGCGGCATCGTCCGGCAGGCCGAGATCACGCAGAACGGCGAGCGCCTGCGACGCAAAGGCCTCGTTGAGTTCGATGACGTCCATCTGACCCAGCGAAAGGCCGGCGCGGTCCAGCACCCGGCGCACGGCCGGCGCGGGGCCGAAGCCCATGATGCGCGGGGCCACACCGGCCGTGGCCATGCCCACCACGCGGGCGCGCGGCGTCAGACCGTGGCGGGCGGCAGCGGCCTCGCTGGCCAGCAGCAGGGCGCAGGCGCCGTCGTTCACGCCCGAGGCATTGCCGGCCGTCACCGAGCCGTCCGGCCGCACCACGCCCTTGAGCTTGGCCAGAGCCTCCAGGCTGGTTTCGCGCGGGTGCTCGTCCTTGGCGACGACGATGGGATCGCCTTTCTTCTGGGCGATGCTCACGGGCGTGATCTCGGCGTCGAAGAAGCCGCTTTGCTGGGCGGCCACGGCCTTGAGCTGGCTGGCCAAGGCCATGCGGTCCTGGGCGGCACGCTCGATGCCGAAATCCGCCGCGACATTCTCGCCGGTCTCCGGCATGGAATCGATGCCGTACTGCGCCTTCATCAGCGGATTGACGAAGCGCCAGCCGATGGTCGTATCGTGGATTTCCGCGCTGCGCGAAAAAGCGCTTTCGGCCTTGGGCAGGACGAAGGGCGCGCGGCTCATGCTTTCCACGCCGCCGGCGACGATCAGTTCCGCTTCGCCGGCCTTGACGGCTCTGGCGGCGGCGATGACGGCATCCATGCCGGAGCCGCAGAGGCGGTTGATCGTCGTGCCGGAAACGCCGACGGGAAGGCCGGCGAGCAGCAGGGACATGCGCGCGACATTGCGGTTGTCCTCGCCCGCCTGGTTGGCGCAGCCGAAGATGACGTCGTCCACCGCCTCCCAGTCGATGCCGGCATTGCGCGCCATCAGCGCCTTCAGCGGGATGGCGCCGAGATCGTCGGCCCGAACGGAGGAAAGCGCCCCGCCGAAGCGGCCGATGGGCGTGCGGATATAGTCGCAGATATAGGCGTGCTTGAGGCTCATGGGGATGTCTCCAGGTTTGGAATCGTCAAAGGAAATAGAGAGGAAGTCAGGCGGCGCGCAGGGGCAGGCCGGTCAGGGCCTGCAGGCTGGCGAGGTCCAGGCCCGGGGCCAGGTCCAGCACGCGCAAGCCCTCGGGCTCGACGGCCAGCACGGCCAGATCGGTGTAGATGCGGCTGACGCAGGCGGCGGCCGTGAGTGGATAGCTGCAGCGGGCGACGATCTTGCTTTCGCCGCTCTTGCTGAGGTGCTCCATCATCACAAAGGTCTGCTTGGCGCCGATGGCCAGGTCCATGGCCCCGCCCACGGCGGGAATCGCATCGGCCGCGCCGACGCGCCAGTTGGCAAGGTCGCCGTTCTGCGCCACCTGGTAGGCACCGAGGATGGCGACGTCGAGATGGCCGCCGCGCACCATGGCGAAGCTGTCGGCATGGTGGAAGAAGGCCGAGCCCGGCTTCAGCGTCACCGCCTTCTTGCCGGCATTGATCAGGTCCCAGTCCTCCTCGCCGGCAGGGGGCGGCGGGCCCATGCCCAGCACGCCGTTCTCGCTGTGCAGCACCACCTCGCGTTCGGACGGGATCTGAGCCGCCACCAGGGTGGGCAGGCCGATGCCCAGATTGACCACGGCGCCCTCGGGAATGTCGCGCGCCACCCGGGCCGCCATCTGCTCGCGGCTCCATTTCTGATAGTGGGGCTGGTTCATCGCGCCTCCGTCTTGAAGCCGGCCGCGCCGGTGGCGCGCCGGGCCACGGGCGCCACGCGCTGGACAAAGATGCCCGGCGTGACCACGGTCTCGGGATCCAGCTCGCCCAGGGGTAGCAGCTCGTGCACCGTGGCCACCGTGGTGCGGGCGGCCATGGCCATGATGGGGCCGAAGTTGCGCGCCGTCATGCGGTAGACCAGATTGCCCCAGCGGTCGCCGCGTTCGGCCTGGATCAGGGCCAGATCGGCATGGATGGGGTACTCCAACACCTGGCCGCGGCCCTGGATGATGCGGGTTTCCTTGCCCTCGGCCAGGGCTGTGCCATAGCCCGTGGGTGTGAAGAAGGCGCCGATGCCGGCTCCGGCGGCGCGGATGCGCTCGGCCAGATTGCCCTGGGGCACCAGCTCCAGCTCGATCTGGCCCGCGCGATAGAGGCGGTCGAAATGGTGGGAATCCACCTGGCGCGGGAAGCTGCAGATGATCTTGCGCACCCGGCCGGCGGCCAGCAGGGCGGCCAGGCCGGTGTCGCCATTGCCGGCGTTGTTGTTCACCACGGTCAGTTCGCGGGCGCCCTGGTCCAGCAGGGCCTGGATCAGTTCCTCGGGCAGGCCGGCCGTGCCGAAGCCGCCAATCATCACCGTGGCCCCGTCGCGCACATCGCTGAGCGCGCTCGCCGGGCTGTCGAAGACCTTGTTGATCATGATTCGAAGTTCTTATATAGAACTCGAGTTCTGGAAATGAACATGCTACGAGCCGTCTTCATTTCAGGTCAAGCCAATCCCGTGACAATTCGCACGTGAAAGTATTTGTATCCTTGTGCGCCAGGGTGTTGGGGCTGGTTTACTCCTCAAGTCGCGCAGCCGGCGTGCCGATGCTGCTGCCGAGGGCGCCTAAAAAATAGGCGTAGGAATTACATGAAGGACAAAACTTCAGATCCTTTGATCGATGTCGCACAGCTCAAGGTGGGGATGTTCATCCACCTCGACCTGGGCTGGATGTCGCATCCTTTTCCGCTCAGCAGCTTCAAGCTGAGCTCGGAAGACCAGCTCCTGGTCCTGCGCCGCCTGGGGCTCAAGCAGGTGCGCTGGAGCCCCAGCCGCAGCGATCTGCAGCTGGACGCCGCGCCGCTGAATGAACCTGCCGCCACGGCCGAGACCGCGGCGGGCGAACCCACGCCCGAGCAGCTGGCCCGCGAGGCCCACAAGCGCGCCCTGGCCGCCCAGCGCGAGGCGCTGGCCTTGTGCGAGCGTCAGTACGGCGAGGCCGCCAGCGCTTTCCGCGAGCTGATGGAGCTGCTGCCGCGCGAGCCCCAGAGTTCGCGCGACCAGTCCATCGCCCTGTCCGGCGCCTTGCTGGACAAGATGCTGATCGAGGGCGATCTGAACATCCGCCTGCTCAACGAGGGCGCGGGGGATCGCAGCACGGCCCATGCCCTGAACGTGGCCATCATCTCCATGCTGCTGGGCCGGGCCTTCGGCCTGGGGCGCGAGGAGATGATGGACCTGGGCGTGGGCGCCCTGCTGCATGACATTGGCAAGACCGAGCTGCCCGCGCGCGTGCGCAACCGCGACGACAGCTTCACCATGGCCGAGACCCAGGCCTACCAGCAGCATGTGCAGAAGGGCGTGGCCCTGGCCCAGGCCATGGGCCTGGCGCCCGGCCCCCTGCTGGTGATTGCCCAGCACCACGAGAACGCAGATGGCAGCGGCTTCCCCCAGCGCATCAATGTGGACCGCATGAGTGCGGCCTCGCGCATCGTGGCCCTGGTCAATCGCTTTGACGGCCTGTGCAACCCCCTGCTGGCCTCCAAGTCCATGACGCCGCACGAGGCCCTGTCCCTGATGTTTGCCCAGGGGCGCAACCGCTTCGACGCCACCATGCTGAATGCCTTCATCCGCATGATGGGCGTCTACCCGCCGGGCTCTGCGGTGCAGCTCACCGATGACCGCTATGCCCTGGTGGTGGCGGTCAACTCCTCGCGCCCGCTCAAGCCGCGCGTGATGGTGCACGATGCCAAGGTGCCCCGCGAGGAGGCCCTGATCCTGAATCTGGAAGACCACCCCGATCTGGGCATTCGCCGCAGCCTCAAGCCCAGCCTGCTGCCGCGCGCGGCCCTGGACTATCTGAGTCCGCGCACCCGGGTGGCCTATTTCTTCGAGAGCGCCGCTGCGCCGCTCGGGGAGATGGCGGCGTGAAGCCCGCCCAGCCCAGCAGTACCGCTCACCCGCCGATTGCCCACCGCCACCAGACCCTGATCGACGGTCTGCAGGAAGCGGTCTGGCTGGTGGATGCACGTACCTTGTGCGTGCTGGCCGTCAATGGCGCGGCCACGCAGATGCTGGGCCTGGAGGCCGAACGCCTGATCGGCGCCAGCATGGAGTCCCTGGCCAGCACGGCCGAGGACGCGCTGTTCTGGATGGAGGCCGCCGCCGGTTCGCGCGAAGGCCTGTACACCGACACCATGCTGCGCCGTGCCGACGGCCAGATGCTCTGGGTGGCCCGGCGCATCAGTCATGTGGCCCTGGCCGAGGGTGACGGTATCTGGCTGGTCTCCATGCGGGACCAGAGTCGCCAGCGTCAGCACGACGAGGAGCGCGAATCCCTGCTGGCCGAGCTCAAGGCCACGCTGGAGTCCACCGCCGATGGCATCCTGGTTTCGGACCTTGCCGGCCGCATGCGCAGCTTCAACCAGCGCTTTGCCTCGCTCTGGGGCCTGCCCGAGGACCTGCTGCTGGAGCGCAATGACGAGGCCGTGCAGGCCTGGATGCGCCGCAGCGTGGTGGACGGCGCGGCCTATGCCATGCGTCTGGCCGCCATCCAGGAAGCGCCCCTGCTGCAGACCAGCGACATCATCAAGCTGCTGGATGGCCGGGTGCTGGAGCGCGTTTCCCTGCCGCAGTGGAGCCGGGGCCGCCCCATCGGCCGAGTCTATTCTTTCCGCGACCTCAGCGAGAAGCTGGCGGCCAGCCAGCGCATCGAGGAGCTCTCGCACACCGATATGCTCACCGGCCTGCCCAACCGCCGGGCCCTGGCCGAGCGCATCGACTATGCCCAGGCCATCGCGCGCCGCGAAGCCGCCGGCTTTGCCCTGCTGAATGTGGACCTGGACCGCTTCAAGCAGATCAACGACACCCTGGGCCATTCCTATGGCGACCGGGTGCTCAAGGAGGTGGCCCAGCGCCTGCGCGAGTGCCTGCGCGAGGTGGACACCGTGGCCCGGCTGGGCGGCGACGAGTTCTCCCTGCTGATCCACCAGGCCGATGCCCGCGGGGCCGAGCATGCGGCGCGCCGGGTGCAGGAGGCCATGGCCCGGCCCTTCAGCTTCGACACCCTGAGCTTCACCGTGACCTGCTCGGTGGGCATTGCGCTCTTCCCTAGCGATGGCGCGGGGGCCGACGAGCTGATGGCCAGCGCCGAGCGTGCCATGCACTGGGTCAAGGAGAGCGGGCGCGGCGCCTTCCGCTTCCATCAGCCGCGCAAGGATGTGGACCTGCTCTCGCGCATGCGCCTGGACCACGCCATGCGTCAGGCCCTGCAGGAAGGTCAGTTCCGCTTGCACTACCAGCCCCAGGTGGACTTGGGCAGCGGCCGGGTGATCGGCGCCGAGGCCCTGCTGCGCTGGCGCGACCCGCTGCGCGGCGAGATCGCGCCCTCGGAGTTCGTGCCCGTGGCCGAGGAGAGCGGCTTCATCGTCGCCATCGGCGACTGGGTGCTGCGCCAGGCCGTGAATCAGGCGGCCGAATGGTTGCGCCAGGGCCGGCGCATGCAGGTGGCGGTGAACGTTTCGGCCCTGCAGTTCCAGCAGAGCCAGTTTGTGGACAGCGTGTCCCAGGCGCTCAAGGCCGCCGGCCTGCCCCCTCTCTGCTGGAGCTGGAGCTGACCGAGTCCATCCTGCTGCGCGACGCCGAGGAGGCCTTGCTGCGCCTGCAGGCCCTGGCCGAGCTGGGCGTGTGCATGTCCATCGACGATTTCGGCACCGGCTACTCGAGCCTGGGCTATCTCAAGCGCTTCCCCATCCAGCGCCTCAAGATCGACCGCAGCTTCATCCAGGGCCTGCCCACGGACGAGAGCGATGCCGGCATCGTCAATGCCGTGATCCAGATGGGCCGCGCCCTGCGCCTGCTGGTGATCGCGGAGGGCGTGGAAACCGAGGCCCAGCGCGATTTCCTGGCCCGGGCCGGCTGTCATGAGTACCAGGGCTTTCTCTTCGCCCCGGCCCTGGAGACACGCGCCTTCGAGGATAAGGTCTGGCAGCCCCAGCTGCCCCCGCCCCGGCCGGCCGTGCCGCCGGTGCGTCTGGTGCGCGGCAAGGCCGCCTGAGCTCCGGTCGCCTGCGGCTCCCTGTGCCTGTGCGCCCGGCACAATAGCCGCGCACGCGGAACAAGCACGCAGGAGACCCGATGTACCGATTCAAGTCCAAGGACAGCGCCGACGTCATCATGCTGGCGGCGCACGGCGAGCAGGTGCTGCGCCTGATGGGCCGCGAGCCCGCCTCCCAGGGCATCGTCACCCAGGCCCAGCTGGCCGAGGCCATTTCCAGCCTGGAGCAGGCCGTGGCCGAGGACGAGGCCGCCTTTGCCCGTCAGCAGGCCGAGGCCGAGGCGGCCGGCGAACCCATCCCGCGCCGCCAGGGAGTGAGCCTGCGCCAGCGCGCCTGGCCCTTGCTGGAGCTGATGCGCAGCGCGCTGCGCGGCGGACACGACCTGGTCTGGGGCGTCTGATGGGCCTGGACAGCGTCACCACGCTGCTGGCCGTGCGCCATGGCGAGACCGCCTGGAACCGCGAGAGCCGCATCCAGGGGCATCTGGACATTCCTCTGAGCCCCTGGGTCTGGCCCAGGCCCAGCGCCTGGCCCAGGCCCTGGCCGGCGAGCCCCTGGACGCCATCTATGCCAGCGACCTGGGGCGCGCCCGCCAGACGGCGGCGGCCGTGGCCGAGCGGGTGGGGCTGCCGGTGCAGGAGGACGCGGGTCTGCGCGAGCGCGGCTTTGGCTGTTTCGAGGGCCTGAGCTGGAGCGAGATCGAGAGCCGCTGGCCCGAGCAGGCCCTGCGCTGGAAGCGCCGCGATCCGGACTTTGGCGCCGAGGGCGGGGAACGCCTGCGAGATTTCTATGCCCGGGCCGTGGGCACAGTGGAGCGCCTGGCCCAGGCCCACCCCGGCCAGACCCTGCTGGTGGTAGCGCACGGCGGGGTGATGGACTGCCTCTACCGGGCCGGCCGGCGTCTGGCCCTGGAGGCCCCGCGCAGCTGGACCCTGGGCAATGCCAGCATTAACCGCCTGCTCTACACCCCGGCGGGGCTGAGCGTGGTGGGCTGGAATGATGATCTGCATCTGGACGGCCTGAGCCTGGACGAACACGCGGCCTGAGCGAAGGCTCGGCCGCGGTTTCCGTGTGGGCCGCAAGTGCCGATTTGCACGGTTTCGTCTTTACCACGGCACTGTTGCGAAATAGCGTCGCTCTGCATTCGGTCTAACCCTAGGACTTCTATACTGCGCCCACATCAGCGAATAAGACCGGCCTGACAAGGCTGTTCTCCCTTCAACTCTCAAAGGCAGATGATGAAAAAGATTGCTCTCGTGGCCGCCCTGGCCGCTATCTCCGCTTCGGCTTTCGCCCAAAGCTCCGTGACCCTGTACGGCCGCATCAACACCACCGTTGAAAGCCAGAAGGACGGCACCGGCGACCGCAAGGTGGTCGTGGCCAACAACAGCTCGCGTTTCGGCCTGAAGGGCGCTGAAGACCTGGGTGGCGGCCTGAAGGCTTCGTTCAACCTGGAAAGCGGCCTGAACTCCGACGACGGCCGTGCCGCCGCCACCTTCTGGGGCCGTGAGGCATGGGTGCAGCTGGCCGGTTCCTTCGGTGCCGTGCGTCTGGGTAACTTCACCCCCGAGTCCTACTTCGCCACCGCTGACTATGTCAGCATGCACAACCACGACACCGGTTCGTCCAGCGATCGCCTGTACTCGTTCGCCACCTACCGTTCCAGCAACAAGATCGGCTACTTCACCCCCAGCTACAACGGTTTCAGCGCCAGCGCTTCCGTGTCGGCCGGTGAAGGCACCAAGAACGACGACGGCTCTGTCCAGAAGAAGCTGTACGACCTGGCTGCCAACTACGTCGGTGGTCCCCTGCACCTGGGCGCTGGCTTCAGCAAGGAAGGCGACCGCTCGCAGTTCGCCGTGCGCGGCCTGTACGAGTTGGGCGCCTTCACCTTTGGCGGCTACTACCAGCGTGCCGATGACGGTGCTCAGAATCGCAACGTCTATCGCGTGTCGGGCATGTACACCCTGGGTCAGTCTGAGTTCCACGCCAACTTTGGCGCCACTCAAGGCCGTGGCGACTTCGCTCCTCAAGGCAAGACCACCCAGTTCACCCTGGGCTACAACTACAACCTGAGCAAGCGCACCAAGGTGTACGCGTACTACACCGACGTGAACGCCAAGCTGAACACCAAGGATTTCAACTCCCTGGCTGCTGGCATTCGCCACAACTTCTGATCTCCGGATCAGACGTGAGAAAGGCGCCCCGCGGGGCGCCTTTTCTTTGCTCGTTCGACGCTTGGCGCTAGCCGCCGAGTGTGAGCGCCCGACGAGGCGCTACTCGTCGAAGAGCTGCCCGGCCGACTTGGGCGGCGCCACGCCCAGGTGGCGGAAGGCCGCCAGGGTGGCGATGCGCCCGCGCGGGGTGCGCTGCAGATAGCCCTGCTGGATCAGATAGGGCTCGATCACGTCCTCGATGGTGCCGCTTTCCTCGCCGATGGCGGCGGCCACATTGTCCAGGCCGACCGGGCCGCCGTCGAAGCGGTGCACCACGGCCTCCAGCAGCTTGCGGTCCATCAGGTCGAAGCCCTGCGGGTCCACGTCCAGCATGGCCAGGGCCTTGTCGGCGATGGGCTTGGTGATGCGGCCATCCCCCTTGACCTCGGCATAGTCGCGCACCCGGCGCAGCAGGCGGTTGGCGATGCGGGGCGTGCCGCGGGAGCGACGCGCCACTTCCAGCGCGCCCTCGGGGTCGATGGGCGCGTTCAGCAGGCCGGCCGAGCGGGTCACGATGAGTTCCAGTTCCTCGGCGGTGTAGAAATTGAGCCGCACCGGAATGCCGAAGCGGTCGCGCAGCGGTGTCGTCAGCAGGCCAAGGCGCGTGGTGGCGGCGACGAGGGTGAACTTCGACAGGTCGATCTTCACCGAGCGCGCGGCCGGGCCTTCGCCGATGATGAGGTCGAGCTGGAAATCTTCCATGGCCGGATAGAGGATTTCCTCGACGGCCGGGTTGAGGCGGTGGATTTCGTCGATGAAGAGCACGTCGCGCTCTTCGAGATTGGTGAGGAGCGCCGCAAGGTCGCCGGCCTTGGCGATGACCGGGCCGGAGGTCGAGCGGAAGTTGACGCCGAGCTCCTTCGCCATGATCTGCGCCAGCGTCGTCTTGCCCAGGCCGGGCGGGCCGACGAAGAGCACGTGGTCGAGCGCCTCGCCACGGTTCTTCGCCGCCTCGATGAAGATCTTCAGGTTGGCGCGCGCCTTGCTCTGGCCCACATACTCGTCCAGCAGCTTGGGCCGCAGGGCGCGCTCGATGGCGTCCTCGTTGGGCGAGGTGGAGGCGGCGCTGATCAGGCGCTGCTGCTGCGGGGCGGGCGCGAAATCGTCGGTCTGTATGCTCATGACAGCTTCTTCATGGCCAGCTTGATGCCCTCACTCACGCCCACCTCGGGCGGCAGGGCCTTGAGCGCCGCGCCGGCCTCCTTCTCGCTATAGCCCAGGGCGATCAGGGCTTGCAGGATGTCGGCCTGGGCATCGTTGGCCACGCTGACGGGCTGGCTCAGGTCCGGCCCCAGCTTGCCCTTGAGCTCCAGCAGCAGGCGCTCGGCCGTCTTCTTGCCGATGCCGGGCACCTTGACCAGGCGCCCGCTCTCCTGCTTGGAGACGGCCTGGGACAGCTCGGCCACCGAAAGGCCGGAGAGCAGGGACAGGGCCATCTTGGGGCCCACGCCGCTGATCTTGATCAGCTGGCGGAAGGTGTTGCGCTCTTCGGCGGTGAGGAAGCCGAAGAGCACGTGAGCATCCTCGCGGATGCTCAGATGCGTCAGCAGGCTGGTGCGCTCGCCCAGGGCGGGCAGGTTGTAGAAGGTGCTCATGGGCACGTCGAGCTCGTAGCCGACGCCTTGCACATCGATGAGAACCTGCGGGGGCGACTTTTCCGCGATGACGCCGCTGAGCTTGCCGATCATGAGCGCGGATTATCCGCGTTTGGCGCAGGTCGGCTGGATATTCGTCCAGTGTTTTTGCGGTGGCGCGTGTCGAACGCGCCACCGTGCCCGGCGGGCCCGGTTCAGTTCCTGCCGAAGAGGCCCAGGCGCTGCGCTTCCAGCGCGGCCTCGGCGCGCGAGCTCACATTGAGCTTGCGGTAGATCTGCTTCACATAGTCGGCAATGGTGTGGCGCGAGAGACCCAGCTGCACGCCGATTTCGGGCAGGGTGAAGCCCTTGGCCACGCGCAGCAGCACCTCGGTCTCGCGGTCGGTGAGCGAGACCTCGTGCAGCAGGGCATTGGCCTGGGGTCGGTTCTGGGCCGCGAAATAGGCGATCACTTTGCGGGCGATGGAGGGCGAGAGCGGCGGCTCGCCCTGGCTGATGCGCTGCAGCTGCTCCACCAGCAGCTCGCGCGACTGCTCCTTGAGCAGATAGCCGAAGGCGCCGGCCTGCAGGGCGGGGAAGAGGTGCTCGTCATCGTCGTGGATGGTCACGATCACCGATTGCACCTCGGGCTGATGCTCGCGCAGCGCGCTCACCACCTCCACGCCCGAGCCGTCCGGCAGACCCAGATCCAGCAGGGCCAGGGTGAAGCGCTGGCTCTGCACCTGGCGGATCGCGTCCTGGACGCGCGAGCATTCGGTGATCTGGGCATTGGCAAAGATCTGCTTGACCAGGGCCTTGAGCCAGGCACGGATCTCCGGAATGTCTTCGAGCAGCAGGATGTGGTTCATGGGTCTGGGTTCTTTCTTCCCTAGGCGAGCCGCGGGGCGGCCCGGTCCATTGAGGTCAACTTAGCGCTTATCGGCCGGCTTGCCAATCTCTGCAGCCGGCCCCGGTCTCAATCACAGGGGAATCGTGAGGCGGATCACGGTTCCCCAGCCGGGGCCGGACTCCACCAGGCACTGGCCATGCATCTGCTTGGCCCGCGACTTCATGCTGGCCATGCCATGGCCCTTGTCCAGGCGGCCATCCAGCTCGGAGGAAATGCCCTGGCCATTGTCCTGGATCACCACCAGGAAGTCGCCCTCCTGCACGGTGCAGCTGACGATGCAGTGCGTGGCGCCGCTGTGCTTGATGATATTGCTCACCGCCTCGCGCAGGATGCGCGTGGTCTGCACATAGGCGCGCGCGGGCAGGGTGTGGACCACATCCTCGGCCGGCGCCTTCCACTCGGCCAGGATATTGGCCTGGCCCAGGCGCGAGACCACCTCGGCCCGCCAGTCGCCCAGGGCGTCCAGCAGCTGCACCGGCTTGCCGGTCAGGCCGCGCACCGACAGGCGCATCTCCTCCAGGGCCTCGCGGGCCAGGGTGGAAATGCGGTCGGACTCGCTGGTGTGCACGATGGTCAGCAGCTTGGCGCCCAGGTCATCGTGCAGGTCGGCGGCAATGCGCTTGCGCTCGCGCTCGGTCACCTGCTCCAGCTTCTGCTCGGCCAGCTCGCTGTAGTTGCGCTCGATCTCGCTCACCTTGGATTGCACATGCTGCTCCAGCTCCAGCTGGCGGCGCTCGGCTTCGTCGCGGGCGCGGGAGAAGCCCAGTATCAGCTGCAGGCCCAGGGCGAGGCCCAGCAGCGGCAGCGCATAGGGCAGCACCGGCCAGGGGCCCAGCTCGGCCAGCAGAGCCAGGGCCGCGCCCACCAGCAGGGCCGGCGCCGGGCCGTCACCCAGCAGCAGGCCCGGGTTGCGCAGGCGCAGCAGCAGGACCGCCGCCGTCTCCAGCATCAGCAGCAGGCTCCAGCCCTGGCTCAGCACGGCCCCCTGCTCGGGCAGCAGCCACAGGCTCAGCGGCAGGGCCAGGGCCTGGATCAGCAGGCCCAGCTGCAGCCAGCTCGGCTGGGCACCCATGCTGCGCAGCAGATAAAGCATCAGGCCGCCCGCCGCCCAGGGCAGCAGGGTCAGCTGCAGCGCGGCCAGATGGGGCAGGTCCGGCCAGGCGGCCAGCAGGCCGCGCAGGCTCCACAGGCCCATGCCTGCGGCCAGCCAGCTCCAGTGACGCTCGCGGGCATGGCTGGCCGCCAGCAGGCCCAGCAGCAGGGCCATGGGTAGCAGCATGGCGCTGAGCAGCAGGGAAAGGCTTGTGCTTTGCATGGGGCGCGATTGTGCAGTAAGCCCTGCCGTGGCGGCGTGACGGATGAGGCGCGACAATCATGCTTTTGCAGCCGCATCCCGCCCTGGTGCGGGCGTCTGCGCTCCGCCGCGCCCTAACGCGAGAACCCGATTTGATACTCCGTCAGCAATTCACCCCGGTCGACAACGCCCGCCTGTCTCATCTCTGCGGCAGCCTGGACGAGCATCTGCGCCAGATTGAGGCCGCCCTCGGCCTGCGCATCACGCGCCGGCACGAGCAGTTCCGCCTCGAAGGCCCCAAGGCCGCGGCCCAGCGGGGTCAGGCCTTGCTGGAGGCTCTGTACGAGCGCGCCCGCCGCGCCATTCCGGCCGAGACCCTGCAGCTGGCCATTGCCGAGGCCCTGGCCGACCTGGGCGCCGCCCCGGCGCGCGAGCGGGCCGCTGCCGGTGCACCGGCCGCGGGCGAGGGCCTGGTGCTGCGCACCCGCCGCGCCGACCTGGCCGGGCGCACGCCCAACCAGCACCAGTACCTGCGCCAGATTCTGGCCAGCGACATCAGCTTCGGCGTCGGCCCCGCCGGCACGGGCAAGACCTATCTCGCCGTCGCCTATGCCGCCCAGCTTCTGGAGCGCGGCGCGGTGGACCGCATCATCCTCTCCCGTCCGGCTGTCGAAGCCGGCGAGCGCCTCGGCTTCCTGCCGGGCGACATGAAGGAGAAGGTCGATCCCTATCTGCGCCCGCTCTATGACGCGCTCTACGACATGATGCCGGGCGACAAGGTCGAACGCGCCATCACCGCCGGCGTCATCGAAATCGCGCCGCTCGCCTTCATGCGCGGTCGTACGCTCGCCAATGCCGCCGTCATCCTCGACGAGGCGCAGAACACGACGTCGATGCAGATGAAGATGTTCCTGACGCGCCTCGGCTTCGGCAGCAAATGCGTGGTGACGGGCGACACCAGCCAGATCGACCTGCCCAAGGGCGTGCCCAGCGGCCTGGTCGATGCCGAGCAGGTGCTGGCCCGGGTCAAGGGCATTGCCATGACCCGCTTCACCAGCGCCGATGTGGTGCGCCACCCCCTGGTGGCGCGCATCGTCGAGGCCTACGAGCGCCGGCAGAAGAAGCGTGATGCCGGCCGCCAGGAGGGCGCCGCATGAGCCGTCCCGAACTCAGCCTGTCCCTGCAGTTTGCCGACCCGCGCCACAAGGCCCAGCTGCCGCGCCACAAGGTGGCGCGCTGGATCCGCGCTGCCCTGGAGCTGCCGGGCGAGATCGCGGTGCGCATCGTCGATGCCGAGGAAGGGCGCCAGCTCAACCATGAATTCCGCGGCAAGGACTACGCCACCAATGTGCTCACCTTCGACTACAGCCACGAGCCCGTGGTGGGCGCCGATCTGGTGATCTGCGCCGAGGTGGTGGAGCGCGAGGCGCGCGAGATGGGCATCGCCCTGGTGGACCATTACGCCCATATGCTGGTGCACGGCACCCTGCATGCCCAGGGCTATGACCACGAGGAAGACGACGAGGCCGAGTGCATGGAGGCGCGCGAGAGCGAGATCCTCCAGGCCCTGGGCTTCGCCGACCCCTACGCCCGCTGAAGGCCCGCGCGGCTCACTGCCGGCTGCTCAGATAGCGCTTGCGCCAGAAGAAGGCTGCGAGGCCCAGGCCCACGGCCAGCATCAGGCCGAAGGCGATCCAGAAGCCGGTGGCGCTGTGGATCAGGGGCAGGGCATCGAAGTTCATGCCGAAGATGCCGGTGATCAGGTTCAGCGGCAGGAAGATGGCGGTCAGCACCGTCAGCGTGCGCATGATGTTGTTGGTGCGGTGACCCAGGGCCGAGAAGTGCATCTGCACCGCCGACTCCGCCGAGGACTCCAGGCGCCGCACATGCGAGAGCACGCGCTCCACATGCTCCAGCACATCGCGTGAGCGCACCCGCAGCAGCTCGCGCTCGCGCTGCTGCGGTGCCGATTCGGCCGCCGGCCATTCCTCCAGCGCGTCCAGCCATTCCTGCACGGCGCTGCGCTGGTCCTCGCAGACATCCTCCAGCAGGGTCAGCAGATTGCGGGCCTCCAGCAGCTGGGGCCAGTCGGCAAAGCGGCTGCGTGGGTCCAGCAGCTGATGCTGCAGCGCGCCCAGCTCGCGGCTGAGCAGGCGGCGCAGCTCCAGATAGCTGTCCACCATATGGTTGACCATGCGCAGCATCAGGTCCGCCGGGCTTTGCGGCAGGCGGGCATTGCCGCGGTAGTCGGCCGCGCCCTGGGCCAGTCGGCCCAGACGCTCCGCGAAGAAGTCGCGCACCTGACAGTCGCCGGGGTGCACGCTCACCAGCACCCGGTCGAAGATCGCAAAGCCCACCGGGCTGGTGGATACCGTGGTGAGGGCGCGCTGGGGCGGGTGTGGCGTGCTCGCCTCCTCGGACGGCGCCTCCAGCAGGGCCGAGCCCAGGCGGCGGAACACCAGCAGGTCGTACCAGGAGGTGTAGTCGAAATGCGAGGGCAGCTGCGGGTTCAGCAGGTCGGAGACATGCAGGTCCACCAACTGGCCGCCGGTCCAGGCCTGCAGCCTCTCCTGCACCGCGGCCACACGCTGGCCGAACTCGGTCTGCGCGCAGCTGATCCACACAAAGCCCTGGGCCGGCAGCTCGGCCGGCAGGGCCTCGAGTTCGAGAAAGCGATCGCCCTGAACGTGGAAGATCCGCATCAGGCGCGCATCAGCCCCGCTTGAGCAGGCGCGCCGCTTCCAGCGCGAAATAGCTCAGCACGCCATCGGCGCCGGCACGCTTGAAGGCCAGCAGCGACTCCATCATCACCGCATCGTGCTCCAGCCAGCCGTTGGCGGCCGCGGCCTTGAGCATGGCGTACTCGCCGCTCACCTGGTAGGCGAAGGTGGGCACGCGGAACTCCTCCTTCACGCGGCGCACGATGTCCAGATACGGCATGCCGGGCTTGACCATCACCATGTCCGCGCCCTCGGCCAGGTCCAGCGCCACTTCGCGCAGGGCCTCGTCGCTGTTGCCGGGGTCCATCTGGTAGGTCTTCTTGTCGGCCTTGCCCAGATTGGCCTTGGAGCCCACCGCATCGCGGAAGGGGCCGTAGAAGGCGCTGGCGTACTTGGCGCTGTAGGCCATGATGCGCGTGTGAATATGGCCCTGGGCCTCCAGGGCCTGGCGGATGGCGCCCACGCGGCCGTCCATCATGTCGCTGGGGGCCACGATGTCCACGCCGGCCTCGGCCTGCACCAGGGCCTGCTGCGTGAGGATCTCCACCGTGCGGTCGTTCAGGATATAGGCCTGCTCATCGAGCACGCCGTCCTGGCCGTGGCTGGTGTAGGGGTCCAGGGCCACATCGGTGAGCACGCCCAGCTGCGGGAAATTCTGTTTCAGCGCCCGCACCACGCGCGGGATCAGGCCGTCCGGGTTGGTGGCCTCCAGACCCTCGGGCGTCTTGAGCGCGGGATCGATGGCGGGGAAGAGCGCCAGCACCGGAATGCCCAGGGCCACGCATTCCTCGGCCACCGGCAGCAGGCGGTCCAGGCTGAGCCGGGCCACGCCGGGCATGGAGGCGATGGGCTCGATCTTGTCCACGCCCTCGTGC
This sequence comes from Shinella sp. XGS7, assembly GCF_020535565.1. Classification (NCBI taxonomy): domain Bacteria; kingdom Pseudomonadati; phylum Pseudomonadota; class Alphaproteobacteria; order Hyphomicrobiales; family Rhizobiaceae; genus Shinella; species Shinella sp. XGS7. The sequence continues at coordinate 362,136 of NZ_CP084758.1, read as the reverse complement.
ACGAAGACCGGCAGGATCAGGTCGCTGGCGCTGAGCGCATGCTCGCGCACCAGGGCGCGGCTGAAGGCATCGCGGCGCAGGCGGCGCGGACGGCTGGCGGGGAAGGGCGCGGGCAGGGCCGCGGCGGCGCGACGGGACGAGGACAAGAGCAGAACTCCGTGAATGAGGGGGTGTGGAACGAGGATCGTGCCAATCTGCTCACTCTACGCAACATCCCGTAGAGACGCGGCCGGAGGTCCTCTGTTAAACTTGTTCGCGAATGATAGCCGCAAGGTGGTCATTCCCTGCTTTTCCTCCCTGAGCAGGAGCCTTGACGTGATGACAGCGAAAAGGCTTTCCGACCCCGGCTTTTCAGCCGGGGTTTTTTTTCGTCCCGACACCGGGAAGGGCCCATGGCGGCTGCGTTTGCTCACATCTGCGCGGGCGTCTCGCGGTTCATGCGCGCGCAGGGCCGGGCGAGCTGCGCCGTATGATGGACCGATGCTCTGGATCAAAGCCCTACACATCGTCTTTGTCGCGGCCTGGTTTGCCGGCCTCTTCTACCTGCCCCGCATTTTCGTGAACCTGGCCATGGTGCCCTCCGACAGCCATGCGGAGCGCGAGCGCCTGCTGCTGATGGGGCTCAAGCTCTACCGCTTCGCGAGCCTGCTGATGATTCCGGCCCTGCTGCTGGGCCTGACCCTCTGGCTCTACTACGGCATAGGCCGCGGCCCGGGCAATGGCTGGATGCATGCCAAGCTCACCCTGGTGCTGCTGGCCATCGGCTATCACCACTACTGCCGCGCCCTGCTGCGCCGCTTCGAGCAGATGGCCAACAAGCGCAGCCATCGCTGGTTCCGCGTCTTCAACGAGGTGTCGGTGCTGGGCTTTGCCGCCATCGTGATCCTGGTGGTGGTCAAGCCCTTCTGAGCATGGCCTGGCAGCCTCCCCGCCTGCCGCGGCGCCCCAGCTCGGCAAGCCTGCTAGCCCTGGCCTACGCGATGCTGGTGGTCTACGCCAGCCTCTATCCCTTCGGACCCTGGACCTGGCCGCCCGGCCTGAAGGCGGGCGATCTGGTGGGCCTGCCCTGGCCCAAGTACTGGGGCGGCTTCGATGTGCAGGCCAATCTGGCCGGCTACCTGCCCCTGGGCCTGCTGATCTACGCGGCCGTGGTGCGCAGCGGCGGCAGCCTGCTGCTGGCCCTGGGCCTGGGCCTGGGCCTGCCGCCCCTGCTGTCCTTCGGCATGGAGAGCCTGCAGTACTTCCTGCCGCGCCGCGTGCCCTCGCTCGTGGACTGGTGGCTCAATACCGCCGGCGCCGCGGCCGGCGTGCTGCTGGGCCTGCTGCTGCATCTGATCGGCGGACTCACGCGCTGGCAGGCGCGGCGCGAGCACTGGTTTGTGCCGCACAGCGCCGGCGCCCTGGCCCTGCTGGCGCTCTGGCCCATGGGCTTGCTCTTTCCCGCGCCCGTGCCCCTGGGGCTCGGGCAGGTGCTGCCGCGCCTGCGCGAGCTGGCCGCCAGCGCACTGGAAGACACGCCCTGGGACCTGCAGTGGGAGCAGCCCGCAAGTCTGGCCGACAGCCTGCCGCTGCCTCCGGGGCTCGAAGGCCTGACCATTGCCCTGGGGCTGCTGGCGCCCTGTGTGCTGGCGCTCTCGGTGGCGCGGCCGGGCTGGCAGCGCCTGCTCCTGGTCTTTGGCGCGGCGGGGCTGGGCGTGCTGGGCACGGCCCTGTCCACCGCGCTGAACTTCGGTCCCCAGCATGCCTGGGCCTGGCTCACGCCCAGCAGCTGGCCGGGCCTGGCCCTGGGCCTGGGCCTGGCGTGCATGCTGTGCGCCTGCTCGCGCCGCGCCTGCGCGGCCTGGGGCCTGGTGGCGGTGTGCGCCCTGATCGCCTTGGTGAGCGAGGCGCCGGGCGACCCCTATCTGGCCCAGAGCCTGCAGGGCTGGGAGCAGGGGCGCTTCATCAGCTTCTATGGCCTGGCCCAATGGGTGGGCTGGCTCTGGCCCTTCGGCGTGCTGGCCTGGCTGCTGCGCCTGCTGGCGCGGCGCGAGCCCTGGAGGCCGCGCAGCGCACGATCGCGACTGGGAAAAACCCGGGCTGCCTACAATCGGGCCATGAGCTATTTCCAGCGCCACATCTTCTTCTGCCTCAACCAGCGCGAGAACGGCGAGGCGTCCTGTGCCCAGCACGATGCGCAAGCGGGCTTCGATCACTGCAAGTCGCGCGTCAAGCAGCTGGGTCTGGCCGGCAAGGACGGCGTGCGGGTCAACAAGGCCGGCTGCCTGGACCGCTGCGCCGGCGGGCCCGTGGCCGTGGTCTACCCCGATGCCGTCTGGTACACCTATGTGGACCAGAGCGATATCGACGAGATCGTCGAGAGCCATCTGAAGGACGGCCGCGTGGTCGAGCGCCTGGTGCTGCCCGACAACGTCGGGCGCTGAGGGACCGCCTCATGAATTCCCAGACCGAGAAGCGCCTGATCGAGGGGCCGGCCGGTGCCCTCGAATGCGCCATCGACCAGCCTGCGGCCGAGCGTGCGCTGCGCGGCGTGGCCGTGATCTGCCACCCCAATCCCACCCAGGGCGGCACCATGGACAACAAGGTGGTGCAGACCCTGGCGCGCGCCTTTTTGCAGCTGGGCTATCGCACCGTGCGCTTCAACTTCCGTGGCATCGGCCAGTCGCAAGGCGGCTGGGACGAGGGCCGCGGCGAGGTGGATGACGCCCTGGCCGTGATCGCCGCCCACCGCGAGGCGGGCCTGCCCCTGGCCCTGGCCGGTTTCTCCTTCGGCGGCTATGTGGCCTCGCGCGCCCACCAGGCCCTGGCCGAGGATCAGCGCCCCGAGCGCCTGGCCCTAGTGGGGCCGGCCGCGAGCCGCTTCGACATGGCGCCCGTGCCCGCCGACACCCTGGTGGTGCACGGCGAGGTGGACGATGTGGTGCCGCTCGCCGCCGTGCTGGACTGGGCGCGCCCGCAGTCCCTGCCGGTGACCGTGGTGCCCGGTGTGGGTCATTTCTTCCACGGGCAGCTGCCGCTGCTGCGTGACATCGTGGTGCGCGGCTGGCATTGAGCCGCGGCGCACCGTCTTCCCTTCCCTGTCTTGTTCCTTTTCGAGGTCTACCCTTTCCGATGAAGCGATTGATTGCCTTTGCGCTGGCCGCTGCCGCGGCCTTCAACACCCTGGCCCAGGCGCCGCAGCCGCCCGAGATCGCGGCGCGCAACTACCTGCTGCTGGACGTCAGCGCCAACAAGGTGCTGGCCGAGCGCGAGGCCGATGTGCCCCAGGACCCCGCCTCGCTGACCAAGCTGATGACGGCCTATATCGTCTTCAACGCGCTCAAGGAAAAGCGCCTTACGCTGGACCAGCCCCTGACCGTGTCCAAGCGCGCCTGGGACGAGCGCAAGGGCGATCCCTCGCTGATGTTCATCGACACCACGATGACGCCCAAGGTCGATGAGCTGCTCAAGGGCATGATCATCCAGAGCGGCAACGACGCCTCGGTGGCCCTGGCCGAGGGCGTGGGCGGCACGGTGGAGCAGTTCGTCGCGATGATGAACCGCCAGGCCCAGGCCTGGGGCCTGAAGAACACCGAGTTCAAGAACGTCACCGGCATCACCGAGCCGGGCCACAAGAGCTCGGCGCGCGACATGGCCGTGATCGCCTCGCGCATCATCCAGGACTTCCCCGAGTACTACACCTACTACTCGCAGCGCGACTACACCTTCAACAAGATCAAGCAGCACAACCGCAATCTGCTGCTGGGCCGCGACCCCAGCGTGGACGGCATGAAGACCGGCTTCACCGATGCCGCCGGCTACTGCCTGGTGGCCAGCGCCCAGCGCGACTTCCCCAACGGCAAGCGCCGTCTGCTGAGCGTGGTGATGGGCACGGCCTCCAAGGAGGCCCGCGCCACCGAGAGCCAGAAGCTGCTGAACTGGGGCTATGCGGCCTTCGACGCCGTGCGCCTCTTCGACAAGGACCAGGCCGTCTCCACCGTGCCGGTCTGGAAGGGCGCCGCGCCCGAGGCCAAGCTGGGCGCCCTGGGCCCGGTCTTCGTGGCCGTGCCGCGCGGCGAGGGCGGCAAGCTGCAGACCAAGGTCGAGCGCACCGATCCCCTGGTGGCTCCGCTGACCAAGGGCCAGCGCGTGGGCACGCTCAAGGTCACGACGACCACCGGCGTGGCCGTGGCCGAGGTGCCCCTGGTGGTGCAGCAGGACGTGCCCCTGGCCGGCATCTTCGGCCGCGCCTGGGATGCGATCCGTCTGTGGATCAAGTAAGCCGGCACGCGTAAGCTAGTTCAAGGAGGTCCGCATGATGATCAACGCCCTGCCCGATGTGCAGTGTTATCTCAACGGCGAGTACGCCCCGCTGGCCGAGGCCAAGATCTCGGTGCTGGACCGCGGCTTCATCTTCGGCGACGGTGTCTACGAGATGATCCCGGTCTATGGCCGGCGCCTGTTCCGCTTCGAGCAGCACATGGACCGGCTGGAGCGCAGCCTGGCCAAGCTGCGCATCCCCAATCCCCTGGGGCGCGAGCAGTGGCTGGCCGTGGCGCGCAAGCTGATCGCGGACCTGCCCGACGAGAACCAGTGGGTCTATATGCAGATCACGCGCGGCCCCGCGCCGCGCAACCATGTGATGCCCAAGGACTGCCAGCCCACGGCCTTCTCCTATGCGGTGCCGGCCAAGCTGCCCACGAGCGAGGAGCGCCACCACGGCGTGGCCTGCGTCACGGCGCGCGACTTCCGCTGGGAGCGCGGCGACATCAAGAGCGTCTCCCTGCTGGGCAATGTGCTGGCGCGCCAGATCTCGGCCGATGCCGGCGCCTGGGAAACCATCATGTTCCGCGACGGCCACCTCACCGAGGCCTCGTCCAGCAATGTCTGGATCGTCAAGGAAGGCGCGCTCCTGGGCGTGCCCAAGAGCGAGCAGGTGCTGGAGGGCATCCGCGTGGAGCTGCTGCGCGAGCTCTGCGAGGACTGCGGCATCGCCTACAACCTGCGCCCCATCGCCGAGAGCGAGGTCTTCACGGCCGACGAGATCATCATCAGCTCGGCCACCAAGGAGATCCTGCCCGTCACCACGCTGGACCATGAGCCCGTGGGCCATGGCGCCCTGCGCGGCAAGCCGGGCCCGGTCTATGCCCGCCTGTACGAGGCCTACCAGCGGGCCAAGCCCCTGCAATCGATCTGAAAGACCGACACCATGCGTGACATTCCCCCCGAAGAGTCGCTGATCGAGTACCCCTCGCGCTTTCCCATCAAGGTGATGGGCGCGCATGTGGAGGGCTTTGTCGAGGCCATCAGCCATGTGGCCCGGCAGTTCGACCCCGAGTTCGACGCCGCTACCATCGAGCAGCGCCCCAGCAAGGGCGGCAACTACCTGGGCCTGACCATCACCATCACGGCCACCAGCCGCGAGCAGCTCGATGAGCTCTACCGCACCCTGACCACCCACCCCATGGTCAAGGTCGTGCTCTAAGCCGCAACGCGCTTCAGATCAGCGCCCGCGCGATCGCCGCAAACAGCGGCCGGTCCGCGGGCGTTTCCACGAGGCAGGCTCGCATCAGCGCCGTCCAGGCGGCCGGCGACTCACCGTCGCAGCGCGCCAGCAGCTCCTCCAGCAGATAGCCGAAGGCCCGCACCTCCAGGCGCTGCAGGGCCAGGGCCTGGGCCGTTCCCGGCTCGAAGAGGCTGGCCGCGCCGAAGTCGCCCAGATAGGCCTGGCCGCCCGGGCCGTGCAGCAGATTGTGGGCATAGAGATCGCCGTGGCTGATGCCGCGCTCATGCAGCTGGGCCAGGGCCGCCGCCACCGTGCCGGCCAGGCGCTGCAGGGCGGCCGGGCTCAGGCGCAGGGCCTCGGGGTAGATGTCGCGGGTGCAGGAGTCCAGGCTGGGCGGGCCGGCCAGGGCGCGGAAGCTGGGCGGGATCAGGGGCATGAAGAGCCCGGCGCGGCCCTCGGGATGATCCAGCAGCCGGCCCGTCACCGGGATCAGGCCCGGGTGGCTGCCGGCGGCCAGCCAGGCCGCCATCTCGCTGTGAGGCCAGCCATCGCTGGTGACCTCGCCCTTGAAGAGCTTGAGGGCCAGGGCCTGGCCCTCGCACTCCACGCGCTGGATCACGCCCGAGGCGCCTTCGCCCAGGCGCTCGTGCAGGCGCAGCGCCGTCCAGGGGCGGGCCTGCACCGGCGTGTTTGCCAAAGCGGCTTGCTCGCGCGCCTCGCTGAAGGGGTTGCCGCCACAGGCCAGCCAGGCCAGGCGCGGCAGCTGCAACAGGCCCTCGGGCAGGGCCTCCAGCTGGTTGGCCGAGATGCGCAGCAGCTCCAGCTGCCGGGCCCGGGCCAGGCTCTGCGGCAGGGCGCGCAGGCGATTGCCGGCCAGGGCCAGCTTCTGCAGGCGAGGGCGCTCGCCCAGGGCCTCGGGCAGCTGCGCCAGGGCGTTGTCGGTGAGGATGAGCCAGCGCAGGCGCGGCGGCAGGGCGGCGGCCGTGACTTCCTGAATCTGGTTGCTCTTGAAGCCCACCATCTCCAGCTGCGCGCAGCGGCCCAGCACCTCGGGCAGGGTGGTGAAGCGGTTGGACGAGGCGAAGACGATGCGCAGGCGCGGCAGCGCGGCCAGGGCCTCGGGCAGGGTCTCCAGGGCATTGCCCGACACATCCAGGATCTCCAGGGTCTCGGCGATGGCCGGCTCGAAGAGCTCGGGCGGCAGGGCCGTGAGCCCGGCGCCGTTCAGGCTGATGCGCGAGCTGCCGGCCAGGGCGCCGGCGCGCAGTTGTTCAAGGGTGTGGGACACGCGGTGTAGCCAAAGAGAATCGGGGAGCCCCGGGCTGAGCGCCCGGCGGGCCCCGATTGTCGCTGCGGGTCTCAGGGCGGCCATGATCCATTCGGGCCATGCTTGCCGCGCGGCGCAGGGCACGGTTACGCTCATGGCGCCATGTCATCATTTCGCCATATTTTTTCGCTAGGCCCCACCGTGGCGGACGCGCGGGTGTTGCTGTGGTGGCGCCTGCTCTGCGCCCTGGCCCTGCTGAATGTGGGTCTGTGGTTCACCATGCTGCATCTGGGGCCGGTGGGCAGCCCTTATGGCGAGGCGCATCTGGCGCTGTCGGGCGTCTATGTGCTGGTCTGCGCCTACCGCTCGGTGCTGCCGCGGGTGGACCTGGAGCGCCTGGTGGTGGTGGACAGCCATCTCTCCAGCATCTTTCTGGGCCGCGCCGCGGCCACCGTGGCCGAGATCTGCTTTGCCCTGCAGCTGGGCCTGCTGGTGCATCAGCTGGCCGGCCATGTGGGTCTGCCCGGCGTGCAGCGCGCGGCCTGGGCCATCCCGGTCTTCATGACCCTGGCCCAGGGCTTTTGCTGGCACAGCGTGCTCACGCTCAATCACATCACCCAGGCCGTGGAGTCCCTGCTCTGGGCCACGGGCTTCACGCTGATGGCCGCCCTGCTGGGCCTGATCGCGCTGAACGGCAGCGGCTGGGTGCCGGCCCTGGCGGGCGCGGGCATCGTCGGCGCCCTGGCCTTTGTGAGCTATGTGCTGATGGTGGATGCGCCCATGTACTGGCGCCGCTACCAGGCGGGCCGTGCCCGCGGCCAGGCCTATATGCCGCTGGACCAGGGCGCGCGCGATGCCTGGCGCCGCCGCGTGCCCAGCGGCAGCTGGGCGGCCTGGAAGGCCGATGCCCTGTGGCTCACGCCCTATTTCAGCGTGGGTGTCTGGGTGAGCCTGGCCATGGTCTGGGTGCCCGGCGCCTGATGTGCGTCGGCGGCGCCGGGCTCAGGCGCCCTGCAGCCGGGCGTCCAGATCCTTGAGCTTGGCGGGGGCGGCCTCATCGCCATTGCGGGCGGCGATGTCGTACCAGTAGCGCGCCAGGCGCAGATCCCGGTCCACCCCCAGGCCGCTCTCGTACATGGAGGCGATCAGGTACTGCGCGCCCACATCGCCGTTCTTGGCCGCCTCGCGGTACCAGTGCGCGGCCTGGCTCATGTCCTGCGGCAGGCCGCGGCCCAGGTAGTAGGCGGTGGCCAGCTGCACCTGGCCGTCCACGCTGCCCTGGGCGGCGGCCAGGCCCCACCAGTGCGCGGCCTGGCGCAGATCGGGCTTGCTGCCCGCCGGCTGGTCCAGGCCCTGCTCGTGCCACTGGCCCAGGGCCAGCTGGGCGCGCACCAGCTTGCGGGCGGCGGCCCGCTCCAGCAGGCGGCGCGCTTCGGCCAGATCGGGCCTGGGCAGCTCGCCGCGGATGTGCATCATGGCCAGGTTGTAGTCGGCCAGGGGCAGACCCTGGCGCGAGAGCTGGGCAAAGCCGCGCGCGGCCTGTTCCAGGCGGCCGGCCTCGTAGGCCTCCAGGGCCTGCTCCAGCGGCGTGCTGGCCGCGGCGCCCGCGCTCAGGGCCAGGCCCAGCAGCAGGGGCAGCAGGGTCCGGCCGGGTTGCAGCGTGTTCAGGGTTCGCATGGGCGGTCTCGTGTGAGTGAACTGCGCTTGATCATCCTGCAGGCTCAGTCGCCCTGCCAGGGTCAGGCCTTACGGGCTGCGGCTAACATCCTGCCCATGATTGTGAAAACCCTGGGGCGGGTTGAGTACGCGCCCACCGAGGCCGCCATGCGCGCCTTCACCGAGGCGCGCGGCCCGGACACCGAGGACGAGCTCTGGCTCTGCGATCATCCCCCCACCTACACCCAGGGCCTGGCCGGTCAGGCTGACCATGTGCTCAACCCCCAGGGCATCCCCGTGGTGCAGACCAACCGCGGCGGCCAGGTGACCTACCACGGCCCCGGCCAGGTGGTGGCCTATCCCCTGGTGGACCTCAAGCGCCTGGGCATCTTCGTCAAGGAATATGTGTTCCGCCTGGAAGCTGCGGTGATCCAGACCCTGGAGCAGTTCGGCGTCACCGGGCATCGCGTGGCGGGCGCGCCGGGCATCTATGTGCGCCTGGATGATCCCGGCGCCCATGGCGCGCTGAGCGGCCCGGCCGATCCCAGCGACCCCTTCAAGGGTCTGGGCAAGATCGCGGCCCTGGGCATCAAGGTCAGCCGTCACTGCACTTATCACGGTGCGGCGCTGAACGTGGCCATGGACCTGGCGCCCTTTCGCGGCATCAACCCCTGTGGCTATGCCGGGCTGGAGACGGTGGACCTCGCTAGAATCGGGGTTTCCACGGACTGGCCCGAGGTGGCCCGGCGATTCGGCGAGCGGCTTGCGGCCCAGCTGAGCCGCTGATTCTTCCGCATCCACAAGAAGCGAGCAGCCGCCATGGCAACCGAGAACGTGATCCACCAGGCGCAGAGCGCCGCTGACTACGATGCGTCAGCCAAGCAGAAGGCCCAGGCCAAGACCGCGCGCATCCCCATCAAGATCGTGCCGGCCGAGACCCTGAAGAAGCCGGACTGGATCCGTGTCAAGGCCGGCTCGCCCAGCACCCGCTTCTACGAGATCAAGCAGATCCTGCGCGAGCACAAGCTGCACACGGTCTGCGAGGAAGCCTCCTGCCCCAACATCGGCGAGTGCTTCGGCAAGGGCACGGCCACCTTCATGATCATGGGTGACAAGTGCACCCGCCGCTGCCCCTTCTGCGATGTGGGCCATGGCCGCCCCGATCCGCTGGACGTGAACGAGCCCGAGAACCTGGCCAAGACCATTGCCGCGCTCAAGCTCAAGTACGTGGTGATCACCAGCGTGGACCGCGACGACCTGCGCGACGGCGGCGCCGGCCACTTTGCCGAGTGCATCCGCCAGGTGCGCGAGCTCAGCCCCCAGACCCAGATTGAGGTGCTGGTGCCCGATTTCCGCGGCCGCATGGACCGCGCGCTGGACATCCTCAAGGCCGCCCCGCCGGATGTGATGAACCACAATCTCGAGACCGCGCCGCGCCTGTACAAGGAAGCGCGTCCGGGCTCGGACTACCAGTTCAGCCTGAACCTGCTCAAGCGCTTCAAGGAAGAAGTGCCGGGCGTGCCCACCAAGAGCGGCATCATGGTGGGCCTGGGCGAGACCGACGAGGAAATCCTCCAGGTCATGCGCGATATGCGCGAGCACAACATCGACATGCTGACCATCGGCCAGTACCTGGCGCCCTCGGGCCACCACCTGCCGGTGCGCCGCTATGTACACCCGGACACCTTCAAGATGTTCGAGGCAGAGGCTTACAAGATGGGCTTCACCCATGCCGCCGTGGGCGCCATGGTGCGCTCCAGCTACCACGCCGACCAGCAGGCCCACGCGGCCCTGCAGCAGCAGCCGGCCTGATGCCGACCTCGGCGGCGCACGCACGTGCCGCCGCTCAAACTAGAAAACCGCAGCCGGCGTTAGCCCGCTGCGGTTTCTTTTTTGTTTTCTTTTTTTAGGCCGCCAGGGCCAGGCGCGGTGCATTGGCCGCCGCCTGCTGCTGCAGCTGGCGCAGGCCGGCGGGTTCGCTGAGCCAGCGCAGGCGTTCGGCGGTGGGCAGCTGGCTCGCGTCGCCCAACTGCTGCAGGCGCGCACGGCGGGCCTGGCCGCGCAGGCCGTGGCCGGTGTGGCGCGGGCCCAGGGCCTGGCGGGCCAGCATGGCCAGGCGGCCGCTTTGCAGGGCTTCCAGCCAGCCCGGCAGCGGGCGGCTGAGCTGGGCATAGGTCCAGGCGCGGCGCAGCACCGAGGGCGGCTGGCTCTCTTCCGGGATCAGCAGCAGGCCGGCGCGGCGCAGACCCGCGCCCAGGCTGGCGCGGCTGGACAGCACGGTGATGGGCGCGGCCAGCAGCAGGGGCAGGGCGATGGGCGCCAGCCAGACCAGGGCGCTGGGCCGCAGCAGGGCCAGGGGCAGGGCCGCCAGCAGCACGGCCGTGCTCAGCGGCGCGTGCTGGCGCAGGGCCTCGCGCCAGCCGATGTCGCTGGCCTCGCGCGGGGGCGAGCGCCATTCCAGCTTCAGGTTCAGCAGCCCCCCCAGCACGAAGGCGGTGTGGGCCGCCATGCGCAGCGGTGCCTGCAGCAGGGACAGACCGGCTTCCAGCAGGCTGCTGCCCAGCAGGCGCAGCGCGCCGCCGTACTGCGCCTGCTCGCGGCGCAGCAGCACGGCCAGCAGGCCCAGCGCGCGCGGCAGGGCCAGCATGGCGATGGTGCCGGCCCACAGGGCCAGCACGCCGCCGCCCAGGCCGGCCACCACGGGCAGGGTGGCGCTGCTGCCGCGGTCCAGCCACAGCAGGGCGCCCAGGCCCACATAGAGCAGCCACAGCGGGGCCGAGACATAGGCCAGGGCGCCGGTCAGCAGCATGGCACGGTGCACCGGGTGCAGGCCCGGCTCGCCGAGCAGGCGCGCGTTCTGCAGATTGCCCTGGCACCAGCGGCGGTCGCGCTGCAGCTCGGCCAGCAGATGCGGGGGCTGCTGCTCATAGCTGCCGGCCAGGTCGTGCACCAGCCAGACCTGGTAGCCGGCGCGGCGCATCAGGGCGGCCTCCACGAAGTCGTGCGACATGATGTCGCGGCCCTTGAGCGGCGCCAGCGCGCAATGCCGCATGAAGGGCTCCACGCGGATGATGGCGTTGTGCCCCCAGTAATGCGCCTCGCCCAGCTGCCAGAACTGCATGCCGGCGGTGAAGAGGCGGCCGGTCACGCGGCTGGCGAACTGCTGGGCGCGGGCGTGCAGGGTGTCGTGGCCGCAGGCCTGGGGCGCGGCCTGCAGGATGCCGGCCTCGGGGTGGGCCTCCATCAGGCGCACCAGGCCCACCAGGCAGTCGCCGCTCATCACGCTGTCGGCATCCAGCACCACCATATAGCGGTAGTTGCGGCCCCAGCGGCGGCAGAAGTCGGCCACATTGCCGGCCTTCTTGCGGCCGCGGCGCTGGCGCCAGCGGTAGTGGATGCGGCCCTGGCCGGCAAAGCGCTGGCGCAGCTCGCTCCAGGCCGCCAGCTCGGCGGCGCGGGCATCGGGGTCGCTGCTGTCGGAGAGCAGATAGACATCGAAGAGCCGCAGCGCGCCCGAGGCCGCCAGGGACTCGCAGGTGGCGCGCAGCCCGGCCATCACGGTGGCCACGTTCTCATTGCAGATGGGCATGATCAGCGCGGTGCGGGCCTCGGCCGGCAGCGGGGCCGTGCCGGTGTCGCGCGCCAGGGACATGGCGTGGCGGTCGCCGCGCAGCGTGACCCAGAAGCCCATCAGGGCCGTCAGGCAGCCGGCGCTGACCCAGGCGAAGAGCAGGGCGAACAGGGCCATCTGCAGGCCCTGCAGCAGCGGATGGCCGCCCACCGGCTGGGCGCGGTAGAGCACCGCGCTGGCCAGGCCGGTGGCCAGCAGCACGCCGGCCAGCAGCAGGCGGCGGCGGCGGCGCGCGGCGCGCTCCCAGGGGGCAGTTTGGGCGGGGGCGGGGCGGGCGCCTTCGATGGGCGTGCGCAGTCCCCAGGGGCGGGCCGGCATGGCGCCGCGGCGTATGGGCGGCATGCCGCGCTCGGTGGGGCTCGTCAGCGGGCGGGAAGGATGGTGCTCCATGTTTCCGTCAGGGCCTCTTGTTGATGTTGGAGAAAGGCGCGCAGCTCGGTGGGCTGCCCGGGGCGAAGCTGGCGCACGCGCAGGCTCATGCGCCAGTGGCCGGTGGCCGGGTTGCGGTAGACATTGCGTTCGGTGATCTGGCCGTTGGCATCGCTGCTCACCACGGCCTGCACGCGGGCGGTCTCGGGCAGGGCGTCCAGGGCGGGGCCGCTGAAATCCACCACGTACTGCTGCTCGTTGGGCGCCAGCTCGGCAAAGCCGCGGCCCAGGCGGGACTGCACCGTCCAGGCGCCGGGCGGGCGCTGCTGCTGCTCGCCCTGCAGGTGCAGGCGGTAGGCGAAGTCCAGGGCCTGGCCCGGGGCGGGCGGGCGCTGCGGCACCCAGTAGGCGACCACGTTGTCCTGGGTCTCGTCGGGCGTGTGCAGCAGCATCAGCTCCACCCGGCCCGGGCCCCAGTCGCCCACGGGCTCGACCCAGGCGCTGGGGCGCAGCTCGTAGCGGGCCTCGCTGTCCTCGTAGCTGGCGAAGCTGCGGTCGCGCTGCATCAGGCCGAAGCCCTTGAGCCGGTCCAGGGCGAAGGAGGTGGTGAGGGTCTCGCGCGGATTGATCAGGGGGCGCCAGATCCACTCGCCGCTGCCGCTGGCCAGCAGCAGGCCGTCGGAGTCATGCACCTCGGGGCGGAAGTCGCTGCGATGCGGCTGGTTCTCGCCGAACATGAACATGCTGGTGAGCGGGGCCAGGGCCAGGGTGCGCACCGGGCCGCGCAGGAAGACGCGGGCGCGCACCTCCATGCGGCTGCTGGCCCCGGGGTGGATCTCGAAGCGGTAGGCGCCGGTGGCGCGGGGCGAGTCCAGCAGGGCGTGCACGGTCAGGCTGCGCGCCTGGGGCCCGGGCCGCTCGATCCAGAACTCGGTGAAGCGCGGGAACTCCTCGCCGCTGCCGCGCGCCGGATCGCCCGTGGTGTCGATGGCCAGGCCGCGTGCCGAGAGCCCGTAGTGCTGGCCGGCGCCCAGGGCGCGGAAGTAGCTGGCGCCCAGAAAGACCAGCAGCTCGTCCTTGTAGGCCGGGTTGTTGAGCGCGTAGTGGGCGCGAAAGCCGGCAAAGCCCAGATCGCCCCAGGCGCGGCGCTGGGCGGCGTCGAAGCGGTTCTGGCCGTAGTCGAAGTCCTCCTGGCGGAACTGCAGCGGCCGCACGCCCTGGGGCGTGAGCTCGTTGAGGCGCACCGGCTGCGTCTGGAACTTGCCCAGATGGAAGAACTGCAGCTCGAAGGGCAGGCCCTCGCGGCGCCAGAGCGCGCGCTCGGGCCGGTAGCGGATGTCACGCAGCTGGTCGTAGTTCAGCTGCTTGAGCGCCGCGGGCAGGGTGTCGGGCGGGGCCTGGTAGGGCTGGCGCGCCAGGGCCTGGGCCCGGGCGGCCACCTCCTCGAAACCGAAGCGGGCCTCGGCCCGGGCCGGACCGGGCGCGGCCAGCGTGGCGGCCAGCAGGGCCAGGCCTGGAAGGAGTCGGATGAGTCGAAGTGCGTGGGGCATCGGTTTCGTCATTGCGAAACCCGTGCCAATGGCACAAATCCAATGAAATCAACGACTTAGAAGAATTTCGCGCGAGACGGACCCGCCCGCGGCGTCGCCGATCGGCGACAGCCCGCCGTGCGCAGAGCGCAAGTGCTTGTCAGGCCTGGAAAAAGCGCTGTCGCTAGGCGGCGACAGGAGGCTCGGGCGGCGTCTCGCCCGAGGCGCCGTCCTGCCGGAACAGGCCCGGGGTCAGGCCGTGCTTGCTGAGCAGGCGGTAGAACTCGGTGCGGTTACGCTCGGCCAGGCGGGCGGCGTCGGCCACCTGACCGTCGGTGAGCTTGAGCAGGTCCACCAGATAGGCGTGCTCGAAGCGGCGGCGGGCCTCGGCATAGGGCAGCACCTCCATGCCCGGCAGGCGCAGCGCGCGCTGCACCAGGGGCAGGGGAATCAGGGGCGTGGTGGCCAGGGCGCAGACCTGCTCCACCACGTTATGGAGCTGGCGCACATTGCCCGGCCAGGCCGCCGTGCTCAGGGCCTTGAGCGCCTCGGGCGCGAAGCCGTTGAGCGGCTTGCGGTACTTCTGCGCCAGGCGCTGCAGAAAGTGCTGGGCCAGCAGGGGGATGTCCTCGCGGCGCTGGGACAGGGGCGGCAGCTGCAGGCTCACCACATTCAGGCGGTAGTACAGGTCCTCACGGAACTGGCCCTCGGCCATGGCCGCATCCAGATCGCGGTGGGTGGCCGAGAGCAGGCGCACATCCACCGGGATGGCAGCGCTGGCGCCCACCGGCCGCACCTGGCGCTCCTGCAGCACGCGCAGCAGCTTGACCTGCAGGGCCAGGGGCAGGTCGCCGATCTCGTCGAGGAACAGCGTGCCGCCGTCCGCTGCCTGGAACAGGCCGCGGTGCTTGGCCACGGCGCCGGTGAAGGCGCCCTTCTCATGGCCGAAGAGCTCGGACTCCAGCAGGGACTCGGGAATGGCCCCGCAGTTCACCGCCACAAAGGGCCGGCCGGCGCGCGGGCTGGCCGCATGGATGGCCTGGGCCAGCAGTTCCTTGCCAGTGCCGCTCTCGCCACGGATCAGCACGCTGGCCTCGCTGGCCGCCACCAGGCGGGCCTCGGCCAGCAGCTCGGCCATCACGCGCGAGCGGCTGATGATGGTGGTCGCGCCCAAGGCCTCATCGGGCGGGGCGGCCGCCTCGGCCGGGGGCGCGCTCAGGGCCAGGGCCTCGGCAATGGTCTGCAGCAGGGCGCGGCCGTCGAAGGGCTTGGTCAGATAGGTGTAGACGCCGCGGGCCGTGGCCTCCACCGCGTCGGGAATGGTGCCGTGGGCGGTGAGCAGGATCACGGGCAGGGTGGCGTCGCGCGCGCGGATGGCGTCGAACAGGGCCAGGCCGTCCTGGCCGGGCAGCTGCACATCGCTGATCACCAGGGCCGGGCGCTGCACGGCCAGCTGGGCCAGGGCGGCCTCGGCGCTGGCCACGGCCGTGACCTGGTAGCCGGCCGCGCCCAGGCGCATGGACAGGAGCTTGAGCAGGTCGGCGTCGTCGTCGACCAGCAGCAGGCGCGCGCCGCCGCTCATCAGCGCGGGCCCGGGCCGGCGGGCCGGGTGTGCAGGCTGCGCTCGATGGCCTTGAGCGCTTCCAGCTTCTCGTTGAGCTGGTCCAGGCGGCGCTGGTTCTCGCGCGCCTGCTGGTTCAGGCGCTCGATCTCGCCGTCCAGGCGGCGCTGCTCGGCCAGGCGGCTGGCCAGCAGGCGGCTCCAGCCGGCCCAGGTGCGGGCCTCGGCCGTGTCGCCGCGCTGCACCTGGTCCAGCAGGGCCTGGGCGCGCGCCGGCTCGGCATGGGCCAGGGTCAGGGTCAGGGCCAGCTGCGCGGCGGCGGCAGGGGCGCGGGCCGCGTCCTCGGCGGCGGGGCCGGCGGCGGCAATCTCCTGGGCCAGCTCGGCCGGGGCCAGGGCGCGCAGGCGCTCATGCAGGCGCAGCAGTTGCTGGCCGGCAAGGTCGGCCGCGGCGACCTGGGGCACGCTCACCTCCACCACGCGCTCGCGCAGCTCCACCCGCGGCGGCAGCGGGGCGCAGGCCGCCAGGCTCAGGGCGCCCAGCAAGGCCAGGGGCAGCAGGGGGCGGCGGGGCGGTAGGGGCTCAGACACTGGCATGGGGAAGTCGGATCTGGAAATGGGCGCCCGTGGGCTCGGGCAGCAGCTCGACCTCGCCGCCATGGGCGGCCACGGTCTCCTGCACGATGGACAGGCCCAGGCCCGTGCCGCGCAGCGCGTCCTCGGGCTGGCGCTCGCCGCGGTAGAAGGGCTCGAACACATGGGCCCGGTCGGCCTCGGCCACGCCGGGGCCCTGGTCCGCGATATCGATCAGCAGCTGGCCGGGCCGGCGTGCCAGGCGCAGCCGGATGCCGGCGCCGGGCGGGCTGAAGCGTATCGCATTGGAGAGCAGATTGCTCAGGGCCAGGCCCAGCTTGTCGGGGTCCACCTCGGCCTGCAGCGGCTCGCCGGCGATCTCGATGTGCAGCTGCTTGGCCTGCCACTGCAGGCGCTGGGCCTCGACCAGGCCGCGCAGCAGGGCGGCGAGCTCGGTGGGGCGGCGCTGCAGGCGGCGGGCCTCGAAGGCGGCGGCGTTGAAGCGCAGCAAGTCCTCGATCTGGCGCTGCAGCTGGGCGGTGTTGTCGCGCAGGATGCGGGCGATCTCGCGCTGGTCGGCGCTGAGCGTGCCGCCCACGCCCTCCTCGAGCAGGGACACGCCCTCGCGCAGCGCGGCCAGCGGGGTCTTGAGCTCGTGCGAGACATGGCGCAGAAAGCGGGCCTTGTCGGCGTCCAGCTCGGCCAGGCGCAGGCGTAGCCAGTCCAGGCGCTGGCCCAGGGCGCGCAGATCGCTGGGGCCTTCGATCTCCACGGCCTGCTCGAACTGGTTCTCGCCCAGGCGGGCAATGGCCTGCTCCAGGCGGCGCAGCGGCCGGCTCAGCCAGACGCCGAAGGCCAGGGACAGGCCGGCCGCCAGCGCGATGGCGCCAGCCACCTGGCGGCCCAGGCGCAGCCGGCCTTCCTCCAGGCGCTGCTGCAGGGCCTGGCTGCGGGCCTCGGTCTGGCGGTGCAGGGTTTCGGCCATCTCCTGGCGCTGGTCTTCCAGGGCGCGGAAGAGCTCGGGCAGGCCCTGGTCGCGGCGCCGGGTCGGCGCGGCCTGATCCAGGCGCTGGCGTATCTCGGCCAGCAGGCCGCGCCAGGTGGCCGCGGCCGGGGCCTCGGGGGCCTGGACCTGCAGGGCGGCCATCAGGCGCTCGGCCTCGGCGGCGGATTCCTCGAAGCGCTGGCGCAGCTGGCGGTCTTCCAGCACCAGGAACTGGCGCGCGGCACGCTCCATGGAGACGCCGCGCTCACCGAGCTGTTGCAGCTGGCCGCCCAGGCGGCCCGCCTGCTCGGCGGCCTCGCGGCTTTGCAGGCTCAGGCGCTCCAGGGTGAAGAGACCGCCCAGGGCGGTGGCGGCCAGCAGGCCGGCGATCAGCACAAAGCCGATCAGCAGCAGCTGGCGGAAGGAGGCGCGGTACAGCGTGGGCATCCGCGCGCGCGGCTGGCCGGGACTCAGCTCTCGGCCAGCAGCTGCTCGACCAGGCCGTGCAGGGCCGCGAAATCGGGCGCGCCCACATAGCGCTTGACGATCTCGCCGCGCTTGTTGATCAGCACCGTGGTGGGCGTGAGTCGCACCTCGCCGAACTCGCGGGCGATGGCGCCGGTGTTGTCGATGGCCACGCCGAAGGGCAGCTTGCGGCTGGCGGCGAAATTGGCCACATAGGCCGGCGGGTCGTAGCTCATGGCCACGGCCAGGGTGTCAAAGCCGCGGGCCTTGAACTTCTCGTGGGTGGCAACGATTTCGGGCATCTCGGCCACGCAGGTGGTGCAGCTGGTGGCCCAGAAGTTCACCAGCATGACCTTGCCCTGCCACTGGGCGGAGTCGAACTTGCTGCCGTCCAGCAGCACATAGCTGATGGCGGGCGCTTTCTCACGCTGGGCAAGGCTCTTGTAGGCCAGCAGGCCGCCGCCGGCCAGCAGGGCCAGGGCCACGGCGGGAACAAGGAGTCGACTCGGCTTCATGCGGGCAGTGTAGACCAGGGCCGTTGCCCCAGGCCTGCGCCCGGCTTTGCCCTGGATCAATGCGCCTTGGAGAGCTCGAAGAGCAGCACCGAGGGCAGGGCGTCGGCCAGATGGGCCTGGGCGATGCGGGCCATGCCCTCGGGCGTGGCGGTGGAGAGCTGGGTGAGCTGCTCGCCATCCAGCAGTTCCACAAAGCACAGCCCCGGCACCTCGCGGGCGAGTTCCTCGCGCAGGCGCTCGAAGGCGGGGCCGCGCAGGGCGCTCTCGAACAGGATGCCGTGGGGCAGGCCCTCGGCGCAGAACTGGGCGGCCTCGTCCACGCTGTTGACCGCGTCGATGATCAGGCCCATGTGCTGCACCGCCGCCATGATCTGGCTGCGCAGCTCGCGGCGCGGCGAGACGATGAGCAGATGGCTGCCGGCCAGGGGCTTGGAGTTGTGGGGCGGCTCGCTGTCGGCGGCCTGCGGGGCCGGGGCCACGGGCGCGGGGCCGCCGGCCAGTCCGGGTTCGTCGCCCACGGTCTGCGGGAATTCCAGGGTCAGCACGGTGATGCCGGCCGTGTCCTCGCGCAGGGGCAGCACGCCCATGGTCAGCGCGGTCTGCTCCACCAGGCGCCAGGCCAGGGAGTTGAGCGCGGCCGGGGCGGCGCTGCGTGCCGCGGGCGGTTCCACCAGGTCCAGCGAGCGGTGCGCGAAGCGGCAGACCAGGCGCGCCTTGGCCGGCCAGGGCGTGAGGTCCAGGCGCAGGTCGATGGAGGAATGGGTGCTGCTCAGCGCCCAGTCCATCAGGGCATTGAGCAGGGAGAACATCAGCGCGCCATCGGCCACCACTTCGATGGGCTTGAGCATCTGGCGCACCTGGATGCCGCGGGCCTGGGTCTCGCGGCTGCGGTGGGCCAGCACGCTGCGCAGCAGCTGGGCCAGGTGCAGGCGTTCGCGCGTCAGGCGCAGGCGGCCCGAGGCCAGGCGGGCCAGCTGCTGGCCCATCATGCCGGCCTCGCGGGCCTGGCCCACGGCCTCGCGCAGGGCGCGCAGGCTCTGGCGGTCGATCTGGCCGGTGCTGGTGAGGTTGTGGATGCGCTCCAGCGCCGCCGAGAGCGGCCCGGCGATCTCGGCGCCCAGCTGCTGCATGATCTCGGCCCACTGCGCCGCGGTCAGCCCCTGCGCCACATCATTGGCGGCACCGGCGTGCGGCGCTGCAGTGGGGGCGGGCGTGGGGCTGTCCATGAGGAGGCGGCGGTGGGGCGAGGCGCGTGAGCGAATCTTGTACGGGTTGATAGGGCGACGCGGAGCGCGGGCTCCTGAAGCGGTCGCCATGGTCCGAGGGGGGCTTGTCAGCGTCCATCCCCCGTCCCGGGGGAAACCCCCATGGCAGGGTGTCAAGGCGCCGGAGGGCGCCAAATTTCTCACGCCGACCACCGCTTGCGGCGGTGGGGCTCAGTCCCGGGCCAGGGCCAGCAGATGGCCCAGCAAGGCCTCGGGCGCGCTGATCATGGCGTCGTGCCCGGTGGGGATGTCCATCAGCTTCCAGCCCGGCTGCTCGCGCACGCGGCGCCGCGCCCGGTCTATGGTGGGCAGGGCGGGGTCGGTGCAGTCGATGAAGCTGCGCGGCAGGGCGGCGAGGCGCTCGGCGTCGAAGTGCAGGGCCTCGTCATAGCAGCCGCCGGGCTGGGGCGTGACGCGCCGGCTCACCCAGGCGGCATCCTCGGCCTGCAGGCCGAAGACATCGGGCGGCGAGGCCGGCAGATGGCCCAGCTGGGCGATGGTGGCGCGGCGCAGGGCCTGGGTGTCGGGCGCGTGGCCGCTGCTCCAGGCCTCGCCGGGCAGGGGCACGACGGCGTCCAGATAGACCAGCTGACCGATGGGCGACGGGCTGCGCCCGGCCAGGCGCTGGGCCACGCCGGTGATCACCATGCCGGCGTAGCTGTGGCCCACCAGGATGCAGTGCTGCAGCTCCTCGGCCTCGATGACGGCGGCCACATCCTCGATATGGGTGGACAGGCCCACGCCCGGGCCGGCCTGATGGGCGCGCTCGCCCACGCCGGTGAGGCTGACGGGGAAGGCCCGGTGGCCGGCGGCCCAGAGGCCGGGCAGCACCCGCTGCCAGCACCAGGCGCCATGCCAGGCGCCGTGAACCAGGACGAAGTCGCTCATTGCACCACTCCTTGCGCGCGCAGCTGCTGGATGTCTTCGGGGCTCAGGCCGGCCTCGGTCAGGATCTCCTGGCTGTGCTGGCCCAGCAGGGGCGGCGGGCGGCGGTAGCTGACCGGTGTGGCCGAGAGCTTGATGGGGCTGGCCACCAGACGCAGCGAGTCGCTGAGCGGATGGTCCATGGGCACGGTCATGCCGCGGGCCTGGACCTGGGGGTCGGCAAAGACTTCGGCCAGATTGTTGATGGCGCCGCAAGGCACCTTGGCGGCCTCCAGGGCGCTGAGCCAGGTCTGGCGGGGCCGGGTCTGGATCACGGCCGCGATCTCGGGCACCAGCTGCTCGCGGTGGCGCACGCGGTCGGCATTGCGGGCGAAGCGGGCATCGGCGGCCCAGTCGGGGCGGCCGGCGATCTCGGCGAACTTGGCGAACTGCCCGTCATTGCCCACGGCCAGGATCAGGTGACCGTCGCTGGCCTCGAAGACCTGGTAGGGCACGATGTTCTGGTGCGCATTGCCCATGCGGCCGGGCGGCTTGCCGGTGCACAGATAGTTGGCGCCCAGATTGGCGAGCATGGCGACCTGGGTGTCCAGCAGGGCCATGTCGATGACCTGGCCCTGGCCGGTGGCGTCGCGGTGGCGCAGGGCGGCCAGGATGGCCACGGTGCTGTACAGGCCGGTGAAGAGATCGGCCACGGCCACGCCCACCTTCTGCGGGCCGCCGCCGGGCAGGTCGTCGCGCTCGCCGGTGACGCTCATCAGGCCGCCCAGGCCCTGCACGGCGTAGTCGTAGCCGGCGCGGTCCTTGTAGGGGCCGGTCTGGCCGAAACCGGTGATGGAGCAGATCACGAGGCCCGGGTGCTCGGCCAGCAGGCTCTGCGCGTCCAGGCCGTAGCGGGCCAGATCGCCCACCTTGAAGTTCTCCACCAGCACGTCCACCTGGCCGGCCAGCTTGCGGATCAGGGCCTGGCCCGCGGGGCTGGCGATGTCCACCGCCAGGGAGCGCTTGTTGCGGTTCGCGCCCAGGTAGTAGGCGGCCTCGGAGCTGTCCTGGCCCTCGCGGTCCTTCAGATAGGGCGGGCCCCAGGCGCGGGTGTCGTCGCCGCTGCCGGGGCGCTCGATCTTGATCACATCGGCGCCCAGATCGGCCAGGGTCTGGGTGCACCAGGGCCCGGCCAGCACGCGGGAGAGGTCCAGCACCCGGACGCCGGCCAGGGCGCCGGGCGGCAGGGGCGTTGCGGTGGGGGCGGGCGGGGCGCTGCGGCTGTTCATGCGCCGATTGTGCGGTAGCTGCAGCCTCCGGCCGGGCCGGGTGAGCCCGGGGCTCACCATAATGGGCGCATGAAGAACAAGCCGTCCCGGATGCGCCCCGCTGTGTCTTTTTCGCCCCGCGCGACCCTGGGGATGGTGGTGGCGATCTTGGGCCTGGCGGCTTGCGCGCCGAGCCTGGACTGGCGCGAGGTGCGGCCCGAGGGCGGCGGCCTGCAGGCCCTGTTTCCCTGCAAGCCCGAGGTGGAGAACCGGCGCGAGCCCACGCCCATGGGCCTGGCGGTCTGCCAGGCGGCGGGCCAGAGTTTCTCGGTCTCCTGGGCCGAGCTGGCGGATCCGGCCCAGGTGGGCCTGGCCCTGCGCCAGATGCGCGAGGCCCTGGCCACCAAGCTGGCGGCGCCGGCGCCTGCTTCTGCATCCAGTGGCGTGCTGGTGCCGGGCATGACGCCCCAGCCCGAGGCCGGGCAGTGGTGGCTGCAGGGCGCGCGCCAGCAGGCGCGGGTGGCGGTGTTCGCGCGCGGTCTGCGGGTCTACCAGCTCACCCAGCTGGGCGAGCGCCTGGAGGCGGGGGCCTGGGAGACCTTTGTCACGGGCTTGACCCTGCAGCCCTGAAGCCGGGGCGCGGGACGGGGATAATGGGGCCATGTCCGGCTTGCTGCTGATTGCCCACGCACCGCTGGCCTCCGCCCTGAAGGCGGTGGCTGAGCACACCTTTCCCAATTGCGCGCCGCAGCTCACCGTGCTGGACGTGACGCCGGACATGTCGGTGGAGATCGTGGAGCGCGAAGCGCGTGCCCTGCTCGCCGCGGCCGGCCATGCCGAATCCCTGGTGCTGACCGACGTGTTCGGCGCCACCCCCTGCAATGCGGCCCAGCGCCTGCTGGACGTGGGCGGTCATGTGCGCGTGATCGCCGGGGTCAATGTGCCCATGCTCTGGCGCTCGCTGTGCTACGCCGCCGAACCCGTGGCCCAGCTGGTGCAGCGCGCCAGCGAGGGCGGCGCGCGCGGCATCGTGCTGGGCCCGCCCCCCGAGGCGGGTGCGCCCTCGGCGCCCCTCGTCTCATCCGCTCCGACCTGTTCCCCCACTCCCTGAACGGCAGATGCTCAAGACCACCCTCACCATCAGCAACAAACTGGGCCTGCATGCCCGCGCTTCGGCCAAGCTGACCAAGCTGGCGGGCAGTTTCCAGTGTGAGGTGTTCATGAGCCGCAACGGCCGGCGGGTCAATGCCAAGAGCATCATGGGGGTGATGATGCTGGCGGCCGGCCTGGGCTCCCAGGTGGAGCTCGAGACCGAAGGCGCCGACGAGCAGGCGGCGCTGGATGCCATCACCGCCCTGGTGAACGACAAGTTCGGCGAAGGGCAGTGAGCCTGTAGGCCGGCAGCGGGATCGCCCCGGGAGGGGCGGCGCGCTCAGCCGGCGATGAAGTGCTTGCGGTAGCGCTCGGGCAGGTCGGCAATGCGCATCAGCAGGGGCAGATCGGCGGTGTTGAAGTCGGGGTCCCAGGCGGGCGCGCCCAGCACCTTGGCGCCGCAGCGCAGATAGCCCTTGATCAGCGGCGGCGCTTCGGCTGCCAGATCCTGGCGCAGCTCGTCCACCGGCAGGGGCAGGCGCGGACGCACCTGATGCTCGATGCCGGCCAGATGGGTCTGGGAGAGCTGCTTCCAGAGGCTGGCGGCGTAGTGGCCGCCGTCGCGCATGCTGATGCTGGCGCAGCCCACCATGGTGTCCAGGCTGTTGCGCTGCATGAATTCGGCCAGTGCTCCCCACAGCAGCATGATGGCGCCGCCGCTGCGGTGATCGGGGTGCACGCAGGAGCGGCCCAGCTCCACCATCCGTTCACGCAGGCCGCGCAGGCGGGTGAGGTCGAATTCGGTTTCGCTGTACAGGCCGCCGGCGCGGCGGGCCGCGGCCGGGGTCAGCACGCGATAGGTGCCCACCACGGGGCCGCTGCGCTCGCCGGGCTCCAGGGCTCGCACCAGCAGGTGTTCGCAGAAGGGGTCGAAGGCGTCCACATCATGGCCGGCCGGTGCGCCCTGGGGCGGGCTGAGCCGGGCGCCCATCTCGTCCACGAAGATCGAGTAGCGCAGGCGCTGGGCCTCGCGCACCTCGTCCTCATGGCGGGCCCACTGCACATCCAGCCGGGCACGGGGTGTTGCGGCGGCCGGACGGGCGAGGGGAGCGCCTTGGGGCTGGGTCAGCTGGGCGATGGGCAGCGTGGGCGATGGGATGTCCCGCATGGGCGACCTCGTCGTGGATGGACTGGGCGCATGCTCGGCGGGGCGGGTGACGCCGCCGTGACCATGGAGTGACCAAACCGTGAAGCCAAGGCGCTGCTACAGTCGGCGCATCATGAGTTTTCAGGTCTTCGGCATTCCGGTTTCCCGCGGCGTGGCCATCGGCCGGGCCGTGCTCGTGGCCTCCAGCCGCGTGGACGTGGCGCATTACTTCATCGCGGCCGATCAGGTCGAGGCCGAGATCCAGCGCGCGGTGCGCGCCCGCGACGAGGTGGCCCAGGAACTGGCGGCCCTGCGCGACGACCTGCCCGAGGACGCGCCGCACGAGCTGGCCGCCCTGCTGGACGTGCATCTGATGCTGCTACACGACGAGGCCCTGACGGGCGCGACCAAGCAGTGGATCGTGGAGCGGCACTACAACGCCGAATGGGCACTCTCGGCCCAGCTCGAGGTGCTGGCCCGCCAGTTCGACGAGATGGAAGACGAGTACCTGCGCGAGCGCAAGGCCGACCTCGAGCAGGTGGTGGAGCGCATCCTGGGCGCCCTGGCTCGCGAGCAGGGCAAGGTGCCGGGGGGCGCGGCCAGCGTGGTGCAGCGCGACTTTGCTGGCGAGGACCCGCTGCTGCTGGTGGCGGCTGATATCGCGCCGGCTGACATGATGCAGTTCAAGCGCAGCGTGTTCCACGGCTTCATCACCGATATCGGTGGCAAGACCTCGCACACCGCCATCGTGGCGCGCAGCATGGACATCCCGGCCGTGGTGGGCACGCGCGAGGCCTCGCGATTGATCCGCCAGGATGACTGGGTCATCATCGACGGCGATGTGGGCGCGGTCATCGTCAACCCCTCGCCCATCGTGCTGGAGGAGTACCGTTTCCGCCAGCGCCAGAGCGAGCTGGAACGCGCCCGCCTGGCGCGGCTGCGCCACACCCCGGCCGTGACCCTGG